>NZ_JBHLEV010000010.1:0-283689 GCF_042263385.1 Bradyrhizobium tunisiense
CATCGACAACGCTGCCACCAACAAGGTGCTGACCAACCTGAACGCCGCGTCGAGCACGCTGCGCTCGGAAGCCTCGGCCCTCGGTTCGAACCTGACGATCGTGCAGGTTCGTCAGGACTTCAACAAGAACCTGATCAACGTGCTGCAGACCGGTTCGGCCAACCTGACGCTGGCCGACACCAACGTCGAGGCGGCCAACAGCCAGGCGCTGTCGACCCGTCAGTCCATCGCGGTCTCCGCGCTGTCGCTGGCCAACCAGTCGCAGCAGAGCGTGCTGCAGCTGCTCCGCTAACAAGCGGACGACATCGCAAGCAAGATCTGGCGGCGGGGCTTCGGCCCCGCCGTTTTTCTTTTGCTCACCGCTCGAGCGAGCAGGCGGCGTTCCAAAAGTAACCAGCGGTTATGGTTAATGGAGCGTAAGCGCCAGAAATATCCAATGATTTCAGCTGGATTGTCATCCGGGCCGGCGCGTTCCACGCGCTTATGGTGAACCGGTGCTTAGGCGCGCAGCGCTCGCTTCATTTTTTGTTAGCCATGTCGCGGCACGCTGGCCCCGTCACTCGATCCGAAGCGATCGAACGAAGACGCGTAAGCCAGAAGGGTAAGAGTCATGTCAGGTATTGTTCTCTCCGCATCGGTTCGCCAGAACCTGCTCTCTCTCCAGTCCACCGCCGATCTTCTCGCCACCACACAGAACCGTCTGTCGACCGGCAAGAGCGTCAATTCGGCCCTGGACAATCCCACCAACTTCTTCACGGCCCAGTCGCTCGACAACCGGGCCAGCGACATCAACAATTTGCTCGACGGCATCGCCAACGGCGTGCAGGTGCTGCAGGCCGCCAACACCGGCCTGACCTCGCTGCAGAAGCTGATCGACAGCGCCAAGTCGATCGCCAACCAGGCGCTGCAGACCACGGTCGGCTACTCCACCAAGTCCAACGTCTCCACCACCATCGCCGGTGCGACGGCGGCCGACCTGCGCGGCACGACGAGCTTCGCCAGCGCGACGGCGAGCAGCAACGTGCTGTATAACGGCACGGCCGGCGGCACCACGGCGGCGAACGGCACCACGACGCTCGGCGCCACCATCGGCGCCTTCACGGGCACTGCGGGAACGGCCGGCGACGGCACCACGGCCCTGACCGGCACCATCACCCTGATCGCCACCAACGGCACGACCGCCACCGGCCTCGCCAGCAACGCTCAGCCCGCCGACGGCGACACGCTGACCGTGAACGGCAAGACCATCACCTTCCGCAGCGGCGCTGCGCCGACGTCGGCGGGCGTTCCGGCCGGTTCGGGCGTCAGCGGCAATCTCGTCACCGACGGCAACGGTAACACCACGGTCTATCTCGGCACGGCCGGCACCCCGACTGCGACCATCAACGACCTGTTGACCGCGGTCGATCTCGCCAGCGGCGTCAAGACGGTCGCCATCAGTGCCGGTGCTGCGACGATTGCCACGAGCAACAACCAGACCGCTTCGAGCGTCGGCGGCGGTGCCGTCACGCTGAGAAGCTCGACGGGTGCGGATCTCAGCGTCACCGGCAGAGCCGACCTGCTCAAGTCTCTCGGCCTGAGCGCATCGGTCGGCGGCGGCAACGCCACAGTGTCTGTCAACCGGACCACGACCTCGGCCTCGCTCGGTGCGACGATCACCGACGGTTCGACACTGAACGTCAACGGTCACGTCATCACCTTCAAGAACGCGCCGATCCCGGGTTCGACCGGTGCTCCCAGCGTTCCGACAGGATTTGGCGCCACCGGCAACGTCCTCACCGACGGCAACGGCAACTCGACGGTCTATCTGCAGGGCGGCACGGTCAACGACGTCCTGAAGGCGATCGACCTTGCCACCGGCGTGCAGACCGCGACGATCGGCGCCAACGGCACCGCGACGCTTGCGACCGCAACCGGTCAATCGAACTCCACGATCAATACGTCCGGTCAGCTCAAGCTCTCGACCGGCATCAATGCCGATCTGTCAATCACCGGCAGCGGCAACGCGTTGAACGTGTTAGGCCTCGCCGGCAACACCGGGACGGCGACCGCGTTCACCGCGGCCCGCACCTCTGGCGTCGGCGGTATCAGCGGCAAGACCTTGACCTTCACCTCCTTCAACGGCGGCACGGCGGTCAACGTCACCTTCGGCGACGGTACCAACGGTACGATCAAGACGCTCGATCAGCTCAACACCAAGCTGCAGGCCAACAACCTCGCCGCGACGATCGATGCCAACGGCCTGCTGACGATCACGGCCTCGAACGACTACGCGTCCTCGACGCTCGGCTCGACGGTGGCCGGCGGCGCGATCGGCGGCACGCTCACTTCGGCGCTGACCTTCTCGACGGCCTCCACCCCCGTCCAGGATGGCGTTGCCCAGACGGCGCGTGCCAATCTGGTGTCTCAGTTCAACAACATCCTGAACCAGATCGACACCACCGCGCAGGACTCCTCGTTCAACGGCGTCAACCTGCTCAACGGCGATCAGCTCAAGCTGGTGTTCGACGAGACCGCCAAGTCGAGCCTGAACATCACGGGCGTGACCTATAATTCGAAGGGTCTCGGCCTCGCTGCGCTGACGATCGGCGTCGACTTCATCGACAACGCCGCCGCCAACCGGGTGCTGACCAACCTCAACGCCGCCTCGAGCACGCTGCGCTCGCAGGCCTCGAGCCTCGGCTCGAACCTCTCGGTGGTGCAGATCCGTCAGGACTTCAACAAGAACCTGATCAACGTGCTGCAGACCGGTTCGTCCAACCTGACCCTGGCCGACACCAACGTCGAGGCGGCCAACAGCCAGGCGCTGTCGACCCGACAGTCGATCGCGGTCTCCGCGCTGTCGCTGGCCAACCAGTCGCAGCAGAGCGTGCTGCAGCTGCTCCGCTAACAAGTAACTGAAATCACACAATAAAAAAGAGCGGCGGGACCCTTTGTCCCGCCGCTCTTTCTTGCGTTCGAAGACGGGGGGAGGGCTTCACCAGCCATTAACCTTATCGTTTAAACCGGCGTTAACCATACTTTAAAGGACACCCCTTAAGACTGGACAAAAGCCCGCTTTCGAGACCGCGCGGCCGATTCGTATCCGGTTCAAGAGGAAGACTCGCCAATGTCCAACATCGTTCTCTCGGCGTCCGTTCGCCAGAACCTGTTGTCGCTGCAGTCGACGGCCGACTTGCTGGCCACGACGCAGGAACGGCTGTCGACCGGCAAGAAGGTCAACACGGCCCTCGACAATCCCACCAACTTCTTCACCGCGCAGGGATTGGACAACCGGGCGAGCGACATCAGCAACCTGCTCGACGGCATCAACAACGGTGTGCAGGTGCTCCAGGCCGCCAACACCGGCATCACCTCGCTGCAGAAGCTGATCGACAGCGCGAAATCGATCGCCAACCAGGCGCTCCAGACCACGGTCGGCTATTCCACCAAGTCGAACGTCTCCACCACGATTCCCGGCGCAACGCCCGCCGACCTTCGCGGCACGACCTCCTATGCCAGCGCGACCGCCAAGAGCAACGTGCTCTATACCGGTGCAGCCGGTGGCACGACCCCAGTCACCGGGACTGCGGCGCTGGGCGCATCGCTCGGTTCGAGCGCCGGCACGTTTACCGGCACGGCAGCGCTTGCCACCGACGGCACCACCGCGCTGTCCGGCACCGCGACGTTGGTTGGCACCACCGCCTCCACCACGTTCGCAGCCGCGCCCGCCGACGGTGACACGCTGACCGTGAACGGCAAGACCATCACCTTCCGCACCGGCGCCGCTCCGGCCACGCAGCCCACCGGCTGGGGCCTCGACGCCAGCGGGCACATCGCCACCGACGGCAACGGCAATTCGATCGTCTATGAGGGAACGGCGGCTGCGCCGTTGGCGACCATCAACGACGTCCTCACCGCGATCGATCTCGCCAGCGGCGTCAAAACCGCCACGATCAGCGCGAGCGCGGCGACTATCGCGGTCAGCGGCTCGGCAGGACCCGTCGGCACACTTCAGGTGGCATCGTCCATCTCGGGCGGCGGCCAGGTCACGCTGAAGAGCTCGACCGGCGCGGATCTGAGCGTGACGGGCAAGGCCGATTTCCTCAACAAGCTCGGTCTGACCGCCGCGACCGGCGCAGGCAATGCGAGCGTGACCGCGGCGCGATCGACCACCGCCGGCTCGCTGGGCACTCTCGTTCAGGACGGCTCGACCCTGAACATCGGCGGCAAGACCATCACCTTCAAGAACGCTCAGACGCCGCAATCCGCGGCGAGCGTGGCCACCGGCTTTGGCGTCAGCGGCAACGTCGTCACCGACGGCAACGGCAACTCGACGGTCTATATCCAGAGCGCGACGCTGACCGACCTGCTCAACTCGATCGACCTCGCCACCGGCGTCAAGACCGCCAGCATCTTCAACGGCGCGGCGACGTTGTCGACCACCGCGGGCCAGATCCCCTCGTCGGTCAACAGCAGCGGCCAGCTTGCGCTCTCCACCGGCATCAATGCCGACCTGTCGATCACCGGCACCGGCAACGCACTGAGCGCGTTCGGCCTCAGCGGCAACACGGGAACGGCGACCGCCTTCACCGCGGCGCGCACCTCCGGTATCGGTGGTGTCAGCGGCAAGACGCTGACCTTCACCTCCTTCAACGGGGGCACCCCGGTCAACGTCACCTTCGGCGACGGCACGAACGGCACCGTCAAGACGCTGGACCAGCTCAACGCACAGCTTCAGGCCAATCACCTGACCGCGACGATCGATGCCAACGGCGTGCTCACGGTGACGACCGTCAACGAATACGCCTCCTCGACGCTCGGCTCGACGCTCGCCGGCGGCGCGGTCGGCGGCACGATCACGGGTGTCCTGGCCTTCACCACCGCCCAGCCGCCGGTGCAGGATCCGGTCGCGCAGACGGCGCGCTCGAACCTGGTCAACCAGTTCAACAACATCCTGGCCCAGATCGACACGACGTCGCAGGACTCCTCCTTCAACGGCGTCAACCTGCTCAACGGCGACACGCTGAAGCTCGTCTTCAACGAGACCGGAAGCTCGACGCTCGGCATCAACGGCGTGGTGTTCAACGCCGCCGGTCTCGGTCTCAGCAATCTCGTCAACGGCGTCGACTTCATCGACAACGGCGCCACCAACAGGGTGCTGGCGAGCCTGAACGCGGCCTCGAGCACGCTGCGCTCCCAAGGCTCCACGCTCGGTTCGAACCTCTCGATCGTGCAGGTGCGTCAGGACTTCTCCAAGAACCTGATCAACGTGCTGCAGACCGGCTCGTCCAATCTGACGCTCGCCGACACCAACGAGGAAGCGGCGAACAGCCAGGCGCTATCGACCCGCCAGTCGATCGCGGTGTCCGCGCTGTCGCTGGCGAACCAGTCGCAGCAGAGCGTGCTGCAGCTGCTCCGATAATTCGGGAGCGAAGCTCACCATTCGAGATTCGCGGCGGGGCTAACGCTCCGCCGTTCTTTTGAAGGAGATCGCTAAGACAAGGTTAGCTGAGATCAGCACGCATCACGCGAAGCGAGTTTACATCGTGTGTGCGTGGATCTAGCGTTGTGCCGACGAAGAGCTCCGCGACCCGTACTTATCCGGAGTGCTTCCAAGCACACACGTAAGCAAATCTTAAGCGGTGCTGCCTAGGGTTGGGAAAGAAATCCTTAAGCGCTTACAACGCGCTAGGTAACCTCCAGGGTGTGATTGATGTCGAATTCCGCTGCCTCGGCTTATGCGCGTGTTGCAACCACCACCGCATCTCCTCGCGACATCGAGGCGCAGACTCTGCTGAAGGCCGCGAACAAGCTCCAGGACGCCGTGAACAACGCCGATCCGCTCAGCGAGCAGACCATGCAGGCCCTGATGTTCAATCGCAAGCTCTGGACCATCTTCTTGAGCGAGGCGATGCGCGATAACAATCCGCAGCCGATCGACGTGCGGCAGAAGATCGCCAACATCAGCGTGTTCGTGCTGAGCCAGACCGCCGCGCTCCAGATGAGCCCGCAGTTCGATCACTTCCGTCCGCTGATCGAAATCAACCGCAACATCGCTGCTGGTCTGTCCGGACGGCCGTGACGGGCATGTTCTGATCACGGCTTGTCGTTTTGTTCCGGCAATACGACTTCTGCGCGAACCGGTGCCGGTCCGCGCAGAGCAAGAACTCCGTCACCGATTCCTCGATGGTGATCGTCAGGCGCTGACGTCCGTGCTGAGCGGACGCGAGGGCTCGGCCTTCATATCCAATGCATGGAAATAGGCCCGCCGGCGCAGCATCGCCTCGTCGGGAAACTGGTTGACCACCGCGTCGGTCCTCTCGTTGACGACCTGGAAGACGAAGGATGCGGCCGCCTGGTCGAACACGACCTGGCGCGAGACGTTCTCGCGGTTCGGCAAATCATTGCGCACCGGCGCGCTCGTATCGCTCGCGGCGACCGTCTGCCTCACCGGAAGATCAGTCTGCACAGCCTCGTTCGCCGCCGAGTTCGACGTCGCTACGATCTGCACGGGAGCCGGGATCCCCACCGGCCGAATGCTGAAATCTGTACTCATGGCAGCCTCCTGGTTGCCTCACGTGAGTCAAATCCCAACCCCTCTAATAACGCAACCATGGAACACCAGGACTGAAGACCCGGTAAGGAAACGCAGCTAACCGCGCGACAATCCCGTCGCGCGGTTTTTCGTAAAATCGTCCCTTGTTTTGTGTGGGCTCAGAGCGAGCGGCTGACCGCGAGCGGGGTGATGTGGCGCGGGCCTGGAGCTGCGCGGCGCCCGGCGGCCGTATAGGTGTTCGGCACGTTGCGCTTCTGGATCTCGGCGTTGACGCCGCGCACGACGCTTTCGGAGACGGCGTGCGCGGTCGCGAGCACGGTGAGATTGACCTGGAGCATCGCGCGGAACGCGTCGTGGTGGCGATGCAGCGTCGAGAGCAGCTCCGGCGCGGACTTCGCGAGCTGCGGCTGGTTCGCCTTCAACTGGCCGACGGCGCCGACATAGTTTCGCGACAGCTCTTGCTTCTTGCTCTCGAGCATCATTGCGTCGCGGACCTTGCCGGCGCGAACGAGCTCGGTCTCGCGCTCGATCAGACCGAGCAGGGCGTTCATCGCATCCATGAGGTCTTCGGCGAGCTTGCGTGCCTCGGCTCCGCCGGGCGCTGTGTTCGGACGATGGGCTTGCATCGGCTGACGTGAGGCGTTGAACTGGTTCATCTCGTTGGACCTTATGCCGTGCGGATCGTTTTCGCCTGCTGCAGGATGAGGGTGCGGTAGACTTCGGTGGCGACGCCGACACCGCCGGCATTGGCGAAGTTCTTGGAATATTGCTCGGTCAGCATCGAGCGCCACACGCCGGTGCCGGGCGTGTCCCCGAACGGGCCTTCGCCCTTCAGGCCCGAGGTCATCTGCGAGAACATGCTGTTGAGGAACATCGCCTCGAAGTCGGTAGCGGTCTTCTGCGCCCTGGCCTGCTGCTTCGGCGAGACCTTTTGCAGGGCGCTCGCCAGCTCGAAGTCCGGCCGTCCGTTGCGGCTTTCCACCGAGAAGGCCGAGGAGGTGGCGAGGCGCGGCGTGTTGATCGCGTTCGTTTGCATCACATCACCTCGATGTCGGCTTCGATCGCGCCGGCGGCCTTGATCGCCTGGAGAATGCTGATCATGTCGCGCGGACCGATGCCGAGGCCGTTGAGGCCGTCGACGAGCTGCTGCAGCGAGACGCCGTCCTTGACGACGGCGAGCTTCTTGCCGTCCTCGGTGACTGTGACGCTGCTGCGCGGCGCGACCACTGTGCGGCCACGCGACAGCGGGTTGGGCTGGCTGACCTGCGGGCTCTCGGAGATGGTGACCGTGAGGTTGCCCTGCGCCACCGCGACGGTGGCGACACGGACGTCGCGGCCCATCACGATGATGCCGCTGCGCTCGTCGATGATGATCTTGGCGGCGAGATCGGGATCGACCTGGAGCTGCTCGATCTCGGTGAGAAAGGCGACGACGTTGCCCTTGAACTCCGGCGGGATCGAAAGCTGCACCGTGGAGGGATCGATCGGCTCGGCGGTCTTGACGCCGAGATAGTCGTTGACCGCAGCCGCGATCCGCTTGGCCGTTGTGAAGTCGGCATTGCGCAGCGCCAGGCGCACGTTCGGCAGCCGGTTGAGCGCAAACTCGATCTCGCGCTCGATAATGGCGCCGTTGGCGATGCGTCCCACGGTCGGGACGCCTCGCACGATCTTGGCCGCCTCGCCCTCGGCCTGGAAGCCGGAGATCGCGAGCGAGCCCTGCGCCACCGCATAGACGTTGCCGTCGGCGCCCAACAGGGGGGTGACGAGCAGGGTGCCGCCCTGGAGGTTCTTGGCATCGCCGAGCGCGGACACGGTGACGTCCATGCGCGTGCCCTGGGTGGCGAAGGCCGGCAGATTGCCGGTGACCATCACGGCGGCGACGTTGCCGGTGCGGATGGTGGCGCCGCGGATGTTGACGCCCATGCGCTCGAGCATCGCCTGCAGCGACTGCTTGGTGAAGGGGATGTTGTTGAGGGTGTCGCCGGTGCCGTTGAGGCCGACGACGAGGCCATAGCCGATGAGCTGGTTCTGCCGCACGCCTTCGATGTTGGCGAGGTCCTTGATGCGCGAGGTCGCAGCCGCCGGCGCGACCGACAGCGCCAGCGCCGCCAGCGCCGCGCAGGCCACCCCGACAATCCTCACCCAACGAACGCTTGGCATCCTCTGCTCCCCAAGCCTCTTCTGAAAAGGCTCCTCAAATCGGAAAGACCGCACGACACTCCCATGACGAGCTGGTCCGGCGCTGTCCTTGCGAGTGCTGTGCCAACCGGCGGCGGGGAGGTAGGTGGCTGAATAGGTTGAATAAATCTGTTTAGACCGGCGTCAGCGGTCGTTCGCCCTGAGGAGCGAAACTGCCGCCCGTCGGCAGATTTTGCCGGGCTGTTTACGTCCCGTTAACCATAAGACGGCGAAGGTGAGGCATCGATCACCCGGATTCCTTCCGATGCGCATCTACGGACCGAACGGCACCACGCTTGGAACGCCGACCAGCCAGGCCAGGCGGACCGGCTCCGGCACCTTCGTGCTGCCCGACGCCTCGTCGGCACAGGAGACGCGGAGCGCTGCCGCACCAAAGGCCGCCGCCAACATCGACGGGCTGTTGGCCCTGCAAGGTGTCGAGGAGGATCCGGTCGAGCGTCGCAAGCGCTCGGTCGCCCGCGGCAGGACTGCGCTCGACGTGCTCGACGATCTCAAGATGGGGCTGTTGTCAGGCAATCTCGACGCCTCGACCGTGATGCGCTTGCGGGATGCGGCGGCGAACCTCAAATCGTCCTCGGGCGATCCCGGTCTCGATTCCCTGCTGTCCGAGATCGAGCTGCGCGTCGAGGTCGAGCTGGCCAAGGCCGGGCAGGCTTAAGCCGCTTCCTCCTTCTGCTGCGCGTCGTAGCGGCGCTGGGCGGCGAGAACGTCTTTCAGATTCTGCTCGGCCCAATCGCGCAGGGGGTCGACCGCGCCGGCGAGCGTCAGTCCGAGCTGCGTGATCGAATACTCCACGGTGACAGGCACGGTCGCGATGGCATGGCGCCTGAGCAGGCCGTCGCGCTCGAGCGATTTGAGAACCTGGCTCAGCATCTTCTGCGAAATGCCTTCGATCGTGCGGCGCAACTGATTGAAGCGCATCGGCTCCTCGCGCAGCAGCAGGAGGATCAGCACGGCCCATTTGTCGCCGACGCGATCGAGGATCTGGCGGGTTGGGCAGTTCGCTGCATAGACATCGGGTTTCATCGTCGTGCCTCGGGATCCAATTTCGTCGATTGCGGTGCGCACCGCGGTTACCCTCGCGTAATCAGGTAAGCACAAAGTGCTCTCTTAACACCAGCATTCTTTTCGCTATCTAGTATCTATTAGTTACCATAGTAGCAAAGGAGCCTCCCATGAAAATCGCAGTTGCCGGCGCCTCGGGCCGGGCCGGATCGGAGATCACCAAGGAATTGTCCCGCCGCGGCTACGCGGTCACAGCGATCGCCCGGAACCCCGAGAAGATCGCAGCCCTGCCCAACGTCACGCCGACCAAGGGCGACGTGCTCGACCAAGCGGGCCTTGCCAAGCTGTGGGCCGGGCACGACGTCGCCGTGAGTTCCGTGCACTTCCTGGCCAGCGACGCGCTCAAGCTGATCGGTGCGGCGAAGGACGCCAAGGTTGGTCGTTACCTCGTCGTCGGCGGCGCCGGCAGCCTCGAAGTCGCGCCGGGCGTGAAGCTGGTCGCGACGCCCAATTTTCCGGCCCAGTACAAGGCGGAAGCGGAAGCAGGCTCGGCCTTCCTCGACCTGTTGCGGCAGGAAAAGGAGCTGAATTGGACCTTCATTTCGCCGTCGGCCCTGTTCGACGTGGGGGAACGCACCGGCAAGTTCCGGCTCGGCACCGATCAGCTTCTCGCAGATGCGAACGGCAAGAGCTGGATCAGCTTCGCTGACTACGCCATTGCGCTCGCCAACGAGATCGAGCGCCCGGCCCATCAGAGGCAGCGTTTCACGGTCGGCTACTAGGCCTTCGGCCGCCCCCGGTCCCTCCAGGATAAACCTTCCTGTGCAAGGGCTTGGGGGCGCCGATCGGGCGGTGAGGGAAACATTGTCTGTCACAGGAGGCCGCTATATAACGCCCCGCTCAACGGACCCCGTTTCCGTTGCGAGTCGTTGCTTAGACAGATAGGCCGCCCTTGGAAAAGTTGAAAAACTACCGACCGACCGAAAAAGAGCCTTTCATGAACGATCGGCAGAAGGAGTACTTCCGTTTGAAGCTCCTCGCCTGGAAGGATGAGATCCTCAAAGAGTCCAAGCTCACCCTGCAAGCCCTGCAGGAGGAGAACGTGAACCATCCCGATCTCGCCGATCGGGCATCGTCCGAAACCGACCGCGCCATCGAACTCCGCGCCCGCGACCGCCAGCGCAAGTTGATCGCCAAGATCGACGCCGCGCTCCAGCGCATCGAGGACAACACCTACGGCTATTGCGAGGACACCGGCGAGCCGATCTCGTTGAAACGGCTCGAGGCCCGGCCCATCGCGACGCTCTCGGTGGAGGCGCAGGAGCGCCACGAGAAACGCGAGAAGGTCTATCGCGACGAATAGAGTCCGAGCCGCAGCGATGCGGCTCTTTGTTTTTGGACGCAAGGCGCCATTTCGCGTCGTGATCAGCATTTTGCCTGTCGCTTGCGCTCGCGTGCCTCGGCGCGCGAGCGCAATCGCGAAAAGTGAATCGCGATCAACGGGCTAGACTCGATTCCTCCGAGCTCACGTGAGTTCAGATGAGAAACAGCCTTCACTTCAGGTGCGGGAGATTTTGCGAGTCGCATCAACGGGATCGACTCGGGAGTTGAAGCGCTGACCGAGCTGCATCAAGTATCGCTGCAATCAGGCCTCTCGCGCCGCTTACAGGTCCTGAGAGGCGCGTGCCTCCATAAAGCCTCCTCCAACTCAATATTTCCTTAAACGCGGGCGAGGCACCGTAATCACCCCGCCGGGCGCGCTTGTCAGGCCGGAGCGGGGATGCTGAAGTACGGCCCGCGACTGCGTAGCGTGGGAGGCGGCGCCGATGGACAAGAATCTCGAAGCCGCAAAGGCGATCGCGCTGGCGCGCCGCAACCATGCGCCGCTCGCGGTGCTGGAACGCCCGCCCGCGGATGAAGCGGAGGGCTATCAGGTCCAGCGCGCGCTGCACGATCTGCTGCTGCCGCATGCCGGGCCGCTCGTCGGCTACAAGATCGGCTGCACCAGCCAGGTGATGCAGGACTATATCGGCATCCCGCATCCCTGCGCCGGCGGCGTGTTCCAGAAGGGCGTGCACGACAGTGGCGCCAAGCTTGCCGCCTCCAAATATGTTCGGGTCGGTGTCGAATGCGAGATCGCGGTGCGCCTGAAGCGCGACCTCGCCGCGGGCGAGGCGCCGTTCACGGCCGAATGGGTCGGCGAGGCGGTCGAGGCCTATCATCCCGCGATCGAGATCGTCGACGACCGCTACGTGAAGTGGGAGACGATGGGCGCCCCGACGCTGATCGCCGACGATTTCTTCGCCGCCGGCTGTGTGCTGGGACCCCGGGTTCCGCGCTCGTCGGTGCCGGACCTGAAGGCGGTCAAGGGCCGCGCCATCCTCAACGGCGAGGAGGTCAGCCACGGCACCGGCGCCGACGTGCTCGGCCATCCCCACAACGCGCTCGCCTGGCTCGCCAACCATCTCGCCGCCGAAGGCAAGGGTCTTCACGCGGGACAGCTCGTGCTCACCGGCAGCCTGGTCAAGACGCTGTGGCTGAAGGCCGGCGACAAGGTGCGGATGGAACTGGAGGGCCTGGGCGTGGTGGAGGCGGAGTTTACGTGAGCTCTCGGCGCCGTCATCACCGCAAGCCTTGACGCCAGAACCCCGGCGTCCGGACCACACGACTTCTCCATCCGCGCACATCCTCGCTGGCTCCCCACGGCTGGCGTGCGCTCATTGCGGGGAGCGGCAATCCAGAATCGTTCCGCGGCTACAGATCTGGATCGCTTCGCTTTCGCTCGCAATGACGGAAGTTGGGGACCGTCGCCGGTACACTTGCGCGGACCTGCGCCGCAGCTCGCAGCCCTACTTGCGTCTTCGCCAAATACATGCGGCCTCCGGCAGGGGAGCTACCGGAGGCCGCGTCGTACATCGTCGTTCGCGCCTTAAGTTCGCGAACACGATGTGGGAGCTCTTGAAGAGGACTAGAAGGGCAGCAGCACGTCCATGACCTGCTGGCCGTAGCGCGGCTGCTGCACGTCCATGATCTGACCGCGGCCGCCATAGGCGATGCGGGCCTGGGCGATCTTGGTGGAATCGATGGTGTTGTCGCTCTGGATGTCTTCGGGACGGACGATGCCGGCGACCACGAGCTCGCGGATCTCGAAGTTGACGCGGATCTCCTGCTTGCCTTCGACCACGAGGTTGCCGTTCGGCAGGACTTGCGTGACCACGGCGGCGACGTTGGTCTGCAACGCTTCCTGGCGGTTGACCGAGCCCTTGCCGTCGCTGGACGCGGTGGAGTCGGCGGTGAGGATGCGGCCAGGCAGCACCTTCTGCGCCTGGGCGCCGAGCGTCTTGGCGCCGATGAAGTCGGTGATGCCTGAGTCTTCCGAATTGGTGCGGCTGCGCTGGGTCTCGTTGGAGAGGTTGGCCTTGTCGGTGATGTTCACGGTCACGGTCAGGAGGTCGCCGACCTGGCGGGCGCGCTGGTCCTTGAAGAAGGCGCGGCTGCCGTTGCGCCACAGCGAGTTCGGATTGTAGGAGGCGACCTCAGGCTTCGGCATCGGCATCTGCACCGGCTTGTAGCCGGGCTGCGTCGTCGGATTGTCGATCGCCGACAGCTTCGGCTGCTCGCCGATCTGCGACAGGCGGTCGATCGAGGAGCAGCCGCCCAGCGCGCACGAGGCCAGCAGCAGGGCAGAGATCGCGATGCGACGAAGGCGGAAAGCCGAACTGAACGGGGACATGACTTACTCTGACTTGGCTGGAGCCTGCGAGAGGCGGACTTGCGGAATCTGGGCTTGGCTGATCTGGGCTTGGGCGATCTGGGCCGGCGACGCCGGCGCCTCGACCAGGCTGCGGGCGAGGGCGGCGGCCGCAGCCGCCGGGGCGGGCGGCTCGTCACGCTTGAGCGAAGAGGTCTGCTCGACCGCCGGAGCCATCGGCGCGGACTGGCTCGCACCCTGGATCGTCACCTGGCCGCGGCCGGTGACGACACCGGTGAGCGTGCGCTTGGACTGCAGATTGATCACGCTGACGGAGTCGCCCTCGGCGCCGCTCTCGATCGCCTTGCCGCGCGTGGTGAGATAGACGCCGGGCACCTGGTAGATGATGGTGACGGCCTGATCGCGCACCACGAAGTCGGGCTTGACGATGTCGGCGATGCGGATCGGCATGCCGGCCCGCATCGGCCGGCGCAGCTGCATGCCGATGCTGCGATCGCGCGAGGCGGGCTCGCCGGTGACTTCGGCCTTCGGCCGGCGCTCCAGCGAGATGTCGGACGACTTCAGGAGATCGGCACGGTCGATGTCGCGCGTCAGCACGGCCACTTCAACCGTCTCGATCGCGGTGCCGGCGAAGCGGAGCTTGGTCGGGGCCGGATTGTTGTCGTTGGCGATCTCGAAGGCGATGTCGAAACGGCCGCTGCGGGCGTCATAGCGGGTTGCGACCGGTTGGAGGGCGCCGGTGTTGGAGGCGTCCAGCCGCATCTCGGCGACGCCGCGGTCGAACGTGACGGTGATGTTGGCGGCCGCCCCGAGGCCGAAGCGGCGTTCGAGCGCCGCGCCGACCGCGGCTTCGATGTCCTTGCTCGCGAGCGTGCGGGCGAGGCGGGTGACCTGGACCTCCCTGACGTCGCCGGTCATCACGCCGATCACCTGCTTGGCGCGGAGCACCGACAGCACCTGGGCGGTGGTCAGCGTGCCGATGGTGCCGAGATCGGGCGAGCGGTAGACCGGGATCAGCGCGGCCGATCCGGCATTGTCGATGAGATCGCCGACCCGCACCACGTCCGAGGTCACGGTGACGCTCGCGCGCAGCGTCGGCGAGGCGATGAAATCGTCGGCGGCCGCTGCCGGCAAGGCCAGCGCGAGAACGGCGGAGATCGTGGCGAGAGTGGCGCGGATCATCGTCATCACCTCAGCGGAACAGCGCCGTGGTCGATTGCATCATCTGGTCGGCGGCGCTGATCACCTTGGCGTTCATCTCGTAGGCGCGCTGGGCGGCGATCAGGTCGCTCATCTCCGAGACCACGTCGACATTGGCCTGCTCGAGGCTGCCTTGCGAGATCTTGCCGTAGCCTTCGGCGGTGGCCGTGCCGTCCTGCGGCGGACCGGAGGATGGCGTCTCGGTGAACTGATTGCTGCCGACGGGCTGCAGGCCCGCCTTGTTGATGAAGCGGGTCAGGCCGATCTGGCCGAGGATGGTCGAGGTCGACGAGCCCGGCAGCGTCACCGAGACCTGGCCCTGCTCGTTGACGGAAAGGCCCGATGCGTTGTTCGGGACCGTGATGGTCGGCTGCACCGGATTGCCCTGCGCGGTGACGACGCGGCCCTGATTGTCCATCTGGAAGGTGCCGTCGCGGGTGTACTGATACGTGCCGTCGGGCATCAGGATCTTGAAGAAGCCGTCGCCGGAGACCGCGAGGTCGAGATCGTTGCCGGTCTGCGACAGCGTGCCCTGCGTCATGCTGCGCGGCGTGCCGACGGTCTTGACGCCGCCGCCGATGTCGACGCCGACGGGCAGGATGGTGCCCTGGTCCGAGGCCTGCGCGCCGACGCGGCGCACGTGCTCGTAGATCAGGTCCTGGAACGCCGCGGTCTGCTTCTTGAAGCCGGTGGTGCGCAAATTGGCGATGTTGTTGGAGATCACCTGAACGTTGAGTTCCTGTGCCGCCATTCCGGTCGCTGCGGTGTGAAGCGCCTGCATGTCAGTTCTCCCTCAATCAGGCCGGAACGTCGGCGAGTCTCTCGATCGCCGATTTGTGGAGGTCGCTCTGCTGCTGGAGCAGGTTGGCGACGGAGCTGTAGCTGCGCATGACTTCCATCATGCGGGTCATCTCGCCGACGGCGCTCACGTTCGACTTCTCGATGTAGCCCTGGCGCACCACGGATTTGGTGTCGGCCTGCGGGACGGCAGAGCCCACGTCATAGAGATTGGCGCCGAGCTTGGTCAGCTTGGCCGGATCGTCGAAGGAGGCCATGCGGATCTTGCCGCGGATCGAGTCGGTCCTCGCCGTGCCCTCGAGCACCGTGACGGTGCCGTCGGGCGCGATATTGATGTCGTGGTCGGTCGGCTGGAAGGTGATCGGGCCGCCGGTGCCGAGCACGAGAGCGCCGTCCGAGGTGACGAGCTGGCCGGTGCTGTTGAGCGAGAATTTGCCGTCGCGGGTGTAGCGCTCGCCGCCGGCGGCCTGCACCGCGAAATAGGCGTTGCCGTCGATCGCCAGGTCGAGCGGGTTGTTGGTCGCCTCCATCGGCCCCTGGCCGATGTCGCGGAAGGTGCCGCGGTCATGCACATAGGAGACACGGCGGTCGGCGCCGATGAAATTGTCCTCGCGGGCGTTCGAGTTGAGGTACTCCTCGAACAGCGAATGGTCGGCCTTGAAGCCGTTGGTGTTGGCATTGGCGACGTTGTTGGCGATGACATCCATCTGCCGCTCCAACGTCATCTGCCGTGACAAGCCGATCAGAAGCGCGTTCTGCATCGGAAATCTCCCCTGAGTGGACCTGCCACGTCGCTCTCCCAAGCGCCTTGGCGGATCCCGTGAACGAGACGTCGGGTTCTCCCAAACCGTTCGGTCTCGGCCCTTTCTGAGCGAAAGCCGTGCCAACTCGGAAAATCTCGCAATTTCAATATCTTGATGATTTTCGACGGGTGCGGAAGGGCGGCAGAAAGGTTCTGTTAGCCATGTCTGCCCGGCAGATTTTTCCTAGCGGAAGCCCAATCGAAAGATTCCGTTAACCATTATTACCGTAGCGTTTGCCGTGAAGAGGAGCGCACTCCGCCGGGGCATTTGTATCGCGTCACTGTCTTGAGGCTTCGCTCTTTCGACCCCTTTCAGAGATCCGGGCGCGGCGACCATGGCAGAGAATGAAGCGGAAGGCGGCGCGGGCACCGAGGGCGCGGAAGCCGCTCCGAAGAACAAGCTGAAGCTCATCATCATGGCCGTCGGCGTGCTCGCCATCCTCGGCGGCGGTGCTGCGACCTGGTTCTTCTTCTTCCGTCACGGCGACAAGGAGCATCATGCCGAGGCCGCGCCTCCGCCGAAGCCGCCGTCCTTCGTCGACGTCCCCGACATCATGGTCAACCTCGCCGGCGCGCCGGGCGAGCGCGTGCAATATCTGCGGCTGAAGATCGTGCTGGAGCTGAAGGAAGAGAAGCAGGTCGAGGCGATCAAGCCGACGATGCCGCGCGTCACCGACATCTTCCAGACCTATGTGCGCGAGCTTCGCCCCTCCGACCTCAACGGGTCCGCCGGCGTCTTCCGCCTCAAGGAGGAGCTGACCAAGCGCGTCAACGCGGCGGTCGCCCCGGTCCAGGTCAGCGCGGTGCTGTTCAAGGAAGTCGTGATCCAGTGAGCACGCCGCGGAAGGCAATGGGCTAGGGTCATGGCCGGCAACGAGCAAATGGACCAGGATGCGATTGCCGCCCAATGGGAGGCGTCGCTCGATTCGGAGGATCCCGCGGAGGCCGCGAAGGCTGCCGCCGAGAACGAATTGTCGGAGACCATGGCCCTGCAATGGGCGGCCATGGTCGAGGACGGCAGCCGCGATCTCGGAAGCGGCAAGAACTCCGGCGAGCGGGTGCTGTCGCAGGAGGAGATCGACAACCTCCTCGGCTTCACCGTCGGCGACGTCACGCTCGACGACCATTCTGGCATTCGCGCCATCATCGATTCGGCGATGGTCTCCTACGAGCGTCTGCCGATGCTCGAAATCGTCTTCGACCGCCTGGTGCGGCTGATGACGACAAGCTTGCGCAATTTCACCTCCGACAACGTCGAAGTCTCGCTCGACCGCATCACCTCGGTGCGTTTCGGCGACTACATGAACTCGATCCCGCTGCCCGCCGTCCTCACCGTCTTCAAGGCCGAGGAGTGGGAAAACTTCGGGATGGCGACGGTCGATTCCAACCTGATCTATTCGATGATCGACGTGCTGCTCGGCGGCCGCCGCGGCACCAGCCAGCTGCGCATCGAGGGCCGGCCCTACACCACGATCGAGACCGAATTGGTCAAGCGGCTGGTCGAGGTGGTGCTGGCCGACGCCGAGCAGGCGTTCCGGCCGCTGTCGCCGGTGACCTTCTCGATCGACCGGCTCGAGACCAATCCGCGTTTCGCCGCGATCAGCCGTCCCGCCAATGCCGCGATCCTGGTGCGCCTGCGCATCGACATGGAAGACCGTGGCGGCAACATCGAGCTGCTGCTGCCTTATGCGACCATCGAGCCGATCCGGGGCGTCCTGCTCCAGATGTTCATGGGCGAAAAGTTCGGCCGCGACCCGGTCTGGGAAGGCCATTTTGCCACCGAGATCGTGCAGGCCGAGATCGCCGTCGATGCCGTGCTCTACGAGGCGGACATCCCGCTCAAGCAGCTGATGCGGCTCAAGGTGGGCGACACGCTGCCGCTGGACATGCGCGCCGACGCCAACGTCACCGTGCGCTGCGGCGACGTCACGTTGACCGAGGGGCGGATGGGCCGGGTCGGCGACCGCGTCGCGATTCGCGTGACGAAACCCTTGCGCAAGCCAAGTACGACACTTGCGATGTTCGAGAAGGTGGACGAGCAGAACAAGATGATGGAGGCCCCATGAACCACTCCCTGGGAATGGCGATCGAGACGCTGGTGGCTATCCTGCTGATGCTGACGATCGTCTACTGCGTCATGCTCAACAAGCGGCTGACGCGGCTGAAGGCGGACGAGCATTCGCTGAAGGCGGTGATCGGCGAGCTGATCACTGCGACCGAGATCGCCGAGCGCGCGATCGGCGGGCTGAAGCTCGCCGTGCGCGACGTCAACGAGAATCTCGGCAGCCAGCTCGCCGCGGCGACGCAGATGTCGGACCAGCTCTACAAGCAGCTCGGCGAGGCCGACAACGTGGTGCGGCGGCTCTCCAAGATCGCGATCGCCGCGCGCCCGATGACCAGTCCGGAAACGGTTGCCGCGCCCGCGGCCAAGCCATCGACGGCGAAGGCGGTTGCGGCGGCAGCCGAAGCCTTCTCCGAGCGCCGACGATCCAACGGGCTTGCCGCATGAAGTCCTTGCCGCATGAAGTCAGAGTATGAAGTCCTTTCGTAACATCCGCGTCATCCCGGTCGTGCTGGTTGCCGTTGCGGGCCTCGCCACGCTGAAAGTCGCGGGCCTCGCGATGAATGGCGGCTATGTGTTCGACTACAGGCCGAACCAGGCCAAGAAATCCTGGGCGGAGGAGAATCTGAACTTCCCGACCGGCCGCGAGGACCCGGAGATCATCACCGGCTCGACCCATGGCGCGCCGAAGGAACCGCCCAAGCCCGCCGCGCCCGAGACCAAGATGGAAGGCGGCACAGTCGTCAAGATCGACGAAGCCCAGCCGCAGGTCTCGGCCTCCGAGCGCGCGATCCTCGAGCGGTTGCAGGCGCGCCGCCAGGAGATCGAAGCCCGCCAGCGCGAGATCGACATCCGTGAGAGCCTGCTCAAATCGGCCGAGAAGCGCATCGAGAACAAGGTCGAGGAGATGAAGGCGGTGGAGACCCGCATCTCCGCGACGCAGGCCGAGCAGAAAGCCGCCGAAGCCCAGCGCATGAAGGGCCTCGTCACCATGTACGAGGGCATGAAGCCCAAGGACGCCGCGCGGGTGTTCGACCGGCTGGAGATGGGCGTGCTGATCGAGATCGCTTCGGCCATCGCGCCGCGAAAGATGTCGGACATCATGGGCGTGATGTCGCCGGAGGCGGCCGAGAAGCTGACGGTCGAGATGGCCCGCCGGGCCAATGGCGGCGGAGATCAATCGGCCTCGACGGGAGATCTGCCCAAGATCGACGGCAGGCCGACGCAAAAGCCGAATTGAGGGCGCATACTTAAGAAGTCCTTAATTGGCAAAACCTTAAAGTCGAGGGCAGGGGCCGGCAGCAATGCCGGCGCGTGGACCGTCGAACCGGAAGACATGCCGCAAATGGCGCGAGAGGCTGCCGATGGATTGTGGTCGCGAGCCCGCGCTTTGGCGCCGGGGCTGTCGCGTCATGTCCGAAAAGCTGGCGTGCTGGCGGTCTGCCTGCTGATCGGCCTCGGTGCGCCTGCCCGGGCGGCCGATCCTGTCAGGGGCGAGGCGACCTTTTCGGCCGGCGGCGGCTTTGCCCGGCTCGTCATCAAGCTCGGTGAGGATATTCCCTCCGAGGTGACGACTGCGGGCTCCATTCTCATCATCCGCTTCGACCGGCCCGTCGACGTCCCCGTCGACCGGGTTCCGGAAGGCGCGCCCGATTACGTCAACTCCGCGCGCCGCGATCCTGATGGCGGCGCCATCCGCCTGTCGCTGGCGCGGCGCGTCACCGTCAACACCATGAACGCCGGCGAGCGCACCTTCGTCGATCTGTTGCCCGAGGGCTGGAAGGGACCGCCGCCGAGCCTTCCCATGGACGTGGTCAAGGAGCTCGCCGAGCGCGCGCGCGCGGCCGAGCGCGCGCTGCGCGCCCAGCGCGCCGCAGCCGAGGCCAAGAAGCGCCCGCAGATCCGCGTGCGCGCCTCGGTGCAGCCGACCTTCGTGCGTTTCGTATTCGAGATGCCCGACGGCGTTGGCGTCTCCTCCGTCCTGAACGAGCAGAAGCTCACGCTCGCCTTCAACGCCAACCTCAATTTCGATCTTGCCGACGCGGTCGTGGCGGCGCCGCCGAACGTCGCCTCGATCAAGCAGAAGGGCGACATCGACCAGACCAGCGTCGAGATCGCGCTGGTCGGCGATTCCGACGTGCACTCCTTCCGCGACGAGAAGAACTACGTCGTTGACATCGCCTTCCAGCCGGACAGGGGCAAGACGGCGGCGACTCCCGAAGCGGCGATCATGCAGATGAAGCCCGCCGGTCACGCGCCGGCGACCGCGCCGGACAAGCCCGCGGCCGAGAAGCCGAAGGACGCCCATCGCGAGATCACCCCGCCGACGTCGGAGACGATCGCGCGCGAAGCCAAGATCGACGTCAAGCCCGAGGTGAAGCCGGAAGCTCCCGCCGCGATGCCGCCCGCCGAAGCGCCGAAACCGGCGCCCGCGACCGAGGCTGCGCACGCTCCGGAAGCGCCCAAGGATCTCGCGAAGGAACCCGCGAAGGAAGCTGCGAAGCCGGCGCCCGTTGTCGAAGCCGCTCCCGCCAGGCCCGCAGCTGCCGAGGCGCCGAAAGAGGCGCCGAAAGAGGCGGCGAAGGAGCCGGTCAAGGAAGCCGCGAAGGCCGCGCCGCAGTCCCCTGTCGCCAGCGTCGATGCGCGCCGCGACAGCGACGGCTTGCGCGTGACGTTCCCAATTCCCGTTGCAACGCCCGCGGCGGCGTTCCGCCGCGGCGACACGGTCTGGCTGGTGTTCGACACGCCGAAGCCGATCGATGTCGAGGCGATCCGCAGCAGGGGCGGCGCGATGATCGGCGAGGTTGGTCGCGTGCCGCTGGACATGGGGCAGGCGGTGCGTATCCGTCTCACCCGCCCGCTGGTCTACTCGCTGGCGAGCGAAGAGGTCGGCAAGGAGACTAACTGGCTCTTGACGCTGGCCGACAAGATCCAGACGACGCCGCTGCCGCTGATGATGTCGCGCAACATCACGGATCCTGCGCTCGCCAATATCGCGATCCCCTTCGCCAATCCAGGCGTGCTGCACAAGCTCACCGATCCCGACGCCGGCGACACGCTCTATGTCGTTACCGCGCAGCGGCCGGTGCGCGGCTTCATCAAGCGGCAGGATCTCGTCGATCTCTCGCTGCTGGAATCCGCGCACGGCATCGCGGTGCGGCCCAACTCTGACGAGGTCGGCGTCGAGGTGGGCTCCGACAAGGTGATTCTCGGCAAGAAGGGCGGATTGACGCTGTCGCCGGTCGACATCTCGGCCGAACGGGCGCCGACCGCGGTGCGCCCGGTCTTCAGTCCCGAAGGCTGGCGCAAGGGCCAGTCGGAAAACTTCGTGGCGCGCCAGAACGAGCTGATAACGGCGATCTCCAACGTCGAGCCGGCGCTGCGCTCGCTGCCGCGGCTCGACCTTGCGCAGTTCTACATGTCGCGCGCGATGTATCACGAGGCCAAGGCCGTGACCGAGTTGATGTTGAGCGATCCGCTCAACAAGGAGGAGAGCGGCGCGCTGATCATGCATGCGATCGCCAGCATCCTGATCGGCCGGCCGGCGCAGGGCCTGAAGGACCTCGCCAATCCAGTGATCGGCAACAGCCACGACTCCCAGCTCTGGAAGGCGCTCGCCTATGCGCGCCAGGGCAAATGGGCGGACGCGCGCGAGAAGTTCAAGAACGTCGAATTCGCCATCGCCTCGTTGCCGCTCGACATCCAGCGCATCGTGACGATGGACGCGATGCGCGCCTCGCTCGAGGTCAAGGACTATGCCGGCGCCTCCAAGCGCCGCAGCGAGCTCGAGGTGGTCGGCGTCCCGCCCGATGCGGCGCCCGGCTTCGCCGTGCTGCGCGGCCGGCTCGCCGAGGCACTCGGCCACGACAAGGACGCGCTCGACGATTACAAGCTCGCGATCGCATCGGCCGATCGGCCGGCTGCGGCCGAGGCCAAGCAGCTCGAGATCGCGCTGCGGCAGAGGCGCGACGAGATCGGCAAGGAAGACGCGCTGCGCGAACTCGAAACGCTTTCGATGACCTGGCGCGGCGACGCGATCGAGGTCAAGACGCTGCAGATGCTGTCGCGGCTGTATGCCGAGAACGGACGCTACCGCGACGCGCTCACGGCCGCGCGTACCGCGACGAGGCTCCAGCCGAACGCCGAAGCCTCGCGCCAGGCGCAGGATCTCGCCTCCGAGCTGTTCACACAGATTTTCCTGGGACCGAAGGGTGACGAGCTGCCGCCGGTCGAGGCGCTCGGGATGTTCTACGAGTTCCGCGAGCTGACGCCGATCGGCCGCCGCGGCGACGAATTGATCCGCCGGCTCGCCGACCGTCTCGCCTCGATCGATCTGCTCGACCAGGCCGCCGAGCTGCTGCAATACCAGGTCGATCACCGCCTCGAAGGCGCCGCGCGCGCCCAGGTCGCGGCGCGCCTTTCCATGATATATCTCGCCAACCGCAGGCCCGACATGGCGATCACCGCGCTGCGCGCGAGCCGCATCAGCGATCTTTCCGGCGAGCTCAGGCAGCAGCGCCTGCTGCTGGAAGCGCGCGCGCAGAGCGACGTCGGCCGTCACGATCTCGCGCTCGACATCGTCTCCAACGTCACCGGGCGCGAAGTGCTCCGCCTGCGCTCCGACATCTTCTGGGCGGCCCGGCGCTGGCGCGAGTCCGCCGAGCAGATCGAGCTCTATTACGGCGAGCGCTTCCGCGACTTCAAGCCGCTCAACACGGTGGAGAAGAGTGACATCATTCGCGCCGCCGTCGGCTATGCGCTCGCCGACGATTCGATCGGCCTGTCGCGCTTTCGCGAGAAATACGCGCCGCTGATGAGCGAAAGCGCCGACCGTCTCGCCTTCGACATCGCAAGCAAGCCGGCCGCGGCCTCCAGCGCTGAATTCGCCGAGATCGCCAAGCTCGCCGCCAGCGTCGATACGCTCGATGGCTTCCTGCGCGAGATGAAGCAGCGCTTCCCCGACGCCACCGCCCGCGCGCCTGGCTCGCCGCAGGCCAAGGACGAGAGCGACCACACCGGTTCGCTACCGACGATCCCGGTGGTACGGCAGATCAAGATGACGCGGTAGGCGTTCTGCTGCCGCGAGAAGCGCGTGCTCCGGACGGCGCCGCATCCTCCGTCATTTGCGAGCACAGCGACTTGTCCGCCGAAGCCTTGGCGAAGGCGGAAGCAATCCAGAAGCTTTCCGTTGAGGCAGTCTGGATTGCTTCGTCGCGAGAGCTCCTCGCAATGACGGGGAGGGGGCGGCTACTCGCGAGAGGGGAGAGGATGCGCCGGCCAGCGGCGCTGTCCCTCGCCCGCCTCATCCTCCATAGCTCTGCACCAAGCTCCCCGCCACCAGCGACCAGCCGTCGACCAGGACGAAGAAGATCAGCTTGAAGGGCAGCGAGATCGTTGCGGGGGGCAGCATCATCATGCCCATCGACATCAGCACCGAGGCGACGACGAGATCGATGATCAGGAAGGGCAGGAACAACAGGAAGCCGATCTCGAAGGCGCGCTTCAGCTCGGAGATCATGAAGGCGGGGACGAGGATGCGAAGGGCGAGATCGTCGGGCGTGGCGGGTGGCGGCTCGCCCGAGAGGTCCAGGAACAGCTTGAGGTCCTTCTCGCGCACGTTCTTCTGCATGAAGCCGCGCAAGGGCACCGAGGCGCGCTGAAGCGCGTCCTCGACGCCGATCTGGTTGGCGACGAGCGGGCGGATGCCGTCGTCGTAGGATTTCTGCAGCACCGGCCCCATCACGAAGAAGGTGAGGAACATCGCGAGCGCGATGATCACCGAGTTGGGCGGCGCGGTCGCCGTGCCCAGCGCTGTGCGCAGCAGCGACAGCACGACCACGATGCGCGTGAACGACGTCATCATGATCAGGATCGACGGCGCGATCGACAGCACGGTGAGCAGCGCGATGAGCTGGATCGCCCGCTCGGTGACGCCGCCACCGCCGGCGCCGCCGCCGAGATTGATGCTGATGTCCTGCGCATGCGCAAGGCCCGCGAGCGAGGCCGCACCGAACAGGACAGAAAGGAAAAGAACTCTACGCGGGAGGGACGGCAGCCTCACGAAGATGGCTTCGGACGGCCGAGCAGCGAGGCCATCTCGTCTTCGAGATTTTCAAAGCTGGTCTTTTCCGCCACCGGCTTCGGAGGCGGAGCCGGTGGCGCCGCCGGCTCGCTGCGTGCCGCCCGCGGGGGAGCGGCCGGCGGCTCCGGCGCGACGGGAGGCGCGACCGTTTCGCCGGCGGGGCGGCGCAGCGCGGCCTCGAGCCGCTGGGCCATTTCGGCGAGGTTCTGCTCGGCGTTCGACGGGCTCGCGGCCGGCGCCGGTACGGGCGGCGCCTGAGGCACGGGCGGAGGCGGCGGCGCAGGGGCGCGCTCGGCACGCGCGGGCGGCATCTTCATCGGCTCGCTCTGGCGCGGCGGACGCGGCATCAGGGGCGGCTCGCTGCGCGGGGCGCGCGGCGGCAGCGGCTCGGGCCGCGGTTCGCGTTCGGGGCGGGGCGGGATCGGCTCGGGCGGAAAGCCGCCCATCGGCGGTTCGCTGCGGCGCTCGGCCAGCGCGGGGGCGGGCCGGCGCATCTCCTCGGCGAAGGACGGGCGCGCGGGCCGCGGCGGCGGCTCGGGCATTTGCGGCTCGGGATGATCGAGCAGTTCGGGCCGCGGCGCTTCGTCGGCCCAGCCACCGGAATCGGGCATGGGGGCAAGGCGCGGCGGTTCGGCGGCATTGGGACGCTGGGGGATCTGGTCGCGGCCATGGGCGGCGCGAACGATGTTGGGCTCGACGACGATGTCGGTGGGGCCGCCGATCATCAGAAGGTGCTCGACATTGTCACGCCGGACCAGCACCAGGCGGCGCCGGCCGTCGACCGCGGCGGCGTCGATCACGGCGAGCCGGGGCATCCTGCCGCGCTGGGTGTTGGCGCCGAGCCGGCTGCTGGCGAATCGGCGAACCAGCCAAGCAGCGACACCGATCAACGCCAGAACGACGATGAACGCGACGATGAAGGTGATAGGGCTGCCTTGCATACTTGTCCCCGACAAATGGCGCTTTTTTCGTGCCCGCGGCCGGATGTGCCGACCACCGGCCTACGATGCCCCAAACTGCGATTTCTTAACGTCCCACGGCAAGTTTTGCCGTCCCCAACTCTTAATAACCCATGAATCGCTCGATCCAAAACGACTTCTTGGCCTGTGCACGCACCGCCAAACGGTTGGGTTAATGCCACTTTTGGAGGCGTAGAATCACGGGTCGCAAGATCATGTCCCACGCGGGGACATGTCTCGGGAACGTCCTTAACCAGCCGTTAACCATACACGCGGCAAATTCTGCCTAGCTGCGGACCTTGGAGGTCCGCAAGAGGCGGAAGGAGCCGCGACGATGTCCATCAACGACCTTCCGGTGCTCTCGGCGCTTCGCACCAAGATGCAGTGGCACCAGGAGCGCCAGCGCGTCCTGTCCGAGAACGTCTCCAATTCCGACACGCCCAAATTCCGGCCGCGCGACCTGGTCGAGCCGAAGCTCGACAAGACCGGCGCGGTCACCGGCTCGATGGGCCCCCTGGCGCTCGCCCGCACCACCGGTTCCCACATGACGCCATCTGGTGCGGCTTCCGCCTTCGACCAGAACAAGAATGTGGGTTTCGAGACCCGCCCCGCGGGCAACGCCGTCGTCCTCGAGGAAGAGATGATGAAGGCCGCCAACAACCAGATGGACTACGCGGCGGCGACCTCGCTCTATTCGAAGAGCCTGCATCTGCTCAAGACCGCGATCGGCAAGGCCTAGGCCATGATCCGGAAACAGAACAGCTAGAGGCGCATCATGGCCAATGACAGCAGCGACTTCACCCGATCGATGGCGATCGCGACCTCCGGCCTGCGGGCGCAAGCCGGCCGCATGCGGGTGATCTCGGAAAACATCGCGAACGCGGATTCGACCGCGCAGACCCCGGGCGGCGATCCCTACCGCCGCAAGGTTCCGACCTTCTCCTCCGCGCTCGACCGCACGCTCGAGGCGCAGGTCGTCACGCTCGGCAGGATCAAGCCCGACCAGTCGAACTTCCGCGTCAAATACGAGCCGAGCAATCCGGTCGCGGATGCCAGCGGCAACGTCAAATATCCCAACGTGAACTCGGTGGTCGAGATGACCGACATGCGCGACGCGCAGCGGTCCTACGAGGCCAATCTCAACATCATCAGTGCGACGCGCCGGATGATCCAGCGCACCCTCGACATCCTCAAGAGCTGAACAGGACAATTGAGCCATGGCATCACCGACAGTCGCCGCCAACGCTTATGCCAACCTCGCCCGCGTGCTGGAGAACAGCGGCGCTGGTGCCGGTAAGGGCACCGAGGCCAGCGGGCAATCCTTTGCTTCGATGCTGAAGGACGCCGTCGGCAGCGTCATGGAGTCCGGCCGCAAGTCGGATGCGCAGACGGTCGCGATGGCCTCCGGCAAGGCCAACGTGATGGACGTGGTGACCGCGGTCGCCGACACCGACGTCGCGGTGTCCACGCTGGTCTCGGTCCGCGACCGCGTGATCGCGGCGTATGAAGACATCATGAAGATGCCGATCTAATCACCGCTGTCATTCCGGGGCGCGACGAAGTCGCGAGCCCGGAATCCATGGTTCGACCAACGCTGACGCTCAATGGATTCCGGGTTCTCGCTTCGCGAGCCCCGGAATGACCACAAACAATTCAGAGTGAGAATTTCCACATGACCGGCCCCGAGACTCTCGACGTCGCGCGCGATGCGATCTGGACCATCGTGATCGTGTCCTCGCCCCTGATGGTCGTCGGTCTGGTGGTCGGCGTCATCGTGTCGCTGTTCCAGGCGCTGACGCAGATCCAGGAGCAGACGCTGATCTACGTGCCCAAGATCCTGGCCATCTTTGCCACGATGCTATTGGCGCTGCCGTTCATGGCCGACGCCCTCCACGCCCACATGCTGCGGATCTCGTCGCGAATCATCGGCGGCTGAGGCAAGATGCGTCAATTATGCGCATCGACGTCTCGCTGCTGCCGGCGCTCGCCGCTTCCTTCATGCTCGTCTTCGCCCGGGTCGGCGCGATGGTGATGCTGCTGCCCGGCCTCGGCGAGACCAATATTCCGACGCGGATCAAGCTGTCGATCGCGCTGCTGCTCACGCTGGTCATCCTGCCGTTGCATCGCAACGCCTACCAGGTCGACATGGGCTCGCTGGCGCCGCTCCTGGTCCTAATGCTGCACGAGATCGCGATCGGCATCGTGCTGGGCGCGACCGCCCGCGTGACGCTCTCGGCCCTGCAGGTCGCCGGCTCCGTCATCGCGCAGCAGATGGGACTCGGCTTCGTCACCTCGGTCGATCCGACGCAGGGGCAGCAGGGCGTGCTGGTCGGCAACTTCCTGACCATGCTGGGCGTGACGCTGCTGTTCGCCACCGACAGCCACCATCTGGTGATCGCCGCACTGAACGACAGCTACAAGATCTTCTCGCCGGGCGAGACCGTCTCGAGCGGCGACGTCGCCTCGCTGGCGACGCGGGCCTTCGCCGCCGCATTCAGTCTGGGCCTGCAGCTCTCCGGACCGTTCCTGGTGTTCGGCCTCGTCTTCAATATTGGGCTAGGCATCCTGGCGCGGCTGATGCCGCAGATGCAGGTGTATTTCGTCGGCGTGCCGCTCTCGATCTTTGCTGGCTTCCTGGTGCTCGCCGTAGTGCTCACGGCGATGATGGGCACGTATCTGGATTACTTCATCGGTGTCATGCACCAATTGATGCCGCTCAAGTGACGGGGATCATCGGTGGCTGAAGACAACGATCCCGAAAGTCAAACAGAAGACCCCACACAAAAGCGTCTCGATGACGCTCTCGAACGCGGCGACGTCGCCAAGAGCCAGGAGATCAACACCTGGTTCATGATGGCAGGCGGCACGCTCGTCGTCTCGACCTTCGCCGGCTCGGTCGGCAGCGGGCTGCTGACGCCGATGCGCAATTTGCTCGCCAATTCCTGGATGATCAAGACGGACGGCAAGGCCCTGCTTGCACTGATGCAGCAGATCGAAATCGCCATTCTCGCGGCGATCGGCGTGCCTCTCTTGATGCTGATGCTGGCGGCCGTCGCCGGCAACATGCTCCAGCACCGCCTGGTGTGGTCGGCCGAATCCCTGAAACCGAAATTCAACAAGATATCGCCCGGCGCCGGCTTCAAGCGCATCTTCGGCAAGCAGGCAGCGGCCAATTTCCTCAAGGGCGTCGGCAAGCTGGTTCTGCTCGCCGTGGTCATGACCATGATCCTGTGGCCGGAGCGGCACCGCATGGAGGCGATGGTCAGGCTCGATCCGTCCGCCATGCTGGGCGCCACCACCAGCATGACCATCCATCTGCTCGGCGCCGTGGTCGCGGCGCTCGCGATCGTTGCCATCGCCGACTATTTCTTCCAGTACCGCAGCTGGTTCCAGCGCCAGAAGATGTCGCTGCAGGAGATCAAGGAAGAGTACAAGCAGTCCGAAGGCGACCCGCACATCAAGGGCAAGATCAGGCAACTCCGGCAGCAGCGCGCCAAGAAGCGCATGATGGCGGCGGTTCCCAAGGCCTCGGTGATCATCACCAACCCGACCCACTACTCGGTGGCGCTGTCCTACGAGCGGGGCATGACGGCTCCGATCTGCGTCGCCAAGGGCGTCGACAACCTCGCCTTCAAGATCCGGGAGATCGCGCGCGAGCACGACATCCCGATCGTGGAGAACGTGCCGCTCGCCCGCGCGCTCTACGCCACCGTCGAGATCGACCAGGAAATCCCGACCGAGCACTATCATGCGGTCGCCGAGGTGATCGGCTACGTCATGCGGCTGAAGCGCGGATTCAGCGCGGGGCGGGGATAAAACACCAGAAAAATACCGGAAATGGCCGTAATCTGGGAATCAGCGTACGTTTCGCCTCTGCTGCCCTTGCACCTCAGGGTCCGATTCAGGCAGGGAGGACCCCACGCGCCCCGTGGCGCGTTGATTCTCTGCCGACAGGCCGCGCCAGCTTGAGATGACAGCCGAGACCGACCACGACCTCCCACGCGAGCCCGTTGCGGCGCACGAGCCGTCGCCGCGCTCGGGCAGCATTGCGCTGGTGCTGCTAGTGGCCGCCGGCCTCGTCGCCGTCGCCGTCGGGCTGATGACGCTGGGGCGCGCGCAGGCGCAGCCCTATATTCTCGGCATCCTCGCCGTGCTGGCCATGGTCGGCCTGTTCAACCTGTTCGCCTTCGCCGCCGGCATCATCCGCTTCGCCGACCGCAGTCTCGATGATCCCGTCGTGGGGCGGATCGCCGATCATGGATTCGACGGGCTCGCGGTCACCGATGCCCGCGGCCACGTGGTCTATTCCAATGCAGCCTACCTGACCTTGACCGGCGCCTCCGGCCCGCAGGACGTGCGCCCGGTGGAACGCGTCTTCATCGGCAACCCCGATGTCTCCGAAGCCGTGTTCCGGCTGCTGAAAGCCGCGCGCGAAGGCAAGCGTCAGCAGGAAGAGGTGCGCATCTCCGGCCAGGACGGCAGCCAGGGCCGCTGGCTGCGCATGCGGGTGCGCCCGCTCGGGACGGGCAGGCGCGAGTCGAAATACGCGGTGTGGTCGATCGCCGACATCACCCGCGACCGCGAGCGTCAGGAGGATGTGTTCCAGGAGCTCCAGCATGCGATCGAATATCTCGATCACGCGCCGTGCGGCTTCTTCTCGGTCAATCCGGCCGGCGAGCTCGCTTATGTCAACGCGACGCTGGCGAACTGGCTCGACTACGATCTCGCCGAGATCGGCTCCGGCGGCCTGAAGCTGACCGACATCGTTTCCGGCGACGGCGCCTCGCTGCTGACCTCGATCGTGGCGGTGCCGGGCGAGGTGAAGACCGAGGTCTTCGACATCGATCTGCGCATCCGCAGCGGCAAGACCATGCCCGTGCGGCTCTATCACAAGCTCGCCTTCGGCGCCGACGGCGCGCCCGGCCCCTCGCGCACGCTCGTGATCAGCCGCGCCCGCGACGAGCGCAGCGATCCCGACCGCGCCGCCGAAGTGCGCTTCATGCGCTTCTTCGACCACACGCCGATGGCGATCGCGACCGTCGATCGCGGCGGCAACGTGGTGCGCGCCAACGCTCGCTATGCCAAGCTCGGACAGGCCCTCGGACTCGACAGCGCTTCCAAGTCGATCTTCCGCGCGGTCAATTCTCGCGACCGGCACCTGCTGATCGCGGCCATCAACCAGGCCGCCGAAGGCCGGGCCGACATTGCTCCCGTCGAGGTGGCGCTGGAGGGGACCAAGGAGCGCTGGGGCCAGTTCTTCGTCACGCCGGTCGACGCGGCCGAGAACGAGGCCGAAGCCGCCATCGTGCACATGCTTGAGACCACCGAGCGGCGCGCGCTGGAGAACCAGATCAACCAGTCGCAGAAGATGGAGACCGTCGGCCAGCTCGCCGGCGGTATCGCCCACGACTTCAACAACGTGCTGTCCGCCATCATGATGGCGAACGACTTCCTGCTGAACGCCCACAAGCCGACCGACCCGTCGTTCCAGGACATCATGCAGATCAAGCAGAACGCGACGCGCGCTGCGACGCTGGTCCGGCAGCTGCTGGCGTTCTCGCGGCGCCAGACGTTGCGGCCGCAGGTGCTCGATCTCGGCGATGCCTTGAGCGATCTAGCCATGCTGCTGCGCCGCCTGATCGGCGAGAAGGTCAAGCACGAGACCATCCACGGCCGCGATCTCTGGCCGGTCAAGGTCGACGTCTCCCAGTTCGAGCAGGTGATCGTCAATCTCGCGGTCAACGCCCGCGACGCCATGCCCGACGGCGGCAAGCTGATCATCCGCACCGCCAACGTCACCACCGAGGAAGCGGCCAAGCTCGCCTACAAGGGCATGCCGGCCGCGGATTATGTGCGCATCGAGGTCTCCGACACCGGCACCGGGATTCCCGCCGATATCCGCGACAAGATCTTCGAGCCGTTCTTCTCGACCAAGGAAGTGGGCAAAGGCACCGGCCTTGGCCTTTCGACGGTCTACGGCATTGTCAAGCAGACCGGCGGTTTCATCTACGTGGACTCCGAGCCGGGGCAGGGCACTTCGTTCCAGATCTTCCTGCCGCGCCACCATGCCGAGCCCGACGTGCAGGTCGAGCAGCCGGCGGCTGCGGCCGGCGCGACCAACGGTGTTGCGAAGGAAGCCGCTTCCGTCGAGGCCAAGCCGCGGACCGATCTGACGGGGCAGGGCACCATCCTGCTGGTCGAGGACGAAGAGGGTCTGCGCGCGCTGAACGCACGCGGCCTGCGCTCGCGCGGCTACACCGTGGTCGAAGCCGAGAACGGCGTCGAGGCCATGGAAGTGCTGGAGGAGCAGAGCGGCGGAATCGATCTCGTCGTCTCCGACGTCGTCATGCCCGAGATGGATGGCCCGACGCTCTTGAAGGCGATGCGGGAGAAGAATCCCGACATCAAGTTCATCTTCGTCTCCGGCTATGCAGAGGATGCCTTCGAGAAGAGCCTGCCCGAAGGCCAGCAGTTCGATTTCCTGCCGAAACCGTTCACGCTCAGCCAGCTCGTGGCGGCGGTGAAGGAGACGATGACGAAGCAGGGGTGAGGGAGCGCTCTCGCCCCGTTCTCCGTCATTGCGAGGAGCGCTTGCGACGAAGCAATCCAGGCTGTCTCCGTGGAGGCAGTCTGGATTGCTTTGCTATGCTCGCAATGACGGGGAAAGAGCGGAAAAACCGCCGGTAACCGGTGGCCACGGTTCCCTCGCGCATCCGGCCAAACCCCCGCCAAATATGGGCTTTTGCCACATCCCCGCGACTGAGGGCCGCAGCCATAGGTCCCGAAACCGGCTTCACTTTTCGGGAAGTCTGCCCATCTTAGGAGCACGTCCCCATGCCGGGGATTTGGGAAACGCACATGAAGCTCTCGCTACGCTCCCGCAATCTCTTCAAGACGATGGCCGTCGTGCTGGCGCTTGCGCTGCCGACTGCGCTGGCGATCTCGTCCGCCGATGCGCGCGTCGGCGGAGGCGGCTCGTCGGGTTCACGCGGCTCGCGCACCTATTCGGCTCCGCCCCCGACCACGACGGCGCCCGGCTCGGCCTCGCAATTCAATCGCACCTACACCCAGCCGGGCGCAGGGATGAACTCGGCTGCTGCCGCGCCCGCGCGTGGCGGCATGTTCGGCAAGGCTGGCGGCTTCATGGGCGGCCTTGCGGCCGGCTTCCTGGGTGCCGGCCTGCTCGGCATGCTGTTCGGCGGCGGCCTGTTCGGCGGCCTCGGCGGCCTGTCCTCGATCCTGGGCCTGATCATCCAGATCGTGCTCGTGGTGCTGGTGGTGCGGCTGGCAATGTCCTGGTGGCAGCGCCGTCACACGCCGCAGCCGGCTTACGCCAATGCCGACGCCGGTGCAGCTCCCGGACCGCAGCCGAACCAGCGCAGCGGCCTCGGCGGCTTCGGCTTCGGCGCCAATGCCAATAACGCGCCGCTCGAGATCAAGCCTGACGATTACGAGTCGTTCGAGCGTCTGCTCGGCGAGATCCAGGCCGCCTGGTCGAACGAGGACGTGGCCAAGTTGCACACGCTCGCGACGCCGGAGATGGTCTCCTATTTCGAGCAGGACCTCGCCCAGAACCGCACGCGCAACGTCGTCAACAAGGTGACCGACGTCAAGCTTCTGCAGGGCGACCTCGCCGAAGCCTGGCGCGAAGGCGAGACCGACTACGCCACGGTGGCGCTGCGCTTTGCGCTCACCGACAAGACGCTGGACCGCAACAGCGGCACGGTCGTCGCCGGCAGCGAGCAGCCGGGCGAAGTCACCGAGGTCTGGACGTTTGCCCGGCGGCCCGGCAGCGGCTGGGAATTGTCGGCGATCCAGCAGACCAACTGATCGCTCTCGGAATGAGAAACCAAGGCGCCGTGCTTCCGCACGGCGCCTTTTTCTTTGGGGCCTCTTGTATTGCCGCATCGGGAATAAGCAGGCCCGCCTCGGGTTGACATGAAGCGGCCAACGACAAAACACAACGGGAGGACAACATGATCCGCATCGACAGAACCGTGACGATTTCGGGCCTTGCGCTGGCCAAGGCCGTATTTGTAACCGCCTTGCTGGCGGCGCCATCCGCGCAGGCGCAGTCGGCCGACATGACGTTCTTCGTGACCTCCAGCGGCCCGGGCAAGGGCGCCGATCTCGGCGGCCTCGAGGGAGCCGACGCGCAATGCCAGAAGCTTGCCCAGGCCGGCGGCGCCGGATCGAAGACCTGGCGCGCCTATCTCTCGACGCAGGCCGCCGACGGCAAGCCGGCCGTCAATGCCAAGGACCGCATCGGCAAGGGACCGTGGCAGAACGCCAAGGGCACGGTGATCGCCAAGGACGTTGCCGAACTGCACGGCGCGGCCAACAACCTCACCAAGCAGACGGCGCTCAGCGAGAAGGGAGAGGTCATCAACGGCGCCGGCGATACGCCGAACCGGCACGACATTCTGACGGGAACGCAACCCGACGGCACCGCGTTCGCCGCCGGTGACGACAAGACCTGCAAGAACTGGACGTCGAGCACGCAAGGCGCCGCGGTCGTCGGCCATGCCGATCGGCGAGGTCTGCGCGACGACGAACCGTCGAAGTCCTGGAACAGCTCGCATCCCTCGCGCGGTCCCGAGGGCGGCTGCTCGCAGGCCGATCTGAAGAGCACCGGCGGCGACGGGCTGCTCTATTGTTTTGCCGCGAATTGAATAAAGGCGCGAAGCTCTTTCCGCTCGTGCGAAGCGACGAAGCAATCCAGAGTCTTTCCCCAGAGGCAGTCTGGATTGCTTCGCTTGCGCTCGCAATGACGAGCGGGTTGCGCGAACGCTCCGTCTCACTCTGACGGAACCCCGAGCCGCATGCTACATTGGTCCGTACGCGTTCACGTTCACGGACCTCTCTCATGAAATACGAGCTCTACTATTGGCCCGAGATCCAGGGCCGCGGTGAATATGTGCGGCTGGCGCTGGAGGAAGCGGGGACCGCTTACGTCGACGTCGCGCGCGGACCGCGCGGCACGGCTGCGATGATGAAGATGATGGACGCGAAGGGTACGCCCCCCTTTGCGCCGCCGTTCCTGAAAGCGGGCAAGCTCGTCATAGGCCAGACCGCCAATGTCCTGCTCTATCTCGGCGCTCGCCACGGGCTTGCGCCCAAGACGGAAGCCGGCCGGCTCTGGGTGCACCAGCTTCAGCTCACCATCAGCGACCTCGTGGTCGAGATCCACGACACGCATCATCCGCTCGGGCCCTCGCTCTATTACGAAGACCAGAAGCCGCCGGCGAAGAAGCGCACCGCCGATTTCTGGAGCGAGCGCGTGCCGAAATATCTCGGCTATTTCGAGCAGCTTCTCGACGAGAATGGCGGCGCCTATGTCACCGGCCGCAGGCTGACCTATGTCGATCTGTCTCTGTTCCAGATCGTCGCGGGGCTGCGCTATGCCTTCCCCAAGCGCATGACGGCGTTCGAGGCGGACATTCCGGGCCTCGTCAGCCTGCACGATCGGGTCGCCGCGCGGCCGAACATCAAGGCCTATCTCGAAAGCCGACGCCGCATTCCCTTCAACGAGCAGGGCATCTTCCGCCGCTATCGCGAGCTGGATGGTTAGCCGAAGGTCGGTGCAGCGTTCCGGCATACCATGTGCGGACGCGCGAACGGCCCGATCGACCGGATCGGGCGCTTCAGCTTCGGCAGGCCTGATCAGGCGAGCTGATCGATCCGCGTGCCCTGACCCGGCGGCAGCGGCGCAGGCGGCTGCGGCTTGAAGGTCGGATTCTCGTCCTTGACCTTGGTCTGATCGTCCTGCTGCCTGGTCGTGTCGTAGTTCGGAACCACGATCGCGATCGGCGGCGGCGCTACGGTAGAAACCTTCATCCGCAAATCCTCACACATGGAAACAATTCAGCCTGCGCCGTGAGGAGCGAAAATTCCTTCAAGGCAATCGCTAAAATGCGAGGGATTTGGCGCGGCAAGACGGGTCATCTCCCGCACGTGCCGTTCACGCGAGACACGACGACATCGCTCCTCGTCATTGCGCGGATGCGACGAAGCAATCCAGTCCCTCCGCGGAGACAACTGGATTGCTTCGCTTCGCTCGCAATGACGGTGCATGTGGCAGGCAGCGTCGCGCCACACGTGCACCGTGTCGGCAGCAAGTGTGGAGGAAAAGAACCCGCCTATTCGTCCTTGCCGCGCGTGATGGCGATCGACGCGTCCTTCTTGGTGCGGGTGCATTCCATGTTGAGCCGCCGATAACGCATGCTGACCTTGTCGCCGCGCAGCAGCCCCATCCGCTTCAGGCAGCGTGTCGCGCCCGTCGTGGTGTCGTCCTTGGTCACGGTGAAGACGATCGCCGCCATCGACCCGACCAGCGCATAGAACTCCGGCGCGGGTTTGCGATCGCCCTTGGCATAGAGCTCGATGGAATATTTGTCGCCGCGACAGCCGACCGACAGCTCCTTGGCCGCCGGGTGCGTCAGATAGACCACGTTGGCGGCGCGAAAGTTCACCTTGAGGCGATCGATCTGGGCCGCCAGCTCCTTGACGCTGTCATCGCAGCGGTCGGCGCGCGCGGGCGAGGCGAGGGTCACAAGGCCGGTGATTGCGGCGGCGACCAGGATCGCGCCGCGGACGTTCAGTTTCAATGTCATGATGAAAAGCCCCTTAGCGCGCGCATTCAACCGTCGTCGCGTCCGGAGTGCAAGGGCGGGCGCGGGCCTTTCCACGTGCTGTACCAACGCCTTCCTGAGCCCGAGCCGATCTCCCCTATGCGCGCCGTTCCCTTCCCTTTCCGTTCAAAATGGGCTTAGAACGCTTCTACGCCGAGGCCCCGCCAGGGCTCCAAAACCCCGAGATTCGCCCCATGAACGCTCCGACCGCCTTCCCCGACCAGTCCAAGCCGGTTCCGCCCTACAAGCACACCCCGCTGTTCCCGCTGGGCAAAGACGAGACGCCCTACAAGAAGATCACGGCCGAGGGCGTCCGGGTCGAGAAGGTCCTGGGCAGGGACATGCTGGTGGTGTCGCGCGAGGCGCTGCGGGCGCTGTCGGAGGCGGCCTTCGGCGACATCAATCATTACCTGCGGCCCGGCCATCTGAAGCAGCTCCGCGCCATCCTGGAGGATGGCGAGGCGAGCCCGAACGACAAGTTCGTCGCGCTGGACTTTTTGAAGAACGCCAATATCGCCGCCGGCGGCGTGCTGCCGATGTGCCAGGACACCGGCACTGCGATCATCATGGGCAAGAAGGGCTGCAACGTCATCACCGACGGGGACGACGAGGCTGCGCTGTCGGAAGGCGCGCGCGATGCTTACCTGCGCCGCAATCTGCGCTATTCGCAGGTCGCGCCGCTCTCGATGTACGAGGAGAAAAACACCGCCAACAACATGCCGGCGCAGTGCGAGATCTACGCAGAAGGCGATGACGCCTACAAGTTCATGTTCATGGCAAAGGGCGGCGGCTCCGCCAACAAGAGCTTCCTGTTCCAGGCGACGCCCTCGGTGCTGACCAAGGACCGACTGCTCGCGTTCCTGAAGGAGAAGATCCTGACACTGGGCACCGCTGCATGCCCACCCTATCACCTCGCCATCGTCATCGGCGGCACCTCGGCCGAGCTGTGCATGAAGACGGTGAAGCTCGCTTCCGCGCGCTATCTCGACGCGCTGCCGACACACGGCTCGCCCGACGGCAACGCCTTCCGCGACGTCGAGATGGAGAAGGAAATCCACAAGATGACGCAAAGCCTCGGCGTCGGCGCGCAGTTCGGCGGTAAATATTTCTGCCACGACGTGCGCGTGATCCGCATGCCACGTCACGGCGCATCGCTGCCGATCGGGCTTGGCGTGTCCTGCTCGGCCGACCGTCAGGTGCTCGGCAAGATCACCAAAGACGGCGTCTATCTCGAGGAGCTCGAGCACAACCCGGCACAGTACCTGCCTGAGGTCGAACAGGCGCTCGGCGGCGAGGTCGTCAAGATCGACCTCAATCAGCCGATGAAGGACATCCTGGCGACGTTCTCGAAGCATCCGATCAAGACGCGGGTCTCGATGACGGGCACCATGATCGTGGCGCGCGATTCCGCCCATGCCAAGCTGCGCGAACGGCTGGAGAGGGGCGAGCCGCTGCCGGATTATTTCAAGAACCATCCGGTCTACTATGCCGGCCCCGCCAAGACGCCCGAAGGCTACGCCTCCGGTGCGTTCGGCCCGACCACGGCCGGCCGCATGGACTCTTTCGTCGACCAGTTCCAGGCTGCCGGCGGCTCGATGGTGATGGTGGCCAAAGGCAATCGCGCTCCGGCCGTGCGCGAGGCTTGCAAGAAATATGGCGGCTTCTATCTCGGTTCGATCGGCGGCGCCGCGGCGAACCTTGCCGAGCACTGCATCAAGAAGGTCGAGGTGCTCGAATATCCCGAGCTCGGCATGGAAGCGATCTGGCGCATCGAAGTCGTCGACTTCCCGGCCTTCATCATCGTCGACGACAAGGGCAACGACTTCTTCAAGGAGTTGAATTTGGGTTAGCGCTTCGCTCGCCCATGCTTGGGGCGGGACGACCGGCTTGGGCGCAGCTTGCCTGCGGCGCATCCTTCGAGACGCCCGCCGTTGGCGGGCCCTCAGGATGAGGGCGGAGTACGCGGTCGCGGCCAAGAACACTGACGCAGCTCAGCCTCATCCTGAGGAGACCGCGAAGCGGTCGTCTCGAAGGACGAGGCGCTTGCTCAGCCCTCGCCACGCGTACCTGCAGACCGCTCTGCCGCTGCGGAGCGAGGTAATCGGATGCTTAGCTGCAATTCGTGACCTGGTTCGAGCACAACGCGCGCCACCAGCCGCGGACGCCGTCATGGCTCTCGACGAGTCCCCAATATCCGCTGCAGGCGAGAAGCCGCTTTGGCCCGCCGTCGCTGTCGATCGGGCCGCCGAGCTCGCGCTGGGCGGGCGTCCATTTGGCGTCGACGAAGGGCGCCTGAAACAGCCCACCCGCACGTGCGGAGCCATTGGCATAGCTGGCGCCGACCTTGTTTGCCGCGACCCAACCGCGCCCGGCATAGGGCTTTGGCGCGTTGCGCGGATATCTTTTCTCGTCCTCGTAGTCCTTGCCCGGCGGCTTGGCGCCTTCGATCAGGAACCAGCCATCCCGGAAGCCGATGATGCGGAATTCCGTCAGCCAGCCGCCCTCGGGCGTGTTCTCGGCTCCGCCGAGCTTCAGCCGGTACGGCGGGGGCAGAATGCCGAGCACGTGCGCTTTCACCGAAGGCTCCGCGCGCACGTTGAGGCCGTTCGGATCCTTATCGATGGACCACGCGCCAAGAGCGCAGGGCTCGGTGCCGTCGGGCAGGGTTTTGCGCTTTGCCGCGAGCTCGGCGTGCAGTTTAGCGAAATCTGTCTCGTCGCCGTCAGGGGCCGGCTCGGAGCGCGACTTCAATTCGGCTGAGACCGCGCGGGTTGCATCCGGGGTCAGCGTGACGACGAGACTCTGACGCACAGCGAATACGCTGGCCGGAGTCTTCGGATCGTTCGAGGTTGCGGGATAGACGGCGAGGTAACCCGTCGTGCCTTCTGTTCGATAAGCCGTGCCTCCAACATAACCAGCGGGAACGAAGGCGAGCGCGCTTGCGCGCCACGCCGGTTCGTTGTCGTCCGCAATCGCCGCTTGTGTCGCGACAGAGAGGATCGTTGCCGCGACGAGGCGAAGCCAATGCATGCTCATGCAGCGCGCGGGCGTTACGCCCGCGCGCCCGTGAACGGGAAGCTGCCCATGGGGCCGATGTCCATCTCGCCGCTGATGTTGTCGCCCGAGACGGTACCGGTGAATTCGAGCGTGAGCGGCATCGGGTTGGTGATCGAGACCTTCCAGGAGACGTTGTCGCCGGAGACGGTGCCGTCGAAGATCTCGGCGGTATTACCTTCCGCACCTTGCGTGCCCGTGAGCGTGCCGCCCGCAGCCTTCAGGCTCAACGTCGCCTGGCGCTCGCCCATCGGCGTCGTCATGGTCAGATTCCAGTTGCCGTCCACGGCCATTCCCGTCTCCCGAACAAATCCCGGCGGACCGCGACGATCCGCGGCCAGTCCTGAGGCGAGCCTATAACCCAACTCGGCGCGGCTGCCTAACCCTGCATTGGAGGCATTTAAGCGCGGGCAGCGGCACGCCGGCGGCTGCTGACGATGAGGCGCAGAACGACGTATTGGAGGGCAAAGGCCAGGATCTTGCCACCGCCCGCGACGACCGTGAGATAGAACGCCCACAGCTTCAGATCGCCCGTGGACGCGACCACGATCATGCCGGCGCCGATCACGAACATCAGCGCCGCCCAGGCATAGCCCGCGGCGGTCACATATTCCGGAACCGTCTCGACGACGATCGGCGGCATGTAGCGCAGCATCCAGCCGCGCTTGAGCATGATGAGGCCGATCGCGAAATGCGCGATCGCGGGCTTTGCCAGCATGAAGCGGGCATCGTTGGTGAGCAACGTGATCGCGCCCAGTCCAACGACGAGCGCAAGGCTCGCATAGGTCATGTAGTTGAGCTGCTGCCCCTTGACGCGGGCATAGATCACTTGCGCGAACGCGCCGGCGATCGCCACCGCCGTCGCCAGGACGATATTGTCGGTGATGAGGTAGACGGCCAGGAAGAGGATGGCGGAGAAAAGATCGGAGCCGAGACGGGCAAAGACGTCTTTCATCGTGATCCTGTTCAGCGGGGCGTTGGGCAATGCGCGGGTGGATCTACCATACTTGGTCCAGCGATACTCGGGATATCACTTTGTGAATAGATGGCCCTATTGCGGATGGCGAAAACGGCCGCGAGACCCCAGCCCGGGACGGTACCCGCCAACACCGATGCGGCCGGTCAAGTGCAATCTTTACAATGTCAAAATGATGTAGGCAGCCTGCAAGAGTTCAATCGCAGCGAGCGCTTGCTCGGATGCCTCCTCGGCGATGGCAGCCCAGGGCAGACGAGAGAGAAGCGGCAGCGTGCCGGCGATCAGGATGCCGGCGACGAGCAAGATGCCGCCGTTGAAGATGGGCTGTCCGCCCGGTGGCCGCCGCACCATCTGCGGCGTGAGCGCGGCGCAGGTCAGGACGAGGACGGCGAGGCAATCTGCAGTGATCGAGGGCATGTGAAACTCTTCCGTCATTCCGGGCGAGGCGAAGCGTCGAGCTACGGTGCGCAATTGCGCACCTGAGAATCCATTTCGCTACGCGTAATGCTGCCAATGGATTCCGGGCTCGCGACTTCGTCGCGCCCCGGAATGACAGCTCCTATGCCGCTCCCACCCAATTGCCGTGAAAACCATCGGGCACGCGGTGGCCGAGCTGCACCAGCGCGACGGGGCCCGCCTCGACGTCGGTGGCGCTGAACACGGCGAGGTCGCTGCGGTTCTCCCGCGCGCGCCAGATCACCGCCAGCAGCCAGCCATCGCCCTCAGTCGCATCCTTCGATCGTTCGACGAACACCGGCTCGGAGATGGTGTCGCCGGCCGGCAGCAGATAATGGCCGAGCCGCCGGCCGTAGCCGTCGACATGGACGACCCCGGAGAGCGCGCCGAACATCGCCAGCCGCGGGTTGGCGCAGGCGTACCAGCCGTGACGGTTTCTCAGCCCGGCGCGGCGGTCGTCGATGCGCGGGAATTCGCCGGTGAGATCGTCCAGATAGGTCTGCTGGAAGCGGTCGGTATTGCCTGAGAGGTCGAAGGTCCAGCGGCAATGCCGGGCGCGCGACTTCTCCGGATCGGTTGGACGGCCGTCGGGATGGGGAAACAGCGGCGCCTCCTCGAACTGCATGACGTCGGCGACGATGCGGTTGCCGTCCTCCCACGCATTCATGACGTGGAAGACGTAGCAGGCCTCAGCTCGAAACCAGACGATCTCCTTGGCCGTGCCGTTGCGCTTCATCACGCCGACATAGGCGCCCTTGTCGGGCTCCCAGGCATAGGGCGGCCGTCCGCTCATTGCGCGCTCCATGCTGCCGGTAATCGGGAGGATCGGAAACAGCACGTGGTTTGCGGTGACGATGAAGTCGTGCACCATGCTGGCATAGGGCGCCTCGAACCGCTCGAAGCGCGTCGCCTTGCCGGAGGCATCGATCGAGCCGTAGGAGAGGGCGGGCGTCAGCGGACCCGCCGCGTTGTAGCCGAAGAACACCAGCTCACCGGTCGCGGGGTCGATCTTCGGATGCGCCGTGAAACTGCCGGCGACGCGGCCCTGGTAATCGTGATAGCCGCGGGTTGCCAGCGTGCCCGGCTCGATCTCGGTCGGCAGATGCGCTTCTTCAAGCGCCAGCAGCTTGCCGGCATGGAAGATGATGCTGGTGTTGGCAACGCCGCCATCGGTGAGATCGGCGGGAGCATCCGGCAGCTTGCGGCCGAAGCCGCCGAACAGGGCGCGGCCGGCATCGTGCTCGGCGAGCCATTTCGGCGTGCGGACCCAGCGATTGCGATAGCTGGCGCGGCCGTTCTCGAGATGGAAGGCGTGCAGCATGCCGTCGCCGACGAACCAATGCGCGCCGGGAGATTCGAACTGCGGATTGGGGCCGTTGCGATAGAGCACGCCGTTCAGCTCGCGCGGCAATTCGCCGATGATCTTCAGAAAGGGCGCGTCCGCTTCGAACGGGATCGGCGCGATATTGTTGCGGCGCTCGGTGACGGAGTCGTGCTGCACGGCATATCCTCCCTATCTTTACATCGTAAAGATGAGATAGCGCCGATTGCCGCATCAGTCAAGCGAAATCTTTACACTGTCAATATTGCGTCATATAGCTTGCAAATGAGCAAGACCGACACCAAGAGCGACACCGCGCGAAGCTCGCGCGCCCCCAGAAGAGCGGCCTCGATCGCGGCACCGCGTGCACCACGCCGCGCGGGAAGCGCGAAGACCGAGACGCCGTACCATCACGGCGCCCTGCGCGAGGGGCTGCTCGAGGCCGCCGAACGGGTGCTGGAACGCGATGGGCTCGCCGGTCTCACATTGCGCGCCGTGGCGCGCGAGGCGGGCGTCTCGCATGCCGCCCCCACCCATCACTTCGGCGACCTCACCGGGCTGCTGAGCGAGCTTGCGGCGATCGGCTTCCGCCAGTTCAACGACGCGATGGCTGCCTCGTCCAATGCCGCCTCCACGCCGCTCGAGCATGCGCTGGCGCGCCCGAAAGCCTATGTTGCCTACGCGCAGGCTCATCCCGGCATGTACGGCATCATGTTCCGCACCGAGCGGCTCGATTATTCCAGGCCCTCGCTGCACGAGGCGGCCGAAGCCTCCTTCGCCGGACTTGCGAATGCGGTCGGCATGATGCGGCAGGAGCAGATCAGCGGCGACGCGCTGACGCTGAACCAGGGCGCCGCGATCGCACGGGCCTGGTCCATGGTCCACGGCTTCACCACGCTTCTGCTCGACGGCCGACTGAAGGATATTCTGGAGCGGCTGCCGGAAGGAACCACGGCCGAGCGGCTCCTGGAGGCGATGCTGACCGCGCCCGTTACGGCGAAGCTGCCGAGCTGCTGATCGACGGACCTGCGCAACTCTTGCCGTGATCAGGCGTTGACGCCGCATGGCAAAAACAGCTTGTGCTCCCTGGAAACGCTCGAATCCCCGCAAGCGGGCCGGCAAGTCCTCAAAGCATCTCAGTCCCGCGCAGAAATCGGCGGCAAAAGCGCGCGCCCGCCGCGCTGGTCGCTCTTATCCCAACCTCGTGGACAACATGCGCATGGCAGCGAAGACGAAATCCTCCAAGACCAAGAGCTCCAAGAAAACTTCAAGGTCGAAAACGTCAAAAGCAAAGTCGAAGACGTCTGCGAAGAAGACCCGCAAGCGCACCACGAAGAAAGCCAAGACCCGCAAGCGCAGCGCATCCGCGCGCGAAAGGGATCCACGCGGCGGCCTGACCGCGGCGGGCCGCAAGGCGTTTGCGCGCAAGCAGGGCGCCCAATTGCGGCCCGGCGTCACCAAGAAGGAATCAGATATGACTCCGCAGGAGATGCGGCGGAAAGGCAGCTGGGCCGTGCGCTTCTATGGCCGCACGAAACTGCCGCCGCTGGTCGATGCGGAGGGGCAGCCGACCCGCCACGCATTGTCGGCGCATGCCTGGGGCGAACCGGTTCCGAAAACGGTGGCGGCGGCGCGGCGCATCGCGGCCAAGGGAGAACGGCTGCTGGCGCGCTATCGGCGCGCCAAGGCGAGAGGCTAGCGCATCGTCGCGAGCTCGACGGCGCGGCCGCGCGTGCCGATGATCTTCACCTCGTCCTTGCCGCAGGTGAAGCCGCGGGCGAGATCGTCGGCGGCCTTGCGTGCGAGCTCATTGGCGGTGGGATTGGCGGCCGCATCGACATAGGCGACATGGCAGACCGCGCCCGGCGGCAGTCGGGTCACGACCAGCATGGCCCTGGTGTTCGGCCGCCCCTGCTTGTCGGGATCGCTGCTGTCGGCGATATGCCAGCGCTGGATGATCGCGAACGGCTTTGCGTCCATGGCGCGCCATTCGATGGTCGTCTCGGAAGAATTGAACGGGCCGAACCAGACCTGGGCCGCAGGTTCCTCCGCCGCTTTCTTGCGGTTGCGCCCGACGGAGACGATTTCGCGAAGATCGTCCTCGGCGATCAGCACCATGAGACCGTCCTTGCCCGGACAGATGCGCGTCGTGCTGCCGTCGAGCTCGCTGGGCTTGCCAACCTGGCGGCAGTTCTTTGGCGCCGTCGAGGTGTAGGTGCTGCCCATGGATTGGGCGCTGGCGCTGTTGAGCCCGATACAAATCATCAAGGCAGCGAGGCCTGTGCGGGTGACGTGGTTCATCAGGAGGGCTTTGACGGGACTGGAACTTCGTACCATCAGACGTCTTCATTGTGGGCAAGGTTCAAACAGGGGCGGGATATACCTGACAGCGGCGCGGAATCGTTCTAGAAGAGCGGCTTCGCTTTGGGCCTTCCAGCCTCGTTCGCGTCCTCCTTTATTTGATCATGCCAGCCACATCGTCGAACAAACCCTATCGCGTCGGCCGCTCCAAGACCGGACTCGGCCTCTTCGCCACCAAGCCGATCAAGAAGGGCACCCGGATCATCCGTTATTACGGACCGATCCTGGATTCGCGGATTCCCGCCCACGACGAGATCGAGAACAAATATCTGTTCGAGCTCAACGGGCGCTGGACCATCGACGGCTCGGTGCGCAAGAACCTCGCCCGCTACATCAACCATTCCTGCCGTCCCAATGCGGAATCCGACGTCCGCCCGCGCGAGCGCAAGGTTTTCATCCGCGCGATCAAGAACATCGAGCCGGGCGATGAGATCAACTACGATTACGGCACCGACTATTTCAAAGCCTATCTGAAGCCGATCGGCTGCAAGTGCGACTCCTGCGAGAAGAAGCGCAAGAAGCTGCGCGCCGAAGCGCGGGCGGAAGCCGCCAAGGTAAAGGCGCGGGCCGAGCGCAAGGCGCAGAAGGCGGGCGCGAAGGGCGTCAAGCAAAAGGCTGTCAAAAAGAAGAAGCTCAACGGTCACGCCGTTGGCAAGAAGAACGGCGCGCGCGCATAGCCTACGCTATCGTGCCCCGGACGCAGCGCAGCGCCCCTTCGGCGGTGCGCTGCAGAGCCGGGGCCCATCGCCCGCAGGGATTCGTGCAATCTGGGTCCCGGCCCTGCGCCGCAACGCCAAAAGCGTTGCAGCGCGTCCGGGACACGAGAGCCATCACGCCGCGACCGCAGTCCCGCTCTTGCGCCATCCCACATATTGCAGCTCGGCGAACACGCCGGTGGCGATGGCCTGCGCCACGACCATCAGCTCGCCTGCAAGGTTCGGCGACACCGCGCCGGACAGCAGCAGGCCGATGCTGCCGACCGTCCATGCGGCGTTGCCGATGATGACGAGGAGCAGGAGCGGCTTCGGCACCGCGGCGCGCGAGGCGAGCCAGCCGACGAGCGCCGTATAGGCGATCAGGAACAAGCCGGTCTCGCGCAACAGCGCCTCGGGTAGGCTGAACAGCGCCGCGAAGGCGCCTGCGCCAAAAGTGAATCCGAGCGCGGCGACGCCGCTGAAGACGGCATCGGCGAGCAGGGCGCGGCGCAGGAAGGTGGATGCTTCGATCATCGTGGTTCTCCTTGGTTGAGGATGGGGAAGGGACGTCAGCGCAATCCGCGCCACCAGGCGCGGACGAGGCGGGCGAGGCGGTACGGACAGAGGCCCCTGCCGACGCCGTGCTCGAAGGCGATGACCCGCGCGACGACATAATCGCCGGTCGAATGCACGAGCGGCTCGGGCATGTTGAGACTACGCGCCAGCATCCGGGTTGCGAATGCCATGGCCCAGGGCACGACGTGGTCTGCGACGGTCCGGTAGAGCAGCAGCGCAATCATGGTCATCTCCTGTTGCAACCGAAGATGCGCCGACCCGCGGGCCAATTCGATTACCTCGCGGGTAATGGAAGGGCTGAAATCCGCATGATAGGTTTTGGGTCATGAACGCACACGCATCCAGGGCCCAGGCCGAACGCAGCCAGTCGATCCATATCGGCGATCATTTGCGCGAATGGCGGCAGCGCCGCCGCATGAGCCAGCTCGATCTGGCCGGTGAGGCCGAGATCTCGGCACGTCACCTAAGCTTCGTCGAGACCGGCCGCGCCGCGCCCTCGCGCGACATGGTGCTTAGGCTCGCCGAGCGTCTCGACGTGCCCCTGCGCGAACGCAACGTGCTGCTGGTCGCCGCCGGCTACGCGCCGGCATTCCCGCAGCGCCAGCTGGAGGATCCGGCCTTGAAATCAGCCCGCCAGGCGATCGACCTCGTCCTCAGGGCGCACGAGCCCAATCCCGCGCTGGCCGTGGACAGGCACTGGAACCTGATCTCCGCCAATCGCATGGTGGCGCCGCTGCTCGAGGGCATCCCGCAGCGTCTGCTCGGCCAGCCGCTCAACGTGCTGCGGCTCGCCTTCCATCCGGAGGCGCTGGCATCTCGCACCGTCAATCTCGCGGAATGGTGCGGGCACCTGTTGGAGCGGCTGCACCGGCAATGCGAGGCGACCGCCGATCCCGAGCTGATCAAGCTCTACAACGACCTGAAGAGCTATCCCATTCCCGCGCGCTCGGCGCCGCTGTCGAGCGACAATGTCGCGATCCCGTTCAAGCTGCGGCATCAGGGCGAGATCCTCAGCTTCTTCTCCACCACCATGGTGTTCGGCACGCCCGTCGACATCACGCTGTCGGAGCTGGCACTGGAGACCTTCTTTCCGGCGGACGAGCGCACCGCCGAACGGCTGAAGCAGATGGCGGCCGGTTTGCCATAGCGGCGTTTACAGGCGGGAGCGCCCCCCGCATAATCTGCCGATGGACACACGCTCCTCCCGGTCCTTGCGGCCGGCTAACCCGGTCGGCGATCTCCTGCGCGCCTGGCGCATGCGCCGCGCGCTAAGTCAGGCGGAGCTGGCGTTCGAGGCCGGCATCTCGGTCAAGCATCTGAGCCATGTCGAGACCGGCAAGGCCGCGGCGAGCCGAGACATCCTGTTGCAACTCGCATCCGCTCTGGATTTATCCCTGCGCGACCGCAACGCGCTGCTCGAGTCCGGCGGCTTCGCCCGGCAATATGGCGAGCGCGATCTCGCCGCGCCCGAGCTTGCCGATGCGCGGCGCGCCGTCGATCTTCTGCTGCGACGGCACGAGCCGTTCCCCGCGATCGTGACCGACCGGCGCTGGAACGTAAAGCAGGCCAATCGCGCCGCCTCGCGCCTGATGACCATGCTGCTCGGTTCTGAGCGCATGCAGCGGCCGCTCAATCACATGCGCATGTTTCTCGCGCCGAACGAGCTCAAGCCTTTCGTCGAGAACTGGCCGACTGTTGCGGCAGCGCTGCTTGCGCGGGCGCGCCATGAAGCGATGGCCGCGCCGCTCGATGAGGCCCTGCAATCGACCTGGCGCGAATTGATGCGCTTGCCGGAGCTTCCCATGCTTGGGATCGAGGACAACGCCGTGCCGGGACCGCTCTGCGAGGTGCGCCTGCGCAAGGGCGAGGTCGGCATCGGCCTGATTGGCGCGGTGCTGACGCTCGGCACGCCGCAGGACGTGACGCTGCAGGAGCTTCGTGTCGAGATGTTCATGCCTGTTGATGCCGTATCCGAGGCCGCCCTGATCGCGCTCTCGGCTCAGGACGCCTGAGCTTGCATGGCGTCGCGTCGTTCAAAGCTCATGGCCTGCATCACCTCCGCGAACGGCCCCTTGAGGTCGCTCAGTGTTGCCGTGGTGAGGCCCGCGCCGTTGGCACCGACGCGTGTGGCGGCACGGATCAGGATCCATTCGCTCTCCGGCGGACGAAAAAAATAGAGGCTGATCTCCGGGTTGATGAAGGTCCATTCGCGCATGTCGACGATCTGCGCGACGCCGCTGGAAAAGTCCGCGGCCTGCACCGCCTGCAACAGCGGCGTGTTCGGCTCGCCCTCGACCAGCGGCGAGTCGAGCCGCATCCAGGCGGCCGCCGGGCCCGGCTTTTCCAGCGCGCCCTCGATCAGCCGCACCGACACGTTTTGGAAATAGCGGCTCCATTTCTGCGCGAAGGCCGGCGGCGGGACGCCCGCCTCTGGCGCCTTGTCGGCCGCCGCTTGCCTCGCAAAGGGATCGACGGGCGAGCCTGCGCTCGGCGCCGTCAGCAGCGCGGTGCAGCGGCCGATCTCGGTCTCGCCGTCCATCAGCCGCACCTGCAAGGTCTTGGCCTTGCGGCCGTCGCGCAGCAATTCGCTGATGGTCCTGAAGGCGCGCAGGCCTGCCGGCCGCCACAGATCGAAGGTCAGGCGCCGCACCGCGAAGCCGGATTCGGCGGCGAGACGCTCGACCTCGCGGGTCATGAGCGCAGTGGTGGCGCTTCCCTGCAACATGTCCGGCGACCACGGACCGCCGGCGTGCTCCGTGGCCCGGAACTGATGGCCTTCCGGCCTGAAAATGGCGCTCATTGCGGTGTCTCCTCGGCTGCATCGTGGCCGCGAGTATCCGGGCCGGCGGGACCTGTCGCAATAACCGCAGAGGTGAAGTCGTGAGCCATGCAGGACCGGTGCCTTGCGTCGTGTCCGGTTCGGCTTATCTTCCGGCGAACCCGTATTGCCCGAAGGAGGCGCCTGACATGAGCACGCTCAAACCGCTCCAGATCGACGTCGTCTCCGACGTGGTGTGCCCCTGGTGCTATATCGGCAAGCACCGGATCGAGAGCGCGCTGGCGCTCGTTCCGGACGTTCCGGTCAAGCTCAATTTCCGCCCGTTCTTCCTCAATCCCTGGGTGCCGCGCGAGGGCATCAGCCGCGAGGCCTACCTCACCCAGAAGTTCGGCTCGGTCGAGGCCTACAAGGGCATTGCCGGACGCGTGGTCGCGGCCGCGGGCGAGGAGGGGCTCGTCTACAAGCCCGAGCTGGTGGCACGCCAGCCCAACACGACCGATTGCCATCGCCTGATCCTGTGGGCCGAGGCGATCGGCAAGGCGCCCGAGATGAAGCAGCGCCTGATGGAGCTGTATTTCCGCGACGGCGGCGATCTCACCGATGTGAACGTGCTGGTGCAGGCGGCCGCCGATGTCGGCCTCGATGCCGACGACGTGCGCAAGCGCCTAGCCACCGACGACGACGTCGCGCGCGTCTCGGCCGACGCACAGGAAGCCGCCGAGAAGGGCATCTCCGGCGTGCCCACTTACGTCTTCGCGCAGAAATACGCCGTCTCCGGCGCGCAGGATCCGAACCTGCTCGCCCGCGCGATCCGCGAGGTCTCGGCAGAGATCAACGCACAGGCGGCGGAGTAGCTTTCGCTGATTTGCGGAGCCGGCGAACCATACGTCGTGCAGCCTCATGCGCGGCGTTGATGCCGACCAGCGCTCCATGGACGAGCGCGACCACCGGATCGTGCCGCCGCAGCGGGATCAGCACGTCGCCGACCGCAAAACGCCCGCGCCAGATCGGGTTGATCATGGGGTGGTCGGCGCTCGCGGTGGAATCCGCGCTGGCGATGGCGGTATCGGCGCAGAGATGGCGGGTGAGGTCGAGCGTGAGCTGCACGCCCGGTGAATATCTGGCAAAGCGCTCGTCGATGCCGAGCTTGAAGAAGAACGCGCGATCCTGATGGCGCAGCACGATGCCGGCGGCAATCGGCGTCGTGCCGGCGCGAAGCGTGATGATCTCGCACTGCGCGGTCTCTGCCAGCGCCGGGACGGCGCGGCGAATGAAGGTCGCATCGCCCGCATGCCGGACCAGTGCGGTGCCGCGCTCGCCCTTCCAGCCGCTGGCTTCGAGCCGCAGGAATGTTTCGAGCGCGGACCCGATCTCGTCAGGCCGGCGTGCGACGTCGAACGTAACAGGGCCGCGCTGTTCGAGGCGATGGCGCAGGCGCCGCAGCTCCTTGAGCTTCTTGGCGCCGAGTGCATCGCGCAGTAGCGTTTCAGCATCCTGCGCCGCGTCGAGGCAGGCGCGAATGTAGGAGGAAAGCACGCGCGGCTTCAGGCCATCGCGGCTCAGGACCTGCCTGAGTGCATTCATCGCAGCACCGTCGAGCGCGACGTCGTTCAGCACGAGCGCATGCGCGCCGACCGCGCGCGCCTGCTGCAACAGAGCCGCGGCCGCCTCGATCGGCGCGTCGCGGTCGATCAGCGGACTGCACAGCGTGCCGTAGGGATGCGCGCTCACCAGCGCGGGCAGGGGGATCTTTAGGGCCCGCCACAGCGAGATCACCGGCATCAGCCCGATCAGCCGCGCCGAAGAACTGTCGAATGCGGGCAGTGCCGAGGCTTTGGTGCGGCCGCGCGCGGTTGCGCTGACGGCGAGTTCCCAGGCAGGCAGGTAATATCCGTTCGGCTCGACGGCGCGTTGCGCGAGTGCGCGCCATTGGCCTGGGTCGATCGTCGCGAGCGGAACGCACGCACTCGCGGCGTCGGCATGCCTTGCCGATGCCGGCTTGATCGCCGCCTGCTGCGCGATGTCGGCCACGTCCCGTCGTCCCCAATCACGCGGGCTGAGCCCGTGTTACGCTGCTCATCCTTAGCGCAAAGAATGGAAAATACCGTTGGGACGCCGCTTCAATTCGAGCGGTAGTATTAACGTTTCGTTGAGCATGTGGCGGCAGGCCGCTGGATGCGCAGTGGATTGCGGACGTCATTGATCGCCCGGCAAGAAATGGTCGCGGGCGGTTGCCCGTCCGCCGCTGGCGGTGTCGGTGATGGCGATGTCGACGTCGCGCGAGGTCTTGGGCAGGTCGCTGGGACCGACCTGGACCGACAGCCTGACCTCGCGGGTCTGGTCCTGGCCAACCTCGACGATCGGCTTGCCGTCCGAGCCGGATTCGATACCGGCGACGCGAATGGTCGCGCCGGGCAGGCCGGAAATCTCGAGCGTAAACGATCGCTGCGCGCCCTTGTTGAGGATGCGCACGGTATAGTCGTTGCGCACGCCGCCGTCCGAGAGCTGGACGAAGAGGGGATTGCGCTCGTGCAGCACGTTGACCTCCATCGTCGCGCGGGTGGCGAGCGTATAGAGCATGATGCTGCCCACGAGGGTGATGGCCGCGGCGTAGATCACGGTGCGCGGGCGGACGATGCGATAGATCGGCGGCTTGCCGTCGCGCCGGCGCTGCATGTTGATGTCGGTGTCGTAGCCGATCAGCCCCTTGGGCCGGCCGATCTCGCTCATCACGTTGTCGCAGGCGTCGATGCACAGGCCGCACTGGATGCAGCCGAGCTGGATGCCGTGGCGGATGTCGACGCCGGTCGGGCAGACATTGATGCACTGGTGGCAGTCGACGCAATCGCCGGCGAGATCGCCCTGCGCGCGCGCGGCGTCCGCCTTCTTCACCGACATGCGCGGCTCGCCGCGGTCGCGTCGATAGGTGACGTTGAGCGCCCATTCGTCGGTCAGAGCCGCCTGGATGCGCGGCCATGGGCACATGTAGATGCACATCTGCTCGCGCGCGTGGCCGGCAAAGACATAGGTCGTTGCGGTCAGGATGCCGATCCAGAGATAGGCGATGAACGGGGCCTCGAAGGTGGCGAGCTCCTTCACCAGCGTCGGCGCGTCGGCGAAATAAAGCACCCAGGCTCCGCCGGTCCACCACGCGATCATGATCCAGAGGAAATGCTTCAGCGCAACCTTCCGGATATGGTCGAACGTCCAATAGTGCTTGTCGCCCTGCATGCGCTCGCGGCGGTCGCCCTCGACCCAACGCTCCACGGCATAGAACAGGTCGGTCCACACCGTCTGCGGGCAGAGATAGCCGCACCACAGCCGTCCCGCGACCGCGTTCATCAGAAACAGAGCCATCGCCGCGAGAATGAGCAGGCCGGTGAAGTAATAGACCTCCTGCGGCCACAGCTCGATGAAGAAGAAATAGAAGCGGCGATGCGGCAGGTCGATCAACACGGCCTGGTCGGGCAGGCCGGGGCCGCGGTTCCAGCGTACGAACGGCAGGAGATAATAGACCCCCAGCGTGACACAGAGGATCGCCCATTTAATGCGGCGGAACGGCCCGTGGACCGACTGGGGATAGACCTTTCTGCGCTTCTCGTAGAGAGGTCCCTCGATGAAGGTGTCGTCGGTCATGGCAAATTCCCCCGCATCACAACTGCGTCGGCGCGTTCAGGAGAACGCGCAGCCGCTGCTCAGGCCCAGCTTCCTGAACACGATCGCCGCCGGGCAGAAGCCGGTGATCGAGGCCTGCAACATGTTCAAACCGGCGAAGGCCGTCAGCAGGTACCAATATGCATTCACGTAGGTGCCCAGTGCGAGACCGAGCAGGACGACGCATCCCGCAAAGGCGAGGACGGCTTTATCGACATTCATGGCAGGCTCCTTTTGCTTACGAACGGTTCAGGTTGGCTTCGGTCCAGGCGACGATGCTGCGCGCATCCATCGCGCCGGATTGGCGGGCGATCTCACGGCCACCGCGCATCAGCAGCAGCGTCGGAATTCCGCTGATGTTGAGGCGCGAGGATAGAGCGGGTGTGTCGTCCGAATTCAGCTTCAGAAGACGCACGCCGGGTTCGAGCTGTTGCGCCGCGCGCTCGAACATCGGGGCCATGGCGCGGCAGGGACCGCACCATGGCGCCCAGACGTCGATCAGCACGGGAATGTCGCTGCCGGCGACATGGCGATCGAAACCGGTCTCGTCCACGTCGATCGGCCGGCCCGTGAACATCGGCTGATGACAGGCGCCGCAGCGCGCGCCTTGCGGCGTGCGATCGGCGGGCAGGCGATTGATGCGCCGGCAATGTCCGCAGACGATCTGGCGTGTCGTGCTCATGTGCCGGTTCGGACCTCCTTGATCTTGGAGATGTTCAGCCTGTCGAGCAGGAAGCGCTCGTAGAACGGCTCGCTCTCGCCGCGTCGCATCTTGCGCAGGAAGTATTTCTCGAAGGCGACCTTGGCGAGGTGCACCCATTCGCCCTTCGAGGACCAATTGACGTTGCGCGGGGGAATCTGCGGCTGCGCCAGGAAGGCGACGCCGGAATCGCCGAAATCGGCGAGGCAGATCGCGTTCCAGGTCGGCTGTGCCGTGGGCGCCTTGCCGCGCAGCAGGTCGCCGATGTTGATCGCGGTCGCCGTCACCATGGATTCGATCATGAAGCCGGTCTTGGGGACGCCGACCGGCACCGGCGTCGCGCCGACCGGGGCGATCGCGACACAGACGCCGACTGCAAACACATTGGGGAAGGTCGGATTCTGCTGATGCTTGTCGACGATGACAAAGCCGCGCGGATTGGTCAGCTTCTCGATGCCGCGCACCGCCTCCACGCCGCGAAAGGCCGGCAACATCATCGAATAAACGAAGGGCAGCTCATGAGCCTTGCGGGTCGTGCCGTTGTCGGAGAACTCCTCCACCGTCATCAAGCCTGGGGCGACGTTGTCGATGCGGGCGTTGGTGATCCACTTGATGTGCTTCTCCCGCATCTCGCTTTCCAGAAGGCCCTTGGTGTCCCCGACGCCGTCGAGACCGAGATGTCCGATATACGGCTCCGAGGTGACGAACGTCATCGGCACCCGGTCGCGTAGCTTCCGTCGGCGCAGCTCCGTTTCGAGGATGAAGAGAAACTCGTAAGCCGGCCCGAAGCAGGAAGCGCCCTGGACGGCGCCGATCACGACCGGGCCGGGATTGGCCGCGAGCTTCTCGAACGCGTCTCTCGCATGCGTGGCGTGATCGACGTGACAGATCGATTGGGTGTGGCCTTGCGGGCCGAGGCCGGGGACTTCGTCGAATGCGAGTTCGGGACCGGTCGCGACGACCAGATAATCGTAGTCGATCGACGTCCCGTCGCCGAGTTCGACACGGTTCTCGGTCGGGTGGACGCGCTTTGCGCCCTGCGTCAGCAGCCGCACCCCCTTGCGTTTCATGATGTCCGCGAGATCGATCTCGATCTCTTCGCGCTTGCGCCAGCCGACTGCCACCCAGGGATTCGAAGGCACGAAATGATAGACCGCGCCTTGCGAGATGACGCTGAGGCGGTCCTCCTTTCGCAACTGGGGTAGCAATTCATAGGCCATCAGCGTTCCGCTCAGACCGGCTCCGATTACGACAATCTCCGCCATGGGTACCTCCGTTGGACCAAGTTGCTCCGCCGGTTCAGTTCCGGCTGTCATGCGACGCTTGACGATATATTCATATTTGCGTATATACGCAACTATGAAAATAAATGCCGACATCATGGAGCGGGCGGCGGATCAGGCGAGCGAGTTGCTGAAGGCGCTCTCCAATCGCCATCGCCTTCTCATCATCTGCCAGTTGATCGACGGCGAGCGGTCGGTCGGCGAACTGGCCGAGTTCCTTGGACTGCGCGATTCCACGGTCTCCCAGCATCTTGCGCTCCTTCGCAAGGATGGCCTGGTCGCATCCAGGCGCGATGCGCAGACGATCTTCTATTCGATCGCCAGCGAGCCGGCCCGCGAAGTCCTGAAGACGCTTTATCAGGTGTTCTGCGCGCCGAAGTCCGCAAGGACGAAGTGAAGGCTACTCAAGTGCGGACGGACGCGCCTTGCGCGAGATCAACGCGCCGTCGCCCGATGTCGATGAAATGAGAGGACCGCCGCGGCGCGGTGTGGTGAAGTAGATGAGGACACGGATGCGTCCCTTGCAATATCCGGCATGCCTGTGGCTTCTGGCCGCCTGGGCGACGATCGGAATTCCGGCGGGGTCGGCTGCGGCCGCCGCAACGCTCACCGTGGCGCAGCAGCAGGTCATCGACGAGAAAGCCGTCTTCGCGACGGTCGAGAGCATCAGTGTGGTTCCCGCCCGAAGCCGCATCGGCGGGACCGTGGTTCAGCTCAAGGTGTGGGAAGGGGATCGCGTTACCGCAGGCCAAGTCATCGCGGCGATCGGCGACGAGAAGCTCGTCCTCCAGATGAAATCGCTCGATGCGCAGATCGAGGCGCTGCAGGCACAGGCCAAGCAGGCGCAGCTCGACTTCACCCGGACCGAAGGTCTGGTCGAGCGGGGCATCCTGCCGCGCGTCAAGCTCGACGAGCAACGCACCGCGCTCAACGTCGCCGACAACGGCTTGCGCGCCAGGACCGCCGAGCGCGCCGTCATCAACGAGCAGCTCAACCAGGGGCAGGTGCTCGCGCCGGCTGACGGGCGTGTGCTGAAGAGGCTGATCACCGTGGGATCGGTGGTGCTTGCCGGAGACCCGATCGTGACGGTCGCCGAGCAGAATTTCAAGCTGCGGCTGCGGGTGCCGGAGCATCACGCCCGCTCCTTGAAGGCCGGCGACAAGGTCCGTGTCGACGGCGCGGAGCTGGCGGGCGAGGCCTCGAAATGGGGCGTGATCGAGCTCGTCTATCCGCAAATCGAGGAGGGACGCGTCATCGCGGACGCGACCGTCGAAGGGCTCGGCGAGTATTTCGTCGGCGACCGCCTGCGGGTCTGGATCGCCGGCGGCGCGCGAACTGCCTTCGTCATTCCCTCGAGCTATGTGACGACCCGTTTCGGCATCGACTACGTCCAGCTCCGGAAAGGGGATGGGACGATCGACGCACCGGTGCAGCGCGGCCGCGACATGCGAACGCCGTCGCTTCCCGACGGCCTCGAAATCCTGTCCGGCATCCGGGCCGGCGACCAATTGGTGCGGCCGTGAATCTCGGACTGTCAGGACGGTTGACCCGGTCGACCATTGCATCGCCGCTGACGCCGTTGTTCCTGCTCGGGGCGCTCGTCGTGGGGCTGATCGCGGTCGTGGTAATCCCACGCGAGGAGGAGCCGCAGATCAGCGTCCCCATGGTGGATATCCGCGTCAATGCCGATGGCCTGCGCGGGCCGGACGCTGTGGAACTGGTGAGCAAACCGCTGGAATCGATCGTCAAGGGCATCGACGGCGTCGAGCACGTCTATAGCCAGACTGAAGACGACCGTGTCATGGTGACCGCGCGCTTCCTGGTCGGCACCAAGTTCGAGGATGCCATCCTGCGGGTGCACGAGAAGATACGCGCCAATCTTGACCGCATTCCCGTTGGCATTCCCGAGCCGCTGATCGTAGGGCGGGGCATCAATGACGTCGCGGTGACGGTGCTGACGCTGTCGCCGAAGCCGGAAGCGGCCAGCCGCTGGACCGACAAGGACCTCTATGAGCTCGCCGACAAGCTGCGCGCGGAGCTGATGAAGGTCGACGACATCGGCCTAACCTACATTTCCGGCGGCACCGCGCAACAGATCCGGGTCGAGCCCGATCCGGAGAAGCTGTCGCTGTTCGGCGTCACGCTGCAGCAGCTCGTGGCCAAGGTAAAGGACGCCAACCGCTCGTTTCTGGCCGGGCAGGTCCGCGATGCCGGCATCGTGCGGAGCGTCGCGGCGGGACAGACGTTGTCCGGCATTCCCGATATCGGGCTGTTGCTGATCACGAGCCGCGACGGCCGGCCGGTCTATGTCAAGGACGTCGCCTCCGTCGTCGTCGGCCCGAGCACCGTCGAGCATCGCGTCTGGACGGAAGCACGCGATGCGGCCGGACAGTGGGCGCGTACGCCCGGCGTCAGCCTGGCGCTGGCCAAGCGGGCGGGCGCCAACGCAGTCGTCGTGTCCGAGAACATCGCTGAACGCCTCGCGGCGTTGAAGTCGCGCCTTCTTCCCGAAGACATCCAGGTGACGGTGACGCGCGACTACGGCGAGACCGCCAACGAGAAGGCCAACGAGTTGCTGTTCCACCTCGGGCTCGCGACGATCTCGATCGTGGTGCTGATCGCGATCGCGATCGGCTGGCGCGAGGCGCTGGTGACCTTCGTCGTGATTCCCACGACGATCCTGCTCACGATGTTCGCTGCCAATCTGATGGGCTACACGATCAACCGCGTCAGCCTGTTCGCGTTGATCTTCTCGATCGGCATTCTCGTCGACGACGCCATCGTCGTCGTCGAGAACATCGCGCGGCACTGGGCCATGCGCGACGGCCGGCCGCGCCTGCAGGCGACCATCGAGGCGGTGGCGGAGGTCGGAAACCCCACCATCGTCGCGACGTTGACCGTGGTCGCCGCGCTGCTGCCGATGCTGTTCGTGTCGGGCCTGATGGGCCCCTATATGGCGCCGATCCCGGCCAACGCGTCGGCGGCCATGCTGTTCTCGTTCTTCGTCGCGATGGTGGTCGCGCCCTGGCTGATGCTCAAGCTCGCCCCAAAAGGCGAGGTCGCCTCGGCGCATGCGGGGCACGATGAAGGACGGCTCGGCCGGCTCTACCGGCGCTTCGCCTCGCCGATCGTGCGGAGCAAGCGGTCGGCCTGGATATTCCTGCTCGGCGTCGGCATCGCAACGCTGCTGTCGATGACACTGTTTGCGACCAAGTCGGTGACGGTCAAGCTTTTGCCGTTCGACAACAAGTCCGAGATCGCCGTCGTCGTGGACCTGCCGGAAGGGGCGAGCCTGGAGGCGACCGAGCGCACGCTGTTCGGCGCGGCCGAGATCGCCCGGCAATTGCCGGAGGTCACCTCGCTGCAATCCTATGCCGGCACGCCGGCCCCCTTCAATTTCAACGGTCTGGTGCGGCATTACTATTTGCGCCAGAGGCCCGAGCTCGGCGAAGTGCAGGTCAACCTGGCCGCGCGTGGCGAGCGCAGGCGCGCCAGTCATGAGATCGCGCTCGAGCTGCGTGAGAAGCTGAAGGCGCTCGATCCGCCCGCGGGCACCAGCGTCAAGGTGGTCGAGGTGCCGCCCGGGCCGCCGGTGCTTTCGACGCTGCTCGCCGAGGTCTACGGTCCCGACGCGACCACGCGCCGAGCGGTCACGGCCGAGCTCAAGAAAGTCTTCGCAGAAGTCCCGTTCATCGTCGACATCGACGATTCCGTCGGCGAGAAACGGCCACGGCTGCGGCTCTCGATCGACCAGGACCGGCTCGAATTCTTCGGCGTCGAGCAGCGCGACGTCTACGACACCATCCAGGCACTGTTCGGCGGCATCTCGGTCGGCTACTCGCATCGCGGTGAGGACCGCAACCCGATCGAGATCGCGGTGCATCTTGGAAAGCGCGATCTGGTCTGGGACGAGGCTCTGGCCTCCACGCCGGTGCCGGCCAATACCTTGCCCGGCAGCAAGACGGTCGTCGAACTCGGTCAGGTCGTGAAGGCGACCATAGAGGAGGGCTCGCCGACGATCTTCCGCCGCGACGGGCGCTTCGCCGACATGGTGATGGCCGAGCTCGCCGGGCGCTTCGAGGCGCCGCTTTACGGCATGCTCGCGGTTGCCGATCGTGTGGATGCCCATGACTGGGGCAAGCTGCCGAAGCCGGCGATCAGCCTGCATGGCCAGCCGTCGGACGAGTCGCGTCCAACGCTGCTGTGGGACGGCGAATGGGAGATCACCTGGGTCACCTTCCGCGACATGGGCGCAGCGTTCGGCGCCGCCATTCTCGGCATCTACGTGCTGGTCGTGGCCCAGTTCAGGAGCTTCCGTCTGCCGCTCGTCATCCTGACGCCTATTCCGCTCACGTTGATTGGCATCCTGGTCGGGCACTGGCTGCTGGGTGCGCCGTTCACCGCGACCTCGATGATCGGCTTCATCGCGCTGGCCGGCATCATCGTGCGCAACTCGATCCTGCTGGTCGATTTCATCAGGCACAGCGGTGGGGATGGGAAGTCGCTTCGCGAGGTGGTGCTGGAGGCCGGAGCAGTCCGCTTCAAGCCGATCCTGCTCACCGCGCTCGCGGCCATGATCGGGGCTGCGACCATCCTGCTCGATCCGATCTTTCAGGGATTGGCGATCTCGCTCCTGTTCGGGCTTGCGTCATCGACGCTGCTCACAGTGCTGGTGATCCCCGCGATCTATATCGCCTTGCGCGCGCCACGCGAGGCCGCTTCGACCACTGCCAGATCCAGCTAGCGAGGCTCCGATGGACAAGAACTTCGTCGAAATCACCAGGAATATCTCGGCCAACCTGAAAAAGCTGCGGAGCGACATTCCCGATACGATGAAGGGATTTGCCGCACTCGCCCAGGCCGCCACGCGTGACGGGGCGCTGGACAAGAAGACCAAGGAACTGATCGCGCTGGCACTCGGCGTCGCCGCGCATTGCGACGGCTGCATCGGCTTTCATACCGAGGCGCTCGTCAAGCTCGGTGCAACGCGCGAAGAGATCGAGGAGACGCTCGGCATGGCCGTGTATATGGGCGGCGGGCCGTCGCTGATGTATGCAGCCGATGCGATCGGGGCGTACGAGCAGTTCCAGCAGCAAGCCGCTTCCGATTGAGCTGCGCGCGGATGTCCGACGTGAAGAGGACCGGACGACGATCGTCCGGTCCCCTTGCCTTACCTCTTGGTCACTACCAGTAGCGGTCGCCGACACCCACGCCGACGCTGACGCCAGGCGCGCGAATGCCGACGCCGGCGCGCGGGCCATCGTCATAATGGCGATGATAGGTCCGGCGCTCGTAATAGCGATCGCGCGGCATGTAATTGTAGGAATCGCGCACGATCACGCGCGAACCGCCGCGTGTGCGATAGCAGCGGCCGTCGTCGTCGCAGACAAGCCGTACCTGCTGGACCAGATCCGGATTGGCGTACTCGCTGCTCGTGTAAATATCGGACGCCTTCGCACTCGACGTGGCTGCCAGAGCGCCGACGCCCGCCAAAAGCGCAATCGTGAATGTCTTCATCCTGTCCTCCTCGAAACTGCCCTCGGCGGTAACAAGAAGGGGAGGCGGCGATCGTTCCCCGCCGCGATGCTGGTTTTTCCCGGAACTGGCCGTTTTTGCGGCGGTTCCTAGATCGGCTCGTAAGTCTCGCTCCCGCAGATGTCGTCGGCTTCCGCTCGCCGGCGGTCGACGACCTTTCCGCCTGTGATCGTGACGATGTAGGTCTGGGCACCTAGCGAAGTGCCAGTCGCGGAAGTGAGTTGCGCGCGGACGCAGGAGGTCCAGCCCGGTCCGCGCACCTCACGATGAGGTGGGGCGACGTGCACCTCGCGCGGATAGGAGGTGCTCAAGAAGACGACATCGATCTGCTCGCGTACCACGCGCTTGACGTCGGGAGGCGCTTCGGGAGGCGGCTGCTCGGCCTCCTTCATACGCATGAACTCGGGCACCGGCGCGCGGCTATCGGCAACGCCGCAAGCACCGAGCGCGAGCGATCCGGCGAACAGCGCCGCATGAGCAATAATCCGCAACATCCGTGAAGATCCCCTGCGGGCCAACAGATAGACACGAATGCGATCCGGCGAAGTCCCTGCCGATCAAAATTTGCTGAAGCCTTGGAACCGGCGGCATTGCTATTCCGCGATTGCCGGCTAGTTTGTACCCCACACGAAGGGGATTGCACCGATGAGGATTTTGGTCATAGCGACCGCCATGCTGGCACTGACGGCCGCCTCGGTGCAGGCGCAGGGCCGGCGGCATCCGCCTGAACCGGCCAAGCCGGCGGACAACAAGCCCAAGGTCGACGAGAACGCCTACAAGGCCGCGCTCGAGCGCATTCCCGAACCCAAGGACAAGTACGACCCGTGGGGCGGAGCCCGTCCGAACGAACCTGCCAAGAAGCCGAAGTAGAGCTGGTTCGGACGTTTCGATTCCCGCCCATCGTCGCGCCTGCGACGGCTTATTCGAGAAGCGACGAGGTGCCCGCGATCGGCGTGCTTGCACGGCGTCGCCGTTGTCGTTGGCGTGATCATCATCGTGTTGTGGATGCGATACGAACGTTCGTTCACATCGTGCGCGTTATTGCACGAAGGCGAGGCCGACGCGCTTGTCACTGCGCCAAACTGTGCGACAATTCCGCACGAAATCGTCGCACGCGATCGAGAGCGTGAACGATTGCGGCAACGTGAGGGGGGCGTCGAGGTCGATGGCCGCGCCGCCCGCCGACATGTTTCGCACGGTGCAACGAATGCCGCTGTTTTTAAAGGTGATCGTTCCACCCTTGAAAACACGGTGACGCTGTGCAGCACGCTTCTCGATCATCGGCGTCGATCCATTACGATGATTGTGAAAATAGTGCATGGAAATTACGTTGAACTAAACTCAATACCGGCGCTACTTGCACGTCGCTTCAGACTTTGTTTACGACGTTGGAGCGGCCAGTCACTTCCCGCCGACTTTAGGACCAAGTCTTTCTTTTATGGCGTTACGCGCCGATGGAGATTCCGATGAAGACCACGCTTTCGATCTTGCTCGCCGCCGCGTTCTCGCTGTCGTCGATGTCCGCCCACGCCGTCAAGTGGGACCTGTCGACCATGAGCTGCAAGCAATTCCTCGAAAGCGGCGAAGACAACATTCAGGTCGTGCTGACCTGGATGGACGGGTGGTACAAGGGTGACGAGGACAACGCGATCATCGACACCGACGTGTTCATCGAGAACGCGAAGAAATTCGGTGCCTATTGCGGAAAGAATCCAACCGCCAGCATCGTCACCGCGGCCGACGAAGTGCTCGGCAAGTAACCTTTGAAATTTGCGGACGCAATCGCGTTCTTGTTTCTTGCTTCGACACGATGGTGATGGAGAGCCGCGCTGCGCCTTGCGCTCACGCGGCTCGCTTTTTTATGCTGATGCTCAGCCCGGCAGCATCGCGAACGCGCTCGACACCATGGCCACAGGCTTGTTGTCGCCAGCCGAGAGCAGCGTGACGCGGCCAAAGCTCATGGTGCGCCCGAGCCGCACCACGCGCGCGTCCGCCAGCACGTCCATCGAGGACGCCGCGCGCATGAAATGCGTGGTCTGGTCGACCGTGGTCATCGGGCGATAGCCGCGATTGGCAGCGAGGATCGCGATCACCATCGCGGTGTCGGCAAGCGCCATCAGGGCCTGGCCGCAGACCACGCCGCCGTTTCGGCACAGCCGCTCCGAAAACGGCATGCGCAGGACCGCACCCGGCTGCCAGTCCGGCAGATCCGCCGGCTGTGTATGCTCGATGCGCTCGACCGTGAGGTTGAGATCCTGGACCCAGGGCGCAAAAACCTCGCCGAGGATGCGTTTGGCGTCGGACAGGCCGAATTCGGCGTCTGGCTGCATTTGCATTGCTGTCGCACTCTCCTGTATTGCCTGATGTTTCGGCCCATTGTGCGCGCATCGACGCTGCAAAGTCACCCGGTCCCGTCGGCTTGAAAATGCCTGACTTGGGCCGATATGATGCCCCGCTCGGGTAGGGGATGGATGATGTTGCGCCGGTGTGTCCTGGTCTTCTCTATGGTCGCGCTCGGCCTCTCGCTGAGCGGGTGCACCAAGTGCGGTCCGATCTGGGACGATTGGCTGCATGGGCCCAAATCGTGCCGGTCGGATCGGCACTAGCGGACCCCGGGCGGCCCTGGCGGCCGCGCAAGGATGACCAGGCGCGGGCGATCCGTGCCTCAAGGATGATCAAGGAGTGGACGATGAAGCTTTTCCGTTTGGCCGCGGTGCTGGCCGTGGTCGCGGGACCTGCCTATGCGCAGTTGCCCAATATCAATCTGATGCAGGACGCTCCGAGCAAGTCCCCCGAGGAGAAGGCGGCGGAAGCCGAGCGTGACAGGGCCTACAAGGAAACGCTGAAGAAGATTCCGGATACCAAGGCGTCCAACGATCCCTGGGGCGGCATGCGCTCCGATCCGCCGAAACAGCCGGCGGCGCCGAAGGCCTCGGCTGCGACCAGCGCGCCGAAGAAGAAGTCCGGCACGGCCGCCAACTGATTGCATGGCCCGATCTGGGGCCGCAATGGCGCCTCCGATTGGGACTCCTCTTCATCCCATCCGCTCCCTACATTTGGCCGAGCGTATTGCGTAGAGGAAGGGCACGACATGGCCGATCGTCCGCGGGACCTCGCCGAGCGGATGGCGCGCCGGCGCAAGCTGGCCGGCAAGCCCGGCCAAACAGTCGGCGACGGCTATCTGCGCGAGACCTTCACGCTGCCGCGCGCGGCGGCGCGGGAACAGGCGCAGGCCTTCTTCGCCCGCTATCCCAAGGCCGGCTATATGAGCGCGGTCGAGACCTGGCGTGAACTGCCCGGCGGCGACATCGAATTCACCATGCGGCGGCTGCCCAGCGCGGACTAAAGCCGGCTCGACCCGAACGCGGTGCTAGTCGAGGGTTTCGGCAACGATGCGGATCCGGAACACGGGTTCCTTGGCCTCGTCCAGCAGCTCCATGTGCCATTCGGAATTTTCCTGGAGCTTGCGGGCAAGGCCGGCGGTCATGTCGGCGCAGACATTGGTCATTTCTTTCCAGGCCGAATCGCGATCGGCAAATTCCGTCGCCTGGTCGGCGCAGCCGGAATAACGGCCATTCCGGATTCGAAAGAAATAGAGTGGCATGGCGGGCACCGATAGCGCGCGTGATGGCCTCGTCCCCAGGGCCATGGGCGCGGGTAGTCCAATCCGAAACCCGCGTCAGATCAATTCCGGGCGGCTACGGATCAGGCCGCCGCAGCGATTTCATCCGGCCGGTTCAGGCGACGTTTCGGCCGATCGCTTCAGCTCCCGATCGATGCAGCTGCACGCGCCGGATCGCGAGCAGGTCGATTTTCGTCTCGGTCCTGCCGGTCTTGATCTGCTCGCCGATGCGGAACTGCCACTGCCAGATTCCGGGAATCGTTGTCTTGGCGACGGTGAACTCGATGCCCCTGTGATTCATGGTGACCCTCCACGATTCACGTCCACGATTGGAAACATGCTGGTCGTCATAATATTCCCGGACAAGCAAATTCCGTCAGGGGAACTGTCGGATCCCCGTGGTTCTCCGACCATGAACAGAGTTCCTGGGCTGCGTCCCGGTTGCGTTCGTGCACATCGAGACCCCGCCCGGCGGTTCCCGCCGGGTCCCGTGCCCTACGAGCTGCGGCATGTGCCTTGCTTGGCCTGATGGCGGCAAGCAACATGGGCCCGTCATGCTCGGCATTCCCCGCCGCTACAGTCACTTCGTCTTCGGAATCATCCAGTCCGGACTGACCTCGCTGATCGCGGCGGGAATCGCCAGCTTTCCAGCGGGCAGCGCGATGATCTTCATCGGGCACTGGATGGTGTCGTGGCTGATCGCCTGGGCCGCGATGTTGCCGATCGTGCTCATGGCGGCGCCCGCGATCCGCGCCTTCGCGCTGCGTCTGACGCGGGAGGACAGCGAACCGCGCGCCGGCAGCCAGGCATGAAAAAAAGCCCCGCCTGGGGCGTGCCGGGCGGGGCAGAGAGTTATTGGAGGCCGAGGTGCTGGGCTTGCAACACCAGAGCCGCATCATCCTAGAGGGCTCCGCTTACGGCAGCCTGACGGTGCGCCAAATTTCCCCGGGCCCGATTCCGAGGCCGCAGACTGGCCCCGCGCCCGTCCCAATTTCGACATCCGTTCGCACAACTGCAGACACACAGGTCGGCAAGATTTCAAACCGTTCGGCGCAGCCATGGGGGAAACGTGGCACGCCGGCAACGGGGTGGCATCATGGATAACGTAGAGCGGTCATTTGCCGCCGCGACAGCGGCTGGCTTCGTGGTGCTGGTGATCGGCCTCGTGCTGCTGGCGCTGCTGTAGGGCACGCGGACGGCGGCCGGGCCCCGCGACGATCGGGCGGGGCCTGCGGCCATTCTCGAAAATTGGGAAAACAACCCCATGCACAGTCGGGGGCATGGGAGTTTCGCTGATCCTTCAGTAGCTTAGCGGTAGTGTTTGGATACCGTTGCGTTCGCCCCGCGAGCCTGACGCGTCTTGCGACGGGGCGATTCTCGCCTTGCCGGAAGCGAGCGATCGCTTCTGCGGCCGGACTTTAGTGGATCTTGATGTCGTTGAGGGGGAGATGGAGCTCGCTGGCGCGCTCTTCGCGATCCCTCTTGCGAAACTCGTTTTCCTTGCGCTCGAACTTGATCAGCTCCTCATGCGCCGCCTCCAGCAGCGGATTGCGCCTGATCGTTTCGCGGTGCTTGTCTTCGGTCATGACTGAAGTCCCCAGAGTTGCGGTCTCACCCTGGAGAAGGCCGGAGACCGCGAAAAGTTCGGTGCCAGAGGATTGCGGAATTATGACGGCGCAAGGCAGCTCGCCCTTGATGCGCGTCAGCCTCGGTCCGAAAGGACGTCGCGGCTGCGCGGCTATTTCGGCGGTTGCAGTCCGGGGGATTTGACCCAGTCGTGCAGATGATTTGCCATCTCGGCTTCGCGCGCCTTCTTGAGCAGGGCGTCCCTTTCAGGGCCGGGCGGAAGCCGGGAGGGCGTCCTGCTTGACCTGTTTCACCCATGCGGAGAGCCGGTCTTGAAGGGTCAGTTGCTGCTTGAAACGTCGTCGCTTGATCATGGCACGCCCCTGTCCGCGCGAGCACGGCGGGAGCGCCATCGGCTTCTCGTCACCGGGAGCAGCCGGGGTCCGTGCGGTGATGATGGATTAGGATCCATAAAAGGAACGGCGTCTGTTCAATTGTGCGCACAGGACGCTCCGAGGTTGAAAGGCCCGGTGCCGTCCTGATTAGGACACCCGCAGAGGGGAAATGGGACACTCCTCCCATTAAGGAAAAAGTGGCAATTTCACTTGATTCTAAGGCAGGGCCGAATCTACTTTCGGTCCCGCCGGGGCTGGCATTTCAGCACGAACATTCATTGCAACCGGCAAGGGGCTACCGCACAGGTGGCCCCTTTCGATTCCGACACCCGCAGAGTGGGATTAGGGCGCAATGAGGAGGGACAATGAGGCGACCTACACGTGGTCGTTTTCATCGTCACGGCCCGTGATGACGACGTTGCGGACACAAATCAGCGGGATCGCGAAGGCAATTCAAAATGAAAGAAGCCGCCAACCGAGGCGGCCTTGCTTCACGGAAAAACGCCACCCGCCTAATCTGTGTCGCGGGCAGCGGCTTCCCAGCCCCGGGTGGGTTTGCAAAACCCCGGTGTGTTAGGAATTGCACATCCTCATCATGTGGTCTGAGCAAAATTGCTCACACTGACGATCCATATTCCCGCCCGCAACGTGTTCCGTTGGGTCCAAATTCCTTGATCCACCCAAGGGTCGGGCACAAAACGAAAGCCCAAAAGAACATATTGCGAACCTAGAACAAATAGGGTACATTGCTTTTGTCGACGAGCCGCCTCGCAACCGTTTGTCCCTCACGCGAATCCTCGCCATAAGGAGCACGACCCAATGTCCGCCACTGCCCTGCGTATCGTCGAAGGATCTTCCATGGACAAGAGTAAAGCTCTGGCCGCCGCGCTCTCTCAGATCGAGCGCCAGTTCGGCAAGGGCTCGGTGATGAAGCTCGGCAAGAACGATCGCTCGATGGATGTCGAGGCGGTCTCGTCCGGGTCCCTCGGGCTCGATATCGCGCTCGGCATCGGCGGCCTGCCCAAGGGGCGTGTCGTGGAAATCTACGGGCCGGAATCCTCAGGCAAGACGACCTTGGCGCTGCACACGGTGGCGGAAGCGCAGAAGAAGGGCGGCATCTGCGCCTTCATCGACGCCGAGCACGCGCTCGACCCGGTCTATGCCAGAAAGCTGGGCGTCAACATCGACGAACTCCTGATCTCGCAGCCTGACACCGGTGAGCAGGCGCTGGAAATCTGCGACACGCTGGTGCGCTCGGGTGCGGTCGACGTTCTGGTGGTGGATTCGGTCGCGGCCCTGGTGCCGAAAGCCGAACTCGAGGGCGAGATGGGCGATGCGCTGCCGGGCCTGCAAGCGCGGTTGATGAGCCAGGCGCTGCGCAAGCTGACGGCCTCGATCAACAAGTCCAACACCATGGTGATCTTCATCAACCAGATCCGCATGAAGATCGGTGTGATGTACGGCTCGCCCGAGACCACCACCGGCGGCAACGCGCTGAAATTCTACGCCTCCGTCCGCCTCGACATCCGCCGCATCGGCGCGATCAAGGAGCGCGACGAGGTGGTCGGCAACACCACCCGTGTCAAGGTGGTGAAGAACAAGCTGGCGCCGCCCTTCAAGCAGGTCGAGTTCGACATCATGTACGGCGAGGGCGTGTCCAAGATGGGCGAGATCCTCGATCTCGGCGTCAAGGCCGGCATCGTCGAGAAGTCAGGCGCCTGGTTCTCCTATGACAGCCAGCGCCTCGGCCAGGGCCGCGAGAACTCGAAAGCGTTCCTGAAGGCCAACCCCGACATCACCGCCAAGATCGAGACCTCGATCCGCCAGAACTCCGGCCTGATCGCCGAGCAGATCCTGGCCGGCACGCCGGAGCGCGACGCCGACGGCGAGGAGCCGGCGGACGAGTAAGTCTTAACGCGAAGGTTTTTCGCGAGGAGCGGGCGCTGAAGACGTTGAGTTGCCGACGTCGTCAGCGCCCGTTTCGTTTTGCATGAGAGGGGCCTGCCGACCATGAAGCGCGTGATCCTGACGAGTTCGTCCGGCGTCAGCCTCGCGCTCGCGGATCGTGCTGACTTGGTCATTCCCTTCATCTATCGCTTCGTTTCGGGGCCACTTCCGTCAGCTGGCCATCTCAACGGTTATCTCGCCTGGCGCGAGTCCAGGACATGGTACGATGAGATGCACTGGTCGGATTGCGTTCCCGTCCGCTATTCGCTCCTTCTCAGGCGACAGGATCGAGCTGGCGCGTTGCTCTGGGTCTGCGAGAATTACGGGGTCGATGTCATCGAACTGTGGTTCGACTCCGAACCAAACAGTCAATTGCAGCTGGTCTGGATCCTCGATTACCTGCGTTCCAAACCACCATCCGCCACTGAGAAGCTGCGGTTGCGACATGTCGATTTCGACCTGCGCGGAGCCGACCCAGCCGCGCTTCGTCTGCGCGACGTGCAGGAGTTCGATCTGGCAGAAAGCGATTTTGCGATCGCCAGCATGGCCTGGGAGGCTTACCGTGCGCCGACGCCAGAGCTTTGCGCCGGGCTGCTCGGCAGACAGCTCGGCAGTTTGCGTTTTCTGAAGCCTGCCATGGAAGACCTGCTCGCAGAGTTGCCTTCAACGACGGGACTGGGGGCGACCGAGACGCGGCTTATCGAACTCATCGCAACAGGGCACAATCGTACCGATGAACTATTTCGGCCGGGTGCTCTGGGGACGGGGATGTTCGATCGATGGGAGTTGGGCGCGCTGCTCGAAGGACTTGCATTCGGCCCTGCGCCAGCGATCGCGGGTCTGGACGCCAAGCTGGCGACACTCGATCCGGACAACGCGCGCAGTCGCAACGCCGCCTATCGCCGGAGCCGCCTGTCGCTGACCGAATTCGGCAAAGCGGTTCTGGAGGGCCGGGAGGATTTCCGCCGCCACAACCCGATTCGGCGCTGGTGGGGCGGCACGCTCCTCACCAATGAACGGCTCTGGCGTTGGGATGGGCAAAGGCGAGTGTTGGTTGCGCCTTAGGTCGGGACCGTAGGATCGTAGGGTGGGCAAAGGCGAGCAAGCGCCGTGCCCACGATCTTTCACCGCATATGGAGGTGGTGGGCACGCTTGCGCTTTGCCCACCCTACGAAACCTCCGTCGTGTCCTACTCCGCGGCTTGCGCGTAATCGCTCACCGGCGGGCAGGAGCACACGAGGTTACGGTCGCCATAGACGTTGTCGACGCGGCCCACCGGGCTCCAGTATTTATCGGTGCGCGAGCTGCCCGCGGGGAAGCAGCCCTCGGCGCGGGTGTAGGGGCGATTCCAATCGTCGTCCGCGATGTCGTGCACGGTGTGCGGGGCGTGGCGCAACGGCGAGGCTTCGATCTTGAAGCGGCCGGCTTCGACCTCGCCGATCTCTTTCCGGATCGCGATCATGGCGTCGCAAAAACGATCCAGCTCGGCCTTCGATTCCGATTCGGTCGGCTCGATCATCAGCGTGCCCGGCACCGGGAAGCTCATGGTCGGCGCGTGGAAGCCGTAATCGATCAGGCGCTTTGCGATGTCGTCCACGGTGACGCCGCTGGTCGTCTTCAACGCACGCGGGTCGACGATGCATTCATGCGCGACGCGGCCCCTGACATTCTTGTAGAGCACCGGGAAGTGCGGATCGAGGCGCGCCGCGATGTAATTGGCGTTGAGGATCGCGATCTCGGTGGCGCGCTTCAGGCCTTCGCCGCCCATCATCAGGATATAGATGTAGGAGATGGTCAGGATCGAGGCCGAGCCGAAAGGCGCGGCCGAGACCGGGCCGACAGGCGCATCGCCTTGCGTCGCTGGATGACCGGGCAGGAACGGCGCGAGATGCGCCTTGACGCCGATCGGGCCCATGCCGGGGCCGCCGCCGCCATGCGGGATGCAGAAGGTCTTGTGCAGATTGAGATGGCTGACGTCGGCGCCGTAATCGCCTGGCCTGGAGAGGCCGACCTGCGCGTTGAGGTTGGCGCCGTCGAGATACACCTGGCCGCCATGGCCGTGGACGATGTCGCAGATCTCGCGGATGTGCTCCTCGAACACGCCATGGGTCGAGGGATAGGTGATCATGACCGCGGCGAGATCGTTCGAATGCTTCTCGGCCTTGGCGCGGAGATCATTGACGTCGACGTCGCCGTTTTTTTCGCAGGCGACCACCACCACGTCCATGCCGACCATCGCGGCCGAGGCCGGATTGGTGCCGTGGGCGGAGGAGGGGATCAGGCAGATCTTGCGATGGCTTTCGCCGCGCGAGGCATGATAGCCGCGGATCGCGAGCAGCCCGGCATATTCGCCCTGCGCGCCGGAGTTCGGCTGCAGCGAGATCGCGTCATAGCCGGTGATGTCGCAGAGCCATTTTTCCAGCCGGGCGAACAGCGCGTGATAGCCCTTGGCCTGCTCGCGCGGAACGAACGGATGCAAGCTCCCGAACTCCGGCCAGGTCAGCGGCATCATCTCGGTGGTCGCGTTCAGCTTCATGGTGCAGGAGCCCAGCGGGATCATCGCGCGGTCGAGCGCGAGATCGCGGTCACTCAGCTTGCGCATATAGCGCAGCATCTCGGTCTCCGAGCGATGCGCGTGGAACACGGGATGGGTGAGGAAAGCGGTGGTGCGCTTCAACTCGTCCGGCAGCGTTTCGCGCGTCTCGGCATCGATCTCGGCATAGGCGAGCTTGCCGCCGAAGGCGCGCCAGACCGCTTCGACCGTCGCAGGCGTGGTGGTCTCGTCGAGCGCGATGCGCAAGGCGGGGTCGCCGACGCCGAGATTGATCTTCTCGGCGGCCGCGCGCGCGACGATCTCGGCGCGCTTGGCGCCGGCATCGACGCTCAGCGTGTCGAAGAAGGTGTCGCTATCAGGCGCAAAGCCGAGCTTGCGCAAGCCGGCCGCGAGCACGGCCGCGCGGCGATGCACGTTGCGCGCGATCTGCGTCAGGCCCTCGGGGCCGTGATAGACCGCATACATCGAGGCGATCACGGCGAGCAGCACCTGCGCGGTGCAGATGTTGGAGGTCGCCTTCTCGCGGCGGATATGCTGCTCGCGGGTCTGCAGCGCGAGGCGATAGGCCGGCATTCCACGGGAGTCCACGGAGAGGCCGACGATGCGGCCGGGCAGCGAGCGCTTCAGCGCATCGCGCACCGCCATATAGGCCGCGTGCGGTCCGCCATAGCCCATCGGCACGCCAAAACGCTGCGCGGAACCGATCGCGATGTCGGCACCCAGCTCGCCGGGCGAGGCGAGCAGCGTCAGCGCCAGCAGGTCGGCGGCGACGATCGCGAGCGCGCCCTTGGCCTTCAGTGCGGCGATTGCGGGCCTGAGGTCGCGCACTGCGCCTGACGAACCCGGATACTGCAGCAACGCGCCGAGTACATCGGCCTTGTCGAGATCGGTGAGGGGATCGCCGACGACCAAACTCCAGCCCAGCGGCTCGGCGCGGGTGCGCATCACGGCGAGCGTCTGCGGGTGCACGTCCTTGTCGACGAAGAAAGCCTTTGCCTTCACCTGCGAGTGCCGCTCGGCCAGCGCCATGGCTTCGGCGGCAGCGGTGGCCTCATCGAGCAGCGAGGCGTTGGCGACGTCGAGCCCGGTGAGATCGCAGATCATGGTCTGGAAGTTGAGCAGCGCTTCCAGCCGGCCCTGGCTGATCTCGGGCTGGTAGGGCGTGTAGGCGGTGTACCAGGCCGGATTTTCGAGGATGTTGCGCTGGATCACCGCGGGCAGGATGGTGCCTGAATAGCCCTGGCCGATCAGCGAGGTGAAGACCTGGTTCTGGCTTGCGAGCTCGGTCATATGCGCGATCGCCTCGGTCTCGCTGAGCGGCTTGCCGAGGTCGAGGGGGGCGGCCTGCCGGATCGAGGCCGGCAGCGTCTCCGCCATCAAGGCATCGACGCTCTTTGCGCTGACGGTTTCGAGCATTGCGGTGACGTCGCGCGCCGAGGGGCCGATATGGCGGCGAACGAAACTTGCGGCGGTGTCGCCGTTGGTCTTGCGGTGCGCGGTCATCGCTTGCTCCATCGTCCTTAAGCCGTATGTGCCTTGTAGGCGGCTTCATCCATGAGACCGCCGAGCTCGCTCTTGTCGGCAATCCTGATCTTGAAGAACCAGGCCTTGCCCTGCGCGTCCGAGTTCACCAGCGCCGGCTCGGCGGCGAGCTCGGCATTGGCCTCGAGCACCTCGCCGGCCACGGGCGCGTAGACGTCGGAGGCGGCCTTCACCGATTCCACGACGGCGGCGGCTTCCGCCTTCTTCAGCGCGCGGCCGACCTTGGGCAACTCGACGAACACGACGTCGCCGAGCTGCTGCTGGGCATAGTCGGTGATGCCGATAGTGGCGACATCGCCGTCGATGGCGAGCCATTCATGGTCGGAGGTGTACAGCGTCGTGGTCATTGTCTCGTCCTCAGCGTTTGTAGGTGTTTTTCACGAAGGGCATGGCGGCGACTGCGAGCGGCAGTCGCTGGCCGCGCACCTCGGCGAACAGTTTGGTGCCGAGCGCGCTCAGGTTCGTGGGCACGTAGCCCATCGCGACCGGCGCATTCAGGCTCGGGCCGAAACCGCCCGACGTGACTTGTCCGATCGGCTCGCCTGCCGTCTCGTCGGCAAACAGCAGCGCGCCCTCGCGCACCGGGGCGCGGCCGAGGGCGAGCAGGCCGATGCGGCGGCGGGATGCACCACGATTGAAATGGGCCAGGATCTTGTCCGCACCCGGAAAGCCGCCGGCGCGCGCGCCGCCGGTGCGGCGACTCTTTTGCACCGACCATTCCAGCGCCGCTTCGACCGGCGTCGTGGTGGTGTCGATGTCGTGGCCGTAGAGGCAGAGCCCGGCTTCCAGCCGCAGGCTGTCGCGCGCGCCGAGGCCGATCGGCAGCACGTCCGGATTTTCCAGCAGCATCTTGGCGAGGCGCTCGGCATCCGCAGCGGGGACGGAAATCTCGAAACCGTCCTCGCCGGTATAGCCGGAGCGCGAGACGAAGCAGGCAATATCGGCAACCATGCGCGGACCGGCATCCATGAATGTCATGGACGGCGCCTCTGCACATAATTTCGCCAGCGCCGTCTCCGCCTTCGGGCCCTGCAGCGCGATCAGCGCGCGGTCGCCAAGAGAATCGATGACGCAATCGTCCGAGAGATTCGCGCGCAGATGCGCCTCGTCTTCGGCCTTGCAGGCGGCGTTGACGACCAGGAACAGGTGGTCGCCGAAATTGGCGACCATGAGATCGTCGAGAATGCCGCCGTCTTCATTCGTGAACTGGGCGTAGCGCTGCCGCCCCGGCGCGATCGCCACGATATCCTGCGGCACCAGCCGTTCCAGGGCGCGGGCGGCGTCCTCAACCTTGCCGGACTTCGGCCGGAGCGCGAGCTGGCCCATATGGGAGACGTCGAACAGGCCGGCGGAGGCTCGGGTATGGAGGTGCTCCTTCAGCACGCCCGCGGGGTATTGCACGGGCATGTCATAGCCCGCGAACGGCACCATCTTGCCACCCAGGGAGACATGAAGCCCGTGAAGGGGCGTACGTTTCAGGGAGTCTTGGTCGTGCGCTAGCATCTTGGAGGGCCCTCGGCGGTTCCCCGGGGACGATTCCCCGACGGACACCAGTCGAAGCCCCATCTGTCGCTGTGCCTGAGAGTATTATCCCGTCGGCGGACGCAGTCCGGGTCTAGACCCGTCGGCGCCTCTTTCCAGATGCTGTCAAAGCCACGCGGTCCTTTTGCCTGAGAGTTTCCGGGGCGGTTGCTCCTTCGGCGCCGGCTGCCTAAAGCCGGTCTCTCCCGACGTGGCCGTACGATACAGATGGGTACAGACCACAGGGCGGCCAAGCCTGTCAACGCGACTTCCGTGCCTTTCAACCGGATTGCGCTGATGTGGCAACCCTATGATCTCCTTGCACAGTTTCTGGACAGCGAAGCTGGCCTTGTCTAAAAGCGCTTTGGCCCGCAGATATCAGCCTTAACGTTACGGTTTTGATGGCGAGAAGCGGGTCCAAGCACACCCGATTGGATGAACATGAGCGGCGTCAACGAGATCAGGTCGACCTTTCTGAACTTCTTTGCCGAGAACGGCCACGAGATCGTGTCGTCCTCGCCATTGGTGCCGCGCAACGACCCGACATTGATGTTCACCAATGCAGGCATGGTGCAGTTCAAGAACGTCTTCACCGGCGTCGAGAAGCGGCCCTATCAGCGCGCCACCACCTCGCAGAAATGCGTGCGTGCCGGCGGCAAGCACAACGACCTCGACAATGTCGGCTACACCGCGCGCCATCTCACCTTCTTCGAGATGCTCGGCAATTTCTCGTTCGGCGACTATTTCAAGGAGCGGGCGATCGAGCTCGCCTGGACGCTGATCACCAGGGAGTTCGGGCTCAAGAAGGACAAGCTGCTGGTCACCGTCTACCACACCGACGACGAGGCGGCCGGCCTGTGGAAGAAGATCGCGGGCTTCTCCGACGACCGCATCATCCGCATTCCGACCTCGGACAATTTCTGGGCGATGGGCGACACCGGTCCGTGCGGCCCGTGCTCGGAGATCTTCATCGACCGCGGCGAGCACATCTGGGGCGGGCCTCCGGGCTCGCCGGAAGAGGACGGCGACCGCTTCCTCGAATTCTGGAACCTCGTGTTCATGCAGTACGAGCAGGTGACGAAGGAGGAGCGCGTGCCTCTGCCGCGTCCCTCGATCGACACCGGCATGGGTCTGGAGCGCATGGCCTGCATTCTGCAGGGCGTCGAGAGCGTGTTCGAAACCGATCTGTTCCGCCATTTGGTCGATGCGACGTCGTCCGCGCTCGGCAGCGGGCCGAACGAGCAGACCGTGGCCTCGTTCCGCGTCATCGCGGACCATCTGCGTTCCTCGGCCTTCCTGGTCGCGGACGGTGTGCTGCCCTCGAACGAGGGCCGCGGTTACGTGCTGCGGCGGATCATGCGCCGCGCGATGCGCCATGCGCAGCTGCTAGGTGCGAAAGAGCCGCTGATGCATCGGCTGGTCTGGGCGCTGGTGCGCGAGATGGGCCAGGCCTATCCCGATTTGATGCGCGCGGAGAATCTGATCGAGGAAACGCTGCGGCTGGAAGAGACCCGCTTCCGCAAGACGCTGGTGCGCGGCCTTGCCATCCTCGACGAGAGGAGCGCGTCCCTGAAGAAGGGCGACATGTTCGACGGCGACGTCGCCTTCACGCTCTACGACACCTACGGCTTCCCGCTGGACCTGACGCAGGACGCGCTGAAGTCGCGCGGCATCGGCGTCGACCAGGCCGCGTTCACCGACGCGATGGAGCGCCAGAAGGCCAAGGCGCGCGAGTCCTGGAAGGGTTCTGGCGAGGCGGCTTCCGAGGCGATCTGGTTTCCGCTGCGCGAGAAGCTCGGTGCCACTGAATTCCTGGGCTACGAGACCGAGAGCGCCGAGGGCGTGGTGTCCGCGCTGGTGAAGGACGGCGCCGAGGTGACGAGCCTCAAGACCGGTGACACGGGCGCGATCGTGCTGAACCAGACGCCATTCTACGCGGAGTCCGGCGGCCAGGTCGGCGACACCGGCGTCCTCACGGGCGAGGGCGGCATCAAGTTCCGCGTCACCGACACCCAGAAGAAGCTCGGCGATTTCTTCGTGCATGTCGGCACCGTCGAAAGCGGCGAGCTGAAGCTCGGCACCGCGCTGCAGCTCGAGGTCGATCATTCCAGGCGCTCCTCGATCCGCGCGCATCACTCGGCGACGCATCTCATCCACGAGGCGCTGCGCCAAGTGCTCGGCGACCACATCGCCCAGCGCGGCTCGATGGTCGCGCCCGATCGTTTGCGCTTCGACTTCGTGCACCCGAAGCCGATCACGGCGGAAGAGCTTGCGCGCATCGAGGACATCGCCAACGACGTGGTGCTGGAAAATGACGAGGTCACCACCCGCGTGATGGGCGTCGACGAGGCCCGCGAGGCCGGCGCGCGCGCTTTGTTCGGTGAAAAATACGGCGACGAGGTCCGCGTCGTCTCGATGGGCCGGACCGCGCGCGAGCGTGGCGCCAACGCGCTCGGCTGGTCGGTCGAGCTCTGCGGCGGCACCCATGTGCGGCGCACCGGCGACATCGGCCTGATCACGCTGACCGGCGAGAGCGCGGTTGCCTCCGGCGTGCGCCGCATCGAGGCGCTCACCGGCAACTACGCGCGAAAACACGCCAACGAGACCATGGCGCTGGCGAAGACCGCGGCAAACGAGCTGCGCACCTCGCTCGACGACGTGCCGGCGCGCATCACCGCGCTGATGGAGGAGCGCAAGAAGCTCGAGCGCGAGCTCTCCGACGCCCGCAAGAAGCTGGCGATGGGCGGAGGTGCATCCGCGAGCAACGGCGCAGCCGCGGGCGTGCGCGAGGTCGGCGACGTCAAGCTGATGGCGCGTGCGGTCGAGGGCATCGAGATGAAAGATCTCAAGAGCCTGGCCGACGAGGCCAAGAAGCAGATCGGATCCGGCGTGGTCGCCATCGTCGGCGTCACCGAGGACGGCAAGGCCGGTGTGGTGGTCGGCGTCACCGCCGATCTCGCCGCGCGCTTCAACGCCGTGAACCTGGTGCGCATCGCCTCCGAAGCGCTCGGGGGCAAGGGCGGCGGCGGCCGGCCCGACATGGCGCAGGCCGGCGGCCCCGACGGGGCCAAGGCGACCGAGGCGTTAGCTGCGATCGAAAAAGCCATGGCCGGCGCTTAAGGATCATGCGCCCCAGTCCGCGCGGACATGGGCTTCCCGATCCCAATATGAGGGATCGCCTCTATGAATTGCTGGAGCACGATCCGCTGGCCTATTCAGTCGGGTCGCGCTTCATCCAGATCATCATCGGCGTCATCGTGCTCAATGTGGTCGCGATGATCCTCGCCTCGGTGCCGGAACTGGACGCTCAGTTCGGCACGCTGTTCGCGGCCATCACCATCCTGTCCGTGATCGTGTTCGCGCTGGAATATGCCGCGCGGCTGTGGACCGTGGCGGGCCACACCCAGCGCAAGGCGTCCGCGCTGTCCGACCGGCTCGGCTACGCCTTCTCGGCGCTCGGCATCATCGATCTCATGGCGTTTCTGCCGGCCGCGATCGTGCTCGCCACCGGCGGGCATGCGACGCTGGCGGCCCTCGGCGTGCTGCCGTTCTTCAAGCTGATACGGTACTCCCCGGCGATGCGCTCGCTGCTTGCCGCCGTGCATGCCGAGCGGCGGGCGTTGATCGGCTGCATCGTCATCCTGATCGGCGCGGTCCTGACCTTCGCCTCGCTGCTCTACGCCATCGAGCGCGACGTGCAGCCGGACAAGCTCGGCACCATCCCGCAGGCGATGTGGTGGGCCATCGTGACGCTCGGCACCGTCGGCTATGGCGACGTCGTGCCGGTGACGCCGCTCGGCAAGCTCGTCTCCACCTTCGCCATCATCGCCGGCTTCGCCATGATCGCGCTGCCGGTCGCGATCATCTCGACCGCGTTCGCCGAAGAGGTGAAGCGGCGTGATTTCGTCGTCACCTGGGGCATGCTGGCGCGGGTGCCGCTGTTCTCGCATCTGTCGGCGGCGGAGATCGCCGACATCATGCGGCTGCTCCGCGCGCGCACCATCGAGCAAGGCGAGATCCTGGTGCGGCGGGGCGATGTGGCCTCGTCGATGTATTTCATCACCGCCGGCGAGGTCGAGATCGCGCTGCCGAGCCAGCATGTGCGGCTCACCGACGGCACTTTCTTCGGCGAGATCGCGCTGCTGCACAAGACAAAGCGCAGCGGCACGGTGACGGCGATGCGAAAGACCCGGCTCCTGGTGCTCGACGCCCAGGACTTTCACGCCCTGATCGAACGCATGCCGACGCTCGCCGACCACGTTCACACCACCGCCAAGGCAAGGCTTGCCGACACCGGCGATCTCGCGCTGGCGGAACTGGCGCAGGGGGACGAGGGAGGCCGCTGAAGCGGTCCGAAAAAGCAAACGGGCCGCGCTGTCGCGCGGCCCGTGATGATGTCCGGCCCAGTCGGGCGGAATTGCGGACGGCTTAAGCCGCCAGCTCCTTGGTCAGGTTCTCGGCGACCTTGTCGAGGAAGCCGGTGGTCGAGAGCCAGCGCTGGTCGGCGCCGACCAGCAGCGCGAGATCCTTGGTCATGTAGCCGGCCTCGACGGTGTCGACGCAGACCTTCTCCAGCGTGTTCGCGAACTTGGCGAGCTCGGCATTGTTGTCGAGCTTGGCGCGGTGGGCGAGGCCACGGGTCCAGGCGAAGATCGAGGCGATCGAGTTGGTCGAGGTCTCCTTGCCCTTCTGGTGCTCGCGGTAGTGGCGGGTCACCGTGCCGTGGGCGGCTTCGGCTTCCACGGTCTTGCCGTCGGGAGTGAGCAGGACCGAGGTCATCAGGCCGAGCGAGCCGTAGCCCTGCGCGACCGTGTCGGACTGCACGTCGCCGTCGTAGTTCTTGCAAGCCCAGACATAGCCGCCGGACCATTTCAGCGCCGAGGCCACCATGTCGTCGATCAGGCGGTGCTCGTAGGTCAGGCCCTTGGCCTCGAATTCCTTCTTGAACTCGCGGTCGTAGATGTCCTGGAAGATGTCCTTGAAGCGGCCGTCATAGACCTTCAGGATCGTGTTCTTGGTCGAGAGATAGACCGGGTAATTGCGCAGCAGGCCGTAGTTCAGCGAGGCGCGGGCGAAGTCGATGATGGAGTCGTCGAGATTGTACATCTCCATGGCGACGCCGGCGCCCGGAGCCTTGAACACTTCCTTCTCGATCACGGTGCCGTCCTCGCCGACGAACTTCATCGTGAGGGTGCCCTTGCCGGGGAACTTGAAGTCGGTGGCGCGGTACTGGTCGCCATAGGCGTGGCGGCCGATGATGATCGGCTTGGTCCAGCCGGGAACCAGACGCGGCACGTTCTTGCAGATGATCGGCTCGCGGAAGATCACGCCGCCGAGGATGTTGCGGATGGTGCCGTTCGGCGACTTCCACATCTGCTTGAGGTTGAATTCCTTCACCCGGGCTTCATCAGGGGTGATGGTGGCGCACTTGACGCCGACGCCGACCTTCTTGATGGCTTCGGCGGCGTCGATGGTGACCTGATCGTTGGTGTGGTCGCGGTATTCCATGCCCAGGTCGAAGTAGAGCAGCTCGACATCGAGGTACGGGTTGATCAGCTTGTCCTTGATGTACTGCCAGATGATCCGGGTCATCTCGTCGCCATCGAGCTCGACGACGGGATTGGATACCTTGATTTTTGCCATGATCGGGGAAGCCTCTTGGGAACGGCGCTTTCGGCGCGCCACGGGAATATCCGCCGCCTCTTAGCACCGCCGGGCGGCGGGCGAAAGCCAAGGGATTATGCACTTTTAGCTCATCCAGCTTGCCGGGATGGGGGGCGAGCGGCGGCTGTCGCCCGGCCGCCGGGACACGTTCCCTGCGATTTCAAAAACCGAATCTAACCCCGTTATTTCCCTTGAGAATTTTGTCAGGACAGGCAAACGACAGGCGAGCGGGACGAGGCCGTCGGCAAGCGGCGGCTTGAATCAATTCCCAAGGCGGCCTTGCCAAGGCCTTGAGACGTAGAGTGAAAGCGAAATCAGATGTCGGGGACTGACAAGAGCAAGGCGGGTTTGTCCCTCGACGGTCCCATCGTCATCCTGGTCGAGCCGCAGCTCGGTGAGAACATCGGCATGGCCGCGCGCGCCATGGGCAATTTTGCGCTAGGCGCCTTGCGCATCGTCAACCCCCGGGATGGCTGGCCCAACATCGCCGCCCAGCGCGCCGCGGCCGGCGCCGACCATATCCTGGAAAGGGTCGAACTGTTCGACACGGTTCAGCAGGCCGTCGCCGACCTCGACCTGCTGTTCGCCACCACGGCGCGCCCCCACGACCAGGCCAAGCCCGTGGTCGGGCCGGAGGCCGCGGCGAGCGAGATCGCCGGGCACGTCGCGACCGGCGGCAGGTGCGGCATCCTGTTCGGCCGCGAGCGCTGGGGGCTGACCAACGAGGAGGTCGGGCTCTCCAACCGCATCATCACGTTCCCGGTCAATCCAGGCTTCGCCTCGCTCAACCTCGCCCAGGCGGTGCTGCTGGTCGGCTATGAATGGTTCAAGCGGGCCACGTCAGGCGAGCTGCCGCACGCCATGCCGGAGCGCTCCGAGCGTGCCTCGCAGCACCAGATGCAGGCCTTCTTCGACAATCTCATCCGCGAACTCGACAAGGTGGAGTTTCTGCGACCTGCCGAGAAGCGCGACACCATGCTGGTGAACCTGCGCAACATCTTCAGCCGGATGGAGCCGACCAAGCAGGACATGCACACCCTCCATGGAGTCGTCATGGCGATCGCCGAGGGGCGCAAGGGCCCGGCCAAGGGCGGCGTGCTCGACGGCGAGCAGGCCACGCGCCTGCGCGCGCTGCTGGCCGAGCACGGCCAGGGCGGCGGTGTGCCCGACAGTGGCTCGACCGTGCGCGGCCTTGCCCGGCTGCTTCGCCGCAACCCGACCGATGCCGAGCGCCTGCTGTGGCAGGCGCTAACCCGCGACCGCCGCTTTGCAGGCCAGTTCAAGCGCCAGACCCCGGTGGGGCGGCACATTCCGGATTTCGTCTCGTTCCCGCACCGAATCGCGATCGAGCTGGTCAACCCGGGCGAGGGGGAGGCGATCGCAGCCGACCGCTCGGGGCGGCGGGCATGGCTGGAGGCGCGGGATTATCGGGTGCTCGACATTCGCGCTGCGGATGTGGAGCGGGATCTTGAGGCGGAGCTGGTGCGGCTGCAGAGGATGATGGCGGAAAACTCAGACATTCCGTAGGGCAAGGAGTTCGCGCCCGTCGCAACCCACTATTTGTACCGCCAGTTGATGCAGACGTGTTGAGTTGTGCCTGGCGAACGGCACTTGAGCGCGGTCCAAAGGCCATCCGTCCCATTGATACATGTCAAGGAACATGGAACCCCCCTCGCTACGCTTTGGGGCAGCAGGGAGGGTTCGATATGTCAATTGACCGTCGCCAAGCGCTGGCCGTGTTCAGCGCCGCCGCATCATCGCTTGTGATGTCCCGCGCGGCACGTGCCGAGTTTGACGGTCCTGTCGTCAGGGCACTGGAGGGCGGCGAAGATTTCTGGCTCGCCCAGGACGCCTATATCTATGGCTATCCGCTTGTCACGATGGAAATGACCCGCCGCGTGATGACCAACGTCGCGACGCCGCAGGGCACGCGCGCGCCGATGGGGCAATTCGTCAAGCTGCGCAAATACCCTGATGCCAGCTTCAAGGACGTCACCGCACCCAACGCAGATACCCTCTACACGACCGCCTGGATCGACGTCGGAGACGAGCCCTGGGTCCTGAGCATGCCCGATATGAAGGACCGTTATTTCCTGTTTCCGATGCTGGACGGCTGGACCAACGTCTTCCAGGTCCCGGGCAAGCGCACCACCGGCACCAAGGCGCAGACCTACGCGATCACCGGCCCTGGCTGGAAGGGAACGCTTCCCGCCGGTGTCAAGGAATACAAATCGCCCACGAGCATGGTGTGGATTCTGGGCCGAATTTATTGCACCGGCACGCCGGAAGACTACGCGGCCGTGCATGCGGCACAGGACGAGTTCAAGCTCTTCCCTCTCAGCGCGTCCGGCAAGTCCTATACGTCGCCGGCAGGCAAGGCCGATGCGTCGATCGACATGAAGACGGCCGTTCGCGATCAGGTCAACCGCATGGACGCCGCCGCCTATTTCACTCTTCTGGCGCAATTGATGAAGCGCAATCCGCCGGCCGCCGCGGATGCGCCTGAGGTCGCCAAATTCGCGAAGATCGGTCTTGTCCCCGGCAAGGATTTCGACGCGAGCAAATTCGATGCTGCCTTCGCCAAGCGGGTCCCGCAGGTGGCATTCGACCGCATCATGCTCCAGTTCAAGGTCAACAAGGCGATCAGGAATGTCAACGGTTGGGCCTTCGACGCTGAAGCCGGCGTCTACGGCACCAATTACTTCAACCGCGCCCTGGTCACGGCCATCGGCCTTGGCGCCAACCGAATTCAGGATGCGTGCTATCCGACATCGCAGAAGGACGCCGACGGGAAAGAGTATGTCGGCAGCAACAAGTACGTCATGCGCTTTCCGAAGGGGCAGCTTCCTCCGGTCGGCGGCTTCTGGTCGCTGACGATGTATGACGAGCACTATTTCTTCGTCGCCAATCCGATCAACCGCCAGTCGATCAGCGCCCGCCAGAACCTCAAAGTCAATCCGGACGGTTCGGTCGACCTCTACATCCAGAAGGACAATCCCGGCTCCGACAAGGAGAGCAACTGGCTTCCTGCGCCCGCGGGCAAGTTCGTGCTGATGTTGCGGATGTACTGGCCCAACGAGAAGTCGCCTTCGATCATCAACGGGACCTGGAAGCCGCCCCCGGTCCGGCAGGTGACGAGCACCTAGGGCCCTACAAAATCTTCGTAGCCCGGATGGAGCGGAGCGTAATCCGGGACGTTGTCCCCGCATTCCGCTTCGCTGCATGCGGGCTACAAGACAAGCGCGATCACACCGCCTCGAGCTGATCCGCCGCCCGCTTCTTCTTCGCCTTGGACTGCCCGAGCAGCGGGCCTGCCGTGAGTGCCGCCGTATCGGCGACGGCCGGATCGCGCGAGATCATGGCGGCGACGATCGCGCCATCGATGATGAGGCCGAGCTGGTGCGCGAGCACTGCGGGCTCGGCCGATCCCAATTCACTGGCGAGCTTCTCGATGTGGCCGAGCACGATCTTCTTGTGCTTCAGCGCGATGTTGCGGAACTGTTTTGCGTCCTTGTCGTGCTCGCCCACCGCATTGATGAAGGGGCAGCCGTAGAAGCGCTCTTCCGCGAACCAGCTCTTCAGCGCCGGGAAGATGCGCGTCAGTTTCGCCTGCGCGTCGCCGCCGCCTTCTTCCATGGCGCCGATGAACCATTCGCGCCATTGCTTGCCTTCGCTCTCGAGCACGGCGTTGACGAGATTGGTCTTGGAGCCGAACAATTTATAGAGCGTGGTCTTGGCGGTGCCGGCCTCCTCGATGATGGCATCGATGCCAGTGGCGTTGATGCCGTTCTTGCAGAAGAGGTGCGTGGCGGCATTGAGCAGGCGCCCGCGCGCGGATTCGTCGTCGCCGGCACCGGCGTGCGGCGAATTGGATTTCTTCTTCGATGACGTCTTTGCCATAGGCTGCAACTTACTCGCAGCCGCGCGGCATCATCAAGCCGCATCTCTTTCGCGCCGAAAAGATTCGCATCGGCGAACCCATCTGCATCGCCTTTGAGCAGAGCCCGACTGATCAGTCTGCAGGCAGTGCCGCTTAAGCGGCTCCAATCCCTCGCATTTCCTTTTCGGCGCGCTTTGGCACGCCCTATGCAAGGAAACAGACCGTTCGGTATCCTACCGATTTCCACTTCTGCCAGGGAGAAGAAGATGACTGCCGTCGTTCAAAAGACAGTGCTGACGGGGTGCCTCGCGCCCATCGACAAGAACGGCCTCGAGCAACTGATCGCGAGCGGCAAGGCCAATCCGAAGGTCGTCAAGACCTTGAAATGCAAGACGGTTGCGGAGGGTAAATTCCGCCACGCCAACTACATCCGCAATCTGCCGCCCTACATCGTCGACGAACCGCCGGGGCTGCTGGGCGACGATACCGCGCCCAATCCGTCCGAAGCCTCGCTCGCCGCGCTCGGCTCATGCCTCGCGGTCGGCCTGCACGCCAACGCCGTGCACCGCGGCTGGATCGTCAACAAGCTCGAGCTCGAGCTCGAAGGCGATCTCAACATCACCGCGGTCTGGGGCACCGGCGATACTTCGGACAAGCCGGTCGGCTTCACCGATGTGCGCGTCAAGGTCGACATGGAATGCGAGGGCATCGCGCAGGACGAGATCAACGCGCTGGTCGCCCACGTGAAGAAATGGTCGCCGGTCGCCAACACCTTCACCCGGCCGGTCAATCTCGAGGTCGGCATCTAGCCGAGAGCAATCAGGACACGGTGCGGGAGACGATCATGGGTTCACTGGCTTTATCGCGGGTCGACGTTCTGGATCAGCCCGCACCGTCCATTGCAGGCGAGGTGGCGCGGATCGCGCGGGAGCAACTCGCGCCGCTCGCGGTCGGCATCGACGACGGTTCGGTCTATCCGGCCGAGGTGCTGCGTGCGTTCGGCGCGGTCGGCGCCTGGGGCAGTCACGTGCCGCACGAAGGTCCCGCCGATCTGCGCTGCGCGATACAGGCGATGGCGGCGATCGGGGAGGTCTGCGGCGCCACGGCCTTCATGGCCTGGTGCCAGAACACGCTGGTCTGGTACGCGGCGAATTCCACCAACGTGAAGCTGGCCAAGCGTTTTGGCGATGCATTCTCGACGGGGCGCGTGCTCGGTGGCACCGGTCTCTCGAATCCGATGAAGAGCTTTTTCGGCATTGAGAAGCTCAAGCTGAAGGGGCGCAAGGTCGAGGGCGGCTACGTCGTGCGTGGCGCGCTGCCCTGGGTCTCCAACCTCGGTCCCGACCATTATTTCGGCACCATCTTCGAGCGCGAGGACGACGAGGGCACCGTCATGTTCCTCGCCGACTGCTCGGACCCCGCGATCACGCTGACGCCGTGCAAGCCATTCATGGCGATGGACGGCACCGGCACCTATGGCGTGCAGTTCCGCGACGCCTTCGTGCCGGACGAGCTGATCCTCGCCGATCCCGCCGGCCCCTTCGTGAAGAAGATCCGCGCCGGCTTCATCCTGCTGCAGGCCGGCATGGCGCTCGGCCTCATCAAGGACTGCATCAACATCATGGACGAGGTCGACGGTTCGCTCGGCCACATCAACCGCTATCTGCCGCAGCAGCCGGTGCATTTCCGCGAGCTCGCCGCCGAGCTCGAGGCCGAGACCATGGCGCTGGCACGCGATCCCTACAACGAGGAGGAGACCTACTGGCGCAAGGTGATCGCGCTGCGGCTTCGCGCGGGCGAGGCCAGCGTCGCGGCGGCGCATGCGGCGATGCTGCATTGTGGCGCGCGCGGCTACTTGAAGAGCCACCGCGCGCAGCGGCGCCTGCGCGAGGCCTATTTCGTCGCGATCGTCACGCCGGCCACCAAGCAGCTGCGCAAGATGCTCGCCGATTTCTGAGTTCCAAACCTTAGAGCTCTACGAGTCCACCCGAAGACCCACCAACCTCAACGGAGAGGCTGCCATGACTGACGTTCTGATCACTGCCGTCGAACTCGCCGATCTCTTGAAGACCGAGCCGTGTGTCGTCATCGACACCCGCAATCCCGATGCTTACGCCGCCGGGCACCTGCCGGGCGCCGTGAACGTGCACGAGATCTTTACGTTCCTCGCGACCTCGACGCCGGAAGGCATGGCCGAGCTCAAGACGAAATTCGCCGATGCGTTCGGCGCTGCCGGCCTTTCGGGCAAGGAGACGGCGGTGGTCTACGAGCAGTCGATGAACTCCGGCTTCGGCCAGTCCTGCCGCGGCTATTACCTGCTCACCATGCTCGGCTATCCCAAGGTGAAGGTGCTGCATGGCGGCTTCGACGCCTGGTCGGGTGCGGGCTTCCCGGTAACCAAGGAGGTGCCGATGCCGGCGAAGGCGTCGTTCGCGATCGTGCCCGAAGCCGGCGAGATCCTGATCGACGCCAAGACCATGCTCGCCGCCGTCGGCAAGCCCGGCATCGCGATCCTCGACGTCCGCGACGTCGACGAGTGGATCGGCGACAGCTCGTCCCCGTACGGCAAGGATTTCTGCCCGCGCAAGGGCCGGATTCCGGGCGCCGTGTGGCTGGAATGGTATCGCATGATGAAGCCTACAGCCGAAGGCCCGCGCTTCAAATCCAAGGACGAGATTCTGGCGGAATGCGCCACCGTCGGCATCTCGCCGACGACGCCGGTCTACCTCTACTGCTTCAAGGGCGCGCGCGCCTCGAACACGTTCCTGGCACTGAAGAACGCAGGCGTGAAGGACGTGCGGATGTATTTCGGCTCCTGGAACGAATGGTCGCGCGATCCGTCGCTGCCGATCGAGCAGGGGCTGCCGATTGCATCAGATGTGACGACCAAGGCGGCCTGAACACGCCGCGATCACATGGCCCGCGGACGAGGCGCGATCCCAAGCGCCTTGATCCGCGAGGCCAGCGTGGTCGGCTTGATGTCCAGCATCTCCGCCGCGCCGCCGGGACCGAACACCTTCCCTGTGCAGGCTTCGAGTGCGGCGAGGATGTTGGCGCGCTCGTAGTCGCGCATCTCGGACGAGGTCATGACCGTCGGCCGCGCATCGGCCTTCTGGCGTGCCGTGCCGATCGTGGGCTGCGCGCCGGAGGAGTCCGGCAGGTCGATCCGCAAACGGCCGTTCTGCGACAGGATCGCGGCGCGCTCGATCACGTTCTGCAGTTCGCGGACATTGCCGGGCCAGTCGTAGCGGGTGAGCCGCCGCGCATCGCCTTCCGACAGACGCAGGTTGGATTTCAATGCCTTGCTCTCGCGCGTCAAAAAATGCTGGGCGAGCAGGGGAATGTCCTCGCGCCGTTCGCGCAGAGGTACCGTCTCGATCGGGAATACGTTGAGGCGGAAATAGAGGTCCTCGCGAAAGCGACCGCGCTGCACCTCCTGCTTGAGGTCGCGGTTGGTCGCGGCGATGACGCGGACGTCGACGGCGCGCGTGCGCTCCTGGCCGACGCGTTCGAAATTGCCCTCCTGCAGCACGCGCAGCAGCTTGCCCTGTAATTCGAGCGGAATCTCGCCGACCTCGTCGAGGAACAGCGTGCCGCCGTCGGCGAGCTCGAACCGGCCGATGCGGTCGCGCGTTGCGCCGGTGAAGGCGCCGCGGACATGGCCGAAGAACTCGCTCTCGAACAGTTCCCGCGGGATCGCCGCGCAGTTGACGCGGATCAGCGGCCGGTCGCTGCGGGTGGAATCCTCGTGGATGGCGCGGGCGATCAGCTCTTTGCCGGTACCGGATTCGCCGGTGATCATCACCGCCGCCGTGGTCGGCGCCACCAGCTTGACCTGGCGCAGCGTCTTCTGGATCGCCTCGCTTCCACCGATGATGCCGCGCGGATTGGTCTCGATGCGGATTTCCTCCTGGAGATAGGCGTTCTCGAGCTCGAGTCGCTCGCGCAGGCGGTCGACCTCGGCAAGCGCGGCATGCAGCTTCTCGTCGGCCTCGCGCCGCTGGCTGACATCGCGAAACACGACGACGGCGCCGACGACGACGCCGCGGTCGCGGATCGGCGTGGACGTGTATTCGACCCACGCCGGAGAGCCGTCCTTTCGCCAGAATACTTCGCCGTCGACCTGGTGCACGGCGCCGTCGCGGAACGCCGCATAGATCGGGCAATCATGGTTGTGATAGTGCCGGCCGTCGTGGTGAGTGTGGTGCACGATCGGATGGATTTCCTTGCCGACCAGCTCCTCGGCGGTCCAGCCCAGCATGCGTTCGGCCGCGGGATTCACGAAGGTGGTCTTGCCTTCGGCATTGACGCCATAGATGCCTTCACCGGCGGCGCGCAGGATCAGCTGGTTCTCGCGTTCGATGTCCTGGAAGACGCGCTCGACCCGCTGCCAGGTCGCGATCCCACCGCGCATGTGGTCCTCGGCGGCGGCATCGACATTGCGGCGGCGGCGCGCCTCGAGATCGGTGAGGACGAGCAGCACCAGGGTACGGTCGCCGTGGCTGACGAGGCAACCTGACGTTTCGAGCCGGAGCTCCTGGCCAGTGGCGTGCCGAGGGGCCAGCGCCGTGGTCCAGTAGGCGCCCTTGTGCAGCACGGCCTGGGTGAACACGGTGAGTGCGGGAAGCTGGCCGTTGTGAAGCGTGCTGGCCTTGGTCTGCCGCAACAGGGCGCGGTCGTAGCCGAGCAGGGAGCATGCGGCCGGATTGGCATCGATGATCTGGTCGCCGTAGGGGTCGACCAGCAGCGTTGCCTCGACCGAGGACTCGAAGGCTGCAATTCGTGGGTCGATGGTCCGGGCCGCGTCGTCGTGGCCAGGCATTGGCGTCGTTGCCATTGCGAAATCTCGTAATTCAGCTACGAATTTTCGTATATCACGATTTTTCGTAGCGACCAAGCTTCACTGAAAGCGTTGCGTCATCAATGCTGTGGACGGCAGAGCCGCCGTGGCATGCTCCTTGCGTAATTCCTCCTGCAACGACGCGCAGGAGGTCCGATGTCCACGTTCGACAATCCGTTCGATCCCAACCGCAACCTCCGTGATGGCTGCGCCTGTGGCCAGCATCGCTCGGCAGCCGAGCACGAGCAGGCGACCACGGCGCTTCGCTGCGAGCCGGCCGAGAGCGAGGAAAAACGTTACGAGGGCGTCGTTGCATCCGCCGTCATGCGCGCGATGTTTCCGCACGACGTGGCGCGGCGCACCTTCCTGAAATCGGTTGGCGCCTCCACCGCGCTTGCGGCGCTCTCGCAGTTCTTCCCGCTGAAGACGGCGACCGAAATCTTTGCGCAAGGAGGCGCGCCCGAGAAGAAGGACCTCAAGGTCGGATTCATCCCGATCACCTGCGCCACGCCGATCATCATGGCGGCGCCGATGGGTTTCTATTCGAAGCACGGTCTCAACGTCGAAGTGGTCAAGACCGCCGGCTGGGCCGTGATCCGCGACAAGACCATCAACAAGGAATACGACGCGGCGCACATGCTGGCGCCGATGCCGATCGCGATCTCGCTCGGGCTCGGCGCCAACGCGATTCCGTTTGCGGTGCCTGCGATCGAGAACATCAACGGGCAGGGCATCGTGCTGGCGGCCAAGCACAAGGACAAGCGCGATCCCAAGGACTGGAAGGGAATGAAGTTCGCGATTCCCTTCGACTATTCCATGCACAATTACCTGCTGCGCTATTATCTCGCCGAGCACGGTCTCGACCCCGATACCGACGTGCAGCTGCGCTCGGTGCCGCCGCCGGAGATGGTCGCGAATTTGCGCGCCGACAACATCGACGGCTTCCTCGCGCCCGACAACATCTGCCAGCGCGCGATCTATGACGGCGTCGGCTTCATGCACCTGTTGTCGAAGGAGATCTGGGACGGCCACCCCTGTTGCAGCTTCGCCGCCAGCCGCGAGTTCATCACGACGGCGCCGAACAGCTTTGCCGCGCTGACGCGCGCCATCGTCGATGCCACCGCCTACGCCTCCAAGGCGGAGAACCGCAAGCAGATTGCGGAAGCGATCGCGCCGGCCAATTACATCAACGCGCCGGTCACGGTGCTGGAGCAAGTCCTGACAGGCACTTACGCCGATGGCCTCGGCGGAGTGAAGACGGACGCCAAGCGCGTCGATTTCGATCCGTTCCCCTGGCAGTCATTTGCGGTGTGGATGCTGACGCAAATGAAGCGCTGGGGCCAGATCAAGGGCGACGTCGACTACAAGGCCGTCGCCGAGCAGGTGTATCTGGCCACCGACACCAAGAAGCTGATGACCGACATGGGCCTGTCGCCGCCGGCGAGCAGCTACAAATCGTTTGCGGTGATGGGCAAGACTTTCGATCCGGCCAAGCCGGAGGATTATGTCGCGAGCTTCAAGATCAGGAAGTCGTCGTGATGGTGAGCTCTCTCGTGTCCCGGACGCGATGCAGCACGCAGTGGTGCATCGCTGAGCCGGGACCCAGTGTGGCCGCATGGGTCCCGGTTCTGCGTCGCACCGCTTTGCGCTGCGCCGCGCCCGGGACACGGAGACCGCGATGACCTCCTCCCTCCGCCTCCGCGCCGGTCTCGTCTCGATCGCATTGCTCGCCGCGTTTCTCGGCATCTGGCACCTCGCCACGCGCTCGACCGGCGCAACGACAACGATGAGCCCGGAATACGCCAAGCTGATGGGGCTGACGGCCACGCAGGGGAAATCAGCGATGCCCGGGCCGCTCGATGTCGGCGCCAAGCTCTGGGAGCACCTGAAGCGGCCGTTCTACGACAACGGGCCGAACGACAAGGGGCTCGGCATCCAGCTCGCCTATTCCATCGCACGCGTCGGCACCGGCTATCTGCTCGCGGTGCTGGTCGCGATCCCGCTCGGTTTCCTGATCGGCATGTCGCCGCTGCTCAGCAAGGCGCTCGATCCCTTCATCCAGGTGCTCAAGCCCATCTCGCCGCTGGCCTGGATGCCGCTTGCGCTCTACACCATCAAGGATTCCTCGATCTCGGCGATCTTCGTCATCTTCATCTGCTCGATCTGGCCGATGCTGCTCAACACCGTGTTCGGCGTTGCCAGCGTGCGCAAGGAATGGATCAACGTCGCGCGGACGCTCGAGGTCAGCACCGTCAGGCGCGCCTTCACCGTGATCCTCCCCGCTGCGGCGCCGACGATCCTGACCGGTATGCGCATCTCGATCGGCATCGCCTGGCTCGTCATTGTCGCCGCCGAGATGCTCGTCGGCGGCACCGGCATCGGCTACTTCGTCTGGAACGAGTGGAATAATTTGTCGATCACCAATGTCATCATCGCGATCCTGCTGATCGGGGTCGTCGGCATGCTGCTCGATCAGATCCTGGCGCGATTCACGCGCATGGTCACGTTTCCGGAGTAGGGGCATGACCGACAAGTTCATCTCCATCGAAGCCATCGCGAAGCGCTATCCCGGCGCCGGAGGTGCCACGACCACCATCTTCGAGAATCTGTGGCTGTCGATGGCCCGCGGCGAGTTCGCTTGCGTGATTGGCCATTCCGGCTGCGGCAAGACCACGGTGCTCAACATTCTTGCCGGCCTCGACGCGCCGAGCGAGGGCGCCGTGATCGTCGACGGGCAGGCGATCTCGGGCACCAGCCTCGACCGCGCCGTGATCTTCCAGAGCCACGCCCTGCTGCCCTGGCGCACCGTGCTCGGCAACGTCGGCTATGCCGTGAGCTCGAAATGGCGGAGCTGGGACCGTGCCAAAGTGAGGGCGCATGCCCAAACCTTCATCGATCTCGTCGGGCTGACCGGCTCCGAGCACAAGCGCCCTTCGGAGCTGTCGGGCGGCATGAAGCAGCGCGTCGGCATCGCGCGGGCGCTGTCGATCACGCCGAAGATGATGCTGATGGACGAGCCGTTCTCGGCGCTGGATGCATTGACGCGCGGCACGCTGCAGGACGAGGTCCGGCGCATTTGCCTGGAGACCGGGCAGACCGCATTCATGATCACCCACGACGTCGACGAGGCGATCTATCTCGCCGACAAGATCTTTCTGATGACCAATGGGCCCGGCGCGGTGCTCGCAGAGGTGGTCGAGAACCCGCTGCCGCGGGATCGCGGCCGCACCGATCTGCACCGCCATCCGCTCTACTACGCGCTGCGCAACCACATCATCGATTTTCTGGTGACGCGCAGCAAGACGTTTACCGCCGAGACACCCGGTCACGATCCGCGCAATGTGCCGCTGGTGCATATCGGCAAGCCCGGACTGACGGTTGCCTCGGGTGGTGACGAGCAACGCCAGACCTGGATTCCCGGGACCAGTCCCGGACTGACTGCCTGAAACGGAGACCCTGACATGAAACGCGAAGACCTCACCGAAAAGCTGCTCGACATCAAGCGTGAGAAGGGATGGAGCTGGAAGCACGTCTGCGAGAAGATCGGCGGCTATTCCGAGGTGCTGATCGTCGGTGCGATCATGGGCCAGATGAAGCTGACGAAGCCGCAGGCCGCCAATGCCGGCGAGTTGTTCGGCCTGTCGAAGGCGGAAGTCGCGATGCTCAACGAGGTGCCGATGCGCGGCACCGGCACGCCGATGCCGCCGACCGATCCCCTGATCTACCGCTTCTACGAGATGGTGATGGTGAACGGTCCGGCCTGGAAGGCGCTGATCGAGGAGGAGTTCGGCGACGGCATCATGTCGGCGATCGACTTCGACATGGGAATCGAGCGCGTCGCCAACCCGAAGGGCGATCGCGTCAAGATCACCATGAGCGGCAAATTCCTGCCCTACAAATATTACGGCGCCAGCGGCAACGTGCCGGAATACGGCTTCAGGGAGGAGTGACCGCGGCGAAGGCCTCGCGCAGCGCGCCGACCGGAGCCATCTCGCGAACATAGGTGAAGGAGCCCTTGTCCTTCATCTCACGCGCGCAGTTCAGGAACGCCGCGAGCGCGTAGCGCGACATGGCCCCGCCGACGCTGATGCGCTTGACGCCGGCGGCGGACAATTGCGCCGTTGTCAGCGTCGGGTCGGCAAAGCCCATCACGTGGTTGAACGGCTTACTGATCGAGGAGACGACGGTCCGGATCGTGGCGAGATCGTACAGGCCGGGCGCATACAGGACGTCGGCGCCCGCGGCCTCGAAGGCCTGCAGGCGGCGAACCGTGTCGTCGATGTCCTTGCGGCCGTGCAGGAAGTTCTCGGCCCGAGCCGTCAGCGTGAACGGAATTGGCAGCGCGCGCGCCACTTCCACAGCGGCCTGGACCCGCTCGACGGCGAGGGAAAAGTCGTAGATGGGGCGATCGCGGTCGCCGCTGAAATCCTCGATCGAGCCGCCGACGGCGCCAGCTTCCGCGGCACGCCGGATGGCTTCGGCCGCACGTTTCGGCTCATCGGCCCCGCAATTTTCGAGATCGACGCTCACCGGAAGGTTGGTAGCATCGACGATCTCGCGCGCGTTGGCGAGGATGACATCGAGACTGACGGCGCTGCTGCCGAGCATGTTGGCAACTCCGAGGCTCGTCGTCGCGAGGGCCTCGAATCCCATTGCTGCGAGCAGCTTGGCCGTACCGGCATCCCATGGATTGGGAATGACGAAGGCGCCAGGCCGATCGTGCAGCGCGCGGAACGCCGCCGCCTTGTCCAATTGGCTCGTCATGGCTCGTCTCCGTGTTGTCCGTCGATGCAGCCTTAGGAGCATTTTCGCCATCCGACAAATTTGTTATTCTTGCAAAGGAGATCAGTTTTTTGCATGAGGCCGCGATGGACAGTGATGCCCTCAACACCTTCCTGACGGTTCATCGCAGGGGCGGGATCTCGAATGCCGCGAAATTCCTGCACCGCTCGCAGCCGGCGATTTCGCGCCGCATTGCGCTGCTTGAGCAGGAGCTTGGCGTGCCCCTGTTCGAGCGGGCGGCGGGCCGCACCCGGCTCAGCGATGCCGGGCGCGTGCTGATCCCCTATGCCGAGCGGGCGGTCGCCGCGGCGCAGGACGCCGAACAGGCCATACGCGCTTTGACCAAGCAGAATGCGGGGCCGGTTTCGTTGGCGGTGACCGGCACGCTCGCCGATGGCCGGCTGTCGACCATCATGAAGCGGTTTGCCAGGGAAAATCCCGCCGTCACGCTAACCTTGCGGACGGCGACCAGCGCGGAGGTCAGCGATCTCATCCGGCGCGGCGAGGCCACGATCGGCCTGCGCTACAACGTCGACCGCGCCGGCGATCTCGCCTGCGAGCTGGTGCTGACCGAGGCGTTACAGGTCGTTTGTGCGCCCGAACATCCGCTGGCCGGCAAGCGGGTGAAGCGGCTCGCCGAGCTTCGCGGTGAACGCTGGATCGCATTCCCGGAAACGCGCGGCCGCCGCGAGATCGCCGCAGCCCATGTGTTCGCTCTGTTTCTCACGCAAGGGCTCGGCGAGGTCGAATGGACGGCAGTCGACAGCCTCACCGCGCAGAAGCGCCTCGTGGAGGCCGGCTTCGGTCTCGCGCTATTGGCGAGAAGCCATGTGGCAGAGGAGTTGCGCGCGGCATCGATCGCGACGATCATCGTCGGCGATCTTGCCGCGGATCAGGACACCGTCCTCGTGACCCGTCGCGACGGCTTTCTGAGCGCTGCCGCCGAGCGCCTGCTCGACACCATCCGCCGCAACTATGCCGGGCGGGATGTCTCGGTCTCAAAGGACGCCAGAAAAAGATCGCCGGCGCGCAAGGTTGTTGCGCGCCGGCGGCTCGTCTGAATGGATTATTTTCCCGCCTTCACCTCGGCGGCTGCCACCGCGAGCAGCTCGCTCATCTTGGCGCGAATCGCCTGTTCGGTGACGGCGACGTTCTTGGCGGCAAAATCGGCCGTGAGCTTACGCAGGACGTCGGCATCGCCGGCCTCCTCGAAATCGGCCGCGACCACCTCCTTGGCATAGGCGGTGGCGGCATCGCCTGACATGCCGAGCTTTTCGGCCGCCCACAGCCCGAGCAGCCGGTTGCGGCGGGCTTCCGCCTTGAATTTCTGCTCCTCGTCGAGGGCATACTTCTTCTCGAAACCTTCCTGGCGCTTGTCGAACTCGCTCATGCCTTGTTCCAAATCCCTCTGAATGGAGCGGGGGCCTTCCGTTGCGACCGCCCGGCTGCATGCCTACATAGATAGCACATATCGGCAAAACAACGGGCCGTTAAGCCGCAGGCGAGACGGTATAAGTTGGTGCCGGAGGGCCGGATCGATTGTGCTCGGTCAGCCAATCGGATAGGTTGCCTGAAGGCTTGGTTCCCGTTCTGTTTCCAAGGATTCGAGACGGGTTCCCAGCCGTTCACGGCAGCTCCGCTGTGGGTCGCAGTCCTCGTAACCGGAGCACACCAAATTCATGGATTTCAACAAAACACGGTACATCCCAATGAGCCGTCGGCGTCGCATTTATGAAGGCAAGGCAAAGGTTCTCTATGAAGGCCCGGAGCCCGGTACCCTGATCCAGCACTTCAAGGACGACGCCACCGCGTTCAATGCGAAGAAGCATCAGGTGATCGAGGGCAAGGGTGTCCTCAACAACCGGATCTCGGAGTACCTGTTTCAGCACCTCAACGACATCGGGGTGCCGACCCACTTCATTCGCCGCCTCAACATGCGCGAGCAGCTGATTCGCGAGGTCGAGATCGTGCCGCTGGAGGTGGTGGTGCGGAACGTCGCCGCCGGCTCGCTGTCGCAGCGCCTCGGCATCGAGGAGGGCACGCAGCTGCCCCGTTCAATCATCGAATTCTACTACAAGAACGACCAGCTCAACGACCCCATGGTTTCGGAAGAGCACATCACCGCCTTCGGCTGGGCGACGCCCCAGGAGATCGACGACATCATGGCGCTCGCCATCCGTGTCAACGACTTCCTCACCGGCCTCTTCCTCGGCATCGGCATCCGCCTCGTCGACTTCAAGATGGAGTGCGGTCGCCTGTTCGAGAACGAGATGATGCGCATCATCGTCGCCGACGAGATCTCGCCGGATAGCTGCCGTCTGTGGGACATCAAGTCCAACGAGAAGCTCGACAAGGACCGCTTCCGCAGGGATCTCGGCGGCCTGCTCGAGGCCTATACTGAAGTTGCAAAACGCCTCGGCATCCTCATGGAGAACGAGCGTCCGCAGGGCTCAGGCCCGGTGCTGGTGAAGAGCTGAGGGGATTTGACGTGAAGGCACGTGTTACCGTTACCTTGAAGACGGGCATCCTCGATCCCCAAGGCAAGGCCATCGAAGGCGCACTGAAGTCGCTCGGCGTCGATGGCGTCGCCAGCGTCCGCCAGGGCAAGGTATTCGACATCGAGCTCGCGGGCGCCGATAAGGCCAAGGCGGAAGCGGCGTTGAAGGACGCCGCCGACAAGCTCTTGGCGAACACCGTGATCGAGAATTATCGGGTCGAGCTGCTCGGGTGATGCGAACGGTCGCTTGGGTCGTCGGTTTGGCGACTCTGCTGCCGGTCTTTGGTGTTCAATTCGCAGCCGCGCAGGCCCCCGGCACGACCAGTGTCACGATTCGAAATCCAGATCCGGCCAAATGGGCCGGACGCAGCAATCTCTTCGGCAAAAGCACCGGCGAATTCGTCTGCCGTCCGTTGGCCTGCTCAGACCCGGCCAAGGTCACGGCAACCATTTCGGGCAGCCCGACCCGCAGTCCCGATCCCCAGGCGCTGGCAAAGCTGGCCAGCCAGATTCCTGAATCGGTCGCGCGCGCCAATCAGGATAATGCTGCCGCCGGCCGGAAGCTTGAGCGGGTCTCCAGCGGCACGACGACGTTGCGCGGCTATCCGGCGATCGTGCAGGAATTGCGGGTCGTTGGCGAGAAAGGCCCAACCTATCTCAGCAAGGCGACCATGTTCGTCAAATCGGCGCTGGTCAGCATATCCTCCTTGTCGCCCTCGCAAGAGCTTGCGCGACGCAACCGCGATCTGTTCATCAAGGCGATGGACGTGACGGACACACCCGTCCCGCGTTAAGCAGTAGTATCGAAGCTGTCGACGAACCCCTTTATCCAAAACCACAGGTTGTCTACACTCCGGACGGGTGAGTTCGGGGCGGGGGGTCATGGGGACTATTTCGGACGTTTTCCGGCGTGCGGTCATTGCCGCAGCCGCGTTGTCACTAACGGGCTGTGTTACGAGGGCCGTCGGCCCGGAGCATCCAGGAACCAAGGTGACCTTCAAATCGCCCGATCCGGAAAAATGGACCGGCACCCGCCTGTATGGCGAAAGACGCTCGATCTTCCGCTGCAAGCCGCTTGCTTGTCCGGAGAATTCGGTCGTCACCATCCGCACCGCAGCCAGTCCGACCCGCAGCCCCGATCCCGTGGCCCTGCAGAAATTTGCCGAGGCGGATGCGCAGCGTCAGATGGCCCAGACCGAGCAGGCGTCGACCGAAGCGGTCGGACGCCTGAGAGACCTGGCGTTGATGTCCTCGCGCGTCGCGAAGATGAAGGAATTCCCGGCTGTTCACTGGGAGTACAGGGCGACCGGTCCTAACGACAAGCCAGTCTACCTCGTCCGCGACATGGTATTCGCTGGCAATACCATGATCGATGTCATTTCTACCTCGCTCGCCGTCGAGGTCGCCCGCCGCAACAGCAGCGATTTTGTCGGAGTGATGGAAATCGAGGATTTCGCGCCTCCGGCGCGGTAGTGAAATGAAGGCTGGCATGTGGTTCTACGTTCGCTTGTTGCCGCTGCTCGTTGCACTGATGCTCGCGAGCGGGGCTGCTTTCGCCGAGGCTCCTAAATCCGAAGCGGAGCGCGGTCCGCCATTCTCGGTCGGCGGATTTCGCTATGAGCTGAGGCCCAACGACGTCCACATGTTCCTCTGCGAGCGGTCCGCCTGCGGTGCGCAGTCCAGGGTGAGCTATCGTTTCTACGCGCCTGGGGCCTATCCTCCGGGCAACACGATGACGCTGGAGCAATTTCGCGAAGAGCAGACGCAGATCGTCAAGATGCTGGAGCAGCGGACGCCGGGGCAGAAGATCTCGATTCTCGGAATTGATGGCGACAGTGGCACCAAGGTGCCGCGCCTGTTCAAAGCGCGGCGACTGATGGTGAAGCCTGATGGCACGAAGGAATATCAGGTCAGCGGCTATCTGTTTGGCGATCGAGGTACGGCCAGCCTGATCAGTTCGGCGGCCACCGAGAAGGCCAGCTCCGACAATTACGCGCAATTTGCCATCGGGGTGATGATGGTGCTGGCGCCAGCCAAGGGCTGAGTGCCGTGCGCGGCGTTCACAGCCATCCCACCCGCCGAAAACGCCAATACAGCGAGCCGCACGCCGTCAGCATCACGCCGAGCAGCATGAAATAGCCGTACTCCCATTCCAGCTCCGGCATGTGCTTGAAGTTCATGCCGTAGATGCCTGCGAGCGCGGTCGGGACCGCGATGATGGCGAGCCAGGACGCGAGCTTCTTCGACACCGCCGTCTCCTGCGCCTGGCCGACCAGCAGGCTTGCCTCGAAGGCGAAGGCCAGCACCTCGCGCATGGAATCGATGCGCTCCTGGATGTTGCGGACGTGGTCGGTGACGTCGCGAAACAGCGGCTGCATGGCCTTCCGCACCATCGACAGCTCGTCATGCTCCAGCCGGCGGCAGACCTCCACCAGCGGACCGATCGCGGTCCTGAGCCGCAACAGGTCGCGGCGCAGCATGTAGAGCCGCTCGATCTGCGCCTTGCTGATCGGCTTGGAAAGCACGTCGTCCTCGATGCCCTCGATCTCGTCGTGAATGCTTTCGAGCACGGGCGAGTAATTGTCGACGATGAAATCGAGGATGGCGTAGAGGATGTAGTCCTCGCCGCGCGCGAGCGCCCGCGGGCAGCTTTCGCAGCGTTCGCGCACCGGCGTGTAGGACGTCGAGGCGCCGTGGCGCACCGAGACCAGATAACCTTCGCCGACGAAAATATGCGTCTCGCCGAAGGCGATCCGGCCCTCGATCAGTTGCGCGGTCCGCGCGACGATGAACAGGGCCTCGCCATATTGCTCGATCTTCGGCCGCTGATGGGCGTGGTTGGCGTCCTCGATCGCGAGATCGTGCAGGTCGAACTGCTTCTGCACCGCGCCGAGCAGAGCCATGTCCGGCTCGTGCAGGCCGATCCAGACCACGTGGCCGGGCTTGGTCCGCCAGCTCGAGGCCTCGCTGATGGCGATGTTGGCGACGCGCCGGCCGTCGACATAGGCACCGGCGGCGACGACACCATCGGTAGGCACCGGTTCGGACGGGGATGTGGGCAGCGACGGGACGTTCATGGCTTCAAATCCCGGCAAATCGAGCGGCCGCGCGGCGTGCAATTATCACCTGTGCACAAGGCCCTGTGCCGAGGCTAGCACTGGTAAAATCCCCGTCAAATGGTTATGTCTCTTCGTGAATTGGCCGCTTGGCCAGCCTCGATTCCCGCTCCATCGGAACCTCAGCCATGAAAGCCGCCATCCTCGTCTTTCCCGGAATCAACCGCGAGCGCGACATGGCGCGTGCCTTGAGGCTGATTTCCGGCAGCGAGCCGGCGATGGTCTGGCATGCCGAGACGGCGCTGCCTGCGGGCACGGATCTCGTGGTGGTGCCGGGCGGCTTCTCCTATGGGGACTATTTGCGCTGCGGTGCCATCGCGGCCCGCGCGCCGGTGATGGATGCGGTGCGCGACTATGCGGCCAAGGGCGGCCTCGTGCTCGGCGTCTGCAACGGTTTTCAGATCCTCTGCGAGTCCGGCCTTCTGCCGGGCGTCTTGATGCGCAACGCGCGGCTGAAATTCATCTGCCACGACGTGCATCTGCGCGTCGAGCGTTCCGACACGCCGTTCACCCGCGGCTACAATGCCGGCCAGGTGATCCGCGTGCCGGTCGCTCATGGCGAGGGCAATTACGAGGCGGATGAAGAGACCATCAAGCGGCTCGAAGGCGAGGGGCGGGTGCTCTATCGCTATTGCTCGGCCGAGGGTGTGGTGGACGAAGCCCACAACATCAACGGGGCGGCACATTCGATCGCCGGCATCGTCAACGACAAGGGCAACGTGCTCGGCATGATGCCGCATCCGGAAAACCACGTCGAAGACATCATGGGCTGCACCGACGGCCGCGGCCTGTTCGCGGGCCTCACGGCGCATCTGGAAAAGGCGGCGTGATCTCGTTCGTGGCGAAGCGGGCGCTCGCGGCGATCGCGGCGCTGACGCTTGCGTCATTTTTGCTCGCAACCAGCGCTCTCGCGCAGGATTACCCCAAGCGTCCGATCACCATGATCGTGCCGTTCGCGGCCGGCGGCACCTCGGACGTGATCGCGCGCGCGGTGGCCGAGCAGATGGGCATCGCGCTCGGCCAGACCATCGTGATCGAGAACGTTGCGGGGGCCGGCGGATCGACCGCGCTGGCGCGCGCCTCCCGCGCCGAACCCGACGGCTACACCATCGCGATCGGCAATGCCGGCACCAATGCTGCGACCTACACGATCTATCCAAAGCTGCCGTTCACGCCGGAGTCCTTCGTGCCGATCGCCATGGTGGCGAAGACGTTCGGCATCATCGCCGTGCGCAAGGATTTTCCGGCGAAGGACCTGAGAGAGTTCATCGCCTACGCCAAGGCCAATCCCGGCAAGATCAATCTCGGCCATGCTGGCGTCGGCTCCTCGAACTATTTGATCTGCAAGAGCTTCGTCACGTCAGCCGGGATCGACGCGACGCTGGTCGGCTATCGCGGCGCAGCGCCCGCGCTGACCGATGCGGTCGGCGGCCAGATCGACGGCGTCTGCGATGCGGCCGCATCCGTCTCGCAGTCGATCAACGACAAGCTGGTGAAGGGGCTCGTGGTCGGGTCGACCGTGCGCCTCGCCACACTGCCGGATCTGCCGACCTCCGCGGAGGCCGGCCTGCCTGAGTTCGAGGCACAGGGCTGGAACGGCTTGTTCGCGCCCAAGGGCACGCCGCCGGCGGCGATCGCCAAGCTCAACGCCGCCGCGCGCACCGCCGTCGAGACCGACCCGGTGAAGAAGCGCTTTGCCGACCTTTCGACCGTCGCGCCCGATGCAGGCGAGCATGCGCCGGAGCTGCTGCAGCAACTCGTGACGCGCGACGTCGAGAAGTACCGGAAGATGTTGGCGGACGACGCCAAGTAGTCGGCACATCTCCTGCGCTCGGCGAGATCTATTGAGTTGCCGAAGGGACGCGGGCGATGACCTTGATCTCGAAGTCGAAGCCCGCCAGCCAGTTCACGCCGACTGCGGTCCAGTTCGGATAGGGAGCTTCACCGATCTCGGCTGTGCGGACCGCCATCACCGTCTCGATCTGGTTCGCAGGATCGGTGTGGAAGGTGGTGACGTCCACCACATCGTCCAATGTGCATCCGGCCGCCGCGAGCACGGCGCGCAGATTGGCAAACGCGCGTCGCACCTGGTCCTCGAACACAGGCTCGGGCGAGCCGTCCTCGCGACTGCCGACCTGCCCTGAGACGAACAGGAGGTCGCCGGATCGGATCGCGGCGGAATAGCGATGCGCTTGGTACAACGCATGGCGGTTGGCAGGGAAAATGGCCTGACGCTGGAGCATGTTTGAGCCTTTCGATGGGCGATGGAAGGGCACCGAACCAGATTGCGTGACGGTGCCGCCCGTGGCATTGAGGTATTTCATATACGGCGCGTATGTGGGATATCGCTCGCATACGAGGCGTATGTCAACAGGAAATTGAGCGGCATGGAAAAGGGAAAGCGTGCCGCGGCGATGGCGGAAAATCGGGCCAAGCTCATCCGCGCCGCGCGCGAGGCATTTGCCACGCAGGGTTATGCAGAGGCCTCGATGGACGAGCTCACGGCCGCCGTCGGTCTGACGCGGGGCGCGCTGTATCACAATTTCGAAGACAAGAAGGGGCTGCTCTGGGCCGTCGTCGCGCAGATCGACGGCGAAATGGCGGTGCGGCTCCGCGTGGCCCGCGAGCAGGCGCCCACTTTATGGGAGGGTCTTCTCGCAGAGGGCAGCGCCTATATCGAAATGGCGCTCGATCCAGAGATCCAGCGCATCATGCTGCTGGACGGACCCGCCGTGCTCGGTGATCCCTCCAAATGGCCCGGCGAGAACGCCTGTCTCGATATCACGATGGGAGCGATCGCCTCGCTGATCGAACAAGGCGTGGTGAAGCCGGTCGATGTCGAAGCGGCGGGGCGATTGCTGAACGGCGCCGCGCTCAGCGCCGCCTTATGGGTTGCGGCAGCCGACGAACCGAAAAGCGTGCTGAACAAGGCTGTCGACGCGTTCCGAGAGTTGGCGAGTGGATTGCTACGCAAGAAGATCTGACTGCGCGTGATGCAAAGCACTCCGAAGCGCCTCTCAGGTCCGCTACGGCATGCCGCTGCAATTCTTTTAATGATTGTCCGGCTTGCATTTGAGGGATATTTCTCTGTCCGTTGACGTCGCCGAGACGGTCTCGTCCTCGCACCAACACAGGGAAACAAGACAACATGATGAGCGACACAAACGTCCGGGCCGGTCAGTGCCATTGCGGCGCGGTGCGTTTCGAGGCGACGCTCAGAGACGGTTTCAATTCGATCCGCCGCTGCACCTGCTCTTACTGCCGAATGCGCGGCGCGGTCATCGTCATGGTGGAGATGGGCGGCATCAAGTTCCTGAAGGGCGAGGATGCACTGACGAGCTACCGCTTTCATACCGGATCAGCACAGCATTTTTTCTGTTCCCGCTGCGGCATCTACACGCATCATCAACGTCGATCGGACCAGAACTCGTATGCGGTCAACGTGGCTTGCTTCGACGGGATAAGTCCGTTCGATTTTCTTGAGGTTCCTGTCACGGACGGCGTCAATCATACCAACGACACCGGCAAACCGACGCGCCGCGCAGGCACCCTCCGCTTCATTCCGGCGGACTGACCATCGCCATGGGCTAGCGCCGCTTCAGCCGCTCCGCCGGTACCGTCATCGCGGCAACGCCGGCCATCACCAGCAACAGCCCCAGCGCGAGGTTCGACGGCACGCTCTCGCCGAGCAGCAGCACCGATAGACCCACGCCGATCGGAATGCGCAAGTATCCTTGCGCGTTGGTGGTCAGCGTGCCGAGCCGGCCGAGGCAGACGTAGAACAGCATCAGGCCCAGCGCGCTCGAGACGATGCCCATGACGATGGTGGCGACGATCGCCGTCGGCGTCGGATGCAGCGTCCAGGGCTGGTCGATGAGCAGCGAGGGCGGCAGCAGGATGATGCCGCCGAACAGCAGCGAGCCGGCCGCCACCACCATCGGGTCGTATTCCGACAGGCGAAGACCGAAGATCGTCGCGCAGGCAAAGGAGATCGTGGCGAGCAGGATCGCAATCTCCGCGACGATCTCGCTGCCGAAGCCGCGCAGCGCGTCGAGCCCGACGATGGCGACGGTGCCGGCGAGTCCCAAAATCGCACCGGCGAGCTTGAGCAGCGTCGCCGGCTCGTGCCGCGTGATCAGCGAGGTGATCAGGAAGGCGAAGATCGGCGTCGTCGAGGCCAGCACAACCGTGTTCGACGCCGGCACATATTGCTGCGACCAGGTGATGATCAGGAATGGAAAGGTCGAGTTGATCAATTGCTGGGTGGCGAACAGCTTCCAGGCCCTCGCGTCGGTGGGAATCCTGATGCCGCGCATCCACAGGATCGCGAACAGGAAGGCGGCCGCGATCAGTGAGCGCGCCGAAATGAAGGTGATGGGCGGGATCGTGGGAAGCGCGAGCTTGGTCAGCGGATAGGTCGAGCTCCAGCAGCAGGCGAGCGCCAGCAGCAACGCATAGTCGCGCCAGTTGCGCGCGCCGGTTGCGGCGATGGGCGACAGTGGTGCGGCGGCTGTCGCGCGCCTCGCCTCCGATGTGCTCTGCGGCACCTTGTTCTTGCTCCCCGGCGCGGTAGCGCTTGCCGCGAAGTCTGGGCGAGGGCGCGCGAAAAAGGAAGGCGTCGAGCTATGCGTTTGGCTGAGGGAGCGCCTTCCGCTTCATCCGCTTGATCGTTCCGGAAAAGGTGAGCAGCAGCCGTTCGCCGGACATCATCTGGCCGCGCAGGAAGATGAGCGAACCGCCGGCCCGGCTCACTTCGCCGGTGCATTCGATCAGGTCGCCCTCCCGTGCCGCGTCGAGGAATTCGCAGGAAAAATTGGTGGTCACGGCCCGGCTGTCCAGGACATGGGTGGCGATCGCAAACAGGGAGTAGTCGGCAAAGGCCATGTAGCAGCCGCCATGGACGTTGCCCGAGCCGTTGAGGTGCTTCTTCTCCACCCGGAAGGCGCTGCGGACGCTGCCGTCTGCCTCGATCCGGTGCCAGAAGGGGCCGACATGGGCCTCAAAACTGTCGCGAATCCAGGTCCGCCAGCCCAGAAATTCGCCCTCAGTAGCGACGTGGAGGTCGGGGCGGCGGGGCGGGGGTGCTTTGGTCAATTCGTGCAAGGAGATGGGCCTTCAATTGCGGGTCTTCAGCCCTTAAATCCGATCTGTCCGCGCCGTGCAATTCCTGTTCCCGAAGGGCGGCCTGCCGCAAAATGTGGGACAGCGGGAAAATGCGCCATAAAGGGCTTTTCGCGAGCCCCGGATGTTCCTAAGAACGGCCAAACCGCCGCCCGAAAGCCCCGAATCCATGAAGAATGAACCGAAGATCACCCCCGAACTGGTTGCCGCCCACGGGCTCAAGCCCGACGAATACGAGCGCATCCTGAAGCTGATCGGGCGGGAGCCGAGCTTCACCGAGCTCGGCATCTTCTCGGCGATGTGGAACGAGCACTGTTCGTACAAATCCTCGCGCATCCACCTCAAGGGGCTGCCGACGAAAGCACCCTGGGTGATCCAGGGCCCGGGCGAGAATGCCGGCGTGATCGACATCGGCGACGGCCAGGCCGTGGTCTTCAAGATGGAGAGCCACAACCACCCGAGCTATATCGAGCCCTATCAGGGCGCGACCACCGGCGTCGGCGGCATCTTGCGCGACGTCTTCACCATGGGCGCGCGCCCGATCGCCTGCCTGAACGCGCTGAGCTTCGGTGCGCCCGAGCACGCCAAGACCCGGCATCTCGTCGCCGGCGTCGTCGCCGGCGTCGGCGGCTACGGTAATTCCTTCGGCGTGCCGACGGTGGGCGGGCAAGTGCGCTTTCACACCCGCTACGACGGCAACATCCTCGTCAACGCGATGGCGGTGGGCCTCGCCGATGCCGACAAGATCTTCTATGCAGCCGCCTCCGGCGTGAACATGCCGATCGTCTATTTGGGCTCCAAGACGGGGCGCGACGGCATCCACGGCGCTTCGATGGCCTCGGCCGAGTTCGACGACAAGTCCGAGGAGAAGCGCCCGACCGTGCAGGTCGGCGATCCCTTCGCCGAGAAGCTGCTGCTGGAGGCCTGTCTCGAGATCATGGAGAAGGGCTGTGTCATCGCGATCCAGGACATGGGCGCGGCGGGCTTGACCTGCTCGGCGGTGGAGATGGGTGCCAAGGGCGATCTCGGCGTCGATCTCGATCTCGACGCGGTGCCGACCCGTGAAACCGGCATGAGCGCCTACGAGATGATGCTCTCGGAAAGCCAGGAGCGCATGCTCATGGTGCTCAAGCCCGAGAAGGAGAAGGAAGCCGAGGCGATCTTCAAGAAGTGGGGACTGGATTTCGCCGTCGTCGGCTACACCACGCCGAGCAAGCGCTTCGTGGTCAAGCATGGCGGCGACGTCATGGCCGATTTGCCGATCAAGGAACTCGGGGACGAGGCGCCGCTCTATGATCGCCCGCACGTTCCCTCCGCCGCGTTGCCCGTCGTGCATGCGCGCGACGTGCCGGCGCCGATGAGCCTTGGGCCTGCGCTGGAGAAGCTGATCGGCACGCCTGACATGTGCAGCAAGCGCTGGGTCTGGGAGCAGTACGACCACGTCATCCTCGGCAACACCATGCAGCGCCCGGGCGGCGATGCCGCCGTGGTGCGTGTCGAGGATGGGCCGAAGGGCCTGGCGCTGACCGTCGACGTGACGCCGCGCTATTGCGAGGCCGATCCGTTCGAGGGCGGCAAGCAGGCGGTGGCGGAGGCCTGGCGCAACATCACGGCGGTCGGCGGCAAGCCGCTCGCGATCACCGACAATCTCAATTTCGGCAATCCTGAGCGGCCCGAGATCATGGGCCAGTTCGTGGGCTGCCTGAAGGGTATCTCGGAAGCCTGCCGCACGCTGGACTTCCCCGTCGTCTCCGGCAACGTCTCGCTCTACAACGAGACCAACGGCCGCGCGATCCTGCCGACGCCCTCGATCGGCGGTGTCGGCCTGCTCGACGACTTCACCAAATCAGCCTCGCTGGCCTTCAAGGCAGAGGGCGAGGCGATTCTCCTGATCGGCGAGACGCACGGCTGGCTCGGCCAGTCGGTGTACCTGCGCGACATCTGCGGTCGCGAGGAGGGCGCGCCTCCGCCGGTCGATCTCGCCGCCGAGAAACGCAATGGCGATTGCGTGCGCGGCATGATCCATGGCGGCACGGCGACCGCCGTGCACGATCTCTCCGACGGCGGCCTCTTGATCGCGCTTGCCGAGATGGCGATGGCGAGCGGCATCGGCGCAAAACTGCTCGCGGCGCCGACTGCGCTGGTGCCGCAGGCCTATTGGTTCGGCGAGGATCAGGCGCGCTATCTCGTGACCGTGCCTGAAACGGAAGCGGGCCGCGTGCTCGCCAAGATGCGCGGCTGCGAGGTGCCCTGCGTGCGCATCGGCACCACCGGGGGCGATGCCATCGCGGTCGCCGGCGAGGCGCCGGTAACGATCGACAGCTTGCGCAAATCGTTCGAGCGCTGGCTGCCGGAATATATGAGCGGCAAGGCGGCATAAGGCGCTGCCACACACTTCGTCGTTGCGAGGAGCAAAGCGACGAAGCAATCCGGACTACCTCCGCGGAGGGATTCTGGATTGCTTCGCTGCGCTCGCAATGACGAGTGGAGAGGCCATGCCTCACAATATGCGCGATGCGCCCGGGATCTGCCGCAATGCTCGCGTCAGAGCCCAGCTCGCCGCGACCGTCAGCACAAACCCGATCGTGGCCTTGACGATGGCCGGCAGGTCGTAGTCGAACAGCCAGTATTGCAGCCACAATGCGATCGGATAGTGCACCAGGAACATGCCGAACGCGTCGCCCTGCATCGGATCGAGCAGCCGGGCTGAGCCTGATTGCTTGAATCTCTGGAAAATGGCCAGGATCAGAAACATGATGGCCACGCTGAAGACAGTGAAGCAGATCGCATAGAGCGCTTCATACCAATCCGGCAAAGGCGCCGGGTTGCCCAGTATTTCGCGCTTGATGAAGATCAGCGTCCACAAGAGGCAATACGGCACGATCGCCAGCACCATCCAGTCCCAGCTGACCTTGGCCATGCGGCCGTCGACAGAGAGCAGCCCACGATCCATTTGCGCAACGCCGATGCCGGCACCGAAAAAGAAATAGGTCGCGTAGAGCATCACGCGCCCGTGCTGGACCGAGAACGGCCCGAACTCGAACCAGCTGCTGTGTCCGTAGTGAACCAGCCCGGGAATGTAGAACGCCGCGGTGACGGCCAGCATGACTGCGAAGAACACGGCGGGCCGGCGGCGACCATGCAGCGAGAGGCGATTGATCGGATCGAGCAGATTGGGTGACAGCCGGTGCAGCAGGCAGGCCACCAGGTCGAAGGCGAACAAGACCCATAGGAACCAGATCGGCCCGCTCGGCCATGGGCCCTTCGTGACCATATTCCACCAGAATTCCGAAAAGCCGATGTCCGGATGATGCCGCAGGGAGATCGCGTAATAGGCGAGCGGAATGACCGTAAAGGCGCAGATCACGAAGGGTAGGCCAAGCCGAAGCAGGCGATCTGCCATGTAGCTCCGCGCTCCCTTCCGGGCGATGCCGGACCAGGCGAACAGTCCCGACAGGAAGAAGAACATCGCCATGAAGAAACTGTCGGTGGCGAGCACGATCATATCGAAGCCGAAAAAATAACTCGGATCGGTATGACCGAAATAAGTATAGGGGATCACCGCGTGATGCAGCAGCACCACCAGGGTCAGGAAGGTGCGGGCGCGATCGATCGCCAAATTGCGCACCTTGGTCTGCGGCGCGGCATGCACCTCTGCGCCGATCGTCGCTGAATGTGACATCGTCATCGTGGCCGCCCCGATCTTGATCCCGGCCGGATTCTGCCGCCGGGAACTTGATTCAGCAAGGGCGGCTTGTTCGCAGGTCGCCCCCGACTACCTCTAGGAACCAGTTTCTCGCAGCAATGTTAGCGTTTGCCGAAAACGGTCTAGGCCATGAGTTGCGGCAGTTCGGAGCAGGCGATGACGATCCTGAAATGGGCGCTGATCTTCCTACTTGTCTCGATCGTGGCCGGCGTGCTCGGCTTCACCGGCATCTCGGCCGCCTCGGCCGACATCGCCCGATTCCTGTTCTACGTCTTCGTCGTGATCTTCCTGGTGCTGCTGATCCTGGGGCTCACGATCTTCAGGACGTGACCCGATTCGGGTCCCCTTCGTCGTCCTGGCCAGGCTTGACGCGGCCATGACGACGGTGGGTTGCGGCGCTTACCCCACTTCCTCGATCTTCACCTTGTCCGGATAGAACGCCAGATGGCCGGAAATCTCGGCCATCGCCGGGAAGGGCGTCTCGTAGGTCCAGATCGCGTTGTTCAGCGTCTCGCCGTCGGCCTTGACGCTGAAATAGCTCGCATCCCCCTTGTATGGGCAGTGGGTGACCCGGTCGGTGCGCTCGAGGAGGGCCATGTTGGTGTCCTCCCGTGGCACATACTGCACCGCCGGATACTTGGCCTCCTTCAAGGTCAGCGCCCTGCCGGTCTCGGCGATCACGACGCCGCCCGCCGTGACGCGGACGCGCCGGGGGTTCGGGGTGATGGTGATGGGGTGGTCCGGCCCTGGAAGCTTCATGATGTCACGCCTTTTCGATCAACCTGTCACGCGCGGCACTTTGTCGTGCCTTTATCCTGATGCGATCAGGGATATAGTGCCTGAGGACGTGACGGTGAAGGCCGTTCACGCTAAGTTTGGCCCTGCCGGGCCGGGGAGCCCGGCAGCGATTCGACGACGAGGCTGATTAGCAGCCGAGACAAGGAGCGAGACCCGAATGCCCATGGACGCCCACGATATCGAGGCGATGATCAAGGCAGCAATCCCCGATGCCGAGGTGACCATCCGAGACCTCGCCGGCGATGGCGACCATTATGCCGCGACCGTGATCTCTGAATCCTTCCGCGGCAAGTCCCGCGTCCAGCAACATCAGATCGTCTATCAGTCCCTGCGCGGCCAGATGGGCGGCGTGCTGCATGCGCTGGCGCTGCAAACCGGCGTACCAGGGACTTGACGAGACTGCAGCTGACCTGACCAGCGCCAGGGGGACGATGATGGCTGCGGACAATCCTCGCGGCGCGATGTTTCGCGTCATCACGCCGAACCACCACAGCCGCGTCACTTATGTCGAGCTGTTCTTCGATCTCGTCTTCGTCTTCGCGGTCACGCAGATCTCGCACACGCTGCTGCACCATTTCACGGCGCTCGGCGCGGTGCACGTCGTGGTGCTCTTTCTGGCGGTGTGGTGGGCGTGGGTCTTCACCGCCTGGGTGACGAACTGGCTCAACCCCGAACTGACGCCGGTCCGCATCCTGCTTTTTGCGATGATGCTGGGCGGCCTCGTGCTGTCGACCACGATCCCGACCGCGTTCGAGGGGCGGGGCCTGTGGTTCGCGATCGCCTACGTGGCCCTGCAGGTCGGACGGACCGCGTTCTGGATGTTTGCGACCCCGCATCACCGGTCTGCAGTGCGGCACAACGCGGTCCGTATCCTGGCCTGGTTCTCGGTCTCCGCAGTGCTGTGGATTGCTGGCGGTCTGTCCCACGGAGACACGCGGCTCTGGCTGTGGATCGCGGCGGTGAGCTGGGAGTACATCGCGCCGGCCGCACGGTTTTGGGTGCCGAAGCTGGGATTCTCGTCAGTCGAGGCCTGGGCCGTCGAAGGCGCGCACATGGCCGAGCGCTGCTCCCTCTTCGTCATCATCGCGCTCGGCGAAGCTATCATCGTCAATGGCGCAACATTCGCTGAACTGGAATGGAACGCGAGCAATATCCTCGCCTTCGTCTCGGCGCTGGTCGGCGCCATCGCGATGTGGTGGATCTATTTTCACAAGGGCGCCGAGGCCGGCTCCGAGCGCATCTCGAAGTCCGCCGAGTCCGGCCGCCTGGCACGGCTCGCCTACACTTATCTGCACACGCCGATCGTCGCCGGCATCATCCTCACCGCAGTCTCGGATGAATTGGTGCTGAAGCATCCGGCCGGACATTCCGACATGCGCACGATCGTGAGCACCATCGGCGGTCCGTTGATCTTTCTGATCGGCACCATCTTGTTCAAGCACGCCATCCGCGGCTTCCTCCAGCTCTCGCACGGCATCGGCATTGTCCTGCTGCTCGCGCTGAGCTGGTTCGCGTCGGACCTGTCGCCGCTCTGGCTATCGGTTGCGACGACCGGGATCATGATCCTGGTGGCGGTCTGGGAGTCGGTGTCGCTGGGGGCGACAACCGAGGAGTAGGCAGGGCATGAGGCGCCTCATCATGTTTGGCGCTGCCGTGGTCGCCGCACTTGTCATCGAGGAAGCCACGCACGGCTGGGTGCTCGGCCAAAGCCCGTCGGCTTGCCGTGCCATGGGAGGAAAACCTGCTTCAGCCGCTGGACGCTGCATCATGCCCGCATGTTACTGGCTGGGCGGTTGCGGACATTGGGCGTATCCGCCGCAGTGGCTCGATCGCGTCAAGCCAGGCGACCCGATCTCAAAGGTGGTTTTCTGGCTCGGCGAGCCGCTCCAGCGCGAAGGCGAGTATCTCTCCTGGTCGTGCGGGAAGGCGCACGCTGACAGCTTCCGCGCCGTGATCCGGGATGAAAGGCTGGTGGCAATTGAACCGTGCAAGCCTGATTAAGTCCGCGCCGAAGGCCGGGAGCTGACGGTCCACGAGGAGAGGCGGAGGAGCTTACTCTGCAACCTCCAGCGCATGCACCGAGAACATCTTCGCCGCATCCGTCCAGCTCTCGCGCACGCGCCAGCCGGCGCCTTGCGCCAGCGCGGCAAAACGCTCGATGCTGTACTTGTAGCTGTTCTCGGTGTGGATGCTCTCGCCCGGGCGGAACGAGAAGCTGGTGCCGAGCAGGCGCACGGTCTGGCTCTTCCTGCTGATCAGGTGCATCTCGATGCGATGCCGCTCGCGATTGTAGATCGCACGATGGGTGAAGGCGGAGAGGTCGAAATTGCCGCCGAGCTCGCGGTTGATGCGCACGAGAACATTGAGGTTGAAGCGCGCGGTGACGCCGGCGGCGTCGTTATAGGCGTCGTGCAGCACGCGCTCTTCCTTTTCGAGGTCGGCGCCGATGATCATCTGCGCGCCCCGGCCTAGGATCTCGCGCGCGCTCTTCAGGAAGGCCTGCGCTTCATGCGGCTCGAAATTGCCGATGGTCGAGCCCGGGAAGAAGCCGACCTTGGGCATGGAGGCGACCTGTCTGGGCAGCTCGAACGGCGTCGTGAAGTCGGCGGCGACGGGATAAATGCCAAGCGCGGGAAAATCCCGCTTCAGACCGTTCGCCTGTGCCTTCAGGAAGTCGCCGGAGATGTCGACGGGGACATAGGCCGCGAACTTGCAATGATCCAGCAGCAGGCGGACTTTCGTGGTCGCGCCAGCGCCGAACTCGACCAGCGCCGCGTGCTCCGGGATGATCTTCGCAATGTCGCGGCCGCGTTCCTTCAGGATCGATAGCTCGGTGCGAGTCGGGTAATATTCCGGCAGCTTCGTGATCGCCTCGAACAGCTCCGATCCGGTCGCGTCGTAGAAATATTTCGGCGACAGTTTTTTCGGCTGCTGCGAGAGGTCCTCGATGGCCTCGCGGGCGAAGGCAGTCGTCTGCTCGTCGGGAAGATGGGCTTCGGCCAAAGCGCTGGCGTGCACATTCATGATACTCTCCTGAACGCGCTGTCCGGCGCGCATTTATCGTCGGATAAGAGTTTTACTCGTAGTCGGCGAGCCGCAGTCCCGTGAATTGCCAGCGGTGGTGCGGATAGAAGAAGTTCCGATAGGTGATACGGCTGTGGCCTTCCGGAGTTGCAAGCGAGGAGCCGCGCAGCACCAGCTGGTTGACCATGAACTTGCCGTTGTACTCGCCGAGCGCGCCTTCGATGGCGCGGTAACCGGGGTAGGGTGAATACGCGCTGCGCGTCCACTGCCAGACGATACCGAAGGCGTCGTTGAGCTGGCCGGCGCGGGCCGCGACCTCCCATTCCATTTCGGTCGGCAGGTGCTTTCCGGCCCAGCGGGCGAAGGCGTCCGCTTCGTAATAACTGACGTGGCAGACCGGCGCGTCGGGATCGACCGGCTCGAGGCCAGCGAGCGTCATCACTTGCCAGGCGCCATCAACTTCGCGCCAATGGCCTGGGGCCTGCCAGTCTTCCTTGCTGGCTGCGGCAAAGCCGTCCATCAGCCACAGCGTTGCGCTCCGGTAGCCGCCGTCACGCATGAAAGCGAGCCACTCGCCGTTGGTGACGAGATTGCGCGCGACCTTGACCGGGCCGACCAGGGCGCGGTGCGCCGGCTTCTCGTTGTCGAAATGAAAGCCGTCGTCGACATGACCGACGGTGTGGATGCCCTCGTTCAGCGCCAGCCAATCCTCGCCTGAGCGTGTCGCGGCGGGGAAGCGCCACTCCGGGTCGTAGGCGGGGTAGACCGGGTTCTGCGCAAAGGCGTGCAGGATGTCGGTGAACATCAATTCCTGATGCTGCTGCTCATGGTTCAGCCCGACCTCGACCAGCGGCGCGATCTCGCGAATCTTGTCGGCGCCGGCCTCGCGGAAGAATTTGACGACGGCTGCATCGACATATTTGCGATAGGCGCCGACCTGATCGGCGCTGGGCCGGGTGATGTCGCCGCGATGATTGCGCGCATGGCGCGGACCGGCGCTGACATAATAGGAATTGAACAGGAACGCGAAATCGGGATGGAAGGGCCGATAGCCCGCAGCGTGTTCGCCGAGCAGGAATTGCTCCCAGAACCAGGTGGTGTGCGCCCGGTGCCATTTCGTCGGGCTCGCATCCGGCATCGACTGGATCTGCTGGTCCTCCGGCGAGAGCGGCGCGGCCCGGCGTTCGGTCTCGTTGCGCACGGCAACGAACGCGTCTTCCAGCCTCCGGGCGAGGCCGCCCTGACCGGACGGTGACGAAAGCGGGACGGTGGCCGTAGCGGAGGCTGGTTTCGTCACGTTTTTCTCCAGACAGGACAAGAGAACGTTGTTGGCGTTGCCCGGTTCCAAAACCGGGGTTCGTCCTAGATAGGGGCTCCGTGAGGGTATAAAAGTCCTCCTGGGCCATGATATTCGCGTCATCATGCAATGGGGCGCCGCCGCCAAAGGCCCCGCTCCCTGAGGCCGTTCGCCGCCATTTTACTTTGGATGCACAACGGTTTGGGCTACATATATGAGCAGACATCGGGTTAAATCGGCTGAGCCGGCCCGAAGTGATTGTTGAGGCCCCAGAAGGACATGGATATGAGCATCGAGGAATTCATCGCCAACGAAGTGAAGTCGAACGACGTGGTTCTGTTCATGAAAGGCACGCCGCAATTTCCGCAGTGCGGTTTCTCCGGCCAGGTCGTCCAGATCCTCGACCATATTGGCGTCGGCTATAAGGGCCTCAACGTCCTCGAATCTGCAGAACTGCGGAACGGCATCAAGACCTTCTCCAACTGGCCGACCATCCCGCAGCTCTATGTGAAGGGCGAGTTCGTCGGCGGCTGCGACATTATCCGCGAGATGTTCCAGGCCGGCGAATTGCAGCAGCTCTTCTCCGAGAAGGGCGTCGCCGTCGCGGCTTGATGCGTGACCCGGCTGACGCGCCGGATCGGCAATGCCGAGCTCGACGTCATTGTCGCCGACATCACCACTCTGAGCGTTGACGCCATCGTCAACGCGGCCAACACGTCGCTCCTTGGCGGGGGCGGCGTGGATGGGGCGATCCATCGGGCGGCTGGCCCCGACCTGCTGGCCGAATGCCGCACGCTTCACGGCTGCAAGACGGGCGATGCCAAAATCACTGGTGGTTACCGGCTCAAGGCCGACCATGTGATTCACACCGTCGGGCCGGTCTGGAATGGCGGGACGCTGGGCGAAGACGATCTGCTCGCCTCCTGCTATCGCAGCTCGATGAAGCTGTGCGGGAAGCACAAGCTGACCTCGGTGGCATTCCCTGCGATTTCGACTGGCATTTATCGCTTTCCCGCCGACCGGGCGGCCGATATTGCCGTGCCTACGGTGATCGAAGAGCTTTCTGCGGCTTCATCCGTCGCTCGCGTGGTGTTCTGCTGTTTCTCCGAGCCGAGCGCCAAGCTTCATGCCGAGGCGCTCGCGCGCTACGGCAGCCCTTGTGCCTCATGATGCGCCCGGTACACTCCGGCGGACCATGTTCCGGGGAGGGGATATGATTTTACAGTCTGGACTGCGTGCGCTGGTCTGCGGCGCGCTGGTGTCGCTTGCCACGGCCTCCTTCGCGCGGGCGGAAGGCACCTACGAGATTCCGGCCGGTGCGCGTTTCAATCAAGAGAAGCTCGCGAAGATCAGCGAGTTCTTCAAGAACGAGGTCGCGACCGGCAAGATCGCCGGCGCCACCGTGCTGATCAAGCAGCACGGCAAGCCGGTCTATCACGAGGCCTTCGGCGTGCAGGACGTGGTCAGCAAGGCGCCGATCACCGACAAGACCATCTTCCGCCTGTTCTCGATGACCAAGGCGATCACCTCGGTCGTGGCGATGCAATTGATCGAGGACGGCAAGATCAAGCTCGATGATCCCGTCTCGAAATACATCCCGTCTTTCGCCAATGTGAAAGTCGGCGTCGAGAAGAAGGCCGAGGACGGCACCAAGTCGCTCGAACTGGTGCCGCCCATCCGGCCGATGACCGTGCTCGACCTGATGCGGCATAGCTCGGGCATCACCTATGGCTTCTATGGCGACAGCCTGGTGCGCAAGGCCTATCGCGAAGCCAATATCTATGCCGGCGATTTCGATCTCGCCGAGTTCGCTGAGCGGATCGCAAAGCTCCCACTGCACAACCAGCCGGGCGCTCTCTGGCAATATGGCCATTCCACCGACGTGCTGGCGCGCGTGATGGAGGTTGCGGCCGGCAAGCCGCTGATCGATATCATGCGCGAAAAGCTGCTCGATCCGCTCGGCATGGTCGATACCGGCTTCTTCGTCACCGCCCCGGAGAAGCAGAAGCTCGTGGCACAGCCGGTGCCGAACGATGCCGACTTCCGGGTCGGCCGGATTAACGATCCGACCGTGGTGAAGAAGATCCAGTTTGCCAGCGGCGGCATGGTCACGACCATGGCCGACTATGAGCGCTTCGCGCAGATGCTGCTCAACGGCGGCAGCCTCGACGGCAAGACCATCCTCAAGCCGGCGACCTACAAGCTGATGACGACCGATCAGGTGGGACCGGGCTCCGGCGTCGAGCGCGACTATTTCTATTTCCCCGGCGACGGGTTCGGCTTCGGTCTCGGATTGGCGATCCGTACCGATCCCGGCAATGCCAAGCCGCCGCCGCCCGGCAATCTCGGCGAATTGAAGTGGGACGGTGCCTCCGGCTGCTATTTCGTCATCGATCCCAAGCAGGACATGTTCTTTGTCCTCTTGGAGCAGACCCCGACCGAGCGCCAGCGCGTGCAGCGGACCTTGAAGCAGCTCGTCTATGAAGCCATGGAGAAATGACATGAGGTCGTGCCGCGCGCTGATCGCGGCGCTCGTTCTTTTGGTCGGCCTCGTCGATGCGCGTGCGGGCTCCGAGCACGCTGCGCACAAATTGTCGCCCGACGGCCTCGCAAAGGTTTCCGACTACATCCGGAACGAGGTTGCCACCGGAAAGATCCCCGGCGCCATCCTGCTGCTCCAGCAGCACGGCAAGCCGGTCTATTATGAGAATTTCGGCGTCCGCGACGTCGCGACCCAGCTTTCGATGAGCGCGGACACGATCTTTCGCCTCTACTCGATGTCGAAGCCCATCACGTCAGTCATGGCGATGATGCTGGTCGAGGACGGCAAGCTCTCGCTCGACGATCCAGTCTCGAAATTCATTCCGGCCTTCGCCCACATGAAGGTCGGTGTCGAGAGAAAGGCCGAAGACGGCACGGTAACGCTGGCGCGGAAGCCGCTCGCGCGCCCTGTCACCGTCAAGGACCTGCTGCGCCATACTTCAGGGCTGCCTTACGGCTACCGTGGTGGCAGTATGCTGCATGAGCTCTACGCCGATGCCAATCTCTTCCAAAGCAATCTTGGCAATGCCGACTTCGTCGCGAAGATCGCCGCGCTGCCGTTGGCCGAGCAGCCGGGCACTGCGTGGGACTACGGCTTTTCCACCGACGTGCTTGGCCGCGTCGTCGAAGTGGCTTCGGGAAAGACTCTGCTGCAATTCGAGAAGGAGCGGCTGCTGGGTCCGCTCGGCATGACCGAGACGGCATTCTACGTGGCCGATCCCGCCAAGTTTCCGCGCATCGCCGAGCCGATGCCGGAGGATCGCAACATCAACCCGACGACACCGATGCGCGACGTCAGGCGACCGCTGAAATGGGAATCGGGCGGCGGCGGCATGGTCGGCACGATCGGCGATTACGCCCGTTTCGTGCAGATGCTGCTGAATGGCGGCACGTATGAGGGGCGGCGCTATCTCAAGCCCGAGACCGTGGCGCTGATGGCTTCAGATCACGTCGGGCCCGAGACGAAGATCGCGCGCGACCAAAGTTATCATCCGGGCCCCAATTCCGGCTTCGGCCTCGGCTTCGCGGTCCGCACCTCGGTGCCGCCAGGCACGTCATGGCCACTTGGAGAGTATCGCTGGGACGGCGTCGGCGGCACGTTCTTCTTCATCGATCCCGAAGATGATCTGTTCGGGATCTTCATGGTGCAGACGCCGTCGCAGCGCGGCCGGATCCAGTTGGCACTGAAGACGCTGATCTATCAGGCGATGGGGCGGTGAGCTGTCGTACGGGACTTACGCCCCGCGCACGATGTCGCGGACGTATCCGATCGTCTCCTCGATCTGGCTGGCATCGACGTCGAGATGGGTGCAGGCGCGGATGCGGCCGTCCATCATCGCAAGCGTCACGCCGCGCTGGCGTAGTGCCGCGACCATCTCGTTGCCGGCAATGCCGGCGCCGTCGGGCTTGAAGAACACGAGATTGGTCTCGGGCTCCTGCACCTCGATGCCCGCGATCTGCGACAGCCCGCGGGCAAGCGCGCGCGCATTGGCGTGATCGTCGGCGAGGCGCTCGACGTGATGATCGAGCGCGTAGATGCAGGCGGCGGCACAGATGCCGGCCTGTCGCATCGAGCCGCCGAGGCGCTGCTTCCACTGCCACACCGCGTCGATGAAGGCGCGCGAACCCGCCAGCACACCGCCGATCGGCGCGCCCAGGCCCTTGGAAAAGTCGATCCAGGCCGAGTCCCAGCCTGCGGTCATGTCGCGCGGGGAGATGCCGCTCGCCACGGTGGCGTTGAGCAGGCGCGCGCCGTCCATGTGAGTGACGAGGCCGTGCTGCTTGGCGATCGCGACGATCTCGTCGAGATCAGCCTTCTTCCAGATCGTGCCGCCGCCGATATTGGCGGTCTGCTCGACGCTGACGACGGTCTGCGGCGGCTGGTAGCGCGTGCGCGGATGCAGAGCTTTCCGGAACGTCTCCGGCGTGAACTGGCCGTCGGGACCCTTGAGCTGGGTGACCTGGAAGCCGCCGATCGCGGCATGCGCGCCGCCTTCGCGGGCTATGATGTGCGCGGTCTCATGCGCGAGGATCTCGTCGCCCGGACGGCAATGCACCAGCGTCGCGGTGACGTTGCACATCGTGCCGGACGGCATGTAGACCGCGGCTTCCTTGCCGAGCAGATCGGCTACGCGCTCGCACAGCGCATTCACCGTCGGATCGTCGCCGACCTGCTCGTCGCCGACCTCCGCCCGCGCCATCGCCTCGCGCATCGCAGCCGTCGGCTTGGTCTGCGTGTCCGAGAGCAGATTGATGCGCACCGGCGGCGCCTTGGGATCGATCGGGGGAGGGGTGTAGAGCATGGCCTGTCTCGTCATCTGGTCGAACAGTTGCGACGTCTCGCGCGGCAAGGAGGACTTCGTCTGGCGTGTCGGCTGTGAAGATATTGCAATCAGGCTGAGCGAACAGCCCCCGATATCGGCAGATCTGCTCATCGCAGGAGAGGGTTTCCCACGCTCGAAGCGCCACTTCAGCGGGCGCTGCTGAGGCAGAGAATTGGCGAGCCGGTCGGCCATGCGAGACATCCATGGCATGCTACCAAACAAAAAGGCCCCGGAAACCGGGGCCTTTGAATGTCGTTCTGCCGTGCCTATCAGCGCGAATAGAATTCGACGACCAGATGGGGCTCCATCTGCACCGGGAACGGCACGTCGGAGAGATGAGGGATGCGCACGTATTTCGCCGTCATCTTGCCGTGGTCGACTTCGAGATAGTCGGGAGTGTCGCGCTCGGGGAGCTGGCTGGCTTCGAGGACGTGGGCGAGCTGCTTGGAAGCTTCCTTGACCTCGATCACATCGCCGATCTTGACCTGATAGCTCGAGATGTTGACCTTGCGGCCGTTCACCTTGACGTGGCCATGGTTGATGAACTGGCGCGCGGCGAAGATCGTCGAGACGAACTTGGCGCGGTACACGACCGCGTCGAGACGGCGCTCCAGGAGGCCGATCAGGTTCTCGCCGGTGTCACCCTTGAGGCGGCTGGCCTCGACATAGATGCTGTGGAACTGGCGCTCAGAGATGTTGGCGTAGTAGCCCTTCAGCTTCTGCTTGGCGCGCAGCTGCACGCCGAAGTCGGAGAGCTTGCCCTTGCGGCGCTGGCCGTGCTGGCCGGGGCCGTATTCGCGGCGGTTGACGGGGCTCTTCGGGCGGCCCCAGATGTTCTGGCCCATACGGCGGTCGAGTTTGTACTTGGCTTCACTGCGCTTAGTCATCGCGTCCTCTTGGGGTTTCACGGTTTGAGGAAACGCGCCCTCCTGTGTGACGGGCAAGCCCGGCACCGACAGGTCCAATCCCCAAAGCATAGGAGGCAGGACCACGGGTCGCGAAACGCTTCGCGGGCCGAAATCGGCCCGCGAGCAGGCGGCTTTTAGGTGAGTTTGGCCCATTCTGTCAATGCGAATGGCCGCGAAATCAGGTCCCGACCGCTCGGATGGGCTTTGACCCGGCCGCCCGCAATTCGGCAGCGATTTCAGTGTTCAGGACCTGTTCCAGGCGGGTCAGGACCCGGGCGATGGGGGCCGCGTCGGTGACGCGGTGGTCCCAGCGGATCACGACATGAATGGTCTGATCCGGCTCGACCAGCCCATAGCTCAGGACAAAGGGGCCCGGCGTGATCGGGTGGAGCTCGCCGCCGCCATAGGCGGCCACCGAGCTCACTCCGAAGCTGCCGAACCAGTTGCCGCGCTGACGGCCGAAATTCAGGCCGAAAGCCCAGGACAGGCGCCGCAACGGCAGCGGCAAGCGCGTCGCCCGCATGATCTTGCGGAACATCGGGACGTCCTCGATCGGAGCCGTCTTGCCGCGTCGGATTTCCGCATCGACGGCAGCCAGCGAAAGGTCCTCGGGACCTGCGATCCGCTGCGGAAGGACGCATTCCTCGCCATCCTCGACCCGCGCGATCGCGACTGTCGCCACGCTTTTGGGCAGCTCATAGAGGGTCGGCCACGGCCATTTGGCATAGACGGTGCGCAGAATCGGCTCGTCCCTGGCCACCAGGGCAAAGGCCTTGACGAACATCGCGGCCCAGCCGGCAGGTGCGGTTGCGCCTGCGCGGGCCTCCAGCACGGGGCGGATGTTGAGCGAGCGGGATAGCGAAACGAAAGGCACGCCCATCGAGGCATGCATGAGGTCGCAAATCAAACGGCGCCGCAGCGAGATGGTCTTGGGCGTCCCGCGCATTGGTCTCCGGTTCCAGATCAAAGGATTAAAATATGTGCAGCGAGCGGGGCCCGCCCGCTCGCTCTAGCATGAACCAACCCGCTTGGGGCCAGTCGGTTCGCCGCATCAGGGCGCCGGCGAGGCCAGCGGCTTGGTCTTGTCGACGACGTAAATCCCAAGCACTTTCATGGCCTTGTCGCCATGAGCCTTGGCGTCGTGCACGACGCCGGCCGGAATCTGGTAGGAATCACCGGCTTTCAGGGTCTTCTCCGGCTGCCCGTCGATGAGGAGATTCAGCTCGCCTTCAAGCACATAGCCGGTCTCGATTCCCGGATGGGTATGGCGTCCGGCCGCGCCGCCTGCCGGGACTTCCGCGATGGCGGTGATGGTGTTGTAGCCATCCGGGAACTCGACCTTCTGAAGCGGTGTACGTTTGATGCCGGGCTGTTGGGCGAAGGCCGCGAAGGCAAGGCCTGCAAAGGACAGAGCGAGCAAAGTCTTTTTGAGCATTGGTTTTTCCTCCCTGGAACGACCCTAGCAGCGCGGCAATTCCCGGCAAGGTGGCCAGCGGCCTGTTCAGCGCTTGATCCCCTCGAATGCCGTCATGATGCCGCGCTGGAATAGAGACCAGTCGAAGCCGAGCGCGATCGCGCGGTAGCCGCGGTCGATCAGGGCATTGGCCTGGTCGGCGGTGCGGGCCACGCCGCCGATCGGCACGCCGCTTCTGAGGATGCCGGCCTCGGCGCGCGCCACCAGCTCCAGCAATTCCGGGTCGTCCATCTGGCCGCGTTTGTTGATGGACGTCGCGAGGTCGCCGGGGCCGATCACCGCAACGTCGATGCCGGGCGTTGCCATGATCTCGTCGATGCGGTTGACGGCATCGACATGCTCGATGGTGATCATGCAGATCATTTCGTCGTCGGCTGATGCCATGTAGTCCGGTATCGACTGGCCCCAGCGGAACGGCGCGTGGAAGGGACCCCAGAGACGATCGCCGCGGGGCGGATAGCGCACGCTACGCACCGCTTTCTCGGCATCAGTGCGGTTGGTGATCATCGGAAAATTGATACCGAAGGCCCCGATGTCCATCGGCGCCTTTGCAAGCCACGGCTCGTTCGCCGCGATCCGTACAAGGGGCGTACACGGCGTGCCCGTCGTCGCGGCGATCATCGCGTGAGCTTCGGTGAGCCCGATCGGTCCATGCTCGAGATCGACGATGATCCAGTCGAGCGAGCGTGCCATGATCTGCACGGTCTGCACGCTCGGGATGGTCGCGATCGCGCCGAAGGCGGGACGGCCTTCGCGCCAGAGCTGGCGGAGACGGTTGAGCGGCGTGGTCGGGACCGACATGGAAAAGGCCTGCTGCTAGGTGAAGACGGCAAAACCTAGCAGCGCGCCGTCGCCGCGCAAAGTCAGGCCAGTGCGCGGCCGCCGAAGAACGGCGTCAGCATGGTCGAAAGGCGATGCACGCGGTTCGAGGTGAAGATCATCTCGGCGCGGTCCTGCGCGATGCCGCCGACCCGTGGGCCGAGCAGGTCCGAAACGCGGCGCGCAATGGCGGGCGCCGGATCGATCCAGTCGACAGGCCAGGGTGCCAGCCGCCTTAGCCGGTCGAGCAGCAGCGGATAGTGGGTGCAGGCGAGCACCACCGTGTCGGTGCGCGATGTGGCATCGCCGGCCTCACCGACGAAGCAGGGAGCGAGTTCGGCGCGGATGGCCTCGTCGCTGATCGGCGTCCCGCTGAGCTCGGCTTCCGCCAGCGACGCGAGTTCGGGAGAGCCGACCAGCGTCACCTCGCATCCTTGCGCGAAATCACGGATCAAAGCCTTGGTGTATTCGCGCTTCACCGTGCCCTTGGTGCCGAGCACAGAGACGCGGCGGGTTCTGGACTGCGCGCAGGCCGGCTTGATCGCCGGGACCGTGCCGACGAAGGGCACGGAATAAGCCGCGCGCAAGTGCGACAGGACCAGGGTGGACGCCGTGTTGCAGGCGATGACGACGATATCAGGATCATGCGTGCCGATCAGTTCACCCATCAGCGGCACCACGCGGGCGATGATCTCGTCCTCGCCGTGGTGGCCATAGGGGAAGAAGGCGTCGTCGGCGACGTAGACAAAGTGTGCGTCGGGGCGCGCGGCCACGACCTCGCGGAGCACCGTGAGCCCGCCAAGGCCGGAATCGAACACCAGGATGGTCGAAGAATTGGTCACGGAATTACCCTAGCCCGCCATGGTTACCATTCGGTTTTTAGGGCGGTTTTGCGGCGGGGACCGGCTTGGGGGCCGATTTGGAAGGCTTGAATGTGCCCGGACATATCCGCAAAATTCCGGGAAGCCAGCAATCACGAGGTATGATGCGGCGTCACAGTGCTTCCATTTGCGTTCGCAGGAGACCTCATGCTCACCGTCCATCATCTCGGTAAGTCGCAGTCCGAGCGCATCGTCTGGCTGTGCGAGGAGCTGGGAATCCCATATGAGCTGAAGCGCTACACGCGTGATGCCGCGACCATGCTGGCACCGGCCGAGTACAAGGCGCTGCATCCGGCCGGCACGGCACCGGTCATCACCGACGGCGAGCTGGTGCTCGCGGAATCCGGCGCGGTCGTCGACTACATCGTTGCAAAATGCGGCAACGGCCGTCTCGTGCTCGGGCCCGACGATCCAGCCTTTGCGCAGTTCCTGTACTGGCTTCATTTCGCCAACGGCACCTTGCAGCCTGGCATGGGACGGATGATGATCCTGAGCCGGCTCGATCTCGCCAAGGACAATCCGACCCTGCGCGCGATGAAGGGGCGGCTCGATCGCGCCTACGACCTTCTGGACGCCAGGCTTCGCGAGGCCGAATACCTGGCGGGCAGCGCCTTCACCACCGCCGATATCATGACGGTGTTCTCGCTCACCACCATGCGCTACTTCCAGCCCTATGATCTCCAGCGCTGTCCGAACGTGGTCAGATATCTCGGCCGCATCGGCGGCCGTCCGGCCTACCGGCGCGCGATGGAGAAGGGCGATCCGGGCATGGAGCTGCTGCTCAGCTGAGAGGCTGTCACGCGATGCGGTTCGTGGTCGCTGCCCGTTCGCTGGCGAGCTGCTTCTGCAGGCGATCGATGTTCTGCAGCAGGCGCTGGCTGGTCAGGACCAGGAAATAATAGCCGAACTGCGGATCCTGGAAGTAGATCTCGAGCAGCCGGTCATAGGTAATCGTCAGCACTTGGCCGTCTTCGATGCATTCGATCGTTCCGGTGCGGCGGTTGTCGGGCGTCAGGAAGCCAAGCTCGCCCATCAGTGCGCCCGGCCCGATCTCGACGTTGATCTCCTTCACCCGGAACTTGCCGGTGACGGCGAGCAGCATCTCCTTGGCAGGATCGCCGAGCTTGAAGAGCGTATCGCCCCGGCGATATTTGCGCTCGGTCATGAACGGCTTGAGCCATTCGATCGACATGTCGCCTTCGGCGGCGTGGCGTGCCTTCTTGACCAGCTTGAGCATCTGCCGCAGGCGCAGGGCGTTGATCGGAAGCAGCAGCAGATAGAGCAGGAACGTCGCGACGTTGGCGGTGAGCGCGCCGAACACGGCGAAGAAGGCGCAGCCGATCATGTTGGCGACACGCAGGGGCACCATCGTTCGCATCAAGAGAGTGGCGACGAAGAAGCCGGCGCCGACCGCGGCGAACAGATTGGCGAACGTGATGTTATGGACAAAGATCTCCAGCAACCGATTGAAGATCGCGTCATAGGTGACGTTGTTGGGATCGAGGCCCATCTGGACCAGGATCTTCGCGATCCTGAGGTTATCCGTTGCCGCATCGAGAATGCGGTCGAGGATCGAGGAAATGTCTGCGCTGCCGGACGGCATGGTACTAACCCCGCGTAAGGCCTTCAGTCCTGGTCGGTATGCTCGACACGTGTAGCCGAAATCGGATGACGGCTGCCTGAAATGAGGCCTTCGGCCGCCACGCCGCAAGAGGCAAATTTTAGCCTGATCGGGCGTTTCGGCAATTGCCCGTTGGTTGCGCCTCTGGCTGCAACAGGGCCGTGATTCGGGGTGGGCTTCGACGTCGCAAGGGGGCTGGACGCCCGAGGCGGGGGCGTCGGACGATCTTCGCCTTACGGCTTGGCGGCGGGCTGGACGACCTGTTGCTCGACAAGGCCAAGACGTCCGGGCAGAGAGCCGGCGCGCAGCAGCATGGCGACGCTGTTGGCCTCTTCCAGGGTGAAGTTGCCGGAAATCTGGCCGGAGCCGCCGGTGATGGGCTCGCGGATCACGGGGGCGGAGACCACCTTGTCGTCGAGCGCGATCGCGAAGGGCATTCCGACGTTCTCTGCCGTGATGTGGGCGAAGCGCCGGGTACCGCGGCCGTTGAAGCGGAACGAGGCGATCGGCTCCTTCGTCCCGCTCGCAAATCCCGGGCCTGCATAGCTGATGTGATTCCCGTCGAGCGCGCTCGCCTTGACGAGATAGGGGAGCTTGTCCTTGAAGCCGAACATGAGTTCCGAGCCCGCCGGAGGCGTGCCGGATTGCGCCTGCTCCGCCGACATCGTGACATCGATCAGGCGGAAGCTGACCTTGACCTTCTGGGCGAATATCGCGGTGATACGGTCGGGCTCCATCATGCCGGGCAGGAAGATGCGGATGCGGTCCGTTCCCTCGGGCTGAACGCTGGCCAATGTGACGCCGGCGTCCTTGAGTCGCTGCTCGATCATGCCGATGGAATCTTCGACGAGATCGCGTAGCCGTGCGGCGGATGCAGCGTCGGTCGGCGCGAGCCTGACCAGCCCGTCTCCGGCGCCGGTCACGGTGAGTGCGTGCGTGGGCAATCCCTCTGCCGCCGACGCGAGCTTGCGCGTGAGCAGCTCACGGCCCTTGTCGTCTGCGATCTTCACGTCGACGCCGCCGTCACGGATCGCAAGGCCGGAGAAGGCGATCCGGCCCTCGCGCAGGATCTTGTAGACGTCGTCGCGCAGATCCGTGGTGACCGCCTCCCGCAAGGCGTCGTTGTCCACCTTGTAGATGATGCGCGATCCGCCCAGTTTCTCCATCTTGTCGTTGATGAATGCCGCGACCTTCGCGCGCATCTTGTCGAGCTGCGGGTCGGCGAGCGCCACGCGCGGCAGCGAGATCGTCGATGCCACCGCGAGAACGACGAGCAGTCTCGTGATGCGATTTCGCAGGTGCGTGGGCATGATGACCTCAAGTCTTGCGGCAGGGCGCTGATACGCGAATTCAGTGCCAGTTCTTGGTCCCTCGACCGGTCCCAGAGGTTCAAGTGAAGCGGCCGGTAGGCAATGGACGAACGGCAAATCATCCATCATTCTGTCCGCGCTCGGCCGGCCATCGGCCGATGCCTCGCCGAGCCAAAATGTCAAAAAGACAGGGCGGCGGGGACATGCATCTGAGGGAGGACGGAATTCCATGGGTATCCACGCGCTCGATCGGTCTATCGGCAACGACTATCCGGACCTGGCGACGGACGCGGAAGTCCGGGCCTTCGAGCAGGTTCCCTACGCCGATCGCGTCGCGGCCGAGAGCACCTATGAGGCGATCAGGCTCGGTGCTGCGCGCAACCCAGACGGCGCAGCGATCCAGTTCCTGCAAAACGCCGACCCTGCCGACACTCCGGTCGTGGTCACGTACCGCGATTTCATCGCGCGCGTCACGCAGGCCGCCAACATGTTTCATGCGCTCGGTGCGGAGAAGGGCGACGTCATCAGTTTCATGCTGCCGCTGGTGCCGGATGCGTTCGTGACGCTGTTCGGCGCCGAGGCCGCGGGCATCGCCAATCCGGTCAATCCGCTGCTCGAGGCGCATCAGATCGCGGAAATCCTGGACGCCGCAAACACGAAAATCCTGGTGGCGCTCGGTCCGATGCCGGGCACCGATATCTGGCAGAAGGTCGAGCAGATCCGCCCGCAACTGAAGAATCTCAAGGCAATCGTGCAGGTGTTCGGCGGCGGCGATCCCGCCAAGGGTATCTTTGCCTTCGGCGACCTGATCAAGCAGCAGCCTTCCGACAGGCTCGTCAGTGGGCGCAAGATTTCGGGCAGCGACATCGCCGCCTATTTCCACACCGGCGGCACCACCGGCACGCCGAAGCTGGTGCGGCACACCCATACCAATCAAGTCTATCAGGCCTGGGCGCTCAATCTGCTGCTGAAGGCGAAACCGGGCTCCAATTTACTGTTCGGCATGCCGCTGTTTCACGTCGGCGGTTCGCTGACGCAGGTGCTGCTGACGCTGTCGGCCGGCGGCTCGCTGGTCGTGCTGTCGCCGAGCGGTTGGCGCAATCCAAATGCGGTGAAGAACATCTGGCAGCTCGTCGAACGCTTCAAGCCCGAGGCCCTGTCAAGCGTGCCGACGGTGCTGGCCGCCACGCTCGCGGTGCCGCCGGGCAACGCCGACATTTCCAGCCTGAAATATGCCGCCGGCGGCGGCTCGGCGATTCCCGTCGCCGTCGGCTCGGCGATCCAGGACAAGCTGAAGCTGCCTGTGGTCGAGGTCTACGGCATGACCGAGACCTCGAGCGTGCATACGCTGGCCTACCCGTCGCGACCGATCCGGCTCGGGTCGGTCGGCCTGCCCATGCCTTATTCGCGCGTGCGCATCGTGCAGCTCGATGCCGATGGCCGCCTGATCCGCGACTGCAAGCCGGACGAAATCGGCGTCGTCATCATGGCCGGGCCAGGCGTGTTCGGCGGCTATCTCAACGACGAGCACAACAAGGGCGCGTTCGTCGACGAGGTGTGGGTCAATTCCGGCGATCTCGGCCGGCTCGACGCCGACGGCTATCTCTGGATCACCGGCCGCGCCAAGGACCTCGTGATCCGCGGCGGCCACAACATCGATCCGGCGCCGATCGAAGAGATCATGTTCCGCCATCCTGCCGTCGGCTTCGCTGCTGTGGTCGGCCAGCCCGACGCCTATGCCGGCGAGCTGCCGGTGGGTTACGTGCAGCTCAAACCGGGCGCCAAGGTCGAGCCGGGCGAGTTGGAGACGTGGGTGCGCGAGCGCACACCGGAACGCGCCGCCGTCCCGGTGCAGGTCATTCCGATCGATCCGATGCCGGTGACGGGCGTCGGCAAGGTGTTCAAGCCGCAACTGCGCTGGGACGCGGCGGAACGCGTGTTCACCAGGGTGCTGGCTCCGCTGGTCGAGCGGGGCATCGACTGCAAGGTGAAGGTCGGCGCCCATGGCAGCCACGGCTCGATCGCGACCGTGACGCTCACGGGCCTGCCGTCGGATCAGCGCGAGTCGGTTGCAGGCGAGGTACATGCGCTGCTTGCACCGTTCGTGATGCGCCACGAGGTGGTGCAGGCATAAGTGCTTGCGTTGGAGTGTAGCCCGGATGAACGAAGCGATATCCGGGAAGCCAGCTGTCCCGGGTGTCGCTTTGCTCACCCGGGCTACAGCAGCACGCGTGCGGCTCTACCCAGCCGGCATCCGCGTCTCGACCAGGCGTGCCCAGAACGAGGCGCCGTGGCCCAGAATGTTGTCGTTGAAGACGTAGGACGGATGGTGGCACTCGTTGCCATCGCCCATGCCGACCAGCACCATCGCGCCGGGACGGGCTTCCAGCATAAAGGAGAAGTCCTCCGCGCCCATCATCGGGATGAACTTGTCGTTGACGCGGTCGGCGCCGACGATGTCGCGGGCGACGTCGGCGGCAAGGCCGGCCTCGCGGGCATGGTTCATCGTCACCGGGTACATCCGCGTGTATTTCGTCTCGGCCGAGCCGCCATAGGCACGCGCGATGCTGTCGGCGACTTCGCCGATGCGGCGCTCGACGAGATCACGCACCTCAGGGTCGAGCGTGCGCACGGTGCCGGCGAGCTCGGCGATCTCCGGGATGATGTTGAAGGCCGTGCCGGAATGGAATTGCGTGATCGAGATGACCGCTGATTTCAGCGGATCCACGTTGCGCGCCACGATCGATTGCAGCGCGTTGACGATCTGCGAGCCGATCAGCACGCTGTCGACGGATTTGTGCGGGCCCGCGCCGGCGTGACCGCCCTTGCCGTGGACCGTGATCTGGATGTTGTCGGAGGAAGCGAGCATCGCGCCGGGCGTGGTTGCGAAATGGCCTTCGGGCAGGTTCGGCATGTTGTGCATGCCGTAGACCTCCTGGATGTTCCAGCGCGTCATCAGCCCGTCCTCGACCATGGCCTTGCCACCACCGCCGCCTTCCTCGGCGGGCTGAAAGATCATGATCGCGGTGCCGTCGAAATTCCGCGTCTCGGCGAGATATTTGGCCGCGCCGAGCAGCATCGCGGTGTGGCCGTCATGGCCGCAGGCGTGCATCTTGCCGGGCACCTTCGATGCATAAGGTACGCCCGAGGTCTCCATGATCGGCAGCGCGTCCATGTCGGCGCGGAGGCCAATGGTCTTGCCGGACGCGGACTTGCGACCGCGGATCACGCCAACGACCCCGGTGCGGCCGATGCCCGTCACCACCTCGTCGCAGCCGAACTCGCGCAAGCGATCGGCGACGATGCCGGCCGTGCGGTGGACGTCGTATTGCAGCTCGGGATTCTCGTGGAAGTCATGGCGCCAGGCGGCCATTTCGTCGGAGAGGGCGGCAACGCGGTTGACGATGGGCATGAGGTGGGATCCGTTTCTTGCGGGTTTTTATCGGACTCTGGAGATTGTAGCGCGAGATGCCGGATTCACGCTTCGCGTGCCCCGGAATGACTGTGAATGTCAGCTTTCCCCGAACACGCGCTTGAAGATCGTGTCGACGTGCTTGAGATGATAGCCGAGGTCGAACTGCTCCTCGATCTCGGCGTCGCTGAGATATTTCTTCACCTCGGCGTCCTGCTTCAGGAGTTGCAAGAAGTCGCCTTCGCCGCGCCAGACCGGCATGGCGTTGCGCTGCACCAGCTTGTAGGAATCCTCGCGGCTTGCGCCCTTCTGCGTCAGCGCCAAGAGCACGCGTTGCGAATGCACGAGGCCGCCGAGGCGGTCGAGGTTCTTCTGCATGTTGGCAGGGTACACCAGCAGCTTGTCGATCAGGCCGGCAAGGCGCACCAGCGCGAAATCGAGCGTCACCGTCGCATCCGGACCCATCATGCGCTCGGCAGAGGAGTGCGAAATGTCGCGCTCGTGCCAGAGCACGACGTTCTCCAGCGCCGGCGTCACATAGGCGCGCACTATGCGGGACAGGCCCGTGAGGTTCTCCGACAGCACCGGGTTGCGCTTGTGCGGCATCGCGGAGGAGCCTTTCTGCCCCTCGGAGAAGAACTCCTCGGCTTCCAGTACCTCGGTGCGTTGCATGTGGCGGATCTCCACCGCGATGCGCTCGACCGAGGCGGCGATCACGCCGAGGGTCGAGAAGTACATCGCGTGGCGGTCGCGCGGGATCACCTGGGTCGAGATCGGCTCGGGGACGAGGCCCATCGCTTTCGCGACATGCTCTTCGACGCGCGGATCAATCTGGGCGAAGGTGCCGACGGCGCCGGAGATGGCGCAGGTCGCGACCTCCTTCCGCGCCGCGATCAGGCGCTCCTTGGCGCGCGTGAATTCGGCATAGGCATAAGCGAGCTTGAGGCCGAAGGTCACCGGCTCGGCATGGATGCCATGGCTGCGGCCGATGGTCGGCGTCATCTTGTGCTCGAAGGCGCGCTTCTTGAGCGCGGCCAAGACCTTGTCGAGGTCGGCGAGCAGCAGGTCGGCGGCGCGGGTAAGCTGGACGTTGAGGCAGGTGTCGAGCACGTCGGAGGAGGTCATGCCCTGGTGCACGAAACGCGCCTCGGGGCCGACGATCTCGGCGAGGTGGGTGAGAAAGGCGATGACGTCGTGCTTGGTTTCGCGTTCGATCTCGTCGATGCGGGCGACGTCGAAGGTGGCGTTCTTGGCCTTGGCCCAAACCGTCCTGGCAGCCTCCTTGGGGATGGTTCCGAGCTCGGCAAGGGCGTCCGCCGCATGCGCCTCGATCTCGAACCAGATCTTGAACCGGGTCTGCGGCTCCCAGATCGAGGCCATTTCGGGACGGGTATAGCGGGGGATCATGGGGCGGCTCCAGGAAGGTGGGCGGGCGGCCCAAGGAATGGTCCGAGGGGCAGGTCCGGCCGGAATGTTTTTTACGCCGTGATTTAACAGAGCAGGGAGGGCGAAACAAACGATCCGACCCCCGGAACGGGGTTTGGGGAGGGCTAATCCACCGCTGGGGGCCGAGCCGGCCGGCCGGTGGTCAAAAATCTGCTGTCAATCACGGATCATTGACTGACAGATATTGAAATCTGTCAGCGTGACGTGTATATCCGTCCCCGGACGCTCCGATTGGGCGTCCCGCGACAGCCCCGGGAAGCCCGACATCCAAAGCGGATCGGAGGGCAAATTGAAGAACGGGACCGCGGACGAATGGAGACTTAGACAATGACGACCGAAATCTTCAATTTGACTGGCGTGATTGGGCATTGGCTCAATGTGCTGGTCGCGCGCCAGATCGCGGCGCAGGCTGCAAAACTGCCTCATTAACGCATAGGCTTTCCGAAACGACCGGCAAGGGCGCTTCGGAAGCAGCCCTGGTGCCGGGGTAACTGAGCCCTGAACGGGAACATGGTGCTGGCATGAATGAAGCTGTTGTCTTGACGCCGGAGCGGATCCTCGAAGTCACTGAGGACGTGCTGAGGCGCTTTGGACTTGCCAAGGCCACCGTGGTCGACGTTGCCCGTGCGCTCGATGTGAGCCACGGCAGCGTCTACCGCCATTTTCCCAGCAAGGCCTCGCTGCGCGAGGCCGTTGCCAAACGCTGGCTCGACCGCATCGACGCGCCGTTGCGCGCGATCGTCGAGGAGCAGGGGCCGGCGCCGGCCAGGCTTGATCGCTGGCTGCGCACGCTGTTCGCTGCCAAGCGTTCGCGTGTCCTCGACGATCCCGAGATGTTCGACACCTATCTGACGCTGGCGCGCGAGGCCTGCGCCGCCGTCAAATGTCACAAGGACACCATGATCGACCAGATCGGGTCCATCCTGGTCGATGGCGTGAAGCAGGGCGTGTTCGCCGTGGACGACGTCAAGACCACCGCGCGTGCCATCTTCGATGCTACCGTCCGTTTCCACCATCCGGCTCATGCCGACGAGTGGAGGGACGCCGATCTCTCCGCGCGCGTGGACGCGACACTGGCGCTGCTGCTGCGCGGGCTGAAGGCGGGATAGCCCGCCGCGTCTGCTCAGCGCGTACCCGTCAAAACCCGCGCCTTCTGAAGATGCGCGCCATTGTGAGCCTGCGACGAGGACGTCGCGCGTCGCCGCGCGGGGACGTTCGCCTCGGGCGATGGCACGACCGGGGGACTGTCCGGATATGCATTGACCGCGATTTCGACAGCGTCCTTTGACCGCTTGCGCAGGCGGTAAAAGGTCAGCTCTTGCTCGAGCATGGGGCAGCGGAAGTGAACGACAGCGGTGTCCGGCAGACGACAGAGCTCGTCGATGAGCTCGCCTACCGTGATGATCGGGGGATGATCTACGGCGTTGTGATGACCCTTACTCATGATCTTTGACTCCTTCACTGCCGTGTTAACCGGAGCCGGACGGTCTCAGTTCCAATCTTGCTCGCTAGATTGAGAAGCTCCAGAAGACCAGGATACTGCGGCAGCTTTGCTGCTAGATCCTCGTCAGCCCGCATGTGGCGGCGAGGCGCACCAGCTGCGCATCGGTGCGCGCGCCGGTCTTGGTCTTGATGAGGTAGTGATAGTTCTGCACCGTCTTCACACTGAGATTGAGATGCGCCGCGATCTGCTCGGTGGTCGCGCCGCCGGCAAACTGGCGCAAAATCTCGATCTCGCGTTCGCCCAGTTGATCCAGCACTGAGCCGGTCGACAGGCTGTCCTCGGCGAGGATATGCGCGATGTCGTCGCTCATGGCGCGTTCGCCGCGGGCGACGCTGCGGATGGCACCTACCACCGCGGACGGCTCGCTGCTCTTGGTGACGAAGCCGCTCGCTCCGGCGCTGAAGGCGGCTTTCACCAGCACGGCCTCGTTGTGCATGGTGAAGACGAGGATCCGCGCTCGCGGGCTGCGCGCGCGGATGTTGCGGATCGCCTCCAGTCCGCTCGCGCCCGGCATCGAGATGTCGAGCACCACGACATCAGGATCATGCGCCTTGAAGGCGCCGTAGGCGTCCGCGGCGTTGTCGGCCTCGGCCACGACATGCAGATCGCCCTGGCTTTCCAGCACGCGCCGATAGCCTTGCCGGACGATCGGATGATCGTCGACGAGCAGCACGGAGATGCCTGTTGCTGCAACCTCGCTCATTCCAACCTCACGCGGCGAGCGGAATGGTCGCGGCGACACTGAGGCCGCCGCGGGCAGGCAGGATGGACAGCGATCCGCCGGTGGCCGCAACGCGCTCGCGGATGCCGGTCAGACCGAAACCGGCCGACTGCGCGACACGGGCCGCGTCGCCGCCCCCGTCGTCCTCGACCCGGATCAGCAGCGCGTCGTCCTCGCCGGCGCGGCGCTCGATCCGCAACGAGATCTCCCGGGCCGAGCCGTGGCGCAGCGCGTTGGTCAGGCATTCCTGTGCCACACGATAGGCCGTGGTGGCGGCCGGACCCTTGATGTCACTGAGGTCGCCCCTGAGATCGAGCTGGATCGTCGGCCGCGCTGCGCTCTGCGAGCGCCAGCTGTCGACGAGATTGACGAGGCTTGCCTCGAGACCGAGCTCTTCGGGCAGGGGATTACGCAGACGCCTCAGCGCATCGCGGAGCGAGGCCATCAGATGATGGGTGGCCTGCGAGATCATGCGCGCATCCTGTGCGATCCCGTTGTCCCTGTTTGCCCTCGCGCTCGCCGTTTCGATCGTGTTGGCGAAGGCGAGGATGGCGGAGAGGTTCTGCCCGAACTCGTCGTGGAGTTCGCGGGCGAGCGCGCGGCGCTCGTCGTCGCGGATCTCGAGCAGGCGCCGTGTCAGTGCGGCGCGCTGTTCGGTGGCTTCCTCCAGCCGGCCGCCGAGCGCATCGACGGCGCTGCCGATCATCGCCAGCTCCATGGAGCGGAAGCGCGGCAGTTTGGTGCGATACTGACCGCGCGACATGCGCTGCAAGGCGGTCACGATCGTGCGCGCCGGTGCCAGCGCATGCGCGATCGCCAGCGAAGCCAGCAATGCGATCGCTGCCGCCATCAGAAGCGCGACGTCGATCACGTTGAGGATGTACTCCCAGGCGAGCGAGATGGCGGCGGCCGCATCCGGCGTCGCGACCACGGTGCCGGCGGAAGCCGCGCGCGGGCTGACTGGCCGCACCGCCTCGGCGTGGCTGCCGAGGAAGGTCGGCACAATAGCGGCGAACCAGCGCGGCGGCGTCTTGCCTAACCCCTCGCTTTGGCCGCAGAGCGGCTTCTCGAATGCCGCGGCGGGCTGGAACTCGACGCAGACGCCGGGCGAGATCAGCTTCATCGTCTCCAGGGTGCGCCAGTCCGGAACCGGCAGGAGATGCTCGCGCGCTCTGCTGCTGCGCAACAAGAGCTCGCGCCAATACAGCGCCTGAAGCGCCTGCGCCACCCGCTGCGCCGAGGCCGCGGTCGCCCGGTCGACGCTGCGATAGGCGTCGAACGTGGCCCATATGGTTGCCGCGCCAAGGCACAGTGCCACGATGAGCAGCAGACGGGCGACGAGCTGAAGCACAAGGCGCATGCGATCACCCCCAACGTTTGGTAGGCTCAGCCTAACAACGCCGCCGCGCCTTGCCAATCGCAGGGTGTGGCAGGATTGCAGCTCGGGCAAATTTCCCAAGCCGGATTGGGCATGGGTCTTTGGACCGGACGCGGCGGCTTTGATCTAATGGGTAGGGAATAGTTGCAAGTCAGGAGCAGTGCGGCATGAGTTCGATGACGATTGGACCGATCGCGCCGTCTGCGACCGACCCATCCGAGCGCAGCGCGCTGCTGTTCTGGATGATCTTCACCGGCCTTTCGATCTTCGCTGTCGTGCTGCTGTGGCGCTTCGGCCTGATCCACCTGATGTTGACGTCGGATCGAACGTACATTTCGAGCGTCATCGCGTTGCTTTATGTCGTCACCTGCGGCCACTGTTTCCTGCGCACGCGGGCGATTGCCCGAGAAGGGGCCGCGGCCCGGCGCTGTCGGGCGATGCTGTCGGCTACCGGTGGCAGCAAGGCACTGGAGGCGGGGGCGACCGCGCTGCCGCGCGGCCTCGTACGCGATCACATCGAGAGCCTGGTGACCAAGGCCGCCGCGCAGGACTACCGGTCGGTCGACCAGACCCTGCTGCTGCGGACGCTCGCCGACCGGCTGCGCGGCTCCAACGGCTTCGGTGCCTTCGTCTCGGACACGCTGATGAAGCTCGGCCTGCTCGGCACCATCATCGGCTTCATCATCATGCTGGCGCCGATCGCCGGGCTGGACGCCGCCGACAAGGTCGCGATGCGCTCCTCGATGGGCCTGATGAGCGACGGCATGGCGGTCGCGATGTACACGACGCTCGCCGGTCTCGTCGGCTCGATCCTGGTCCGTATCCAGTACTACATGCTGGACGCCGCGACCCAGCGGGTGTTCTCGGATGCGGTGGTGCTGACCGAGACCTATGTGACGCCGGTGCTCGAGCGTCAGGGGGCTGGACTAAAAGGCGCCGGAACCGCGTCATGATGGATGATTTCGGACTCTATCCACGCGAGGAGCCGTTCGATCCGCTGGGCGTGATGCTGTTCAAGGCGCTTCAGGTGATCGCGTTTCTCTTCTTCCTGGCACTGCTCGCGGTCTCCCCGGACGCCAAGGACGGGAAGATCGACTCCAAGGCCGAGTTCATGATCACGCTCGACTGGCCGGACAACCACCCCGACGATCTCGACCTGTTCGTGCAGGATCCTGCCGGCAACATCGCCTGGTATCGTCACCGCGAGGCCGGCTTTCTGACGCTCGATCGCGACGATCGGGGCGGGGCCAACGACTTCATCATCGTCGCCGGCAAGAAGATCGCCTCGCCCATCCGCGAGGAGATCGTCACCGTGCGCGGCATTCTCGCCGGCGAATACACGGTCAATGTCTCGCATTTTGTGGCGACCACGGGCGAACCGGTCACGGCCAATGTGAAGGTGCAGAAGCTCAATCCCAAGGCGCAGGTGGTATTCGACAACAAGTTCACGCTCAACCACACCGGCGACGAGAAGACCGCAGTGCGGTTTCGCATCGATGACGAGGGCAAGGTGACCAACGTGGACCAGCGGCCGAAATCGCTGCTCGAGACGTTCCGCAGCGGCTGGCGCAACGGCGCCGATCTCGACCCGAGGACCGGTGTGAGCAGGAACCCCGTGAGGATACGCCGTGACTAGCTTGCAGACGGTCATCCTGACGTTGTCGGTCGCCTACGCCGTCATCGGCGCGCTACTGCTGGTCGTGCTGGTTTATGCGCGGCTGCACTGGTCTCTGAAGGCGGTCGCGGTGGTCGTGACCAGCGCCTTCTACGTCGTCAGCTTCGGCGAGATGCGCGGGCTGCTCGGCTGGGCCAGCTCCGACCGGCTGCCGACGACCTTCAAGCTGCTGAAGGCCCGCATCGTCGAGCCGCATTCGCTTCAGGGCGATCCCGGCTCGATCTATCTGTGGGTCGAGCAGCTCGATGAGGACAATCGCCCGAGCGGCATCCCGCGGGCCTTCCGCGTGCCCTACAACGACAGGCTCGCCGACAAGACCCATGCGGCGGAGAACGAGATCGCTCTGGGAAATCCGCAAGGCGGCCGTGCCGCGGATTTCGGCGGGGGCGATGGCAGCCTCATCGATTTGGTCCGCGAATATGTGACGCCCAAGACGATCCTGGAGACGACCGGCGGCGATTCCTCGACCGGTGAGTTCATGGCCCCGCCGGCCGGGGCACAAGGCGCGGTATTCACCCCGCTGCCACCGCCCCGGATGCCTCCGAAGGACGAGCAATAGGCTCTTCACCATCGTGACGGCGGCGCGCTGGTAAACCGCGCGGCGCTGGCGCATCTTCTTGACCTCCCTCAATTGGGCCTTATCGGCCTTCAATATGAATTGAGGGGTGGAGGGTGCGTGCTCCTAGCTGTTCTTTCCGATATTCACGGCAACAGGCAGGCCTTCGAGGCCTGCCTGAAGGTTGCCCGTGCGAAGGGCGCGGAGCGGTTCGTCCTGCTCGGCGATTTCGTCGGCTATGGCGCCGATCCCGAATGGGTGGTGGACACCACGATCGAGCTGGTGGCCCAGGGTGCCGTGGCCGTGCGCGGCAATCACGACCAGGCGGTCAATTCCTCGGCGGAGACCATGAACGCCGAGGCGCAGGTCGCGATCGAGTGGACCCGCGGGCGGCTTGACACCGCGCAGCGTCGGTTCCTGACCGAATTGCCGATGCTGGTAGAGGACGGCGATCGTCTCTTCGTGCATGCGGAAGCCTCCCACCCGCAGCGCTGGCACTACGTCCGCTCCACGGTCGATGCCGCCAAGAGCCTGATCGCGACGCCCGCTCATGTCACGTTCTGCGGCCATGTCCATCGTCCTGCGCTCTATTCGATGTCGGTGACGGCGAAGATGACGAGCTTCGTGCCGAAGGCCGACGTCCCGGTGCAGCTCCTGCGCGGACGGCAATGGCTCGCCGTGCTCGGCTCGGTCGGCCAGCCCCGCGACGGCGATCCGTCGGCAGCCTTCGTCTTGTTCGACACCGAATCGTGCCAGATCACCTATTGCCGCGCGCCTTATGACGTCGAGACTGCGGCGGGCAGGATCCGCGACAACGGCCTGCCGCACTGGCTTGCCGACCGCCTGTCGCAGGGGCGCTGACGGCCATGCCGAAATCACTGGTCAAATCCGGCGCGGAGATCGACGGTTACACCATCGGTGAATGCGTTCATGCCGGCGGCATGGCGACGCTGTGGACGGTCACCCATCCCGGCATTGATGTGCCCTTGCTGATGAAGATCCCGCGGGTGTCGGAGGGGGAGGACCCCGCCGCGATCGTCTCCTTCGAGATGGAGATGATGATCCTGCCGCGGCTCGCGGGTCCGCACGTGCCGGCGTGTTTCGGCACCGGCGATTTCGCGCGTCAGGCCTATGTCGTGATCGAGCGCATCGGCGGCACGACGCTGTACAAGCGGTTGCCCGACCTGCCGCTGCCGTATGACGAGGCGCGGCAGCTCGTTGCCAGGATCGCAACCGCGCTTGCCGATCTCCACCGGCAGAACGTGATTCACCACGACATCAAGCCGAGCAGCATCATGTTCCGTGAGAGCGGCGAGGCGGTGCTGATCGACTACGGTCTGTCGCATCACAACCACCTGCCGGATCTGTTGCAGGAGGAATTCCGTCTGCCCTACGGCACCGCGCCCTACATGGCACCCGAGCGGCTGTCTGGAGTGCGCGACGATCCGCGCAGCGACCTGTTTTCGCTCGGCGTGCTGCTGTATTTCTTCACCACCGGCGAGCGGCCGTTCGGCGAGGGCGAGACGCTGCGCGCGATGCGACGCCGGCTCTGGCGCGATCCGTATCCGCCGCGAAGCTTGCGTGCCGATTATCCGCCCTGGCTTCAGGAGGTGGTGTTACGCTGTCTCGAGATCGAGCCGGTGTGGCGCTATCCGACGGCGTCCCAGCTCGCCTTCGATCTCGCCCATCCGGACCAGGTCAAGCTCACCACGCGCTCGGAGCGGATCAAACGCGACTCCCTCGGCGTCGCATGGCGCCGCCGCTTCAACCAGGGCGTGATGGCGCCGCAGGTGAAATCGGATGTCGCCGCCCAAATCGCGTCGAGCCCGATCCTCGCCGTCGCGCTCGACACGGTCGAAGGCGCACCGGAGCTGAACGAGGCGCTACGCGTGACCACCGAGCGCATCCTCGCCACCTTGCCGTCGGCGCGGCTTGCCTGCGTCAACGTGCTCAAGCTGAACCGGATCGCGATCGACCGGACGCTGGACGAGCAGGGGTCCAACAAGCATATCGACCGTCTCGTGGCGCTCAGGCATTGGGCGACGCCACTCAAACTGGACGAGAGCCGGCTGACGGCTCATGTGCTGGAGGCAGTCGATCCCGCCGCCGCGATCCTGGAGTTTGCCGAGGTCAACCAGGTCGACCATGTCATCATCGGCGCGCGGCAGGGCTCGTTCCGGCGCACGCTGCTCGGCAGCGTCTCGGCCAAGGTGGCCGCGGAAGCGGCCTGCACGGTCACGGTGGTGCGGCCGCCGCGGATGGCTGGGGATGCGGGCGAGTCCGATATCGGCGCGGTGCCGGGATAGGCCGTCCGGCGACTCTGAGGAATGGAATCAGGCCGCGTGGGCGGAGTGAACAGTGCGCTTGCGGCGGATCGGCCAGGAGAATTGCGGGCCGGGATCGCCGTGATCCGCGCTGCCGCCGAAATACTGGATGATCTCGCGGCAGGGCTCGCAATTGAACAGGTTGCGCGACGCGGATGCCTTGGTCATTTCCTTCAGGCAGTTCGGGCAGTGCGGTTTCATGGAATTGATCCGGAAAGGAATATCAGTGTCGGCGCTGCGAGGAAAACGAATGGTCGAGGTCCGTCGTGTCGAGCCCGGCGTCGTCGTCCGGCGTGCCGTCGGCGCGTTCGAGGCGGCCGAAGAAATAATCGAGGCCGGGATGCGGGCGGCGCGGGATCCGGCACCTGCGCTTCGGCTGACGCTTCACGAGTGCGATCTGCATGGCGCTCAGCCCCGACGATGAATGTGGATGACGCGGGCGGAAGCCTTGGCCTTCACCGGTCGGGCCACGTAGAGGCTGCGGGCCGCGATCGCCGCGTTGAATACGAACCACAACGCTACGCCAGTCCAAACCAGGGTCGCCGTCATGATGTGCTCCCGTCAAATGCAGGCAGGAGTCACTTGTGGTGATTTGCGCGAATCAGTGAAGTCCGGATGAGTACGGATCAAGACTGCAATTTTAGGCATTGCGCGTTGCAACACCCGTAAGGGCCGCGGCTTTTTTCCGGTGCGGCTGCACCTTGCCCGCGCGCGCGCCTTCGAGGATCTCTCGTATGCGCGGTGCATTTCGAAGACAGCGAAATCCGTAACGCCCGGTGTGGTCGGTATCGGGCGAGCGGGTCGATCGCCCCGACGCGAAGTTGAGGTGACCGGCGCCACCGCCGATGTCGAGGATTTCGAAGTCCGCGTCCATTTCCTGGAACGGCGTTTGATTGACCGTCCGCCTGCCCCAGGCCGTTCGCAGGATGAGCGCGCGGCGATCGGTGATCAAATAGAGCGTCTGCAGGTCTTGCAGCAGCATGACCAGCGGGGCCGCAACCATCGCAAATCCGAGCATCACGAGAGGTTGGGCCGCCCCGCCGATCCAATCGAATCCGATGGCGATGACGGTCAGCAACAGCCAGGGAAATCCGATCCACCAAAGATAGCGCCACATCATCATGTGGGCGACGCCGTCGGGCTGGCCCTGCCAGATCACCCGCTCTCCGCCCTGCAGGGCTTCGGCGCGCAGGCGCTGCAAGCCTGCGGAAAACGGGGTGGCGCGGAGATCCTTCATTGCCTTTTGTCGCGGCGGTCGTGGCGCCGGTTCGGAAGCCGCGAATGGTCCTCAGATGGCTTCGCCCCGCGCGCCCAGCGCCGCGTTGCGGATCGCGGCGATGTTGGTCTTGTAGGCCTCCTGCGTGCCGCCCCTGAATACGGACGTGCCGGCGACGAAGGCGTTGGCGCCGGCTGCCGCAAGCGCGCCGGCGACCTCGGGGCCGACGCCGCCGTCGACCTCGATGTCGATCGGGCGTCCCGCAATCATCGCGCGGATGTCGCGGATCTTGCCGATCGCTGAGGGGATAAAGGCCTGGCCGCCAAAGCCGGGATTGACCGACATCACCAGAACGAGGTCGACGAGGTCGAGGACATATTCGAGCGTGCTGATTGGCGTGCCGGGATTGAGCGAGACGCCGGCCTTCTTGCCCAGCGCGCGGATCGCCTGGAGCGAGCGGTGCAAATGGGGGCCGGCCTCCGCATGCACGGTGATGTGGTCGCAACCGGCTTTCGCAAAGGCCTCGAGATAGGGGTCACAGGGCGAGATCATCAGGTGCGCGTCGAACACCTTCTTCGTGTGCGGACGCATCGCCTTGATGACGTCGGGACCGTAGGAAATGTTGGGAACGAAGTGACCGTCCATCACGTCGAGATGAATCCAGTCGGCGCCGGCGGCGTCGACGCTGCGCACCTCCTCGCCGAGCCTAGAAAAATCCGAAGCCAGGATCGAGGGCGCGATTGCCAGGGGGCGAGGGGCGAAGGCTTGGGTCATGGCTCGATTTCCCGTGGCGGCCGTGAAAGATGGCCTCGCCTAACATGGGCCTCCGTAGCGGGCAATGCAGGGGAGGCGTGCTTCCTGTGGGTGGAAATTTCTGCCGCGACCGGCATGAATTGCCGATGTTCCCCGGCCGTTCAGGGCGCGGCGGCAGCGGATTTCATTGAACTTTTTGCGCTGGCATGCCGCTTGCTGTCGTTGTCCGACAGAACATTGGCCGCGGCATGCCGCGTCGGTTGGAGTTGTGCAATGTTGTTAGCCCTTGGTGCGGTCTCGAGTGCCTTCGACGCGATCCAGTCGCTGACGAACTCGAAGTCGTCCTCGTCGACCCAGAAGACGGGATCCTCGCAAGGTGCGACCAACCCGTTCGCGATCGACAGCGCGGGCACCATGACGACCTCATTGGTCGGCTCAAGCACTCCTCCGCAGATTTCGCCGCAGACCATGAGTGCGTTGATCGCCATGCAGGGCCAATTGGCCGACGGCGCGAGCAGCGCGGTCAACTCGACATCTTCGAATTCGGTGTCCTCGGCCTCGAAGGACCGGCAGGCCGCGCTGAAAGATATGTTCTCGCAGATCGATGCGGACGGCGACGGCAAGATCACCAGGTCCGAGTTCGAGAACGCCCTTGGAGCCGGAGGCACCAATCTGGCGCAGGCCGACGACGTGTTCTCGAAGATGGACGCGAATGCGGACGACAGCATCAACCTCGGCGAAATGACGAAGGCGCTGACCAGCGGTCGTCATGGCGACCATGCGCAAGGCGCGGGCGACGGATCGGATTCCTCGTCGAAGCCCAAGGGCGGATCGACCTCGACCACGACGGTCGCTGCCGACGGCTCGACCACGACGACCGTCACCTATGCCGACGGCTTCAAGATGTCGACGACGGTGCCGGGCGCCTCCAGCTCTTCGAATGCGAATGGCGGCGGCAATTCGCCTTATGACTGGTTCGGGCAGATGATGCAGCGCCAGGCGCAGGCCGCATCCGCCACCACCGCTTCATCGATGTCGATGAGCGTGTGAGCGGCATTCGAGGTCAGCCGGCATGCTCGTGCGTGATGTCACGACAGACGTAGCGGTCCCGGATTTCCTGATTGAAGAACGTCCCCTTTGAACGCGAATCCCCGAACGCGGCGGCGACCTCGGGCGGAACGTCCTCGTAGACATAGAGGCGTCCGCTGACAAAGGTCACCTTCAGCTCGCGCGTATCGGGCGCATAGCGGAAGAAGCGGATTACGGAAGACGGCATGGCGGTGGACCCTGGCCTGCCAGGGTAATGCAGTACCCGCCGTTTCGTTTCTAACCGAATTTGTCCTTCCACGCCGGCTGTGCCCCCGGAAACGGCAGCGCGGTGGCGCCGTACACCGCGCGGCCGATTGCGCGCGCGACCACGTTGGCGGCGACGGTGCCGAGTTCGGTGAGGCCGACCAGCGGCTCGATCGGCTTCTCGCCGGTCGCCGCCGCAAACAGCACGTCGCCATCGGTCGGTGCGTGCACCGGGTAGATGGCGCGGGCGAAGCCGGTGTGCGCGATCATCGCCAGACGCTTGGCCTGGGGTTTGGTCAGCACCGCGTCGGTGACGACGGCGCCGATGGTCGTGTTTTCGCGCGCGCTCGCCGCGGGACCGCCCTTGATGCGCATGCGGAGCATGTCGTCGGTGAACTTGTCGGGCTGGCCGCGCCCGCCGAACTCGCCGCCGACTTCGAACGGTGCCGCCCAGAACCACGGCCCGTCGCCGATGGTAACGCTGCCCACGGCGTTGACGGCGACGATCGCCGCGACCTTTACGCCGTCAGGTGTCGCCGCCGAGGCCGATCCGAGCCCGCCCTTGAACGTCGCGGTGGTGGCCCCTAGGCCTGCGCCGACGCTGCCGAGCGGGAAGTCGGTGCCGGCGGCAGCCGCCGCGGCATAGCCGAGGTCACGATAGGGCGAGAAGCGTCCCCAGGCCTTGTCGCCGCCGTTGAGCAGGTCGAACAGGATCGCTCCCGGCACGATGGGAATCAGGGCTTCGCGAATCCGGTGGCCGCGTCCCTGCTCGGCGAGCCAGGCCTGGACGCCGCCGCCGGCGTCGAGGCCGAAGGCGGAGCCGCCGGACAGCGCGATCGCGTCGACGCGCTCGACGGTATTGGCAAGATCGAGCAGGGCATCCTCGCGCGTGCCCGGGCCGCCGCCGCGCACGTCGATGGCCGCGACTGCGGGGGAATCGAAGATGATCGCGGTCGCGCCGCTGGCGACTTTGGCATCCTCGGCATGGCCGACGCGGACGCCGGCGATATCGGTGAGCAGATTCTTCAAGGTGGCCTCGCGCGCTGAAAGAAGTTCACCTTGCGATAGCGCAGGGATGCCGCAGGCTCAACTTGCCAGTGCCGTCCTCAGCATCTTGGCGAGCTCGGACTTGCGGTAGGGCTTCGCCAACAGCAACACGCCGGAATCGAGCCGGCCATGATGGACGATGGCATTTTCGGTGTAGCCCGAGGTGAACAGCGTCTTGAGGTCGGGGCGGCGCCGGGCCGCTTCGTCGGCAAGCTGGCGGCCGTTCATGTTGCCCGGCATGATGATGTCCGTGAAAAGCAGGTCGATGGCCTTGTCGCTGTCGATGATGGTGAGGGCCTCCGCGCCGTTGGCGGCCTCGAGCGCGGTGTAGCCGAGGCTCTTGACCTGCGTCACAACATATTGCCGCACCAGTGCGTCATCCTCGACGATCAGGATTCTCTCGTTGCCGCCGGTGATGGGCACGTTCTGGAGCACCTCGAACTCGGTCTCCTGCACCCCGGTCGAGCGCGGCAGGTAGATCTTCACGCTCGTGCCGTGGCCGACCTCGCTGTAGATCTTGATGTGGCCGCCCGACTGCTTGACGAAACCGAACACCATGCTGAGGCCGAGGCCGGTACCCTTGCCGACCTCCTTGGTGGTGAAGAACGGGTCGAAGACCCGATCGATCAGGTCCGGCGGAATTCCACTGCCGGTGTCGCTGACGGCAATCATCACGTAATTGCCGGCGACGACGTCGGGATTCATGCTGGCATAGCCGTCGTCGAGGAAGATGTTGCGGGTCTCCAGCACCAGGGTCCCGCCGTCCGGCATGGCGTCGCGCGCGTTCAGTGCGAGATTGAGGATCGCGGTGGAGAGCTGGCCGGGGTCGACCAGGGTCGGCCAGGCGTCCTCGGTAAGTTGCGGCATGATCGTGATCTGCTCGCCCAGGGTCGGGTGCAGCAGCTTGGCGGCTTCGAGCGCCAGGGCGTTGACGTCGATCTCGCGCGGCTGGAGCGGCTGCTTGCGTGCGAAGGCGAGCAGATGCTTGGTCAGCTGCGCGCCGCGTTCGGCGGCGTCGTCGATCAGCTTGGTGATGGCGGCAAGCTCGGGCCGGTCGGCGACGGCGTCGCTGAGAATGCCGATCGTGCCCGTGATGACTGTCAGCACGTTGTTGAAGTCGTGGGCGACGCCGCCGGTCAACTGGCCGATGGAGTCCATCTTCTGGACCTGCCGGAACTGGGCTTCGGCGGCCTGCTTCTCCGTCAGATCCCGGCCGATGAAGAAATGGCGCTTCACCGGCTCGGACCAGGTGCCCATCCAGTTCAGCGTGACTTCGTGACCGTCGTAGTGATAGTAGCGCGCCTCGAAGCTGCGCTTGACCGCACCGCGCCGCGCGGCCCGCATCTCCTCCCGCGTCTTGTCGAGGTCGTCAGGGTGGATGAACTCGGTCGCGCTGTGTCCGATCAGGTCTTCCGGGCTGAAGCCGAGGATGTCCTTCACGCTCGGGCTGACCTGAATGAAATTGCCGAAACCGTCGGTGACCAGGATCAGGTCCTGCGAGGTCTCGAAGATGCGCTGACGCTCCTCGATCTCGCGGCGAAGCTTCTCCTGTGCCTGCTTCTCCTCGGTGATGTCATGGGCGATCTTGGAGGCCCCGATGATCTCTCCATTGTCCGACCTCAATGGAGAAACATTCAGGATGACGTCGAGCGCGCGGCCGTCCTTGCGAATCCGCACCGTCTCGTGCTGGGCGACCGACTCGTTGCCGGCGATCCGATTGAGGATACTCCGGACTTCGCCCTTTCGCTCCGACGGCACGATGATGTCGATCGACCTGCCGACGGCCTCCGCGGCAGAATAGCCGAACAGGTGCTCGGCGGCCTTGTTCCAGCCGGTGATGACGCCGTCGAGCGTCTTCGTGATGATGGCGTCGTTGGAGGATTCGACAACCGCGCCATACAGTGCGAGGCGCTTGCCGTAGAAGTCGCGATCCGACGCCGATTGCTCGCGCAGCTTGCCGACGAGGCCCACCGTCCGGGCCTGAAGGCGGACGTTCTCGATCAGCAGTACCGCGAGCACGAAGCTCGATGCGCAGAGGCCATAGAGACGGCCGGCATAGAAACCGAGATCGAAGCGCGCGACGTTGACGATTGCAGACAGCGCGATGTCGAACAGCCATGCGCACATCACGACCATGAGCCAGATGTCGATCACCGAATGCGGGCGGCGGAACCACAGCGAGACGAGCGCGGCGAAGCTCAGCGACCACACAAAGGACACGACCCCGATCATGGTCGATGTGTAGTGGCCGTCGCGGAGCAGGATCGGCAAGAGATCGTGCTGGGCGGTGACGATCCAGGTGAAGACAGCCATGGCCGCGACTGCACCGAGCACGGTGGCGTAGATCGGGCTGCTTGTCGCGCCCCGGATCCTGGGGCCGCCGTCCTTTTCCTTCAGCCAGGCGTAGCCCAGCACGAACAGCGGGAAGCCGGCGTGCCAGATCATGTAGAGCCAGACCGTGGTCTGGCTGCCGGCCCCAAGCAGCCCGGTCGGTGCGAACAGGCCGGGGAAGGTGAGGGCATGGACCAGCGCTGCAGCGGCGGTGAACAGGTAGCCGGTCGACAGCCACAGCAGCGCGCGGGTCCGCAGCACCGAAAACTGCGACAGAAGCAGCACTGCCGTGACGATGTCGCTTACGGCCAGGGCGGACTGATAGCTCGCGACGAAGGCCGGGACCTGCGGCAGCGGGATACCTGCGAACGGAACGGCCAAAGCGAACAGGATCGAGGAAACGCCGACGATCCAAAGTGCCGAGGTCCGGTCGCCCGATGTGGCCGGCAGTGTTGAAAGAAATGTGCTTCGGTCGATCGCAGGCGCGTTCATGGTCTCAGACCCGTTTTGAGCATCTCCGCAATTCCAAGATCCAGCAGTCTTGACCTTCCGACCTCCACGGTAGCCCGATCCGGGCGCGTGTCGTGAACTGTTGCAGTGACGACTCAACCGAAGGTTACAGCTTACTTAATTTGGGGGGGAGCGCGGAATAGGGATCCGGTAAGATGCGCTTTACTGGGCGGTGTCATAATGCCCTTCCGCCGCGGCTGGTTCCAGGTTTGAATCATACGATTTGATCAATCTGCGGGAGTTGTTCCCTTGCCTCGCATTCTCATCGTCGACGATCAAAAGGATGTGCGCGCGATGATCGCAATGGTGCTTCGGGTCAACCATTACGAGGTTGCCGAGGCCGACAGCGGTGCGGCTGGGCTGAAAACCTTCGCGGAACGCGCATTTGACGCGGCGATCGTCGACATCTTCCTTGGCGATGTCAGCGGCGTCGACGTCATTGCGTCCCTGCGCGAGCGTACACCGGGGCTCCCCATCATTGCGGTGTCCGGAATGACGACGCTGGATTTCATGGAGCAGTCGTCTCACCTTGCCAACGTGATTTGCCTGCAAAAGCCGTTTCGGCCGAACGATCTCCTGCAAGCGCTTCGGAAAGCCCAGGCCGCCGCCGGCGGCGAGATGGCCGCACCCGCCTGATCCTGCCACGAGAAAAACGCCCCGGCGCTAGCCGGGGCGTGGTGATCGTATCGCAGGCCTGAGCCCGGCAAGAAGCGCGCGCTCAGGTGCCGTTGCCCTTGATCTCGGCGTAGCCGCCCTTGGCGTCCCATTTGTAGACGACGTAGTCGATCTGCTTGATGTCGCCCTTGGCGTCATATTCGATCGGGCCGATCACGGTGTCCCACTTGCCGGCCTTCACCGCTTCCATGACCTTCTTGGCGTCGGTGGTGCCGGCCTTCTTGGCTGCCTGCGACCACACCTGCATCGCCGCATAGGTGTAGAGGGTGTAGCCCTCTGGGTCGATGTTCTTGGCCTTGAAAGCCTCGACGATCTTCTTTGCGGTCGGCTTGTTGCGCGGATCGGGACCGAAGGTGAACAGCGTGCCTTCGCCGGCCGGGCCGGTGATGGAGGCGTATTCCTTGTCGGCGAGCGCGTCGCCGGCCATCAGCACGGTCTTGAGACCCTGATCGCGCATCTGACGCAGGATCAGGCCGCTCTCCTGATGGTAACCGCCGACATAGACGAGGTCGATGTTGTCGCGCTTCAGGCGCGAGACGATCGCGTTGAAGTCCTTGTCGCCCTTGTTGTAGGACTCGTACATCTTCTCGGTGACGCCGGCCTTGTTGAGCGCCTTCTTGGTTTCGTCGGCGAGACCCTTGCCGTAGGTGGTCTTGTCGTTGAGAATCGCGATGTTCTTGCCCTTGTAGTTCTTGGCGATGTACTGCGCCGCGATCAGGCCCTGCTGATCGTCACGGCCGCAGACGCGCGCCACGTTCCAGAGCTTGCGCTCGGTGAACAGCGGGTTGGTCGAGGCCGGCGTGATCTGGAGCACGTTGCCGTCGGCATAGGCTTCCGAAGCCGGGATCGACGACGACGAGCAATAGTGCCCGGCCACGAACGGGATCTTCGCGCCGGCGATCTTTTCGGCGATCGAACGCGCCTGTTTCGGGTCGCAGGCGTCGTCCTCGACCGAAAGCGCGAGCTTCTTGCCGTTGACGCCGCCGGCGGCATTGATATCGGCCACGGCCATTTCGGCGCCGTTCTTCATCTGGCGGCCGAAGGCGGACTCGCCGCCGGTCATCGGGCCTGCGACTGCGACGGTGACATCCTGCGCGAATGCCGCGCTCGACAGCGCGATCGATACGCCGAATGCCAGACCGATGAGCTTCAGTGATTTCATGAGATACCTCGCGGGTGGTCGCCTGTGGACGTTGCCGGGCATGCCCGGTTCAAACCGGCGCCATTCTTGAATGAATCTCAGGAGAAGTCACCGGCAAAATACGGGCATTGGCGTAGATATCTCGCCGCATTCGGCCGCACGCCGGCTGGCCTGTGGTTCGGTCAGCCGTGCCGGCCGCCCTCCAGATAGGCGGCGCGAATCTCGGGGCGCTGCAACAATTCGGCGCCGGTGCCGGCCAGCGTGATCAGGCCATTGACCATGACATAGCCGCGATGGGCGAGCTTGAGGGCATGGTTGGCGTTCTGCTCGACGATCAGGACGGTCAGGCCGTCCTGGCGGTTCAGGGTGCGGATCGCATCGAAGATCTGGCGCGCGATCAGCGGCGCGAGGCCGAGCGAGGGCTCGTCGAGCAGGAGCAGGCGGGGGCGGCTCATCAAGGCGCGGCCGATCGCCAGCATCTGCTGCTCGCCGCCGGACAGGGTCCCGCCGCGCTGGGCATAGCGTTCCTTCAGCCGCGGAAACAGCGTGAAGACGCGCTGGAGCGTCGCCTCGCGTTCGGTCTCGGTGCATTCGGTGGCATCCGCCCCCATCTGGAGGTTTTCCGCCACGCTCATGCGCGGGAAGATGCGTCGGCCCTCGGGCGATTGCGCGATGCGCAAATGCGCGATCTCGTGGGTGGGGACGTCGGTGATGTCGCGGCCTTCGTACAGGATCTGGCCGGCGCGGGCGCGCGGCTTGCCGAAGATCGTCATCATCAGCGTCGACTTGCCGGCGCCGTTGGCGCCGATCAGCGCGACGATCTCGCCGGCATTGATCTGGACATCGACGCCCTTCAACGCCTCGATCTTGCCATAGGCGGCGCGAAGGCCGCGGATCGCGAGCAGGGGGGACGTCACGAGCCGCCCTCCATCACAGCTGCCGCCTCTTCCTCGTCGGCACCGAGATAGGCGGCGATCACCTTGGGATCGTCGCGAACCTCGCGCGGCGTGCCTTCCGCGATCTTGACGCCGTGATCCATCACCACGATGTGGTCGGAAATTTCCATGACAACCGACATGTCGTGCTCGATCAGCAGGATCGACGTGCCGAGCTCGTCGCGGATCGACAGCAACAGCTCGCTCAAGGCCGCGCTCTCGCGCGCATTGAGACCGGCGGCAGGTTCGTCCAGGCACAGCAGCGCGGGCTCGGTGCACATGGCGCGCGCGATTTCCAGGCGGCGCTGGTCGCCATAGGCGAAATTGCCGGCGGCATCGTCTGCGCGGTCGAGCAGATTGACCCGCCTGAGCCAGTCGGTGGCGAGATCGATGGCGCGCTTTTCGGCGCCGCGATAGGAGGGCACGCCGAGGAGACCGAGGAGGGTATAGCCGGAGGCGCGCATCAAGGCGTTGTGCTGCGCCACCATCAGGTTTTCCAGCGCGGTCATGCCGGGAAACAGGCGGATGTTCTGGAACGTGCGCGCGACCCTGGCCTCTTTGGCGATGCGGAAATCGTTGAGCCGCTCTAGCGCGATCGTCCTGCCGTCGTCATGGGCGAGGCGAATGGTGCCGCCGCTCGGTTTGTAGAAGCCGGTAATGCAATTGAATACGGTGGTCTTGCCGGCGCCGTTCGGCCCGATCAGCGCAGTGATCTTCTTCCGCTCGGCGGCGAAAGAAAGGTCCTGCACGGCAACGATGCCGCCGAAGCGCATGGCGAGCCGGTCGACGCTGAGAATCTTGTCGCCGCTCATCCGTGCCCTTCCTTGACGAGGTCGGAGGAGATCGCTTTCGCCTTGGTCAGATACACGGTGGGGGCACGATGGCCGATCAGGCCGCGCGGCCGCCAGATCATGATCAGCACCATCGACATGCCGAACACCAGCATTCGGTAGTTCTCGAGGCCGCGGAACAGCTCGAAGCCGCCGATCATGGCGAGAGCCGCGAGCGCGACGCCGAGCTGCGAGCCCATGCCGCCGAGCACGACGATGGCGAGGACCAGCGCCGATTCCTGGAAGGTGAAGGATTCCGGGCTGATGAAGCCCTGGCGGGTTGCGAAGAACGCGCCGGCAAAGCCGCCGAACATCGCCCCGGTCGCGAACGCCGTCAGCTTGGTGGTCGTGGTGTTGATGCCGAGGGCGCGGCAGGCGACCTCGTCCTCGCGCAAGGCTTCCCAGGCCCGGCCGATCGGCAGCCGGCGCAGGCGGATCGTCGCCCAGTTGGTAAGCAGCGCGAGCGCCAGGATCAGATAGAACAGGAAGACGATGCGGTGGGTAGGCGAATATTCGATGCCGAGCTTGGCGGCGAGCCCCTCGTCGCTCCTGTCGAGCGGGATGCCGAAGAAGGAGGGGCGGGGAATGCCCGAGACGCCGTTGGGCCCGCCGGTGAGATCCTGCCAGTTGATGATGACGAGGCGGATGATCTCGCCGAAGGCCAGCGTCACGATGGCGAGATAGTCGCCGCGCAGGCGGAGCACCGGGAAGCCGAGCAGCACGCCCCAGAACGCTGCGAGGATGCCGGCGAGCGGCAGGCAGATCCAGAACGACCAGCCGAAATTGGTCGCGAGCAGCGCGTAGGAATAGGCGCCGACCGCATAGAAGGCGACATAGCCGAGATCGAGCAGGCCGGCGAGCCCGACCACGACGTTCAGTCCCCAGCCCAGCATGACATAGGTGAGCACGAGGATCGCGAGGTCGAGGATGTAGCGCTGGTCATAGAAGATCACCGGCACCAGCAGCGTGAAGATCAGAAGTGCCGGCGCAAGGTAGCGGCTGATAAACGACATGCCGCTCTTCACCGCCGGCGGCACCAGTTTCTCGGCGCCGGTCGGGCCGATCCATTGCCGCAGCAGCTCGATCACGATCGAGCCGCCGAATACAGCCGCGACGAGGGAGGCAAGTTCGCCGAAACGCGTCCAATAGGTGAGCTGGCCCGAGGCGCCCGCCTCGGTGCGGATGCCGACCATCAACGAGAACAGCACCAGCGCGACCAGCGCGTTGACGAAAGCCGTCTTCAGGATGGAGTGGATGCCCGGTTTGGCCTTCATGGGTGAGGAAGCTGCCACGCGCGACCGTCAGACTTTTTCGACTTCGGGACGGCCGAGCAGGCCGGTCGGCATGAAGATCAGCACGACGATCAGGATCGAGAACGCCGCGACGTCCTTGTATTCGACCGAGAAATAGGCCGACCAGAACGTCTCGATCAGGCCGATCGCGAGGCCGCCGAGCATGGCGCCGGGCAGCGAGCCGATGCCGCCGAGCACGGCGGCGGTGAACGCCTTGATGCCGGCGACGAAGCCCATGAAGAAATCGACGAGGCCGTAATAGAGCAGGTACATCAGGCCCGCGACCGCGGCGAGGGCGGCGCCGATCACGAAGGTCATGGAGATGGTTCGGTCGACATCGACGCCGAGCAGCGCCGCCATGGTCTGGTCCTGCTCGCAGGCCCGCATGTCGCGTCCAAGCCGAGTGCTCGACACCAGCCAGGTGAAGAGCGCCAGCAGCACGATGGTGGTGATGACCACGATGATCTGGATGTTGGAGAGCTGGATCACGAAGCCGTCCGCGCTCTCATGCAAGGTATAGCCGCCGGTAATGACGGGCGGGATCGGCTTGACGCGCGCGCCCTGCGCGACCTGCGAATAGTTGGTCAGCACGAAGGACATGCCGATCGCCGACAGCATCGGGGCGAGGCGGAAGGAGTGGCGAAGCGGCCGGTAGGCGATGCGCTCGATGGTCCAGCCATAAAGCGCGGTAATCGCCATCGAGACCAGCAGCACGACGAGCAGGATCAGCGGGATCGCGGTCAGCCCGAGCGAGATCAGGATCAGGAAAGTGATCAGGGCGATGAAGCCGCCGATCATGAAGACATCGCCATGGGCGAAGTTGATCATGCCGACGATGCCGTAGACCATCGTGTAACCGATGGCGATCAGGCCGTAGATCGAGCCCAGGACGAGACCGTTGATGAGCTGCTGGGTGAAGTAGTCCATGGGCTGCCGTACCAAACCTGACGCGGGCTCAAAGGGAGCTCTGAGGAGAGTGGGTTGGAGTGTGGTTTTCTTGGGCCCCGGCAGCCCCTAAGCATTCTTTCCGTTTTGTAACAGGAGGGAACTGGCGGCTGCAACAGGTCACGCTACGGCAGGCGGTCTTGTACAGAGGTCTTTGGCGGTGGGGTTCCGCAACTGCGAGGAACCGGGTTCCGGGGGCAACCAAAGTGGATGCCGGCCGTTATCTCGCTTCTGAACGTTCAACAAGGGAGTTCCCTGAATGACGAAGCAGCAGAACCAGAATCCGGGCCAGCAGAGTCAGAACCCCGGCCAGCAGCGCCCAGGCCAACAGCCGGGTCAGCAGCAGGGCGGCGGTCAGAAGCCCGGACAGCAGCAGCAGAACGATCCGATGCGCCAGGGTGACCGGCCCGGCCAGCAGCAGGGTGGTCAGCAGGACAAGTAACCTGGGAGCCCACGCGTAAAGAGGATGAAGAGGGTCCCGCCGAGAGGCGGGGCCCTTTTTTGGGGGTCACCCGGGCAATTAAGGTAAACAAAGGGTTTAAATTGCCGCCACAGTCTGATGCGAGTTAGCTCCCCGGCAAAGCCTTCCATCGAGGGCGAACGGCAGGCGGGTAGCGGCATGTTGAGAAATTGGCGGATCGGCTCGGTCAACGGCGCGCTGCTGGCGGCCTATTTCATTCCGGTCTGGGCCCTCGTTGCCTTCAATATCGTCGTCGCGCCGGTGCACGGTCTCTACGAACGGCCGAGCGTGGCGGTTGCGCTGTACCTGAGCGATCATCTCCAGATGGCGGGGATGGAGACGGTGCGGGCCGCCTGGCTGTTGGCGCTGGGCCGGATGACCGTGGTGGCGTTCTTTGCGATCTACCTCGTGCTTCTGTGCATCCCCCGCGTCCGCAAGGGCGGCGGCAGCGACGAGGCGCTCGGCATTGCGCTGGCGATCGGCAGCCTGCTCTCGTTTGCCAGCATGGTGATGGCTTCGAAGGTCGGCGAGATGGCCGCGCTCCGGCTGCATGCGACCGAGCTGCTTCTCCTGCTCGGCGCAGCCATCGTGGTGGTGATCGAACGGCCCGAGGCTGCGCCGACGATCGTCGAGAACGTCGCGCCGCTAGCTCTCGAGCAGGCCGAGCTCCTGCACAATCGCTGAGGCTTCCTTCACGGCGTGGTTCGCGGCCGGCACGCCGCAATAGATCGCCTGCTGAAGCAGGATTTCCTTGATGTCGTCGGGCGTGAAGCCGCCCTCGGCGAGTGCCGCGCGCACGTGCAGGCGGAATTCGTCCCATTGCCCGAGCGCGACCATGGTGCCGATCACCAGCACGCGGCGCGTGCGTTCGTCGAAATGCGGACGCGTCCAGATCTCACCCCAGGCGTAACGGGTGATCATATCCTGGAAGTCGGTGTTGAAGGCGTTGCGGTTCGCGATCGACTTGTCGACCCAGGCGTTGCCCAGCACCTTGCGGCGAACGTTCATGCCGGCATCGCGGCGCTTCTGGTCGTCCATTCCATTCTCCTCTCTGTCATTGCGAGCGCAGCGAAGCAATCCAGAGTCTCTCCGCGGATGGATTTCTGGATTGCTTCGTCGCTACGCTCCTCGCAATGACGGTGTTGTGAGATCAGCGCTGCGTCAGAAATCCTACCACCGCATCCGTGAACACATGTGGCTGCTCGACGTTGGAAATGTGCGCGGCGTCGATGATGGTCATGCTGGCGCCGGGAATTTTCGAGCGGATCAATTCGCCTGCCGAGATCGGCGTCGCCATGTCGTGGCGGCCGGCGATCACCAGCGTCGGACTCTTGATCTTGGCAAGCAGGTCGCGCTGGTCGAGCGTCGACAGCGCCTCGCAGCAGGCAAGATAGCCTTCGACCGGGGAAGCCAGCAGCATCGACTTCATCTTCGCGGTGATGTCAGGCTCGCGCTCGCGGAAGTCCTGCGTCAACCAGCCTGCGATCACGGCATCGGCGACGGCGGCGATGCCGCCCTCCTTTACCGCCTTGATGCGGTTGTGCCAGTTTGTTGGATCGGGATAGTAGCAGGAGGTGTTGGCGAGGATGAGCTTGCCGAAGCGTTCCGGCGCGTTCGCGCCGAGCCACTGCCCGACCATGCCGCCCATCGACAGGCCGCACCAATGCACCTTCTCGATGTTGAGGTCGTCGAGGATCGCGAGCACGTCGCGGCCGAAGCGCTCCATCGTGTAGGGACCGGGCGGGACGTTCGACTTGCCGTGGCCGCGGCGGTCGTAGCGGATGACGCGGAACAGCTGCGTCAGCGCCTTCATCTGCGGCTCCCACATCTGAAGCGTGCAGCCGAGCGAATTGGAGAGCATCAAGGTCGGCCCACCGTCCCGGCCCTCGACGGAGACGTTGAGCAGGCATCCGTCGGCATCGATCATGGGCATGCGGCGTCTCCGTCGTATCTTGCGGTTCTTATTCGCGGTCGAGGCTGTCGAGCAGCCGGTCGATCAGGGCTTGGGAAGCCCCTTGATAGGCCATCGGCTCGAACAATGCCGCAATTTTTTCCGGAGAAAGGTGCGCAGTGACCTGCGGATCGGCCGACAGCAGCTCGCGCAGATGCTTCTTCTCGGCAATCGCGCGCTTGCTGGCGGCCTCGATCAGATGATGCGCATCGCTCTTGCCCATCGTCTCGGCCAGCGCGAAGGTCACCGCCTCGGCCATGATGAGCCCCTTGGTCGCGTCGAGATTATCGCGCATGCGCGCAGCATCGACGTCGAGGCCTTCGGCGATGTCGACGATGGCAGCAAGCGCCCCCGAAGTGACCAGCATCAATTGCGGCAGCGTCGGCCATTCCGCATGCCAGGGGCCGGCGCTGCGTTCGTGGTCCTGCACCTGAGCTGCGAATATCGTCGCGGCAAGCTGCGGAGCCATTGTGGCGGCGCCCAGCGCGCTTGCAGCGGCGACCGGGTTACGCTTGTGCGGCATGGTCGAGGAGCCGCCGCGGCCTTCGCCGGCCGGCTCGAACGCTTCGGCGACGTCAGTCTGCATCATCAGCGAGACGTCGCGCGCGACCTTGCCGCAGCTGCCAGCGAGGATCGCGAAGGCTGATGCGGCCTCCGCGATCCGGTCGCGATGGGTGTGCCAGGGCGCTTCGGGCAGCGGCAGGTTCAATTCCTGCGCCAGCCGCTCGGCGACCGCGAGCCCCTTGTCTCCGAGCGCGGCAAGCGTGCCGGCGGCGCCTCCGAATTGCAGCGCGAGGCCCTCGCGGGAGAGTCGCCTGAGGCGACAGCGGGCGCGGGCGAGGCTTGACGCGTATTCGGCGGCTTTCAGGCCGAATGGCATCGGCAGCGCGTGCTGGAGCCAGGTCCGTGCCACCATCGCGGTGTTGCGATGGTGGCGCGCCAGTGCGGCAAAGCCCTTGATGGCGCGGCTGAGATCGGCGTCCAGGACAGCGATGCCGGCACGCAGCGTGAGCATGGTCGCGGTGTCGATGACGTCCTGGCTGGTAGCGCCCCAATGCACGTAGCGCGCGGCCTCGGCGTCGGCCTTGCCGACATTGGCGGTCAGCGTCTTGACCAGGGGAATCGCCAGATTGCCCGATCGCATCGCGGCCTCCGCCAGCGCGGCCATGTCGAAGCGGTCGGCCTTGCATGCGGCCTCGATCGGGCCCACCGCTGATGCCGGAATCACATCCGTGGCGGCCTCGGCGCGTGCCAGAGCTGCCTCGAAATCAAGCATGTTCTGCAGGGTGGACCGGTCGTCGCAGACGGCGCGCATGGCGGCGCTCGACAGCATCGGCGCGAGCAGGGGGGAGAGGGATGTGCTCATGGTGCGCGCGACCTAATCATCATGGCCCTTCTGTGCCAATCCCCAACCGCCTGCAGGGGTCCTTTTGCAGTTGCGAATATGCATTGCACTTGACCGGGCACCGCCCTTTCCTTTGCCGCGTCCCTGCGTTACTTGATCGATCAGCACTATAGTCGCACGATCCGGGAGGCACCCATGGCCATGACGATGAACGGCGAAGTCCAACTTGCGGCGCCGCGCGAGGCCGTGTGGGACAAGCTCAACGATCCCGAGGTGCTGAAGGCCTGCATCCCCGGCTGCGAGGAGCTCGAGAGGACCGATGACGGCGGCTTTCGCGCAACGGCGAAAATGAAGGTCGGGCCGGTGTCGGCACGCTTCAAGGGCAAGGTTACGCTTTCCGATCTCGACCCGCCGAACGGCTACAGGATCTCGGGTGAGGGCGAGGGCGGGGTCGCCGGCTTCGCCAAGGGGGGCGCGGTGGTCAAGCTGGCGGAGAAGGACGGCGGCACGCTGCTCTCCTACGAGGTCGAGGCGCAGATCGGCGGCAAGTTGGCGCAGCTCGGCCAACGCCTCATCAACGGCGCCGCCAAGAAACTCGCCGACGAGTTTTTCGCGAACTTCGCCAAGGCGGTACAGGGCTGAAGGCTATCGCCTTTCGGCATGGCGCCTTGCGTCCGGGGTGATGTTGCCCCCGGGCATAATGGCCCATATGATGGGCTGGAATAATTATAAGAACCGCTTCGATGGGACCCGTCGGGGCGCTGATAGAGAGTGCTTATGGCAAAAATCTCCCTCATCGTGAACGGCAATCCAGTCACGGCCAACGTCGATCCCCGCATCCTGCTGGTGCAGTTCCTGCGCGAGAATCTGCACCTGACCGGCACCCATGTCGGCTGCGATACCTCGCAGTGCGGCGCCTGTGTCGTGCATCTCGACGGCAAGGCCGTGAAGTCCTGCACCACGCTGGCGGTGATGGCCGATGGCCACGAGGTCAAGACGATCGAGGGGCTGGCCGCCGACGGCGCGCCGCTGCATCCGATGCAGGAGGCCTTCCGCGAGCACCATGGACTGCAGTGCGGCTTCTGCACGCCGGGCATGATCATGACCGCGATCGACATCGTGCACCGCAAGGGCAACGAGCTCGACGACCATACGATCCGGGAAGAGCTGGAAGGCAATCTCTGTCGCTGCACCGGCTACCAGAACATCGTCGCCTCGATCTCTGCCGGCGCCAAGGCGATGGCGAAATCCGATCTCGCGTAACGCGCATCCCGCGATCAGGACATTCAGATGTACGAATTCAAATATCATCGCCCCGGGACTGTCCGGCAGGCCGCCAACCTCCTGGTGAAGAACGAAGACGCCAAGGTGATCGCCGGCGGCCACACGCTGATTCCCGTCATGAAGCAGCGCCTCGCCAGCCCCCCGCATTTGGTCGACCTCTCCCACATCGAGGGGCTCAACACGATCGAGATGAAGGGCCGCTCGCTGGTGATCGGCGCCACCGCCAGGCACGCCGAGGTCGCTACCTCCGCGATCGTCGGCGAGGCGATCCCGGCGCTGGCGAATCTCGCAAGCCAGATCGGCGATCCCGCCGTGCGCCACAAGGGCACCATCGGCGGCTCGCTCGCCAATAACGACCCGACCGCCGACTATCCGGCCGCCGTGCTCGCGCTGGGCGCGACCATCGTCACCAACAAGCGTCGTCTCAAGGCCGAAGAGTTCTTCCAGGGCTTGTTCACGACCGCGCTCGAAGCCGACGAGATCATCACCAAGGTGATGTTTCCGCTGCCGAAAAAGGCGGCCTACATCAAATTCCGCAACCAGGCCTCGCGCTATGCACTGGTCGGCGTGTTCGTGGCACGGCGTCCCTCCGATGTGCGGGTTGCCGTGACCGGCGCCGGCTCCGAAGGCGTGTTCCGCGTCGAGGCGTTTGAGGAAGCTTTGAAGAAGCGCTTCGCGTCGAAGGCGATCGAAGGCATCGAGGTGCCGGCCGAGGGGCTCAACAGCGACATCCACGGCAGTGCCGAATACCGCGCGCATCTCATCGGTGTGCTGACGCGGCGCGCGCTCGATGCCGCCAACGCCAAGGAGTGAGTGAACCTCACGCCTCGGCCAAACTTGTCCCGGTGAGGGCGTAGCGAGACTGGCTTTTTCATGACTTCAGCGGCCAACACCTCCGGGGCCAATACTTCAGTTGGATTGCCGGCATCGGTCGATGCGATGCTCGAACTCCTGACGTCGCGCGGCTATCTCGCCGAGCGGTCGTTGGCGACGGTGACTTATCTGTCGCTGCGCATGGGACGGCCGCTGTTTCTGGAAGGCGAAGCCGGCGTCGGCAAGACCGAGATCGCCAAGGTCTTGTCGGCCGCGTTGGGGCGGAAGCTGATTCGCCTGCAGTGCTACGAAGGCCTCGATGTGTCCTCGGCGGTCTATGAGTGGAACAGCGCCGCGCAGATGATCGCGATCCGGATGGCGGAAGCCGCCGGCGACACCGATCGCGACCAGCTCTCGAGCGACATTTTCGCCGACCGCTACATGATCAAGCGGCCGCTGCTGCAGGCGCTGGAGCCCGACGTTGCGGGCCCGCCGGTGCTGCTGATCGACGAGCTCGATCGCGCCGACGAGGCGTTCGAGGCGTACTTGCTCGAAATCCTCAGCGACTTCCAGGTGACAATTCCCGAATTCGGCACCGTGAAGGCGCCGAGTCCGCCGATCGTCATCATCACCTCCAACCGCACCCGCGAGATTCACGACGCGCTGAAGCGGCGCTGTCTGTATCACTGGGTCGATTATCCCGCGGCCGAGCGCGAGCTCGCCATCGTCAAGTCGCGCGTGCCGGGCATTTCCGCGAAGCTGTCGCAGCAGGTCGTGCGCTTCGTCCAGGCGCTGCGCAACCAGGATTTCTACAAGTCGCCGGGCGTCGCCGAGACCATCGATTGGGCCACCGCGCTGTCCGAGCTCGACGCCCGTTCGCTGACCCCGCAAGTGGTCGGCGACACGCTGGGCGCGCTGCTCAAGTACCAGGACGACATCACCCGGATGCAGGGCGACACCTTGCAGAAGGTGCTGAAGGAAGCGACGAGCGAGAATTGATTTTCCGTCATTCCGGGGCGCGCATAGCGCGAACCCGGAATCCATTGGGCCGCAGAGTTGGTGGATGGATGGATTCTGGGTTCGCGCCAAGGGGCGCGTCCCGGAATGACGGCTGAGAGTGTTGAACCATGGCCATCAACCACCTTGCCCCCGAGCAGACCGAGCAGTTCGCCGACAACATCGTCGGCTTTGCCCGCGCGCTGCGTGCCGCGGGCATGCCGGTCGGGCCAGGCGCCGTCATCGACGCCATGAGCGCGCTGCAGGTGATCGACATCGGCAACCGTGCCGACGTCTTCACCACGCTGGAGGCGATCTTCGTCAAGCGCCACGAGCACGCGCTGATTTTCAAGCAGGCTTTCAACCTGTTCTTCCGCGCCTCGGAGGAATGGAAGCACATGCTGGATTCGGTGCCGCTGCCGGACGAGGCCAAGAAGAAGCCGCAGGCGGGCTCGCGCCGCGTGCAGGAGGCGATGTCGCGTCCGCGCATGACCGAGACGCCGCAGCATCAGGAGCAGGATCTGCGCCTGTCGGTCTCCGACAAGGAGATCCTGCAGAAGAAGGATTTTGCGCAGATGAGCGCGGCCGAGATCGCCGAGGCGCTGCGTGCCGTCGAGCGGATGCGGCTGCCGCAGGCCGAGCTCCTGACGCGCCGGCACCGGCCTGATCCGCGCGGGCTTCGTCTCGATTTGCGTCGCACGCTGCGTGCATCCTTGCGCACCGGCGGCGACATCATCGACCTCCATCACCTGGGGCGGATCGAGAAGCCGGCGCCGATCGTGGCGCTGCTCGACATCTCGGGCTCGATGAGCGAGTACACCCGCCTGTTCCTGCATTTCCTCCATGCCATCGGCGATGCGCGCAAGCGTGTCTCGGTGTTCCTGTTCGGCACCCGTCTCACCAATGTCACCCGCGCGCTGCGCCAGCGCGATCCCGATGAGGCGCTGGCGAGTTGCTCGGCCTCGGTCGAGGACTGGGCCGGCGGCACGCGGATCTCGGCCTCGCTGCACAACTTCAACAAACTGTGGGCGCGTCGCGTGCTGAGCCAGGGCGCCATCGTGCTGCTTATCTCCGACGGGCTGGAGCGGGAGGCCGATTCCAGGCTTGCCTTCGAGATGGACCGGCTGCATCGGTCGTGCCGGCGGCTGATCTGGCTCAACCCGCTCTTGCGGTTCGGCGGCTTCGAGGCCAAGGCGCAGGGCATCAAAATGATGCTCCCGCACGTTGACGAATTCCGCCCGGTACATAATTTGAGTTCGATCCAGGAGCTGATCACGACGCTCTCCCGGCCGCTGCCGCCGCATCACCGCAGCCTGATCCGCTCCGCAGCTTGAGAGGCACCCCATGCTCGATCGCGACGAGGATATCCTGAAGGCGGCGGAGGACTGGCAGAAGGCCGGCCGTGGCGTCGCGCTGGCGACGGTCGTCGAGACCTGGGGCTCCGCGCCGCGCCCGGCGGGCTCGAGCCTCGTCATCAACGACGAGGGCACCTTCCTGGGCTCCGTCTCCGGTGGCTGCGTCGAGGGCGCCGTGGTCACCGAGGCCATGGACGTGATCCAGAGCGGCAAGCCGCGGATGCTGGAGTTCGGCGTCGCCGACGAGACCGCCTGGAATGTCGGGCTGTCCTGCGGCGGCACCATCCGCGTCTTCGTCGAGAAGGTCGGTTAGCCGTGAAGCTCGAGATCCTGCACGAACTCAATGCCGAGCGGGCCGCACGCCGGCCGGCGATCCTGGTGACGGACACCGAGAGCGGCGAGCAGCGCCTGGTGAAGGCCGCCGATTTCGCCAAGGATCCGCTGCGGGCGGAGCTGGACAAGCAGCTCCGCATGGGCAAGAGCGCCAGTGTCGAGGCCGGCGGCAAAAAGCTGTTCCTCAACGTCTATGCACCGACCGCGAAGCTCGTCATCGTCGGCGCGGTCCATATCAGTCAGGCCCTGGCGCCGCTGGCGCGCTCGCTCGGCTACGACGTCACCGTCGTCGATCCGCGCACGGCATTTGCGAGCCCCGAGCGCTTCCCCGATATTCCGCTGGTGGCCGAATGGCCGGACACCGCGCTGCCGCCGCTCGATGTGGATGCCTACACGGCCTTCGTCGCAGTCACGCACGATCCCAAGATCGACGATCCGGCGCTGCTGCACGCCTTCGAGCGCAATTGCTTCTACATCGGCGCGCTCGGGTCCCGAAAAACGCACGCCAAGCGCGGCGACCGGTTGCGCGCGCAGGGTGCGAAGGAGAGCGACATCGCCCGCATCCACGCGCCCATCGGACTTGCGATCGGCGCGGTCTCTCCGTCCGAGATCGCGGTGTCGATCATGGCCGAGATCACGGCGGTGCTCCGGCTGCCTCCCAAGGAAAAAGAAGTAGCCGCATGAAGTTCGGACCGGCGAGCCCCAGGGATGCGATCGGCGGGGTGACCGTCCACACCCTGCGTCAGGGACCGCTGGTGCTGAAGAAGGGCACGACGATCGGCCCCGCCGAGGTCGAGGCGCTCGAGCGTGCAGGCATCAAGGACATCGTCGTGGTGCGCATGGAGGCCGGTGACGTCCCCGAGGACGTTGCGGCCGCCGGCATCGCGCTCGCCGTCGGCGGCGAGGGCATCCATGTCGAACGCGCCTTCACCGGCCGCGCCAATCTGTTCGCCGCGCGCCCGGGCGTGCTGGTGATCGACCGCGCCGCGGTCGACCGCATCAACAATATCGATGAGGCCATCACCTTCGCTACGCTCTCCGCCTACAAGCCGGTGGTCGAAGGCGAGATGGTCGGCACCGTCAAGATCATCCCGTTCGGCGTCGAAGGCAGTTTGCGCGACGCCGCGGTGAAGGCCGCGGGCAAGGACGTGCTCAGAATCGCGCCTTACGTGATCCAGCGCGTCGGCGTGGTCTCGACCCTGCTGCCGGGCCTGTCCTCCAAGGTGATCGACAAGACGCTCCGTGTCACCGCCGAGCGGCTCGCGCCGGCCGGCGCCAGCATCATCGCCGAGCGGCGCGTTCCTCACGAGGAGCAGGCGCTGTCGGCCGCGATCAAGGAATTGCTCGCGTTAGGGGCCGAGCTCGTCATCGTGTTCGGAGCATCTGCGATTGCCGATCGCCGCGACGTCATCCCGGCAGCCGTCACCGGCATCGGCGGCGAGATCGAGCATTTCGGCATGCCGGTCGATCCCGGCAATCTGCTGCTGGTCGCCCGCGCCGGCAATGTGCCGGTGCTGGGCGCGCCGGGCTGTGCGCGCTCGCCGGTCGAGAACGGCTTTGACTGGGTCTTGATGCGGCTTCTCGCCGGCATCAAGGTGACGCGCTCCGAGCTGATGGGCATGGGCGTCGGTGGCCTCCTGATGGAGATCGTCACGCGGCCGCAGCCGCGCGCCACGCCGGAGATCGAAGGTAATCGCCAGGTCGCCGCCATCGTGCTCGCGGCCGGCCGCTCCACGCGCATGGGCGGCCCGAACAAGCTGCTCGCCGAGCTCGATGGCAAGAAGCTGGTGCGGATCGCGACCGAGCAGGCACTGGCGTCGAAAGCATCCGAGGTGATCGTGGTCACCGGCCATCAGACCGAGCTGGTCGAGCAGGCCCTGCAAGGCCTGAAGGTGCGGTTTGTCAAGAATCCGGACTTCGCCGGCGGGATCGCGAGCTCGGTCAAATCGGGCATCGCTGCCGTCCCTGAAACTTGCGACGGCGCCGTGGTGTGCCTCGGCGACATGCCGCTGATCGATGCCGGCCTGATCGACCGCCTCATCGATGGCTTTGCGCCGGACCGCGGCAACCTCATCGTCGTGCCCGTCAGCGAAGGCCGCCGTGGCAACCCCGTGCTGTGGTCGCGCCGCTTCTTCAAGGAGTTGATGACGCTCGACGGCGATATCGGCGCGCGGCATTTGATCGCCAAGCACACGGAGGCAGTGGCCGAAGTGCCCGTGGACGGCGAGAGCGCCTTCCTCGACATCGACACGCCGCAGGCGCTGGAAGCGGCAAGACGGGGATGACGGTGCGGCAAACGACGGTGCCGTAGGGTGGGCAAAGGAGCGGAGCGCCGTGCCCACCATCTTCTTTCTATTGCGGATACAAATCGTGGGCACGCTACGCTTTGCCCACCCTACGGCGCCTCCCCATTCTGCTCTATTTCAAGCACCCGTTCACCATCTGGAAACGACCGCCGCTTAGAGTCCTCACCGCCTGCCTTGGGGGGAGGGGTTTTTCCATGGCTTCGAATGTCGTCGCGCGGCGTTGCGCGATGTTTTGCTTTGTCTTGTCAGTTGCCGTCACGGGCGCCCGCTACATGACCGACGCCCACGCCGCAGGCGCCATTGCGGTCGGCAAGTGCGGCGCCTATGGCCAGGCCTTTGATTACGGCGCCGAGACTGAAGCGCGCGCCGCGGCGCAGAAGCAATGCAAGGGTGATTGCACGACGGTGACGATGAAGCGCGCCTGCGCGGCGATGTCGGTCGATCTCGCCAACCCCTGCGGCGCTTATGGCTATGCGGTCAAGCCGAAGATCTCCGCCTCGCTCAACGCCGCCACGCGCGAATGCTACAAATACGGCGGCAAGGAATGCGTGATTCGTGCCTGGGCCTGCGACGCGAAGGGTTGATTTCTGTATTGTCATTCCGGGGCGCGCGGTAGCGCGAACCCGGAATCTCGAGATTCCTGGTTCGATGCTGCGCATCGCCCCGGAATGACCATCGAGGGAACCACATGCAGTTCGATACCAAGATCGCAGTCGTGATCCGCACCGATCTTCAGGCCTGGCAGAAGCTCAACGTCGCGTCCTTTCTCACCAGCGGCATCGCCGCGGCTTTTCCCGAATGCATCGGCGAAGCCTATGAGGACGCTTCGGGCACGGAATATCATGCGCTGATCGGCCAGCCGATCCTGATCTATGGCGCCGACGGCCCGGCGTTGTCGCGCGCGCTGGAACGTGCGCTGGCGCGCAACGTCAAGCCGGCGGTCTATACCGAGGACATGTTCAGCACCACGCACGATGCCGCCAATCGCGAGGCGGTGAGGGCAGTGGCGCGCAACGATCTCAATCTCGTCGGCATCGCCATGCGCGCCGAACGCAAGGTGATCGACAAGGTCATCGACGGCCTCAAGTTCCATAGCTGACACATTCCGCGCGGCGTCATCATCGTGTCATGATGGGGCAGGCCTTGCGCAAACTTTGTGCTGTTTGACCTCCGTCAAAGGGGCGGGGGGCGGCGTCGCTATTCTGCTTCAAAACACGCAGAGGAGCAGGCAGATGCCGACCATGAAAGCCGCGATCGTCAAGCAATTCGGCAAGCCGCTGGTGATCGAGGACGTGCCGGTGCCGCAGCCCGGTCCCGGTGAGGTTCTGGTCAAGGTCAAGGCGTGCGGCGTCTGCCACACCGATCTGCACGCAGCGTCCGGCGATTGGCCGGTGAAGCCGGTTCCGCCTTTCATTCCCGGCCATGAGGTCGCCGGGACAGTCGCCGCGCTCGGAGTTGGCGTGAAGAATCTGAAAGTGGGAGATGCCGTCGGCGTCGCCTGGCTGCATGACGCCTGCATGGCTTGCGAATATTGCGAGACCGGCTGGGAAACGCTGTGCGAGCACCAGCACAACACCGGCTACAGCGTCAACGGCGGCTTCGCCGAATATGTCATCGCTTCGGCCGCCTTTGCCGCAAAGCTGCCGGCGACGGTCGATTTCGCCGCCATCGCGCCGATCCTGTGCGCCGGCGTCACAACCTACAAGGGTCTGAAGGAGACCGAGGCTCGGCCCGGCGAGTGGGTGGTGATCTCAGGCGTTGGCGGGCTCGGCCATGTCGCGATTCAATATGCCAAGGCGATGGGGCTCAAGGTCGCGGCCGTCGACATCGCCGACGACAAGCTGGAGCTGGCGCGCGAAACCGGCGCCGATCTCGCGGTCAACGCCCTCGTAGCCGGCGCGGTCGACAAGGTTCTTGCGGCGACCGGCGGCGGGGCCCACGGCGTGCTGGTGACGGCGGTCTCGACCGCTGCTTTCGCCCAGGCGCTGAAGATGGTGCGCCGGAAGGGCACCGTCAGCCTCGTCGGCCTGCCGCCGGGCGAATTTCCGACGCCGATCTTCGATGTCGTGCTCAAGCGCATCACGGTGCGCGGCTCGATCGTCGGCACGAGGCGCGATCTCGACGAGGCCGTCGCCTTCGCTGCCGACGGCAAGGTCAAGGCCGAAGTGACGAAGGTGCCGCTCGCGCAAATCAACGAGGTGTTCGACCGGATGAAGGCCGGCAAGATCGACGGCCGCATGGTGCTGGATTTCGGCTAGCGCATCATCCGGCCGGCATGCCCTCGAACTTCGTCAGGCTGGGGTCGATCCGATCCCAATCATGGCCGCGCGCGGCGAACGTGATCGCCTGCGGCTTGTAGCGGGCGGGCTCGTCGAGGCTCGCAGCGCGGACGGTGAAGACGTCGGGCTGCGCTGCGAAGGTCATGTACACCGGCACGCCGCATTGCGTGCAAAAGCCGCGCGTCTTCACGTTGCCGCTGTCGGCGACCATGTCCCAGTGCTTGGCATCGCCGGTCAGCGTGACGCCGGCCCGCGCGAACGTCGCGTACGAGCCATGTGCACTGCCGCTTTCGCGTTGGCAGTCGCGGCACTGGCAATGATTGCTGAACAGGGGCTCGCCGACGATCGAATAGCGGATCTCACCGCAGGCGCAGCCGCCGGTATAGGGCTTGTTCATCACGATATTCCCTTACTTGTCTTCGCCGGAGACGGCATCGAGGCGCTGCAGCACCTTGACCCAGCCGTCGCTCATGTTGCGATAAGCAGTATCGTTCTTTGGCGTCACGAAGCCGGAATGCACCACGCGCACGCGCGTCCCTGCTTCGACCGGTGTGAGCGACCAGGTGACGACCGTATCAAGCGCCGAGCCGTAACCGGTGTTGCTCTCGTCTCCGCCCTTCCAGGCGTAAGCAAAGCGCTGGTTCGGCACGACCTCCAGAACGCGGCAATGGATCGTGCCATCCCACGCGCCGGCCGGATTGGTCTTGAACGTGAAATTGTTTCCCTCGACGGCCTCGAAACCGGTCGGCGGCATCAGCCAGCGCGCAATCAACTGGGCACTGGTCAGCGCCTTCCAGATCGTCGCGACGGCGTGAGGGAAGACTTCATCGATGACGATGTTCTGGGTTTGGACTTTGGAAGCAACTGCACTCACGGATCGATCTCCTTCAAGAGGTCACGCAGGTTCTGGAAGCGTTCGCGCCAGAACACGCCGTAATGGTCCATCCAGGTGACGAGGGGCTCGAGCCCTCGCGGCGCGGCGCGGTAATAGACGTTGCGGCCCTCGGCGCGCTCGGCCACGAGGCCGGCCTGCTTGAGAGACTTCAGGTGCTGCGAGATCGCGCCTTGGGTCACGCCGCTGCCGCGGGTGAGCTCGGCGACGCTGATCTCCTTGCTCTCGAAGACACGCTCGAACACGGCGCGCCGGGTCGGGTCGGCGAGGGCGCGCATCACGGTGGTGATGGGATTTGGGGCGGCGTTGATCATGTCATTCTATTAGTCAACGCTAATTCATTAGTCAATACTAATTCGTTGGAATTCTGATCTGTCGCTAGGGGTGGCTTGACGATGACTGACTAGTCAGTCAAAATAGAAAAATGACAAAGAGATCGACCAAGCTCGCCAAGCCCTCTGCAGAGAGCGGGGCGCACACGTCCGCAACCCAAGGCGCGCTGCCTGTGTCGAACCGCACTGCGCGTGCGCAGGAGCGGCGCGCGGCGATCGTGGAGGCGGCAATGGAGGAATTCATCGCCCGCGGCTTTGCCGCGACGCGCCTTGACGACATCGCCAAACGCGCCGGTGTCGCCAAGGGCACGATCTACCTGCACTTCAAGGACAAGGAATCGATGTTCGAGGAGCTGGTGCGCATCGTGATCGTGCCAGTCGTGGCGCGGCTGACCGCGCTACCGCCGCCGGCGGGCTCGGTGCGCGACCTCGTCGAGGCCTTCGCCAGCAACTTCCTGAAAGAGGTCATCGGCACCAGGCGCGGCGATCTGGTGCGCCTGATCGTGGCGGAGGGGCCGCGCTTTCCGGCCGTCGCCGACTTCTACTACCGCGAGGTCGTCTCGCGCGGGATTGCTGCCATGCGCGGGCTGATCGAGCTCGGCATCGCTCGCGGCGAGATCCGTCAGAAGGACCTCGCGCGCTATCCACAGATCATGGTTGCTCCGGCGATGATCGCAGTGATCTGGCAAAGCCTGTTTGCGCGGCATGCGCCGCTCGACGCGCAGGAGATGCTGCGCGTCCATCTCGATTTGATTTTTGGCGAACGGAGGACGACATGAAGTCGTCGCAAGCGATCCTTGGATTGGCATTGGTCGTTACGCTCGCGACCGGCCTTGCCGGGTGCAAGGAGAAGCGCGATCCCGGCTTCCAGGGCTGGGTCGAGGCCGACATGATCTTCGTCAGCCCGGACGAAGCCGGCCGCGTAACCAAGCTCAATGTCCGCGAGGGCGACGAGGTCAAGGTCGGCGATCACCTCTATTCCGTCGACGATGATCTCCAGCTTGCCGATCTCAACCAGAACAAGGCGACGCTCGCCAACGCACAGCAAACTTATGATCGGGCAGCCTCGCTGAACAAGACCGGCTCCGGCACGCAAGCCAATCTCGATTCCGCGGTGTCATCGTTGCGCGTCGCGGAGGCGCGGGTGGCGACGTCGGAGACGCGGATGGCGCGGCGCAAGGGCTTTGCGCCTGTTGCCGGCACCATCCAGCAGATCTATTTCCGCGAGGGTGAGATGGTGGGGGCGCAGCGGCCGGTGCTGTCGATCATGCCGCCCGGTAACATGAAGCTGCGCTTCTTCGTGCCGGAGACCGCGCTGCCGAAGGTCGCGATCGGCGACACGGTACGAATCTCTTGCGACAATTGCGCGGCCGACCTCACCGCAAAGATCTATTTCATTGCGACCTCGGCCGAATACACCCCGCCTGTCATCTACAGTCTCGATGAGCGCAACAAGCTGGTCTATCTGGTCCAGGCGCGGCCCTCGCGGCCTGATGCCCTGCGCGTGGGACAGCCGATCGACGTCTATCTCAATCCGAAGACTCCGGTGGCGGACAAGCGATGAGCGAGGGAAACGGCATCGCGATCGACGTCAAGGGCCTGACCAAGTCGTTCGGGGGCCGCGAGGTCGTGCACGATCTGTCGATGCAGGTGAAGCGCGGCTCGATCTATGGCTTCCTCGGGCCCAACGGCTCGGGCAAGACAACCACCATCCGCATCCTCTGTGGGCTGCTCACGCCCGACAGCGGTGAGGGCACCTGCCTCGGCTACGACATCCGGCGCGATGCCGAAAAGATCAAGCGCCAGGTCGGCTACATGACCCAGCGCTTCAGCCTGTACCAGGATCTCTCGGTACGCGAGAATCTCGAATTCGTGGCGCGGCTCTATGGCGTCACCGACGCGCGAGGTGCCGCGCGCGACATGATCAGGCGGCTCGGGCTCTCGGGTCGCGAGGAGCAGCTTGCGGGCGAGCTCTCCGGCGGCTGGAAGCAGCGACTCGCGCTCGGGGCATGCACGCTGCCCAATCCGCAACTCCTGCTGCTCGACGAGCCCACCGCGGGCGTCGATCCCAAGGCGCGGCGCGACTTCTGGAACGAGATCCATGCGCTCGCCGCCGAGGGCCTCACGGTCCTGGTCTCTACCCATTACATGGACGAAGCCGAGCGCTGCCATGAGATCGCCTACATCGCCTACGGCCATCTGCTGACGCATGGCACAGTGGAGGAGGTGATCGCGAAATCCGCGCTGACGACCTACACAGTGACGGGCGAGGACCTCAACCGCCTCACGGCCGAGCTGACCGGCAAGCCGGGGATCGACATGGTGGCGCCGTTCGGCACCTCGCTGCACGTGTCCGGCCGCGACGTCGCGGCGCTCGAAGCCAGCATCGGGTCGTGGCGTGAGAAGAGCGGCCTGCACTGGCAGAAATCGTCGCCGTCGCTGGAAGACGTGTTCATCGAGCTGATGGGTCGCTCCAAGGACAATTTCCAATGAGCGCCGTCGATCCTCCCGCACCGCGCCACGAAATCCGGGAACGCTTCGGCTTCCTGCGGCGCTCTTATGCAATGCTGGTCAAGGAGTTCATCCAGCTCAGGCGGGATCGCGTGTCCTTCGCGATGATCGTGATGCTGCCCGTGATGCAGCTCATGCTGTTCGGCTATGCCATCAACACCACGCCGCGCCATCTGCCGAGCGCGGTGCTGCTCCAGGAGGACTCCGATCTCGCCCGCTCGATTTTGAAGGCGCTGGAGAACACCGCTTATTTCCGCTTCCTCTATGAGGTGCACGACGTCGACGATTTCGACAACCTCCTGAAATCCGGCAAGGTGCTGTTCGGCATCGAGATCCCGCGTGGCTTCGAGCGCGCGGTGCGGCGCGGCGACAGACCGGCATTGCTGGTCGCGGCCGACGCCACGGATCCCGTTGCGGCGAGCGCGGCGATCGGTTCGCTCGGTATGGTGGTGCAGACCGCGCTCAAGCACGATCTCTATATCGGCGATCCCCCGGAGATGCCGTTCGAGATCCGCGCGCACGCCCGCTACAATCCGGCAGCTAGCTCCAGCCTGAACATCGTGCCCGGTCTCGTCGGCACCATCCTGACCATGACCATGCTGATCTTCACCGCGCTGTCGGTCACGCGCGAGGTCGAGCGCGGCACCATGGAAAGCCTCTTGTCGATGCCGATCAAGCCGGTCGAGGTGATGTTCGGCAAGATCGTGCCTTACGTCCTGGTCGGCTTCGTGCAGGCGTTCCTCATCATCAGCATCGGCGTCGGCCTGTTCGGCGTGCCACTGATCGGCAATCTGTTTCTGCTGGCGCTGCTCTCGACACTGTTCATCACCACCAATCTGGCGATCGGCTACACCATCTCGACCCTGGTGCAGAACCAGCTCCAGGCCATGCAGATGTCGATGATGTTCTTTCTGCCGAGCATTCTGCTCTCCGGCTTCATGTTCCCGTTCGCGGGCATGCCGGCCTGGGCGCAATATCTCGGCGAAGCCCTGCCGCTGACGCATTATCTGCGCATCGTCCGCGCCATCATGCTCAAGGGCGCGACCATGGAGAATTTGCGCTTCGACACGCTGGCGCTGGTAGCCCTGATGCTGCTCGCCATGACCATCGCCGTGACGCGCTTCCGCCGCACGCTGGATTGAGGCACAATGACCCTTGGAAGTCATTCCGGGGGCGCGCGAAGCGTGAACCCGGGATTCCGGGTTCGATGCTGTTGCATCGCCCCGGAATGACAAGGGGGCGGAATGGTCAGATTTGCGAGCAGGAAGACACGGCACCAGGCCGTGCTGTCGGAGGATTTCGAGCGCGAGCTGACGCGGGAGGTGTTGCGCACCGAGTTGTTGCGGGTGCGGACACTGATCCTGACGGGCTGCATCATGATGCTGTTGCTCACCTCGATCTATTTGATCGACCCCGGCGTGGTGAACCGGGTGTGGCGCGGAACGGACGGGATTATCGCGGTCTATGCTCTGCTCGCCGGCTTCATTCTGTTCGAGGTCTGGGTCCACACCCAGATCAGAAAGAACCTGCGGCTCGATCGCGATGTGCCGGTGATCCGCCGCTATGTCGGCACGCTGATCGAGACGTCGCTGCCGACCGTGATCCTGATCCTGCAGACCCGCACCATGGGCGCAAGCCAGGCGCTCGGTTTCGCCGTGCCGCTGATGTATTTCATCTTCGTCATCCTCTCGACCCTGCGGCTCGACTTCTGGCTCTCTGCATTCACCGGCTTCGTGGCTGCAGCCGGGCTTCTGTCGGTTGCGTTGTACTACAATTCGGCAGACGAGGCCGGCGATCCCCTGATCTATTTGCACGCTGTGCGCAGCGTCGTCATCCTGATTTGCGGCGCGCTGGCGGGTGCCGTCGGCGCGCAGCTCCGCCGCCAGTTTGCCGCGAGCATCGCGGCGGCGACCGCGCGCGACCGGGTGACGAACCTGTTCGGCCAGCACGTCTCCCCACAAGTGGTGGAGCGGCTTATGGCGCAGGGAACGAGCGCAAGCGGCGATATTCGCCGCGTCGCGGTGATGTTCGTCGATTTCCGCGGCTTCACGGCCGGCGCGCAGTCGCGCACGCCGCAGGAAGTGGTCGACCGGCTCGACGGCGCCTTCGCGGTGCTGGTCGACATCCTCGACAAGCACGGCGGCATCGTGAACAAGTTTCTCGGCGATGGCTTCCTCGCGCTGTTCGGCGCACCTCTGGAGGCCTCCGACGCCGCGCCGCGTGCGGTCGCCGCGGGCCGCGAGATGCTCAGCGCGATGGACCGCATCAATGCCCAGACGAGCTGGCCGCTGCGCATCGGCATCGGGATTCATTTCGGCGAGGTCGTCGCCGGAAACATCGGCTCGCCACGGCGCAAGGAGTACACCGTCATCGGCGACACCGTGAACTTCGCCTCGCGGCTGGAAGCGCTGAACAAGGAGTTCGGCTCGCAGTTCCTGATCTCGGCGACCGTGCGCGAGGCGCTGGGCGAGGCCGGCAGCGATGCCGTCGCGCTCGGCGAGGTCGAGGTGCGCGGCTACGAGCGGCCGGTGGCGGTGTTTCAATTGGGCTAGCGCGCGTCCCATATCGCTGGCGCTCGCTCTTCCACTTCATGAATCGATTGCTCCGATTGCTCCGAATTTTGGGGCATGACGAGCGATATCGCCGGCTTGTAGACTGCCGGCGAAGCGGCCGGTCGCGGCCGCGACTTGCATGAGGGATCGAGGATGCAGCGCCGTTACGCCACCGTCGACGTGTTCACCGACCGCGCCTTCGGCGGCAATCAGCTCGCCGTTGTGCTCGACGCGGGCGGGCTGTCGAGCACGCAGATGCAGGCGATCGCGACCGAGTTCAACTATTCCGAGACGACTTTCGTGCTGCCGCCGCGCAATCCCGGGCACGACGCGGAGGTCCGCATCTTCACACCGGTTCGGGAGCTTCCCTTCGCGGGTCATCCCAATGTCGGCACTGCCTTCGTGCTGGCGAGCCTCGCCAGGGAGCCGAAGCCGCGCCTGCTGTTCGAAGAGAAGGCTGGGCTCGTGCCGGTCGAGATTCGTAGAGAGCAGGGAAAGGTGGTCAGCACCGAGCTGACCGCGCCGCAGCCGCTGTCGCGGCTGGCGGAAGTTTCCGCCGCGGACGTGGCGTCCTGCATCTCTCTGAGCGCCGATGACATCAGGACCGATCGCCACGCGCCACAGGTCGTCGGTGTCGGGACGCCGTTCGTGGTCGCGGAGGTGCGATCGCGCGAGGCGGTGCGGCGGGCCAAGCCGGATGCCGCGGCATTCGGCCGGATGCTGCCGCGCGACGGCGCTTTCTCGGTCTATTTCTACACGCGCGATGTGCCGGCTGCGGAGGCGCCATGCGAGCGCCAGGCGCGAATGTTCTTCCCCGGGGCCAGCGGCCTGATCGAAGACCCCGCCACCGGCAGCGCCACAGTTGCTGCAGCCGCACTGTTCGCCGATCTCGATCCCGCGCCTGACGGCGAGCTCACGCTTACCGTCGGCCAGGGGTTTGACATGGGCCGGCCGAGCATCCTGCTGACGCGCGTGCGCAAGCAGCACGGCAAGATCGTCTCCGCCCACGTCGGCGGCAGCTGCGTGCAGATGATGGAGGGGTCGTTCCAGCTTGCGGGAGAGGGCTAGCCGCCATTCCGGGTTCGCGCCAAGGGCGCCGCGGAATGACGGCGGCAGCTACGTCTGCCGCCCGGCCAAATTCTTCACCGCCACGCCATCCCGCTCCTCGATGATCTCCGCGATCATCTGGCGGTGGCAATGAGTGTGGTCCCGCTCGTAGCACAGCAGGCACACGGGGCCGGCCTTCTTCACCAGGGCCGAGAGCTCGTCCATTGCTTCCCTGGCCTCGGGCGCCTTCAGGTGCTTCGAAAAAATCTTCTCCAGCACGTCGTACTGCCCGCTGCGCGCCGCCAAGCGGCCTTCCTTCGGCGTGCCGAGCGCGGCGAGGTGAACATAGGCGATGCCGCGCTCGTCGAGTCCGGCGGACAGCTGCTTCTTGGAAAAGCCCGGGCGCCGCGACGACGTCACGGCGCGCACGTCGACCACGAGCTTGACGCCGGCCTCTTCCAACTCGTCCAGCACGGCCTTGGGCGGCGTCTGCTCATAGCCGATGGTGAAGAGCTTTCTTGCCTTTGCCATGGGACAGCTCAGCTTATCCGCGCGATCAGTTCCATGGCGCCGTGAGGTGCGCGCACCTTGCCTTCGTGGATGACGTAAGCGAACACGTCGCGTGGCTCCTTCTTCGGCTTGGCCTTGTCGACTTTCGGCAGATCATCCGGTTCACCGCCCGAAGCCCAGGCCTGGAAGCGCTCGGCCCAGGCGTCGAGTTGTTTCGGCGGGTAGCAGGTCTTGATCTCGTCATTGCCCTTCTGAAGCCGGGCATAGACGAAATCGCCGGCGACGTCGGCGATGGCAGGATATTTGCCGTGCTCGGCGAACACCACGGGCGTCTCGAATTCGCGGATCAGCGCAACGAAGTCGGGCGTGCAGAAACTGTCGTGGCGGACCTCAACGACATGGCGGAGCGCGCGGCCCTCGAGCTTGCGGGGCAACAGTTCGAGGAACTTGCCGAAATCGGCGCCGTCGAACTTTTTCGTCGGGGCAAACTGCCAGAGCACCGGCCCGAGATGGTCGCCGAGCTCCAGCACGCCGGAATCATAGAATCGCTTGATGGAGTCGCCGGCCTCGGCGAGCACGCGGCGATTGGTTGCGAAGCGCGGTCCCTTTACCGAGAACACGAAGCCGTCGGGCACCTCGCTTGCCCATTTGCGAAAGCTCTCCGGCTTCTGCGAGCCGTAATAGGTGCCGTTGATCTCGATCGAGGTCAGCTTCGAGGCTGCGTAAGACAGCTCCTTCGCCTGCGTGAGTTTCTCCGGATAGAACACGCCGCGCCAGGGCTCGAAGGTCCAGCCGCCGATGCCGATGAAGATGTTGCCGGACTTTTTTGACGCGGTTTTTGCTTTGGCCACGGGAGGATCTCGCATCGACGGGGAGGGAGGGGCTTATCCTAGTCAAACGAGATGTGATTGGCCAGTTCTCGCGTCGAGTCTAAGCTCGGCGTCGCGATCGGCGAAAAAGGAGATCAAGATGCGGATGCTGATGGTGGGAGCGGCGCTCGGCATGATGACATCTGCCGCCATGATATCTCCGGTCATGGCGGATGATGACGATGCCAAGGGCGCGCAGACGCTCGCCCAGCGGGGCCGCGACGATTATTGGCATTGCCTGGCGCGGGAATATTCGCGTGACAGCAATCAGGGAATGACGGAACAGGATTTTGTCCGCTCGGTCGCGGGCGCCTGTCCGTCGGAGCGGCAATACTACCGGGTGGTGCTGCTCGACTATCTCACGACCCAATATCCGAACATTGATTCCGGCGCACATCTCGCGACCGCGAACAGGGCAGTGGAGTTTGCGCAAAAGGACATCGTGACGGCCTTCGTCAAGCACAGGCTGCCGGCGAAGTAGGAGCCGAAAGCGAATGGGGAGTAGCGAATAGGGCAGGAAGGCCAGCCTCCCTATTCGCTACTCCCCGTTCGCTATTCGCCCCTTCGGCCGTGCGCCCATCCATGGTATCACCGGGCGCATCTGGAACAGGGATGGGTTTCATGTCGTCTGAGTCGATGGGGGGCATTTTGGGCGCGATCGTCGCAGCGATCGTGCTGGCGGTCGCCGTCGTGTTCGGGCCGATCGGCCAATATGGCAAGCCGCCCAAACCGGCGAAAGCCGAGCCCGCCCCGGCTGCGGCCCCGGCAGCCCCCGCCGCGCCCGCGCCGCGCGGCCCGATCATCCGGGAAGTGCCCAACCAATAGGCTCAAAATGGTGGTTTTCGCCCCTTGCGAAACGGTCGGGTCGTTCCTATCTAGCTTCTAACGGCGACGTTGAGCGGAAAACTCCGGCGCTGGGACGACCTTGGAATAGCTTGGGCTTGCGCCGGATGTACGCGCGGCCCGCCGTTCCGGGGTCGTTGGCATTTTGGGACCCCTTTTGGGTCATTTCCCACAGACCCCCCGGCTTGGCAGCGCAAGAACTTGGCAGCGTAGGACGCGGCGGATATACGCTGCCGTCATGAACGAAGCGATCAGACCGGGCTCCGACCATCCGCCGCAGGCTCAAGAGGGCCCGGAACTGTCGGTCATCGTCCCGACCTTCAACGAGCGCGACAATGTCACGGTATTGTACCGGCGGCTGGAGGCGACCCTCACCAACGTCGCCTGGGAGGTCGTGTTCGTCGACGACAATTCGCCCGACGGCACCTGGGACGTCGTGCGCGCGCTGGCGCAGCAGGACAGCCGCGTCCGCTGCGTCCGCCGCATCGGCCGCCGCGGCCTGTCGGGCGCCTGTATCGAGGGCATCCTTGCCTCGAGTGCGCCGTTTGTCGCCGTGATCGACGCCGATCTCCAGCACGACGAGGCGCAGCTGCCGAAGATGCTGTTGCTGCTCGCAAGTGATGAGGCCGACCTCGTCGTCGGAAGCCGCTACATCGAGGGCTACAAGAGCGAGGGCTTCAACAAGCAGCGCGCCGGCGCCAGCGCGCTGGCGACCGAGTTCGCGAGGAAGATGCTGCGGGTCGAGATCGCCGATCCCATGAGCGGGTTCTTCATGATGCGCCGCGATCGCTTCGAGGAGCTCGCGCCAAAGCTGTCCGTGCACGGCTTCAAGATCCTGCTCGACATCGTCGCGACTGCGAGCGGCACCTTGCGGGCCGTCGAGATTCCCTACACGTTCGGCGCGCGTCAGCATGGCGAGAGCAAGCTCGACTCCATGGTCGCGCTCGACTTCCTCGGTCTCGTCCTCGCCAAGCTGAGCAACGATGTCGTCTCGCTGCGCTTCATCCTGTTCGCGATGGTCGGCGGCATCGGCCTCGTGGTGCACCTCACCACGCTGTTCATCGGACTCCAGCTGTTCAAGGTGCCGTTCCCGGAGGCGCAGGCTGCCGGTGCCATCGTCGCCATGACCAGCAATTTCATCCTCAACAATTTCCTCACCTATCGCGACCAGCGGCTGAGGGGCTTTGCGCTGCTGCGCGGCCTGATCGCTTTCTACATCGTGTGCAGCGTCGGCCTGCTCGCCAATGTCGGCGTCGCCTTCTCGGTGTACGACCAGGAGCCGATCTGGTGGCTGGCCGGCATGGCCGGTGCGCTGATGGGCGTGGTGTGGAACTACGCGATGTCAGGCCTGTTCGTCTGGCGCAAGAAATAGCGCAATATGGGCGGAGCTGACGCGCGGATCGTCCGCAACACCGCGCTGCTGATTCTCGCGCTGGTCGGTTTGCGGCTCGTCGCGGCCGCGTTCACACCTATTACCTTCGACGAAGCCTATTACTGGATGTGGTCGAAGAATCTGGCGGGCGGTTATTATGACCACCCGCCGATGGTTGCCTATGTGATCCGCGCCGGCACCATGATCGCCGGCGATACCGAGCTCGGCGTCCGCCTGGTCTCGATCCTGCTGGCGCTGCCGATGAGCTATGCGGTCTATCGCTCCGCCGCGATCCTGTTCGGCGGCGCGCGTGTCGCCGCGACCAGCGCCATCCTGCTCAACGTGACGATGATGGCCTCGATCGGCACGCTGATCGTGACGCCCGATGCGCCGCTGCTGGTCGCCTCCAGCTTCGTGCTGTTCTTCCTCGCCAAGGTGCTGGAGACCGGCCGGGGTGCCTGGTGGCTCGCGGTCGGCGCAGCCGTCGGCGCGGCGCTGCTGTCGAAATACACCGCGATGTTCTTCGGGTTGGCGATCCTGATCTGGCTGGCTTGCGTGCCGAAACTGCGGCGCTGGTTTCTCTCGCCCTGGCCCTATCTCGGGGGCCTCGTTGCGCTGGCGCTGTTCTCGCCGGTGATCCTCTGGAATGCGGACCATCAATGGGTCTCGTTCGCAAAGCAGCTTGGGCGCGCGAAGATCGAAGACTTTCGTCCGGTCTTCGTCGCCGAGCTGATCCCGACCCAGATCGCGTTTGCGACCCCGCTCGTCTTCATCCTCGGCGCGATGGGCCTGCACGCGTTGACCTGGCACAGGGCCGGCGCGCTGGCCTCGCGCGTGCTGATCGAGACGATGTTCTGGACCATCGTCGCCTATTTCGTCTGGCATTCGCTGCATGCCCGCGTCGAGGCCAACTGGTTCGCGCCGGTCTATCCGCCCTTCGTTATTGCCGCGGCGGCCGCCGTCAACCTCGTGCAGTGGAAGCCGCGTGCGCGGCGCCTAGCGGATTTCTGCCTGCGCTGGGCCGCGCCCGTCGGCATCGTGATGTTTGCCGCGCTGATCGTGCAGGCCAATACCGGCTGGCTCTCCGGATATCGCCGCGATGCCACCGTGCGCAGCGTCGGCGTCGGCTGGCGCGAGCTCGCCGCCGAGATCGAAACGGTGCGCGCGCGTCATGGCGCCACCTGTGTGCTCGCGCAGGACTACGGCACCACCGGCTGGCTCGCCTTCTACCTGCCGCGCGGCACCTGCGTGGTGCAGCGGACCCAGCGCATCCGCTGGGTCAACATGGTCGAGCCGGATCCAAAGCTGCTCGCTGGCAAGCTGCTGTATGTCGACGAACTGCGCCCGGAAGGGCATCCCGTTCTCCACCACCTCTTTGCGCAGGTCACGCAGGTTGCGCAATTGCAGCGCAAGCGCGGGCCGCTCGTGGTCGAAACCTACGGCATCGATCTGCTGGAAGGCGCCAAAGGCGACGTGCTGGACCGCTCGCCGCCGCCGGAAGCAAGGTAGTCTTGTCGTCCTCGCGGGGGGCGACAGCGAGTGCGGGGGTGTACGGCGGTGGCCTTCAGCCGATCATCTCGGCCTTTGCAGCATCCTGGTCCGGCCCGCCCCGATCCCGCCAGAACCACACCGTCACGACGCCCGAACGGCCGCGGACGCGGGCGAGCAGGGGGCCTGACAGAACGCCGTCAGGCGCCCCGTGGAAGTCGGCCGCATCGAGCAGCGTATCGCTCAACGCGAGCCGTGCGCCGTTCTGGGCGGCGACCTCCATCAGTCGGCTCGCGACGTTCACGGTGTCGCCCGTCGCAGTGATGTGCTGGTGACTCCCGCCGAGGCGGGAGGCGACGATCTCGCCGAAATGCGCGCCGATCTTGAAGCCGAGCCGATCGCCGATGGCTGGCGGCAACGAAGCAATCCAGCGTTCGACGCCGCGATGCAGGTCGATCGAACATTTCAGCGCGCTTGCCGCGTCATCGGGCATCGCTCGCGGCAGGCCGAACAGGATCATGGCGCCGTCGCCGAGAAAGCCGGTGATTGTGCCGCCACAATCGACGGCAGTCTTGTCGATCAGCGCATGAAATGCCTTCAGGACCTCCTGGATCGCATCCGGGTCGGTCTGCTCGCTCAGGCCTGTGAAGCCGGAAAGATCGATGAAGACCACGGCTGCGTTCTGCCGTACGGGTCTTGACAGAAAATCCGGATCGCGCGCCAACCATTCCTGCACTGCGGGCGCCTGGAACCGGGCTAGCGACCTGCTCTTGGCAGCGAGATATTGCGTGCGGCGGCCTCCGGCCCACAGCTGTACGCCGGCAAAGATCGCAAACGGGGGCACGGCGGCGGCAAGCGTGGTTGCTGCATTCAGCCAGACGCCATGCGTAAACGCGAACGTATTGAGCCCGGCCCAGGCGATCATCACCGCAGCCGCCGCCATGATGCCGAGCGCGCTGCGCCGCCAGGCCAGCGAGCCGACCAGCAAGATCGGCAGCAGGATCGCAGCAAAAGCGTCGGCGATACGAACCCTGTAATCGCGCACGATGCCGTCGCCGGCAACGAGATGCGTGATCGCAGTCGAGACCACTTCGACGCCGGGCATCAGGGAATCGAAGGGTGTGGGATAGAAGTCGCCGCCGCCGGCGACCGAGGCGCCGATCACGACGATCCGGTTCTCGATCGCGTCGCGTTTGAGCGTGCCGTCGAAGATGGCCTGTGCGCTGACGGTGCGGATGGTGCGTCTCGGACCGTAATAGGTGATGGGCAGTGCGAAATCGGTATCGGTCGGCACGGCGCGGTCACCGAGCATGAGGCGATCCGGTGCAATCGTCAGCGACTTGTCGAGCGCGCGCGCCGCGACGCGCAACGGGAACGACAGCTCGACCTTGTCGCGGGTCCGGAACAGCATCGGCACCGAAAGAGGTGAGCCCGACTGCCCTGTCGCGACGTTGACGACGCCGACCTCGGCGTGGTCGGCGAACGCGGGCAGCGGCAGCAGGAAGCGTTCGGCCTGCGGCAGCACGGCGAGGGGGCCCTGGCTGCTGGCCTCGACGGTCTCGCTGGCGCTGGGAAAGATGGCCGCGGCGGCGAGCACCATGGGACCGGTGGCGAGCGTGTTCGCCAGCGTCGCATCTCCGATCGCGGCGCTGCGGTCGACCAGCAGCAGGTCGATCGCGACGACCTTCGGCTTGAACTGCACGATGGTGTCGACGACACGGGCGAGATCGGCGCGCGGCAGCGGATAGCTGCCGCCGCGCTTCACCACGGTATCGTCGATCGCGACGATGGTGACGAGATCGGGCGGACGCTGCACGCCGCGGATCTGGGTCCGCCAATCCGTCAGCGTCGCTTCGAGGCGGTCGAGAAAGCGCAGATGACCGTGGGCGTGCGCGGCATAGATGCCTGCGCCCCACAGCGCGGTGAGGATGAGTGCCGCCAGGATCTGAACGCGTCTAGTCACTACGTGCTGCAATCTTCTTTGCTCTGAGTCCGGTAGTCCTATTGACCAAGCCTTGCCATCAGCGCATCGACGCGCGGCTGCCCCCATGTCTTGACGGTCAACGCGCCGGTGGCTTCCACATCGACGCCTTCGCCGGGGCCCAGAACGACGCCGCGCCCACGAGCCCTGCGGCTGACGCCGACACGGCCGTCGGCGACGAAGACGGAGGTCTTGGCCTCAGCGGCGTCGACGGCCCACTTCGTGCCGCGCACCGCGGCAATCGCCTGCGGGGTCAGCACCTTGAAAGGATTGCCGCGGGGTTTTTTGGGCACCTCGATCAGCAGGGCTTTGCTGCTCAACTCCACGGAGTCTATATGTCCGTCGCGGTTGGCGTCCTTAAGTTCAAATCTGGCGCCGTTTTCTGCAACGATGGTGATGCCGTTGTCGCAGCGCCAGGTCTGCGTGCTCGCGGCTGAAACCGACGCTGTGCAGCCGGCATTGGCAGGCTGCGCCGCCGCATATCCCATCAACAAAACCGGCCAGGCCAGGGCGAAACATCCGGCGCGCGCGAACCTTCTCATGCCAGCCTCCGTTTGCATGCCCGGCACAGTTCAAGGCGATGTTGATACGGTACCGTATCACTCGCAGAGGCTGCTGAAAAGTGCCGCTCACGCAGCTATCGCCTCAGCACGGCCTTTTCCAGTCCGGCGCGATCAACTTTCGGTCAGGGGCGAGTGCCGTGCGGCACGCGCGATGTGCATGAGCGGCCGACCGGAGGCGCCCATGAGATGCGAAAGCGGCATTTGCACACCAGCCTCGCTCAACGCTCCTCCGTTATCGTGCGGGCATTGAAGACCACGAAAAGGACTTGGTTGGTGGGTCTAGAGAACGCGGCCGAAGACGTCTGCTGAATGCGCCGCCCCGGCCGAGAATTATGGTTAACAGACGCCCCTAAGCCCGTAGTTCTGCGGGCTTTTTTCTCAAAATGAGACAGCGTTGACGGACCGCCCCACATCTGCCCGAACTTAATCCGCATTTAACTAAAAGTCGCCTTAATGACGCTCCGACCCTCTGCGAGATGCTGTTCCCGGATCGTGACCAGCGGCACTTTGAGGGGGGACCGAGTGACACCGTCCTGGACGCAAGGCGAATGAGTAAGAGTATCGCTGCGCAGAGTAACGCGGCACGGAAGTCCAAGAATTCTCTTCGGAAATCTTCCCGGAAAATGACCACGACCAATTGGCTCGGCGCCGCGGCGATCGGCTGCGTCGTGATGGGCGCCGGCTGGACCATCTACAGCAACGTGTTCGGCGCCAGCGTCTATCCGACCGTCGGCAGCACCGGCTACGACGAGCCGGTGATCAAGCGCGCGCCCAGGGTCGCCCTGCGCGAGGCGGGCGAGGCCGTCAGGGAGGCCTTTGCGGTCTTGCCGGACCGGTTGCAGGTGGCCGCGCCGATCTCGCGCGAGATGTTCAACGAACGCTTTGCCGCGGCTGCGACGCAGGGCGTGCAATCGAACGCTGCCAGCGCCGCGCCAGCGACCGAGGTTGCTGTGGCCAAGGACGCGCCGAAGCAGAGCGTGATCGCGAAGGTCGCGGAAGCGCTGAAGCCGGCGGCTCCGGCCAAAACCGCTGACAAGGCCGCCGACAAGGCGAAGCGTGCTCCGGATGCCCAGATGCAGCTCGCCTCGGCCGATCCGGCCCAGATCGTGCCGGCACCCGAGGCGAAGCCGAAGTCGATTGCAGATCGCGCCAAGGCAGCGGTGATGTCGATCACCGCGCCGCGGCAGTCGATGGTGGAAAAACTCTGGGGCAAGCGTGAGCCGTCCGGTGGGCTTCTGGCCTACGCCTCGGCCGATGCCAGCATCACCGCCTCCATCGCGCCGAAGGAGCAGAACCCGATGCTTGGCGGCTCGGCGCCTTATGATCGTGACACCGCGGTCTACGACATCACGGCCAAGATGGTGTATCTCCCCGACGGGACCAGGCTCGAGGCGCATTCGGGCCTCGGCGCCAACCGCGACGATCCGGATTCCCGCCGTCTGCGCATGCGCGGCGTGACTCCGCCGCACATCTATACGTTGAAGCCGCGCGAGGCGCTGTTCCACGGCGTGCCCGCGCTGCGCCTGACCCCGATCGGCGGCGAGAGCGCGATCTACGGCCGCGACGGCCTGCTCGCCCACACCTTCATGCTCGGGCCAAACGGCGATTCGAACGGCTGCGTGTCGTTCAAGGACTATTACGCGTTCCTCGACGCCTACCGCAACAAGGGCATTCGCAAGCTCGCCGTGCTGGCGCGGGTGGAGTGACGTCGGCTCGGTCGCGATGATGCAAAAGGGTCGCTTGCAGCGGCCCTTTTTCTTGTGTCTCAGCCCGGCCAGCACTGGCCGCCGCCGTCGATCCGCAGCACCTGGCCGGAGACGAAGGCGCCCATGGGACCTGCGAAGAACTCGACGACGCGTGCGACCTCGTCGACGGTCGCGATGCGGTCGAGCGTGCCGGTCTCGACCATCCTGTCGGGGTCCACCGCGCGCGTGCCGAGGAAGCGGCCGGTGCGGGTATCGCCGGGCGCGATGCAATTGACGGCGATATCGTAGGGGCGCAGCTGGTCGGCCAGGCATCGCGTGTAATGCGTCACCCCGGCCTTCGAGACTGCATAGATCGCGCCGTTGGTGCGTCCTTTGAAGGCGGCGACCGACCCAAGCGTGACGATGCGGCCGCGCCGGCGTTCCATCATTCCCTTTGCGACCGCCTGGCAGGTCAGGATGGTCGAGAGCAGGTTGCGCTCCAGCACCGCGCGCACATCGGCCTCCTTGATGTGAACGGCGTCGTTCGGATCGGGTTTGCCGCCTGCGGCCGCGATGTCGCCGCCGGCATTGTGCACGAGGATGTCGATCGGGCCCAGCGCGGCTTCCGTCTCGGCCAACACGCGCGCGATGTCCTCGCCCTTGGTGAGATCGCCGAGCACGCGCCGGCTGCGGACGCCGAATTGGTTTCCGATCTCGGCGGCGACGGCGGTCAGCGTCGTGCCCTCGCCATATTCCGCCGGCCCGTTCTCGCGCATGCCGTGGATGGCGACGTCGGCGCCGAGCGCGGCGAGCTTCTCCGCGAAGGCGCGGCCGAGCCCGCGGCCAGCGCCGGTCAGCAGCGCCACCTGGCCCGCCAATATTTTCCCGTCATGTGCTGCCATGATCTTCTCCTGTTCTGAAACCTAGTCGGCCGCGAGGTCGAGGCCGATCGCCATCGCCTGCACGAGACACATCGGCGCGACCAGCGTGCGCAGCGCCGGCTCGGGCATGTCCTGGATCTCGAACACCACATGCGCGCCTTCGACGATCGGGCTCAAGAGGCTGTCTGTGATGGAGATGGAGGGGACGCCGCGCGCGACCAGTTCGGGAAACAGCCGCGCCGTGTCCGGATAGTAATTCCGGAAGCTGATGGCGACCAGTGCGTCCTCCACGGTTGCGGCATGCGACTGCTCGTGGATGCTGCCACCGGTGCCATCGAGCAGGACGACGCGTCGTCCGAGCTTGCGCAGCACGTAGGCGAGGTGGGTCGCAACGGGAAACGATCCCCCGAGGCCGAGCAGATAGATGTCGCGCGCTTTCGATAAGATCGCGGTTGCGGCGTCGAGCTCGCGGGCATGGACGGACTGGCTCAGCGTGACCAGCGACGATTGCGCCTCCGAGACGAAGCGCGACAAGACCGCGGCCGGCTGGCGGCCGAGCACCGATTTCTCCTCGCTCTTCATACGGGCGAGCCGCGCCTTGTAGCTCGGCGCAACGCCGGCAACGAGGCGCGTGCGGAACACCTGCTGCATCTCGGTGAAGCCACCGAATCCGAGCGCGTGGGCGAAGCGAACGATCGCGGAGGGCGGCACGCCCGAACGCTGCGCGACCTCCGCCACCGTGCCGAGCGCGACGTCCGTCGGGTGATCGAGCACAAACTCCGCGATCTGCTGCAACCGGCCGGAAAGCGCCCGGTGCCGCTGCGCAATGGCGCCGCGCAGCTCGTCGTAGCTCATTGCGCCTTGTGACTTGTTCATCGCCTCGGGTCTCCAGATCGGACGCCTGTTTAGCGGCATTTCGCCGTTTGGACCAAATATTCCACTTTACATAACAAATGGAATGAATATTCTAATCCCAGAAAAAAGCAAAAGACTTTGAAAACGGGAGGAAACGATGAGAGGGCGTCAGATCTCACGGCGAAGCGTCTTGAAGGGCAGCTTGATGGCGAGCGTCATCGGCGGCACCGGCAGCTTCTTTGGTCCGTGGAAAGAGAATCACGCGTGGGCGCAAGGCGCAAAGCCGATCAAGCTCGGCCTGACCTGCGATGCCAGCGGTCAATACGGCAACAGCGGCCAGGACGATTTCCGCGGCATCAAGATGGCGATCGACGAGTTCAACGCCAAAGGCGGTGTGCTCGGCCGCCAGATCACCTACATCACCGCGGATACCGAGACGACGCCGGCCACCGGCAGCCGCGTCGCCGAGCGCTTCATCACGCGTGAGGACTGCACCATCCTGATCGGCGCGCTGCATTCCGGCGTCGCCAACGCCATCACGCAGGTCGCCAGCAAATACGGCGTGATCTACATGAACACCAATTCCTCTGCACCGAGCGAGGCGGGCGAGAATTGCTCGCGCGTAAAATTCGTCTGGGACGGCAACGGCACCAATTTCTCCAAGGCGTCGGTTAAGAACGCGGTCGACTCCATCGGCAAGAACTGGATGCTGCTGACCAACGACTACGTGTGGGGCCACACCACGTCTGCCGCGACCAGGGCGCAGGTCGAAGCGGCGGGCGGGAAGATCATCGACAATCTCCTGGTGCCGCAGAACACGCGTGACTTCACCGCTTATCTGTTGAAGATCCAGCAAGCAAAACCCGACGTGGTTGCGACCGCGATCGGCGGCGACGACATCAAGGCATTGCGCGAACAGGTGGCGCAGCTCAAGCTCGACGGCAAGCCGGCCTGGATCAACAACCAGCAGGACTGGCCCGATGTCTGGGGCGCGCCCGACAGTCTGTTCGGCGTGTTCGGCACCACCTGGTATCACAAGCTACAGCTGCCCGGCGTCGCCGATTTCGTCAAGAAATGGCAGGCGGCCAACAAAGACGGCCCGATCCCGGTGCCGGGCAACGTCTCCTATAACGGCTACATGTCGACGCGCGAATTGCTCCGTGCGATCGAGCGGGCGGGGTCGACCAACAACGTCAAGATCATCAAGGAGCTCGAGAATCTCAAGGTCTCGGCGACCGATCGCATGCAGCATTTCGATGCCTACATGGATCCGATGACGCACCAGATGCAGCAGACGATCTATCTGGCGCGACGCAACGCGAAGCCGGTCGACAATACCGATCTGTACGAGATCATCCGCTGGACCGAGCCGAAAACGGCCGCCGACGATGCCGCACCCGGCAAGTGCAAGCTCACGCCCTACGAGCAGGTGCCGACCGTCGACTCCTAGAGGCGGCACGTTACGCCGCAGAACGGACGGCGCGCAGCCTCGCGCGCCGCGTGCCCGGACCATCTGTGTCCCGGGCGTGAGCAAATGTCAGTTGCGAGACCCAGACCTTGTTCGACCTTCTTCCGCATCTCCTCAACGGCTTGACGCTCGGCCTGTTGTTCGCGCTGATCGCGCTCGGATTCATGCTCATCGTCGGGCTGATGGAGCAGATCAACCTCGCCCACGGTTCTCTGTTCGCGCTCGGCGCCTATGTCGCCATGCAGTTGACGGGACCGCGGCCGCCATTACCGGCCGATCTTGCCAAGGTGTGGCTCGCGCTCCCGCTCGGCTGGCGCTACGCAGCCACGCTGGTCATCGCGCCCGCGATCGTGAGCCTGGTCGGCATCCTGATCGAGCTCTGCATGCGTCGCACCTACGGCAAGGACCCGCTTTACGGACTGCTGCTGACCTTCGGCGCGGCGATGGTGATCGAGGAGCTGATCCGTCTGGTCTGGGGCACGCGCGACTATGTGCTGCAGGTGCCGTCCGCCATCAATGGCGGCTTTCTGTTCGGCGATCTGATCTGGTCGACCTATCGCTTCTACGCCGCTGGCATCGCCGCCGGGATCATCGGCCTGGTCTGGCTGCTGATCGAAAAGACCTCGTTCGGCGCCACCGTCAAGGCCGGCGCGCATGACAGCGAGATCGTCCGCGCGCTCGGCATCAACCTGTCGCGATTGCGGCTGCTGGTCTTCGTGTTCGGCACGATGCTGGCCGCGGTCGCCGGCATCATCGTCGCGCCGATCTGGGGCATCCGCCCGCACATGGGCGTCGATGCCGTCATCCCCGCATTCCTGGTGATCGTGCTCGGCGGTGTCGGCAGTTTCTGGGGCGCGGTCGTGGCCGGATTGCTGGTCGGGCTCTGTGTCGGGCTTGCCGGCGCCTACGCGTCCGAATGGTCGCTGTTGTCGATGTACATCCTGCTCGTTGCCGTCGTGACCTTCCGTGCGCGGGGCATGTGGGGCAAGAAAAGCGTGCTTGAGGCCTGAGGAATGATTGTGGGATCAAGATCGTCATCCGATGCCGCGCGTCTCGTCACGCCGACGATGCTGGTGCTCTGGCTGGTGCTGGCAACGGTACCGCTCTGGATCACGCGGATCGGGCTCTATCCTTATCTGGGAATCGAAATCCTGATCTGGTCGCTCTATGCGCTGGCGTTCAACGTGGTGCTGGGCACGGCCGGGCTTCCGTCGTTCGGACATGGCGCCTATTTCGGCATCGGGGCCTATGCATTCGGGCTCTGCCAGTTCGATATCGCCGCCAACCTCTGGGTCTGTCTTGCCGCCGCGGCTGCGGTGGCCGGGCTTGCCGGAGTGCTGGTGGCTCTGTTCATCTCGCACCGGCGCGGCATCTACTATGCCTTCATGACAATCGCCTTCGGCCAGATCTTCTGGACGCTGGCGATCAAGTCGCACCGGATCACTGGCGGCGAGGACGGACTTCTCAAGATCAAGCGGCTGCCGGCCGATTTCGGCTTCGTGTCGTTCGACCTCAGCGATAACGTCGCCTTCTACTATTTCGTGCTCGCCGTCTTCGCGGTTGGAACGACCGCATTGTGGCGGCTTGTGCACTCGCCCTATGGCCGCGTCGTCGCAGCGATCAAGCAGAGCGAGGTTCGCGCCGCCCATCTCGGCTACAATGTGTGGCTTTACAAGGCATCAATCTTCGCGCTGTCGGCCGCCGTGTCGGGCTTTGCCGGTGGATTGTTCGCGATGGCGCAGCTCGCCGCCTTCCCTGATGTCATGAGCCTGCATCAATCCGGCTATGTCGTGATGATGACGCTGGTCGGCGGCGGGCTCGTCAGCTTCTGGGGCCCGGTGATTGGCGTGTTTGTCTTCCTCACCGCCCGCGACGTGATCGGTGCATTGACCAATGCCTGGATGCTCTATTTCGGTCTGCTGTTCATCGCGATCGTCCTGTTCCGTCCCGAAGGAATTGCCGGCGCGCTCTCGGCCGCCGTGCACCGGCATTCGTTCAACGCGCTGCGGCGCCGCGGCACCTCGGCGATGCGGCTGTTGGCCGGAGGCGGGCGATGAGCATGATCGAGGCTGCAGGCGTGCACGTCCGATTCGGTGATCGCGTCGTGTTGGAAAGCGTCGATCTGGCGGTTGCCGAGGGCGAGTTTCACGGTGTGATGGGTCCGAACGGGGCGGGCAAGACCACCTTCTTCAACGTGCTCACAGGCAGGGTGAAGCCGAGTCGCGGCAGAGTGCTGCTCGGCGGCGAGGATGTCACGGGATTGAGCCCGCACCGCATTGCCGCCAAGGGCATCGCCCGCTCGTTCCAGATCATGACGCTGTTCGATGAATTCTCCGCCCGCGACAACGTCATGCTGGGCCTGCCCGAGTTTCGCGCCCGTGGCCACGATATCGCCCGTTCCGCAGCCGGCGATAGCCGGTTTGCAGCGCAGGCGTCCGAAGCGCTCGCCGCAGTGGGGCTTGTCGATAGGGGGGACGTCCGCGCCAAGGACCTCTCCTATGGCGACCGTCGCGCGCTGGAGATCGCGGTGGCCCTGGCGCAGGCGCCCCGCGTGCTGTGCCTGGACGAGCCGACCTCCGGCCTCGGCTCCGACGGCGTGCAGCGCCTCGCCACACTGGTCGCGCGCTTGAAGGGCAAGCTCACCATCGTCGCGATCGAGCATGACATGGAGTTTCTGTTCTCGCTCGCCGACCGCATCTCGGTCATCCATTGGGGCCAGGTGGTCGCGCGCGGCACCCCGCACGAGTTGCAACAGAACGAATGGGTCCGCCGCTCCAATCTCGGGAAGTTCGCATGATCCTCGAAGTGGACGGGGTCGATACCTTCTACGGCGAAACCCAGGCGCTGTTCGGGGCCTCACTCGCCATCGCGCAAGCCAAGGTGTTTGCGCTGCTCGGACCCAACGGCGCCGGCAAGACCACCATGCTGCGCTCGATCCTCGGATTGACCCGGCCGCGCCGCGGCGCCGTCCGCTTCGACGGGCGCGACGTGACGCACGATCCGACCCATGAGATCGCGCGCGCCGGTATCGGCTGGGTGCCGGACGATCGGCGGCTGTGTCCGACCTTGTCGGTGGCGCGCAATCTCGCGATTGCGCAGAAGCGTACGCGCTTTCGCAACTGGAGCGTCAAGGAGACTGCTGCGATCTTCTCGCCGCTCGAATATCTCATGGAGCGCGATTGCGAGAACCTGTCGGGCGGCGAGATGCAGATGGTCGCCATTGCGCGAGCGCTGGTCGGATCGCCCGGGCTGGTGCTGTTCGATGAGCCGAGCCAGGGCCTGGCACCAAAGATCGTCGGCGACGTGCTTGCCACCATCTTGCGCATGAAGGGCGAGGGCATCGCCTCGCTTGTCGTGGAGCAGAATGCCGAGATCGCGCTGTCGGTCGCAGACCACGCCGCGGTGATCGACCGCGGCCGGATCGTCTGGACCGGCGAAGCCGCTGTCCTGCGCGATGATCCTTCCCTTCGGCAGCGCCTGCTGGGAGTACAATAAGTGGCTGCACCGCTGCTCGTGCTCGATGATATCCGCAAGGTCTATACGAGGGGCCGCATCATCCGCCATCCGACGTTCACGCTTCAGGCAAACCTGTCGCTGGACGAGCCCGGCATCGTCGGTGTCGTCGGGCCGAACGGTGCCGGCAAGACCACCCTGTTTGAGATGATGACCGGCTCCAATGCGCCGACCTCGGGGCGCGTGCTGGTCGCGGGCACCGATATCCATGGGGTCAAGTATCGCGAGCGCGACCGGCTCGCGATTCACTATCACCAGTCCTATCAGGTCAGGCGCTTCCGCAAGCGCGTTCCGTCCGCCTTGCTGGCGCCGTCGCCGACCCGGACGCCGCTGGTCCATCTGTTCGACGAACCGCAGTTCAACCTGCAGGACGGTTATATCGGCTTCATGCTCGACTTCTTCCGCAAGCTGCGAGACGAGGGCAGGCTGGTCGTCCTTTGCATGCATCCGACGGCGAGCTGGCACCTCGACATCCTTGCCGAGATCGCCGGGCAGTTCCTGTTCGTGGCCGGCGGCGGGGTAACGCGGATGGCCGACTTCCGCAGCCTCACCGCCGAACCGCGCTTCCGCGCCTATCTCGGACCTGAGATGACGCGCGCCGCGGATGCTATCTGTCACAGATCGACGTAAAAGGAGACTCCGTTGGCTTACTCGAACACCCAGCTCTTCATCGGCGGCACATGGCGACCGGCCCATTCTTGCGAGGTCATCGAAGTCCGCAATCCCGCGACCGAGGAGGTGATCGGCACCGTCGCCCACGCCGGAAAGTCCGATCTCGACGAGGCGCTGGCGGCTGCGGCCGCCGGCTTCAAGGTCTGGCGGAATATCGCGCCGTTCGAGCGATGCCGGATCATGCGGAAGGCGGCTGCGATCATGGCTGAGCGCAATGACGAGATTGCGCCGCTGCTGACGATGGAGCAGGGCAAGACGCTCGGCGAAGCCAGGATGGAGGCGATGGCCGCCGCCGACGTGATCGAATGGTTCGCCGAGGAGGCCAAGCGCGCCTATGGCCGGCTGATCCCGGCGCGCGCCCCCGGCATTTACCAGATCGCGATGAAGGAGCCGGTCGGGCCGGTCGCGGCGTTCACACCGTGGAACTTTCCGATCAATCAGGTCGTGCGCAAGCTCTCCGCGGCGCTCGCCGCCGGCTGCTCGATCATTGTCAAGGCGCCCGAGGAGACGCCGACGTCGCCCGCGCAGCTGATCCGCGCCTTTGCCGACGCCGGCGTGCCAGAGGGGGTCATCAACCTCGTCTATGGCGTGCCTTCAGAGATCTCCGAATATCTGATCCCGCATCCGGTGATCCGGAAGATCTCATTCACGGGGTCGACGCATGTCGGCAAGCAGCTCAATGCGCTCGCGGGCCAGCACATGAAGCGTGCCACCATGGAGCTCGGCGGCCATGCGCCGGCGATCGTCTTCGGGGATGCCGACGTCACGTCGGCCGCGAAGATCCTGGCGGCAGCAAAATATCGCAACGCCGGCCAGGTCTGCATCTCGCCGACGCGCATGCTGGTGCAGGACGGCGTGTTCCGGCAATTCGTCGATCAGTTCGTCGAGAGCGCCAGGACGTTCAAGGTCGGCAACGGCCTCGACCCCGAGTCGAAGATGGGCTCGCTCGCCAATCCGCGCCGCGTCACCGCCATCGAGGGCATGGTGCAGGATGCCGTCGGCAAGGGTGCGAAGCTCGAGACCGGGGGCAAGCGCGTCGGCAACAAGGGACATTTCTTCGAACCGACCGTCGTGAGCGACGTGCCGAAGGATGCGCGCGCCATGAACGAAGAGCCGTTCGGCCCGCTCGCCCTGATCTCGCGCTTCTCGTCATTCGACGACGCGGTCGAGGAGGCCAACCGGCTGCCCTTTGGGCTGGCGTCCTACGCCTTCACCAGTTCGGCCAAGACCGCGGCCGCGATCGGCGCTTCCATCGAGGCCGGCATGATGTCGATCAACAGCTTTGGTCTCGCGCTGCCTGAAGTGCCGTTCGGCGGCATCAAGGATTCCGGCTACGGTTCGGAAGGCGGCACCGAGGCCATGGAGGGCTATTTCAACACCAAGTTCATCAGCCAGGCCGGCGTATGATTGCGGCTAGCGTTTGACGAAGGTGAAGCTGCACGGACGCAGTTCGTTGCGTTTGCCGCTGCCGCGGCTGCGCTCGAATTGCGCGTCGATCGTGTACCCATACGGCGAGCCGGGAGCGCTATTGTTGACCGTGTAGGCGCTCGGACCCGTGAGGCCCCGTGCACTGAGCGTGGTCTTCCCGTCAGCCGATACTTGTCCGTCGATTGCGAGCGTGCTGTTTGTACGCGGGTCCCGATCCTCCGCATGAAATGCGCCCCCGGCGGTGGTGGCTGACAGGGTTCGGGTATAGCCCAGCGCCTTGCCGGAGCTGGCGCAGTTCACGGTGACGTCCCACTTGCCATCGAACATCGAATGGCCTCGGGGGAAATATCGAGAATGTCCTTCCAGATCAGCGCATACCGCGTCGACTCAAATGCCCTCGCCGGGAAAACGCTTGGATTTCGCGACCGTGACGTCCGGTCACACCATCGCTTTGCGCAGGGCCATTTCGGTCACAATCGCTTCCCGTACGGCCGGTCGCGCCTGCATGCGCTCGAGATAGGCCGACTAGGACGGCCATTGTGCGATGTCGACGCCCGCAGGTCGGAGCAGCAGCAAGGCCCAGATGAGGTGTGCGTCCGCCACGGTGAACCTGTCACCGACGAGGAATTCGCGCGCAGCCAGATGCGCCGCCGGCACCGACAATATGTGAGAAATCCTGGCGCGCGGCTTGGCGAGTGAGCCGTCGTCCTTGTACCAGAAGGTCGGAAACAGGAACGCCTTGTGGATCTCGGCGCCGACGAAGCTCAGCCATTCCTGGAGGCGATAGCGATCGGGATCGCCGAATTCCGGCGCAAGACCTGCCTTCGGCCTCACATCCGCGATGTATTGCAACACCGCCGCGCTCTCGGTCAGCCGTTCGCCGTTCTCCAGCACCAGAACCGGCACCGCGCCCTTCGGCGACACGCCGTGGAAATCGCTCCCGTCGTCCACAACCTGCTTGGTCCAGATATGAGCGAGGTGATAACGCGCCTCGATCCCGGCCTCCATCAATGCGATGCGACTCGAGAGCGAGCAGGCCATCGGAAAGAAATAGAGTTGCAGCATCGTGTGCTCCGTCAAACCAGCGCATCGCTCTGCGCGATGATCGCGAAACGGTCCGAGAGCTCGGCCAGCGCGACCTCGTGAATCGTCCGGGCGTCCAGCGTGCCGCCGCGGCCGTCCGGCAGGTCGCGGGTGGCGCAGGCATCCGCCGCGATCGTCGTGCGCAGGCCGAGATCGAGCGCGGCGCGGGCGGTCGAGGAGACGCACATGTGGGTCATGAAGCCGGCGAGCACGATGTTCTTGCGTCCGGTCGCGGCGAGCCGGGCTTGCAGATCGGTGCCGGCAAAAGCGTTCGGCAGCGCTTTCTCGATCACGGGCTCGCTCGCGAGCGGCGTCAGGCGTTCAACGATCGCGCCGCGCGCAGCCTCGCGGTCGAACAGGCCGCCGGCGCGACCTTTGTGCGCGACATGAATGATCACAGTGCCGCTCTCCCGTGCCCGCGCCAGCAGGCGCGCCGCCGCAATGATCGCGGGCTGCGCATCGGGCAGCGCCAGCGGGCCGGCGCAATATTCGTTCTGGATGTCGATCAGCACGAGGCAGGCTTCATCGAGCTTCGGCGGAGTGAGATCGGCGCCGGCGAGTTCGAGCAGGGTCTTGGGAGCGGTCATGCAGGTGGGGCCTTCCAGGGATAACGGATGGCGCGAGACTAGCGCGGGAGCCGCCTGCCATCGTGCAGGACTATTGCAGCTTACGGCTGCAAATTTGCAGGACGGTGCATCGCCTGCTAGGCTCGCCGGCATGAACTGGGACGATCTGCGCATCATTGCCGCGGTGAGGGACGAGGGGACTTATGCCGGTGCCAGCGCGCGGCTGCGCATCGACGAGACCACCGTCGGCCGCCGGCTGGCGCGCATCCAGCGCGATCTCGGCGTGCCGCTGTTCGACGCGGTGGACGGGCTGCGGCGGCCGACACGCCATTGCGAAGTCGTGCTCGAGCATGTCGGCGCGATGGCTGCCCATGTCGCGGCGATCGACCGCATCAAGGAGAGCGAGGTGGGCCCGGTCGGCCGCCTGCGCATCGCCTCGACCAACGCGGTCGCCGAGGAATTGCTGGCGCCGCGGGCAGGCAGCTTCCTGCGCGATCATCCGGGCCTCACCCTGCAATTCCTCACCTCCAGCGGCAACGTCAAGTTCTCGCGCTGGCAGGCCGACCTCGCCATTCGCCTGCGCAAGCCGGAGAAGGGCGACTTCACGATCTCCAAGCTCGGCGATGTCAGGCTGTATTTCTTCGAGCCCGCAGATCGCTCCAGCGACCCGGTCGCCTGCGTCTATCCGGACGAGCTCGATACCATTCCCGAAGCGCAGTTCCTGCGGGCGAAGCGGCTGAAGAACGTGCGCTGCATCACCGACAATGTCCGCATCATCAGGACGATGATCCAGTCGCATCAGGCCGTCGGCGTGCTGCCCGAGCACAGCTGCGAAGGCTTGCTCGCCGACCGCAGCCTGCGCGCCACACTCCTGCCGAAACGGCGCGACGTCTGGCTGCTCGTGCAAAATCACCTCAAGCGCGACGCCGCGACACGCGTGACGATCGACTGGGTGCGGGCCTGCTTCCAGGTCACGCCGCGTCTTTGACGCCGCGGCGCGTTGTGATCATCGCGTCACACTGCGCGATGCGCGGCAACAAATCTTCGAGAACCCTCTTGCACCCCGAACGTGCTTCGTCTATTAGCCCGCTCCTTCGCTAGGCCATGGGTTCGGGCTCTCTGAGATCCCGACTGGCGCGGGCCGGTCTCCGGTTTCGTGTTCCGCCGAATGAAGATGCAGGATGTAGCTCATGGAGAGCGTCGGGGTGACCCGAAGGCATCGGTTCGATTCCGGTCTCATGTACCAACCAAGGGATAGCTCAGTGGTAGAGCAGATGACTTTTAATCATCGTGACGCGGGTTCGAATCCCGCTCCAGCGCTCCGATTCAGCCTGAGAAGCTGATTCCTCTGACGAGGACCGGACGCGCGCTTCAGTTGCGGTCCGGCCGTTTTGCCGAAAGGCTTTCCGTCCGAACAACGACACTGTGAGACCGGCTTTGCGCCGCGGGTAGATACCGCTTGCGTCGATGCCGGGTGGCTCCGCATGACCGCGCGACACACGTCGCGCGATCGCGCGCGTGCGCCCGTCGTCATGCAGGCTCAAGCCCCGGCCCGTCGATCTCCCGGGAAGCGTCGTCCGCGTCCTCACGTCCTTTGCAGATGAAACCTGTCGTCCGGCATCCGGCCGGACGCAAACGAAGGAGGCGTGCCATGACTTCGAACAAGAGCTGGCATTTGCTGATGCTGAACGTGACCGTCAGGGATGGCGAGCGTGCGCTGCTCACGCGCAACGGGCAGCTCGTGCGCGTGCTCGCGCCCGGTCGGCACCGGCTGTTCGATCCTCTGCACGAGCTGAAGGCCGAGCTGTTCGACGTCGTCCGTGCGGAGTTCTCCGCCGATCGCTACGCGGTGCTGAAGGCCGCGCGGCCTGATCTGGCCGCCGAGCTGTTCGAGGCGGTCGAGACTGGGGCGGACGAGGTCGCCATCGTCAGCCTCGACGGCCGGCCCGTGCATCTGATGACGCCCTGGCAGGCGCGCGTCTACTGGAAGGTCGCGACCCGCATCGATGTCGAGCGCATCGATGTGTCCGGCGATCCCAAGGTCGACGCGCGGCATCTGGCCATGATCGAGCGCAACCGCTCGGCCGTGACGTCGGAAACGGTGGTCGAGAACCACGAGGCGGGCCTGCTCTATGTCGAGGGCCGGCTCACCGAGCGGCTCGCGCCCGGCCGGCACGCCTTCTGGACCGTCGGCCGCAAGATCGAGGTGAAGCGCCTCGACCTGCGGCCCCAGGCGGTCGAGATCACTGCGCAGGAGATGCTGACCAAGGATCGCATCGCCCTGCGGGTGACGCTGACGGCGTTCCGTCGGGTGATCGATCCCGAGCGGACGGTTGCGACCGTGCCCGACGTGGATGCGTGGCTGTACCGCCTGGTGCAGTTCGCCATCCGCGAGGCGGTCGCGGGCCGGACGCTGGACGAGGTGCTGTCCGCGAAGGCGGCGCTGGATGCGGAGCTGCGCGACTATGTGCGGGCACGCGTGGGCGAGTCCGGCGTGGAGGTGACCGAGCTCGGCGTCAAGGATGTGATCCTGCCCGGCGAGATCCGGGAGCTGGTGAACAAGGTGGTCGAGGCGGAGCGGGTCGCGAAGGCGAACCTGATCCGCCGGCAGGAGGAGACCGCGGCGACGCGGTCGCTCCTGAACACCGCCCGCCTGATGGAGGAGAACCCCCTGCTGCTGCGGCTCAAGGAGCTGGAGTCGCTGGAGCGGCTGGTCGAGAAGGTCGGCCGCATCGACCTCCATGCCTCTAGCGGCGAGGGCCTCGATGCCCTCCTGACCCGGCTCGTGCGCCTAAAGGCGCCCGAGAGCGCATAAAACCGAAGGGCCGCCCATGGGCGGCCCTTCACATGTCCGTTGTCGTCGCTTTGCCATGAACGCGTCACGGCGCCCGTGCGACCAAAATCACGAAGCCGGGATTGCACGCGCGCGAGGGTTGCGTAATCTCGCGGTGAGATTTCTTGACCAGGGCAAGTGCATGACCAGTCTTTCGGAAACGGTTCAGCCGTCGAGGGCGCAATCGCGCGAATGGAAGGCCATCCTCGTCCTGATCCTGCTGGTCCCGGTGCTGTGGTCGCCGCTGGTCCTGTTTCGCTTCGTCCTGTACCAGCCGTTCAGCATCCCCTCGACTTCGATGGCGCCGACGCTGATGGTCGGCGACTACGTCTTCGCCGCGAAATATGCCTATGGCTACGGCCGCTATTCCCTGCCGTTCGCGCCGTCGTGGGGCTCGGGCCGTATCCTCGCCGCCGAGCCGGAATATGGGGACATCGTCGTATTCCGGACGCCAAAGGACACGTCGGTCGACTACGTCAAGCGTGTGGTCGGGCTGCCTGGCGACCGCATCCAGATGCGGCAGGGCCGGCTTGTCCTCAACGACCGGCCGGTGACACGGGTCGCGCTCGAATACGGGCTCGCCGACAACGCCTGCGGTGTGGATGGCGGCGTCAAGGTCAAGCGCTGGCGCGAGACGCTGCCGAGCGGCACGTCCTACGTCACCAACGACTGCGTCGACAACGGCTTCCTCGACAACACCAGCGTCTTCACGGTGCCGCAGGGCCACTTCTTCGTGCTCGGCGACAACCGCGACAATTCCACCGACAGCCGTATGCCGTCGATCGGATTCATCCCGATGGACAATCTGGTCGGCAAGGTGACGCGGATCGTCTGGTCGCTCGACGAAGACGGCGAGCCGCATTTCGAACGGCTGGGGAAGGTGGAGTGAGGGTTGCTCAGTCATTCCGGGGCGGCGCGTAGCGCCGAGCCCGGAATCCATCGGTCCGCGAGCTCAGCTCGCAATCTGTGGATACAGGTCGATCCATTGAGGATTCTTCTCTTCGATAAGCCTCACCTTCCATTCCCGTCGCCACTTCTTCAATTCCTTCTCTCGCGTGATGGCATTGACGGGATCGTCGTAGATCTCGAACCAAACCAGTCTGTCGACGCAATACCGCTTGCTGAAGCCAGCAGCGACTTTGTTCTTATGTTCGTGGATGCGGCGGATGATGTCATTCGTCACGCCGATGTAAAGCGTGCCGTATTTCTTGCTGGCGAGGAGATAGACGTAATAGGCCATGAGCAAGCGGTGAAATGGATTCCGGGCTCGCGACTTCGTCGCGCCCCGGAATGACCGATCTTGCTACTTTTGCGTGTGGCACGCAAAACAAAAACCCCGGCATCGCTGCCGGGGTTTCGCATTTCGTCGTTTGCCTGAACGGCTGGATCAGAAGTCCATGCCGCCCATGCCGCCGCCCGGGGGCATCGCGGGACCTGCGCCGCCCTTCTTGGGCAGCTCGGCGACCATGGCTTCCGTGGTGATCAGGAGCGCGGCCACCGAGGCTGCGTTCTGGATCGCGGTACGGACCACCTTGGTCGGGTCGATGATGCCCTTCTTGACGAGGTCGCCGTATTCGCCGGTTTGGGAGTCGAAGCCGAAAGCGTACGACTTGTTCTCCAGCACCTTGCCGACGATCACCGAGCCGTCTTCACCGGCGTTGATCGCGATCTGGCGAGCGGGAGCCGACAGCGCCTTGCGCACGATCTCGACGCCGGTCTTCTGGTCGTCGTTCTTGGTGCGCAGGCCCTTGAGCTGCTCGGAAGCACGGAGCAGGGCGACGCCGCCGCCCGGGACGATGCCTTCTTCCACGGCCGCGCGGGTCGCATGCATCGCGTCATCAACGCGATCCTTGCGCTCCTTGACCTCGACCTCGGTCGCGCCGCCGACGCGGATCACCGCGACGCCGCCGGCGAGCTTGGCCAGACGCTCCTGGAGCTTCTCACGGTCGTAGTCCGAGGTGGTTTCCTCGATCTGCGCCTTGATCTGCGCCACGCGCGCCTCAATGTCGGCCTTCTTGCCGGCGCCGTTGACGATCGTGGTGTTCTCCTTGTCGATCATCACCTTCTTGGCGCGACCGAGCATGTTGAGCGTGACGTTCTCGAGCTTGATGCCGAGATCTTCCGAGATCGCCTGGCCGCCGGTCAGGATCGCGATGTCCTGCAGCATGGCCTTGCGGCGATCGCCGAAGCCCGGAGCCTTGACGGCCGCGACCTTCAGGCCGCCACGGAGGCGGTTCACGACCAGGGTCGCAAGAGCTTCACCTTCGACGTCTTCGGCGACGATGACCAGCGGCTTGCCGGTCTGCACCACGGCCTCGAGCAGCGGCAGCAGCTCGTTCAGCGAGGAGAGCTTCTTCTCGTTGATGAGGATGTAGGCGTCGTCCATCTCAACGCGCATCTTGTCGGCGTTGGTGACGAAGTAGGGCGAGATGTAGCCGCGGTCGAACTGCATGCCCTCGACGACGTCGAGCTCGGTCTCGAGCGACTTCGCTTCCTCGACGGTGATGACACCCTCGTTGCCGACCTTCTTCATGGCGTCGGAGAGGAACTTGCCGATTTCGGCATCGCCGTTCGCCGAGATGGTGCCGACCTGGGCGATCTCGTCGTTCGAGGTGACCTTCTTGGAGTTCTTGACGAGATCCGCAACGACGGCTTCGACCGCGAGGTCGATACCGCGCTTGAGGTCCATCGGGTTCATGCCGGCGGCAACCGACTTGGCGCCTTCGCGCACGATCGCCTGGGCCAGCACGGTGGCGGTGGTGGTGCCGTCGCCGGCCGCGTCAGCGGACTTGGAGGCGACTTCGCGCACCATCTGGGCGCCCATGTTCTCGAACTTGTCCTCGAGCTCGATCTCCTTGGCGACGGTGACGCCGTCCTTGGTGATGCGGGGAGCGCCGAACGACTTGTCGAGGACAACGTTGCGGCCCTTGGGACCGAGCGTGACCTTCACCGCGTTGGCGAGAATGTCGACGCCGCGCAGCATCTTGTCGCGCGCTTCAACCGAGAATTTGACTTCTTTGGCTGCCATGTGGATTTTTCCTTAGGTGTTGGACTGGAGGGAGAGAGGGGCTCTTAGGCCGCCTTCTTCTTGGAAGCGGGGACGTCGAGGACGCCCATGATGTCGCTTTCCTTCATGATCAGCAGGTCGACGTTGTCGATCTTGACCTCGGTGCCGGACCACTTGCCGAACAGCACGCGGTCGCCGACCTTCAGGTCGATCGGGATCAGCTTGCCGGCTTCGTCGCGGCCACCCGGGCCGACGGCGACGATTTCGCCCTGGGAGGGCTTTTCCTTGGCAGTGTCGGGAATGATGATGCCGCCAGCGGTCTTCTCTTCTGCGTCGATGCGCTTGACCACGACGCGGTCGTGAAGCGGACGGAAGTTCATGCAGTCCTCCTAAGCAATTGCTCGGGTTGATGATTTCAGATTGTTAGCAGTCGCCGCCAGCGAGTGCCAGGCGGGCACTGCTGAGATAAGGCAGGATTTTTGCGGGAGCAAGGGCTTGTAGCAGAAAAATAAGCACTCGATAGCGTCGTCTGCCAGAATCTCATTCCCATCGTTAACCGAGGCCGGGCCCGTATTAGCACGGGGCTGTATCTGCTGCTAACGCATTGAATTTCAACAGCTTGTTAAACTTTTGGGCTTGAGATGAATTGTCAGTTTGCGTCACATTTCTCTCATGTGAGCGCATCAGTACCGGGTGGCTCGTAAGGCGCACACCGACCAGGCCGCCCCTTGAATGCGCTCCTGCAAAGGAGGTTGGCATGGACGTGCGGAGTGGGGGCGTTTCCGAGGACTTCCGGAAACAGATGCTGGGTTACGGGCTGACGACGGCACAAATTCTCTATCGGATGCCGGATCACCCCTCGCTGCTACAGACCTACGTCTGGCAGAACTACGACATGTTTCCGAAATTCCCGGCGCTGAAGGATTTCCTGGCGTTCTGGCAGGAGAAGCTCGATGGCCCCCTCCATTCGGTCACCGTGGCGCATTCCAAGCTGATCAAGCCGGCCGAACTGCGCGCCGTGGATGGCGTGTTCCGGCTGCATTGAGACAGGATCAGGCGCCGCCGTTGCAGTAGCGCTTCCACATCGCGCGATAGGCCCCGTCCACCGCGCGCGCATATGAGACTGGATTGCCGGCGGCCGCGGCGGCGATCTGTCCATGCAGGTCGCGGCGCAAGCGATCGAGTTCGCCGATGTCGGCGGCATGGCCAACAGCGATGTCGATATACCCCTCATCGCTGTCCGTGACCCAGTCCGGCAGGCCGAGCGCGGTGAGGATGGAGCCGGCCGCACGGCTGGGCAGGCTGTTGCCGAGCTTCGCCACCAGCGGCACGCCCATCTGCAGGGCTTCCCACGTGCTGACGCCGCCATTCTGCGGGAAGGGGTCGAGGGCGATATCGACGCGATTGAACGATGCCAGGTGTTCGCCCCGCAAGGTGGCTCCGAGCAGATCGATACGTTCGGCCGGCACTCCGCAGGCCGCAAACCGCGCCAGCAGATTGTCACGGACCAGTTGATCGTCCAGCGCGACATCCTTGATCAGCAGTCGCGAACCCGGCACCCGCTCGAGAATTCTGGACCAGACCTTTGCTGCCTCGTCCGAAATCTTGCTGATGCGGTTGAAGACACCGAAGGTGACGAAGCCGTTCGCGATCGCCGGCGCCGGCGCCCGCTCGATCCCGGCCGGCAGTGGCGTCAGCGTCACGAAGCACGGCAGATCGACAACGGTCTCCGCAAACAGATGCCGGACCGAGAGTGGAATCGCGACGGGGTCCGAGAACAGGTAATCGATCGTCGGCAGTCCGGTGCCTGTGCCGTGGCCCCAGCCATGGGCCTGAATGGGTGCCGGCTTGCGCGCAAACACGCCGAGACGGTTGCCCCTGGTATGGCCGGACAGGTCGATCAGGATATCGACGCCATCGGCGCGGATCTCGGCGGCGAGACGCTCGTCGGTCCATTGTGAGGCATCGCGCCAGCGATCGGCAATCCCCTGGAATTCCCTGGTCGTCGTGTCCAGTTTGGACGAACAGGAGTAGCACACGATCTCGAACTGAGCACGGTCGTGGTGTTGCAGGACCGGCTTGAAAATGAACGCGGCCGAATGCGCGTTGAAGTCCGACGAGACATAGCCGAGCACCAGGCGGCGATCCGGATCGCGGCTGTTGTCATGCGGTTCTGACGCCTCCGCGGCGATCTTCGCGCCGACACGCTCCCACCATACCTGCCGTGCCTGCTGATGTCGTTCGACGGTGGCGTCTCCCACAAAATCGAGCGTGAATATCTTGTTTGAGATCGCGCTCTGAAGGTCGGGCTGGATGTCGAGAGCTCTGTCGAAACTGGCGATGGCTTCGTCGACCTGGCCAAGCCCGGCGAGACAAAGGCCCAGCACCAGGTGAGCTTGAATGGAATCGGGAGCGATCGCGAGGGCTCGCTCGCAATCGTGCGATGCCTTCGCAATTTGCTGGATCTGGAGCAGGATGCTGGCCCGCGCGAGCCACCCGTTTGCGTCGTCGGGTGCCAGCGCGATCGCCCGATTGCCATCTGCCAGGGCTTCGTCAAATCGCTGAAGTTCCCGCAATGCAACGGCACGGTTCGCCAGCGCCGCGGCGTAGTCGGGCTTGATCGACAGCGCGCGGTCGAGGCTCGCGAGCGCCCCGTCATAGTTGCGCAGTCGGCTGAGCGCCCAGCCCCGGCCGTTATTGGCTTCAGCAAGGTTAGCGTCGCATGCGAGCGCCTTGTCGTAGCTGTGGAGCGCCTCCTCGTGAAGGTCGAGGGCCACGCTCGCGTTACCGAGGTTGGAGAGGGTTACGGCGTGGTTGGGCCGCAAGGCGAGGGCCTTGCGATAGCTCGCGCATGCCTCGCCGTGACGCCGGAGTCCGTTGAGCGCAACGCCGAGACTCATATGAGCATCGGCAGATCGTGGATCCCCGGCAACCGCTCGGCTCAGCAGAATTTCGGCTTGCTGATAGTTCTTGGCATCGCACTCCAACGCGCCGAGCATATGCAGCGCGATGAATTGGTTGGGTGCGAGCTGCAGGACCTGGCGATAGGCCGCCTGAGCCTCGGGAAGAAGCCCCATCTTGTGCAACTGGAGTGCATGCCCAAGCAATGGCAGCACTTCGGCCTTCTGTCGTTTCTGAAGCCGGGCATTTTGAAATGCACGCTGACCAACGCTGTTGCCCATGAATCAATTCCCCAGGATCTGGTGGTGAGATTAATTCAGCGTGAGAATGAATACGAGACGACGGCGGCCCGCCACGACAGCCTGGGACAAGCTACGATTGGGTCTTCGATTGGCCAGCCCGCAATTGCTGCCTCGTTCAAGACTGGATAGTCTGCCTCCGGGTCGCGCCCGTCTGGCGGTCGCGGCTCAGATCAGGGAGGCAGACCATGGCCAAGCAAAAGGCATCAAAGCCCGCAACGAAGACTGCGGAGAAGAAGCGCAGCGGAGCAAAGGCGGTGGCGCGATCGTCGGCGCGCAAAGCGGTGAAGGCGAAGGCACGTGTTGTGGTGCCGAAAAAGCCCGCGCGCCCCAGGCAACGCATCGCAATCAGCCATCACCGCGAGGAAGACTTCAAGGCCGACGGTCTGCGCACCTACGCCAAATACCGCGACCTCGGCATCGCCGCAGCGTCCCATGGTCTCGCGCAAGCGCATGTGATCCGTCTGCAAGGCCCCTGCAATCCGGCCGAGGTCTCCAAGCTGCACTTCCACGACGTCGAATTCCAGATGGTCTATGTGCTCAAGGGCTGGGTGAAGACCTACATGGACGGGCAGGGCGAGACGCTGATGAAGGAAGGCAGCGCCTGGACCCAGCCGCCGAAGATCAAGCACATGATCCTCGACTACTCCGACGACGTCGAGCTGCTGGAGGTGATCCTGCCGGCGGAGTTCAGGACGGTGGAGTTGAAGGCGTAGGTGCTCGACCCGCCGTCTGAGCTGTCGCGCATTTTCTCCGCCGTCATTCCGGGGCGATGCGCAGCATCGAGCCCGGAATCCATCGGGCGACAGTACGCGCGGGTAAATGGATTCCGGGTTCGCGCTATGCGCGCCCCGGAATGACGAGGGAGATTACGCCAGCACCCCCACCACCGCTCCCATCAAGCACGTCGTCAGCGTCCCCGACACGATCGACTTCAGTCCGAGCGCGTTGATCTCCGCGCGCCGCTCCGGCGCCATCACGCCCAGGCCGCCGATCATGATGCCGAGGCTGGCGAAATTGGCGAAGCCGCACATCGCATAGAGCATGATCAGGCGCGAGCGCGGATCGAGCGCGTCGGGCGGCAGCTTCGAGAAGTCGACATAGGCGATCAATTCGTTGAGCACGGTCTTGGTGCCCATCAGGCTGCCGGCCGTCACCGCCTGATCCCACGGCAATCCCATCAGCCAGCACACCGGCGCCATCACGAGCCCAAGCAGGCGCTGCAACGAGATCGCGGCACCGCCGATGTGCGGCAAGAGGCCGAGCATGGCGTTGACGAGATAGACCAGCGCCACCAGCACCAGCAGCATCGCGACGATGTTGATTAGCAGCTCGATGCCTGCGCTGGTGCCCTTCACGATCGCATCCATCGTGCCGGACACCTCCGTCTCGGGGTCCTCCAACGCTCCGCCGGTGCGCTTGTCGAAGGTTTCAGGGACCATGATCAGGCTGATGAGGATCGCGGCCGGTGCGCCCAGCACGGAAGCGATGACGAAATGCGCGGCGGCATCCGGGATGAGGGGGGCAAGGAACGTCGCATAGAGCACGAGCACGGTGCCCGCGATCCCGGCCATGCCGCCGGTCATCACCAGGAACAGCTCGCTGCGGGTCATCTGGGCAAGATACGGCCGCACGAACAGCGGCGCCTCCACCATGCCGAGAAAGATGTTGGCGGCCGTCGACAGGCCCACGGCGCCGCCGACACCCAGCGTCCGCTCCAGCAGCCAGGCCATGCCGCGCACGATCGGCGGCAGCACGCGCCAGTAGAACAGCAGCGTCGTCAGCACGCTCATGACCAGCACGATCGGCAGCGCCTGGAACGCCAGGATGAAATCGGCGCCCGGCACTTTGACATCGAAGGGCAAGGGGCCGCCGCCGACATAGCCGAACACGAAGGCGGAGCCGGCGCGCGAGGCCGCCGAAATTGCACCGACGGCGTCGTTGATGGCACCGAAGGCGCGCGCGACGACCGGCAGCTTCAGGAGCACGATCGCGGTGACGAAGGTGGCGACAAGCCCGATCGCCGCCTGTCGCAGCGACACGGCGCGGCGATTCTCTGCGAGCGCGAAGGCGATCAACAGCAATGCGAAAATGCCGAGTGCCGAATGCAAGCGCAGCATGATGTCCCCAAACCCTCAATGATTATGGCCGCGCCTGCGCTGCAAAGGCAATGCCGGGAGATGCGGGAGGCGCCGGACTGTTGACAAGCGGGTCTGCCTCAGTCACGCGGGGGCCGTCGATATCAGGGGGCGAGCGGTCCGAGGGTGACCCAAAAGGCGATCCAGGAGACGGTGCCGGAGCAGCCATCATCCGGCCATCCGCCGGTCAGCGTCCGCGCGCTGCTCGCCCACCGCGCCTTCCTGTTCTTCCTGCTTTCGCGCAGCCTGTCGCGCTTTTCCAGCCAGATCGCGGCGGTCGCGATCGGCTGGCAGATATATGATCTCACCGGCTCGGCTTTCGATCTCGGCATGGTCGGTCTGGTCCAGTTCCTTCCTACCGCGCTGCTGGTGTTCGTCGCCGGCCATGCCGCCGACCGCTACGAGCGCAAGCGCGTCGTTCAGCTCTGCCAGCTCGTGGAAGCCGCGACCGCGCTCTATCTCGCAACCATCACCTATCTCGGCGCGGCCAGCGAGGTGCAGATCTTCATCGCGACTTTCGTGCTCGGCATTGCCGGCGCGTTCGAGAGCCCGACCACGGCGGCGCTGCTGCCGGCGATCGCGCCGCAGGGCTCGCTCCAGCGCGCCACTGCCGTCTCCAGCGGCGCGGCGCAGGTCGCGACCATCACCGGCCCGGCGCTCGGCGGACTTGCTTACGCAATCGCCCCGCATCTCGCCTATGCCGTGATGCTGCTGTTCTGGATTCTTGGGATGATCCTGACCGGCTTCATCCGGCCGCGCCCGCAGGCGATCGCGAAGGAGGGGATGGACTCGGACAACATCTTCGCCGGCGTCCGCTTCATCCGCAGCAATCCCGCGATCCTCGGCACCATCTCGCTCGACCTGTTCGCGGTGCTGTTCGGCGGCGTCACTGCGCTGTTGCCGATCTATGCCCGCGATATCCTCCAGACCGGCCCGGTCGGGCTTGGCGTGCTGCGCGCGGCGCCCGCGGTCGGCGCGCTCTTGATGACCATGGTGCTGGCGCGTTACGCCATCTCCAGGCATGTGGGCCTGCGCATGTTCCAGGCCGTGATCGTGTTCGGCCTCGCCACGATCGTGTTCGCGCTGTCGTCCTGGATGTGGCTGTCGGTGCTCGCGCTCGCCGTGCTCGGCGCGGCCGACACGGTCAGCGTGGTGATCCGCTTCTCGCTGGTGCAGCTCGCAACGCCCGACGAGATGCGCGGCCGGGTCGGCGCGGTCAATTTCCTGTTCATCAACGCCTCGAACCAGCTCGGCCAGTTCGAGAGCGGCGTGGCCGCCGCGCTGCTCGGCGCCATGCCCGCCGCCGTATTCGGCGGCGTTGCCACCGTCGCGGTGGCGCTGCTCTGGATGAAGCTGTTTCCCAGCCTGCGGAAGGTGGAGAGCTTGGAGTAAGCCTCCGCTCTCTCCCCGTCATTGCGAGGAGTTCGCGACAAAATTGCGAAGCAATTTTGCGCTGATGCGACGAAGCAATCCAGAATCTCACCGCGGAGGCAGTCTGGATTGCTTCGCTGCGCTCGCAATGACGATTGTTGAGATAGTACGGGGACTTAACTCGCGTCACCCCCGCCGCCGAGCAGCAGCAGGCGCCTCTTGACGCCTACTGTGCATGGGGTTGTTTTCGCACTTTTGCCTCAGCCCCGTCCGACGAACGGCATCTTCGTCGCCATCACCGTCATGGTCAGCACATTGGCATCGAGCGGCAGGCCGGCCATGTAGGCGACGGCATCGCCGACCGCCTTGGCGTCCATGCGCGGCTCGTGCTTGGTGGTGCCGTCGGGCTGCAGCACGCCGGGGCCGTTGACCATGCGATCGGTCATCGGGGTCGCGGCATTGCCGATGTCGACCTGGCCGACCGCGATGTCGTACATGCGGCCGTCGAGATTGCTCGCCTTGGTCAGGCCGGTGATGGCGTGCTTGGTCGAGGTGTAGGCCGCCGAGAACGGCCGCGGCGCATGCGCCGAGATCGAGCCGTTGTTGATGATGCGGCCGCCGCGCGGGGTCTGGTCCTTCATGATGCGGAAGGCGTGCTGGGTGCACAGGAACGGACCGGTCAGGTTGGTGTTCACCACCGCCTGCCACTGCTCGAGGCCGAGGTCCTCGAAGTTCACGGCGGGCGCGCCCATGCCGGCATTGTTGAAGAGCACGTCGAGCCGGCCGTAGGTCGCCTTCACCTTGTCGAACAGCGCGGCGATCGAATCCGGCTTGGTCATGTCGGCGGTGACGCACAGGCTCTTGCCCGCGGGGCCGAGCTTTGCGGTCTCCTCGAGCATCTCCATCCGGCGTCCGACCAGCACCACGGTGAAGCCGGTGTTCATCAATGCCAGCGACGCTGCGCGTCCGACGCCGGTGCCGGCGCCCGTCACCACTGCGATCTTCTTTGCTTCACTCATCGTTGCCTGCCTCTTCTCGCTGTCAGGTTTTCGGTTCTTTTTCGTTCTTGTAGGGCGGTCGCGGAATGTTCTGATGCGCCGCCCGGAGGGCCGCAGACCAGCGCGAGCGCAGATCGTGGAAATAGGGCTCGCCCGCCTCGATGCGGTGGTTGAGATCGGCCTCGCAGGCGTCGCTGCGTACCACCAGCACATCGATCGGCAGGCCGACGCCGAGATTCGAGCGCATGGTCGAGTCCATCGAGATCAGGCCCGTCTTCAGTGCCTCGTAGAGCTCGACGTCGTAGTGCATGGCGCGGTCGAGCACCGGCTTGCCGTATTTGTGCTCGCCGATCTGCAAATAGGGCGTGTCGGTGGTGCACTCGATGAAATTGCCGGCGGTGTAGACCATGAACAGGCGCATCCGGGAGCCCTTGATCTGGCCGCCGAACAGGAACGAGACGTCGAAGGACACATCCTCGGATTTCAGCGCCGGCCCTTCGGTCGCGTGCACCGCCCGGATCGCCCGGCCGATGCGCTGGGCGGCCTGGAACATGGTCGGCGCGTTCATCAGCGTCTCCAGCTCGCCCGTGTCAGGGTCTTCCAGGCCTTCGGTCAGCGTCGACAGCACCGACTGGCTGATGGCGAGGTTGCCCGCGCTGGCGATCGCCATGATGCGCTCGCCGGGCTTGGAGAAGATGTGAAGCTTGCGGAAGGTCGAGACGTTGTCGAGACCCGCATTGGTGCGGGTATCGGCGATCATCACCAGACCGTCCCGAACCAGGATTCCGCAACAATAGGTCATTTCCAGTCCCCGAACGCGTTTGCGCGGAATTACTAGCCAATTTCGGGGAGGCATGAAACCCCCGAGCTGTCATTCCGGGGCGCGACGAAGTCGCGAGCCCGGAATCCATTCATCCACGAACCTTGCCGCCTGATGGATTCCGGGCTCGCGCTACGCGCACCCCGGAATGACGACGTGAGATGGCAGCCTATTCGCCGGCATCGACCAGAAACGCCTCATCAACCGGCACGCCGAGCGCCGTGACCAGCCGGTTCGTCTCCGCTGCCATGCCGACGATGGCAAGCAGCTCGCCATATTCGGCCTCGCTCATGCCCTTGGCCCGCGCGGCGGCGGTATGCGAATGGATGCAGTAGCTGCAGCCATGCGCGATCGAAACCGCGACATAGAGCATCTCCTTGACCTTGGGATCGAGCGCACCCGGAGCCATCACCTCCTTGATGCTCTCCCAGGTCCGTCGCAGCGTCTTAGGATCATGTGCCAGAGCGCGCCAGAAATTGTTGACGAAATCCGAGTTCCGCACTCTGCGGATATCGTCGAAGACGGCGCGCGCCTCAGTGGAGAGCTCATCGTCCGAAAGCAGCTTGACGGTTGCCATGGGATACCTCGCACAGGACAGTTTGGGCGAGTGTAGCACGTCCCGGCATTTGGACGGTTGCGTCTAGCTTTGCCACTGTGACTGCGATTGCGACTGTCCGCCGCGGCCGGCCTGCTCGACCTTGACCGTCACTGTCAGCGTCTCCGGGCCGCCGCCATAACGGGTGCCGCGCACGGGGGCGGCGCCGAGATAGTCGAGCCCGATCGCGACGCGGACATGGGCGTCGGTGGCGCAGATGCTGTTGGCGGGATCGAAGCCGACCCAGCCGAGATCAGGCACGTAGGCCTCGGCCCAGGCGTGGCCTGCATCCTGGTGCACCGTTCCATCCGAGCGCAGGAAGTGGCCGGAGACGAAACGCGCTGGCACGCCGCCGCTACGGGCGCAGGCGATGAAGATATGCGCATAGTCCTGGCACACGCCGCGCTTGAGCGCGAAGGCCTCGGCTGCCGAAGTGCCGCTGTTGGTCGGGTCCTCGTCGAAGGTCATGTGATCACCGATCTCGGCCATCAACGTGTGCAGGAAGCCAAGCGTGTCGCTCTCGGCCGCGCTGCGCAACTGGCGCGCAACCGCCATCATCGCCGGATTGACGGTGGTGAGGTCGGTGGAGCGCAGGAACATGCCGGCTGGAAAGCGCTCGTCGGTGCCGCGCAGCACGCCGCCGGTGTCGTGGGTCTCGATCAGTCCTTCGGCGATGATCTTGATGTCGTCGACCGGTCCGCAGGACAGCACGTGGGTGACGTTGCCGAACGCGTCCTCATGGGTGTCGAGTTTGGTGTCCGTGGAGACGTCGATCTGCCATTCCGCCACATATTGCCCGTCATGGCTGCCGGGCGTCATGCGCAGGATCTGGATCACGCTCGTGGCCGGCGGCTCGTAACGATAGGTCGTGGTGTGCAGGATTCGCAGGCGCATGGGGGTTCTAGCTCGGTCATTCCGGGGCGGCTCGAAGAGCCGAACTCCGGGGCGCAATTGCGCACCTGAGAATCTCGAGATTCCGGGTTCGATGCTTCGCATCGCCCCGGAATGACGAAGGGTGAGTGGGTCGGTCCTGACTAGATCAAATACTGCTTCGTGATGATTTCGCCCAGCCTGGAATTGTCCGTGATGAATTCCTGAATGAATTCATGCACGCCATGCTGGAAAATGTCGTTCATGTTGCTGTGTTCCAGCCGGTTGCGGATGCCGCGGGCGTGGCGCTGGGCGGGACCCTGGCGGCCATAGGCGACGCCAATCTGATCCAGGTTGCGCACGAGATTGCCGTAGCAGCTGGCCAGCGAGCGCGGCAGCGTGTCGTTGAGGATGAGCAGGTCCGCGATCAGCCAGGGCTTCAGCGTCTCGCGGTAGACCCAGTGATAGGCCGTCAGCGCCGAGACCGACCGGAGGATCGAGCTCCACTGATAGAAGTCGAGGGGGCCACCGACATGCTCCTCCTCGGGCAGCAGCACGTGATACTTCACGTCGAGAATGCGGGCGGTGTTGTCGGCGCGCTCCAGATGCACGCCCATCCGCGAGAACCAGTAGGCGTCGTTGCGCAGCATGGTCCGGTAGGCCGAGCCGTCGAAGCGCAGCGATGTCTCCTGCACGAAGCGGAGAAATTTGGCGAGGTCCTCACGCGTCGAGGTGCCTTTGCTCCAGACTGCCTGCAGCTCGATCCAGGCCGAGTTGATGGTGTCCCACATCTCGCTGGTCAGCGCCGTGCGCACCGAGCGCGAGTTCAGCCGTGCCGCCTCGATGCAGTTCCTGATCGAGGAGGGATTGTTCGCCGAGAACGAGAGGTAGTCCACGACGTTGTGCTCGTTGGCTTCGTCGTAGGTCTGATAGAAGCTGGCGGCGACGCCGGCGGTGAGAAGCGCCGAGTCCCATTCGTTGGTCTTGCCGACATAGGCGGCGGGAAGCGCGGTGACGCGCAGGGTCGCATCGATGGTGCGCGCGAGATATTCGGCCCGTTCGACGTAGCGGGCGAGCCAATAGAGGTTTTCGGCGGTACGCGACAGCATCTGTCTACTCGTCCAGGATCCAGGTGTCTTTGGTGCCGCCGCCCTGGCTGGAATTGACCACCAGGGAGCCTTCCTTCAGCGCGACGCGTGTCAGTCCGCCCGGCACGATGGTGGTGCTCTTGCTGCCGGTGAGCACGAAGGGCCGCAAATCGACATGGCGTGGCGCAAGGCCCGACGCCGTGCAGGTCGGGCAGGTCGACAGCGCCAGCGTCGGCTGCGCGATGAAACCTTCGGGCTCGCGCTTGAGCTTCTCGCGAAACGCTTCGATCGTCGCTTTGGTCGCGGCGGGGCCGATCAGCATGCCGTAGCCGCCGGAGCCGTGAACCTCCTTGACGACGAGCTCGCCTAGGTTGTCCAGCACGTAGGCGAGATCCTTCGGCTCGCGGCAGCGCCAGGTTTGCACGTTCTTCAGGATCGGCTCCTCGCCGAGATAGAATTTCACGATGTCGGGCATGTAGGAGTAGATCGCCTTGTCGTCGGCGATTCCTGTGCCGACCGCATTGGCGAGCGTGATGTTGCCGGCCGCATATGCCGACATCAGCCCGGGCACGCCGAGCACGGAATCCGGGCGGAAGGTGAGGGGGTCGAGGAAGTCGTCGTCGACGCGGCGATAGATGACGTCGACCCGCTTCAGCCCTTCCGTCGTCCGCATGAACACTTCGTTGTTCTTGACGATGAGATCGCGGCCCTCGACCAGCTCGATACCGAGCTTGTCGGCAAGGAAGGAGTGCTCGTAATAGGCCGAGTTGTAGACGCCGGGCGTGAGCAGGGCCACCGTCGGCTCGCCCGATGCGCTTTGGGGCGCGACGGAGCGGAGCGCCGAAAGCAGCTCGTCCGGATAGCGCTCGACCGGCGCCACCCTGTGGCGGGCGAACAGATCCGGAAACAGCCGCATCATGATCTCGCGGTTTTCCAGCATGTAGGACACGCCGGACGGCGTCCGCGCATTGTCCTCCAGCACGATGAAGTCCTCGGCGTCGACCCGGACGATGTCGATGCCGGCGATGTGCACGTAGACGTCGTGCGGCACCTGCTGGCCGTTCATCTCGGGCCGGAAGACGGGATTCTGGAAGATCAGATCGTCGGGCACGATCTCGGCGCGCAGGATGTCGCGGCCGTGATAGATGTCGCGCAGGAACATGTTGAGCGCGCGCACGCGCTGCTTCAGGCCCTTCTCCAGCAGGGTCCATTCCTTGCCGGACATGATCCGCGGGATGACGTCGAAGGGGATCAGGCGTTCGGTGGATTCGGCCTCGCCATAAACGGCGAAGGTGATGCCGATGCGGCGGAACAGGAGCTCGGCCTCCTGGCGGCGATATTCGAGCGCCTCGGGCGGCGTCTCCTTGAGCCAGCGCGCCAGCTCCTGGTAGGCGGGGCGAAGATCCCCGCCGGGAATATTCATTTCATCAAACGCGACTGCCATAGATCCCGACTTGTCTCCGCAAGGCGTTGCGCCATTGGACAGGCCGCCAGGCCTCCGTGAAGACCGCAACGTCCCGTGGCCATGCGGCAAGAGTGCATGACTTTCATGTGGTAGCAAGGGCCGGGCCAGCGGGATAAGCATGGACTGGCAGCATTTGCCGGGGATGGCCGGCGGCTTGCCTGAAAAAATGGCTGAGGACTGCTTATTTCGACAGCAAAACCGCGTGACTTCAACGCGTTACCTCGGCAAAGTTGGCGCCACAGGTGAGGGACTTAAGTTATGAGCGAGATCGTCACGGCGGGTATTCTGGTCATTGGCGACGAAATCCTGTCCGGCCGGACCAAGGACAAGAATATCGGCTTCATCGCCGAATACCTGACCAATATCGGCATCGACCTGAAGGAGGTCCGGGTCGTCTCCGATGACGAGGCCGACATCATCGCGGCCCTGGATGCACTGCGGCATCGCTACACCTACGTCTTCACCACCGGCGGCATCGGGCCGACCCATGACGACATCACCGCCGACAGCGTGGCCAAGGCGTTCGGCGTCGGCATCGACCATCACCCGGAGGTCGTCGCCCGCTTCCGCGAGCGCTGGAGCGAGCAGGACCTCAACGAGGCCCGCCTGCGCATGGCCCGCATTCCCGACGGCGCCGAGCTGATCCAGAGCGCGACCATCCTCGCGCCCGGCTTCAAGATCGGCAATGTCATCGTGATGGCGGGCGTGCCCTCGATCATGCAGGCGATGATGGACATCGTCTCGCCGAAGCTGAAGTCGGGTGTGCGCATGCTCTCCGAATCGGTCCGTGCCAATGCGCGGGAGGGCGACATCGGCAGCCCCTTGCGGGCGATCGCCGCCGCCCATCCCGACACCATCATCGGCAGCTATCCCTTCATGGACGAAGAGCAGAAGCCCAATACCAATCTCGTGGTGCGCTCGCGCGATGCCGACAAGCTGGCAGCCGCCATGGCGGCGGTGAAGGAAATGCTGGCGGGATTGAACATCACCCGCTAGCAGAGAAAACTGCCCGGCGACCAATGGCAGGAGACGACAATGGCTGGTGAAGCACCGGAACTGAGCGCACAGGAGCGGGCGGGCAGGGCCTTTCCGGTCTCCTGGGACCAATTCCACAGGGATTGCCGGGCGCTGACCTGGCGCCTCAACGAGGTCGGTCCGTTCCACGCAGTGATCGCGATCACCCGCGGTGGCCTCGTGCCGGCGGCGATCGTGGCGCGCGAGCTCGGCGTGCGCGTGATCGATACGGTCTGCATCGCCAGCTACGACCACAACAAGCAGGGCGAGCTCCAGGTCCTCAAGGGCATTTCCGAGGCGGCGATGAAGCTCGGCGGCGGCACCGGCAAGGGGCTGTTGATCGTCGACGACCTCGTCGACACCGGCAAGACCGGCAAGCTGGTGCGCGAGATGCTGCCCGATGCGCATTTCGCCACCGTCTACGCCAAGCCGATGGGCCGTCCACTGGTCGACACCTTCATCACCGAAGTGTCGCAGGACACCTGGATATTCTTCCCCTGGGACACCGCGCTGTCCTATCACCCGCCGCTGCGCGACGGCGCGGCGTGAGGGCTGGAGTCATTCCGGGACGATGCGAAGCATCGAACCCGGAATCTCGAGATTCCGGGTTCGGTCCTGCGGACCGCCTCGGAATGACGTCAGTTTAGCACGGCGCAGCTCATGCCCCTGCAAAACCGCGTCACTCCCACCGGCGACATCATCGCCACACCGCATCGCGGCCTGTTCACCGGCAATCGCGGCATCATCCACGATCCCGCGACGAAGACGCTGATGAGGAAGCGCTGGTCGTCGCCGGCGTGGATTACATGCCTGTGTGAATTTCGCGGCTGGCGACGGCCGGTGATGGCGCGGCGGAGCTGGACCGAGCTGTTCTTCCTCGACGAGGCCACTGCCTTTGCCGCGGGACACCGGCCCTGCTTCTTCTGCCGGCGAGAGGACGCCAAGCGATTCCGAGCCGCGTGGGAAGCGGGGAATGGTGCAAGCGGCATCAGCGCGAAGGCGATGGATGCCGTGCTGCATCGGGAGCGTCTCGATCGCGGTCGCAAGCGCTTGCACCCATTGCCGGTGCCGCTCGCAGACCTCCCCGACGGCGCAATGGTGCAGCAGGGCGAAGACAGCTTTCTGGTACTGCAGGGCAGGGCGCTGTTGTGGTCACCGGCGGGTTATAGCGGGGTCGAACGTCAGCTTGGCGAAGCGGCGTTGCTGACGCCGCCCTCAATTTTGCACGCATTAACCGCCGGCTACACCCCCGTGCTGCATCCAACGGCGCTGCCTTAGCACGCCTGCCGCTACCCCAGTTTCTCGCGCGCGAGCGCCGCCCCCGCGCCGAGCGCCATCAGCTTGGCTTCGGCGATCTCGCGCCGCATCGGCGCCATGCCGCAATTGGTGGTGGCAATGATGTTGCTCTTGGGCACGAATTTCGACACCGCGTCGATGACCTGAACGACGTCCTCGGCGGTTTCCACAATGTCGCTGGCGACGTCGATCACGCCGGCCTGCACGATCTTGTTCTTCAGGAGCGCGAGCAGATCGAGCGGCACTTTCGAGTTACGGCATTCGATCGCCACCTGCTGGATTGGGCTGGCGTCGATCGCCGGAAAGATCTGCTCATACTGTCGCCACTGCGGGCCGAGCGTCTCCTTCCAGTCGGTGTTGGCCTTGATGCCGTAGCCGTAGCAGATATGCACGGCGGTGGCGCAGGTCAGGCCCAGCGCGGCGCGCTCCAGCGCCTTGATGCCCCAATCGTTGACCTCGTCCATGTAGACGTTGAAGGCCGGCTCGTCGAACTGAATGAGATCGACGCCATCGGCCTGCAAGGCCTTGGCCTCCTCGTTGAGCAGCTCGGCGAAGGCAAACGCCATCTTCACGCGGTCGCCATAGTAGCGGTCGGCAATGGTGTCGATGATGGTCATCGGGCCGGGCAGCGTGAACTTCAGCTTCTTCCTGGTGTGCGTGCGCGCCACGCGCGCCTCGAAGGCGTGGACGCGTTCCTTGAGTCGGAGCGGCGCGACCACCTGCGGCACCATCGCCTTGTAGCGATCCTTGCGGATACCCATCTCGACCTTGTGGGCGAAGTCGATGCCGTCGATCTTCTCCAGGAAGCCGTGGACGAAATGCTGCCGGGCCTGCTCGCCCTCGGTGAGGATGTCGATGCCGGCGTCCTCCTGGATCTTGACCCAGATCAGCGTCGCGTCGCGCTTGGCGCGGAGAAGTTCCTCGCCTTGCGACTTCCAGGGCGCCCAGAGCATGTTGGGCTCGGCCAGCCATTCCGGCTTCGGCAGGGAGCCGGCGATCGTGGTTGGAAACAGCATGGCGGCCCTCCCGGCAGGTTGTGTTGCGCCTCTTCCTGCCATGTCCTAACGTCGAGGTACAGAACAACGAAAGTCGCTCTCTATTTCGGCGGCGACAGGAAATGCCAAGGGAAAGGTCATGATCGACCTCTATTACGCGCCGACGCCGAACGGCTGGAAAATCTCGATCATGCTGGAGGAGCTCGGGCTCCCCTACACCGTGAAGCCCGTCAACATCCGCACCGGCCAGCAGTTCAGCCCCGAATTTCTGGCGGTCTCCCCGAACAATCGCATCCCCGCGATCGTCGATCACGCTCCCGCCGACGGCGGTGAACCGTTCTCCGCCTTCGAAACCGGCGCGATCCTGATTTATCTGGCGGAGAAGACCGGCCGATTGTTGCCCGCCGACTTGCGCGGCCGTTCCACCACCATCCAGTGGGTGATGTGGCAGATGGCCGGCCTCGGACCGATGCTCGGCCAGCATGGCCATTTCGCGCTCTATGCGGCGGAGAAGATTCCCTATGCGATCCAGCGCTACCGCGACGAGGCGGCCCGGCTGTACGGGGTGCTCGACAGGCAGTTGGAGAACACCGGTGCCTATGTCGCCGGCGATTATTCCATCGCCGACATCGCCTGCTTCCCCTGGACCATGACGCACAAGGCGCAGGGCTTTACACTGGACGATTATCCGAATGTCAAGCGCTGGTATGCCGAGGTCCGCGCCCGGCCGCAGGTGCAGGCGGGGCTTGCGATCGGCAAATTCGTGAAAGAGCCGTTCGACGAGGAATCACGCAAGATCATGTTCGGGCAGAGGGCTAAGGAAGTGTTGGGGAAGCGTTAGTGCCCGCTCCTCATGGTGAGGAGCGCCGCAGGCGCGTCTCGAACCATGAAGGCCCGACTGTCACCCGTGGCCATCCTTCGAGACGGCCGCTCCGCGGCCTCCTCAGGATGAGGTCCGTCAGTAAAGGAACCACCATGATCGAATTCTTCTTCGACTGTTCAAGCCCCTGGACCTATCTCGCCTTCCACAACATCCAGCCGCTCGCGAAGGAGCTCGGTGCGGAAATCGTCTGGCGGCCGATCCTGGTCGGCGGCATCTTCAATACGGTCAATCCGAGCGTCTACGCCCAGCGCGAGACGCCGGTGCCGCTGAAGGCGCGCTACATGAAGAAGGACCTCGCCGACTGGGCACGCTCGGCAGGCCTCGCGATCAAGATGCCGCCGACGGTGTTTCCCGTGAACAGCGTCAAGGCGATGCGTGGCAGCATCTGGCTGGGTGCGGACATGGTGCCGTTCGCAACGGCGGTGTTCGAGGCCTATTGGGGCGCGGACAAGGACATCTCGCAGGATGCGGTGCTGGCTGAGATCTGCAGCAAAGTCGGCGTCGACCAGCAAAAGTTCTTCGCGGGCATTTCGCAGCAGGGCATCAAGGATCAGCTCAAGGCGAACACGGAAGAGGTCGTCGCTCGCGGCGGCTTCGGCTCACCGACGATCTTCGTGAACAAGACCGACATGTATTTCGGCAACGACCGTCTGCCGCTGATCCGCGAGGCGCTGCTGCGCAGCAAGGCGAGCGCGGCCTGATGGTGCGCGCCGTCGTCTGCCGCTCGCTCGGCGAGCCCGAAAAATTGCGGTTGGAGCAGTTTCCGTCGCGCGCGCTGAAGCCGGGCGAGGTGCGCGTGGCGATCCGCGCTGCCGGGCTGAATTTCCCTGACGTGCTGATGGCCGCCGGCGAATATCAGCTCAAGCCGGAACTGCCGTTCACACCGGGCATGGAAGCCGCTGGGGACGTGACCGAGGTGGGCGCGGAGGCGAGCGGTGTTGTCGTCGGAGACAAGGTCATCGTCAAGATGCGCCACGGCGCATTCACCGAAGAAGCCGTGGTCACGCCGTCGCAGCTCACCCCCAAGCCGTCGACATTCGATTACGCCGAGGCCGCGACTTATCTCGCCGGTCATGGCACCGCCTATCATGCGTTGATCGACCGCGGCCGAATTGCGCCTGGCGAGGTGCTGCTGGTGCATGGCGCCGGCGGCGGTGTCGGCCTTGCTGCCGTGGAGATCGGCAAGATGCTGGGCGCGATTGTGATCGCGACCGCTTCCAGCGACGAAAAGCTCGCCATCGCCAAGGCGCGGGGCGCCGATCATCTCGTCCGCTACGACCGCGAGCCGTTTCGCGATGCCGTCAAGCGCATCACCGACGGCCGCGGTGCCGACGTCGTATTCGATCCCGTCGGCGGCCAGATTTTTGAAGACTCGATGCGTTGCATCGCCTGGGGCGCGCGGCTGCTGGTGATCGGCTTCACCGGCGGCATCGGTTCGGCGAGAACCAATCTCCTGCTGATCAAGGGCGCCAGCGTGCTCGGGGTGCGTGCCGGCGAGGCCGTGCGGAAGAATCCGGCGCTCGGCGAGGTCCGCCTGAAGGCGCTGCTGCAATGGGCGGAGGAGGGCAAGCTGCGCCCGAACGTGTCGCACCGCCTGCCGCTGGAAGATTATGCGAAGGCCATGAGGCTGTTGCTCGAGCGCAAGGCGATCGGGCGGGTCGCGCTGGTGATGGAGTGACGGTGCCGCAGGGTGGGCAAAGGCGCATCGCGCCGTGCCCACCATGTCTCTCGATCGCGAAAAGTGCGTGGGCACGCTTCCGCCTTCGCTCTTCGAACTACGGCGGACAAGTCGCTGCCCAATCTGCGAGAGCGCTACTTGTACTCCCGCTCCGTCCACCACGGGAAATAGTCCGGCATATCGCTGGACACCTTGTTCTTGAACTGCGCCGGACGCTTCTCCAGGAACGACACCACGCCTTCCTTGACATCGTCGGAGCGGCCGCGCGCGTAGATGCCGCGGCTGTCGACCTTGTGGGCTTCCATGGGATCGTCGGCGCCCATCATGCGCCACATCATCTGGCGGATCAGCGCAACCGACACCGGCGCGGTCTTCGCGGCAAATTCCTTGGCGAGCGCGCGGGCGGTCGGCAGCAGATCGTCGAGGGCTACGACCTTGCTGACGAGCCGACCGGCGAGCGCCTCCTGGGCCGGGAAGACGCGACCCGAATAGCACCATTCCAGCGCCTGCGAGATGCCGACGATGCGCGGCAGGAACCAGCTCGACGCCGCCTCCGGGACGATGCCGCGCTGGGAGAACACGAAGCCGAACCGCGCCGCGTCCGAGGCAATGCGGATGTCCATCGCAAGCTGTATGGTGACGCCGATGCCGACGGCAGGGCCGTTGACGGCGGCGATCACGGGCTTCAGGCATTTGAAGATGCGCAGCGTCACCTGGCCGCCGCCGTCCCGCACCTGCGGATCGCTGTAGTCGACCTTGCCGTCGGCGAAGCGCTTCACGGGACCACGGCGGGCGTCGCGATCGAACGTGTCGGCGCCGGAGGAGAGGTCGGCGCCCGCGCAAAAGCCGCGGCCGGCGCCGGTGACGATGATGGCGCGGACATTGTCGTCCTTGTCGGCCGCGTCGAACGCGTCGATCAGCTCTCCTTGCATCTGCGCGTTGAAGGCGTTGAGCTTGTCGGGCCGGTTCAGGGTGATGGTGAGGATCTGCTCGGCGACCTCGTATTTGATCGTCTCATACGCCATGTGGTTTCCTTCCCGGTTTCTTTATCGGTCTCTCTAGCACGTCATTCCGCGGCGCGCGAAGCGCGGGCTACGGTGCGCAATTGCGCACCTGAGAATCCATCAATCGGCGCCAGTAGTGCCGATGAATGGATTCCGGGCTTGCGCCAAGTGGGCGCAACCCGGAACGACAGGGTGCGGCTACTTCTCCGGCGGCTTGGGCCAGGGCCGCTGCGGCCCCCGCAAACCTTCAAACGCCTTGGCCATGCCGAGCACGCCAATGTCGTCGAAGCGGCGGCCGACGATCTGCACACCGATGGGAAAACCCTTGGCGTCGAAGCCGCCGTTGATGGAAATCGCGGGGTTCTCCGACATATTCCACGGCACGGTATAGCAGATGTGTTCGAACGGTCTCATCGGATCGTTGGTGGGCGAGGCCCATTCCGCCGGATAGTTCACGTTCGGCGCGGTCGGCGAGATCACATAGTCGAGCTCGCAGAACAGCTTGGACGCGGCGCTGCGGATCGCCATGGTCTGGTTGAAGCCGCGGATGACATCAACGCCCGAGAGCTTTGCGCCGGATGCGCCCCATTCGAAGATGTAGGGCAGCACCTTTGCCTGTTCGGCTGGCGCCAATTTTGACAGATCGTCCCACATCCGCGCCCGCCAGAAATTGTCGAGGCCGTCGAGCATCTCACGGGTCAAAATGCCGTCGACCTCGGTGACGACGGCGCCAGCAGATTCAAAGGCCTTCGCAGCCTTCACCGTAACCTCGCGAACGGACCTTTCCGCGGGCAGGCCGACACCGGCATCGAGCATCAGCCCGATGCGCAGTTTGCGCGGAGATTTCTCCAGCCCCTTCCAGTTGAGCGGCTCGGCGGGCAGGCTCATGCCGTCGCGTCGGTCGGGCTTTGCGATCGTACTCATCATCAGCGCGCAATCGTCGACCGTGCGTGTCATCGGACCGGCAACACGGCCGACATAGGTGGGATCGATCGGCACGCGGCCGAAGCTCGGCTTCAGGCCGACGAGGCCGCACCAGCCCGCGGGCAGGCGCACCGAGCCGCCGATATCGGTGCCGAGATGCAGGGGACCATAGCCGCCCGCCGCTGCCGCGCCTGCGCCCGCGCTGGAGCCGCCGGGGTTCTTGGTGAGGTCCCACGGATTGCGCGCGAGCGCGTGGAAGCTGGAGAGTCCGGACGACAGCATGCCGTAATCAGGCATGGTGGTTTTCGCAAAGATGATCGCGCCGGCCTCGCGCAGCCGTGCGGCGGGCGGGGCGTCCTTCTCTGCCGGCACGAGCTTGACGCTGGCGGCGCCCAGCGGCACCGGCACGCCCTTGGTCGCGATGTTGTCCTTCACCGTCGCCGGCACGCCGTCGAGCGCGCCGCATGGTTCGCCGCCGGTCCAGCGCGCGGTCGAGGCCTTGGCGGCCTCGCGCGCGCCGTCGGGATCGAATGCATAGAGCGCCTTCAGATTCGGCTCCCACGCAGCGACGTGCGCGAGCACGTCCTCCAGCACCTCGCTCGGCGAGAATTGCTTGGCCCGATAACCCGCGATCAGGTCGACCGCGGACAGATCGTGCAGCGGGGTGACCGCTTCTTCGACGTTCTTTTTATGCATTGGCACCGACCGGCATGCGCGTCTCGATGATGCGCGCAAACATGCTGGCGCCGATCGGCAGGATCTTGTCGTCGAGCACGAAGCCGGGATTGTGCACGGGCACCGAGCCGTCATGTCCGACCCAGAAATAGGCGCCGGGGATGGTCTGCAGCATGTCGGCGAAATCCTCGCTGCCCATCTTCGGCTGGGCGCGGGTGATCACGTTGGCGGGATCGACGATGGTGCGCGCGACCTCCTCGACCACCTTGGACTGCTCGACCTGGTTGACCAGTACGTCGAACGTATCGCGGATGTCGACGTCGATCACGCATTCATAAGCGCTCGCGATGCCGGCGCAGATGGTGCGGATGCGTTCGCTGATCAGGGTGCGGACTTCTTTCGAGAATGTGCGGATGGTGCCGCACAGATGCGCGTCGCCGGGGATGACGTTGTAGGCGGAACCGGCGTGGATCTGCGTGATCGAGATGACGGCGGCCTGCAGCGGCTCGACGTTGCGGCTGACGATGGTCTGGATCGCCTGCGCCAGCGTGGTCGCGATGATCACCGCGTCCTTGGAGCGTTCGGGCATCGCGCCATGTGCGCCATAGCCGGTGATGCGGAGGTCGAAGAAGTCGGCGCTGGCCATTGCCGGGCCGGGCAGGATCGCGATCTCGCCGTGGTTGAGGTCGGGCGCGTTGTGCAGGCCGTAGAGCTCGTCGCACGGAAACTTCTCGAACAGGCCGTCCTTGATCATCGCGCGGGCGCCGCCGAGGCCTTCCTCGGCCGGCTGGAAGATCAAATGCACGGTGCCGTCGAAGTTCCTGGTCTCGGCGAGGTAGCGCGCGGTGCCGAGCAGCATGGTGGTGTGACCGTCATGGCCGCAGCCGTGGAAACGGCCGGGAATTTTCGAGCTCCACTTCAGATTGGTGTTCTCTTCCATCGGCAGCGCGTCCATGTCGGCGCGAAGGCCGATGCGCTTGTTGCTCGAACCCTTGCCCTTGATGACGCCGATCACGCCGGTGCCGCCGAGGCCGCGATGCACCTCGATGCCCCAGCTCTTCAGCTTGTCGGCGACGATGCCGGAGGTGCGCACTTCCTCGAAGCCGATCTCGGGATGGGCGTGAAGGTCGCGGCGGATGGCGGTGAGTTCGTCGGCGTAGCCGTCGATGCGGTCGATCGTGGGCATGTGTCTTGTCCGGTTAGGGTGAAGGAGGATTGAAAACGGGGCCGTTCGGCTTGATGCGAATGCCCGGGCGCAGGCGCGTCCAGGGCAGGGAGGCCGTGTCGGCGGGCATCGCGCCGGGCGCGGCGCAGATCAGGAGTTTTTCCGCGATCGGCTCGAAATCGGCACGGAAATGCACAGAGCTCTTGTTGACCAGAATCTTCTCCTGCGTCGGCTCGATGCCGACATAGCGGTACATCGCCTGGTCGGCGAGCTGGGCCTTGTGCGAGGAGACGACGACGCGGACGTCGCCGATGCGCAAGGCTGCCGAGGGGCCCATCTCCATCTCGCGGCCGCCATAGTAAGGGCCTGGCGCGACAAAGCGGCCGTCGGACAGCTTTTCGACCACGAACGTCTCGGTATAGGGCTCGTCGCCTGGAATGCCGGATTTGCCGCCGAGAGACAACCTGACGGTGGCGCCGACGCCGGCCTCGTGCGCGGCCTTGGCGGACGCAGGATCGTAGATGGCACCGGTCGCGGCGCTCGCCTTGTTGCGCACCAGCGCGCGCAGCATGCCCGTCGTGTCGGAATCGCCACCGGCGCCGGGATTGTCCTGGGTGTCGGCGATGATGATCGGCTTGCGCGCGGCCTTGGCGAGCTCCATGGCGTGACGCACGCCGTCGTCGGGCGACCAGATCTTGCCGTCGAAATCATCCTCGTGGCTTTCGATCAGCTTGACGATCGTATCCGCCGCGCGATCGGCATCCGCTTGCGTCTTGCCGTAGGCGAACACGCTCGGACCGCAATCGCGGAAATCGGCGGCCGGAAAGCCCGGCGCAAAGGACAGCGTCGGAACGGCGTCGTTTTCCAGCGCAGCGAGCTTTTCGTAGATGCCTTTGGTGGGCTGATCGTTGGTGCATTGCCAGCTGATCGGGATCAGGAACGGCAATTGCCGGAACGATTTTGCGAAGCGCTGCTTCGTCTTCAGCAGCAGCGCCAGATGTGTCGCGCAGGCGCGGCCGGTCTCGGCCATGTCGACATGCGGATAGGTGCGGTAGGCGATCAGCGCGTCGGCATGCGCGATCATCTCCGGCGTGACGTTGGCGTGGAGATCGAGACTCGCCACCAGCGGAACGTCGTTGCCGATGACGCGGCGCACGCGGGCGAGAATCTCGCCTTCGCCGTCGTCGAGATGCTCGGTTACCATCGCACCGTGCAGGTCGAGATAGACGGCATCGAGCGGACCGGCGGCTGCGATGCCGTCGACAATCGCCTTCACGATGCGCTCGAAGGCATCCCTGGTGACGTGCGCCGAGGGGCTCGCCCCGCAGGCGATCGTCGGAACGAGTTCCCAGCCATTGGCGTCAGCGCTGTCGACGAAGCCGGCGAGGCCGACATTGATGCGCCGCATCACCTTCAGCACGTCGGCGCCTTCCGTCAACGCCGGCCAGCCGCCGCCATGCTGGAAGTCCGCATATGTCGCCTTCGTCGGGGCGAAGGTGTTGGTCTCGTGCAGGAAGCCGCCGACGGCAATACGTGTCATCAATTCAAGTCCAACGTTGGAGAGCGCGCGACGTTAGCCTTGTGCTTGCGGGGAGAGCAAGGCGAGAGGCAATCGCGCCGTGCATAGGGTCAAGTTGTTTTGGGAATGCTGCGCTCTCTCCTCGTCATTCCGGGGCATCGCGAAGCGATGAGCCCGGAATCCATTGGACCGCAGCGTCTGGCGAACGATGGATTCCGGGCTCGCGCGACGCGCGCCCCGGAATGACGGCGGAGAGAGATGACCTACGCGCTCGCCGCCACGCCTTCCGACACCGGCCGGAAGTTCGCAAAGTCCCAGTCGCGGCCCGGAGCCGCATCGAGCAGGGCCTTGGTGTAAGCCTCTTTCGGATGCGTCAGCACCTCCGCGGCGGGGCCTTGCTCGACGACACGGCCGTGCTGCATCACCACGACCTCGTCACAGATTTGCGCCGCGACGCGCAAATCATGGGTGATGAACAGGATGGCAATGCCGAGCCGCTTCTGGATCTCGTCGAGCAGTTCCAGCACCTGCGCCTGCACCGAGACGTCGAGCGCGGAGACCGCCTCATCGGCGACCAGCACGTCGGGATCAAGCGCGAGCGCACGCGCAATGGCGATGCGCTGGCGCTGGCCGCCGGAGAACTGGTGCGGATAGCGCGACACCGCGTCGGGCGGCAAGCCGACCAGCTCGAGCAGCTCGCGCGCCCGCTTCATCGCGTCGGCGTGCGCCGCGCCGTAATTGATCGGACCTTCCGCGATGCTCTCGCCGACGGTGACGCGCGGGTTGAGCGAGCGGTAGGGATCCTGGAACACGATCTGGATCTTCTGCCGGTGCGGCTGGAGCAGGCGGCGGGAGATGTCAGCGATCTCGCGGCCGGCGAGGCGCACGCCGCCGGAGGTCGGATCGATCAGGCGGACGATGCAGCGTGCCACCGTCGACTTGCCCGAACCACTCTCGCCGACGATGCCGAGCGTGCGGCCCTTGCGCAGCGTCAGCGTCACCTTGTCGGCGGCGAGCACCTCGCGGCCTTTGCCGAAGAAGGAGCGCTCCTTGTAGACCTTGCTGAGCTCGTTGGCTTCGAGCACGACGGGCTCGCGGCTCTCCTCGCGCGGGGCCCGCGGCACCAGGCTCGGCACCGCCGACAGCAGGTTGCGGGTGTACTCCATGGTCGGATTGCGCAGCACGGCGTCGAGCGGGCCGGTCTCGACCAGGCGGCCCTGCCGCATCACTGCGACGCGGTCGGCGATCTCGGCGACCACGCCCATGTCGTGGGTGATGAACAGCACGGCGGTGCCGTGGTCGCGCTGGAGATCGCGGATCAGGGTCAGGATCTGCTTCTGCGTGGTGACGTCGAGCGCGGTAGTCGGCTCGTCGGCGATGAGGAGCTTCGGCTCCAGCACGAGCGCCATCGCGATCATGATGCGCTGGCGCTGGCCGCCGGAGAGGCGGTGCGGATAGGAGGCGAAGATGCGCTCGACCTGCGGCAGGCGGACATGCTCCATCATGTCGAGGATGCGTTTCTTGCGCGCCTTGGCGTCGAGATCGGTATGGGCGCGCAGCACCTCGTCGATCTGCCGGCCCACCGGCACCACCGGATTGAGTGCGGTCATCGGCTCCTGGAAGATCATCGCCATCTGCGTCGCCCGGAGCTGCCGGAGGCGGCGGTCGGTCGCGGTGAGCAGCTCTTCGCCGACCAGCTTGACGCTGCCGGCCATGGGAACCAGCGTTCCCTTCGGCAGGAGGCCCATCGTGGTGAGCGAGGTCACCGACTTGCCCGAGCCGCTCTCGCCGACGAGGCACAGCGTCTCGCGCTCGCGGACCTGGATCGAGATGCCGTCGATGATCTTGGTTCCGCCCGGCTTCTTGCCGACGGAGACGACGAGGTTGTTGATGTCGAGGATGGTGTTGGTCATGCAAACTCTCTCGTCATCCCGGGGCGCGCGTTAGCGCGAACTACGGTGCGCAATTGCGCACCTGAGAATCCATCGGGCGTCAGTCCATGCGGTGGAATGGATTCCGGGCTCGCGCCAAGGGGCGCGCCCCGGAATGACAGTGCTGATCGCATCACTTTCCCTCCCGCTGCTTCATGCGGGGATCGAGTGCGTCGCGGGCGGCATCGCCGATCAGATTGATGCTGAGAATGGCGATCGAGAGCAGCAGGCCCGGGTAGAAGATCAGCGAGGGCTTGATCTGGAAGTACTGGCGGCCCTCGGCCATGATGTTGCCCCAGGTCGGCGTTTCCGGCGAGATGCCGGCGCCGAGGAAGGACAGGATGGCCTCGGTCAGGATCGCGGAGGCGCAGATGTAGGTGCCCTGGACGATCAGCGGCGCGACCGTATTCGGCATCAGGTGCCGCCACATGATCTTCGGCAGGCTGGAACCGACCGAGATCGCGGCTTCGACATAAGGCTCCTCCCGCGCCGACAGCACCACCGAGCGCACCAGGCGCGCCACGCGCGGGATTTCCGGAATGGTGATCGCGATCAGCACGGTCCAGAGGCTGGCACCGGACAGCGAGACCACGGCGATCGCGAGCAGGATGCTCGGCATCGCCATCAGACCGTCCATGACGCGCATCAGCACAGCATCGACCAGCTTGAAGAAGCCGGAGACGAGACCGATCGCGAGCCCGATGGCGATCGACAGGATCGCGGCGCCGATCCCGATCAGCAGTGAGATACGGCCGCCATAGATCACGCGCGACAACACGTCGCGGCCGTAGGCGTCGGTCCCGAGCAGGTACTGCGCCGAGGATGGCTTCAGCCGCTGCGATGGCGCGAGCTGGATCGGATCATACGGCGCGATCAGCGGTGCCAGGATCGAGATCAGCACGACCAGCCCGAGGCAGACCGTGGCCGTCGCGATGATCGGCGTCGAGGTGAGGAATCCGAAACGCGGCCGCAGCGGCGATGTGATCGGAATGGACGACTGGGGAAGGCTATCGACAGACATTCTTGTTGTTACCCTTGCCTCAGTACCGGATCCGGGGATCAAGCAGCGTATAGGCGACGTCGATCAGGAGATTGACGACGACGTAGATCAGCGATGTCAGCAGGATCATTGCCTGGATCACCGGATAGTCGCGCGCCAGCACCGCATCGACGGTGAGGCGGCCGATGCCGGGAATGTTGAACACGCTCTCGGTGACGACGACGCCGGAGATCAACAGCGCAAAGCCGGTGCCGATCACGGTGATGACGGGCACGGCGGCGTTGCGCAGCGCATGACGCATCATGACTGCGACCTCGTTGATGCCCTTCGCCCGCGCCGTGCGGACGTAATCTTCGCCGAGCACGTCGAGCATCGCCGCACGCGTCATGCGTGCGATCAGCGCAACATAGATGAAGGAGAGTGCGCAGGTCGGCAGGACGATACGCTCGAAGAACGGCCCGAAACCGTTGAAGATGCTGCGGAAGCCCTGCACCGGCACCCAGCGCAGCTCGATGGCGAATATCTGGATCAGCAGATAGCCGATCACGAACACCGGCACCGAGAAACCGAGCACCGACAAGCCCATGACGAAGCGATCGATCCAGGTGCCGTGTTTCCAGGCCGCGATCACGCCCAACGGTACCGCGACGATCACGGCGAGGACGATGGTGCACAGCGCGAGCGAGATCGACGGCTCGACGCGCTGGGCGATCATCTTCATGACGGGCAGGTTGGAGATCAGCGAGGTCCCGAGGTCGCCGTGCAGCAGCTTGTTCACCCAGGTGACGAACTGCACGATCAATGGCTCGTTGAGGCCGAGCGAGGCGCGGATGCGCTCCAGCCGTTCGGGCGTGGCGTTGTCGCCGGCCAGAATCGCGGCCGGGTCGCCGGGGGTGAGGCGGAGCAGAAGGAAAACGAACAGCGCGACGACGCCCATCACGGGCACGGCGGCGAAGATTCGGCGTAGGAGATATCCGAGCAAGTTGGATTCCGTCAGATTAGAGTCAAATTGCGGCAGTGATCAGGGTCCGTTCTGCCACCAGCCTAACATTTCAGCAATTCCCGTGCCATCCGGGCCACAGATTTTGCAGTGCGGCTAATCAGATGGGGCAGGCAAACCGGAAAGCGTGCCCGCCGTTCCTCCTTTTGGCGAATGGTGGGCACGGCGCAAGGGCGCCTTTGCCCACCCGCGGAACAGCTACGGAATAGCTGCCCGTCACTCCAGCGTCGCCAGCAGTCCGGCCATCAACCGGCCGCGCTCAACGAGACTCTCGATTTCGATGAACTCCTCGAGCGTGTGGCCGTTGCCGCCACGCACGCCCAGACCGTCGAGCGTCGGGATGCCCATCGCACCGGTGAAGTTGCCGTCGGAGCCGCCGCCGGAGCTCGCATGCGGCAGCTCAGTGCCGAGCGATTTGGCGATGCCGCGCGCCTTTTCATAGAGCGCCATCGTTCCGGCATCCGGCTCCCATACCGGACGCGTCACGCCGCGTGTCACCTTGAAGGTGACGTCGTTGGTCGTGCCCGACAGCGCCAGCATCCGCTCGACGCCGCGGTCGAGGTCGGCTTGCCGCTTGGCCATGGAGAGCGCTTCCCCGGTGGCGGTCGTGGCGACGCAATTGACCCATTGCCCGCCGTGCACGACGCCGACCGAGAAGGTGCAATCCTCCGTGGTCATCGCGTCGATCGCGAGAATCTGCCGCGCCATCTCGCGGATCGCGGAGCGTCCCGCCGACAACGTTGCGCCGGCGTGGCTCGGCCGTCCCGTCGCCTCGAGATTGAATCGTGCGATGGCGTAACGTCCGGTGGTGACGCCGTTGTCGGCACGGCCGGGCTCGGGCACCAGCACGTATTTGTTGCGCGCAGCCTCCGCCTCGATGATGTCGCGTGTCGAGGGCGTGCCGACTTCCTCGTCCGGCGTGAACAGCACGGTGATCGGCAAAGGCGTGGTGAAGGAGGCGCGCGCCAGCTGCCGGATGGCTTCCAGCGAGAGATAGTTGCCGCCCTTCATGTCGTAGATGCCGGGGCCGTAGCATTTGTTGCCCTCGCGCCGCCATTTCAGCTTCTCGATGGTGCCCACGGGATGGACGGTATCCATGTGGCCGGCGATCAGGATTCCGGGTTCGCCCTGTTTCGGATGCGGAAAGCGCGCGCGGATCACGCCGCCGAAGCCTTGCCGGCCGGCGATGCGCTCGATCGTCGCACCCATGATGGCCATATCCCGCGCTGCGATATCGAGCATGCGGTTCACGGCATCTGCATCCCAGGTCGGGCTCTCGCATTCCACCCAGCTCCGCAGGCCCTGTAGCATCGCCTCGGAATCGAAGGGAAGATTGGCTGGATTCATCTCAATGTCTCTCAAGCTTCGAAAGATGGAACGCGCATTGCATCGGCGCGGGCGGGACGAGCGGACAGAGTTGTAGAGCTAAACCGATCCTTGTGGAGCCCGTGCGCACGCCGCGAGGGCTTGCAGCGAAACCGGATTGACGCGCTCGGCACTGTCTGCAAGTCTCGAAAAGATAAAGGCATTGCATGAGGTTAGTTCGCCCAAAGAACGAACCGGATGCTCAACCAATAATCTGCCTTTGAACAGTTTCACGTCAGGAGAAACTTTCCATGCTCAACTTCTTGCGCCGGGGGCCTCGCGCGTTCGCCTCCAAACTCGCGCTGTCGGCAGTCGCGCTGTCCACGGCGATGGCCTCGCCGGTATTTGCCGCCGGCAAGACCCTCACCGCGGTGATGCATTCGGATTTGCGCATCATCGACCCGATTTTCACCACGGCCTACATCACGCGTGACCACGGCTACATGGTCTACGACACGCTGGTGGCCACCGATTCGAGCTTCAAGGTCCAGCCGCAGATGGCGGACTGGAAGATCTCCGACGACAAGCTCACCTATACCTTCACGCTGCGTGACGGTCTGAAGTGGCATGATGGTGCGCCCGTGACGGCGGAAGACTGCGTCGCATCGCTGAAGCGCTGGGCCGCGGTCGACGGCATGGGCCAGAAGCTCATGGACTTCACCGCGAGCATCGAGGCGACCGACGCCAAGACCATCACGCTGAAGCTGAAGGAGCCCTACGGCCTCGTCCTCGATTCCATCGGCAAGCCGTCCTCGCGCGTCGCCTTCATGATGCCGAAGCGCCTCGCGGAGACGCCGGCGGACAAGCAGATTCCCGAGCAGATCGGCTCCGGTCCCTTCAAGTTCGTGCAGGGCGAATTCCAGCCCGGCGTGAAGGCGGTCTACGTCAAGAACACCGATTACGTTCCGCGCAAGGAGCCGGCCAGCTGGACCTCCGGCGGCAAGGTGGTGAAGGTCGACCGCGTCGAGTGGCTCACCATGCCGGACTCGCAGACTGCGGTGAACGCACTGCAGTCGGGCGACATCGACTTCATGGAGAACCTGCCCTTCGACATGCTGCCGGTGCTGGAAGCGAACAAGGAGCTCAAGATCGAGGTCCTGAACAAGTTCGGCTTTCAGACGCTCGGCCGGATGAACTTCCTTCATCCGCCGTTCGACAACGTGAAGGTGCGGCGCGCTGCCTTGCTGGCGATCAACCAGAAGGACGTGCTCGACGCGCTGGTCGGCAATGCGAAGTACCAGAAGATCTGCGGCGCCTTCTTCGTGTGCGACACGCCGCTGGCGACCGAGATTGGCGCCGAGACTCTCGTCAAGGGCGGCGGCATGGCGGAAGCCAAGAAGGCGCTGGCCGAGTCCGGCTATGACGGCACGCCGATCGTGATCATGGCCCCCGGCGATGTCACGACGCTGAAGGCGCAGCCGATCGTCGCGGCCCAGCTGCTGCGCGAAGCCGGCTTCAAGGTCGACCTGCAGGCGACCGACTGGCAGACGGTCGTGAGCCGCCGTGCCAGCCAGAAGCCGCCGAAGGAAGGCGGCTGGAACATGTTCTTCACCAACTGGGTCGCGGCCGACGTGGCCAACCCGATCGCCAATCTCTCGATTGGCGGCCAGGGCAAGAAAGGCTGGTTCGGCTGGGCGGAGGACGCCAAGATCGAGCAGCTCAAGGACACCTTCGTCCGCGCGTCCTCGCCCGACGAGCAGAAGAAGATCGCGGCCGACATCCAGAAGCAAGCCTATGAGCAGGTGATCTACATTCCGCTGGGGCAGTATCTCATCGCGAGCGGTTGGCGCAAGTCGCTGAACGGCGTGCTCGACGGTCCCGCGACGCCGGTGTTCTGGAACGTCGACAAGACAGAGTAAGCCGGGACACCTAGTTCCAGCAAAGCGAACGGCGCCGCAGGTTCCTGCGGCGCCGTTTCGTTTGAATGATCCCTGACGCGAATTTGCCTTAGCAATGGCTGTCGCGCACCTGCTCAAGCCCTTCGCTTGCGAATGGCAGCCTTCTGTCCGGCCGCTCTTCGGCCTGCTGCAAAGTCGGCTGCTCGAGTTCCCTCGCGGGCTGATCCAGTGTGCTCTCTTGTTCCATCTCGGCATCCTCTCGATTGCTGCAGTACAACATCGAGAGGAGAGGGAAGTTCCTCAGGCGACGGGACGATGCTGCGGCCTGAACAGTCGTCCCTTCTCGACCACCAGCACGATCGCGAGCGCGGCGAGGGTGGACAGGAAGAAGCCGATCGAGAACGGCAGCAGCGTGCCGTCGAAGCTCTGTCCGATCGCCATGCCGACCACGATTCCGATCAGCGTCGTGATCGAGCCGTAGAGCGAGGAGGCGGTGCCGGCGATGTGGCCCTGCGGCTCCATGGCGAGCGCAGTGAAGTTCGCGACCATCATGCCGAACGAGAACATCATCAGGGCGGATAGCACCATGAACAAGGACAGCGGCAGCGCGCCGAGGCACTCCGTCAGCAGCATCACGGCGGCAACGGCCGTGTAGAGCGTCAGCGCCCCGTGCGAGATCACGCGCATGCCGAGCCGTCCGACCAGCCGCGCATTGAGGAAGCCGGCGATGGCCGTGCCGGCCGCAATCGCGGCGAAAGCGAGCGGGAAGTAATGGCCGAGGTGATAGATGCCGGTGAAGACCTGCTGGGCGCAGAAGACATAGGCGAAGAGAGCGCCGATGACGCTGCCGGCGGCGGTGGCATAGCCGATGGTCTGGCGGTTGGTCACGGTCTGCTGGAACGCCGAGAGCACGTCGGCGGGCGCCAGCGACCGGCGCCCTGACTCGGGAAGGGTCTCGGGCAGCCGCAGCACGCACCATGCGAGCGCGAGCAGGCCGTAGAGCATCAGCACCACGAAGATGCCGCGCCATGCCGTCACCAGCAGCACCGCCTGGCCGAACGAGGGCGCGATCACGGGCACCGCGATGAACACCATCATGGCGAGCGACATCACGCTCGCCATGCGCCGGCCGGCATAGCAGTCGCGCACGATCGAGGTCGCGATCACGCGCGTCGCCGCGGTGCCGAGCCCCTGAAGCGCGCGCGCCAGCAAGAGCGTCTCGAACGAGGGCGCCGCGACCGCCAGCACGCTCGCCACCGCATAGACCGCCATGCCGCCGAGCAGCACCGGCCGGCGGCCGAAGCGGTCCGACAGGGGACCCATGACGAACTGGCCGGCGCCGAAGCCGATCAGGAAGATCGAAAGCACCAGCTGGAGGTGGTTGGCGACCGGAATCTTGAAGGCGGTGCCGATGTTGGGCAGCGCCGGCAGCATCATATCCATCGCGAGCGGATTCAGCGCCATGATGGAGGCGATCACGATGACGAATTCTGGAAAACCCATGGGCCGGTGTCCCGTGGACACCCAGGAATCGGCGTTGACGTCGGACAAGAAGCTCACCTCTGAAATTACTCGGCTTTATCCATCGCCCATGCTGCGTTGCACAACCCATGTTTCGGGATGGCTGGCAGGCAGAGCAGGGCCGGACAAGAACTCGTGAGGAACCAGCCAACCGGACGGCCTGAACGCAGGTCTTGCGACGGGCCGGAAACCGCTGATTCACCATTCCTGCCTAAAGGTCGGCGCCGGACGAGGTGCTTCGATCCCGCGGGGATGAAACGGAAACGCATCATGTCCACTGTGGCGGCTGATCGATGAGGCGCCGTATTGGCGCCGGGAAGAAACAGGCCAAAGGTATCCGTTTGTGTCCGACGTGACCGATGCAGCACGATGGCTGGGAGCCTCGGCCGAGCCGGCTGCGGGGCGAAGGGCCTGGCTTGCCGGCCTGATCGCGCTGACGGCGCTGTTCGTGCTCGGCAATATCGCGAACTATGCCCGGCTCGATCTGAACTATGGCTGGGACCTTCACGTCAATTGCGCGGCGGTCGGTGCCCACGCCGCCGGGCTCGATCCTTATTTCGTCAAGAACCTGAAGGTCACTACGCTCTCCTATCCCTATTTGCCCGTGACGCTGGATGTCTTCCGCCCGTTCTGCACGGGTGGCTTTCTCGCCGGTCACTACATGAGCGTCTATTTCGTCCTCGCCGTGCTCTGCGGGCTGCTCTTGCCCGGTCTCGGCCGAACGCGCGCGCGCGATGTCGTTCTCAGGGTTCTGTGCGTGCTCGGCGCATTCGTCGGTTTCGAATGGGTGCACGTGTCCGGGAACTTCGCGATCCTGAGCGGCGTGCTGACCACGATCGCGTTGATGCTCCTGCTGCGTGCGCCGTCCGGCGGTGCGTCGGAGGACCTGAGCTTTGCCTTGCGCGTCGCCGGCGCCGCGCTGCTTGGCCTCGTGACGTCGTTCAAGCTGGTGTTCTTCCCCGTGCTGGCCGCGCTCTATTTGCTGCCGCTGCCGCGTGGTCGCAAGCTGGTGCTGATCGCGGCGGCGGCGTTCAGCTTCGCCGTGCCGATCCTGATATCGCGGATGTTGTATCCCGATCTGTTCGCGAGCTGGCTGCTTGCGATTGCGGGACAGATTCCCAACCAGCACTCGGTGAATCTCGTGGAGGTCAATCCGTCGCTGCTGCTGCTCGCGCAGAGCCTGATGGACCATGCCGGCATTGATGGCAGGCCGGCCGTGTTCGCGGCCTACGCGCTCGCAGCGCTCGCACTCGTGCTTGGGCCGTTCGCCTTGTCCGTTCTGCACGTGGCTGCGGGCCGGCCCGTGCGGGAAGCGGGACCGCGTCTGCTGCAGCTCGATCGCTGGCTGATGGATCATCCACGCGCGGCCATGCGCATCACCGTGCTTGCCATGTTCGCGCTCTATCTGTCCTCGCCGCGCCTCAAGGAATATGCCTTCTTCGAGCTCGCGCTCTATGCCGCGATTCTGGTCGTCGACCTGCCGGCCCGCGCGCTTGCCGCCGTTCTCGCCGTCGGTCTTCTCGTTCCCGCGCTGATCTCGCTTGCAGGGACCGCGTTCGAAGGCACTTTCATCCTCCTCCTCGTCGCGCTGATGTGTTTCTGGATCCTGCTGCAGGATTTTCGCGCGGAGCCGAAACGCCTGGAGATGAAGGGTGCGCAACCATGACCGACGTCGCCGCGTCCGCAGCAGGCGGAGAACGAGGGGCCGTTGCCGCTGATGAGCGGGGCAGCAACTGGATGACCCGCTTCATCCTGGCCTTGGCGCTGCTGGTCGCCACGCTCGTCGTGATCGATATGGGCATGGACGAAACGTTCGGCTGGGATGCGCGGGTGAACTGCGCAGCCGTCGAAGCGCATATCGGGGGGCTCGATCCCTATTTCGTCAAGAACCTGAAGGACACCAAGCTGTCCTATCCCTATCTTCCGGTGACCCTCGATGCCTTCCGGCCGGTCTGCGCCGGCGGTTTCCTCGTCGCGCACTACAAGCCGGTCTATCTCGTCCTCGCGTTGATCTGTGCGCTGCTGCTGCCCCGTCTCGGCAAGGCCCGGCCGGGCTTGAGGGACGTCGCGCTGCGGAGCCTGTTCGCGTTTGGTGGTTTTCTCGGCTTCGAATGGATCATCGCGACCGGGAATTTTGCGATCCTGAGCGGCCTGCTGACAGCCGCATCGCTTGCCTTGCTGCTGCGCCCTGCGCAGTCCGGGGGCGGCGGCACGAGTCTCGCCGCGCAGCTCTCCGGTGCGGCCCTGCTCGGACTTGTCACCTCGTTCAAGCTCGTGTTCTTCCCGGTTCTTGCCGCGCTCTATTTCCTGCCGCAGCCAAGAGGTCGCAAGCTTCTGCTGATCGCCGTCGCAGCCGGCATGTTCGTGCTGCCGATCCTGGCTTCGCTGCTGATCTATCCGGACCTGTCCAGAAGCTGGCTGAGCGCGATCTTCGGCCAGATCCCCGGACAGCATTCGCCGGGGAACGAGGTCAATCCGTCGCTGCTCTTCCTGGCGCAGACGGTTGCGGACCGCGTGGGGCTCGCCGGCAGCAAGCCGGTCGTTGCGGTGCTCTATGGTCTGATCGCGATCGCACTCGTGCTCGCGCCGCTCGCGATCTCGGTGTGGCGGACGGTCCGCGCAACGCGCCCGGCTCGCAAGGCTTCGCTGCTTCAGATGCTCGACGACTGGCTGATCGAACATCCCCAGGCCGCGATGCGCATCACCGTGCTCGCGATGTACGCGCTCTATCTCTGCGCGCCCAGACTGAAGGAGTACGCCTTCTTCGAGGTGGCGCTGTTCGCCGCCATTCTCGTCGTCGATCTGCCTGCGGCGCTGATGGCGGCCGTGCTGACGGTCGCGATCGCCATCCCGACCCTGGCGTCGGTCTCGGGCGTGTTCATGGACGGGTTCAGTCAGCTCACGATCGCGCTGATCTGTTTCTGGCTTCTGCTGCCGCGTGAACGTTCAGGCGGCGCGGTATCATGGAGCGGGCCCCGGCAGACCTGATCTTACCGGGGCGGGGCCTTTTGCCGGGTGTAGAGGCTGACATACGCGCCGGTATATTCCTCTTTCCAGCCTCTCTCGCTGACCAGGAAGTGCCGCAGCGGGTCATGTGCTCTGATCCAGAGCACGGCATCGATCCCATACTTGCTGATCACCCCGTCCCAGGTGGCCTCATCGATGTCCCACTGGATCAACTTGAGATAGTCGCGCAGCAGCTCGTCCGGGTAGGCGGTCGCCGCCCGGCCGTCGACGAAGACGGGCACTGACCCTTTTGTCCTGAAGATCAGGAGCCCGCCGATGTTCCAGTGGTTCAGCAGGCGCGCCTGCGAGCTGTGCGCCACGAGGTAACGGGCATCCTCCTCCGAGAGCATGTCGGGCAATGTCAGGGCCGGTCTCACCTGCACGAACGTGAAAGGCAGCAACAGGATGCCGACGATTCCGGCCGCCAGCATCGCGCGCTGGACCTCGGAGCCCGACAGCCGTTTCGGCAGCAGCCGGTCGATGTGAAGCGCCATCGGGACGCTCGAGAAGATGAAGAAGAACGCGGCGTATCTGAACTGATAGAGACCCAGAACCAGAAATAGCCACGCAAGCACGCGCGCCTCGGGCGACACGCGCGTGGAGTTTCGGTATCGCAGCTCCAGCGCAGCGAGGGTCAGCGCATAGGCGATGCCGGGAATGCTGCCCGGCAGCTCGATGTTGTGAAAGTACGATCGCCATTCGCTGATATCGGCCTGGACGAAATGACCCAGCGTCGCCCTCACGCCGTCATAGACGTGCCATCCCAGCGGATTGACGAAGATCGCGATCAGGCACCCGACGCCCGCAAGGCAGTAGTTCCGAAAGTTCGCCCAGTCCCGCCGCAGCAAAGCGAACCCACCGAAGACGCCGAGAATCGGGAAGGCGAGCATGAAGCCGCCATGCAGATTGACCCAGAGGATCATCATCGGGGGCAACAGGAACCATCCCCGCCGCTGCAGGCATTCCCCGTAGAACACCACCGCGAAGAGCATGGTCGCGATGTTCGGCGATGCCGCCAGATACATGTTGGGCGAGGCTTCGTAGCAGGGGTAGAGCAGGCACGCGGCGAACACCGCGATGCAAACCGCCAGGGGCGATGCGCCGCTGCTCAGGCCGCAGAAGGCGAGGTATCCTGCGATGACCGCGCCGCAGGCGACCACCATGAGGACGATCCCGGCAAAGCCGGCGTGCTGATACAGCGCGCTGGCCATCACGTCCCACAGCCAGGACAGATTGTACCATCGCTTGTCGCCGAGGGTGAATGCCCACGGATCCTGGAAGGGGACTTCGCCCCGCTGCCTGATCAGGTCTCCGGCGGCGAGGTGCCAGCCGAGATCATAATGGCCGAGCAGAAGCGGTCCGTTCGACAGGTAGAACACGCAGAGGAAGGCGATCAGGAAGATGTAGACCGCGGCCCCGTGCAGGTGACGTCCGGGCGCTGCTTGCCTTCCGTCAATCCCGGACCGGGACCAATCCTCGCGCGCGTCCATTGGAGCTCTCACCATCGAAGCCAATAGCTCCAGGCCCTGCATGTCCCTGGGTCTGCATCGACGGGGCAGACATGGTTCGATTTAGGGGAAGACGGACTAAAGCCGAGTAAAGGCCCGCGCCGGGCTTTCAACCGGTCTCGCCGCCGTCAAATCTCGTGGTGCGGGCAGCCGGGGTCGAACCGGCACAGCGCTTGCGCACCGAGGGATTTTAAGTCCCTTGCGTCTACCAATTCCGCCATGCCCGCTTGATCCAACGAGATCAAACACTTAAGTCCCTCTCCGGCCGTCTGGATTGGCGCTTTGCGTGTTCGGAGGGACGGTTCTTCCTTAAGCGAGCCGGGTCCACAAGGCAAAGCCTCAATCCGGACATCTGTTGTTGCTTTAGGCATTCTCAATTCACGGGGGCTATTCATCCGGCATGGTTGCTTCGTTTTCCTCTTCGCCGCGCGGCTTTGGCGCGGTCCTGGCGCTGCTTGCAGCCGGCGGCGCGCTGTCCGGCTGCGCCAGCATGAGCGAGACGGTCGCGCCGGCCTTTGCCGACCCCGCCAAGTACGAACTGTACGACTGCAAGCAGCTGGAGGGTGAGCGCAAGGCGCTCGCCAAGCGCACTGACGATCTGCGGGGGCTGATGGAGAAGGCCGAGACCGGGGCGGGCGGCGCCGTCGTGTCCGAGCTCGCCTATCGCAACGACTATATCGCGGTGCGCGGACAGGCCCAATTGGTCGAGGACGCCTGGCGCCGCAACAAGTGCCGTGAAACGCCGCCTGAGCTGACGCCCCCTGAGGCATCGCCCGCGGCCCCTGCCAAATCCGCATCGAAATCCGGGAAAGCGGCCCGCTGAATCCGGCTGCGCTTCGATCAGGGCCGCCAGCCGTAGATCCAGTCCTGCCGCGCCAGCATCCGGTCCGGTCCGAGCGTGCGGATCGCAAGATCGCGTGCGGCCGCAAGCGGCCCGCCGAGATGATAGATGCGGCCCTGCTGCCGCGCGGTCCGCTGCACCCGCCGCACCCGCGCCTGGCGCGCGCGTCCGTATTGCTTCAGCGCCGCACTGATGCCCGCGGTGCTCTCGGCGGTCTCGAGGCTCAAATGCCGGGCGAGCACCGCGGCATCCTCGATGGCCATGCCGGCGCCTTGTGCTGCGAACGGCAGCATAGCGTGCACGGCATCGCCGAGCAGCCCGATCGGGCCCTTGCTCCAGGGGCAGCCGTCGGGCACGCCGAACAGCGCCCATTTCCGCCAGTTGTCGACCGTGGCGAGCATCATGCGCGCCGATGGCGGCCAGCGCGGGCCGGCGAAGGCGTCCATCACCTCGCGGGGGTCGCCGGGCGTGCTCCAGCCCGGCGTGTTCCAGGTGCCCGGCAGCACCGCGACCACGTTGATCTGGCGTCCGCCGGCGATCGGATAGGCGACGAGATGGGCGTTCGGCCCCATCCAGAGCTGCACCCGGCGCGCGGTGTAGTCCTTTGGCAGCTGCGTGGCGTCCAGCGTGCCGCGCCAGGCGATCAGTCCGGAGAAACGCGGCTGCACCTCGGGAAACAGATGTTGGCGCACCGTCGACCAGATGCCGTCGGCGCCGATCAGCGCACTGGCGAGATCGCTGCGGCGGATCGTGCCGCTGCGATGGACCACCGTCAGTCCCTTGGCATGAGGCGCGACGTCCTCGAAGGTCGCGCCGAGCTTCAGGTCGATGTCGGGATGGTCGGAAACGGCGCCGGCCAGCGCGGATTGCAGGTCGGCACGGTGCACCACCCAATAGGGCGCGCCGGCGCGCGCCGATGCCGCTGCACCGAGCGGCATGCGAAGCAGCTCGCCGCCGGCCCGCGCGCTCATGATCGAGACAGCCTCCGGAGTGACGGCCCGCCCCTTGAGGCGCTCGGCGAGGCCGAGCTCGACCAGCACGCGGCTGGCATTGGGGGAGAGCTGCAGGCCGGCACCGACTTCCTCGAGCCGCTCGGCCTTTTCCAGCACGACGATGCGGAAGCCGCGGGCCGCGAGCGCAAGCGCAGCCGTCAGTCCACCGATGCCGGCACCGGCGATGACAATCGTTCGGGAGAGCGCCACCCCTGACCGATGGATGCGGTCAGGCCACCTTGTCCTTCAGCACGCATTCCGGCGGACGGGCTTCGCCCGCCTTCAGGTCGGCCGCGAAACGGTACAGCGTCGAGCAATAGGGGCAGATGATCTCGTTGTCGTTGCCGAGGTCGAGGAAGACGTGCGGATGGTCGAACGGAGGATTGGCGCCCACGCACATGAACTCTTGCGAGCCGATCTCGATGACGGGGACACCGGCATCGTTGTGGAAGTGCGGGACGACATGGTCGGACATCGTAACTCATCCTGGAGTGGCAATGGCGGCAGACACAATCACGAACTGACGCGGCATCTTTAAGGCGCCGCGGACCATACTGGCGGGTGCAGATGATTGCTAGTCCAGCGGAACCGAAAGCTCCGCAATTGCCCCATGCTCAATTGCTCATGCAAATTCGACACAATCTTGGGGCCTGAGAGAAGCCCTTCTTTCGTCGGGGACGTTGTGTCGCAATTTTGGCATACTATGTCTTCGGATGAGCGCATTTGCGACGAAAGACGAATCGTCAGGTCAACGATTTCAGGACTCTCCAGGTTTTCCGCATGAAATGGCTGCGAATCAGCACAGCGTTGGCCGGCGTCGCGGCATGCAGCTTCATGCTCGCACAGGTAGCGCCGCACGCCCGTGAAGCCGGCGCGATCCTCGCCGCCCAGGATGATCCGGCCGTGCTCTCCGAGCTGAAGCTCGACGCATTGCTGCGGCAGAACGAACAGCTGGTTCAGGACAGCATCGAGGCCGCGCTCGCCGCTGGCGATGCCGATCTCGCCGACAGTTTTGTCGCGCTCGCGCGTGACCGCAACATCGCGTTGCCGGATGACCTCCTGAGCCGCGTGAGCGATGCGGTCAAGGAACAGAATTCCACCTCGCAATTCGCTAAGCGTTTTGCCACCGGCCTCGTCACCGGAAATGCCGACGATGTCGCGAGCCTGTCCGGGACGGTGGCCGGCGATCTCTTCGTGTTCGGCGACATCAGGGACGTCGTCCGCGAGGGCAAGCACCTCGCCATGGGCGAGGACGTCGACCGCCTGGTGCTGGGCCTCGCCACAGCCGGCCTTGCGGTGACCGCGGCAACCTATGTGTCCGTCGGCGGCGCTGCGCCGGTGCGCGCCGGGCTGACGCTCGTGAAGGACGCGCGCAAGGTGGGACGGCTCGGCGAAGGACTCGCCGCGTGGGCCGGCCGCTCCGCGCGCGAGGTCGTGGACACGCCGATGCTTCAGAATGCGTTGGCCAAGGGTTCGGTGTTCCGTCCCGGAGAGACCGTGAGCGCGATCAAGGCTGCGTTCCGCGCCGAGAAGGCCGGCGCGCTGGTCCGGCTCGGCAAGGACGTCACGCGCGTCGCCGGGAAGACCGGCACGCGCGGCGCGATGGATACGTTGCGCATCGCCGAAGGTCCGAAGGACGTCGCGCGCGCGGTGCGGCTTGCGGACGTGCATGGCAGCAAGACGCGTGCGATCATGAAGCTGCTCGGCCGCGGCGCGCTGCTGCTTGCGACCGGCGCATTCAATCTGACGCTCTGGCTGTTCGGCGCAGCGCTGACGCTGTTCGGCCTGTTGTCCTCGATCAAGGCGACCACCGAGCGCCTGACCCAGGCCTGGTGCGATCGCAGGCGCGCGCGGCGGCTTCGCCGGGCGCAGATGGCCGCCGAATCCGCTCTCGCGGATACCGCCGTCAGGGCCTGAAGCCCGATCGTGACCGCGCATCAGGGCTATTGTTTGGGCATGATCTTGCCGAAAAACCGCTGCACTGTTTTGCGGATCGTGCTCTAAGATCGACCTATCCCCCTCAAGACCTCACGGAACTGATGATGCCGAGCTTTCACAACGGCGCCGTTGAAATTGCCTATCTCGATGAAGGCGAGGGCGATCCGATTATCCTGGTGCACGGCTTTGCCTCGAGCAAGAACGTGAACTGGGTCTATCCGACCTGGGTCTCGGAGCTGCGCAAGAACGGCCGCCGCGTCATCGCGCTCGACAATCGCGGCCACGGCGAAAGCGCAAAGCTCTACGATCCCGCGCAATATTCGATTCCGACCATGGCCGGCGACGTGCTCGCGCTGATGGATCACCTCGCCATCCCGCAGGCCGACATCATGGGCTATTCGATGGGAGGGCGGATGACGGCGTGGCTCGCGCTGAACGAGCCGCACCGCCTGCGCTCGGCGATCCTCGGCGGCATCGGCATCGGCGGCCTGATCGAGGGCACCGGGCCCGGTGAGAACGTGGCGAAGGCGCTGGAGGCTCCTTCGCTGGACGACGTCACCGATCCCATGGGCCGCACCTTTCGCGCTTTTGCGGACCAGACCCGCTCCGACCATCGCGCACTCGCCGCCTGCCTGCGCGGCACGCGCGACGTCATGACGAGACAGCAGGCTGCGCGCATCGAGGTGCCGGTGCTGATCGCGGTCGGCACCACTGACGACGTCGCGGGCTCCGCGAGCGCGCTCGGCGCGATCATTCCAGGTTCGGAAGTGCTCGACATTCCGAACCGCGACCACATGCGGGCCGTCGGCGACAAGGTCTACAAGACCGGCGTGCTCGACTTCCTCTCCCGCCGCGGCTGAGTTGGCAAAGAGTCAAGAGGGGTCTTCGCCTGCTAATTCTTAGGACCCGGAGCTCGGGTTCTGTCGCCCAGATTTCGGTGACAGCCAATGCCTCACCCCGCCTTGTCGCTGAACGCGGCGGGAAGCGTGGTGAGGAACGACATGACGCGCTGTGTGCGCAGGGGCGGGCGGCGGCCGGAGGCGCGCAGCATCCACAGGGGTTCCCCAGGCGCGCGCCAGGGCGCCAGCACCTCGACCAGCCGGCCGCTGCGAAGGTCTTCGTTGACGACCCACGCCGGGCCCCAGCCGATTCCGAACCCGTTCGTGATCAAAGCGAGCGAAGCGTGCGCGTCGTCGCAAATGTGCTTGGGCTTGGGCGTGACGCGAATGGGTGCTTTGCCGCGCGGGTCGGCGAAGCGCCAGGTCAGGATTTGCCCGTTCGCGGGATTGCGGAAGCCGACATGGTCGTGCGCGGACAGCTCGTAGGGAGTCGCCGGCGCGCCGCGCGCTTTCAGATAGGCAGGCGAGGCGCAGGCGATCCAGGAGAACGTGCAAAGCCGCCGCGCCTGATGGCCCGGCGCGCGGTCGAGCGGCCCTGAGCGGATCGCGACGTCGACGCCTTCCGCCGCGAGATCGAGAATCTCGTTGCGGAATTTGACCTCGATCTCGATCTCCGGGCGTTCCCGCAGGAACGCGGGCAGTCGCGGCAGGATGCAGGCGCGCGCGAACGAGGCGGGGGCGGTCACGCGCACCCGTCCGCCGTCGCCGCGCGCGACGTCGCCGAGCGCGGATTGGACACGGGCGAGACTTTCGACCAACGCGCGCCCCGCCGTCATCAGCCTGTCGCCTTCGTCGGTCAGCGCCAACGAATGCGTGGAGCGATGCAACAGCCGCAACCCATGAGCCTTTTCGAAACGGGCGACCGCTTTGGACATCGCCGAAGTGGTCGTCCCCGCCCGACGCGCGGCTTCGGCGAAGGAGCCCGCCTCGACGACGCGGACGAAGGCGAGGAGACGGGAGAGATCGGGAGGCAAGGCTGTTGTGGACATGCAGTCCACATAGTCATGGCTACGCCGTCACTACAAGGGCCGTTTCCGGACAGCTAAATCGGGAGCGTCAGCGCGCATTCTGCGGCGCTGGAAACGCGGGAAGTCCCATGAATCTCATCGAAATCACCCTGCAAGCCCTCGACGCCGCCGAGCGGGCTATCCCACCCGGACAGCCGATCTACATGCTCAATCTGCTGCGCTATCGCGCGCAGGCGCATTACGAGGAAGGATTCGACGCCGCGCCTTGCTCGGGCCGCGAAGCCTTTAATGAACGCTACAGGCCGGCATTCCGCCGTCTTGCGGTGGGCAAGCCGCTCGTGCGGATGTTTTCCGTCCCGGTCCTTGCGAGCCTCGTCGGCTCGCCAGGCGAGCGCTGGGACGAAGCGGCGATCAATGAATACGGCGATTTCGCCACCTTCCGTTCCATCGTCGACTCCGAGACTTACCAGCGCGAAGTCGCCCCGCATCGGCACGCGGCGCTCGAAGATTTCCGGCTGATCGCGCTCGCCAAGGCGGCGTGAAGAATTGCGAAATTGCGGTGACGGTGCAGAATGCCTGTCCTGGCCAGAGCTGTCAGATGTGGGGATTGTTGCACTTTCACCGTCATTTCAGACCCGCTCCGCCGGCGTGCTGGATTTTCCTTCACGACGGGGCTGAGGTCTCGTGCGCGGGGTGGTCGTCGCCGATCGAGCGCCCCAGCGCCATCAGCACCACGAACGTCGCGACCCACACCATCCGCGCGCCGTAGCGGTCGTGCGGACCGGAGATCACGGCGCAGATGAAGGCGTTGCCGAGCAGGGCCAGCGTCACGGTCGCCGCCAGCAATGTCAGGTCGTCCAGCCGGCGCCTCGCGAGAGCGTTGCCGAGCAGCACGACCAGCGCCAGCATCGAGGCCAGCGCCACCGGCACGTGCACCCAGTTGATCGCGGTGAAGTCGAGCTGCCAATTCTGCTGCCGCGCCGCGCGCATCGGCGCGGCCTGCGCGGGGATGTAGCGCTCGATGATGCCACGGGTGTGCGGGATCCAGCCATTGGTGCCTTCGCCGGTCGCGACGTGCAGCAATTGCTGGCCCATCGCCCGCAGCGCCGCGCCGGCCTGCCAGGCAGGATAGTCCTTGAGCGACTGCACGACGATGTAGCCCATCTCCTCGTTCATGCCTTCGAAACGGCCGAGCGTGTTGAACATGCTCTTGCCCCACAAAAATTCGTCGGCGCTCGCCGGCAGCTCGTTGCGATAGGGGCAGAGCTTGTAGCGTTCGCGCGGGCAACGGTCGTTGAGATATTGTGCGACGATGCCGTCCTGCATCATGCGGCCGAAGGCGACGCCGTAACCGCCGGGGGTCCAGGCCAGCTTGCCGGACAACGCATAATTCGCCGACACCAGCATCACCCCGCCCACGGCGATGGTGAGGCTCGCCTGCGCCAATCCCGCCAGCGGAAGGCGCTCCTTCAGAAACGGCCGCGCCATCCAGCCCGCTGCGCAAAGACCGAGCAGCACGCCGAGCGTGGCGCTATGCGTCGCCGCGGCAAAGGCGGTGAAGACGAACAGCGCGATCTTTTCGAGCGTCGATGTCCGTCGCCCGCCGATGACCAGCAGGAACAGCGACAGGATCGAGAGCCCGGCGAAGATGTCGGTGAGCAGCATGCTGGCGAGCCAGGGCAGCGCGGTCGTCAGGACCAGGCAGAGGCTGATTGCGACGAAGCGGGAGGTCTGCATCAATCCCAGCACGCGCAAGGCGAGCTGCAGCAGCCACAGCGTCGCCAGCGATTGGAGGGCGAGGTTGATCCAGAAACCAAAGCTCTCGCCATAGTGCAGATAGAGGCCGAAGACCGTGGAGCGGCTGGGGACGAGATAGCCCTCGTACCAGCGCGCCAGATAGCCGCCGGTATCCCATTGCAACAGCGGATAGCCGTTCCAGAAAGCCGGCGCGATCATCAGCAGGGGCAGGGCGATTGCCGCCAGACGCAGCCAAAACGTACCCGCGGCGCGCGCGCGCAATTGATCGGTGGTGATGCTCAAATCCGCTCTCGTCCTCACGTCCGACCCTGCCCGCAATAACGGTCGGCAGAGAATTCACCAATAGTTTGACGCCGCCCCGCTTGAATTTGGCAAGACTCTGACCATTTTGAGCCGACTTGCCGCTTCGGGGGCTCAGAAGAAATCTTTGTTTTTCAAAGCCTTGGCGTGCTTTCGTGAGGCAAGGTGCTGTTCACTCTCAGGCAAGCCGGTCAGGACTTTGTCGCCTAGACTGTGCTATAGAGTCGATAAAACGTGCCCATTCGAAAGAGCAATTCCATGGCAGTGCATCAGGTCAATCCGGGAGCAAAGCTCGCATCGCTCGATCCGATCTGGGACCGGATCCGCGGCGAAGCGGAGGACATCGTCCATCGCGAGCCCGAGCTTGCGACCTTCATCTATTCGACGGTGCTGCATCACAGCCGCCTGGAAGACGCGGTGGTCCACCGTGTCGCCGACCGGCTCGATCATTCCGCAATGTCGGGCGACCTGGTGCGCCAGACCTATGACGAGGCGCTGCGCGACGATCCCGATCTCGGCAACGCCTTCCGCGCCGATCTCGTCGCCGTCTACGACCGCGATCCCGCGACCTCGCGCTTCATCGATCCCTTGCTCTACTTCAAGGGCTTTCACGCCATCCAGACCCATCGCCTGGCGCACTGGCTCTATCTGAAGGGCCGCAAGGATTTCGCGTATTATCTCCAGAGCCGCGCCTCCGCGGTGTTCCAGACCGACATCAATCCCGCCGCGCGCATCGGCCGCGGCATCTTCCTCGACCACGCCACCGGCTTCGTCTGCGGCGAGACCGCCATCATCGAGGACGATGTCTCGATCCTGCATGGCGTCACGCTCGGTGGCACCGGCAAGGAGAACGAGGACCGCCATCCGAAGATCCGCCACGGCGTCCTGATCGGCGCCGGCGCAAAGATCCTCGGCAACATCGAGATCGGTCATTGCGCGCGCATCGCGGCCGGCTCGGTCGTGGTCAAGCCCGTGCCGCACAACGTCACGGTCGCGGGCGTGCCCGCCAAGATCGTCGGCGAGGCCGGCTGCGCCGAGCCCTCGCGCACCATGGACCAGATGATCAACGCCATGGGACTCTGAGGCGGCTTTGACGTTGAAGAAGGGCCGGATTCTCCGGCCCTTTCGATCCCAAAATTCTTTGGCAATTCATGCTGGCGGTTCGTCGCGTCTCGTCCTAAAACCCGCCGACCATTTTTCGATCGGAGACTTGCCGTGGACGTCAAAGAAGTCAGAAAGCTCGACGCATATCTGAAGCGCGTATTCGGCAATCCCAAGATCCGCGTCGTGCCGCGGCCGAAGAAGGACGATTCCGCCGAGGTCTATATCGGCGAGGAGTTCATCGGCGTGCTGTTCGTCGACGACGAGGACGACGATCGCTCGTTCCAGTTCCAGATGGCGATCCTCGAGGACGATCTCGTCGATCAGGAATAGACGCGAAGCGCCGCTGCGGCGTCGTGGCCCCCATCGGGTCACGCGCCCACCGCCGCGATCATGTCGGGAACCGTGACGAACTTCTCCCGTGGCTTGCCGAGCGCGGCTCCCCTGCGTTTCTCGGCCGTATCGATCGCCATCCAGTCAGGGTAGCTCACGACGCGTGCCACCCGGCCGGCGATTCGTGCAAGCAGTGCGTCGGGCGTATCCGAACGCGTCCGCCGATGGGCGAAGTCGGTCAGGACGGCCTCGGCCGTCGCCATCCCGCAGCCGCGATTGGTACCAATCGTGCCGTTCGGCCCGCGCTTGCTCCACCCGCAGACATAGAGCCCCTCGATCACCGAAAGACCCTTCGTAACGCGCCCATCGATGTTCGCATGGACGCCGCGCTGTGCGTCATAGGGAACGCCCGCGAGTGGCGTCGTCCTGCGGCCAACGCTGCCGAACGAGAGGCCGCACGCGATCTCCTCGACAACGCCCGACCGGTTCCTGAGCGCGACCGTCTCGACCCGGCCGCGTCCCTCGATTGCGACGGGTGAGAGGCCAAATCGAAACAGACAGCGCCGTGGCCTCGTTGCAGTCTGCCGCGAGAACGCGCGCAGCAACGACAGTTTCTCAGCGAGCTCCGGATCTCCGGAAATCTGCGGCTCGAATTCGTTCGGACCGATCCCGCGGTTGTCGACCAGCGTGTCGCATGCGCTCAATTCGAGGAAATCGCGCAATTCCTTGGCGGTGAATTTCGCCTGCGCCGGCCCGCCGCGGCCGATGATGACGATCTGGCGAATCCGGCTCTCCGCCAGAACTTCGAGCGCATGGCGCGCGATATCGGTCTGGCTCAACTCGTCGGCGGATTTGGCGAGAATGCGTGCGACGTCGAGAGCCACGTTGCCATGGCCGATGACCACCGCCGCCTCGTGATCGAGATCGAATTTGAGATCGGCGAAGTCGGGGTGGCCGTTGTACCACGCGACGAAATCGCCGGCGCTGTGGCTCCCTGGCAGCGTCTCGCCGGGAATGTCCAGAGGCCGGCTGAGATCTGCGCCGGTCGCGAGCACGACTGCGTCATAGGCCTCGCGGAGCTCGTCGACCGTGACGTCGTCTCCAATCGTGACGCCGCCGACGAAACGAAAACCAGGCGTCCTCGCGATCCTGTCGAAGGCGATCGTGACCTGCTTGAGCTTTGGATGGTCGGGAGCTACGCCGAACCGCACCAGCCCGTAGGGCACCGGCAGCCGCTCGAACATGTCGACGGCCACAGGCGCCCCGGAGCGCAGCAGCGCTTCGGCGGCGTAGAAGCCGCTCGGCCCGCTGCCGACGACAGCGACGCGGAACATGCCGGCATCGACCTCCGACGCCAGGTCCGTCATCGGCCCAGCGCCAATCTGCGCTCGTCTGCGCCCGGCAGGGGCGCCAGACGTGCGCTCAACACGGGAGTTTCGGCCGCGCGTTTGCGATTGACGTCGATCCAGAATTTCTTGTCCGCAGCCAGACGATAGTCGGGCTCGATCGCGCCGACAGGGCAGGCCGGCGCGCAGCCACCGCAGTCGATGCAGTTTTCCGGGTCGATATAGGTCATGGCGTCGTCGACGTGGAAACACTCCACCGGGCAGACGGTGACGCATTCCGTGTATCGGCAGCCGCGGCAATTGTCGGTGACCACGTAAGTCATCGTCAGGCTCCGCTGGCTTGGGCGCCACTGACCTGGACGCTACTGAGCTGGGTGCCAGCGACCTGGACGAGGATGTCGGAGAAGGTCGGCGCGCGACCGAGGTCGGCGAAGGCCGGTGGCGTCAGCGCGTGGACGGTCGCTCCCTTGCGGTTCGATCGTTGCCAGTAGCCGGACGGCGCCACCACGACGCCCGGCATGATGTCGGGGGAGACGGTCGCGAATGCCTCGAACGAGCCGCGATCGTTGAACACGCGGATGGGGGCGCCTGCGATGATGCCGCGTTGTGCCGCATCGTCGGGGTTGAGGAGCACCGCCTGTTCCTCGCCGGCCTGTGCGGTTTGCGCGGGCAGGTTGCCGTAGTTCGAATTCAGGAAGGCGTGGCTCTTCGGCGAAATCAGGCTGAGCGGATAGTGGGTTGCCAGCGCGGGCGCCGAGCGCGGGTTCTCGTTCGGCCGGATGTAGTGAGGCAGGGGATCGACCGGCGCGCCGTCCTGGTCGCCATTGTAGCCCTGGCGGAACAGCGGCACCACGAAGTTGCCTCCGGCGGCGATCGTCGACTTGAACTCGCACTTGCCGGAGGCGGTCGGAAAGTTGCCCTCGCGGTGCGGTGCCCAGTCCGCCGGTGCGGGCATGTTGAGGCGCACATAGCCCTTGGCCTTGACGTCCTCGAGCGAGATGCCATCGAGCACCGGGCTGCTCCAGTCGAGCGATGCGGCGATGATCTCCTCGTCGGACCTGAAGAAGGTTGGGTCCGTGATGCCCATCGCGCGCGCGAGGCGGCGGAACAGCTCCGTGTTCGGCACGGCTTCGCCGAGCGGCTCGATCGCCTGGTTGTTGTAGGAGAGGTAGAGGTGTCCCCACGAAAACAGGATGTCCTTCTGCTCGAGCTGCGTGGTCGCTGGCAGAACGATGTCGGCATATCTGGCGGTGTCGGTCAGGAAGTGCTCGCTGACGACCGTGAAGAGATCCTCGCGTTCCAGGCCCTTTTCGAGCTTGCCCTGTTCGGTCACCATCGCCATCGGATTGGCGTTGTAGACGAACAGCGCCTTGATCGGCGGATCGAAGCCGAGCTCGCCCGTCAGTGCCGCGCCGAGGCGCCAGGAGTTGAGCACACGCATTTTTTCCGGCTGGAGATCTGGACGCATCAGCACGTCCCATTTGACGGGGAATGCCCAGATCGGAAGCTGGAGCAGGCCGCCGCCGACATGCTTCCATGCGCCGATCAGGCCGGGAAGACAGGCGATCGCGCGCACGGTCTGGCCTCCGCCGGCATGCCGCTCGACCGCGACGCCGATGCGCACGACGGCCGGAGGTGTCGTGGCATATTCCCGCGCCAGCCTGACGATATCGTCGACGGGAATGCCGGTTTCCTCGGAGGCAAATTCGGGTGTGTAGATCGACGCCCGCTCGGCCAGCTCGTCATACCCGACGGTGTGCTTGTCGACGTAATCGCGGTCGACCAGGTTCTCCTTGATGATGACGTGGATCATGGCGAGCGCGAGCGCTGCGTCGGTGCCGGGACGGATCGGAATGTGCCAGTCGGCGAGGCGCGCGGTGCGGGTGCGGACGGGATCGATCACCACGAGCTTGGCACCGGCCTTCTTTGCCTGCTCTATGAACGGCCAGTGATGCGAGTTCGTGCTCAGCGTATTGCAGGCCCACAGGATGATGTATTTCGAGTGCACGAAGCTCTCGGGGTCGACGCCGGGGGTATGCCCGATCGTCATCATGTAGGCGGTGCATGAAGCGGAATCGCAGAACGTGCGTTCGAGCACCGTTGCGCCGAGTTTGTTGAAGAGGGGATCTCCGACGTTCAGCCCGTTGATGATGCCCTGGGTGCCCAGATAGCTGTAGGGCAGGATCGCCTGCGCGCCGTGCTCGGCGATGGTGGACGTCCATCGCGATGCGATGGTTTCGATGGCCTCGTCCCAGGAGATCCGCTGGAACTGTCCGGCGCCCTTCGGGCCGACCCGTTTCAGCGGATGGAGGACGCGCTTGTCGCTGTAGACGCGCTCCTCGTAGTTGTTGACCTTGACGCAGAGCCGTCCGCGCGTGAACGGATGATCGGGGTTGCCGCGCACGGCAATCGCCTTGCCATCCTCGACCGTGGTCAGGATGGAGCAGGTGTCCGGGCAATCGTGGGGGCACGCGCCTATTACCGTGGTTCGGGCCATGGATCTCTCCGCCTCCTGATTCAAGACGGCGCCGAGCATGCGGTGCCCGGGCACGACCTGGCTTTTCCAAACGTGCGGTGTTGTTGTCCGGGACTGCTCTCGGCCCGTGGACGGCTGGTCGGATCTCTGGCATGCTTATTGCTGGACCTAGCAATACCGTTGCCCCCACGTCGCGCTATCTGGCGGAGATTCTACGATGGGTATGCTCGGCAACTCTGTCGATAAATACGTGACCGGCAGAATGCTTCAGACGTCCAATGACCGGCGGTGGTCGCACCTGCTCGCCGAGCGGTGGAGCCACGAGCCCGGCGACCTGCCACCGCAATTGCCGCGCGACACCGAGATCGCCATCCTGCTCCGTGGCAGCTCCGTGGTCGACCGCGAAGGCGGCGGCATGCGGCAGCGTACCTTCGGCAGAAGGGGCACCGTGTGGCTTTGCCCGGCCGGCATCCGTGAGGACTTCATCCGGGTCGAGAGCCAGATGCAGGAATGCCTGCATCTCTTCCTTCCCGGCAAGCCGTTCGACGACACCATGCTCAGGGATCTCGACATCGACCCGTCGGGCATCTCGATCCGCTATGAGACCATCGATCAGGACATGTTCATCGAGCACGTTGCGGACCGGATCCTGGCCGAACTCGAGCAGGAGACCTCCACCGGCCGGCTGCTGATCGAAAGCCTGGGGCGGGCGTTGTCAGCCCATCTGGTGCACAGCTACTCGGCCACTGCCGTCACGCTCCGGCAGCTCAATGCCGGTCAAAGGCCGCTCGACGCCAAACGGCTGTCGCGCGTGATCGAGTTCATCGACGGCTCCGTCGAGCGTGATTTCACGGTGAAGGATCTGGCATCGGTGGCGTGCATGAGCCCGGCGCATTTCTCGCGCAGCTTCAAGGCGGCGACCGGAGTGGCGCCGCATGAATATGTCAGCCGTCAGCGTCTCGATCTCGCCAAGCAGCTCCTGTCCGGCAGCGATCGTCCGCTGGTCGATATCGCCTATGCCACCGGATTTTCGTCGCAGGCCAATTTCAATCGCGCGTTCCGGAAGTCGGTCGGGACGACGCCGAGCCTTTACCGGGCGAACAAGGTCCGCGACTGACGGCGCAGGGATCTGGCGGTCACGAGCATCTCGCGTCGATAAGGCTGCGAAGGCGGGCTACGTCGGCGCCCTCATGATGGTCATGCCCGTGCTTTGCCCGACGGGTTAAGGCCAGATTCAAGAAATATGAAATGGCGGGCCGGTTCTGCCAGTACATCGCCGCCGAACCGGACGGCCGCCTGCGCTCGATTGAACTAACCTTTCCTCAGGTCACGCGCGCCCTGAGCTCGTTCTCAGTTGCAGACTTCCGATCCGTTCCCGGGCTCCCCAGGAACACCCAACTTCACCAATCTGCACCCGGGTTTGACTGGGCGACAGCCCATCGTATTGCAGGTGATCTGTCCATTCGATTGCGGTCTCGATGGTGCCGCCTCGGTATTCTTGCGCTCCGCGTCCCGTTTGGTCCTGTCATCCCGCGTTGTGACTGATTTCGTGTCACGTACCTTCTCACACTCGTTGTCGTCATTGAGGCGATAGCCGGCTCGGCAGGCGATCTTTACGCAAGCGTCGCCATCGGCCTTGAAGCCGTGATCGCACACCAGCGGGCAGACCCGGCCCGGCTTGGCCTTAATGGCATCGAGCGCCTCTACGCTCGCCTGCTTGGCATCGAGCTTCGTCCCCGCATATTGGTTGAACAGCGTCAGCGAGCGTTGCGATGACGCATTCCAGTCGCCATCGGCCGTGGCGGGCAGACAGCCGACGCGACGGAGCTCCGATTGCACCAGCTTTACGGTCTCCTGCGGCGAGCGGCTGGGAGACGATTGAGTTGGGGTAACCGCCGCGACCTTCTGCTCGCCCTGCGCCTTGTCGGTCACCTGCTTTGCAGCCAGCTCGGCGGCCGCCTTGTCGTTCGCGATCTTGTCGGCGCGCGCCTTTTCAGCAGCCTGCTTGTCGACCAGTGCCTTCGCTGCTGCGGCTTCCACGTCCTTCCTGCGCTGCTCGGCGGCCGCCGCCTTGGCTTCCTCGATCTGCTTGGCTTTCTCAGCGGCTGCCTTGGCGTCCTCAGCCGCCTTCGCGGCTGCTGCAGCTTTCTCCTGCTCGGCCTTCTTGGCGCGGTCGGATGCCAGTCGGGCCTTCTCCTGCTCGGCCTGCCTGGCCTTCTCCGCAGCGGCGGCGCGGGTTTCCTCGGCGGCGATCTTGTTCAGCTGGCCTTTCGCAAGATCGGTATAGAAACCGCTGGGAAAGCGGTTGAGGAAGGCCGTCCACCCGTCACGCGTACCCAACTGAAGCGCCAGTTCGTAATCGCGCCGGATTTCGGCGTCCGGGTTGGCCTGCGGTCCCGCGACGACGGGCTTTGCTGCCACCAGCGGCACGTCATCGCCGCCGAGCGAGCCGTACACATAGGGCTCCTGCTTGTAGCCGGTGGTCTTGAGCACGTCGTCGCGGACGAAGCCGAACGCCTTGCGCAGATCGAGGCCCGGCATCGGCAGGCGTTCGACCAGAGCGGTGGCAAACGGGCTGTTCCTGGCATCGCCGTCCGAGGCGGTCGAGCCGGCCTTCGCCGCGAAGGCGATCATGGTGTTGGGGCTGGTCGGCTCGACCTTGGCGAGGCCGCGGCCAATCGCTCGCGAGGCGACCGTGCGCTTCATCGTCTTGGCGAATGGATTGTCGCGGCAGGCGTCCAGGATGACGAGGCGAAGTTGCTTGGCCGGCTCGATGGCGAACAACACCCTGTCGAGCGGGAAGGCCTCGTCGAGAACATCGGTATCGGTCTCAAGGGCGGCATCGGTGGGGATCAGATAGTTGGTGCCGTCAAGCTCGATGCCATGCCCGGCGTAGTAGATGACCGCGACATGGGCGTCGCGAGCCTTGGCACCGAATTCGCGCAGCGCCTTCCGCATGTCGACCACGTTCAGGTCGAGCTTGACGTCGACGGCGTCGAAGCCCGCGTTCCTGAACATGCCGCCGACCAGCGCGGCATCGTTCGCGGGGTTCGCAAGCCTCGCCACGTTCTTGTAGGCCGAGTTGCCCATGACGAGCGCGACGCGCTTCTCGGCCAGCGCGGCGCCAGTCCAGAACCAGCTCGCAACAATCAATAAAACAAACAGCCGAAGCCGCATTCCAGCCCCCGAATGCAATAGCGTCAGAATATTCGCAAGATGGCCAAACGCAATCTATGATCAGTGATATCAGTCACACACCGGTCCGGCGATCCGGGCAACCCCGGTCCGGCTCGAAGACGCGCAGTCGCATCGTTCAATTTGATCTTCCCATGATGCCATTGTGTTCCTGTTTTGCCCGACGGGTCAACAGCTCTTCGAAAAATACGAAAATGCTCGATGCTGCCGATGCTTGGCTACTGTGCATGGGGTTGTTTTCGCAGTTTTTGTTTTAGGTAGCCTCTGGCCTGTCGCGCGGCAGGGCAGGGATGCCGTGCTCAGCCCTTCGGCCCGCGCAGCTGCGCCGTCAGCTTGTCCATCGCATCCGCCACGTCACGCCATTGCGACAGCCAGCTGCGTGGAAAGCGGAAGGTGAGGTCGGCGCCGCCGACGCGGCGCTCCGAGAGGCACATGCCGGGCGTTGCCCCATCGCGGGTGCAGCGCGCGGTCAGTGCCGGGCTTGCAGCGGAATAGAGGTCCTCGCTGCCGTAAGGGGTGTCGGTGCGGAACATCCGCATCGTCAGGCCATCCACGGGCATGGTCGCGGCCTGGTCGAGGTAGCGCGGATAGATCGTGGCTGTCCGCTGCTCGGGCGCCAGCGCATCGTGATGCGCCGCGATCGACAGGAAGATGCGGTCGATCGATTGCACCGCCGCCTCCACCGTCTCGACGGTGACGTGCTTCGGCGCGCCCGGCGGCTCCAGCGAGGGGTAGAGGAAGTCGAGATCGATGCGCTCCTGCGGTCCGGAGTGCCGCTGGATCTTCATGCGGATCGCCGACCTCGGCAGGTTGAACAGCGTGCCGCCGACGCTCACCGGCAGCTTGTCCGGGGCGTTGGCGCCGCGGGTGCCCCAGGTCGGCCACAGCAGATAGGCGACGAGCGCGACCGCGCATGCCGCGGCAATGCCGCCGAGCACGATCGGGACGACATGCGCCCGGGTGCGCGTACGGGGGGACCTGAGAGGAGCTGCCGAAAACACCGTCATGACTAGTCGCGCCGGACGTCGGCCGGTGGCCGACGAATCAGCGGCGAATATGCCATGCGGCGGCGATTTCGCGGAGCGTTCCCGGCTGCGGGGAGCGGGGACGGCCCTGCGCGGGAGGGACAGCGCTGTTAACCTTCCCTTAAGGATAATGTAGCGTTAACCGGCACTATTTGTCACAGGAAGGCGGTGGCGTTGCGTAAGGGCGGACCGTTCCGATGACACCTGAAGCTCTCAATACCTTCTTCTCGATCTGCATTGGTTTCGCGCTCGCGGGTGCGCTCGTGAACGGATACCAGGCGCTGGCGCAGCGGCCCGCCGGCTTCGGCCTGTTGCAGGACGGCGTGGCGCCGAGGACCTTCGCCGCGGTGCCGTTCCTGGTGTTCGCCGCGCCCTTCATCATCATGCGCAATACGCTCCGCGGCGTGCGGGTGGAAAGCCGCCGTGCCGAGTTCGTGATGATGGCGACCGTCATTGCCGGCTTCTGGAGCATGATGAGCGGCACCTTCTTCCTGATGACACTACGCGCGGCCGGCGTCCTGGGCTGACGACCGCCGGGATTGCCCGGCGGGCGGCCTTTGCCTCTTCGCCGCGGGTTCGCTATGGCTGAGGTCGACGTGACAGGAGACCTCCATGGCGATCTACGAGCTCGACGGGCAGGCGCCCGACCTTCCCGCCGACGGCAATTACTTCATCGCCGAGACCGCCACCGTGATCGGCCGCGTGCGCCTGAAGCCGGGTGCGAGCGTCTGGTTCGGCGCCGTGCTGCGCGGCGACAACGAGTGGATAGAGATCGGCGAAGGCGCCAATGTGCAGGACGGCTCGACCTGCCATACCGATCTCGGCTTTCCGCTCGTCATCGGCCGGAACTGCACGGTGGGCCACAATGTCATCCTGCATGGCTGCACCATCGAAGAGGGCGCTCTCATCGGCATGGGCTCGATCGTGATGAACGGCGCCAGGATTGGCCGCAACAGCATCGTCGGCGCCGGTTCCGTCATCACCGAGGGCAAGGAGTTTCCCGAACAGTCCCTGATCATCGGCTCGCCGGCGCGCGTGATCCGGACGCTCGACGACGCCCAGGTCCAGAAGATGGGAAGCGCGGCGAGGTTCTACGTGGCCAACGGTCCGCGCTTCAAGAAGGGCCTGAAGCGGATCGGTTGACGCCTCGGCGTGCGCCCTTGCGGTTCCACGCCGTAAAAATACCGGTTGAAAGTTTAAGCCTCCGCTAGCGCCGCAGCGGTACCTTGGATGCTTTGAACCAAGGGGAAACGGCGCCATGGACGCGGCGGCACCGGCATCCGGCCTTGCCGCCGGAACCAATTTGCTAAAGAAGTTCGTTCGCTTGGCGCGCGGCGCCGACACGCTGACCGTTGCGGAGAAAGTCTACAGCATTGCCGCCTTCCTCGCGATCGTCACCACCTTCCTCATGGTGATGTCGGTTCAGTCGGTGCGGTTGCAGACGACCTATCGTCACATGCATGCGTCCTCCGCCGCTGCGGCAATCAACGTCGGACGCATCAATGCGCTGATTTACGCCGTCGTGATGGAATCCCGCGGCATCTACATGTCCACCGATCGTCGTGCGATGATGCCGTTCGCGGACGGGCTCCTGCGGCGTAACCGCGAGCTTGCCGAGGCCGTGAAGAACATGGAGCTGACCGTCAGCAGAGACGATGCCGAGCAGTTCGCCGCATTCCGCCAGCGCATAACGCAGTTCATCGAATTCCGCCAGGAGCTGGTCCGCCGCGGTGTGGAGATCAGCTCGGCGGCGGCACGCGAATGGGGCGACAACAGCGCCAATCGGACGGTGCGCAGCAAGCTCAATAGCGATATCGAGGCGCTCGAGCGCATCTACGAGCAGCGTGCCCGCGAGGCGGACGAACTCGCCGATGACCACCGCTATGCGGCTGCCTATCTGTTCGCGCTCGGGCTCGCTGCATTGGTCTTCGCGGGCCTGAACGTCGTGGTCATGCGGAACTCCGTCGTCGGCGCGCTGTCCGATATCACGCAGGCGACCGACCGAATCGCGCGAGGCGACGTCAAGAGCGAGGTGCCGCATTTGCGCCGTCACGACGAGATCGGACGTCTTGCGCGCGCCGTGCAGAATTTCCGCGACGCCGTGGCGCGCATCTTCGAACTCGAGGAGCTCGAGCTCGGCACCGCGCAGGCGCGTGACGCGGCGATGACCGAGCGTGACACCTTCAACGACAAGTACCAGGCCAAGAAGTGGCAGCTTTCGGCCGCGATCAACAGCATGCCGCAGGGTCTGATCATGCTGGACGGCAAGGCCAACGTGGTTGCGATGAATTCCAACTATCGGAAGATCTACAATCTGCCCGAGACGATCCAGGCGGGATCGACGCTCGAGGAGATCCTCAAGCACAGGGCAGAGAGCGGGCTGTTCAGCGGCGATGTCCCGAAATATGTCGCCGCGGTTCTCGACCGGATCGCCCGGCGCGAGCCGGCAGCCCATGAACTCGCGTTGAACGACGGCCGCATCATCAAGATCTACGAGCGTCCGATGGACGGTGGCGGCTGGGTGTCGGTGCAGGAGGACGTCACCGAACAGCGTCAGCGTGAGCGCATTCTGGAGCGGATGGAGCGCTTCCTCGCCACCATCATCGAGAACGTGGCCGAGGGCATCATCGCCAAGGATGCGCGCAACCTGCGCTACGTCTTCGTCAACAAGGCCGCCGAGAAGATGATCGGCATGTCGCGCGGCGAGATCATCGGCAAGACCGCGCGGGAATTGTTCTCCGCGGAGGCGGCCGCATTGATCGAGCGGCGCGATCAGCAGCTCCTCGCGCAAAAACAGCAGCTCGAACCGATCGTCGACACTATCGACAATCCCGCGCGCGGCCGCCGCGTCATCTCGGCCCGAAGGGTGCAGATCGGCGGGGCCGGCGAAGAGTCCCACGTGTTCGTGACCATGGTGGAGGATCGCACCGAGAAGATGGTGGCGGCCGCCTAGCGACCGGCGCGCGCGTTCGGAGAGGCCGCGTCAGCTTCCCTCGGATTCGCGCGCTTCGATCGCTCCTGCCACCTTCTCGTGGCCGGCGGCCCAGAGCGCGTGCTCGTCGCTGCCGTTCGAATAAGGATTGGCCTCGGCGGGGATGTTCTTGCGCGCAGCGCGCTCGCCCTCTGCAAAGGGATCGCGATCGGTCATCGTGTTTGGCCTCCTCGCTGTCAAGCTGATGCGACGGCATTTGTTCCGGAACCGGTTTTCGCCGCAGCGGTTGACCCGCAAAGGAGAATTCCGATGGCCCGATCATCCGCAACCGGTTCAATCAAGAGCATGATCGTAATCCTCGCACTCGCGGCGATGCCGGCCGTATCGTTCGCGCAAGCGACCGGCGGCGTTGGTGGATCGACGGGAGGCCCTGCGGGATCGAGCGGAGGCGTTGCCAATGCGCCGGCTCCGCCCCCCGGGACCAACAGCCTGGGGACGGCTCAATCATCCGGAGCAGGCGCCGGCGTCACCACGGGCACCGGCGCCGGCGGGGCGGCTGATGCCACCGTCAACGCCGAGAACAAGCAGCTCGACAAGAAAATGAAGAGCATCTGCCGCGGCTGCTGACGCTCGCGCGGAAGTGAGACAGCGTGGCTGTCACGATCGCCCAACTGACGTTAGCTTGGTCTTGCGTTGAAGCGTGGAACGCGTCCACGCGGAGGATCGAGTAATGTTACGGAAGATGATCATGACGGCGCTGGCGGTGGCGGCCGTTGGACTATCGGTGCCGCAATCGGCTCAAGCGCGGGGCTTCGGCCATGGTGGCTGGGGCCACGGTGGCGGTTGGCACGGCGGCGGTTGGGGCCATGGCGGCCATTGGCGTGGCGGCGGCTTCTGGCCGGGCGTCGCAATCGGGGCAGGCATTGCCGGCGCCGGCTTCTACGGCGGCTATTACGGCTATGGCTACGGCTACCCCTATTACGGCGGTCCCACCTATTATGGTACCGGCTACAATGATGGTTATGGCGGCTGCTACGTCGCTCGGAAGCGCGTCATGACGCCAGCCGGGTGGCGATACCGCAGCGTCGACGTCTGCGAGTGAGACGGGAAGATCGACAGGACCGCTAAAAAACAAGGCCGTTGACGCAATATACCGTCAACGACCTTGCCAGCCCCGGACATTGAAATCGGCTCACGCCATCCGGTAACGGCGAGCATTGCGCGGAATCATGCGGGCGAATGTGATCCAGTTCACAAGTGGCGAAAATAAACTCGCCTGTGGCGGACGCTTAGCCGGGCGAGCGCTTGCGCGCGCTGGCGTGGACCCGGTGCCGCGCCGGTTTCCTGCGGGTAACCGCGGGCGCTTCGACTTCGGTCGCTCGCGCGCTGGCAAACGATTGCCGCAGGCCGTCGATCGACTCGTTCAGCGATGCGACCTGCTCGGACAGACGCTTGGTGTCGGCCTGCTGCGCCGCCATCAGCCGCTTCATGGTCTGGAGCTGGTCCTGCACCACCTGGAGCTGGTCGATCGATTCCTGCTGGGTCGCCTCCAGTCCCTTGGTCTTCTCGACGAGCTGCTCGGACGCCTGGGCGGTCCGCGCCTGCAGCTGCCGCGATGCCACCACCCGGTCGGCCTCGGGTGCTGCGCCGGTGTAAGCCCGCCAGATCGCGATCGAGGTCACCCCCGCGATCAGGAGCAGGAGCGCGGCGGCGGTCAGCGCGATGGGCTGGGCGCCGAGACGGAGAAGGGGCGTGGACGGTGTGTCCTGTGCGAGATCGATCATCGCTGACAAAACCCAAATTGAAACTTGGTGAGTGGCGAATACCGGCAGCCCTGAGGCCGCCGGGGCGTCCCGAAAGCCTTACGTTTCCGCAAGGAATGGGACCAAAAAGAGGCTAAGGGCGAAAAAACCAGTGTTCAGCGGGCTTTGCGGCCTCCGAATGCCCCGACAGGCGCATGGTTCAGGGCTGAAATTGCGAAAACGGCCCGGAATAGCTCTTCGAGCGCGGCGCGGCGTAGGGCCCGAGCCGGGAGGTCGTCAGCCCCAGCCGCACCAGAGATTCCGCCAGCGTCACCGCCGCAACGACACCGTCGATCACGGGCAGGCCGTGCGCGGCGGCGAGTTCGCTGGCGAGATCGGCCATGCCGGCGCAGCCGAGCACGATGGCTTCGGCGCGGTCGTCACGGATCGCGGCCGTGATCTCCGCCGAGATCTTGCTGACAGCGTCAGCGTTGCGCTCCTCGAGCGCCAGCACCGGGACTTCGGCGGCGCGGACGCGGGCGCAGCGTTCGGCGAGGCCGTATTTTCGCAGGTTATGCTCGATCGGCACGATGGAGACACCGAGCGTCGTCACCACGGCAAAGCGGGCGGCGACCAGGCTCGCCATATGGAAGCCGGCTTCGCCGATGCCGATCACCGGCGCCTTCGCGACCGCGCGCGCAGCATCCAAGCCGGTGTCGTCGAAGCAGGCGATGATGTGGGCTTCCGCGCCGTCGCGGTCGGCCTCGCGGATACAGCCGAGCATGCCGGGGACGGCGAAGGCTTCGTCGTAAAATCCCTCGATCGAGACCGGACCCATCGTCGGCTGCCGCGCATCGATCACCGTGTCCGCCAGCGCGATCGCGCGCGCCGCAGCGGCGATCTTCGCCGTCATGGACGCAGTGGTGTTGGGATTGACGATGTGCAGTCGCATCTCGATCAGACGAGGCCCTTGTCAGACAAGCCCTTTGCCGGCGTCCGAGCCCTTGGCCGCCTGCCGCTTGTTGAGCATGTGGATGGTGCCGAGCGCAAGCGTGATCACCGTGAACGAGACCGCCGAGATCACGGTGCCGAGCGCATAGATGTCGGGGTTCGTGACGGTGGTGGTGAGGCCCTGCAGATCCAGCGGCAAAGTGTTCACTGCTCCGATCGCCTGGCTGGAGCGGGCGAGCTCGTCCCAGGACAGCGTGAAGCCGAACAGGCCGATGCCGATCACCGAGGGCAGGATGATCGGCAGCACGACATGACGGAAGGTCTGCCAAGGCGTCGCACCGAGATCGCGCGCGGCTTCCTCGAGCCTCGGGTCGAAGCGGTTGAAGATCGCGAACATGATGAGGAGGCCGAACGGCAGCGTCCAGGTCAGGTGTGCGCCGAGCCCGGAGGTGAGCAAGCCCATCGAGGTCTCGAAATTCTCGTTCCAATGCGCCTTGATCAGGTCGTCGATGATACGGAACTCGAGCGAGATCCCGAGCGAGGTGATGATCGAAGGCACGATCAGGCTCGCGATCGCCGAGTAGAACAGGATGCTCTGCGCCGTGAACTTGCGGCGGAACGCCATGCCGGCGGCAACCGACAGCACGACGGTGACAATCATCACGATGATGCCGAGCAGCAGCGAGCGGCGGAAGGCCGCGCCGAGATCGACGATGCCGGTGCCCTGGAACAGTTTTGCGATCCAGAAGGTCGACACCCCGTTCATCGGGAAGGTGAGGCCGCCCTGCGGCCCCTGGAACGACAGCACGTAGATTGCGATCATCGGACCGTAGAGAAACAGCACATAGGCCGCGAAGAAGATCGCGAGCACGTAGAACGAGCGCGGGCGTCCTTCCTTCATGCTCTAGAGCTCCTTCTTGATGTCGACGATGCGCGACATCATGGAGATGATGAGGAAGGTGATGGCGAGCAGGATCACGGCGTTGGCTGCCGCCGCCGGGAACTGCAATGCGTTCACGCGCGTCTCGATGATCTTGCCGGCGGCGGCGATCTGCTGGCCGCCCATCACGCCGATGGTGATGAAGTCGCCCATCACGATGGTGATGACGAAGATCGAGCCGATGACGATGCCCGGCTTGGAAAGCGGTATGATGACGTTGACCAGGGTCTGGAAGCCGGTGGCACCGGCGTCATAGGCGGCCTCGATCAGCGATTTGTCGATGCGCACCATCGAATTGAAGATCGGCACCACCATGAAGAAGGTGAAGAGGTGCACCAGTGCCAGAACAACGGAGAATTCGGAGAATAGCAGCCATTCGATCGGGTGGTTGATGAGCCCTGTCTTGACGAGGCCGGAATTCACCAGCCCGTTGCGCCCGAGCAGCGGGATCCACGCGATCATGCGGATGACGTTGGAGGTCCAGAACGGGATCGTGCAGAGCAGCGACAAGCCCATTTGCCAGGTCTTGGACTTGACGTGGAAGGCGAGGAAATAGGCGACCCAGAAGCCGATGAAGAGCGTGATGGCCCAGACCATGAAGCAGAGCTTTAGCGTCTTCAGATAGGTCTTGCCGATGGTGCAGAGCTCGGGGAGCTGCGCGATGCAGCCCTCGAACGTGTCGGTGTAGCCGCGGCCGGAGAAGGCCGGCAGCAACTGGTATTCGTTGTAGTCCCAGAACGAGACGATGACCACGAACACCAGCGGAATGAGGAAGAAGGCAAGAAACACCAGCATCATCGGCCCGGCCTGGAGCCAGGAGATGAAGGACGGCGACAGGCGCGTCGGTTTTGCGGCGCGCGCCGTGCCCGACCCCGGGATCAAACCCGGGGACGCCTGTTGCAGGACTTCTTCCGACATATCGGTTACGCCGCGATGAACTCGTTCCACTTGCGGACCATGTAGTCGTTTTCGTCCATCACCGCGTTCCAGCAGGCGACGCCGCCCATGCGGTCCTCGTAGGAGCCGCCGTCGCGCACCGCGCCGGCCTTCTCGAGCAGCGAGCCGTCGGGCGCCTTGATGTCCTTCTCGGCCGGCTTGCCTTCCATCCAATAGGCCCATTCGTAGGGCTCCATGTGCGCCTTCGCGGTCGAGAGCACGGCGGAGTAATAGCCCTGGCGGTTGAGATAGGCGCCGGCATAGCCGGACAGAAACCAGTTGACGAATTCATAGGCCCATTCGAGCTTCGCACCCGACACGCCCTTGGAGACGCAGAAGCCGGAGGCCCAGGAGCGATAGCCTTCCTTCAGCGGCTGGAAGGTGCAGGCGATCCCCATCGAGCGCACCTTCGTCACTGCCGGCGACCACATCGACTGGATCACGGTCTCGCCCGAGGCCATCAGGTTGACGCTCTCGTTGAAGTCCTTCCAGAACGCGCGGAACTGGCCGGCCTTCTTGGCCTCCGTCATGACCTTCATGGTGAGATCGATCTCTTCCTTGGTCATGTTGCCCTTGTCGGCATATTTGTACTTGCCGGAGGCTTCCACGACCATCGCGGCGTCCATGATGCCGATTGAGGGGATGTTGAGGATCGAGGCCTTGCCCTTGAACTCGGGGTTGAGCAGCTCGGACCACGAGCTGATCGGCCGCTTGATGATGTCGGGGCGGATGCCGAGCGTATCGGCGTTGTAGACGGTCGGGATCAGCGTGACGAATTCGGTCGCCGAGGTCGCGAACTTCTTGGAGTCCTTGCCTTCGAGATAGAGCACCTTCCAGGGCGCGGTGCCCTGGCCGCCGATCTTCTTGCCGCCGGGCGTCTCGCCCTTGGTGAAGACGGGCGTGATGTTGTCGAACTGCTTGATCTTCCTGGCATCGAGCGCAAGGATGTTGCCCGACGGCACGATCTTCTTCAGCGAGAAATATTCGGTGTCCAGCACGTCGAAGGAGTTCGGCTGGGTCATCACGCGCTTGGTGACGTCGTCGGTCGTCGCGGTGATGTATTCGATCTTGATGCCGGTGTCCTTCATGCACTGCTTGGCGATGTCGTCGCCCTCGTTCACGGCGGTGCCGAGATAGCGCAGCACCTTGGCATCGGCCGACTTCACATAGGGAAAGCCGGTGATGGCGCCCGAGCCGGCGGCAAGTCCGGCGAGACCTGCGGTGCCCTTCAATAGCGTGCGGCGGCTGACGCCGGTCTTCCTGGTCGTCTCGGTCATTTCGCTCACTCCTCTGTTGCGCATTCCAGTGATCGATCGGCGCTATTGCAGACGTTGCGCCTTGGCGGGATCCCAGGTGGCCAGCACGCGATCGCCCGGACGGAACGGGTGAACGTCGAAGGCGGCCTCGGGAAGGTGGGAGAACAGGGCGGTGCCGTCGTCGAGCGTGAGCGAGATGGCGATGTAGGAGCCCTGATACTCGGTCTGGGTCAGCAGCGCCGGCGCGCCGAACGCGCCTTCGGCGAATGGCACGATGCCGAGCTGGTCGGCACGCACGGCGATCAGTTTGCCGGCTTCGCTGAGCACGTTGTGGCCGCCGATGAAGCGCGCCACGAATTCGGTGCGGGGATGGTGGAAAATGTCGCGGGCCGTACCCTGCTGCTCGATCCGGCCGTGGTTCATCACCACGATGTGGTCGGCGAGCGCCATTGCCTCCTCCTGCCCGTGGGTGACCTGGATGAAGCTGATGCCGAGCTCGCGCTGGAGCCGCTTCAGCTCGCCGCGCATCTTCACCCGCAGGAACGGATCGAGCGCGGAGAGCGGCTCGTCGAGCAGCAGGATCTGCGGCTCGGTGATCAGCGCGCGGGCGAGGGCGACGCGCTGCTGCTGGCCGCCGGAGAGCTGCGCCGGCAGTCGGCCCGCATAGGGGCTCATCGCCACCAGCTCGAGCAACTCGCCGGCGCGCTTGTGGCGCGTCGGCTTGTCGATGCCACGCATCTTCAAGGCGAAGGCGACGTTGTCGATCACGCTCAGATGCGGAAACAGCGCGTAGGACTGGAACATCATGGCCGTGCCGCGCTCGGCCGGCGGCAGGTCGGTGACGTTCTGGCTGCCCAGGATGATGTCGCCCTCGCTGACCGCCTCGTGGCCGGCGATCATCCGCAGGGTCGAGGTCTTGCCGCAGCCGGACGGACCGAGGAGACAGCAATAGGTGCCGGCCGGGATCTTCAAATTGACGGTGTCGACCGCCAGCGTCGTGTCATAGCGCTTGGTGACGGCGACCAGTTCGAGAGCGGCGGGAGTGGCCATGGCGTGTCCAGGGAGGGCGATGCTGTCGCTCTCTCCGCAAGGTCCGTGCCAATCACCTGTTTGCGGGCCAAATTCCGAAACTGTGCAGCGGAGTCAGATCGTTAGGCCAAATCCGGCGCCTCCGTTCGGCCCGCCCCGTTCGTGGTCAAATGCACACAAAACGGGCGACGATTGTATAAAGTTTCGCCTGTGATTGGATACAACTCGTCGACTAAATTCAAAAGCGAACGTCGATCGCGCCTCCAGACCCAACCGTCGAACTCATGGCCGCCAAGCCCCGCCCCAAATCCGACGCGCCAGACGCGAGCGATCGCGTCAGCCGCATCCGGGAGGGTGTGACCGCGGCGATCCTCGAGCATCGCCTCCTGCCGGGCACGAAGCTCGGCGAGGATGAGATCGGCGAGATCTACGGCGCGAGCCGCACGCTGGTTCGCGCTGCGCTCCAGCAACTCGCGCATGAGGGCATCGTCAACATCGAGAAGAACCGTGGGGCTTTCGTCGCTCGCCCCACGCCTGCGGACGCCCGCGAGGTGTTCGAGGCGCGGCGCCTGATCGAGCCCGCCATCGTCGACCATGCCTGTGAAGCGGTCTCGCCAGCCTGGCTCGATCGCCTCCAGGCGCATCTTGCCGAGGAGCGCGAGGCCGAGCTGCGCGGCGACGCGCGCGCCTCGGTTCGGCTCTCCGGCGAGTTTCACAGGCTCATTGCCGAGATGAGCGGCCACAGCATCTATCTCGGATTCCTGAAGGAGCTGATCGCGCGTTCCTCGCTGATCATCCTGCTCTACCGTCGTCACGACACGCCGGCCTGCGGCACCGACCACCACGCCGGTATCGTCGCCGCCATCCGCAAACGCGACAGAGAGACCGCGCGCGCGCAGATGCTGTCGCATCTGGACGAGATCGAGGCCGAGCTGTTCCTGAAGGATCCGGTCGCCGACGAGCTGCCGCTCGCCGACGTGCTGGGGGCGTGAGCGAGCCGCATTGGCGGCTTATGGCGACGAAGATCCTTCGTTTCGTCTGAAGATCTTCAGCACCAGTAAACCGACGCCAAGCACCAGGAAGAGAACACCAAAGAAGGTCGTGCCGCCGGATTCGAAGGTCACGCCGACGGCGGTCAGCAGGCATCCCAAGATGATTGCGAAGAGCCCGCCGAGCTTCTTGATCAGGAAGACATGTCCGTCACTTGCTTGTGCCACCATGTTACGCCTCATTCCTTATATGGAGCTGTTCTTCTCTCCTCCGCCCCATGATCCTTCCAGCTCCTGCACGATCGTACTCCAGCGCACACGCATTGCAATCTGGCGTTGATATCGTCTCCATCGTTGTCCAATTTTGAATCGAGTTCGATTCATGCGCGACAGTGAGACTTACGCATCTGCCGAAAATTCCCTGCTGCATTGCGCACCCGCTGCATCTCTCATGGAGTGTATGGCAGAATTGCAAAATCTCCTTGAGGTTGCAAATTGACTTTCTCGAGTTTGCGGAATCAACTCGCCCCAGAGCGTCGAGTTCTAGAACGGAGCCGACATCAGTTGAATCCGTTCTGCGGAGTGGTGCCATGGCGCGTGCTCTAGCTGGCGAACAAGAGACGGCCCGCGTCGCGACCGGCCGTCGACCCGGCCCGGAAACCGTGGGGGTCAATGAGGCGCAGCGACGCTTCCAGTCACAGCGCGGCGAAAACAACTCGCAGGTCCGTTACGCGCCCGCCGCGCTTGGAGCGAGCTGCTCCTTGCACCGCGTGGCGCAACGCGCGCTCTTGCGGGCCGTGACAGTGCTTGGCCTTGCCTGCGTGATCCTGGGCGTGCCGTCACCGTCCTCGGCACAGCAGGATTCCGCCGTCCTGTTCCGCAACGTCCGGATCTTCGATGGCAAGGGTAGCTCGCTCTCCGCGCCGTCCAACGTCCTGGTCCGGAACAGGATCATCGAAAAGATCTCGACCGGCGACATCACCGCCTCCGCTCAAATGATCGACGGCGGCGGCCGCGTGCTGATGCCGGGCCTGATCGATGCGCATTGGCATGCGATGCTGGTGCGGCCCAGCCCGATGGCCGCGCTTGCGGGGGATATCGGTTACAACAATCTGCTCGCGGCCAGCGAAGCGACCGCGACGTTGATGCGCGGCTTCACCACCGTGCGCGACATGGGTGGGCCGAGCTTCGGCCTCAAGCAGGCCATCGACGAGGATCTCGTCGCCGGTCCCCGCATCTATCCATCCGGCGCGATCATCACCGTCACCAGCGGCCATGGCGACTTCCGCCAGCTCTCCGACCTGCCGCGCACGATCGGCGGGATGCTCAGCCGCATGGAGCAGATCGGCGGCAGCATGGTCGCCGACAGTCCCGACGAGGTCCGGGTGCGCGCGCGCGAGCAGCTCATGCAGGGCGCTTCGCAGGTCAAGCTGACGGCGGGCGGCGGCGTCGCTTCGCCGTTCAGTCCGCTCGATGTCTCCACCTTCACCGAGCCCGAGCTGCGCTCCGCCGTCGAAGCTGCCGACAATTGGGGCACTTATGTCGCGACCCACGCCTACACGCCGGTTGCGATCCAGCGCTCGATCGCAGCCGGCGTCAGATGCGTCGAGCACGGTCATCTCATGGACGAGGCGAGCGCGCGGCTGATGGCCGAAAAAGGAATCTGGCTGAGCACGCAGCCGTTTCTCGATCTCTCCGCTGCGGCGGCGCTCGGCCCCGCCGAACAGGACAAGATGCGGCAGGTGGTTACCGGCACCGACCGCGTCTATGCCTTGGCGAAGAAGTACGGCATCAAGACCGCGTTCGGAACCGACGTCCTGTTCTCGAAGGCGCTGGCGGACAATCAGGGTGCGATGCTTGCCGCTTTGACGCGCTGGTACACGCCGGCCGAAGCGTTGGCCATGGCAACGTCGGCCAATGCGGAACTGCTGAGCCTCTCGGGCGCGCGAAATCCCTACCCCGGCCGGCTCGGCGTGGTGGAGGAGGGCGCGCTCGCCGATCTCCTGCTGATCGACGGCAATCCGCTCGACACCATCAAGATCATCGAAGATCCCGCGAAGAATTTTGTGGTGATCATGAAGAACGGCCGGATCTACAAGAACACGCTGGCGCCCTGATGCGCGATCGCGCGCTCCGGTCCTGCGAAAGGCAAGCGCCTCCGGTCCGATTTGTTGGGAACCGGCGTTTGCGACGCTTCCGTTGCGATCTCCGGGATGGCGGGGCTGCATTCCCCCTGTCACAAACTCCGCCCTGTCGCCGGAGGTGACTTCCAAGCCTCTAGAAGAATGTTTCGACGAAGCTCGCGGTCATCCGGGTTTCGGGAGTTGCGCGATTCGCAATCAATTCGACCGCCTGCCGGACCAAATGCAATTTGATCCGTCGTGGCGCTGGATTGTGACAAACCCTCGTCAGGGCTGGGTGCGTCGATCACGCATCCGACCTACGACTGTCCTTTACACGCAGCTCCAGCTATATGCTGTCGCTCTGTCATTGAACTGTCATGTTACCGAAAATGCTGAAGTCAGATGGAACACCGGCCCGCAAGCTCCCGGGCGCGCCGGATGGGAATCGTGCTCCAAAGGATGACAAGAGAACGCAAGTCGCCGCCGGCTTCCTGAGGCAAGTTGAGGACGGCGCGGAACCCGCGAACGTCGAGGGCGCTGTGAGTGATCAGACGCCATCGCAAGACGCGACACCCGCGCCAGCCCAGTCGGCCGCCGCCGCACGGCCCGCCGATGAAATCGAGCTCAAGCTGATCGTCGATGCCGGTCGTATGGCGCATTTCAACGCCGCGCCTGTCATCGCGGCGCACGCGCGCAACAAGGGCTCGCGAAAGCATCTCAAGTCGATCTATTACGACACGCCCGAACGCGCACTCCGGCGCAACGGCCTCAGCCTGCGCGTGCGCCAGAGCGGTGCGCGCTTCGTGCAGACCGTGAAGACCGAAATTGCCGACGATCCGCTGCGCCGTGGCGAGTGGGAGGCGAACGTGGCGTCGTTCGCGCCCGATCTCGCGCTGGCGATGCCCTTCATTCCGGAGAAGCTTCGCGGCTCTCTCGAAGCGCATCCGCTCGAAGCCGTCTTCACCGCCGACATCCATCGCCATGCGCGGATGATCGACCTGCCGACCGGCACGGTCGAAGTCGCGTTCGACCAGGGCGTGCTGACGGCCGGTGACCGCTCGATGCCGGTGAGCGAGATCGAGCTCGAACTCAAGAGCGGCAGCGCGAGCACCATCTACGAGGTCGCCTTGCTCCTGGCGGAGCAGGGAGCGGTGAAGCCGTCGATCCGCAGCAAGTCGGCGCGCGGCTTCGACCTTGCGGCCGAGCTTGCGCCGGCGGCGCGTCGTCCGCGAAAACTTCGCCTCGATCCGTCGGTCACGCTTGACGAAGCCTTCGCGACGATCCTGCGCTCCTGCTTCCTTCATCTGCTGCAGTCGCGGCCGGCGGCCGAGGACGGCCGCAATCCGGAAGGCGTGCACCAGCTCCGCGTCTCGCTGCGCCGGCTGAGGTCGGCGCTCGATCTGATGCGATCGGTCGGCGCGCTCAATGATCTCGATGCACTGCGCTCGGAAGCAAAATGGCTGGCGCAGGAATTGTCGGCTGCGCGCGACTGGGATGTCTTCCGCCTCGAGACCCTGCCGACGATCGCAAGGGCCTGTCCTTCGGTCGCCGGCTTCGATGCGCTCGATCGGGCCGCGGCCGAGCGCCGGTCCGAGGCCTATCGCAAGGCACAGCACGCGCTCGACGATCGCCGCTGCGCTCTGTTCCTCATCGGCCTCGGTCACTGGATCGAGACGCGGGGATGGCGCAACGATGTTGCCGCCGAAGATCTCGGCCAGCTCGCCGAGCCCGCCGTCAATTTCGCGCAGCGCATCCTGTTGGAGCAGCACGCCAAGGTGCTGAGGCGCGGCCGCCGCTTCAAATCGCTCACGACCCTGCAGTTGCACAGGGTTCGGCTCGCGACCAAGCGGCTGCGCTATCTCGGCGAATTCCTGCTGCCGTTGTATGAGGACCGCAAGTCCACGCGGCGCTTCTCGCGCCGGCTCGCCGGTCTGCAGGAGGAACTCGGCGCCTTCAACGACATGGCGGTCACGGCCTCGCTGCTCGAGGGGCTCGATACCGAGCCCGACAGCGCCATTGCCGCGGCGGCGATTGCCGGCTGGCAGGCGCGCGCATCCGTCGGCGTTCAGCCCGTCTTGCGAAGCACCTGGCGCGATTTCACCGGTGCGCGTGTGCCGTGGGCGTCTCAGGGCTGATGCTGCATTCCAAAAAAGTTGCGGCCAGCCATTGGGGGATGGCTGGCCGCGCGCGAACCGGTCTGGGACGGGGAGGGGTGGGGATGTGACCGGGCCGCGTAACTCCTTGTCTAGTTCCTGTTAATCTCTTGCGCTGGCGGTGGAGACCGCCGGCTTGGTATCGCCGAGCGAGACCCAGACGTTGGGATCGCTCTGCGACTGGCGCTTGACGAAGCGGTAGCCGGTCTCCGTCCAGGCAACGACGTTCTCGTTCTGATTGTCGAGAACGAACTCGCCCTTGTCGGTCTTCACCGTCAGCACCGCATGTCCTTCGCCCTTCTTGTCGCGCACGACGGTGATGAGCAGGGCCTGACGCGGCCATCCGGCATCGATCAGCATCTTGCGCTTCAACAGCACGTAGTCTTCACAGTCGCCGTAGCCGTCCGACGGCAGCGACCATTTCTCGATCACGCCCCAGTGCTCCTGGTCGGTCAAAGGCTTGACGGTCTCGTTGACCCAGCGATTGACCTTGACGAGGTCGCGCCATGCGGCCTGCGACATCACGATGTCGCGCGGCTGCGCCGGTGCGCCCTGGCACTGGGCGGTATTGTCCGCACAGAACTCGACCCAGCCGATCGGGGCACGCGTGGTGTCACCGAGGCTCGCGTAGAGCAGACGGCCTTCGCCGGCCTGCGCCGTCGCGCCGATCCCGAAGAGCATGGCAGCCAGCGCCAGTCTCTTCCCCTGTCCCCTGAAATCAAACATTGCGGCCCCCGTTTCTTGTTGGGACCACATTTCGCACGGAGCTTTTGAGTTGCCGCTAAGTCAGCCAAGTCAAGTCGAGACGAATACAAGTAAAAGGCGCGGCGAATTCGATCTATACTTGAATCGAATTCTTATAAAATTTGAAACAACTGCAATTGATTCAAATTTTATCTGTTAACGCGCAGACACTGGCGGAACGCCGTTTCCATGCGCAAACGGGCCGCGCGTTAACCCGCGCAAGAGCCGTCGCCGGGCACGAAAAAGGCGGCGTCCGCATCGCGGAGGCCGCCTCCAGGGCTGGAAATGCAGTGGTTTTGGCGTCGTTGCGCTTTACCGCGCGGTAACGCTCTCTTCGAGTGTCTCGATCGGCTGCGCGTGGACGAACTCCAGGGCGAAGCCGTCTTCGAGGTTTCGGACCACGCGGCCCTGCACCCGGCCGAGCAGAACCGTCGATTTCAGCGGCGGGCGGTTCTCGGCGGCGATGGCCGCGCCCGACAGGGAAAGGTCGATGATGCGGCAGGTCATCTTGGTGCCGTCCTCGAGCGTCAGCACCGCGATCGGGTTGCGCGGCACGATACGGTCGTGGCGGCGGTCCTCGGGCAGGTTGAGGATGTCGCGGTTGGCGAGCCAGGTCAGCTGTGCCGCGAGCTTGTCGCGCTTTCGGGGCGTCGCACCGATCGTCATGGCGAAGCCGTTGTCGATGATGCGGGTGATCTTGCCCTCGACCCGGCCGATATGGTCGAGATAGGCGACCACGCGGTCACCGACATTGCCGATGCCGGGAGCGAGCAGGGCGAGCCCGCCGGGCGACATGTTGATCACCTGGCAGGGGAATTCCCGGCGGTCGGGCAGCATGTAGCGGCCGAGCAGGTGCACTTTCACCCGCTGGAAGCGCCGTCGCTCCTCGGCGGCCGGAAGAAATTTTTTGTTCGCCAACGCCATTTCCAACACCCGACCCCCCGCCCGGGCGGAGTCCGGGACGACCCTAAGGTGCATAGGGTTAATGCCGCGTTAGGATCGGTTAGCGGCGGTAACGGAGGGACACGATGCGTTCGAAAAGCAACATCAGGGGCGGGCAGGCCAGCACCGTCAGTGCGCCGAGGTCGAACGCAACTGCGGCCGTGCCGGCCGACTTGGCGAGCCGGCCCGCTAGAGCCGGCCCCAACATCATCGCGGCATAAAAGAGCGTGTAGAACACGCCCATCCCGAGCGCGCGCGTCTCCGGCGCGAGGACGCGGGTGGCGAGGCTCATCATCGGGCCGGCCGGAAGCCCGCCGATTATGCCGATCAGGATCAGGATGATGATCACGGCGTCGGATCGGCTCAGCCAGGCCAGCAGGGCGGCCACGACGAGGCTGGCCGCGATCGTCAGAACAAAGGGCTTGCCGCGATCGGCGAGGTAGCCACCCGTCGGCACCGAGATCACCGACAGCCACATCACGACGCTGATCGCCGATCCCGCCGCCGCGATGCTCCAGCCGCGCTCGGTCAGCAGCGTCGGCCCGAACGAGAAGATCATGGCAAAGGCGATATTATAGAGGCCCCAGATCATGCCAGCGACGATCACCGCCAGCAGGGCGGGAGCATCCGGCCAGCCGGAGGCGACAGCGCCGACCGTTACCGCCGGAGACGGCTGGTAGAACATGATCAGCGCAATTCCGATCGCGGTCAGCACACCCGCTGCGAGGAACACGGCGCCTGCGCCGTAAGCGGTGCCGATGGCCGGCAGCACCAGAAGCGAGATTCCAACGCCGACTGGCCAGGAATTGACGAAGATCGCCATCGCGGTCGCGATCTCCCTGCCGGCAAACCAGTCGGTGGCCATCTTGGTGAGTTGCACCGTCAGCAGCACGCCGCCGGCGCCTGAGGCCAGGCGGCCGGCCATCTGCCAGCCCCAGATGCCGGTTGTGGCCATGACCAAGCCGCCGGCCGTCATCAGCAAGAGCGCCAGGATCGTCGTCGGCTTGTCGCCGAGAGCCCGGCCGATCGCGCCGCCTGGCAGTGCCAGCACGATGCCAGGCGTGAAATAGAGCCCGATCAGGATCCCGATATCGGCAATCCCGACGCCAAAGCTCTCTTGCAGCAGCGGCGCGACCGCGGCCACGCTCTGAAATTGAAATGCGATGGTGAGGCGCACGACGAACAGGATTGCTAGAATGCCCCAGCGATTGCGCAACGTGTCGTCTCCCCGGCCGCCGCTGCGAGCGTGCGGCGGAGACAGGAGGGAGTCAACCGGGCTTGCTTCGCTACGTCGGCTTCGCAGCGCGCAGTTGCAGCAGAAGCAGCAGCGCGAGCAGCACGGCAGCCGACAGGCCGAGCGACCAGTGAATGCCGATCGCCGCGCCTGATAGCCCAACCGTGATGCCGCTGAAGGCCCGCATCCCCAAGCCCGCCATATTATAGAGTCCGACGACGCGGCCGCGGATGTCGTGCGGCGCATTCAGCTGAACCAGGGCCTGCGCCATGGTGTTGAACGACAGCTCGAAGAACCCCGCACAGAACAACAGCGCGATCGCGACCGGATAGATCGGCACCGCGGCGAAGCCGAGCAGCGCCACGCTCCAGAGCATCGCGAGCATGATCGCGGTGCGCGGCGTGCCTTTGAGGCGTCCCCAGGATTCGAGCGCGAGAGCGGCGAGCACCGCGCCGGCGGCGTCGGCCGCGAGCAGCACGCTGTAGGAGACGCCGGGATCGCCATGGCCGAGATCGCCGGCATAGCCCGGCATCTGGGCGTGATAGGCATTGCCGATCAGGAAGGAGGTGAGGCCGGCGAGCCATGTCATCGCCGTCAGCACCGGCTGGGTGCCGATGGCGCGGATGGTCAGCACAATGTCGGCAAGGCCGCGCACGGCAAAGCGCCGCACCGCCACGCTGTTGTCGCGCACAGGCGCCCAGAACAGCCACAGCAGCATCGGCAGGTAGAACAGCGTGTTGAAGATGATGCCGTGCGAGGTGCCCAGCGTCAGCATGATGATTCCGCCGACGGCAGGCCCGACCAGGATGCCGAGATAGCGCGCCATCGCGTTCAGCCGCACTGCGCTCGGAAGGTCGGCGGGGCCGACGAGGTCGTAGAGCAGCAGCTGGTTCGGCGTCTGCCACAACACGCCGGCGCAGCCGTGGATCACCAGCAGCAGCATCGCATGCCACATCTCGATGGTGTCGGTGAGGAAGAAGAAGCCCCAGCCGGCGGAGGCCACGATGAACAGCAGCATGCCGCACTGGATGATGCGGCGCGGATCGACGCGGTCCGCGAGCCCGCCGACCGCGACCGAGAACAGCAGAAACGGCAGCCAGTGCGACAGCACCGCAAAGCCCGCCAGCGCCGGTGAATGGAACTTCTGGAACACCACCCAATAGCTGATCACATGCTCGATGTTGTCGGCCATCATCGCCAGCACGTAGGCGATGAACTGGAGCCGGTACGGCACCGACTTCATCGCCGCGAACGAACCGGACGCGGCAACGGGATTTTGGGGCAGGGGGTTCAAGCGATCACCTGGGCAGGACTATTTGCGGCCTTACACGTTCAGCGCTAAACGCTCAAGACACTTGGGTGTGCGCGGGCATCTGCCATGCGCTGCCACTACAACCACCGCCGTCATCCTGAGGTGCGCGCTCTTGCGCGCCTCGAAGGACGTGCCGCAAGCGCCTGTAGCCCATCCTTCGAGGCTCCCCTCGCGATGCTGATGCATCGCAAGGTTCGCACCTCAGGGTGACGTCTGCATTTGTAGCAGGCGGCTGTAGCCCGGATGGAGCGCAGCTTTGTAGCCCGGATGAGCGAAGCGACATCCGGGACATCTCCCCGCATATCGCGGCGCTCATGCGGGCTACGAGACTGCCCGCTTGGCATGATCGCGCATCTCACATACGCTTTGTCTCAGCCCGCACCAATCGATCATAACAGACGGGCATTGGGGAAACAGCCATGCAACAGATTCGCGTCTGCACTCACGCTGGTCCCGGCTCGGAGCCCGTCATCCGCACCGTGCCGTGGCCGAAGGTCGGGCGGAAGGCTGCGCTGATCAAGGTCGGCGCCTGCGGGGTCTGCGGCACCGATCTGCACATCCTGAAAGGCCACTGGCCGAAGCCGCTGCCTTGGCCGTTCACGCTGGGGCATGAACTTGGCGGCATCATCGTCGAGTGCGGCGAGGAGTTCACCGAGGACTTCATGAGCAAGCCGCTGACCGTCGGCTCGAAGGTGATGATTCCTCCGCTGATGCCCTGCGGCCATTGCTATTACTGCATCCACTATCCCCAGACCGCCAACAAGTGCCTGACGCCGGTCTATTACGGCCGCTATCTCGGCTTCGACAAGGCGCCGCACATGTGGGGCGGCTGGGCCGAATACGTCTATGTCGATCTCGACATGCTGCCGGGCACCAAGATCTACAAGCTGCCCGACGACATGTCGCTGCGGCTTGGCGCGCTGTCGGAGCCGCTGACCTCCTGCATCCGCGCCTTCAACCGCGCCAGCCGCGCCGGCGGCTTTTCCTGGGGCGACACGGTGGTGATCCAGGGCTCGGGCCCGATCGGCATTCTGGCGGTTGCTGCCGCCAAGGAGATGGGAGCAGGGCGCGTGATCTGCGTCGGCGCGCCGGAGGAGCCGCGGCTCAAGCTGGCCCGCGAGTTCGGCGCCGAGGCGACCGTCAACATCGAGGAACTGAAGTCGCCGCAGGAGCGCATCGCGCGCGTCCGCGATATCGTCGGCGGCTTCGGCGCCGATCTCGTGATGGACTGCTCGGGCCACCCGACGGCGGGCCCCGAAGGCATCGAGATGCTGCGCGACGGCGGCACCTATGTCGAGATGGGCCAGTTCACCGACGCCGGCTCGATCGACACTTCCTGGCACCGCATCTGCACCAAGGACCTCAACGTGCTCGGCTCCTGGGGCTTTACCGGCAACGACCTGCCGCTCGGCGTCGACATGCTTTATCGTACCCGCGACAAATATCCCTGGCTGAAGATGCAGACGATCTATCCGTTCACGGAGGAAGGCGTCGCGCAGGCGGTGAAGGACGCGATGGCGATGAAGACGGTGAAGTCGACCATCGTGCCTTGGCCGGAACTGGTGGGATAGAAGACGCCGTCGATCCCCCACTCGCTCATGCGGGCTACGAGCCGGAGTTTGGAATAAAGGCCACGATGACAAAAGAACACACACCCGAAACAACCCGACGCCCTCGTTCGCCCTTCCACGCCATTCGCGCGATCGACTACACCGTCATCTTCGTGCGCGACATGGCCGCGATGCGCCGCTTCTACGAGGACGTCCTCGCCTTGTCCCTGCTGCGCGAGCTCTCCCCGAACTGGATCGAGTACGGCCTCGGCCCCAACACGCTGGCGTTGGCACGGCCGAGCCGTACTGCTGCTGATGCGCCGATGCCGGCGGGGAGTGCCTCCCTGCAGCTGGCGTTCAAAGTTTCGGCCGCCGACGTCGACCAATGCGCCGACGAGCTGACGCGGCAAGGCGTGGCGCTGCTGTCGCCGCCGACGAACCAGTCCTTCGGCCACCGCACGCTGTTCTTCCGCGACCCCGACGGCAATCTGCTGGAGATCTACGCGGAGATATGAGCGGGAGCAGGCCGAAGCCTGCGCGCCGTCCGCGCCGCGAAAGATCACGACGCATCGTCTATCCGCTCCGGCGCGCCGTCTCGAAGCGCGAGCACCGCTCGCTGCCGGAGCATCTGACGCTTGCGTGCTACCGTCCCAATGCACCGGCGACAGGGCCCTCCAATTGTTGTGCGAGCATCCGATAACCTTCAGGCGTGAGGTGAATCCCGTCAGGCTGGTGCGGTTTGCCCCGGAACATGCCGTTGGGCAGCATGATCACCTTGACCCCCATGTGCGCCAGCCGGGCCTTGATCTCGCCGGTATGGTCGGCCCCGCCTTTCCTCGCATCGTTGCCGCCAGGCTGGAGAATGACGACCTTGGTCCCCTTCGGGACTGCACCTTCAAGCCGAGCCATCATCCCGCCCGTCGTGTCACCGTTGACGCCGGCATTGACGACGCGAACGTCGAGGCCGCGCCCGCGCAGCAAAGCCTCGAGCTGGGCCGGATAGGCCTGCTCGGACGAGACGCCCTTACCTGCGGTATTGCTGGCGCCCAGGGCAACGACGGTCGCCGCCTGCGCCGCTCCGAGCTGAAGAGCCGCCGCTGCCACAAATGAAAGCAGCCATTTGGATATTGCATTCATCCTGCATTCCTCACTTAAGAAATCAGTGCTCAAAATCTTCGGTGTCGTGGAACCGGCAGATCATAATGAGATTCGGACGCACGGCGCATGACTCCTTGGGTCATGATTTCGGGGCCTTGACGGTCTTTCCCGACCTGGAAGCTGCGAGGCGGCCACAGGGGCTTCTGCACCATTCAGTCACAGTTCTCGCTGAGCCATGCATCATAGGCATGGTGATTTCCGAGCGCTTGGCGTAAAGAGCGCCCAGATCAAATCCAGCGTGCGGCCGGGCCGATTGCCTCCCCACGCGAGCTCAGGCCCGCCGGTTCACCGTTTGCGCGCCTGAATTAACCAAGGTTTTCCATCCCGTGTCTTTTCCGGCCCTGACCCCGCCGCTCGCCCAAGCTTTGGCCGAGCGGAACTATGATTCACCGACCCCCGTTCAGCTCGCCGTGCTTGCGGACGAGGCGGCCGATCGCGACCTCCTGGTTTCGGCGCAGACCGGCTCCGGCAAGACCCTCGCTTATGGCCTTGCCATGGCCAAGGATCTGCTCGGCGAGACCGAGCAGTTCGCGCAGGCTGCCGCCCCGCTCGCCCTCATCGTGGCACCGACCCGCGAGCTCGCGATGCAGGTCCACCGCGAACTCGCCTGGCTCTACGGGCATGCGGGCGGGCGCGTGGTCTCGTGCGTCGGCGGCATGGATCCGCGCCGCGAGCAGCGCGAGCTGGCAGCCGGCGCCCACATCGTGGTCGGCACGCCCGGCCGGCTCTGCGACCATTTGCGGCGCGGCCGCCTCGATATCTCGGAATTGAAAGCGGTCGTCCTCGACGAGGCCGACGAGATGCTCAATCTCGGCTTTCGCGAGGACATGGAATTCATCCTCGAGACCACGCCGGAGACGCGCCGCACCCTGATGTTCTCGGCGACATTCCCGCGCGGCATCGTCGCGCTCGCCAAGCAATATCAGCGGCAGGCCTTCCGGATCGAGGTCGCCGGCGACGAGGGCGGTCACGCCGACATCGAATACCGCGCGATCCGCATCGCGCCCGCCGATGCCGAGCATGCCGTCGTCAACGTGCTGCGCTTCTACGAGGCGCCGAGCGCGCTGGTGTTCTGCAGCACGCGCGATCACGTCAGGCATTTGCAGGCGGCACTGCTGGAGCGCGGCTTTTCCGTCGTCGCTCTCTCGGGCGAATTGACGCAGAACGAGCGTACCATGGCGCTGCAGTCTCTGCGTGACGGACGCGCGCGCGTGTGCGTGGCGACCGACGTCGCCGCCCGCGGCATCGACCTGCCGAGCCTCGATCTCGTCATTCATGCCGACCTGCCCAACGACGCCGAGGTGATGCAGCATCGCTCGGGCCGCACCGGGCGCGCGGGGCGAAAGGGAACGAGCGTCCTGCTGGTGCCGCCCGCCCGCCGGCGGCGTGCGGAGCTGCTGCTCAATCTCGCAGGGGTTGACGCGGTCTGGGGCACGGCGCCGCAGGCGGACGAAATCCGCAAGCTCGATCACGATCGCATGAAGGACGTGTTGTTCACCGAGGAGACGACGGCCGACGATCTGGCGCTGGCCCAGGCGCTGCTGGCCGAGCGATCGGCCGAGGATATCGCCGCGGCACTGGCGCGGCTTTACCGTGCGCGGCTGCCGTCGCCCGAGGACATCATCGATCCCGGCGAGCGCAGCGGCAAGCCGCGCGAGGATCGCGGCCGCGACAGACTTCAAGGCGAAGGCGGCGACGATCGTAGCGCGCGGCCTCGATCGAAATCCGGCAAGGCGCCGTCGAAGCACGGCATGTCGGAGACCAGCGTCTGGTTCCGGGCCGCGATCGGACGACGCAAGAATGCGGAGGCGCGCTGGCTGCTGCCGATGATCTGCCGCCGCGGCGGCATCGACAAGCGCGACATCGGCGCCATCAGGATCATGGATACGACGACCGAGTTCGAGATTTCCGAGCGGGTGGCGGAGTCGTTCGCTGCAAAGGTCAAGCGTCCGGACAAGGAAGACAGCATCCGGATCGAGCTGATGGCGGAGGCGCCGCAGCGTCAGGAACGTTCGGAAGAGCGGTCCCATGCGCCGCGGCGCGAGGCGGGCGAGCATCGCGAACGGCGCGATGAACGTCCGCGCGAGGCGAGTGGGTTCAAGCCGCGCGGCAAGTCCCACGGCGAACGCGCGCCGAAATTCGAGGAGGCGCCTTCCTTCGCAAAGAAAAAGAAGCATCGGCCGGGCCACGCAGAGCCGTCATCGGTCACGCCATGGCCCGTGAAGGGCGCGCCGGGAAAGAAGGCGAAGAAGAAGCATCGCGGTTGAATGCCCCGCACGCCGCGTGGGCGAGGTTACGGCCCGGCGAGGTCGCGCAGCATGTACGTCGCGCTTTCGCCATAGGATGCGAGCTTTGCCCGCAGCTCCGCCTCCGCCGTGACGGGTCGAAAGCCGAGGCGCTCCCACAGCGGCCGCGTCGCGTAGACCGAGACCAATGCGAGCGTTGCGATGCCTGAGGCACGCGCCAGCTCCTCGATCTCGGCGATATAGACGCGCAGAACGCCGCCGCGAGAATCCGGCAAGACGGCGACGTCGTGGACATAGAGGCAATCCGCATCGTCGGGCAATCGTGCGAGCAACCCGTCGAGCGGCGGAATCCGGTGCTGCTTCCAGGGATGCGCAAGCCCGTAGCCGGCAATCTCGTCGCCGGCGATCAGCACGCGGCATCCACCGGGATAGAGCCGCATCTTCTCGGCGAATACCTCGGGCCTTTCGGGAAGGTCGGGATGTACCCGCGCCGCGATGGCGCTGATCGCGGGCAGGTCGGATGCGTGTGCGGGACGCCAATGCGGCTTGCTCATGTCTCTTTGTCGGTCCGTCTCGGTCCATCCAGTTTATTCCCCTGGACCGGCGCGCGCAGCGAAAAATATCCTCGCCGTCATCTTGGGAATACCGGGCCGTGCGCGGCGTCCTATCCATGCAAGCCAATTGCATGACAGGAGATATCATGACGTCCTCGATCCGCCTCGCGCTCGCCCTGGCCATGTCCCTCGCGATCGTTCCCGCCGCCTTCGCTGCGCCGCCGACCAAGACGGGCAAGACCGACAAGGGCAACGTGCTCACCGACGCCAAGGGCATGACGCTCTACACCTTCGACAAGGATGCCGACGGCAAGTCGGCCTGCAACGGTCCATGTGCGACGAACTGGCCGGTACTGAAGGCCGAGGCGAGCGATGCGGCCGGCGACGGCTACACCATCATCACGCGCGACGATGGCTCGAAGCAATGGGCCTACAAGGGCAAGCCGCTCTACACCTTCGCCAAGGACCAGAAGCCCGGCGACGTCACCGGTGACGGCTTCTTGAACGGCGCCTGGCATCTGGCGATGCCGTAACGCCGTTCCCGCTTCATCTCGGATACTCGAGCTGCATCGCGACGAAGTCGGCCGTGCGCGATCCGTAGCGCGCATCGATGGCATGCAGCGTCTGGTCCAGCGCACGCGCCGGCGGCAGATCGACCGCTGCCGGCAGCGTCTGCTTCGCCGGCCAATCGCTTGCGACCTTGTCCGGCACGATACGAAGACCGCCGCGGCTCGCCCGCGCCTCTGCCGTGGCCGCGAAGGTGAGGGCACGCGAGCGATAAGTGCGCGACCACGCATCGGTGACCAACGCAAGCGACACCTCGTCGATGCCTGATGTCAGCGCGATTCCGAGTTGCTCGCGATTCCAGAATGCGAGCGTGCCCGCGATCGCCGTCAGCGCGAAGGGGCGTGTGAACTGGAACGCCTCGCTGCGGTGGCGCGCATCCCACTGCGAAAGACCGATCTCTTGGGCGACCGCCTCCGCCTTGGCGCGGCCGGCGATGGCCTCGACCAGGGTCAGCGCCATCGGCATGGACGCGGTGATGCCGGTCGTCGTCGCAACGCCGCGGTCGATCACCAGCCTGCGGTCCGGGACATAGCGGATCGCGGAATGCTTCTGCAGATCGCGCAACGAGTACCAGTGTGTGGTGGCCCGCCGGCCGTCGAGCAGCCCGGTGTTGGCGACGACCTTGGCGCCGACGCAGACACCGATGACGGTCGCGCCCTTGCCGGCCTGGCTTCTGATCCACTGCAAGGCCGTGGCATCGTCTTCGGGGCTCATCGCGGGCACGATGACGTAATCGGCGCCGTCCGGATGCGCGGCGTCGAACTCGGCGATGGTCGCGTGCGGCTGCACTTTGAGCGCGGGATAGAGCGCGACGGGACCAGGCTGCGTCGCCAATGTCTGGACGTCGGCGACATCGGCGCGTGCGAGGATGCCGTATGGCATCAGATAGTCCGTCGTCTCGGTCATGTCGTTGATGCCGACGATGGCGATCAGGGGACGTTTGCGTTTGGGCGGCTTCAGCGCGGCAAGCGTCGCCTCGGTCTCGTCCTTGGATATCGCGGGCGCGCTTCCCCTAGCCGGCGAGCCCGGCAGCAGGAACAGCCAGGTTCCGCCGATCGCGGCCAGCAATGCCAGGCAACCGACGCCGCTCAACGCCAGAATGCGCCACGTCATGATGATGTCACCCGATCCTCGTTGCTTCGCGCGAGGCGGAAGCTAACGCCTGGCAACGACATCAGGAATGACGCAGATCCGGCAAAAACGGCCATCCGCATCCGCGTTGATGTCGCGCTACGGGTTCCCGCTTCGCGCGATACCCGCGCGTTGGGCGGCGATTATCTCAGGCCCTCATACACCATCAGTCCGCGTGCGATCTGCAATTTGCGGATCGCGCGCGGCAAGAGCTTCTCGGGCTGGTGCAGATAGCGCCAGGACGTGAGGGTGAAGGCTGACAGCGCGCCGCACGCGTCGTCGAACGGCGCGAGCACGCCCGTCACGCTCACGGGTGTGTGCGGGCGGGCGTTGAAGGGCAGCAGCAACAGCTCGAGATGGGCCTTGCTGCCGTCCTCGTGCGCGGCCGTGACGCCGGCGATCGCGCCTAACGTCTCGTCGGCGACGACGGTCGTGATCTCCTCGATCTCGCTGCGGCTCGCATCGTCGAACAGCGCGGCAAAGCTCTGGTCCTTGAGGTCGGATCCTGCCAGCGCGCAGACCCGCGTGCCGGCGACGCGGAACGGGAAGCCGAGGTTCGGCTCGCAGGACAGCACGAAGATGTCGCCGAGCAGGCCGCGGACCGCGGCCGGATCGATGTCGGCCCTGTCGGGGGCCCGTGCAGCGCCGCGCTTCTTGTCCCAATACGCGAAGAACGCGCGGCTCGACGGATGTTTCATGATTGAACGCTTACCCCGGGGTGTAACCTCGACGGGACAGACCTGTCCCGCTTCAGTGCACCCACGATCCCTTGTGTTGTTGTGCAGGAGGGGATTTGCAGCGTCCATGCCGGAGCGGCGTTTTCGCACTCCTTAAGGCCGGCTTTGCGTTGTTAACGTTAAATTAACTATGCGCTTTGCACCTCGCGCCCCGCTGCTATGGTGGCCGCAGTCGCAAGCCCCGCCGCTTTTCTCCAGGTTGTCGGCGGGGTCTGTACACAGGGCGTCAAACAGTTTGGCCGCGGGCCGGGGAGGGGTGGGGATACACTTCATTCCCCGGGTGCCGGAAAGGCCGACACGGACAGGCAGGGCTTCCCAGGGCCCTGCCTTTTCCTTTTGTGCACTTGCGCAAGGCTGGCAAAGGCGACTATCTGCAAGCGTGTTGCCCCGGTCGCGCTGAAAGCGAAGCTGCCTTGGATTCCTCTCAAGATTCTCCGCCGCAAGGCCCTCGGCAAAATCCTCAAGCGGAGGGGCCGGCGGTCATCGAAGAGGCTCCGCGCGAGCCGGTCCTGACGCTGCCCACGGCGCTGACCGCCTATATCGTCCTGCTGGCGGTGATCCATCTGCGGGTGCTGCTGCCGCCCGAGATCGAGAACTGGACCATCGACGTCTTCGGCTTCATCCCGAAGCGCTATGATTCCTCGCTGCTCAATCTGGAGATTCCCGGCGGGACGGGTGCGAAGATCTGGACCTTCGTCACCTATTCGCTGCTGCACGCCAATCTGACCCATCTCGGCTTCAACGTGCTGTGGCTGTTGCCGTTCGGCAGCGCGCTGGCGCGGCGTTTTGGGGCGGTCAGGTTCTTCCTGTTTCTGGCGGTGACGGCGGCGGCCGGTGCGCTCGCCCATCTCGTTACCCATGAGCACGCGGTGGCGCCGATGATCGGCGCCTCGGCCTCGGTGTCGGGCGCAATGGCAGCGGCGATCCGCTTTGCCTTCGTCCGTGGCAGCTTCCTGTCGTTCAACCGTTTGGACGCCGATACCGCGGCGAGGGTTCCGGCATTGCCGCTGTGGCGCGCGCTGCGCGACGGGCGGGTGGTCGGCTTCCTGGCGGTGTGGTTCGGCGTCAACATCATCTTCGGCGTCGGTGCGATCGGCATCGATTCCGAAACCACGAGCGTCGCCTGGCAGGCGCATATCGGCGGCTTCTTTGCCGGCCTGTTGCTGTTCACCCTGTTCGATCCGGTGCCGCGCATGCGAAGCGATGCTGCGGATGCGTCGTCACAGGACGTTTCAGACCGTATTTGAAGCGGCGCTTGCGGCGCGGCCCGAATTCATTCATCATTCGCGTGAAGAATGTTCCGAAGCGACAGGCCGATAGCGGCAACGCTTCGACAAGCGCACGAGCGTGAAACCGGCGCTGAAACTGTTAGTTGAAGACTCGAAGAACAAGTCCGGACCGCCCTGTGGCGGGACGGGTCCGATTCAGGGAGGCAACAATGACGGTACGTTCCATTCTGAACACCAAGGGTCACCAGATCATGAGCGTCGGGCCCGACGCAAAGCTGGCTGCCGCGGTCAAGCTGCTCGCTGACAAGAAGATCGGCGCGGTGCTGGTGATGGACCAGAGCCGGCTCGAAGGCATCCTGTCGGAGCGCGACATCGTCCGCGTGCTCGGCGAGCGCGGCGCCGGCGTGCTGGAGGAGCCGGTCGCTCAGGTCATGACCCGCAAGGTGGTGACCTGCAAGGAGACCGACACGGTCGCCGAGATCATGGAGATGATGACATCGGGCAAGTTCCGCCATCTGCCCGTGATCGACAACGGCACGGTGGTCGGCCTCATCTCGATCGGCGACATCGTCAAGCGCCGGGTCCAGGAATACGAAACCGAGCAGGAAGCCTTGCGCGACTACATCAAGACGGCCTGATCAGGCCTGCTCGTCCGCTTTGGGCGCGCTGCCTGCCGGCGCCGGCGCGAGCACCTCGATCGCCTCCTGGATCGACTCCAGCGCGCGCTCGGCGGCGCGCGTGCCGTGGGCGATCAGGTCCTCGGAACGGTGGAAGTCGAACCAGCCGAACTGGCCGACCCGCGGCGTGATCAGAAGGTCGGGCGGATCGCCGGCGAGGCGCGCGCGAGTGATGCGGTCCTGCATGATGTTGAAGGCATCGACCATCACCGAGGAGATGCCGGGCCGGCCGTTGCCGCCAAAGAACTCTCGCTTCATCGTCTTCTCCGGCGAGAACAGGCGCGGGAAGCGCCGCTTGGCAGCCGGCTCCGCTGGCTCCGGCACGACCGGACTGGGCACTGCACCGTGCGAATGAATCGTCGTGGAATGCGTGAAGATGTCGCTGGAAAGATTTGCGGCGATGACGATTTCAGCACCTAGCGCGCGGGCGGCCGAGACCGGCACGGGATTGACCAGCGCGCCATCGACCAGCCAGCGGTCGCCGATCAGCATCGGCGCGAAGATGCCGGGCAGCGTGTAGGACGCGCGCATCGCATCGACCAGGCGGCCGCGTGTCAGCCAGATCTCGTGACCGGTGCGGACCTCGGTCGCCACGCTTGCGAACTTGACGGGGAGATCCTCGATCAGCGTCTGCCCGACCGCCTCCTCGAGCCGGGTTGCAAGCTTCTCGCCGCCGAGCAGGCCGGAGCCGTTGAGGCGGATGTCGAGATAGCCGAGGATGTTGCGCATGCCTTGCAGGCTGCGCCCCCACTCTTCGAACGTGTCGAGCCGGCCGGCCGCGTGGAGGCCGCCGACGACGGCTCCGATGGAGGTGCCGACCACGACGTCGGGCACGATCCCGTTGGCAAGCAGCGTCCTGAGAATCCCGATATGGGCAAAGCCGCGCGCCGCGCCGCCCCCAAGGGCAAGGCCGATCACCGGCCGGCGGATGCTGCCCAAGCCGACTTTTTCACCGGCTTTTTCGCCATTGGAGCCGTTCGCGCCCCGACCCTTCAAAATATCCAGCACCGAAAACTCTCCCACCCGGGCCAGCCCTCACACCAGAGTAGGCGCCGTATTCCTGCTCCGCCATAACGAGGGTGAAGCATGGTTTATACCGTTCGGGACACAGGGGGCAGCAGTGTGGCGACGGCTGGCCGTCGTCGGCCCAATCACGCAGGCGTCAACCGGGTTCCAAAGAACCGTGCCGGGACCGTATTTCCTGGGGTTTCAGAGGCTTGAATTTGCCGCGTTTTCGGTGAAAAGCAGGAAGCATGACACGCGGGGGTGACGGCATCATCGGATGGCGGCGCAGCGGCAGGCTGCTGCCGGCGCTGATCCTTGCCGCGTGCGTCCTTACCTCAGGCCAAAACGCTGCGCAGGCGCAGCTTTTCTCCGATCGGCCGCCGCCGGTGCCGCCGGCTTCGGTGCCCGACCCCGGCGGGGCCATCAACCTGGCGCCTCCTTCCGGCCTGGGTGCCGGTCCTCCGAGCCTGCCGCCGACCTTGATGCAGCCGGTGACCCCGAGCATGCCGCCGCCCGCCGTCACGACCGTGCCGTCGGCCGCCCCCCTCAACGCCGCCGCGCCCGGACAGGGCGTGCTGTCCCTGACCGCGAAATACGGCAAGGACTCGGCGCCCATTACCAGTGGCCTGGTCTGGCGCGTGTTTGCCGACCGTCCCGACGAGAACGGCACCTTCAAGCTGATCCGTGAGGACCGTAACGCCACGCCCAACATCGTGCTGCCGCCGGGCAATTACGTCGTGCACGTCGCTTTCGGCCTCGTCAGCGCGGTACGCACCGTCAGCCTGAAAGCCGAGACCGACCGGGAATCCTTCGTGCTGCCGGCCGGCGGCCTGCGCATCGAGGGCCGGGTCGGCACCAGCCGCATTCCGCAGAACCAGATCTCGTTCGCGATCTACAAGGGCAGCCAGTTCGAATCCGGCGAGCGCGCCTCGCTGGTGCCGAACGTCGCCGCCGGCGACGTCGTGCTGATCCCCGAGGGCACCTATTACATCGTCTCCAACTATGGCGATGCCAATTCGGTGGTGCGCTCCGACATCCGCGTGCAGGTCGGCAAGCTCACCGACGTCACCATCACCCACCGCGCCGCCGTGATCACACTCAAGCTGGTCAGCGACAGAGGCGGCGAGGCGCTCGCCAACACCGCCTGGTCGGTGCTGACCCCGGGCGGCGACGTCATCAAGGAATCGATCGGCGCCTTCCCGCGCGTGGTGCTTTCCGAAGGCGAGTACCGCGCCATCGCCAAGAACGAGGGCAAGGTCTACGAGCGCGGCTTCAACGTCGTGAACGGCGTCGACGGCGAGGTCGAAGTCGTCGCGCGCTGATCGCGTGTCCCGGACGCGGTGCAGCATGAAGTGAAGCCCCGCTGAAGAAGCGTTGCAACGCTGCACGAGACCGGCGCGATCACCGAAAGCACGGCGTTCGATGCGAGCGATTTCCGCAACATCGTACCGCGGTTCTCATCCAGCGCACGAAAAGCCAATCAGACGCGTAGGCCGCTGACGCCCGCCATGGAAGTCCAGTGAGCATTTGCTTACCGGACCTCCGCGCCCTCATCCTGATTTGAATACCTGCCAGCGTTAACAGCTCGCGTCGAAGAGCCGGCAAGAACACCGGCAACGCCCGCTTATTCCGGAGGACGTCGCGCGTTCATCACAACGGTGCAAGATGCGCATTTCCGATCATCAATTTCATTCTCTTTCTATTCCGCTGCGCTATATGTCGGGTCTCCAACGGAGGAGTCCGGAGCAGGCTGTGCGTCTGCGAGACCGGCAAGGGGCAGGGGACCAAGCGCGTCGGCATGTTCGAAGTGATCCTCACCAGGCGCAAGCGGTTTGGTTGGCGATGGCAGGTGTGCGACCAGTCCGGCAAGATCTTTGCCGATGGCTTCGAGCGCACGCGGCCGTCCGCCAAATACCAGGGCGAGCGCGCGTTGTTCTTCCTGCTATCGCAAGCGTATTTGCGCAACCGCTCCGCGGCGTCCAGCGAGGATTAGCGGCGGGCACAGCGCCACGCCGGCTACAAGCTCACTCAGATCTCGACGACCAGCTTGCCTTTGGCGGCGTGATCTCGGATCCGCGCATAGGCCTCGCCGACGCTCTCCAGCGTAAAACGCCTGGGGTCGAGTAGCGGCACGAGCCTGCCGGCCTCGACCAGGCGCGTTGCCTCCGCCATGATCTCTCCGTGATGGGCGCGCCCTTCGCCCGACAGCAGCGGGAGCAGCGTGAAGACGCCTGAATAGGTCGCTGCGCGGAACGACAGCGGCGCAAGCGCGTGCGCCCCCCAGCCGAGTGCACTCACCACATGGCCGAAGCGGCGTACCGCTTCAAAGGAGGCGTCGAGCACCTTGCCGCCGACGGTGTCGTAGACGATGTCGAAGCCCTGGCCGCCTGTATGCTGCGTCACATAGGCCTCGACCGAACTGTCGCGATCAATGAATACAGCGCCGAAACCCTCGATGATGGCACGCTGCGACGCAGAGCCGGTTGCGAACACCTCCGCTCCGAAGGCGCGCGCGATCTGGATCGCGACATGACCGACGCCGCCCGCACCGCCATGGATCAACACCTTCTGGCCCGCCTTCAACGCTGCGCGGTCGATCAGGCCTTCCCAGGCCGTGATGACGATCAGGGGAAGGGCGGCAGCCTCCCGCATGCTGAGATTGGCGGGCTTCAATGCCAGGAGGTCGGCATCGACCGCCGCGAATTCAGCGAGCGATCCCGGCACACCGCCGACGCCACCGGTCATCCCGTAGACCTCGTCGCCCGGCTTGAACCGGGTCACCTCGCGCCCAGTGCGTTCGACCACGCCGGCAAGATCGATGCCGGGAATCGCCGGCAGCGGATGGCGCGCATGCGCGGCCGTACCCGCATGGATCTTGGTGTCGAGCGGATTGATGCCGCTGGCTCGCACCCGCACGAGCACCTCGCGCGGCCCGATCTCGGGCCTGGAAATCGTCGAGAGGCGTAACGGGGCGTTGTGAGCCTCCAGGACGCCAGCGCGCATCGTCGATTGTGTCGTCATGACCGTCTTGCTCCCTTGTCGGCCTCCAATATGGTCATGAAATTTTGCATGGGAAGGAACAAGCATGTACGATCATCATACAGTTCTGTATGGCGGGGAATTCTGATGGATTGGAGCGACCTGCGCATCTTCCTGGCGATCGCCCGTGAAGGCACGCTCGGTGCCGCCGCACGGAAGATCGGCCAGACCCAACCGACCATGGGCCGGCGGCTTCGCGCGCTGGAGATGTCGCTGGGGCAGACACTGTTCCAGCGCACCGCGGATGGCTTCGTGCTCACCGACGAGGGCACGGCCGTGCTCCGTCACGCCGAGCGGATTGAGGACGAGGCGCTCGCGCTGGAGCGGCAGGTGTCTGGTGCGAAGACGCAGCTCGACGGCCTGTTGCGCCTGTCCTCGTCGGACTGGTTCGGGACGGTGATGCTGTCGCCGGTGATCGCCGCGTTCGGCAAGCGTCACCCCAAGGTGATTGTGGAGCTTCTGACCGATGCGCGGCTCTACAGCCTGCCGCGGCGGGAAGCCGATCTCGTCTTCCGCATCAAGCCGTTCAGCGAGCCCGAGGTGGTCTCCAGAAAGCTGCTGCATATTCCCTACGCGCTCTATGGCAAGAAGGGCAGCAAGCCGCCGCGCCCCGGCGACGGCAAGGCCAACGCTGTCCGCGTCGTGACGATGAATGCCGAGTACGCCGACATGCCCGACGCGGTCTGGCTGAAGCGCGCGCTGCCCAATGCGGAGGTCGCCTCGCGTAGTAACAACAGACAGGTGCAGGCCGAGCTGTGCGCGAGCGGCGCCGGATTGGCCGTGCTGCCACGTCCGCTCGGGGACCGCGACCGCCGTCTGGTCGCGCTCGACATCGGAACGACGCCACCCGGCCGTGACACCTATGTGGGCTACCATCGCGATATGAGGCGCCTCGCTCGTCTCCGCGCGCTGCTCGATCTCGTGATCGAGCAGCTGGCGGAACCGCGATCATAGTGCCATTAGCCCGGGTGAGCGAAGCGACACCCGGGACCACTCGTGCCTGGAGGCTCGAATGTCGCTTCCCTCATCCGGGACACAAGATGTTGCGTCGCTACGAGACCTTGTATTCCCTGACGGGCAAAACACCCAACATCGGGGTCAACCCGCATTATCAAAAATATTCCACTTTACCGAAATTCGGAAACGGCGTATGTGTCGCGGCAACCCGGCCCAAGGAAGAGGGGCGTATCGCGATCGTCACGAACGCGGGCCGGACGGCGGTGGACGCTGATTGCATCGGCGCGAAGAGCTTCGCAGGGCGGGCAACCGTGAGCGAGAGCGTCGCGCAT
>NZ_JBHLEV010000011.1:0-280611 GCF_042263385.1 Bradyrhizobium tunisiense
AGGCCGACACAGGCACGATGCCGTAGCCCGGATCAGCGCCTTGTCCGCCGCAGCTCGAAAAGCGAAGGCGGAAGAGACGTCCGGGATCTTTGCGAGCGGAATCCGGGTATCGCTGCGCTCACCGCGACTACGAGAGAACCGGCGCAGCAAAAAGGGCGGCCCAAACACCGCCCTTTCTCCTGCAACCCAATCCGGGCGGCGTCAAAAACGATCGTTCAATACGGCGCGTAACGGTAGCCCGGATCGTAATAGAAAGGACTGCCACCGTAGCCGGAACCGCCGTAATAGCCGTGCCCGCCGTAGTAAGGACGTGAGCCGTAATAATAGCGGTTTTCGTAATAGTCGCGGCGTCGCTGCTCGGCGATCACCCCCCCGATGATGCCCGCCGCGGCGCCCATAACGGCGAGACCGGCAGCGTTCGACCCGCGCCGGTAGTAGCGGCGGCGATGTGCGCTGAAATCGGTGGCGGCGGAGGAGCCCTGCCCGGCCGCGACAGGCTTTGCGGACACCGGCTCCGCCGGCGAGGCAGCAGCCGAAGGCGACGCCGAAATTGCGACCAACGCCAGGCTTGTGAACGCGGCCAGCACCATGTTGCGGCCGGCTGCAGAAATCACGGGTCTAACAGTCATTTTGACCTTCCTATGCCTTTGCCTAAGTTCTTGCCCAGCGAAGAGATATGCAAACCGCATTGAATCCGCAAACCATCGAGCTGGTTTCACGTTCGCGGCAATCTGCCACGCTTTGAACGATTGTAAACGTACGACCAAATCGCAGCTTGAACCACCGAACCTGAGCGGATAATGAACGGCTGCGCCGTTTTCCGGTCGCCGTAAGCGTTTTACGTGAACCAACGCATCAACCGACGCCGTCGGGATCGATGCCGTTTTGCAGGGTTCAACGTGACCGACGCGTCCTTTTCCTCAAGAGAAATCAGATGATTGCTGTTCGCAAACTGCCGGCGCGCTATGCGCCGATCGTGATGCCATTCGTGCTGTCCGTTCTCATGACGGCCGTGGTGTCGGTCATTTCGACGCTTCGGAGCCTGGGGCCAACGCCGGCATTCCTCGCGACGTGGCCAGGCGCCTGGGCCCTGTCCTGGCTGGTCGCCTTTCCAACGCTGCTCATCGTGCTGCCGATGGTCCGGCGCATCGTGGCCTGCCTCGTCGCAGCCCCATCCGGCCGGTAGAAGTCGCCTACGACAGCGCCCCCAGCACGCCGCGCGTCGCCTTGTCGATCTCCTCGACATAGCGGCGGCGCGCGAAGGTTTCGGTGAGGAATCCGATCACCTTGCGGCTGTCGGTGGAATCGACCACCGCCAGCATTTCGGCCTCGGCCTCGTCGAACACCGCCATCGCCGACTTCACGTTCATTTCCGGGATCAGAACGATGTCGATCAGGCGGGCGAGCTCGATCACCTGGATCTCGTCGGCGATGGTGTCGAGGTCGCCGGAGAACAAATCGGGCAGCAGGACGAGGCCGACATATTCGTCGACATTGTTGACGATCACGATACCCGGCCGCGAGCCCAGCGCGAACTCGCGGCGTGCGGCGGCGATGGTCGTGGTCGAGGGCACCTTGCCGACGTCGGAGCGCATCAGCCGCTCGACCGTGAGATTGCGCAGCCAACCGACGTCGTTGGCGCTGCGGATGGTCTCGCCGCGCAGATGCAGCCGCCAGGTCGAGAAGGAATGGCCGAACATGAAGCGGACGCAGATCGAGGTGACGATGCAGCCGGCGAGCACCACGGCGGTGACGTCGACATTGCGCGTCATCTCGAGCACCAGGAACGACATGGTCAGGGGGCCGCCGACGATGGCGACGCCGAGCGTCGCCATGCCCGTCAGCATCGCGACCAGCGGATCGATCGCGAAGTTCGGGCTGATCAGGAGAAGCACTGCCGCGAAGAATTTGCCGATCAGGCTGCCCACGAACAGCGAGGCGAAGAACAGGCCGCCGCGGAAGCCCGAGGCGAGCGAGATCAGGCACGCGGTCACTTTCAAGGCGATGATCAGCGCGATCAGGCCGATCGTCATGTCGTGAAAGAGATCGAGCACCATGGCGCCGTGTCCGGCTGCCAGCACCTGCGGCGTGATGATGGCGAAGCCGCCGACGATGAGGCCTCCGATCACTGGACGCAGCCAGACCGGCATCCAGGCGAACAGGCGCTCGAACATCGGCGAAGAACGCATCACGGCGATGCCGACGCCGCTGGTGATGAGCGCGAGCCCGATCAGCGCCAGATATTGCTCGACGCCGACGGCGCTGACCTTGGGTATCTCCAGCGAGTACGGCGCGCCGCCGAGCCATTGCGCGGTCAGGGCTCCCGCGAGCGATGCCGCCAGGATCGGGGCGGCGCTGCCGACCGCATAGACGCCGACGATGAGCTCACAGGCGTAGAAGGCGCCGGTGATCGGGGCGCCGAACGCCGCCGCGATCGCGGCGGCAGCGCCACAGCCGACCATCAGGCGCAAATCGTTGCGGCGCAGATTGAAGAACTTGCCGAGCTGCGAGGCGATACCCGAGCCGATCTGGGTATAGCCGGCCTCGAGGCCGACCGAGGCGCCGCAGCCGTTGGAGATCAGGGTCTGGCCCGACACCACCATGCTGTCGCGCATCGAGAGATTGCCGCCGCGCAGCGCGTTCGCCTCGATCGGGTCGACCGCGTTCGAGATCTTCATGCGCCGCCGCGACCATTCCATGATTCCGAGCGACAGCCCACCGAGTGCAGGCGCGATCAGTGCCGCCCACGGACTGACGCTCGCGTGAGCCGACAGGTGAACATCGACGGGAATCCCGTAGATCACCACATGCGCGAACTGCGCGATATGGGCCATCAGCGTCACGACCGCACCGGCCAGCGTGCCGATCACCAGCGCGAGCGGGATCAGGTAGAACTCGTTGCTGCGCAAGAGAGCGCGCAGCCGAACCATGGTGCGGTTCGTCCCCTTGCGATCGACGAGATGCCTGATCCGCACGAACACCTTCTGTCTGCCCTACCCTTCCGACACGCCGTAGCCGGCCATGCGCCGGCGGACCCGTTCGATCTCGTCGCTGGGAAGCAGCGGCGGTTGTCCGATCTGGAGGCAGCCGTGATACTGCCGCGCCAGCGTCTCGACTTCGACGGCGAGCCAATAGGTCGGATGCGCATGCACCACGGCGTTGACGTCGGGACGCGACTTCAGGATGTCGCGATGAAACCGCCATTCGCTCGACGGCTTCCCATCGGGCGCGTGTGCGCCGTCCATGGCCGTGAAGACGATCTGGTCCGGCGTCATGGCCTCGTAGGGCACGCTGGTCGGCGTGACCAGAAGCCCGTCCACATGTCGGACGCTGATATTGCCCGAGGTGCCCTGGTTGATGCCGAGCGCGTTCATGCGCCGGCAAGCGTCGATGATGGCCTGTCTCTTGGCGAGCTCGTCCGCAGTCATCGACATCCCGATTTCCTGACGATGGTCTTGTTGGACCGGAAGTACGTCAAACCAACATGGCAGTGCAAGCGAAAGCGACCCAAAATCAATGGATTCACTGATTGTCGCAGCCCTGTGACAGGTTGGTCCGGACGGCCGCAATCCCGTCGATCACGAACTGGACGGAATAGGCGGCGAGCAGCATGCGGAGAACGCGCGAGAGCACCGCATTTCCGGTGCGCGCGATCCGGTGAGCCGAAGCGGAGCACAGCGCGAAGTCGAGCACGGGCCGGCGTGGTCCTCGGACGCTGGAACGATGGCTTTCGGGCAGACTTAGCCTAGGCCACCGCTTTGCAATCAGTGGAGACGACAATGAGCGACAGTGGAATCGGAATGCTTCTTGGCCAGCTCTCGGCCAACCTGCTCTGGCTCTGGTTCATCGGAGCCTTCCTGCTCGGTGCGGTCCTCGTCTACGGAGTGATGAAGGCCGGCCACCTCAGGCGCGGCGAGCGGGCACAGCTCGATCGCGCGACGGAGGAGCGGCAGCGCCAGGAAGATCCCTACAAGCGCCCGACCTGAGCGACCGCTCCGCGCGCCGGTTGCAGTTAGGAACTTTCGTTACTGACGCGGCTTTGATCGCCTGAGGATTGAGGAGGGCGAGGCCTTCCCGTGTCACCTCAAGAGGAGGACGTATGGCCAAACGAACCAAGAAGCGCACAACCAAGAAGACCGCGGCTCGGCGGCCGCGTCAGGCGCCGAAGATGCTCAGCGACCTGTTTGTGGAGACGCTGAAGGACATCTATTTCGCCGAGAACAAGATCATCAAGACCCTGCCCAAGATGGCGAAGGCAGCGCAATCGAAGGAGCTGGCCGCCGCCTTCAACAAGCACCTGCGCGAGACCCAGGGCCAGGTCAAGCGGCTGGACCAGATCTTCAAGATGCTGGGCAAGCCTGCCCGCGGCAAGCCGTGCGAAGCCATCAACGGCATTACCGACGAGGGCGCCGAGATCATGAAGGAGTTCAAGGGCGCGCCGGCGCTCGATGCGGGACTGCTCGCGGCCGCCCAGGCGGTGGAGCATTACGAGATTTCCCGCTACGGCACCTTGCGCACCTGGGCCGAAGAGCTCGGCATGCCGGACGCGGCTAGGCTGCTGCAGGCGACGCTGGACGAGGAAGAGGCGACTGATCACACGCTGACGGAGCTCGCGACGTCCGTGATCAACCTCGAGGCCGAAGAAGAGTACCGCGCGGCGGCCTGACGCCCTGCGTGACCCGACGATGGAACGCCGCGGCCCGGGCCGCGGCGTTCGTTTTTCAATCGCACGACGGCGCATGGCACGTCAGCGCCGGCGGACTGGATTTCCGGGGAACCAGCCCCATATGCAGGCTTCCCCACCCCCGAGCCCCGCATCATGCAACCGAAAAATCCCCTCGACTGGATGCTGTCCGAAGCCCTCGACTCGTTGACCCGCGCCGACCGGCTGCGTCAGCAGTTTGGCCGCCAGGAAGCCTGCTGGGAGCCGCCGATCGACGTGCTCGAGACCGAGCATGAGCTTCTGATCCTGGTGGCGCTTCCTGGTGTCAATCCGGACAATGTCGAGACTGTCATTCATGACGGCGTGCTCGTCGTCTCCGGCCAGCGCACCCTGCCCCCGGAGCTCCGCAACGCCCGCATTCACCGGCTCGAGCTGCCGCAGGGGCGTTTTGAGCGCCGCATTGCATTGCCCCTCGGCCGCTACGCCATCAGCCGCTTCGTGATGGACGGCTGCGTCGCGCTGCGCCTTGCCAAATCCTGAGGTCGATCATGGCCACCGAACAGATGAACAACGAACAGACCAGTAACGACGTGAAGATCCCCGACGACGCGCTGATCATCATCCCCGTGCGCGAGATGGTGCTGTTCCCCGGCGCCATCGCGCCGATCACGATCGGCCGTGCCAAGTCCATCGCCGCCGCGCAGCAGGCGCTGCGCGAGCAGCGGCCGGTCGGCATCGTCCTGCAGCGCAGCCCCGAGACCGAGGAGCCCGGGCCGGACGACCTCTACCGGGTCGCGACCATCGCCAACATCGTGCGCTACATCACCGCGCCCGACGGCACCCATCACATCGTCTGCCAGGGCGTGCAGCGCGCGCGCATCCTCGACTTCCTGCCGGGAACGCCGTTCCCGGCCGCGCGGATCCAGCAGATCCCCGAGCCGACCGCGAATTCGCCCGAGATCGAGGCGCGCGCGCTGAATCTGCAGCGCCAGGCGATCGAGGCGATCGAGCTGCTGCCGCAGGCGCCGCCCGAGCTGGCCGCGATGTTCCAGGGCACCAGTGCGCCCGGCGCGCTGGCGGATCTGGCGACCTCGTTCATGGACATCAAGCCGCAGGACAAGCAGGAGGTGCTGGAGACCATCGACCTCGCCTTGCGCGTCGAGAAAGTGTCGAAGCATCTGGCCGAGCGGCTGGAGGTGCTGCGCATCTCCAACGAAATCGGCCAGAAGACCAAGGCCTCCTTCGACGAGCGGCAGCGCGAGGCGATCCTGCGCGAGCAGATGGCGACCATCCAGCGCCAGCTCGGCGAAGGCGACGGCAAGGCGGCCGAGGTCGCCGAGCTGACCGCTGCGATCGCCAAGGCCAACATGCCGCCCGAGGCGGACGCGCACGCCAAAAAGGAGCTGCGCCGCTATGAGCGCATGCCCGAGGCTGCCGGCGAGGCCGGCATGGTCCGCACGTATCTGGATTGGCTGATCGAGCTGCCCTGGGCGCTGCCCGCGGAGAAGCCGATCGACATCAAGGAGGCGCGAGCCATCCTGGACGCCGACCATTTCGGCCTGGAGAAGATCAAGAGCCGGATCATCGAATATCTGGCGGTGCGCAAGCTGGCGCCACAGGGCAAGGCGCCGATCCTGTGCTTCGTCGGCCCGCCCGGCGTCGGCAAGACCTCGCTCGGACAATCCATCGCACGTGCGATGGATCGCCCCTTCGTGCGCGTCAGTCTGGGCGGCGTGCACGACGAAGCCGAGATCCGCGGCCACCGGCGTACCTATATCGGCGCGCTGCCCGGCAACATCATCCAGGGCATCAAGAAGGCGGGCTCACGCAACTGCGTCATGATGCTGGACGAGATCGACAAGATGGGCCGCGGCGTGCAGGGCGATCCGTCGGCCGCCATGCTGGAGGTGCTCGACCCCGAGCAGAACGGAACGTTCCGGGACAATTACCTGGGCGTGCCCTTCGACCTGTCGCGCGTGGTGTTCATCGCGACCGCCAACATGCTGGACCAGATCCCGGGCCCGCTCCTGGACCGCATGGAGCTGATCAGCCTCGCCGGCTACACCGAGGACGAGAAGCTGGAGATCGCGCAGCGCTATCTGGTGCGGCGGCAACTCGAGGCGAACGGACTCTCGGCCGAGCAGGCCGAGATCGAGCCGGATGCGTTGAAGCTGGTGGTCAAGGGTTACACCCGCGAGGCCGGCGTGCGTAACCTCGAGCGCGAGATCGGCAAGCTGTTCCGTCATGCCGCGGTGCAGGTCGCCGAGGGTACGGCGACGAAGGTCGTGGTGGGCGCGAAGGACATCGCCACCGTGCTCGGCCAGCCGCGCTTCGAAGGCGAGATCGCGCAGCGCACCAGCATTCCGGGCGTGGCCACCGGCCTTGCCTGGACGCCGGTCGGCGGCGACATCCTGTTCATCGAGGCATCGAAGGTGCCCGGCAAGGGTGGCATGATCCTGACCGGTCAGCTCGGCGAGGTCATGCGCGAGAGCGTGCAGGCTGCGCTGACGCTGGTGAAGAGCAAGGCGCCGCAGCTCGGCATCGATCCGTCGCTGTTCGAGAAGAGCGACATCCACGTTCACGTTCCTGCGGGCGCGACTCCGAAGGACGGTCCGAGCGCGGGCGTTGCGATGTTCACGGCGCTGACGTCCCTGCTCACCAACCGAACGGTGCGCAGCGATACCGCCATGACCGGCGAGATCTCGCTGCGCGGTCTGGTGCTGCCGGTCGGCGGCATCAAGGAGAAGGTGGTGGCTGCGGCCGCTGCCGGGTTGAAGCGGGTGATGCTGCCGGCGCGCAACAAGCGGGATTACGACGACATCCCGAAGAGCGCGCGGGACAACCTCGAATTCATCTGGCTGGAGCGCGTCGATGAAGCCATCGCCGCGGCGCTCGAGCCGGTCGAGGTCCAAGCCGATGCAAAGGTCGAGGCGGCGGAGTGATTGCGATGAAGAAACGGCTGGAAAATGCAAAGCGATCGCGGACAACGCAGCGGCTACGCCGGCTGCTCGATCGCGCCATCGACCGGGTCCGCGATGCGCTGGCGGCGTCCGGGCCGCAGCTTCAACCCATTCCTGTCCGGGTGAAGCGCCGCAAGGGTTGAGCCCTCCGTCTCAGGCCCTCGCGGCTGCCCCAAACAAAAGGCCCCCTCCTACCCGAGGGGGCCTTTGCGTCGTTAGCCCACGGCGTCCTTGGCGGCCTTGACCGGGCGGGCGCGGACGATCTTCCGGGCCGGCTTGGCCTTGAACATCATCTCTTCACCCGTGAACGGGTTGGTGCCCTTGCGTGCCTTGGTCGCAGGCTTCTTGATGACCACGAACTTGGCGAAGCCCGGCACCAGGAACAGGCCGTTCTTCTTGAGCTCCTTGTGACCGACGTCGGTCAGCGTTTCCATGACGCTCTTGACGTCGCGCTTGGAAAGCTCGGTGGCGGTCGCAATCTTTTCGATCAACTGCGATTTGGACATTTGGGTTGCCATCGTGTCTCCTCTGATTCGTTGGCGGTTGGATATTAGACCAACCGGCGAAGGCCTATAGCCTTCTGCACGGTTTTGTCGGGGTTTTACGGGCTTTTTTGGCCCTCTGTAGCAAAAAACCCTGCTTTTTAGCTACTTCCGGCGCGGGAGAAGCTTCGGGCAGCGGATTTTGCCTTGTTTCAAAGGCCCGCACGCCATCCTGCTAGAACTGATTCGCCGCTTTCGACAAGCGGCGACCGGCCTCTTTGTGAAAGGCTGGTCGTGTTTCACCCTGAAAAATAAGGGTCGGACGCATATCGCCGGTCTTCCTCCCCGTAAAAACAGGGAGAAAGTGGCGGGCGATCGGTCAGATGCGCTCGATGATGACGGCGGGCGCCATGCCGCCGGCGGCGCACATGGTGACGAGACCACGCTTGAGATCGCGCCGTTCGAGCTCGTCGAGCACGGTGCCGATCAGGATCGAGCCCGTGGCGCCGATGGGATGGCCGAGCGCGATCGATCCGCCATTGACGTTGACCTTGGCGCGATCGAGCTTGAGATCGCGGATGTATTTTTCCGCCACCACCGCAAACGCCTCGTTGATCTCGAACAGGTCGATGTCGTCGACGGTGAGGCCGGCCTTCGCCAGCACCTTGCGCGTGGCCGGCACCGGCGCGTTCAGCATCAGGGTCGGCGAATCCCCCATGTTCGCCATCGCGACGACGCGGGCGCGAGCCTTCAGGCCATGCGCCCTGGCGTAGGCGGGCGAGGCCAGCAGGATCGCGGCGGCGCCGTCGACGACCCCGGAAGAGTTGCCGGCGTGGTGCACGAAATCGATCTCGAGGTCCGGGTATTTCTGCAGGATCAGGCCACGATAGGTCGTGCCCTTGTCGTCGAGCGCGTAGTCGGCGACCGCGGGGAATGCCGGCTTCAAGCTGCCCAGGCCTTCCATCGTGGTCTGCGGCCGCGGATACTCCTCGTGGTCGAGCGCGAGGCTGCCGTCCTCGCGGTGGACGGGCACGAGGCTCTTCTTGAAGTGCCCGTTCACGATCGCATGGGCCGCGCGCTTCTGGCTCTCCAGCCCGAGCGCGTCGACATCCCTTCGCGTGATGCCCTCCAGCGTGGCAATCGCGTCCGCGCAGACGCCCTGATGCGACTGCGGATGCTTTGCCCGCAGGCGCAGATTGCCGTTGTCCATCATCATCGGACCCGAGCCGCGGCGTCCCTCCATCGACATCATCTCGCAGCCGCCGGCGATGACGAGGTCTTCCGCGCCCGCCATGATCGAGGCGGCCGCCATGTTGACGCTGGTGATGCCGCTGCCGCAGAAGCGGTCCAGCGTCACGGCGCTGGCGCGCACGTCATAGCCGGCATCGAGCGCCGACATCCGCCCGAGATCGCCGCTTTGCGTCGCGACCTGCGCGCTGCAGCCCCAGACGATGTCGTCGACGTCGGCCGTGTCGATGCCGGTGCGCTCCGCGAGCGCGCGCAGCACGGTTGCGCCGAGCTGCTGCGGATGAATGCCCGACAGCGCTCCCTTGCCGGCCTTGCCGACGCCGCGCGGGGTCCGGCAGGCATCGATGATGAGTGCATCGGTCATGGGCGTTGTCCTCTTTGTTGTCAGTGTTGAGGACGGTTCTGAATAAGGGCGAGAGGAGAGTCAATGCGGGGCGTTTGCACCCGCCACCCGGAATTCCGCCGCACGTAAAATGGAGCCGATCGCATACGTCCTGAATGATCGGCCCGAAACAGTCGACGTCATGGCCGGGCTTGTCCCGGCCATCCACGCCTTGCTACTACGCACGAAGAACGTGGATGCCCGGGACAAGCCCGGGCATGACGACCTCAACGAGGATAGAGTTCACACCCCCGCCGCGTTCTTCACGATCACGTTGCGATAGAAGCTGGCGCTGAGTTTCGGCGTGCGGACCTGGGTGTCGAAATTGACGTGGTAGAGTCCGAAGCGCTTGTTCAGCCCGTACACCCACTCGAAATTGTCCATCAGGCTCCAGAGGAAATAGCCGCGCACCGGCACGCCTTCGGCGGTGGCGCGCTGGAGCTGGGCGAGATAGTTGCGCAGGTACATGATGCGGTCGGTGTCGTAGATCTTGCCGTCCGGCGTCACGACGTCGTCGCCGGAGGTGCCGTTCTCGCTGATATAGATCGCATCGGTCTTCCAGATCTTCGCCGCCAGCTTCGGCACCCAATAGAGCGTCTCGGGACCGACGCGGAGCCAGTCCGAATTCATGTGCGGGAACGATTTCGGGATCGGCAGCGGCATGAACCCCGCGCCCTGGTCGGACGCCACCACGTAGTTCTGCGGCGCGTAGATGTTGAGGCCGAGGAAATCGACCGGCGAGGAGATGATCTTCAGCTCCGCATCGGTGTATTTCGGCGCGTTGGCGCCGGCGTATTTCAGGAAGGCGTCGGTGTAGCGGCCCGTCATGATGACGTTGAGATAGCCCGCATTCATCTCGCGCAGCGCGATCTCGGCAGCACGGACGTTCTCAGGCGTGTCGATCGCGGGGGCGCAGGCGTCGATATTCTCCGCCGGTCCCACTCTCGTGCCGCGCCGGCCATGGGCGCGCACCGCCTGGACCGCGAGCCCGTGCGCCAGCGCGCTGTTGTGCCTGATCTGGTTGACCTCGGCTTGCGGCAGCGTCAGGCCCGGCGCGTCGATGCCGGTGCCGTAACCGAAATAGACGAAGCGGCCACTCTCGTTCAGAGTGAACACGTTCTTGACGCGGTCGGTAAGATGCTTCGCGACATGAGCCGCATAGTCGCCGAAGATCTTGCAGGTCTCCGTCGAGCGCCAGCCGCCGAAGCGATCCTGAAGCGATTGCGGCAGGTCCCAATGATAGAGCGTCAGCCACGGCTCGATGCCGTTCTTCAGGAGCTCGTCAATGAGCCGGTTGTAGAAATCGAGCCCCTTCGGATTCGGCCTGCCGTCGCCGTCCGGAAACAGCCGCGGCCAGGCCACCGAGAACCGGTAGGCCTTGCAGCCGAGCGCCTTGATCAGCGCGATGTCCTCCTTGTAGCGGTGATAATGCTCATTGGCGCGGTCGCCCGTGGTGCCGTCCTCGATCTTGCCGGGGATGCGCACGAACTTGTCCCAGATCGAGGCCCCCCGGCCGTCCTCGTCAACCGCACCCTCGACCTGGTAGGACGAGGTCGCCGTGCCCCAGAGGAAGCCCGCGGGAAAGCCGCTTCCGCCGCGCGGCGGCGGTGCCGGCCTGGCCTCGACGGCCTCGAGAGGATTTGCAATCCCGGCTGCGGACAACCCCGCCAGTTTGGCAAACTGGCGGCGCGAGACCGTATCCGTCATCAATGATGCTCCTCTTCTCTCTTTCGGGCCGGCACAATGGACATTTCCAGGCCATTTGAGAAGCGGTGCCGGGCACTCAGAACGGTAGAAGGTGTGGCAGGCAAAATGTCGCGCCCATTCCGAGATGAACGCCTCTCCAATTCAGTATGTCGATTCTAGCGTCGGCTTGTTCCGATTGAACCGACCACAACCTGCATCAGCCACGCGATGCCGGCGTCTCTCATCGCGGCCTTGGTGGCGACGGCCCGGATCGTATCCGCCTTGCGGGCGAAAGGCAGCTCGACGAATACCAGGCCGAAGCGGCCGGCATACTGCTCCATCAGTCGGCGTGGCAATGCCGCGATCAGATCGGATTCCGAAAGCTGGGCCAGCGCCATCATGAAATTCGGAACGGTCAGGGCGATGCGGCGTTCGAGGCCGCGCTTGGCCAACATCTCATCGACGAAGCCGCGCGGCTCACCACTGAGAGAGACCAGCAGGTGCTGCGATTGCGCGAATGCAGCATGGCTGACCGCTCTTGCCAAGGAATGTCCCTTGCGCATGGCCAGCACGAAGTCCTCTTCGTAAAGCCTGCGCGCCTCGAAACGAGGTGATACCGCCAGCAGCGGCAGCATCGCGATGTCGAGCTCGCGTCTTTCGAGCATGTCGAGATTCTCCTGCCAAGGCTCTCCGATCGCGCCGGCGCGCGGCGCCGGCATCAGGTGGACCAGCCCGATGTCAATGTGAGGCGCCGCAGTCGCAATCGATCGCAGGAGCGGACCGACTGCCGAGACCAGTACGGCATCGGGAGCGCCAATGATGAACCGGCGACTGCTTGTCTTCGGGTCGAACGGTGCGGCCGAGCCGATCAATCGTTCGATGCGTGCGATGATCTCGGCCACGGGCTCCCCAAGTTCCAGCGCCCGCGCCGTCGGAACCACACCCTTCGGTGTGCGCAGAAACAGCGGGTCATTCAGCAGAAGCCGGAGCCGGGCAAGCGCATGGCTTACAGCCGACGGCGTCAGGCTCAGCCGGGCGGCTGCCCGACCGACATGACGTTCTTCCAGGACCACGCGGAAGAGCACGAGGAGATTCAGATCAATCCTGGATAGATCAATTTGATTCAGCATGTTGCTGAAATCATATCGCTGTATTCATCGAGATCAAGACTTCATGGATGGGCACCCGTTCGACCAGGAGCTGCACAATGACCAAGAAGACGTCCGGACAGACCAGATCGGCATCCAGGCAGGAAAAAATGTCGCGGCGCGCGATGATGGCCGCCGCGGCTGCAGTTCCTCTGGTTCAGCTTTCGGCCGACGCGGCCGCCGGGCCCGAGGTGACGCCGAACCTCATCGAACGCGCGCGCCGTAAGAATGCCGCCTTCATGCGGGGCGACATGGATAGCTGGCTCCAGCTTGTCCGCATCGCACCGGATTTCACGTTGATGCAGCCCTTTGGCGGGCCTGCCAGTCGCGGATTTGACGCCAGCCCCCAACGCTTGGCTGACCTATCGCGATACTTCAGGGAGGGCGAAACCGACCTCGAGGTCGTGCAAACGCTTGCGTCGGACACGCTTGTCGTACTTGTCATGGTGGAACATCAGCGCGCCGAAGTCGGCGGATTGGCCGCTCAAGACTGGTCGCTCCGCGTCACTGAAGTCTACCGCAAGGACGGCATGGATTGGCAGCTCGTGCACCGCCATGCGGATCCGCTGGTCCGCAGCGTCACCCTGCAGCAAGCGGCGCTACTCGCCCGGGGCGGGTTGGAGAAAGAATAGTGTCCCTTGCCTCGCTGGTTCTGCCGGTCAGCCGTTTCAGAATGTCCCCAGCAGTCCGCCTGAGGTTTCTCAGCGCGAGCGCTTCGGCAGCTTCGGGAGCTTGCCGGGGTTGAACGCCGGGCGCTGCGCCGCCTCGTCATGTGCCGGCTGCTTTTGTTCCGTCAGGATGAGCGTGCCCTGGAGGATCATCCCCGGCACTTGCTGTGCCGTCGCGGTGTAAGTCGCGATCTTGCCGGGGCAGTTTCCCTCGATATCCAAAATGAGCTCGTCTTCAACGCCGAACACCGTGGCTCGTCCGTCGGTATGACGCTTCGTCGATACCGTGGCGGTGAAGCGATCTCCATCGACCTGACACGAGCCGTGATAGGTCATCAGGCTGTCACGGCCCCAGATCTGTCCGTCCGCGACATGGACGATGCCGGTCCCCTGGTCGAGCGGCGTCTTGTACCACGCCGCATATGTCCCGTCCTTGAGCATGGGAGCAGTCTTCCTTGGCCATTCCCCAGGACAATCCGCACGATTAGCGCTAAGAAAGCGTTAATCACGCGGCCCGTGCCATTCCGGACGCTGCTTGCGCAGCTCGGCTTCAAGCTCCTCGACGATGCCGTGAAGCAGACACGCGGCGAGCGGATCCGTAACCTCCCGTTCCAAACGCCGATAACGCGCGATCTGGCATTCCTGCTCTCTCAATTGGCGCTCTGTCATCACACCGGCCCTCCGACAGACTGACGCGGAGAAGCCCGAGGGGTTTCGTTAAAATTTTCGGATCATTTGAGATGGTTTCTGATTGGTAAAGACAACGCGGCGCGGTGCGTGGCCAAAGCATCCCGGCCGGCCTCGCCCCTAAAGCGCGATGCGATTAGGGTGAATCGTCATCGCGCCTTAGGTTGTTGTTTGAGCATGATCTTTTCGGAAAACCGCTGCGCACTTTTCCGGATCATGCTTTAGGCGGACAGACGAAGCCAGACATCCTTGCTTGCCAGCGTGCCATCCGGCGTGGCGATCTCCATGTCCACGACGTGCAGGGAGCCGGGCTCGTCTGCATAGATGTACCTGAGGTGCCACACGAGACCCAGGTCCGGTGAAATGACGAAATCGTCCAATGCGTCGGTGATATCCCGAACGGCCTCGCGGTGCGTCAAGGGCGCGGAGAACATCGCGTCGATCAAGTCGGCGAGGCTCATGCCCTCGACGAGCATGAATCGCGCGACCTCGTCACCGTAGGCGTGCCGAAGCGCTGAAACGATCGAAGCGACGGCATCCGGATTCTTCAACGACACGGTAAAGCGGGCCTCCGGAGCCATCATGCCGGAGGCGGAATATTCTGCAAGCTCAGCGAGCGCCACCGCGGAACAAGGGGCGCGGCCTCCGGCCGCGACGCCCGGTGCCGGGACTTCCGGCAGCTCGCCTTACCGAGTACGGGCCCGGACCGTACCGACGCGGCAGCGGTCGTTAGAACGTCACCCGCATCCCGGCATAGAACGCGCGCGGCCTTGCAGGGCTGAGCGAGCGAGGGTCGGTGAAGTCGGCGCCGCCATTGGTGAAGTTGGGCAAGGCATCGCGGTCGAAGAATTGGCCGTAGGTCACATAGCGCTTGTCGAACACGTTGTCGACGCGGCCGTAGAGGTGGACGTTCTTCGCGACCTGGTAGGAGGTGTGGAGATTGAAGACCGTATAGGAAGGCAGCTTTGCGTACTGGTTCGACTCGTCGCCGACTAGAAATTGATCGGAGACGAACAGCGCATTGCCGCCCACTTTCCAGACGTCGGTCACGGCGTAGTCGACGCCGACCTTGACGCGGTGGCGCGGGACCGCGGGGATCTGGTTGCCGGGCCGGACCTGGATCGTCTCGGTGGCCGGGTCGGCAAACGGGCTTTCGGAGCCAAGCTCGAGCGGGTCAAGGTAGCGTGCGTCGACGAAGGCGTAGCTCGCCTGGAACTGAAGCGTGGGCGACTTGATGTTGACTTCGGCCTCGAGCCCCTGCCGCCTTGTCCGGCCGACATTCGTGAAATAGCCGAAGCCGGTCCGGCCAACGACCGGCACCGCCATGATGTCGTCGTGATTGGTGGCGCGAAAGCCGCCAATCTTCCATCCGAGCGTGCCGATGTTCAGCTCCTTGGTGCCGCGGAAGCCGGCCTCCACGGTCTTGGAGACGACCTGCTTGAGCGGCGGATCGGAGACCAGAAACGCCGCGATCAGGCAGGGGCGGGCTGGATCGGAGCAGCCGAGCTCGAGCGGCGTCGGCACGCGGTTGGCCTCGGAATAGCCGGCATAGGCTGTCAATCCGGGCGTGATCTTGTAGGTGCCGCCGATGACCGGATTGAAGCGCATGAACGTGTGGTCGCCGTTGAGCGCAGTCCCGAGCTGATCTTCCAAGGTGATCCGCGCCGCGTTGAAGCGGCCGCCGCCCGTGACAGCGAAGGCGTCCGTGACGTTGAACGTATCCATCGCGTAGAGGCCGTTATATTGGTTGACGGTTCGCAGCGAGACGGGGCCGGCGATGGGGTCCGCGGCGGGAGTTGGACCGAGGAAAACGCCGCCGCCGCTGACGACGTAGTTCTCTCCCATCGAGCCGATCTCGGAGCTGGCGTTGTAACGCGTGACGCCGGCGTCATAGGTTGCGCCGACCACGAAGCGGTTGTCATGACCGAACAGTTGATCCGTGTTGGTGGCTTGCCCGGACACGCCGAATGTCGTCGAACGGATCGAGCCCCGGTCGATCGCGCCGAGGATCGTTCCCGGCGCAAAGGGATTGGCAAGCTGCACGCCGCCAGCGCCGTTGGCAGGTGTGGTGTCATCGCCAAAGCAGAGCAACGCCGGATTCGCAGCACACTCCTCCGCGTCGGTCGGATTGCCGTCGACGATGTTCTGCTCGAACCTGCGCACATGGGCGGTGCCTTCAAACGTCCAGGTCGGCGTCGCGTCGACCTTTCCGGTCAGGTTGAGATAGCCGACGCGGTTGGACGTGGTCTGCGGTGTGGTGTAGGTGGCGCCCCAATATTTATCCAGCAGCTCTGCCGGGACGATGGCGCTGGCGCCGAAATGGTTCTTGGCCGCTCCCATGTTGACGTGGAACTCGCTGTCGCCGCCCCTGTAGCCGACGTCGCCGTAGAAGCGCCGCACCTCCGATTGCGAGAAGTTGCGGAAGCCGTTGTCGCGCACGCCTTCGAGCGCGCCATAGACGGCGTAGTTCTGATCGACCTGCTTGCCCCATTGCGCCGACCCCTGAATGCGGCCGAACGAGCCGCCCATGATGTCGAGCTCCGCGCCCTGATAGGTGAAGCCGTCCTTCATCTGCAAATTGAGCGCGCCGCCCAGCGCGTTGAGGCCGAAGGCTGGATTGTTGGTCACCAGCGTCACCGACCTGATCGCGGCGGTCGGGATCAGGTCCCAGTTGACCGCGTCGGAGAAGGCTTCGTTGATGCGGACGCCATTCTGGTACACGGCGAGGCCCTGCGGCGTGCCCACGACCGGAGAAGCGACGAAGCCGCGGAACTCGATATCCGGCGTGAAGGGATTGCCGGTGACCTCGCTGATATTGACGCCGGCGATGTTGTCGCGCAGCGCATCGGTGACGTTCAGCGAACCCGTACGCTTGATCTGATTGGCATCGACAGCATTGATCGCCGAGGGGACCTTGTCGACATCGAGACCCCTGCCGGTGCCCGGCGAGGTCGGGTAGACATAGAGCCGAGTTCTCGGGGCAGCAGACCCGGGCACCCCGATACGCGCGACCGGCCGCGAGGGCGCCGCACGCCGCGTTGCCGTCGGAGGTGCAGTCACCTCGACCGGTGGCAGGTTCTGGACGTTGGTCTCTTCGTCCGGAGCGGCCCCGGCAGGGCTCGCAAGGACCAACCCCGACAACAGCCCCGTCGACACCGAGGCCATCAACAAACCACGCTTCAACTTGCTCATCCCCTTCCCCATCCGTAACCACCGGCTGTTTTGATTTTCGCCGATTGGTCGGGACGAGTGTATTCGGCCGCGATGGGTGCGCCAGCCACAAAAGATCGGCAATATCCGCGCCCGTTTTCCCGATCAAATCGGGAATTTTTCCCGACCATTTCGGGCGCGATCAGGCGGCCGCCGTCGGGACCAGCGCTTCCACGGTCAAGCCGCCATCGCCGGAGACGACGTTGAGCGTCCCGCCCAGGGCCAGAATGCGCTCCCTCATGCCGACGAGGCCGAAGCCGAGCTTCTGACCGGGCTCCATGCCGCGGCCATTGTCGCTGACCCGCACCCTCGCGCAAAAGCGGCCGTCGCGTCCCGGCTGCCCGGCCGGCTCGATGACCACGTTGACCGAGGTCGCGCCGGCATGGCGGAACACGTTGGTGAGCGCCTCCTGCACGATGCGGTAGATGGTGAGATCCGCGGTCTCGCCGGTCGTGCCCAGCGCCGGTGAGATCGAGGTCTCGATGGCGACCTCCGGGTGCGCCTCCCGCCACAGCCGCGACAGCGATTCCAGCGCCTGGCTCAGACCGAGCTCGGCAAGTCCGACGGGACGCAGCCGCTCCAGCACGCGGCGGGTGAACTGCTGGAGCGCGTTGATCTGCTCCAGCAAGGCGCTGCCATGCTTGCGGACGGCCTCCGCACTCGGCGCGCGTCCGTCCGCCAGCTTCGCCAATGCGCTGGCATGGGCGCGCAGCGAGAACAGATAAGGCCCGAACTCGTCATGCAGTTCGCGCGCGATTTCCTTGCGCTCGACGTCCTGGAGCGACACCGCGCGCTCGGCGAGGCGCCGCTTGTCCTCGACCGCCTCACCAAGCACCGCCGCCAGATGATTGAGCTTGCCGCAGATCGCGGCGAGCTCGGGGGCCCCTCCTGGCGTGACCCGCGCGTCATAATGCCCGCTCTCGATCTCTCCCATCGTCTCGGCCAACGACTGCAGCGGGGCCAGCGCGCGGCCCACCACATTCATCATCACCAGGAACAGCACCACCGCGACGACCGAGCCGACTTCGAGCTGGGTGACGATGCTGTCCCAGATTTCGGCAATCTCGTCGGTCGGATGCGAGGTGACCACGAGCGAGCCGGGCTTGCCCTGGATCGAGACGGGTACGCTGACTGCAGTCTGCTCAGGATGAACCAGGCCGACAAACCAGGCCGGTGGCCCGCGCATGTCAGCGTCAGCCCCGGTTCGAGGCGGCGTCAGCGGACGACCACTGGCGTCATGGAGGGCGATGCTGACATGGCGCAGGCGGCTGAGGTCGCGCGCGATCTGGTTCAGCTTGGCATCCGGATCAGGCGCCTCGTTCAGGTCCGCCACGATCATCTCGATGAACTCGCGCGCGAGCCGGATCACGCTCTGGTCCTCGGCCTGCACCCGCGGTCCGGCTTCCGCCACCTGGCGGCCGATATTGACGGCGAGCCCCAGGGCCAGCAGCAGCGCCAGCAACAGGTTGATGCGCCCGCGCAAGGATAGATTTTGCCACATTGGTATCGCTCGTGCCCCGCGAAGGTTTGGCCCGCGGCTGCCCGATGACGTTGACAGAGGGGAAGCTGCGGATATCTAATCGGAAGCGTACAGCAATCCCGGCCGGGTTGCATGAGGCGACATGAGACCCGCGCGGCTCCATGTTCGGTATCATGCGGCGCGACAACAGGCCGGCGCTGTCACAGGGAAACGCCTATGCGCATTCTGATCGTCGACGATCATCCCATTGTCGCCTCCGGCTGTCGCGCCGTGCTGGCCGACGAGGGCGAGATCGAGATTCTGGAGGCCGCCGACGCCGAGGACGGCGAGTGCGTCTTCATCGTCGAGCGCCCCGACCTCTGCATCATCGACATCAATTTGCCGACCGTCTCCGGATTCGAGCTCGCCCGCCGCATCCTCGAGCGCGCGCCCGAGGCCCGCATCATCATGTTCAGCATGAACGACGACCCGGCCTTTGCCGCGCGCGCGATCGAATGCGGCGCCAAGGGTTACGTCTCCAAGACCGGCGATCCCGACGACCTCGTCGAGGCGATCCGCGCCGTCGGCGGCGGCGGCACCTACCTTCCGACCGCGATCGCGCGCAGCATCGCCTTTGCGGGACCTGCGCTGGCGCAAAGCCCGCTGTCGAAGCTGAATGCGCGCGAAATGGAGATCCTGCGGCTGCTCAGCGCCGGCAAGAGCCTGTCCGAGATCGCCTGGCTGGTGCAATCGTCCTACAAGACGGTGGCCAACACCTCGTCCATCATGCGCCAGAAGCTCGGGGTGAAGACCTCCGTCGAGCTGGTGCGGCTGGCGATCGACAGCGGCGTCGCCTGACGACGCCATAAATTCGGTCACATAAGCGTTGCAATGCTGATGCGGTGAGATGCCAAGGAGCTCTAAGGCATGACGATCCAGACTGTCTCGACGAACAAATCCTATGGCGGCGTGCAGGGCGTCTATCGCCATGCGAGCCAGGCGACCGGCACCGACATGGTGTTCTCGGTCTATGTTCCCCCGCATGCCGAGGGCGCCAGGCTGCCCGTCGTGTGGTACCTCTCCGGCCTCACCTGCACCCATGCCAACGTCACCGAGAAGGGCGAATTCCGCAAAGCCTGCGCAGAGCTCGGCCTGATCTTCGTCGCGCCCGACACCTCACCGCGCGGGCCCGACGTGCCCGGTGATGCCAACAATGCCTATGATTTCGGCCTGGGGGCCGGCTTCTATGTCGATGCGACGCAGGAGCCGTTTGCGCGCAATTATCGCATGTGGAGCTATGTCACCGACGAGCTGCCGAAGCTGGTCGCCGAGAACTATCCGGTCGATGCCAAGCGGCAATCGGTGATGGGCCATTCGATGGGCGGTCACGGCGCGCTGACGGTGGCGCTGCGCAATCCGCACCGTTTTCGAGCGGCTAGCGCTTTCGCGCCGATCGTGGCGCCCTCGCTGGTGCCCTGGGGCACCAAGGCGCTGACCGGTTATCTCGGACCGAACAAGGACGCCTGGCGTAGCCACGACACGGTGGCGCTGATCGAGGATGGCGCGAAGTTTTCCGGCTTCCTGGTCGATGTTGGCGAAGCCGACAACTTCCTGAAAGAACAGCTCAGGCCGGAGCTGCTCGAAGCCGCCTGCACCAAGGCGAGCATCCCGCTGACGCTGCGACGGCAGGCGGGCTACGATCACAGCTATTATTTCATCTCGACCTTCATGGGCGATCATCTGCACTGGCATGCGGAGAAATTGAAGGGGTGATCCCCTACTCCCGCCTCCCGTAGTTCGGGGCCAGCAACCGGTTGCGGATCAGATAGCTCATCGTGCGCGTCCAGGCTTCATCCGTGTTGCCGCGCATGTCGGCGCTGGCGGCGGCGATCATGTTGCCGGTCTTCACGTCGCGCAGATAGATGTTGAGATTGATGATCAGGTTCGAGACCTTCTGCACCATGCCGGTGATCTCCAGGTCTGCTCCCAGCTGCCCGGCAAGCTTGAGATCGCAGCCACCGCAAGCCTGCAAATTGGCCTGACGGGCCGCGTCCCTGACCGGCGCGATGTCGAGCACCTGGAACCTGCCGGAATCGGCCAATTCCTTGCGCAGCTGCTCGCTGATGCGTAACAGCCGCGCCTCTTCCGGCCTGGAGCCATAGAACTCGCCGGGCAGGCTGGTGTCGATCAGCTCGAAATCGAACACCGCGAGTTTCGGCGGGTCGGCGAGCGCGACCGAGCCCGTCAACAGCAAAGCCGCGAAACCTATCAGCGCTCGCATGATCGTGATTCCGGTCCTCGTGCGCGCGGGGACGAAATGCGGGGTTGCATGCCCTGACAAATCGGTCATGCTTTAGCAGAGACAATTCTCTACCGGCGGTCAAGCGGGGGAGAACTCTTGGAGGAAACATGATCCGATGGCTGGCCGGTCTGATCGGCTTTGGTCTCGCTGCGACGAGCGCGCTCGCGGCGGAGCCTGCCCTGATCGGCGTCGGCTATCTCGGCCTCGCCGCTTCCCGATCGACGCTATCGCTGGTCGATCTGCCCGCGGAGAATGACGGCCTCGCCGGAGCCCGCCTCGCCATCGAGGACAACAACACCACCGGGAAATTTCTGGGCCAACGCTTTGCGCTGGAAGAACGGCGCATCAAGGAAGGTGAGGACCCGGTCCAGGCCGCGGCCGCGCTCGCGGAGAAGAACGGCTTCATCATCGCCGACCTGCCCGCCGATGCTCTGCTAAAGGTCTCGGACGCCCTGCGCGATCGCGGCACGCTTCTGTTCAACGTCGGTGCAATCGACGAGCGGCTGCGCGAGGCCGATTGCCGCGGCAATGTGATCCACACCGCGCCGACGCGCGCGATGCTGGCCGATGCACTCGGGCAATACCTGGTGTGGAAGAAGTGGTCGCGCTGGCTGCTGGTGGTCGGCTCGCATGACGAGGACAAGCTGTTCGCCGATGCGCTGAGGCGCACCGCGACGCGGTTCGGCGCCAAGATCGTGCAGGAGCGCACCTTCGAGGACAAGGGCGGCGCACGCCGCACCGATAGCGGCGTCACGCTGATCCAGCGCCAGATGCCAGTATTCACGCAGCAGGCGCCCGCCTATGACGTGCTGGTCGCCGCCGACGAGAGCGAGGTGTTCGGCGCCTACCTGCCCTATCGCATTTGGGATCCGCGGCCGGTCGCGGGCTCGGCCGGGCTCGTGCCGCGCAGCTGGGACGCCGCGCAGGACCAGTGGGGCGCCATCCAGATCCAGAACCGCTTCGTCAAGCTGAACGCGCGGCGGATGACCGCGCTCGATATGCAGGCCTGGACCGCGGTGCGCATGATCGGCGAGGCCACCTCGCGCACCAGTTCCGGCGACGTGAAAAAGGTGACCGACTTCATCAAGGGCCCGGACTTCTCGGTCGCCGCCTTCAAGGGCACGCGCCTCACCTTGCGCGACTGGAATCTCCAGCTGCGTCAGCCGATCCTCCTGGTCGACGGCCGCATGGTGGTGTCAGTCTCGCCGCAGGAAGGTTTTCTGCACCAGGTCTCCGAGCTCGACACGCTCGGCTACGATCGTCCGGAGAGCAAATGCAAGCTGAAATGAGGACGCGGATGTTGCGCATGTGGCGTGTTGGGCTTCTCTCCGGACTGGCGCTGGCGGCCGCGCCCGCGCATGCGTTCATCGCCTATGTCTCGAACGAGAAGAGCAACACGGTGACGGTGATCGACACCAACAGCTGGACCGTGACCAAGACGATCAAGGTCGGCCAGCGCCCGCGCGGCATCGATCTCACGCGCGACGGCAAGTTCGTGATGGTCGCCGTCGGCGACGACGACACCATCCAGATGATCGACGCCAAGACGCACAGCGTCGTGGACAGCCTGCCCTCCGGACCAGACCCGGAATTATTCGCCCAGGATGCCGCCGGCAAGATCCTCTATGTCGCCAACGAGAATGACAACACGGTGACCGTGATCGATCTCGAGAAGCGCACCCGGCTCGGCGACATCCAGGTCGGCGTCGAGCCCGAGGGCATGACCATCAGCCCCGACGGCAAGACGCTGATCAACACGTCCGAGACGACCAACATGGCGCATTTCATCGACACGGCCTCGCGCCAGATCGTCGCCAACGTGCTGGTCGACGCCCGGCCGCGCTTTGCCGAGTTCAAGCACGACAGTTCGGAAGTGTGGGTGTCCTCCGAGATCGGCGGCACCGTCTCGATCATCGACCCGAAGAAGCACGAGGTGATCGGCAAGGTCACGTTCGAGATTCCGGGCCTGCGGAAAGAGGCGATTCAGCCGGTCGGCATCGGCATGACCAAGGACGACAAGACCGCCTTCGTCGCGCTCGGCCCCGCCAACCGCATCGCCGTGGTCGATGTCGCCATGCGCAAGGTGACGAAATATCTCCTGGTCGGGCAGCGGGTCTGGCACGTGGCGTTCACGCCCGATGAGAAATACCTGCTCACCACCAACGGCGTGTCGAACGACGTTTCCGTCATCGACGTCGCCGCGCAAAAGGTAATCAAGACCATTCAGGTCGGCGAGCTGCCCTGGGGCGTCGCGATCGCGCCATGATCAGCCCTGCCCCCATCGCCGAACCGCGTGAGACGCCGGGGCTGGAATCGGCCGGGGCGCCGGCACTGTCGATCGACGGTGTCAGCCATGCCTATGGGCCGCGCCGCGCGTTGATCGACGTCTCTTTCAATGTGCAGCCGGCGAGCTTCACGGCCCTGCTCGGCCTCAACGGTGCCGGCAAGAGCACGTTGTTCTCGCTCGTCACGCGCCTGTTCGGCATTCAGTCCGGCCGCGTCGGCATTTTCGGCCATGACATCGGCAAGAGCCCCGGCGAAGCGCTGCGGCTGCTGGGGGTCGTGTTCCAGCCGCGCACGCTCGATCTCGACCTGTCGTTGACGCAGAATTTGCTCTACCACGCCGCACTCCACGGCATCAGCCGGCGCGAGGCGGCCGCGCGCAGCGCCGAGCTGCTCGGCCGCATCGGGCTCGAAGACCGCGCCGGCAGCAAGGTGCGCGATCTCTCGGGCGGGCAGATGCGGCGTCTGGAGATCGCCCGCGCGCTGCTGCACCGGCCCCGGCTGCTGCTGCTCGACGAGCCGACCGTCGGCCTGGACGTCAAGGCGCGCGCCGACATCATCAGCCAGGTCCGCCAGCTCGTGACCGAACAAGGCATCGGCGTGCTCTGGGCGACGCACCTGTTCGACGAGATCATGCCGAGCGACGACCTCGTGGTGCTGCACCAGGGCAAGATGCTGGCGCGGGGGCCGATGAGCCGCGTCATCGCGGAGGCCGGCGCGCAGGACGTCAACACCGCCTTCATGCGCCTGACCGGCGCGCAAACCATGCCGGGAGGCGGCGCATGAGCAGCATCACCACGCGTGACGCGCCGCGCGGCTTCTCGGCCGCCGAGTACATGACCTGCCTCACCGGCATCGTCTGGCGCGAGGGATTGCGCTTCCTGCATCAGCGCGAGCGCTTCGTCTCGGCGCTGGTGCGGCCGCTGGTGTGGCTGTTCATCTTCGCCGCCGGCTTCCGCCAGGTGCTCGGCATCTCCATCATCCCGCCCTACGAAACCTATATCCTCTACGAGGTGTATATCGCGCCCGGTCTGATGGCGATGATCCAGCTCTTCAACGGCATGCAATCCTCGCTCTCGATGGTCTATGACCGCGAAATGGGCAACATGCGCACGCTGCTGGTGAGCCCGCTGCCGCGCGGGTTCTTGCTGTTCTGCAAGCTGCTGGCAGGCACCGCGGTGTCGTTGCTCCAGGTCTATGCGTTCCTGCTGATCGCCTGGTTCTGGGACATCACCCCGCCGTCATCGGGCTATCTCACCGTGCTGCCGGCGTTGATCCTGTCGGGGCTGATGCTGGGTTCGCTCGGCATGCTGATCTCCTCCGGCATCAAGCAGCTCGAAAACTTCGCCGGCGTGATGAACTTCGTGATCTTCCCGATGTTCTTCGCTTCCTCCGCGCTCTATCCGCTCTGGCGGGTGCGGGAGGGCAGTCCTTATCTGTACTATCTCTGCGAGGCCAATCCGTTCACCCACGCAGTCGAGCTGATACGTTTTGCGCTGTACGGACAGATCAACTGGATCTCGCTCGCGGTGGTCGCGGCTTGCACAATCGTCTTCATGATCGGCGCGATTTGGGCCTATGATCCCTCGCGTGGGCTGGCGCGACGGGGGCCTGCAGGAGGCGAAGGATGAAGGTTCTGGCGATGGCAGTTCTGGCGCTCGTGCTGTCCGGCACGGCGGCCCGCGCGGCCGATCCGCGCTACCCCAACTGGCCCTGCACGCAGGCCAAGGTGCCGGAGATCTCGCTCGCCGCGGTCTGGGCTGGTCCTGCGCTCGACGACGCCGAGACCAGGTGGAAGAACGACACGAAAATCGTGGCGCTGGTCGCAAAACTGTCAGCGCGCAAGACGTCGATGGACGAAGCCGAGAAGTCGGTGAAAGACTTCTTGGCCGCCTCTTCCGCCGACAAGTCTGCGAATGCCAAGCTGCTGTTCGCCGGCCTGTTCGAAACGCTCAACGCCCAGCGTTCGCAAGTCATGAGCGGGCTGGAGCGCGTCAGCCGCAAGCAGCGCGAGGCCGCCGACAGGATCCGCGAGGAGGCAGTTCAGCTCCAGGCGCTTCAGGGTGCCACCCCGCGTGACGAGGCCAAGGTGGAGGCGCTCGGCAACGAGCTCATCTGGAAGACCCGCATTTTCGAGGACCGCAACAAGGTGGTGCGGTTCGTCTGCGAGGTTCCAACCACGATCGACCAGCGCCTGTTCGCGCTCGGCCGCGTGATCCAGCAGGAAATGGAATAGGGTCGGCAGCATGAGCTTGCTTCAAAGTTCCCGAGCTATGTTCACGATCGTTAACCTTTCGCCGCGCTAGCAGGCGGAACCAAATCGCCTTGGGAGGTCTTGTCCAAGTCAATCCAAGACATTCCAATCCAGGACATCGGGAGGCCTCGATGGGAACCATGAAATTCATCCTCGCGGGCGCTGCGGTCGCCACGATGCTCGCAACCAGCGCCTTTGCCGAAGACATGACCGGAATGGTCATGCGGATCGACCGGCTCAACGGCACGATCTCGATCCAGCAGGCGCAAAAGGGCACGGTCGGCGCCAGCACAGGTAGCGCCGGCGCGCTCCAGGAATTCAAGGCAAAGGACGCCGCGATGCTGGACGCCGTCCATGCCGGCGACAGGGTGAGCTATACCGCCACCGAGGCGAACGGCACCGGCACGCTGACGAAGTTGCAGAAGCAGAAATAGTCCTGTCTCCGCCTCTCCTCGCTCACGGGGAGAGGCGGGCATCTGCGCCCATCACTACTGCTCCGGCCGCGGCTCCGGCTGCACCTCTTCGGTGGGGAGCCTGGCACGCTCCCAGCCGTCGGTGCCATCGGGGTACCAGGCGATGTTGGAATAGCCATAGGCGAGCGCGCGCTTGGCGGCGTTCCAGGACATCCAGCAGTCGGCGAGGCAGTACATCACAAGCAGCGCCGACTTGTCGCCGCGCGAGGCGCGCGCGAGGCCGCGCTGGAAATAATCGTCCATGGCGGGCGGCAGCGTGCCATAGCCGGTATCCGGCAGCCAGATGCTGCCCGGAATGTTCCTGCGCGGCGCATCGCGCCACACCGTGCCTTCCGGAAGGTTCTTCGGCTTCGGCGGACGCGGCAGCACGTCGATAAACGCACCGCTTCCGGCACGCCAGATCGCTTCGGCTTCCGCCGTGGCAAGCACCCGCGCGCCGGCGAGCGTCGCCGGCACCGGCGCGCGATAATTGTCGGTCCGATAACCCTCGGGCTCGAACGGCTCCTGCTGCTGCGCCAGAACCGGCGCCGCCAGCAGGGCGGCGACGAGCGCAGCGGCAAGAGGCCGCCTCATGGTGTCTGCCTCATGGCGTCTTCTTGACCGTCTCCGCACTGAGCGGCCGATCGCTCTCGTCGAGCAACGGTACGCCGAAGTCGACCAGGATCTTGTTGATCTCGGCCTGGTTCTCCTGGATCAGCTTGTTGAGCTGCCGCTTCCAGTTCTGGTCGGCGGGCCGCACGCCCATGCCGATGCGATAGACCAGCTTCGGACCCGTGGCTTCCTTCACCAGCGGCGTGACGTGAAGCGAGCCGACCTTCTTCGCATAGTAGCCGGCCATGGGTCCCCACAGGACGCCGGCGTCGATCTTGCCGGCGGCGAGGTCGTCGATCATGACCTGCGCCGAATTGTCGTAGCGCGTGTCGACCATCAACGGATAGGGCTTTGCATCGCCCATCAGGCCGGCAATGGCCATGTTGGTCGCCGGCGGCGTTCCCGCGACGATGCCGACATGCTTGCCCTTCAGCTTCGGATCCTCGAGCGTAGCCACGCTCTCGAGCCCGCTGCCGGCCTTGGCAACCAATGCATAGCTCGTGCGGTAATAGGGGTTGGTGCCCTGCACGACGTCATCGCCTTGCGGAAAGCCCATGATGACGTCGCAGCGATGCGCACCCAGCGTCATCCGCACGAAGCCGGTGGCCTGCGGGAAGAAGACGTAGTCGAGCTTCTTCTGGAGCTTGTCTGCAAGCAGCTCGGCCAGCTTGTTCTCGAACCCCTCGCCCTTCTCGTTCGAGAACGGCAGATTGCGCGGATCGGCACAGACGCGCAGCACCTTGGGATCAACCAGCTCGAATGAGAGATCGCCGGCCTCGTTCGTCTGCGCGACGGCGACATCGCCGAGCGCACAGGATGCAACCAGAACCCACATTGAAAACAACCAGCGACGATGTCGTCCGGCCTCCGTCATCGTGCTTCCTCCTCGTTTTGTTTGAATGCTATCCATGCAACGCATGACGCGCCATGATGGGCCAGACTTCGCTGGCTTCGCTTTGTTGCAGTGCAATGCAGCGAACCCTTTGAACTGAGGCAGAAAAGTGTCCCGCATCGCTCGAGTGATCGCAGCCTTGTCCCTGCTGGGGATCGCAACGCTAGCACGGGCCGGGGCGGCCGAATTGCCTGTGAGCGAAGTCGCACCGGGAATCTTCGTCCATTCCGGGGCCATTGCCCTGATGACCCGCGAGAACGAGGGCGACATTGCCAATGTCGGCTTCGTCGTGGGCGATGACGCCGTGGCCGTCATCGACACCGGCGGCAGCCTTCGCGAAGGCGAGGCCCTGCTGGCCGCCGTGCGGGCCCGCACATCCAAGCCGATCCGCTATGTCATCAACACCCACGGCCATCCCGACCATGTCTTCGGCAATGCGGCCTTCGCCACCGCGGGCACGAGCTTCGTCGGCCACAACAAGCTGCCGCAGGCGCTCGCGACGCGCGGGCCCTTCTATCTCGACAATTTTCGTCGCATCATGGGTCGCGAGTTGATGGATCCCGTGAAGATCATTGCTCCCACCTTGCTGGTTTCGGACACAAAAACGCTTGATCTCGGGTCGCGCCAACTGACCTTGCGCGCCTGGCGGACCGGGCACAGCGACAGCGATGTCACCGTCTACGACGAAACGACCAAGACCCTGTTCGCGGGCGATCTCGTCTTTCTCCGCCACATTCCGGTCATGGATGGCAGCATCCGCGGCTGGCTCGAGACGTTGAAGGAGCTGGAGACCATCCCGGCGCGACGCGTCGTGCCGGGTCACGGCCCCGTGAGCGACTGGCCTGCCGCGCTGACCGACGAGCGGCGTTACCTGTCAACGCTGCTGTCCGACGTCCGCGCGCTGAACAAGAACGGCGAGCCGATCCGGGCCGCCGCCGACAAGGCGGCCGCTGAGGAGCGGTCGCGCTGGGAGCTGTTCGGCGACTACAACGCGCGGAACGCAACTGCAGCATTCTCGGAAATTGAATGGGAGTAGCAGGCGCGCTATCATGAGCAAGAGATCAGCTTCCGCGGGAGATCAGCTTCGCTGACTCTGGACGAGATCAGCTTTGCTGACTCGGAGGACCACGACCATGACCAGATGGACACGCCGCCTGCCCCTGATCGCCGCATTGCTCGGCATCGCCTTTGCCGTGCCGGCGCAGGCTGCAGACGCCGACGATCCCTGGCCGGGCTTGGTCCAGGATATCTTCAATAATCGCCCGATGAACGACGGCAGCGCCGTCATCGGCATCGAGATGCCGTATCGCGCAGAGGACGCGGCGATCGTTCCGGTGACTCTGCGCAGCAAACTGTCGCCCGCAGACAGCCGCCGCATCCGCTCGATCACCCTCGTGATCGACCGTAACCCGGCGCCGATGGCGGCGAAGTTCGAGCTCGGCTCCGATGCCAATGTCACCGAGATCTCGACGCGCGTGCGCGTCAACAACTACACCGACGTCCATGCGGTGGCCGAGCTCAGCGACGGCCAGCTCTATGTCTCGAAGGTCTATGTGAAGGCCTCGGGCGGCTGCTCTGCGCCGGCAGGAAAGAACGCAGAAGAAGCCAACAGCCGGCTGGGCCAGATGCGTTACCGGCAATTCGCGCGCGAGGAGGCGCCGGCGAGCCGTATCCGCGAAGCGCAGATCATGATCGGCCATCCCAACAATTCCGGCCTGCAGATGGACCAGGTCACGCAGCTCTACATTCCCGCCTTCTTCATCAACCAGCTGAAGCTGACGCAGGACGACAGCCCCGTGCTGTCGATGGAAGGCGGCATCTCGATCTCGGAAGATCCCAATCTGCGCTTCACCTACGTCTCCAACGGCGCCAGGCGTTTCCGCGCGGAAGCCAGGGACACGGACGGCCACGTATTCCGCAACGAGTGGGACGTGGAAAAGCCGGGGACGTGAGGCGTTCCTCCTCTCACTCCGGGGCGCGCGAGACGCGAACGGGCGATCATGGTGTTGCGGCTTGCTGTGGGCGGCTGCGCAATTCGGGAATGGCTCGGACATAAAGCTGCGGCATTTCTCGGGCTTGTCGGCCGTCCTGCCCTGCTTCCTCCCCCGGAATTCCCATGTCTTCCGCCGACCGGCCTTCGACGCGACTTGCGACCCGGCTTGCCTTCCTCGTTGCCGGCTTCGGCATCTCGTGCTGGGCACCGCTGGTGCCGTTCGCAAAGACGCGGCTCGGCGTCGACGACGGCGTCCTCGGACTGCTCCTGCTCAGCCTCGGCATCGGCTCGGTCGTTGCGATGCTGCTGACCGGAATCATGAGCGCGCGCCACGGCAGCAGGCCGATCATCATTGCGGGCGGCTTCGGCCTGGCGCTGGTCCTGCCCCTGCTCGCGGTCGCGAGCTCGCCCGCAACGCTGGCGCTGGCGCTTTTCGCATTTGGCGCGGCGCTCGGCTCGATCGACGTCGCCATGAACATCCACGCCGTGGAGGTGGAGCGCGCCGCGGGACGCCCGCTGATGTCCGGCTTCCACGCGTTGTTCAGCATCGGGGGGTTCGCCGGATCCGCGCTGGTGACGGCGCTGCTCTCGTTGCAGTTCGGCACGCTGGCCTGCACGCTGATCTGCTCCGTCCTGATGCTGATTGCAATGATCGTGACCTGGCCGCGCCTGCTTCGCTCCGTGCAGGTGCAGGAGGGTCCGCTGTTCGTGATGCCGCACGGATCGGTGCTGCTGCTCGCGCTGCTCGGCGCCATCACGTTCCTGGTCGAGGGCGCGATGCTCGATTGGGGCGCACTGCTCGTCATCGGCGCAGGGCTCGTCACCGAGGCTCAAGGCGGAGCCGGCTACATCGTGTTCTCGATCGCGATGACCGCGGGCCGGCTCGGCGGCGACGCCGTCGTTGCGCGCATCGGGGACCGCGCGACTTTGCTCTGGGGCAGTCTCATCGCGATCGCCGGTTTCGTGGTCCTGCTCACGGCGCCCGTCGCGGCAGTCGCCATCGCCGGATTCCTGCTGATCGGGCTCGGGGCGTCGAACCTCGTGCCGGTGTTGTTTCGGCGGGCGGCGCGGCAGACCGTCATGCCGACGGGGCTTGCGGTCGCCGCGATCACGACCGCGGGCTATGCCGGGATCCTGATCGGCCCCGCCGGCGTCGGCTTCGTCGCACATCTTGGTGGATTGCCGCTGGCGTTCTGGTTGCTGGCCGCATTGATGGGTCTCGTCACGCTAACGGCGCGCATCGTCACAAACTGAGCGCGCGCCTCGTCCTTCGCCCGCTTGCGCGGGTCCCTCGAGATCAGGCCAGCGTTTCAACGCTTGGCCATTCGGCCTTAACCGCCCATCGCGGCCGCTCGGCGCGGCAGCTTCCAGCCGGGCCGGATGAAGTGGCAGGTGTAGCCATCAGGATAACGTTCGAGATAGTCCTGATGCTCGGGCTCGGCTTCCCAGAACTCGCGCGCGGGCGCGACCTCGGTCACCACCTTGCCGGGCCACAGGCCGGATGCCTCGACGTCGGCAATGGTGTCTTCGGCAATCCGCTTCTGCTCCTCGCTGGTGTAGAAGATGGCCGACCGATAGCTCGTGCCGATATCGTTACCCTGACGGTTGAGCGTGGTCGGATCATGGATCTGGAAGAAGAACTCCAGCATGGTCCGGAAGCTGGTCCTGGCCGGATCGAACACGATCTCGATCGCTTCGGCATGGCCTTCGTGATTGCGGTAGGTGGCGTTCTTGACGTGCCCGCCGGTGTAACCGACGCGGGTGGAGATCACGCCCGGCTGCTTGCGGATCAGATCCTGCATGCCCCAGAAGCAGCCGCCGGCCAAAACTGCGCGTTCCGTCGTCATGTGATGTGCTCCCAATGATCGCTCAACAGCTTGTCCATCATATAGGCTTTCGGCCGCCCGGCCGAAAGCCGCGCCTCGACGCCCATCCGGTCGCCTGGATCGAATGGCGCGGAGCAAACGCTCGCCCCAGCGCGCGATGGCTTTAGGTCGAATCGATTGCCCCGGGCTCGGTGCAACCTCTCCCGCTTGCGGGAGAGGTCGCGCCGAAGGCGCGGGTGAGGGCTTTCTCCTCTAGGGGGCTATCCCATTGTGGAAGCACCCTCTCCCAACCCTCTCCCGCAGGCGGGAGAGGTGCACCGCCGGCGTCGCAGCAATCAATCCTCATCTCATCGCGCCTAGACCAGCTTGGCGTCGAGCGTGATGGCGGCGTTGAGCACCTTGGACACCGGGCAGTTCTTCTCGGCCTCGCCGGCGATCCGGGCGAAGCCGGCATCGTCGAGATTCGGCACTTTCGCCCGCAGGGTCAGCGCGGATTTGCTGATCTTGAAACCCTTGCCTTCAGGCTCGAGCGTGACGGCGGCTTCGGTCGAGAGCTCGTCCGGTGTGAAACCCGCCATCTGCAGGCCGAAGGCTAGCGCCATGGTGAAACAGCCGGCATGGGCCGCGGCGATCAACTCTTCGGGATTGGTGCCCTTCTCGTTCTCGAAGCGGGTCTTGAAGGAATAAGGCGTCCCGGCAAGCACGCCGGATTCGCTCGACAGGTGGCCCGCGCCATCGCGACCAGTGCCCTTCCAGACTGCTGTTGCCTTGCGGATCATCTCAGTTCTCCTTGCTTGCCTAAACCGGATCGAATGCGCGGATCGGCGGCAGATTGCCGGTGAACTTCTCGACCTCGACCGCCGTCAGCTGACCGGTGCAGCCCTGCGCCAGGGACGAGGTCCCGACGTCGCGGGTGAGCACGTTGGGATTGCCGTGAACGCAGAGCGGCGCCTCGTCCTCGGGATCCATCGGATCGTACCAGGCGCCGGTCGGAAGCTGCACCACGCCGGGCGCGATGCCGTCGGTGACGTGGACCGCGGCAAGGCAGGCGCCGCGCTCGTTGAACAGGCGGATGATGTCGCCATCCCCAATGCCACGTGCGTCCGCATCAACCGGGTTCATCCGTGCGACCTCGCGGCCACGATGTTTGGCGGCAAGCGAATGGCCGCCGAAATCGAGCTGGCTGTGCAGGCGCGTCACCGGCTGATTGGCGACGAGGAAGCAAGGCGCCCCGGGCTTGGGCATGTCGGTCTTGTCGAGCCAGACCGGATGACCGGGACAATCCGCATCGCCATGGCCGGCGATCTTCTGCGAAAAGATCTCGATGCGCCCGCTCGGCGTCGGCAGGGCGTGATTGACCGGGTCATCCCGAAAACGGCGCAGCCGGCCGCCGTCATCGGGCTGCTGCGGCACGACCAGGCTGCCGCGCGCCCAGAATTCGTCGAAGGTCGGCGCTTCGAGGCCACGCTTCGCAAGCGAGCCGCGGGTCGGCTCGTAGAGATGCTCCAGCCATTGCCGCGACGTGCGTCCCTCGGTGAAGGGTTCGCGCGCGCCGAGACGATCGGCGAGATCGGCGAAGATGTCGTAGTCGTCGCGCGCAAGGCCAAACGGCTCGGCGACCTTGTGCATCGCGACCATCAAGGGATCATTGGTGGAATAGCCGATGTCCTCACGTTCGAGCGTCATCGTCGCGGGCAGCACGATGTCGGCGTGGCGCGCGGTGGCGGTCCAGGCGAGCTCGTGCACGACGAAGGTGTCGAGTTGCGCAAAAGCCTTACGCAGGCGGTTGATGTCCTGGTGATGGTGGAAGGGATTGCCGCCGGCCCAATAGACCAGGCGGATGTCCGGATAGGTCCGCGTCTCGCCGTTATAACGATAGGTGGTACCGGGATTGAGCAGCATGTCGGCGATCCGCGCGACCGGAATGAAATCGGCAACGCCGTTGCGGCCCTGCCCCAGCGTCGGCCCCGGCACGTCGTTGACGCGGCGGCCGTAATAGCCGATCGCACCGAGCGAATAAGCGTAGCCGCCACCGGGAAGGCCGATCTGGCCGAGCGCTGCCGCCAGCACCATGCCCATCCACACCGGCTGCTCGCCATGCTCGGCGCGCTGCAGCGAATGTGAGACGGTGATCAGCGCACGCTTGCCGGAGGCGCGGCGCGCCAGCTTCCGGATCGTGTCGGCCGCGACGCCTGAGATCGCGGAGGCCCATTCGGCGTGCTTGGGCTGGCCATCGCTTTCGCCCATGAGATAGCGCAGGAAGACCGGCCAGCCCTCGGTGTAGCGATCGAGGAAGTCCTGGTCGTGCAGACCTTCGCTGACCAGCGTGTGGACGAGGCCGAGCATCAGCGCGGTATCGGTGCCGGGCACGCAGCTCATCCATTCCGCACCAGCTTCGACCGGCAGATCATCGCGGAGCGGGCTGACCAGGACGAACTCGCAGCCGCGCTTGCGGGCTGCGGCCATGGCGCCGCGCTCGACATGCTTGCTGATCGAGCCGCCGGCCACCATCGAGTTCTTCAGCGCCATGCCGCCAAAGGCCAGCACGATGTCGGTGTCTTCGGCGATCTGCTCCCAGGTGACGTTGCGCTTCGTGATGTCCTCATAGCCTGCCAAAATTTGCGGCAGCAGCACCGAGGACGCGCCCGAGGAGTAAGAGTTCACCGAGCGGACATAGCCGCCCATCGCGATGTTGAGGAAGCGATGCACCTGGCTCTGGGCATGATGAAAGCGGCCGGCGCTCGACCAGCCATAGGAGCCGCCGAACACCGCGCCGGGGCCGCGCGTGTCGCGGATGCGACAGAGCTCGTCGCCGAGGAGATCGAGCGCCTTCTCCCAGCTCACCGAAACGAACTCGTCGCGGCCGCGGCGATTGTCGGGGCCCGGCCCGCGCTCGAGCCAGCCGCGGCGGATCGCCGGCTGGGCGATGCGCGCCTGATGGCGGAGTGCACCGGGGAAATTGTCGATGATGCCGTTCGGATCGGGATCGCCCGCATAGGCCCTGACCTCGAGGCCGGCCGCGCCCTGACGCGCGGAGAACACGCCCCAATGCGAGGTGTGCGGCTTGAAGCCGTCCGACAGATCGAGACCGGGGTCGGGGAAACCAATCGTATCGTCCATCATCTGATCCTTGTTCCGGGTCCGGCTTGCAATCGGGTGGGGTAATTATACCGATCCGTGCCGGACGTCGTCGAGATCAGCCTTGACGGAAACGCTGGGCTGCCCCGCGCGATGCAAGCCGAGCCCGGCGCGGCGGCCGCACCTGGTTCGTCATCGCCCTCGCGAACTTCGTGATCACACTATGACCGTGCGTGCCGGCAGGTGCTCTCCGGCCGAGGACCGCCGGAATTCGGCATCACTCACCCACGCAGCAATCAACCAACAGCTGCCAGATCCGCTGCGCCTCGCCCCGCTCGTGACTCTCCGGCGCCTTCTCGGCGCTGGACTGATCATAACCGGCGATGGCGCGCGTTTCACGAGGCTCGATCCACCGCTCCGAGATCGGGTCGTACCATTTTCCGATGTTCATCTCAGTCACGGCGATCGACTCGCAGATTTGCTCAACAGCCGAGCGGGGCGCCTGCCGCGGTCTCATGCGAACCATTCGGCGACGCGCCACCCGGTTTACCAATCATGAGCTCGCATGATCGTTCCGCTTCTGGACCTCATCCCGGCCGCGCCGGATGAAGCGTGCGCGGATGCCGCTCGTGCAGCAGCCGCGCGAGCTCCTCACGCTCGCTCGCGCGTCCCTTCATGGCGGCCTCGAACAGCGCTTCCTGGATGTCGCGAGGCATGTCGCCCCATACGTCCATCGCGGCGCGTCCGAGCAGGCCCGCGAGATGATCAACTCCATCGCTCATTCGGCTCTCCTGGTCAGCACACGGGAATGGAACAGCTGCGGGCGTCCGGCGTTCCAGTGTCATCATTGTGAAAAGGAGACGTCTTTTATGGGATTCTTCACCAAGGACATCAAATCGATGGACGACCTGCTGCTGCACGGGCTGCAGGACATCTATTACGCGGAGCAGCAGATCCTGAAGGCGCTGCCCAAGATGATCGACAAGGCGACCAACAGGGACCTTGCGGCCGGACTGAAAGCTCATCTGGACGAGACCAACAAGCAGGTCGAACGACTCAACAAAGTGTTCGCCAAGCTCGGCAAGGAGCCCAGCGGCACGCAGTGTCCGGCCATCGACGGCCTGATCGAGGAAGCCGACGCGACCGCGAGTGAGATCGAGGACAAGGCGGTTCTCGACGCCGCGATCGTGGCCAATGCGCAAGCCGTGGAGCACTACGAGATGTGCCGCTACGGCACGCTGATCGCCTGGGCGGAACAACTCGGCCACGACGACATCGTGCGTTTCCTCACGACGAACCTGAACGAAGAGAAGGCGGCCAATACCAAGCTGAACACGGTGGCGCTTCGCAAGGGCGTCAACGCCAAGGCTTCAAACGCCGCCTGATAAGGATCTGCCATTGCGACGTGGCGGCCCGGCCTCCCGGTGCCGCCACGATTCTATGAGCTAAGAAACGGTCAGATGAACGGCTTCCCACCGGTGACGGCCAACGTCGCCCCTGAGGTGTAACTCGAGAGCGGATCGGCCAACATGACGTAGGCGGTCGCGAGCTCGGCCGGCTGGCCGGCCCGCTGCATCGGGACCTGCTTGCCGAAGTTCTTGACCCGTTCCTCCGACATGGTCGATGGAATCAGCGGCGTCCAGATCGGTCCCGGCGCAACGGCGTTGACCCGAATGCCCTTCTCCGCCAGCATTTGCGCCAGCCCGCCCGTAAAATTCTGGATGGCGCCCTTGGTCGTGGCGTAAGCCAGGAGAGTTGGGTTCGGCATATCCGAGTTCACCGAGGCCGTGTTGATGATCGCAGCGCCCGGCCGCATGTGAGGCACGGCCGCTTTGGTCAGATAGAACATGGCGTGGATGTTGGTCTCGAACGTGAGCTGCCACTCCTCGTCGCTGATGTCTCCGATATCCCCGAACGTGGCCTGATGGGCCGCATTGTTGACGAGGATATCGATGCCGCCGAGTTCCTCGACGGTGTGGCGTACGATGGCGCGGCAGTGCTCGGGATTGCCGATGTCACCGGGCATGAGGATCGCCTTGCGTCCCTCCCGCTCCACCAGCGCCTTGACCTCGGCCGCATCCTCGTCCTCGTTCAAGTAGGAGATGACGATGTCGGCGCCTTCACGCGCGTAGGCGATCGCGACCGCGCGGCCGATGCCGCTGTCGCCCCCGGTGATGAGCGCCTTCTTTCCGGCCAGTCGTCCCGAGCCCTTGTAGCTCTCCTCGCCATGATCGGGGCGTGGCTTCATCGCACGCGTCGAACCGGGCATCGGTTGCTGCTGCGACGGATAGGGTGGCCTCGGATAGTCGGTCATGAGTGGCTCCAGCGGATGTGCTCCGCTAACGGAGCCCCACCGGAAGCGTTCCTGTGAACCGCGCTGCTGCACCGCGGAACCATTTGCGCCGCAACATCCAAAATGAGACTGCCCGTCAAACCAAGGCAGGCGCCCGCGCATGCACCGCGTGCGACTTCGGCTAGCTTCTCTTCAAAGCCGCGGGCCTTCGAGAGTCACGCGGCGCCGCGCCAGTTCGGCACGGCCATAAATCGACGTCACAGGGAGGAGCACAATGTCGAAATGCAGTGTGGGACTGCTCGCGCTGAGCAGCCTGTTTCTTTCGGGCGCAGCGATCGCCCAGGAAAAAATCAAGGTGGGCGTGACCGCGACCCTCGAAGGCACCTACACGGTGCTCGGCGAGGACGGCATGCGCGGCCACCAGACCGCGCTCAACGTGCTGGGCAAGAAAATCGGCGACAAGGAGCTCGAATTCATCGTCGCCTCGACCGACGCGACGCCGGACTCGGCGGTGCGCGCCGTGCGCAAGCTGATCGAGCAAGACAAGGTCCAGATCCTGCTCTCGCCGCTGTCCGGCGACGAGGGCATCGCGGTCAAGAACTTCGCGAAGACCCATCCGGAGCTGACTTTCATCAATGCGGCCTCCGGCGCGCAGGAAACCACCTATGTCGATCCTGCCCCGAACTTCTTCCGCTACAACATGGACGGCGCACAATGGCAGGTGGGCCTCGGCAAATACGCCTATGAGGAGAAGAAGTATCGCAAGATCGCAACCGTCGGCGAGGACTATTCCTTCATCTACACCCAGGTGTTCGGCCTCGTGCTCGAATTCTGCGGCGCCGGCGGACAGGTCACCAACCGGCAATGGGTGCCGCTCGGCACCAAGGATTTCGCTTCGGTCATCGCCGCACTGCCCGACGATGTCGACGCGATCTATCTCGGCCTCGGCGGCGCCGACGCCGTCAACTTCCTCAACCAGTACCAGCAGGCCGGCGGCAAGGCGCATCTGATGGGCGGCTCCATCATGATCGACCAGACGATCCTGTCGTCCAAGGGCAACGCCAAGAACGCTCTCATCGGCACCATCGCGGCGAGCGGCCAAGCCGACACCTGGGAAGATCCGGGCTGGCAGAAATTCGTGAAGGCCTATCAGGACGCCTTCCCGCCCAACAAGCGCTTCCCGAGCCCGTCGCTGCTCGCGACCAACTACTATGACTCGACCATGGCGCTGATCCTCGCACTGCGTCAGGTCAATGGCGATCTTTCCAACAACCAGGCGAAGTTCAAGGAGGCGCTGGCGAAGATCGAGATCGATGCGCCGAACGGCAAGATCAAGCTCGACTCCAACCGCCAGGCGATCGGCACCAACTTCGTCACCGAAGTCGTCGACGACGGCAAGGGCGCGCTGTTCAGCAAGGTCGTGAAGGTGATCCCGAACGTGAACCAGACGCTGGGCTATGATCCGGCCGTATTCTCGAAGATCGGGCTGCCGAGCCGCACCGTGCCGGAATGTAAGAAGTACTGACGCATCACGCCTGGACGGAACCGGGGAGCGACTTGCTGACGCGGTCGCTCTCCGCTCTTGCAAACTTGTCGGCGTTGTTGAACGCTGACCGAAAAGACAAGAACATTCGGGAGGGGAAGGCATGAGCCGTGCGCTCGCCGTCTTCCACGGCCGGTTCGGTCGGGCGACGGTTTATCAGTTGAACCGCCCTTTCAATATCCACGCCCATCGCGAAGGTCATCTGATCTTCCATGTCGGCGGCATGCCCGCATGCATCGACGTGTCCGACGGGCACCACGATCTCACCGAGTCGTCCGTCGTCGCGGTCAATCCCTGGGAGCCGCACAATTTCCTGCCTGCCGATCTGGAGGGAGGCGCGATCTTCTTCGTGCTCTACGTCAACGCCGAATGGTTCGCACCCGATGCTTCGGGGACCCACCGGCTGCGTTTCGGCCGCACCCAGTTCAAGCGCACGCCGGCACTCGACAAGCACATCAGGCGAACCGCCGCGCTCGTGTGCGGCGCACCATCGCTCTCCAGTCTGGATTCCGAGCTGCGGAGGTTGATCGACATCTGCTACGACGAAAGCTGGCAGCAGGCCGAGATCGCCCGCGATCCGCGCGCAAGCGGGTCCGTCACCGATTTCCGCGTGCGCAAATGCATCAAGATGATGTCGGAAAGCCCCGGTGCCGAAATCGAGCTCGATACGATCGCGCGCGAATCCGGCCTGTCCCGGCCGCACTTCTACCGTCTGTTCCGCACACAAACCGGCGTCACCCCAAATCTCTATCTCAACACGTTGATCATGGAACAGGCGCTCGACGCCCTGGTGGCGAGCGAGACGCCGATCGCGGACATCGGCTTCGATCTCGGCTTCTCCTCGCAGAGCGGCTTCACCCGCTTCTTCGCCGCCAATGTCGGGATGGCCCCGACCGATTATCGCCGCGCAGCCAAGATTTTGCGCGCCTGAGCGGCGGGCCACGAAAAGATACTCACGATCAAACGTCACTCGCGCAGCCTCGCTAGGATGCGGGCAACGCGATCCCGAAAGAGGGTCGCTGGTCCAGGGAGGACGTTCGTCCATGGCAGGGCTCGCAGCCGGCAGCGGCTTGCATCCCTCCTCTCCGCGCCTGCGGGGAGACGGTTGGGCTGTGCCCGCGCCTTCGCGACCTATCCCCGTGTGCGGGGCGAGAGCATGAGCCGCTTTGTCGAACGCCATCCGGCCTGGGCACTGATTTTGATAATTGCCGTTGCCGTCGCGCTCTGGCTGATCTTCGCGGTCTGGCCGCCGGGCCTCGAAGAGGCCGTAGGCCGCAAGCGCGTCTTCCTCAACGCCGTCTTCAACGGCATCACGCTTGGAGGGCTCTACTTCCTCGTCGCCAGCGGGTTCACGCTGATCTTCGGATTGATGCGCAACGTCAACCTCGCACACGGCTCGCTCTACCTGTTCGGCGGCTATGTCGGCTACGCCGTCAGTACGGCGACCGGCTCCTGGGTGCTCAGCTTCATCGTCGCCTTCATCCTAACCGCCATGGTGGGCGTCCTGCTCCAAGTGATCGTGTTCCGCCGGATAGAGGGGCAGGATCTCAGGCAGACCATGGTGACGATCGGGCTTTCAATCGTGTTCGCCGATCTCATGCTGTGGGCCTGCGGCGGCGATTTCTACCAGATCCAGACACCGAACTGGCTGATCGGCCCCGTGGAGCTGCCGCTGGTCACGGCAATCAAATCCTCTGGCGAGCCGGTCTATCTCAGATATCCCATGGTGCGGCTGGTGATCTTCGTAGCATCCGTGATCATCGGCGTGGCGATGTGGCTTGCGCTCAATCGCACCCGCATCGGCATGATCATCCGCGCCGGCGTCGACGACCGCGATATCCTCGCTGCGACCGGTGTGCGTATCCAGCTCGTCTTCGTGGCCGTGTTCGCGTTCGGCGCGGGACTTGCGGGCATGGCCGGCGTCGTCGGCGGCACCTTCCAGTCGTTATCGCCGGGTGAGGACATTCGATTCCTGTTGGCCTCGCTCGTCGTCGTGATCGTGGGCGGCATGGGCTCGATCCCCGGCGCGGCGCTCGGGGCGCTCATCATCGGCCTCGCCGAGCAGCTCGGCTCGGTCTACATCCCGACCTACGCCATCGTCGTGACCTTCCTGATCATGGTGCTGGTGCTGGCGATCCGGCCGCAAGGCCTGTTGGCGAGGCGCTGACATGTCGCTCGCCCACGATGCCCGCGTTACCGCACCTCCCGCCACAATGGCGCAGCGCGCGGCCCGGACGTGGCCGGAAATCAACAATCCCGCGGCCTGGATCGTCGCGGTCGTTCTCGTGATCATGCCGCTGATCGCCAACGGCTTTTTCCTGATCGAGATCTTCGCCTCCACCCTGATTCTCGGCACCATGGCGCTGAGCCTGATGTTCCTCGCCGGCTATGGCGGCATGGTCAGCCTGATGCAGCTCACCATCGCGGGCTTCTCGGCCTACATGGTCGCCGTGTTCGGCGTCAGCGGCAACGCCAATATCAGCCTGGGCTGGCCGTGGTGGCTCGCGGTCCCCATGGCGCTGGCGCTGGCAACCGCGTTCGGCACACTCGGCGGCGCGCTCGCCGTGCGCACCGAAGGCATCTATACCATCATGATCACGCTCGCGATCGGAGCTGCCTTCTACTATTTCACCAATCAGAACTGGGCGATCTTCAACGGCCATACCGGCATCAATACCGTGGCCACGCCACATTTCTGGGGCGTCAACTGGCGCGCCGACATTCCCTTCTATTACATCGTGCTGGCGGTCGCCGCGCTCTGCTATTTCGCGGTCGAATATCTTTCGCGCGCCCCCTTCGGCCTCGCCCTTCAGGGCGTGCGCGACAATCCGCGCCGCATGGCGGCGCTCGGCTTCAACGTCAATGCGCACCGCATCGCGGCCTATGCTTTCGCTTCCTTCGTGGCCGCGCTGGCCGGCGTGCTCCAGGTCTGGAACTACCGCCAGATCTCGCCGGGCTCGGTCAGCGTCGGGGCCTGCATCGACGTGCTGATCATCGCCGTCGTCGGCGGCATCACACGTCCGATCGGCCCGTTCATCGGCGCGCTGATCTTCGTGCTGCTGCGCACCTTCGCGCTCGACTTCCTGGTCAGGATCGGCCTCGACGGCAACCGCTTCCGGCTGCTGATCGGGCTCGGCTTTCTCGCCATCGTGTTCTGGTCCTCGGACGGCGTCATCGGTCTGTGGCAGCGCTGGCGTCAGAGCCGGCGTCCGGCCGCAAATCGACCTGGCGGAGGACGCGGCCATGGATAGCGTCGCGCAACGCCTTTCGGCCGTCGGCGCTGGTGCAGCGCTTGAGCTGCGCGGTGTGACGCGATTATTCGGCGCACTCGCCGCGCTGACCGATGTCACCATGACCGTGCGCCCCGGCGAGCGGCGCGCCGTGCTCGGCTCCAACGGTGCCGGCAAGACCACGCTGTTCAACTGCATCACCGGAGACTTCGCGCCCTCCTCCGGCACCATCCGCTTCTTCGGCGAAGATGTCACCCACTTCCCGCCCTACGAGCGGATCCGGCGCGGGCTGCGCCGGACCTACCAGATCTCGGCGCTGTTCCCCGGCCTCACCGTGCAGGACAACGTCTACCTCGCCTGCCGCGGCGTCTCGCGCGGGCGCTACTCGTTCCTGCGTCCGGGACAGAACGATGCCCTGATGCATGCGGCCGACAATCTGGTTCAGGCCGTGCATCTTTCGGCCGTGAAGGATCAGCGCGTGGCCGAGCTCGCGCACGGCCAGCAGCGCCAGCTCGAGATCGCGCTGGCGCTCGCCGGCGCCCCGCGCTTCGTCCTGTTCGACGAGCCGGCCGCGGGCCTGTCGCCGACCGAACGGGCCGAGCTGATCGAGATCCTGACCTCGCTGCCGGCGCATATCGGCTACATCATCATCGAGCACGACATGGACGTGGCGCTACGCGTCGTCGAGAGCGTCACGATGATGCACAACGGCCGCATCTTCAAGGAGGGCCTGCCGGAGGAGATCCAGTCCGACCCCGAGGTGCAGGAGCTTTATCTCGGAGGCGGCCATGAGTGAGGTCCGCCGCTCCGCCGCCGCACTCGAGGTCCGCGGCCTCGACGTCTATTACGGTCATTCGCACGCCCTGCAAGGCGTCGACCTCACGCTGGAGAGCGGCGTGTTCTCCGTCGTCGGCCGCAACGGCATGGGCAAGACCACGCTGTGCAAGGCGATCATGGGGCTGGTGGCCGTGAGCGGCGGCTCGATCCGCGTTCGCGGCGAGGACGTCACGCAGCGGCCTTCCGCCCAGATCGCCCGGCTCGGCGTCGGCTATGTGCCGCAGGGCCGCCGGCTCTGGCGCTCGCTCAGCGTCGAGGAGCATCTGCAACTCGCCGGCGGGATGCGGCGAGGTGCCTGGACGGTCGAGCGCATCTACGACACCTTCCCCCGCCTTGCCGAGCGCCGGGATCACGGCGGCGGCCAGCTCTCCGGCGGCGAGCAGCAGATGCTGGCGATTTCGCGCGCGCTGCTCACCAATCCGCAGCTTTTAATCATGGACGAGCCGACCGAGGGCCTTGCGCCTGTCATCGTGACGCAGGTCGAGGAGATGCTGCTGCGGCTAGGCGAGGACGGCGATATGTCCGTGCTCGTGATCGAGCAGAATATCGGCGTCGCCACCGCGATCTCGCGCAACGTCGCGATCATGGTCAACGGGCGCATCAACCGCATCATCGATTCCGCGCGGCTCGCCGCCGACCGCGAGCTGCAGCAGCGCCTGCTCGGCGTCGGGCTTCACGCCGAGCTCGAGCCCGATGTCGATGTCGCGGCGTCCGGCACCGAAGCCAAACCGGCGCCGGCCCCGCGCCGCGACGGTCCGATCCGCATCTACATCTCCAACCCGACGCTGCCGACGCGGTGGTCGCAGCCGGTGCCGATCGCCCGCATCGAGGCGGCGGCGCGCACGCTCTCGACTCAAGTCGCGCGGCTCGACGATACGGCGCGGCGCAAGCGCGAGCCGGTAGCGGCGCAGACCGCGGGCCCACCGGTGGTGCTGGTCGTCGGCACGCTCGACACCAAGAGCATCGAGCTGCGCTACATCCGCGACATCATCGCTGAAAGCGGCCTGCGCACGCGGCTGGTCGACGTCTCGACCAGCGGAAAGCATTCGTCCTGCGATGTCTCCGCGCAGGAGATCGCCCTGAATCACGGCCGCGGCGGGGCCGCGGTATTCGGGCCGGATCGCGGGGTTGCCGTGACCGCGATGGCCGATGCGTTCGCCAACTGGCTGCGGCGCCAGGGCAATGTCGCCGGCGTGATCTCGGCCGGCGGGTCCGGCGCGGCCTCGCTGGTTGCTCCGGGAATGCGCGCGCTCCCGGTCGGCGTGCCCAAGCTGATCATCTCCTCCGTCGCGTCCGGTGACGTCGGGCCCTATGTCGGCCCGGCCGACATCACGATGATGTACTCCGTCACCGACGTGCAGGGGCTGAACTCGATTTCTCGCGCGGTGCTGGCCAACGGCGCCCATGCGATCGCCGGCATGGTCAAGGCGCGCCTCGATGCGCGCGCCGCCACGGCATCCGAGACCGGCCTGGCTTCGGTCGGCATCACCATGTTCGGCGTGACGACGCCGGCGGTGCAGAAGATCGCGGCCGATCTGCGTGACGATTTCGAGTGCCTGGTCTTCCACGCCACCGGCGTCGGCGGCCGCTCCATGGAGAAGCTCGTCGAGTCCGGCCAGCTCGCCGCCGTCATCGACCTCACCACGACCGAGATCTGCGATCTCCTCATGGGCGGCGTGTTCCCGGCGACGGAGGACCGCCTCGGCGCGGTCATCCGCACGCGCATCCCCTATGTCGGCTCGGTCGGCGCGCTCGACATGGTCAATTTCGGCGCGCCCGAGACCATTCCCGAGCGCTACCGCGGCCGCAAGTTCCACGTCCATAATCCGCAGGTGACGTTGATGCGGACGACCGTGGAAGAGAACGAGCGGATCGGCCGCTGGATCGGCGAGCGGCTCAACCAGATGGATGGCCCTGTGCGCTTCCTGTTGCCCGAAGGCGGTGTCTCCGCGCTCGATGCGCGGGGCCAACCGTTCTGGGATCCGGACGCCGACGCCGCGCTGTTCCGCACGCTCGAGCGCACGGTACGGCAGACCGGCAATCGTCAGCTCCTTCGTGTCCCGAAGAACATCAACGATCCCGACTTCGCCGCCGCCATCGTCAGTGCATTCCGAACCCTGTTCGGCCGCACGGCTACGCGGCGGAGACTAGCGAGGTGACCGATGGCAAGGTTTGAACGCACGGCACTGCTGAGGCGGTTTCGCGAGATGGCGAGGCGCGGCGAGCCGATCGTCGGCGGCGGCGCCGGCACCGGGCTATCGGCCAAGTGCGAGGAGGCCGGCGGTGTCGATCTCATCGTCATCTACAATTCCGGCCGTTATCGGATGGCCGGCCGCGGCTCGCTCGCGGGGCTGATGGCATACGGAGATGCCAATGCCATCGTGCTCGAAATGGCGAACGAAGTTCTGCCCGTGGTCACCAGGACGCCGGTGCTCGCGGGCGTGAACGGCACCGATCCGTTCCGCGACATGGACGTGTTCCTCGACCAGTTGAAGGCGCTCGGCTTTGCCGGCGTCCAGAACTTTCCGACCGTCGGCCTGATCGACGGCACCTTCCGCGCCAATCTCGAAGAGACCGGCATGTCCTACGCGCTGGAGATCGACATGATCGCCAAGGCGCACGACAAGGACATGCTGACCACGCCCTACGTCTTCAGCGAGAAGGAGGCCGCCGCGATGGCGATCGCCGGCGCCGACATCATCGTCTGCCACATGGGGCTGACGACCGGCGGCTCGATCGGCGCTCAGACCGCGCCAAAGCTGAACGACTGTCCGGCGCAGATCGACACCTGGGCATCCGCCGCACTCAGCGTCAATCCGGACATTCTGGTGCTGGCGCATGGCGGTCCGATCGCGGATCCCGCCGACGCCGATTTCATCATGAAGAACACCCGCCATTGCCACGGCTTCTACGGCGCCTCCTCGATGGAGCGGCTGCCCGTGGAGCGGGCGCTGACGGAACAGGTGCGTCAATTCAAGGCGATCGGCTCGCGGTAACGCCGAAGGTACGAGGGAGGGAAAGATGTCGGGGAATCTGGTCGGTGAATTGATCCTCTGGCTGATCGTCGCGATCGTCGTGATCGTGGTCGGCGTCTACATCGTGAACTGGCTCTACCACCGCTCCTCCAAGGAGACTTCGTTCGTCCGAACCGGCTTCCTCGGCGAACGCGTGGTGATCAATGGCGGCGCGTTCGTGCTGCCCTTCATCCACGATTACACGCCCGTCAACATGAACGTGCTGCCAATGGGCGTCGTACGCTCGAAGCAGGATGCCGTGATCACCCGTGACCGCATGCGCGTCGACATCGAAGCCGACTTCTATGTCCGCGTGCAGCCGACCCGCGAAGCGGTCTCGATCGCAGCGGCAACGCTCGGCCGCCGTACCCTGGAGCCCGGGCAGTTGCACGCGCTGCTCGCCGGCAAATTCATCTCCGCGATCCGCTCCGTCGCCTCTGAAATGACCATGGAAGAGATGCACGAGCGGCGCGGCGACTATGTCGCGCGCGTCAAGACCGAAGCGGCCGAGGCCCTCGCCCAGAACGGCCTCGAGCTGGAATCCGTCGCTATCACCGATCTCGACCAGACCGACCTCGAATTCTTCAACCCGTCGAACCGGTTCGACGCCGAAGGCCTGACCCAGCTGATGCAGGACATCGAGGCCAGGCGGAAGCTGCGCAACGACATCGAGCAGGACTCGATGATCAAGATCCGCACCCGCAACCTGGAGGCCGAGCGGCAGGCCCTCGAGATCGAGCGCGAGAGCGAGACCGCGCGGCTGGAGCAGGAGCGCGACATCGAGATGCGCCGCGCCCTGCAACGCACGGAAGTCGCCCGTGAACGCGCGCTGCGCGAGACCGAGGCCGAACAGGCCCAGATCTCCGCCCGCGAGACCATCGAGCGCGCCCGCATCGCCAATGACCAGGCGATCGCCGAGGCCCGCATCGCCTCGGAGCGGGAAACCCGCCAGAAAGAGATCGAGCGGACCCGGACCATCGAGGAGAAGGAGCTGCTGGCACGGGAGGAGATCGAGAAGACGAGGATCGCCAACCAGCGTTCGATCGACACTACGCGGATTGCGTCAGAGCGCGAGGTGCGCCAGCGCGAGATCGAGCGCATGCGCACGATCGAGGAAGCCGAGATCGCCGCCCGCGAAGCTATCGAGAAGGCGCGGATCCAGCAGGACCGCGTCGTCACCGATGCCCGTATCGCTAACGAGGAAGAGACGCGGCGCCGCGAGATCGAGCGCTCGCGTGCCGTGGACGAGGCCGAAATCGCCGCCCGCGAGGCGACCGAGAAGGCCCGCATCGCCCAGACGCTGATCGTCAATGTCGAGCGCATCTCCTCGGACGAGCGTACCCGCGCGCTGGAGATCCAGCAGGTTCGCACCATCCAGGAGGCCGAGATCGAGGCCCAGCGCGCCGTGGAAGCGGCCCGCATTGCCCGCGAGCGGACGCTCGCCGCAGAGCGTATCGCCGCCGAACAGAACACGCGGCAGTTGGAGATCGAGCGTAATCAAGCGCTCGACGTCGCCGGCATCTCCGCGCGAGAGACCACCGAGGCCAGCCGCATAGCCCAGGAAGAACGCGTGCGTTCGCTGGAGATCGCCCGCAACCGTGCCATCGAGGAGGCCGATATCGCCTCGCGCGAAGCGATCGAGGCGGCCCGCATCGCCCAGGAGAAGACGGTTGCGGCCGAGCGCATCCAGGCCGAGCGCGACACCAAGGCGCTCGAAATCGAGCGCACCGGCGTGCTGGAGGCGGCCGAGCTGAAGCGGCGCGACGCCATCGAGCGCCAGCGCATCACTGTCGATCTGGCGCTGGAGGCCGAGCGTATCAATTCCTCCAAGAAGCGCGAGGTGCTCAATATCGAGCAGAAGAAGGCGGTCGAGATCGCCGACGAGGACCGCGTCATCGCGCTGTCGACCAAGCGATCCGAACGAATCGATGCCGATCGCCAGGTCAAGCAGGCCGAGATCGTCGCGCGCAAGGAGGTCGAGACCACCGACGTGTCGCGCGAGCAGGCGCTGGAAGCCGCGCGCATCGAACGCCGCCGCGCCATCGAGCAGCTCGAGGTCGCCCGCGTGCAATCCTTGCAGGAGGCCGAGATCGCCTCCCGCGAGGAGGTCGAGCGCGCACGCATCGCATCCGACCGCGGCCTGGATGAAGCCCGCGTCGGCCGCGAGCGCGAGCTGCGCAAGCTGGAAGTCAACCGCGAGAAGGAGGTCGAGACCGTCCTGATGGAGAAGGCGATCGCGATCCACCTGAAGTCGTTGGAAGAGTCCGCGGCCAAGGCTTCGGCAGAGGAAGCGCGGATGCGTGCGACGGAAGCAACCGAGCGCGTCATCACGGCGCGCGAGAACGAGATCGCGAAGCGACGCAAGACGGTGGAAATCCTGATCGCCGAGAAACAAGCCGAGGAGACCCGGATCGCAGCGGAAGCCGAGCGCGTTCGTGCGGCGGTGGAGGCCGAGGCGCAGCGGATGCTCAACGAGGCCGAGAATGTGCTGACCGATCAGGCGCGCTACTCGCTGTTCCGCAGAAAGCTGCTCGACCGGATCGAGGGCATCGTGCGCGAAAGCGTCAAGCCGATGGAGAAGATCGAGGGCATCCGCATCCTGCAGGTCGATGGCCTCAACGGCAACGGGAATGGCGGCAATGGCGGCCGCAGCGCCACTGACGAGGTGATCGATTCCGCCCTGCGCTACCGCGTCCAGGCACCGCTGATCGATTCCATCCTGGCGGATATCGGCGTCGAGGGCGGCAGCCTCGCCAAGATGCCGGGCCTGATCCGCGAGGCGCGCGACATGCAGGGCATCAAGGAGTCCGCGCGCAAGGGCGGCGGCGGTGGGGGTGACAAGCCAGCGGCCTCCCCGCCTGCGGCCGAGGGCGGCGAGGCGGCGGCCGAGCGCGGGCCGAAGAAGAAGAGCTGAGGTCGCACCATGGCTCGCGTCTACGTCTCCACCGTCGTCAACGCCCGCAACGACCGCGTCTGGGCGCGGGTGCGTGATTTCAATGGCCTGCCGAACTGGCACCCGGCCATCGCCGAAAGCCGCATCGAGGGCGGCGAGCCCCCCGACAAGATCGGTTGTGTGCGAGATTTTCGCCTGCGCAACGGCGACCGCATCCGCGAGAAGCTGCTCGGCCTCTCCGACTACGACATGTTCTGCACCTATTCGATCCTGGAATCGCCAATGGGCGTCGAGAACTACGTCGCGACCTTGCGGCTGACCCCCGTCACCGACGGCGACCAGACCTTCATGGAATGGACCGCCGAGTTCGACTGCGCGCCGGAGCGGGAGACCGAGCTCGTCAGCAATATCGGCGGCGGCGTGTTCCAGGGCGGGTTCGACGCGCTCAAGCGTGTGTTCGGAGGCTAGCCGTGCCGCATATCGTCAAGAGCACGATCCTGGACGCACCGACCGACGCGACGTGGGCGGTGCTGCGCGATTTCAACGGGCATGATCGCTGGCATCCGGCGGTCGCGACCTCCTCGATCGAGCGTGCGCAGTCGTCCGACAAGATCGGCTGCGTCAGGCGGTTCAAGCTGAAGGACGGCTCCGAGTTGCGCGAGCAACTGCTGGCGCTGTCGGACCTGGAACAGTCCTTCAGCTATTGCCTGCTCGATACACCGGTGCCGATGTTCAACTACGTCGCTCATGTCCGGCTGCTGCCGGTCACCGACGGCGACCGGACTTTCTGGCACTGGGAATCCCGCTTCACCACGAAGCCCGAGGACAAGGATCGTATTACCCATATGGTCGCCGAAGACATCTATCAGGCAGGCTTCGAGGCGATCCGCCGGCACCTGAAGGAGGCCGCGTAATCATGGCTGTGACAGTGAAGACTTTTGCAAGCGCCAGCGAGGCGGCCGGCGCGCTGTCCTCGGACCGCAGCGCGCGCTATCTCGGCGGCGGCACGCTGGTGATGCGAGCGCTGAACGAGGGGGATGTTTCCATCTCGACCGTGGTGCGCGCACAGGACCAGGCACTGACCAGGATCGACGCCTCGGGCCCACGCATCACATTGGGCGCCGGCGTCACCTTCGCGCGCGTCCTCGCCGAACGCGACCTCGCCTTCCTGCACGCGCCCGCCCGTTCGATCGGCGGTCCCGCCGTGCGCAACATGGGTACGGTCGGCGGCAACCTCTTCGCGCCAAATCCCTACGGCGATTTCACCGTCGCGCTGCTGGCGCTCGATGCTACCGTCACTGTAGCCGGCGGCTTTGGCGCGCGCGACGTCCCGATCGAAGAGTTCCTGCAGGCGCGCGAACGACAGGCCGGGACATTGGTGCTGTCGGTGTCCTGCACCCGTCCCGCCAACAGCGAAGCCTTCCGTTATCGCAAGATCGCGCGCATCAAGCCGAAGGGCGGTTCGGTCGTCACGCTCGCGGCCCATCTGCCGATCAGCGGCGGACGTATCGCGGGCGCCCGGATCGCGCTGGGATCGATGGCACCGACCCAGATCCGCGCCCGCGCCGCCGAGCGCGCGCTGGAGGGCCGCTCGCTGGATGCCGCGACCATCGCGACGGCCGCATCCGCGGCCACCGAAGGAACCTCGCCATCCGACAACGCGCTCGGCAGCGCCTGGTATCGCCGCGAGATCGTCGGCGTGCATCTACGTCGTTTGCTGTCGGAACAGGAATAGGGCCATGGCCAAAATCCCCCTGCAATTTCGTCACAACGGCCGCGACGTCGCGATCTTCGTCGACGGCGGCACCAATCTGCTGGTGGCGCTGCGCGAGCTGATCGGCGACATGACGCCGAAATTCGGCTGCGGCCAGGGTGGCTGCGGCACGTGCAGCGTGCTCGTTGACGGCGAGCTGCACCTCTCCTGCCTGACGCTCGCCGAGACGGTCGCCGGCCGTTCGATCGACACGCTCGACGGCATGAAGCAGGGCCCGAACCTGCACCCGCTGCAGCGCGCCTTCGCCGACAATTTTGCCGCCCAGTGCGGCTATTGCACCCCGGGGATGCTGATGGCCGCCAAGGCGCTGCTCGACCGCAATCCCTCGCCCAGCCGCGACGAGGTGATCGAAGCCATTTCCGGCAACATCTGCCGCTGCACCGGCTACGAGCCGATCATCAATGCCATCCTCGCTGCCGCCGGCGGCCGGGTCAGCGCCTGAGGTCAGACCATGCTGGAACTGCGCAAGGACATCTTCGCCGACGAGCGCGACGATAACCTCAAGGAGATCGGCAAGGGCACCCAACGCCAGGACATGCTCGGCCATGTCACGGGCACGTCGAGCTACTTCAACGACCATAAGCTGCAGGGCATGCTGCACCTGAAGGTCGTTCGCTCGACACAGGCCCATGCACGGATTCGTCGCATCGACACCACCGAGGCGGAGCGGTCGGCCGGCGTACGCCGGATCATCCGCGGCACGGACGTGCCGGTCAATCTCAACACGCTTCTGAGCCTGATCAATTTCGGCAAGGACGACGAGCCGTCGCTGGCGGTCGACAAGGTCCGCTACAAGGGCGAGCCCATCGTCGCGATCGTCGCCGACAGCGAGCGCGAGGCTTTCGAGGCCATCGCGAAGGTCAAGGTCGACTACGAACCGCTGCCGACCGTGTTCGACGTCGAGGACGCGCTCAAGCCCGGCGCGCCCGTGGTCAACGAGACCTATCCGAAGAACGCTTTCATCTATCACGATGTCTACGACCACCAGCGCCTGCGGTTCGGCGACGCCGATGCGGCGCTAGCGAGCGCAGATCACGTGCTTGAGCAGCGCTACCAGATGTCGCCCATCGAGCACGCGCCGACCGAGACCAACGGCGCCATTGCGGCTCCGGATACCAACGGCCGCTACGTCGTCTATACCTCGACGCAGGCGCTGTTCTTCTCGGTCGACACTTGCGCCAAGATCTTGGACGTGCCGTCCAACACTTTCCACTTCATCGGCGGCACCGTGGGTGGCGGCTTCGGCGGCAAGGTGGACACTTTGACCGAGCCGCTCGCCATCCTCGGCGCCATGCTGACGGGACGCCCCGTCCGCTACGTGTTCGGGCGCGAAGAAGAAATGCAATACGGCCCGCCGCGCGGCGCCGAACGGATCTACATCAAGGATGGCGTGATGCGTGACGGCCGCATCGTCGCGCGCAAGATCCGCGCCTATTTCGACAGCGGCGCCTATACGCGGCTGTCGAGCTACGCCGCGGTGAAGTGCGCCGCGCATCTGCCGGGCCCCTACACCATCCCGAACGTCTATGGCGACGTCTATTGCGTCTTCACCAACCGCACGCCGGCCACCGCCATGCGCGGCTTCGGCGTCACGGCGATGGACTTCGCCATCGAATGCCAGATGGACAAGCTCGCGAACCTCGTCGGCATGGACCCGATGGAGTTTCGCATCCTCAACGCCTATCGCGACGGCGACATGAAGGCACACCGGCGCGAGGCCAAGAACACGGCGCTGATCGAATGCGTGCAGGTCGCCGCTGAGAAAGCCAAATGGCCGATCCGCGACGAGTTCAGGCGCGCCTCCTCGCGCAAGGAGGGCGGCGGCAGCCGCGCGGTGATCCCACCAACGCCGACGGATTCTTCGCGCGCACGTCCAGCCGCGCCGGTCCAGCAACGCACCAGCTATGACCGGCTGCCGCCAACGGTCACGCGAGAACCGCCGCGCGATCCGCCCCCGCCGGCGCCGCCATCTCCCCCGCCGCGCCCGGCTGCGCCATCCCACGGCGCGACGCGGTTCTCGTCGGTGTTCGGCACCAGGAGACGCTGACATGACCAGGCATCGCGGACGCGGCATGGCGTCGATCAATTATCCCATCGGCATGAACCTTGGCGGGGATCCCAGCCAGGCCCTGGTTCACTCCAATCCCAGCGGCAAGTTCACCGTGGCCTTGTCGTCGATCGACCTCGGCCAGGGCATGAAATCGGTGACGCGGCAGATCTGCGCCGAGACGCTGGGCGTGCCGGTCGAGGACGTCTATGTCGACACGGCGGACTCCGACACCGGCCCGCACTGCATGGGCTCGTTCGCCTCGCGCGGCACCCACCGCGTCGGCAACGCCGTCATGGCCGCGGCCCGCGAGGCGCGCGGCGTGATGATGGAGGCGGCCGCGGAGGAGCTGGAGGTCAACGCGGCCGATCTGGAGACCGACGGCCGCGGCAACATCCACGTCAAAGGTGCACCGCACCGCTCGATCTCGACCAAGGACGTCGCGATTGCCGCGCAGTTCAAGCAGGGCAAGACCATCTCCGGTCGCGGCATCTTCCTGGTCCCGCTCTCCAACGTCGATCCCGAGACCGGCGAGATGTCGCCGGCAACCTGCTATGCCCATGCCTGTCTCGTCGCCGAAGTCGAGGTCGACGACGAGACCGGCGAAGTCGCGATGGTACGGATGGACTCCGCCTATGAGCTCGGCCGCGCGCTCAACCCGCGTCTGGTGGAGCAGCAGCTCGTCGGCGGCGCCTGGATGGGCGTCAGCCACGCGCTCTACGAGACCCCGGAACCCTATTATCCCGACCCCGTTCACGGCCCCCGCGACTTCGTCGAGTATCTAATGCCAGGTCCCGGCGACATCTGTCCGCACGATATCGCGGTGCTGGAACGCCCCGCGCCCGATGGTCCCTTCGGGGCAAAAGGCCCCGGCGAGATGTGCGCCAACCCGGTTCTGCCGGCCGTCGCCAATGCGATCTTCAACGCCGTGGGCGTGCGCATCGACGACCTGCCGATCACGCCTGAAAAGGTACTGCGCGCGATCAAGAGCCAGGGCGGCGCACGGCCGCAGGCACGGCGCTAGAGGATTGAGCCGTGGCGGTTCGCAGCAACATCGTCGGCATCGACAGCCCGGAGGCACTGGAGAAGGCGCTTCGCGCGGCCTATTACCTCGCCGACGAGGGCCTTGCGACATCAGCCTATCTCGGCCTCGCGCTCGGCAAGCCGCTGCTGCTGGAAGGCGCGCCGGGCGTCGGCAAGACGGAAGCCGCAAAAGCGATCGCCGCCGTGCTCGGCCGCCGCCTCATCCGCCTGCAATGCTATGAGGGCATCGACGCGTCCGCTGCGCTCTACGAATGGAACTACCCGCGCCAGATGCTGGCGATCCGCCAGGCCGGCGACGAGAACATCGACATCTATGGCGAAACCTTCCTGATCGAGCGGCCGATGCTGGCCGCGCTCCGCGCGCCCGATTCCACCGTGCTCCTGATCGACGAGATCGACCGCGCCGACCAGGAGTTCGAGGCGTTCCTGCTCGAATTTCTCTCCGACTTCCAGATCTCGATTCCCGAGCGCGGCACGGTTCGCGCGGCCGAACGCCCCGTGGTCGTGCTGACGTCGAACCGCACGCGCGATTTGCACGAAGCCCTGCGCCGCCGCTGCGTCTATCACTGGATCGACTATCCGACCGCCGAGCGCGAGGCGCGGATCATCATGATGCGCGCCTCCAGCGTCGCTGAGGCCACCGCCCGCGCCGTCGTCGCAGCCGTGGAAAAGTTGCGGCGCGAACCCCTCAGCAAGGCGCCGGGCATTGCCGAGGCCGTCGACTGGGCCGAGGCGGCGACGCTGCTCCACAAGGGCGGCGCACGATGGCCGGATGCCTTCAAGCGCTCGATCGGGGTGGCGCTGAAGGACGAGGAGGATCTGCATTTCATTTCGCCGCGGCTCGATGCGATGCTCGCGGAGGCGACGGCATGAGCACCGAGCCGCAGCTCCCGCGCGCCGCGCGCGTCTTCGTCGCGTTCGTTCCCCTGCTGCGCGCGAACGGCTTTGCCGTGGCACCGGAGCAGACGACGACGTTCCTGGCGGCGATCGGACTGCTCGGCCCCGATAGCGTCGAGCACATCAGGCAGGCTGCCCTGGCGACGCTGGCCCCGCCGCCCGAGCGCCGCGCGACCTTCGATCGGCTGTTCGATTTGCATTTCCGCGGCAGCGAGGCCATCGAGCGCACCAACGACGGCGAGGATGACGAGACCGTCCGGCTTCAGGAGGAAGGCCGTGGTGATGAGGAGCCGCTTCTCTCGGAAGAGGCGAGCGAGTCCGGCTTGACCGCAACGCGCGCCGAGGCGCTGGTCGAGCGCCGCTTCGGGGCGACCGCGAACGCGGATGCGTTGCGCCGCCTGGCGCGGGAGGCGCCGCGACGCCTGCCGCGGCGGCGCGGCCACCGCCGCATGCGCACCCGGCGCGGGCCGTTTGTGGACCTTCGTCGCACCTTGCGCGACAGCGTCCGCAGCGATGGCGAGATCTTGCGGCTCGGCCACATGAAGCGGCGCCGACGCCCGCGCAAGATGCTGCTGCTGATCGACGTCTCCGGCTCGATGAAGAGCCGCACCGAGGAAAACATGAAGCTCGCCCATGCGCTGGTGCAGGCTGCGCCCAATGTCGAGGTGTTTACCTTCGGCACGCGGCTGACCCGCGTCACCCGCCCGTTGCGGCTGAAGCGCCGCGAGCAGGCGATGAACGCCGCTGCACACCTCGTCAGCGACTGGGACGGCGGCACCCGGATCGGCGACGCGCTGCAAGCGTTCCTGGCCGTCCCGCGGTTCGGTGGCTACGCCCGCGGCGCCGCCGTGGCGATCGTTTCCGACGGGCTCGAACGCGGCGAGACCGACGCCCTCCGCGACGCCGTCGCAAAGCTGTCGCGCCGGGCCTGGCGCGTGAGCTGGTTGACGCCGCTGGCGACGGGCCCCGGCTTCCGCCCGCAGACCGAGGCGCTTGTCGCCATCGAGCGCTTCGTCGACGACCTCGTGGATGGCGGTTCGAGCGCGTCGATCGTCGCGCACATTCTGGCTTTGGGACGAAGGAGAGCGGCGTGAACGGTATTGTCGATGGCCATCATCACATCTGGCGGCAGGCCGACCTGCCCTGGCTGATCGGCCCCATGCAACCGCGCATCTTCGGACCTTACGAGCCGATCCGGCGCGACTATCCGATTCAAGAGTATCTCGACGACCTCAAGGACACCGGCGTCACGCGCTCGGTCTATGTCCAGACCAACTGGGCCAACGACCGCTTCGAGGACGAGGCTGCCTGGGTGCAGCAGACAGCGGACGAACACGGCTGGCCGCACGCGATCGTCGCTTATGCCAATTTCGCCGCGGACGACGTACGCCCGCAGCTCGACCGCCTGAAGTGCTACCGGCTGATGCGCGGCGCGCGCATGCAGCTGCACTGGCACGAGAACCCGCTCTACCGCTTCGCAGCCCGCGCAGATCTCTGCGCCGATCCGATCATTCAGCGCAACGTCGCGCGCCTCGCCGACTATGGCTGGAGCTTCGACCTGCAGGTGTTCACCCCGCAGATGCCGGACGCCGCGGCGCTTGCCGAGGCTTGCCCCGAGGTGACCTTCATCCTCCAGCATGCCGGTATGCTGGAGGATCTCTCTCCGGCGGGACGCGCGGCCTGGCGTGCCGGAATGGCCCGGCTCGCGGCCTGTCCGAACGTGGTCTCGAAGCTTTCGGGGCTCGGCACCTTCATCCATCGCAACGATCCCGCGCACATCGCCGCCGTGCTCACCGACACCGTCGCAATCTTCGGCGCCGAACGCTGTCTGTTCGGCTCCAACTTCCCGATCGAGAAATTGTGGACCAGCTATCGCGAGTTCGTGAACGCCTTTCGCGGCGCCGCGGCGCCGTTCAGTGCTGAGCAGCAGGACGCCATCTTCAGGACGACGGCGACGCGCGTCTACCGGCTTTGACAGACAAGAAACAGATGAGGGAGGGCAACGAATGGCGCTGGAGATCAAGATCCTGGACTATGGCGATATCGAGCTGGAATCGAGCTTTCTGGTTCTCGGCCGCGATTGCGGCCGCACCCGCCGCGTCCTCACCCTCGGCTTCCTGATCCTCGGGGGGAAATATCCCGTCGTGGTCGACACCGGCTACCGCTCCAACCAGATCATGGAGACGCTGGGCATGCGCGGGCTGCAGTACCACGAGAACATGATCGAGAACCAGCTCGCGCGCCACGGCGTGCGCATGGGCGACGTCCGCTTCGTCTGCCATACCCATCTGCACATCGACCATGCCGGCAAGGACGATCTGTTCTCGATGAACACGACCGTCGTGCTCAATCGCAAGGAGCTCGAATACTCGGTCTCCGGCCTGATGCATCCGCAATATCCGGCCCCCGACATCAAGCACCTGATCGACCGCCTGCACACCAAAAGCGCGCTGCGCTTCCTCGACCTCGAGATCACCGGTCCGATCGAGCTGATGCCCGGCGTCTATTGCGACGCCGCCAATGCACACACCGAGGGCTCGATGAACGTCATCGTGGAGACGGCCGATGGCATCGCAACCATCTGCGGCGACGTGATCTACGACTTCAACGATCAGATCGTGACGCCGTTCAACGAGATCCACGATTGGGAGCCACGCACGACGGGCAACCATGGCACCAGCAAGCGGGCGGAGAAGGCCTCGATCAAGAAGCTGCTCAGCAATTCGCGCTATTTGCTGCCGGTGCATGACCGTCCCGCCAAGATCGAAGGCGGCAACGTCGTCGGGCGCCTGCACGATCAGGTCCCCGGACCGATCGTGCAATCGTTGCCCCCGCGCAACTGGTTCCCGGCGTAACGTGAGTTGAGGATCGGCCGATGACCCATGTCACCTTGCGCAGCGAGTTCGAGGCCCTGATCGACCCCTATGCCCCGGTCGCGCAGGTCGGCACCGGCTTCGACTTCACGGAGGGACCGATCTGGCATCCGGTCGATCATTATCTGCTGTTCTCGGACATGCCGGGCGATGTGCGCCGACGCTGGGATGCGCGGCGCGGCGTGGTCGAGGTCAAGCGCCCCTCCAACAAGTGCAACGGCATGACCTATGATGCCGAGCTCAATCTGATCGTCTGCGAGCACGCGACATCGTCGCTGATCCGCGAGCGGCCGGACGGGCGGCGCGAAGTGCTGGCTTCGCATTTCGGGGGACAGGAGCTGAACAGCCCGAATGACGTCTGCGTACACTCGTCCGGCGCGATCTATTTCTCGGACCCCTGGTACGGCCGCATGCCGGTCTACGGTGTCGAGCGGCCGCGCCAGCTCGGCTTCCAGGGCGTCTATCGCATCGTGCCCGGCGGCGAGCCGAAACTCGTGGTCGAGCGAAACCTGTTCGACCAGCCGAACGGGCTGTGCTTCTCACCCGACGAGAAGCTGCTCTATGTCAACGACACCGTGCAGGCGCTGATCCGCGTCTTCGACGTCAATGCCGACGGTTCGCTCTCGAATGCCCGGGTGTTCGCAAGCGGCATACGCTCCGAGCTCGAAGCCGGCCTTCCCGACGGCATGAAGTGCGACCAGCACGGCAATGTCTGGGTCACCGCGCCCGGAGGCGTCTGGGTCTATTCGCCGCGCGGCGAGCTGCTCGGCAAGGTGCGCGTGGCCGAGCTGGTCGCCAACCTCGCCTGGGGCGGGCCGGATTTCCGAACGCTGTACCTGACCGCGCCCCACTCGGTCTATGCGATTCCGACCAAGGTCGGCCCGCGGCACGAGCCCTATATGAGCGGCCGGCGAAGCGGCGGCGGCGCGACCGCAGGCGTCGCACCGGCGGCGCCGATCCTCGCTGACGGGGACATGCGGCTCGATCCGCAGCGCTGCGCCATGATCATCCAGGATCTGCAGAACGACGTCATCATGGACGGCGGCGCTTTCGCCGATTCGGGCGCACCAGGCCACGCGAAGCAACAGCATGTTGTCGAGAATGTCCGCCGCCTCGCAGAGACCGCGCGGAGCCGCGGCGTCGCCATCATCCACGTCTGGTTCGTCGTCGAGCCCGGCGCGCCCGGCGTGACGCTGAATGCGCCGTTATTCGAGGGTCTCGTCGACAGCAAGGCGATGGTGCGCGGAAGCTGGGGCGCAGCGCCTGTCTCCGGCCTCGAACCCCGGCCCGGCGATTTCGTCGTCGAGAAAATGCGCATGAGCGCCTGGGAAGGCACGCGGCTTGAAACGATCCTGAAGGCGACCGGGCGCGACATGATCATCAACACCGGCGCCTGGACCAACATGTCGGTCGAGCACACCGCCCGCACCGGCGCCGACAAGGGCTACTTCATGATCGTCCCCGAAGACTGCTGCTCGACCATGAATGCCGATTGGCACGCCGCGTCGATCAATTTCGCCATGCAGAACGTCGCGATCGTCACCCGGGCGGACACTGTCATCAGAGCGTTGGGATGAACGCTGGTGAAGCTCCTGCACCTGTCCTGCTCGCCCCGCACCGACTCCGTCTCGAGTGCCGGCGCGCGCGTCTTTCTCGACGGCTTTCGTCAGGCGCGGCCAGACTGGGACGTCGACGTCGTCGACATCTGGCGGGAGCGGATGCCGGAATTCGCAGGTCCCATCGTCGAGGCCAAATATGCACGGATGGACGGTCAAACCTTCAACGATGCGCAACGTGACGGCTTTGCCGAGGCCGAGCGCATGGCGCTGCGCTTCTCGCTGGCCGATCGCGTGCTGATCTCGACGCCGATGTGGAATTTCGGCATCCCCTACAAGCTCAAGCATTGGTTCGACATCATCGTCCAGCCCGGGCTGACCTTTCGGTTCGACCCGTCACAGGGCTATCTTCCGCTGCTCAAGGACCGGCCGACATTGGTGATTCTCGCCAGCGGCAGCGACTTTTCCACCGGCATGAATCGCGGCCGCATCGACATGGCGACACCCTACCTGCGAGACATCCTGCGCTTCATCGGCATCGACAACATCCGTTTCGTGCCGATCGGGCCAACCACCGGGCCGCAGGAGCGGATAGAGGCTGCACGGGAAAGGGCGTATCGGCGTCTGGCTACGATGGCCACGACCTTCTGATGCGCCGGCGTAGCTTTGTCGTGTTACGCCGCCGAGCCTGGCGCATCGCCTGATCGGGCCTGATGATAGAGATGACCTGGCTCTGCCCACAGGAACCCGTTCGAGAACGGAACGCCGGGATAGGCTGCGGCAAAACGGCGGTTGCCGCCTTCGACATCGTCACGGCCGTCCAGCACGTCGCGAAAGATCTTCGCGATCTCGACCATGTCGCAATCCTGCGGCGACAGGCGCAGCGCGCGGACGCCGCTCTCGTGCAGCAGGCCGGCCTCACCCAGCAGATTGGCGCAGGTGTGAGACAGGGTCTGCACACCATTGATGGTCAGGAAATCCTGATGCTCCAGCGTGTTCAGGAGCAGACCGTCCGGATCCTTCTCGCAGACAAAGCGACAATTGTCCTTCGCGAGCTTGTGCAGGCGCGCATGATAGCAGCGGGCAGAGATGGCGAGCGGCACCCGGCCGAACGCGAACACCTCGGTGGTAACATCAGGAACGGCCTGCGCGATCGCCGCGATCGAAGCCAGCGGCAATTCCGGCGGCAGGCAGATGCGTTTCGCTCCATGCGCGGCGTGAAAGGCCGCGCTCGCCTCGTTGTAGATGTTGACGAAGGGCCCGATGGCATGCGACCGGCCTGCGAGCGCCTTGAGGCAGGTCAGATCATTCACCTCGACCAGCGCGCCCTCAGCCGAAGCGAGCTCTTCGGTCTGGCGGCGTTCACGCCGCAGCGAGACCAGGATGAGCGAGCCCAGCAGTACCTGTTTGCCCGCGCCCTGCAGCCGCTCCACCACGGAGGGGATGTGGTCGGCGAAGAACGGCGAGCGTTTCGAGCAGACGATCTCGCCGATGGAGACGACGTCGACCGGCGCCTCGTCAGCGATGCGGAAATAGAAGTCGCGCCAGCGTTCCGGCGCCCAATTGTACAGAACTGGACCGAGGCTGAGTTGCATCGCTTGAGCTCGCATATTCGAACGGATCAACGCCAGGTCTTGCGATAGGCGCCGAGCGTGGAGGCCTGGCCTTCGGCGAAGGGCTTCAGGCTCGCAATATCCGTCTCACTCCGGGCCTCGAGCGTCGCGAGCGCACGACGGAAATGGCGTACTACGCTTTCGACATAGGCCCGGCCGCGCTGGCGGCCCTCGATCTTGAGCGCGGTCACGCCGGCATCGCGCATGCCCTTGAGCAGGGTCGTGGCGTCCAGGCTGACGGGATCCTCGAAAATATAGCCGGCGCCCTGTGCGGTCGAGAAGCGGCCCTTGCACAGCGTCGGATAGCCGGCGGGCTCGCGCATGCCGAACCGATTGATGGTGAAGCCGCCGAGGCTGGACTTGGTCCCCTCCGCGGTCTGCTCATAGGTCACGTGGCTCGGCGGCGAGCAGACGCCCTGCATGTTCGGCGACTTTCCGGTGGCATAGGACGACAGCGAGCAGCGCCCCTCGGCCATCACGCAGAGGCCGCCGAACACGAACACCTCGGTCTCGCAGGCGGACTCGCGGGTGATCTCGGCGATCTCAGGCACGCTGAGCACGCGCGGCAGCACGACGCGCTTGGCGCCGAAGGTTTCGGCGTAGAAGGCGATGGCATCGGGATTTGCGGCCGCGGCCTGAACCGAAACATGCAGACGCTGGTTCGGATGGCGCCGCGCGGTGTAGTCCATCAAGCCGATGTCGGCGAGGATCAGTGCATCGGCGCCGGCGCTCACCGCGTCGTCCACGGCGCGATGCCAGATGTCCACGGCGGAGGCGCGCGGGAACGTGTTGATGGCCACCAGGACCTTGGCGCCGCGGGCGTGCGCCAGCGCGATCCCCTTGCGCAGCTCGTCGCGGCTGAAGTTCAGCCCGGGAAAATTACGCGCGTTGGTCTCGTCGTTGAAGCCGCAATAGATCGCATCGGCGCCGGCATCAATGGCGCTCTTCAACGCGGCCGGCGTGCCGGCAGGACAGATCAACTCCATCATCTCGATTGCTCGCCTTGCCCCGGTGAACCGATCACGCGGCCACGGGCGGCCTCGAAGGCGCGCCGCGCCGGCGCGCCCAGCGGGCCGAACAACGAGGACAGCTCAGTGACGAGATCGAGCTGGGTGTCGTCGATCGTATTGCGCAGCGCCAGCACCGCCTCGACATCGCCCTCGACGAGGAGCTCGCGCGAGAACATCAGGGCATCGCCATCGACCCTGCCTTCGAGCAGAGCCAGGAGATTGGCGAGCGAGGCAAAGATCCGCGCGTCCAGGTCTTTCGGCAGGTTGCGCACGACAGACAAGCGCGGCGGCCTCGCCTCGACCACGAAGGCAAAGGGCAGATCGATCGGCTTGATCCCGAACCGCGCGCGCGCGTGCTCGCCCAGCCGGTCGAACATTGCAGGGTTGCGCCGGTGGATCCGCTGCAGGACGCCGCCAAGAACGAGCTGCAGCGGCAACAGAGGCAGCGGACGCATGGCAATTGCGACGAGCGGCGGAATCGTCGGCAATTGGCCGGGCGATGGGGCGGACGGATCATTCATGGGCCTCACATCTGGACGGATTGCACGCCGCTGTATTTGAGCGGGAACAATGAAGACCGAAAACAGGCCGGCTAGCTGTGATTTTTTGGGAGCTTGCTCATTGCAACGTGATGTGCCGCGCTTTCGCGACTTGTCCGACTTTCTCCGCTTCATCGAAAGCCGGGGGCAATTGCGACGCATTCGCGAGAAGATCTCCGTCGTCCACGAGATCACGGAAATCCACCGGCGTGTGCTCGGCGCGCACGGACCGGCATTATTGTTCGAGCAGCCCGTCAAGGCCGACGGCAGCCCATCGGAGATGCCTCTCCTCACCAATCTGTTCGGAACGGTCGAGCGGATCGCATGGGGTATGGGAATCTCGCCCGACCGTCTCGAAGAGCTTGGCGCGCTGATGGCCGAGCTCCGCGCGCCGCGACCGCCGAACAGCATCAGGGATGTCTTCGACAAGCTTCCGCTCGCCCGCGCCGCGCTGGCGACGCGTCCGCGCACGCGCGCGGCGGCGCCGGTCCAGGACTGCGTCACGATGGGGCCCGACATCGATCTCGCGCGCTTGCCGGTCCAGGTCTGCTGGCCCGGCGAGCCGGCGCCGCTGATCACCTGGCCGCTCGTGATCACCGTGCCGCCCGAATCCGCGACGGCCGACCAGGAGGAGAATGTCGGCGTCTACCGCATGCAGGTGCTCGGTCGCGACCGCGCCATCATCCGCTGGCTCGCGCATCGCGGCAGCGCCAGGCATCACCAGCAATGGAAGGCGATCGGGCGCGACATGCCGGTCGCGATCGTCATCGGAGCCGATCCTGCGACGATCCTTGCTGCGGTGCTGCCGCTACCGGAGACGATGTCCGAGCTGCGCTTCGCCGGAATCCTGCGCGGCGAACGACCCGACCTCGCGCCATGCCTCACCGTCCCGCTCGCGATCCCGGCCGAGGCCGAAATCGTCATCGAAGGCTTCGTCTCCGCGACCGAGACCGCGCCCGAGGGACCGTATGGCGATCACACCGGGTACTACAATTCCGTCGAGGCATTCCCCGTGATGCGCGTGACCGCGATCACCACCCGTCGGCAGCCCGTCTACCTCTCGACCTTCACGGGCCGACCGCCGGACGAGCCGTCGCGGATCGGCGAGGCACTTAATCACCTGTTCGTACCGCTGATCCGACAGCAATTCCCCGAGGTGACCGACTGCTGGCTGCCGCCGGAGGCCTGCTCATACCGCATCGCCGTCGCGGCGATCAGGAAGCGCTATCCCGGCCAGGCGCGGCGGCTGATGCTCGGCCTGTGGTCGATGCTGCCGCAGTTCAGCTACACGAAACTGCTGATCGTGGTCGACGACGACATCGACATCCGCGACTGGCGCGCCGTGATGTGGGCCGTCTCCACGCGTAGCGATTCCTCGCGCGATCTCGTGACGCTCACCGACACGCCGATCGACTATCTCGACTTCGCCTCGCCGAAATCGGGACTCGGCGGCAAGCTCGGCATCGATGCCACGACCAAGATTCCTCCGGAGACGGATCGGGAATGGGGCGTTCCGCTGGCCATGGATCCTGCCGTGATCGCGCGTGTCGATGCGATCTGGTCCAGCCTCGGCCTGTCCGGCATGCCCGCACGCGTACCGGTCCTCACATGAGCGGGCGGCAGGGCATCATCGTCGGCATCAGCGGCGCCTCGGGCGCCGCAATCGGCATGCGCATCGTCGAGCTGCTGGCCGACAACCCGCATTACGCGGTGCACCTCGTGGTTTCGCCTGCGGCAGAGCGTACGCTGAGCGCGGAAGTGGGAAGCGATGCGCTCTCGCGGCTGCGCGCGCTCGCCTTCCGCGACCATTCGCATTCCGACATCGGCACCGCGATCGCCAGCGGCTCTTATCCGGTTGCCGGCATGATCGTGGCGCCGTGCTCGATCCGCACGCTCTCCGCCATCGCCTGGGGACAGCTCGACAACCTTCTGACGCGCGCGGCCGACGTGCAGCTCAAGGAGCGCCGCCGGCTGGTGTTGCTGGTCCGCGAGAGCCCGCTGCATCTCGGCCATTTGCGCAGCATGCTGCAGGCGACCGAGATCGGTGCGATCATTGCCCCGCCGATGCCGGCCTTCTATCTAAGACCACGGTCGCTGGACGAGGTGATCGACCAGATCGCCGCCCGGGCGATCAATCTGCTCGACCTCGCGAAGCTTCGCGCCCCCGCGAAGATCTGGCCCGGCCCGGGCTCCGACGGCATGTAGCCGGCCCGGCCGCCCCGACCGGTTCAATTCACCTCGGCAAAGCCGAGCGATGACCTGACACCCGGCGAGATCATCGAGGGCTGCCAGGGCGGCTCGAACGTCATGGTGACGTCGACCGAGTCCACGCCCGGAACGAGGCACGCGCTGCTCGCGACACCCTCCTTGAGAAAGGACGCGGCGGGACAGCCGCGCGTCGTCGCCGTCATGGTGATGTGCGCGGCGCCATCGTCGACCGACACATCATAGATGAAGCCCAGGTCGACGATGTTGTACCCGAGTTCCGGATCGATCACGACCTTCAGCGCCTGCTTGATCTGCGCCACGAGATCGTCGTCGTTGGTCGTCATGCGTGCGCCCTCACCGTCAGGTGATAGGCATCCTTCTGCCGCGTGAAGCCGCCGCGCCACTGATGGCCGCGCTTGGTCAGCTCCCGAAACAGGAAGACCGGTTCGCGACTGAGCAAGGCGTGGAGAGTCTGGCCCGGCGCGAGCCGCTCCAGGGCGGCCAGAATGCGCACCATAGGCTCCGGCGGATCGAGATCGCGGTTGTCGAGATGAACCGCGGGCTCCGGCCAGTCGCCGTCGCCCGGCGCGGCGGGGGGCGGTTCAGCCGCCTCGATCGACCCGTCGTCCGGCATAAAGCGGATCTCCCATTCGCCGCCTTCCAGCTCGGCTTCCCGATGCGCAAAGCCTCTGCTCGCCATGACGTCGAACAGAGGAACCGGCTTGAAGGGAGCATAGAGCCGCAGCCCTTCCCCGGGCTCGAGCCGCTCGAGCGCGGCCATGATGATGGAGAACGGCTCGCCGCCTGCGCGCAGGATCGGCCGCACATCGACGTCGATGAACTCGGTCATGGCAATCTCCTTTCAGTTCCGCGAGACCAGAAGATGAGGCATGACGGCTCCGGCCGGCAGGCGCATCGGCTGCGCAACGTCGGTGAGCCGCCGGGCCCTGATGAACTCCTCGCTCAGGCCGAGCGTCGCAAGCGTCACCACCGCCACGGCGGCGCGGAAGCCGAGCGGCGCATCGAACAGGAGCATCAACGCCGCCGTCCAGCTTCCGGCGAAGAACAAGACAAACCATCTCAACGCGCGGCGCTCGGCAACGAGGTCCTGGACGCGAGGCGTCGCCACCCTGCCCATCACCGGACCATAGGTCTCAAGCCAGGTCAGGAACGGGACGATCTTGTAGAGATTGGCGAGCACGAGGCCTGTGAGCCAACCGAACGCGACGAGAAAGGCGATCGCGCCGACATGGGACGGAGATGACCCGGCCGCAAGAAGCGCGGCGCCAAGGATTGCGGCCGCGACGAGGCTTGCCAGCGAAACGAGGCTCATGCGCGTGTTGAGCTCGAGCGCGCGACGTTTGCGGTTCCTGTACAGGCCGAGCACGTCGCGGCCGTAGGCGCCCAGCGACAGCAGTGCCGCAGCTCCTGCAAGCAGAAGCGCCAAGTTCAGCCCGGTCATGCGCCAGAATGCAAGCACGCCACCGACAAGTCCGATGGCCAGCGCGGCGATTCCCGCAAGCCAGGCAAGCCGCCCGAGCCTCGCATCGCCGTCGGGCGCGAGCATGAACATCGCAAGCAAGCGATAGCTGACGCCCATGGCAGTGAACGTCAGCCATCCGCCAAGCCCCGCAATCGCGTGGATCGGAACGCCCGCGACCGACAGGTCCGGCCATTGCGCACCGACGGCGATGCCGGACAGCATCAGCGAGAATGTGCCGCCGAATGCCGCCGTGACGCAGATGCAGACAAGCCCGCCTGCGACGAAATGCGCGGGCCCCGGCAGCGGGCGGGCCGACCAGAGCGTCATGCCGAGATTGGCAACGACCAACGCGAAACCGGCAATCAGCAGGCCAGCTCCGAGGGGAAGCAGCCAGGCCGCCCCGTTGAAGTGCCCGCCCAACGCCAGAAAACCTCCGAGCAGCACAGTCAGCCCGACCGTCAGCAGCGCGAGAGCGGGCAGTGTCCAGCGCTCCGCATAGAGCGGCCTTGCGACCAGCACCGGCACGAACTGGAACAACGCGCCGGACAGAACCATGCTCAACCAGCCGATGCAAACCATATGGACGATGACGAGCGTGTCCGGGCCGCCAATGTCGTCGTTCGGGAAGCCGAACCCGACGACCATCAGTCCTTCTGCAAGCAGCAGCCATACGATTGCGACCGCGAAGTAGCTGATGGCCCATCTGCAGAGGCTGGTTCCGATCACGGTGCGCTTCCCATAGCTGCACACGAAATTCCGTGCCAGCGCACCAAAACGGTAGAGGTTGCAGTCGCAATGACGTTGTCGAGGCGCAAACTCCACCACCATTCGCGACAAGGGGCGGAATCACCTCATCGCCCTGCCGAGCCTCGGCTATGGCGGCGAACCCGTCGCCACGGCTTTCGAAGGAGGCGTCCGGAAGCTTCGACTAACCAATGATCCTTCGGCTGACGCTCTTGCTTCGGTGCCGTCTGCGCCAATGGTCAAGTCGCGTTGGGATAGATCTGCTCGCGGTGAACTTCCCGGCCGCTCTCGTCGATGACCACGATCCGGAGGTCCGGATGGCCTTTCGGCTTCTCTCTGCGTACCCTGTCGGCCAAGTTCTTGCTGTGCGCAATGGCCGCCCCATCACTCACTAGCTCCAGTCCTGACCTGTCCCGGAGGGGCACGCCGTCCTTGAAGTCGAAATAGTAAGTCGGCATCGGCTCATTCCCGCGCTACCACGCGACTCGGTTGAAGTCATCATTCCCGGAAAGGGCCGCCGAGGCCCATGGATTGGGGCGCAACTGCGCGTCGCCTTACGCAAGCTGCATGCTAGCGGGCCCGGCCCGATCAAGGCTTGATCGGGATCAAGTCCCGATCTGCCATTACGTTCTTGCGCCGCGGGTCGCGTGTCGGACGTTCGTCCCGGTATGGGGCGAGGATAGCCGGCAGTGGCGGGGGCAAGAATCCCGCATCATGCACAACCCCGGCACTCTGCCAGTTCGATTCCAGAATGCGGCGAAGCCACTGCCGCGGTCACCTCCTGCACCGTATTGGACTCGGCGCGCGGCGGCAAATCGGTACCGAGGACCGCTTGATGGCTGTGTCAGGCCTGCAAACAGCAGGCCGGCAATAGCGCGGCAGTCGGGACATCCGCGAGAAAGCGTAGGGCTTACCGAGCACGTCCCGGGCCACTGCCGCTCGCCAATCGACCCCGGGGCGCGACTAGGATCGGCGGTCATCGGTACGCGTGACGCTCATATGCAGCATCCATGAACAGCGCAGACTTGGACGCAGCTCACGCCGCGTCCGCCGCTCTGGCCGTCGCGAACTCATTCGGACTTGGCGTCCAACACCTCGCCGAAGGCTTCCCAGGTCGAGCCGGTCCACCGCTGCAGCCGCATCTGCGTCCAGATCATGTTCTCGGATTCGCTGGTATTGACCTTGATCCCTGGCAGTACCGTCGGAACGATGAAATCCTTGAAGTTCTTGGCCTGCGCGAGGATGTTTTTGCGGGACAGATCATTGCCGCATTGCTTCAGGATCTGCTCGAGCAGGATGCCCTGCTGATAGCCGGTCAGATAGCTGCCGTTCGTGATGTCGACCCCCGCGAGATACTTGTCGAGGAATGCCCGATAAGCCTGCATGCCCGGATCGTCCTTCCAATTCGGATCCATGACATCCTTGTTGGTCGTCCCGACGATCACGCCGGTCGACTTGTCGAGGCCGGCCGGCGCCAGTGTGCCTCCGACCGAACCGGACGGAAAGTTGATGATCACTGTCGCTTTCCAGCCGATCACAGAAGCCTGCCGGATCGCCTGCGCTGCGAATTTCGGCGTTCCCGCGATTATCAGGGCCTCGGCGCCGGAGCTCTTCAGAGTTGTGATCTGCGAATCGACGGTCGGCTCCGTGACCTCATAGGACGCGCTGACGACCTTCCCGTCGTAGTCCTTGCCTAGAAACGACTTGAACGCATTGACGTAATCTTTGCCGAGATCGTCGTTCTGATAGAGGATCGCGTATTTGGCCTTCGGCAGCGTTTTGGTCAGATACTTCGCGTAGATTTTTCCCTCGGTGTCGTAGCTGACGAGGCCTGTCGTGGTCAGCGGGTAACTCGCGACGTCGGTGAACTTGGACGAGCCGCTGATGATGGCGATGCTGGGCACCCCCTTCGCCCTCAGGTACTTCGCCGTGGCCGAAAGGCCCGGCGTGCCGAGCTGGCCGAACATGAACGCCACTTCGTCGCTCTCGACGAGCTTGCGGACATGCTCTACCGCCTTCGGAGGGCTGTAGGCGTCGTCATAGGCGATGTAGTTGATCTTGCGGCCGTTGATGCCGCCGCGGTCATTCATCGATTGAATGTAGGCAATCAGTCCCTTGCCGACGAGACCGATCGACGATGCCGGGCCGCTGAACGGAAACACTCCACCGATCTTGATCTCGGTCGCGGTAACTCCGGGCTCGTCAGCTGCGAACGCCGGACTGCTCAAAAGCAAAGCCAGAGCCGCAAGACTCTTCCATTTCGCCAACATGCTAGTCCTCCCTGATGCGCGCCCATCCGGGGGCACGGCATTGTGTTTTGTTGCCTTACCCGGCCGCTTGCCCGGCATCGCGCCGCGCGAACTGCGCGCCGCGCTGTCCGACCGTCATTGCCAGCGCGTGGCCGGCCCGCGGCCGTCGCGCTCGGCCGTCATGCGCGGAACCTACAGTTCTTTTATAGAACTAGTCAAGCGCCCGGATGATCATTCGTCGGCCGCGCCCTCCGGCCCAGCAGTCGGTGCGACGTTCGGTCCTATAGTCCTTTCAGGATCCAACGCTGATCCGGGTGAATGCCGCGCCCGACAGGCAAGTCGGATCGCTCAGGTGGGATATTAATTCTATTATTGAACTTTTGTTGATCGCAGTCTGCGGGCAGGCCCATGACACCGATCGCTTCACAATCGGATGCCTTCCTTGCGAACGAGAGCTCTCACCTTGGACCGCCATCGGATCGGCCGTCCGCATTCGGCATGACCAGCCGTTCCTGCCATAGGCTCGCCAAGTCGATGTCGATGGATGGGGCGACCACGGGCCAACTCGTGGCCGCTCGTAGGTGACGGTCTCGTTGAAAGTAGGCGCCTGAAGGCAACGTGGCGCAGCATCGAGCGCCTGACTTCGCTCGTGCGCCAGCAATGTCGGCTGCTGACCGTGCGGGACTCCGCCTAGCGATCAGGCTTCGTGGATATGATCTCACCCGTCTTCGCGTCGGCGTGGAACTTCATCCTCTGACCATCCTTGATGCCTTCGCCCTCCCAACGACCGTCATCGGCCTCGATTTTGCTGACCAGCGTGAAACCCGACTTGAGAACCTTCTCGATGACTTGCTGGATCGGCATCCAGTCGGCCCCCGGCCGGTCAGCATGCGCGACGTTTATGGCAACTGCCGCCAGAACGACTGCGAGAACTACAGATGCACTCTTGTTCATGCGGATCCTCCTTGCAGCGGATGCCGGCAAGTCTTGCAGCATTTGTGGAACCAGAGCACTCCCAAATTCCGCCTAGGGCGCCATGGGACAAATACGGACACAGCCGGCTGTGACATGGTCCGACGAAACATCGCTCGGCCGGCGGAGCCTCTCAGGGCGCCACCAGTTTCTTGCGGATGGCGTAACGGACCAGTTCAGCGGTCGACGACATCCCCAGCTTGCGCATCGCCGACGCGCGATGGGTTTCGACGGTTTTGACGCTCAACTGCAAAATAGCGCTTATGGACCTGTTGGTATGTCCTTCCGCGATCAACTGGACCACGCTCTGCTCCCGCGAGGTGAGCAGCATATCCGACTTGTTCAGCTTGTTGAGCTGGTAGTCGTGGAGCAATTTCTCCAGCAACACGCTGGTGAAATAAGGCCTGCGATCCAGCAGCGCCTCGACGGCGGACAGCAGGTGCTTTCTCGCATCCGATTTGAACAAGAAGCCGCGAACACCCGCCAGAATGGCTTCGGTCAGCAGCTCTTCGTTTTCATGCATCGTCAAAATCAGAACTTCGCTGCGCAAGCGAAGCGACTTCAATCGGCGGCTGACCTCCAGCCCATTCATGAGGGGCATCGAATAGTCGACGATCACGACGTCCGGCGTCGTCTCCAAGGCCAATGCCACGGCCTGCTCGCCGTTCATTGCTTCGCCGACGACGATCCAGTCGGAGCGCGTGTCGATGATCGCGCGGAGCCCTGAACGCACGATTTCATGATCATCCGCAATCAGGATGCGCTTCACGGCGTGGTTCTCCTATCCGACCGCAATCGGCGGAGATGATCGGCAGCAGAACGGTCGAGCGATCATACCGATCGCGGGCCTGAGCATCATCCTGCAAAACCCCGAGATGGCCGGGCGAATGTACTGACGCGGCCGCGGCCATCAAACCCGGCGGGGCATCGTCATGCCTCGACCAATTGCGCGCGGACCGCGTATCGGACCAGGCCCGCAGTCGAGCTCACGTCCAGCTTGCGCATCGCGGCGGCCCGATGCGCCTCGGTGGTCTTGACGCTGAGGTTGAGGATCGCACTGATGCCCTTGTTGCTGTAGCCTTCGGCAACCAGTTTGACGACCAGTTGCTCGCGCGGAGTGAGCCCCGGATGCCTGTCTGCATTGCTGCCAGATTGGCCGTTCAGCTCGTTCCGGCACCTCTCGGTGCAGAACCGTTTGTGCGCCAGAAGCGAATCGACGGCCGTCATCAGCAATCTGTTGGCGTCGGATTTCACCAGGAAGGCGCGCGCGCCGGCCTCAAATGCCTGCTGGGCGAGCAGGCCGGAGCTGTGCACCGTGAAAATCAGGACCTCGGTCTGCAGCGGATATTCCCTGATCCGCCGCGCGACCTCCAGTCCGGTCATTCGCGGCATGGAAAAATCGACGATGGCCACGTGAGGCCGGCTCTCGATCGCCGCTGTCAGCGCCTTGCCGCCGTCGCTCGCCTCGGCGACAACTTCCCAATCCGCCCGTTGTTCGAGCACCGCTCGCAAGCCCGACCGTACCGCTTCGTGGTCATCTGCGATGAGAAATCGCTTCATGACGAGCACTCCAATGTCGTTACTCGGCGGCTTGGCCGAAACGAATGCGTTCCGACCTGCTGCCGGTGATCAGTGTTTTTCTTCCCTCAGTGGGTGCCCGCTGGGACCCTCGTGACAGTGGCGTCCTTGCGCCGATTTCGCCTGTTAGTGACCAACGCATGCGGAAAGACGGCGCACAGAACGGTGCCGGAACGAGGCGTTGCCGGATCGGTGCGGATCTCCAGCGAACCTCCGATCTGCTCCAGTCTTGCTCTCATGGCGGGAATTCCAACGCCGGTCGATATCGGCCGGTTCGCACGGCCGGCCTGAAGCCCGCGCCCGTTGTCGCTGATGGTCAGCCGAAACTGGCTGCCGGCCCCGTCAATGACGATGCTCACCTCCGTCGCCTTTGCATGGCGGAATACGTTCGTGAGAGCTTCCTGAACGACCCGAAGCAATGAGCGCTGCGTCTCGTAGGGCAATCGATCAACGTCGGCCAGGATCCTGGTCGTGACCCGCAACGACGTGCGCGCCGCGAATCCATCGGCATAATGCTCGATCGTGGCCTTGAGCCCTTCTGTCAGATTCTGCGGGTGCAGCAGGTAGGCGAAGGCGCGGATTTCCCTGAGCGCCTCGTCGATCGACGCGTCGATCTCATCGCAAAGGCGCTCGGCTCCGACCGGATCGTCCATGGTCCGCCGGATCCGCATCAGACCGAGGCTCGCGGCAATCAGATGCTGACACGTCGAGTCGTGCAGATCGGATGCAATGCGTTGCTGAATATCCTCCTGAATAGACAGCAAATTGACACTCGCCTGCGCGGCATCAGATTCTTCGACGCCGCCTTCGAGAAGTCCGTTGCGCGCGATGCGATGGCTGCCGATCAACCGGACCGCACCACCGGCGGCGCCGTCCATGATCGGAGCGATGGTCGTTTCCATGTTCTGGCGCTGGCCGCCAAACGCAAGGCGATGGCGAATCCTGACCTCGGCTCCTTCTGCGAGACACGCGCGGAGAGCTTCGCTGACGGCTCTGGCGTCGTCTCTGCCGAGGCAGTTGGAGACGTCCATCTCCCGGATGTCTTCCGACGAGACGCCGAGGCGAAGCTCGAACGCCGGATTGATCCCCTCATACACGAAGTGCCCTTCAAACGAAGGGCGTACTGCAAAAAGAAGATCGGATGAGAAGACCCAGTAAAGGCGTTCGCTGGTTTCTTCCGGGCCAAGTCTTTCTTGCGAGCCAAGTCGCAACCACCCTCTGACACTGGTTCCACTCGACTCACAGGCGGGCGAGCTATGCAGCTTCACGGTACGCACCACTATTCACCGGTGACGCCCGACATTGAAGCTCAACATATTGAAGCTCAATACATTGAGGTCGAACATCGAGAGTCTCCTCCCTGCCCCGCCGGCGAGATATCCATCCATGGACCAGGAGACGCACGCCCTTGGGGTCGGCAGAGTATACACCGTAAGGTTGCTCACACCACCAGGTAGTGTTGCTGACGGAATAAAATCTCGCACCGGTGAAATGACGTCGGGAGGGATCGAATGGCTGGTTTTTGCCGGATTATCCCGCCGTAATTCAAATAAGCTGCAACAGATACTCAAGCGCAGCAAATCGCCTTCACGATTGCGCCGAGGCGATCGCACCAGTTGAGACGCGATGTGCTAGCGGCTCATAGCGCCGCGCGTATTCGACTTGTTCTTCTTTCCCTTCCTTGCGTTTGGCACAGGCTGTTGCGGCGGCACGATCACCAGCGGATGAGACGGCGCCCGCAACCGTTGGGTGCCGGCGTCGTCCCTGAGTGCATCCGTATCGAGACGCTGGCTCCGGTCCACGGAGTCGCGCGCGTCCGCGGCCGCGGCGGATGCCGCCGTCAAACTGACTATGACCCCGAATAGCACCCAAGCGCGCCTCAACGTCATCTTGCAGATCTCTCAAAAGGCAAAGTCAAGCCGGGGACCGATCCTGATATCCCTGTAGCGCCGCACCATGACGTTCGATTCTCGCGCCTCATACAGCACACTCGTCGTAAGCGAAATATTGCTGGCGAAATTATACCTCAGGCCGATGTCCGCGGAGTAGATCTGATCCTGTCGTCCCCTGTTCAAGCCGTCGGTGAACCAGAAGGCTTCGAACAACGGCGTGCTCACGATTGACCATTCTGGATCGAGCTTGACCTCAATGCCGAGCAAGGCATCGAAGCGCCAGCGCCGAGCTTCCGCTAGGTCGGAAAACCGGTAGGTCAGGAGTAATAGCGGTGAGAATGTCACATTGTTCACGCGGAGGTCGCGTGCCACCGAGCCCATCAGATCGTCCGACGTGAAAGCGAGATCGCGGTAGACCCCGTCGAAATCGTATCGGTGCTCGTAGATGGCGGAGAAGCGCCAGCCGTTCCAGTTCTCCGTCAGGCGCGCTCCCATCCGCGCCACTGCGGCATTGCCGTCCTTCTCTCTCGCAAAGGCATCGTATTGTGCGCGTGCGTAGAGCCGGTACGACAGGTCATCTGTGAGGTTTCCATCCAGCCTGACGCTCACGTCGGGCTCATAGAAGAAATCCGACCTGCGATTGTCCCGGCTGAACAGGGCATTATCGGTAAAGTTCGACGTGACGGAACCGACGACACTCCAGGACGGAGCGGAGTAGTACGGAACGGGACTGCTCGCCTTCAATTCGGTGAGATCAACGTCGGCAGCCCAAACAGTGCCGGTTCCCAACAACCACAAGACCGGCAAAAACGTTCTCGACCTGCGCATCGTGTGCCTCTTTGGCTTTTGCGTGCACCAGGAATCGTCTTAGCCTGGGCAACGATTGTGGCGTGTTGATGATATGATTCAAAATCAGAGATTGAATCGATGGACCGCCATTTCGTTAATTGCCGAAAGGTTCTCACTCACCGCGTCGCATGGAGGCCAATCCTGCGCCTCTCCAATCGCGCAGGTGCAAGAGGGCCGGAGCAGCGCTCCGCCCCGACAGACCGGCCTCACGACCGAACCCCGTCTTTTCGCATGACTTAGTAGTCCGCCGGATCCCTGATGATCGGACAGGTCATGCAATGACCGCCTCCCCGTCCGCGCCCGAGCTCCGCACCGACGATCGTGATCACCTCGATCCCTTCCTTGCGCAGCAGGGTGTTGGTGTAGGTATTGCGGTCATAGGCGAACACCACGCCAGGAGACGCGCAAACCAGATTGGCGCCGCTGTCCCACTGTGTTCGCTCGCGCATATAGGCGTTTCCCCCGGTCTCGATCACACGCAACTTCTTCAGACCAAGGGCTTGCGCCACGACATCCACGAACGGCTTTTCATCCCTGCGCAGCTCGAGGCCGGCCGAATTGTCGGCTGGCCGGTAGGAAAACGCCGCGATGTTGTCGACGATGTCGGGATACAGCAGAACGCAATCCCTGTCAGCGAACGTGAAGACCGTATCGAGATGCATCGCCGCACGGAGCTTCGGCATCGCCGCCACGATCACGCGCTCCGCCGCCTTCTTCTTGAACAGGGCTGCGGCGACCTGGCTGATCGCCTGCCGCGAGGTGCGCTCGCTCAACCCGATCAGCACGTTGCCCTTACCGATCGGCATCACGTCGCCGCCTTCCAGCGTCGCAAGACCGTGGTCCCGCGTCGGATCACCCCACCAGACATTGACCTTACCGGCGAAATCCGGATGGAACATGTAGATGGCGGTCGCGAGGATCGGCTCTTCGTGCCGCGCCGGCCAGTAGAGCGAGTTCAGCGTGACCCCGCCATAGATCCAGCAGGTCGTGTCCCGCGTATACAACGTGTTGGGAAGCGGCGGCAGCAGATACTCGGTCATGCCGGCGGCTTCGCGCACGAGCCTGAGCATCTCGCCGCCATGAGCGTCGGGGAAGTCGTGGGTGGAAACGCCCCCGATCAGTGTTTCGGCCAGGTCGCGCGGCTTCAAGCCGTCCAGATAGCTCCGCAGTTCGTCGACCAGGCCGAGACCGACCTGATCGGGCACCACCTGGTTATCGAGAATCCACTTGCGCGCCTCAGGGATTGCGACCGTTTCCGTCAGCAGGTCGTGCATCTCGACGACTTCGATACCGCGGTCACGCATCTTCTGGACGAAGTCGAAGTGATCGCGCTTGGCATTCTCGACCCACAGCACGTCATCGAACAGCAGGGTGTCGCAATTGGACGGTGTAAGGCGTTGATGGGCGCGGCCGGGTGAGCAGACCATCACCTTCCGGAGTTGACCGACCTCCGAATGGACCCCGAAGGAAACCGAGCCCGACGCCTGCTTTGCCATGGGAGTTCTCCCGGGAGTTGCCTTGCCTAGATGGTGATGTAGCCGATGGCCAAACCGTGGATTCCGACAGCAGCGCCCACGGCGGCGGCGATGAAGATGACCCACTCGACGGCCGTAAAGACCCTCGCTTTCTGCTCCAGACGCGCCCAGAAGTAGAGTACCGTCCCGGGCGCATAGAGGATCAAGGACAGCAGCAGGAACTTCATTCCGGCGGCGTAGATCAGGAATAGCGTGTAGACGACGGCGATGCCGGCAAAGATCATGTCGCGCGTTCTGTCGCCGTTGTCCTTCCCATAGGTCTCGCCTCGCCTGGCGAGCAGAAGCCCATAGGCTGCGACGAGGAAGAACGGAATCAGCGACATCACGCTCGTCAGATTGAGCATCAACGCGAATGCATCCTGCGACCAATAGGTGCTGATGACGAAGAGCTGAACGATCGCATTGGTGAGCCAAAGCGCCGCGGCCGGCACCTTGTTCGCATTTTCCGTGCCGAACAGGGCCGGCATGTCCCTGGTCCGGCCCGCGGCGGAGAGCACTTCGGCGCAGATCAGCGACCAGGCGAGATAGGCCCCCAGCACCGAAACCAGAAGTCCGACGCTGACGAAGATCGCACCCCAATGTCCGACGACCGCCTCAAGTACGGTCGCCATCGACGGCTGCCGCATGCCGGCGATCTCGGCGCGGGGAAGCACGGCATAGGGCAGCATGGTCACGAGCACCATCAGGCTCGTCACGATCGCAAATCCCAAAATGGTCGCAGCGCCGACATGCGCGCGTTCCTTGGCGTAGCGCGAATAGACGCTGGCGCCCTCGATGCCGAGAAAGACGAAAACGGTGACGAGCATGGTCGCACGAATCTGCTCGAACAAGCCCTTGTCCGGCATGCCTTCACCGCCCCAGAAATTCGTTTGAAACAGGTCCGCCTTGAACCCGACGATCAGAATGACGATGAAGACGAGGATCGGCACGATCTTCGCGATCGTCACGATCGTGTTGATGGCGGCCGCCTGCTGCACGCCGCGCAGAATCATGAAATGGAACAGCCATATTCCGATCGAAGCGACGACGATCGCGATCACGGTGTTCCCGTCCCCGAAGACCGGGAAGAAGGCGCCCAGCGTCGACTTGATCAGCACCCAATAGGAGACGTTGCCGATGCAGCTCCCTATCCAGTATCCGAATGCCGACAGAAAGCCGGGATAGTCGCCGAACCCCTCCTTCGCGTAGGCATAGACGCCGGCATCGAGCTCGGGCTTTCGTTCCGCCAGCGCCTGGAACACTCGCGCGAGGGTGTACATGCCGCCGCCTGCGATGCACCAGGCGAAGATGGCACCGAACGGTCCGGTGGCGATGCCGAAGGTCCTCGGCAGCGAAAAGATGCCCGAGCCGACCATCGAGCCGACCACCATCGCGGTCAACGCGAACAACGAGAGCTTTTGGATTGACGACGTCCCAGCCATGTGAAGACCTCGCGACACGAGCTTGCGTTGCATCCCGGCCGATCGACTTGTCCACCGGTTGCACCATGCGCCTTGCGCCGGGGCTGGAATATCGGGTGATTACCTAGTCGAGGATCGGGATTCTCCTCGCCAATGAAGGAGCGCTCCCGATGGAGACGCAGTTCGCAGCCGTTGGAGGGCGTCGTTTTCTCTTCGCGCCAGGCACTGCCGTTCAGTATGTCGGTGCCTGTGGCCGTGGGAGGCGGGAGCTCAAGCATCGGTTGGGAACGGATCCACCGTCCCTCCATGGAGATGATCAGGAACATTCATCCCACACCTCCCGGGGTTTTCTCCGATGCCGCGCCGGGGAGCCTGCAGCTAATCTTTCGGTGTGTCCCGCCGGGCCTCCCAGGCTTGGCCGGCGGAGCTCGACCCAGCAGGAGGCTTGCATGTCCGATCTCGTAGCGATCGTGTATCCATCTGAGGCGAAGGCCGAAGAAGTGCGTCAACGGCTGCTCAGGCTGCAGAAGGAATATCTGATCACACTCAGCGATGCGGTGATCGCCGTGAAAACCGATTCCGGCGGCATCAAGCTCAATCAACTCGTCAACACGACGGCGGTGGGCGCGATGACCGGAAGTTTCTGGGGTCTCCTGATCGGCGTGATCTTCCTCAATCCGATCCTCGGTGTCGCGGTCGGCGCGGCATCCGGCGCGCTCGGCGGCGCCCTCTCCGATTTTGGCATCGACGACGCCTTCATGAAGGAATTGTCTGCTTCGCTTCACACGGGCAACGCCGCCTTGTTCGTCCTGATCAAGAACATGACGGCGGACAAGGTGCTGAAGGAGATCAAGGACGCCGGGGGGACTGTGCTGAAAACGTCGCTGGATGACACCAAGGAACAGGCCTTGCGCGACGCGCTCGCGAGCGCGGCTGAACGGCCGGCGGCCTGAACGGCCGCCTTCGGCCTGCTCAGCGCCGACCACCGGCGAGTCGCAGCAGCATCATGAACAGGTTGATGAAATTGAGGTAGAGCGACAGTGCCGAAATCACGGACTTGCGGCCAGCCGACGTTTCATCATCCCTGCCGTCGTACATTGCCTTGATCCGCTGCGTGTCGTAGGCCGTGAGTCCGGCAAACACACCGACGCCAACGACCGAGATCAGCCAGTCCAGCCCGGAAGACTGCAGGAAGAAGTTGACCAGGCTGGTGATGATGACGCCGATCAGGCCCATGAACAAGAAGGTGCCGAGACCGGACAGGTCGCGTCGTGTGGTGTAGCCGAATACGCTGAGCGCTCCGAAGGTTGCTGCCGCGATGAAGAAGACGCGCGTGATCGACGCATTGGTGTAGATATGGAACAGCGTCGAGAGCGACACGCCGACCAGGGCGGCATAGATGAAGAACAGAAGCCGTGCCGTTGATACCGACAGCGTATCGATGCGCGAACCGATGAAGAAGACCAGCGCCAACGGCGCCAGGATGAAGACCCACATCAGCGGACTCTGCAGCAAGGCGGGACCGGTGAGCTGATAGGTCAGCCACGCGACGACGGCGGTCAGGCCGACGCCGGCGGCCATGTAATTGTAGATGCGCATCATGTAGTCACGCAGTCCGGCATCCACCGCGATTGTGCCACCACCGCCCGCACGCGCGGCCGTCAGGTTCTGATCGTAATTCGGCATCGCTCGTCTCCTCTCAGCGCTTGCTGACGGGGCCTATGCTATTCCCCGAGATCAGAGGACGGCATCGGACAATCACCCGAATGCCAGCGGGGAAACCACCCTGTATGCCCGCAATTTACTGGCGATCCGCAGCGACGATCCCGCCCATTACAATACGGAAATCTGGAACCGCCGCTCACCTGTCCTCCTTTTGGAGGGGGCGCCTTACGCGTTTGTCACTAGGAGATGGTCGCCGCGCGGACTAATCGGCTGACATGCGCTTCTATTTTCACATCGTCGACAGATACGGTCTCACTCCCGATGGTGTCGGCGGCGAATATTCCGATCAGGGTGCGGCAGTTCTGCACGCCCAACGCATTGCGGCCGAGCTCGCGAAGGCCGGTGAATTCTGCCGTGCCGGCGTCGTGCTTTTGGCAGCCGCTCCCGGGCCATCATCGGGTCCCGACGAAGGCACGACCGCCCCACTGCTACGGCCTGCAGGCGGCGCAGAACCGACTGGCCATTTCCTGCCCCTGCTTCCTACAGAGAATCCCTGATGTGCGAGGGGGAAAGCCGCCTCTAAAGTCTTCGCCGGGATCGAGCGGCATCGGTGTCCGCCGATCGCGGATTGGAAGGCCATCTTGCCATGGCTTCGTTACCGAATGAGGTCGACCAAAAACTCTCGCGCAATGCGCTCATCGCGCTCGTGGTGGGGTCGATGGTCGGCTCCGGCATTTTCGCACTCCCTGCATCATTCGGGCGGACCACGGGTGCGCTCGGCGCGATGATCGCCTGGACGGTCGCAGGCTCCGGCATGCTGATGCTCGCCTTCGTGTTCCAGGCCTTGTCATACCGAAAGCCGGACCTCGACGCCGGCATCTATGCCTACGCCAGGGCCGGGTTCGGCGAGTATATCGGCTTCGCTTCGGCCGTGGGGTACTGGATCGGATGCTGCCTTGCGGATGTCGCCTGTCTCGTTTTGATCAAGGCAACACTCGGACAGTTCTTTCCTGTCTTCGGTGACGGTACAACGGCGGTGGCGATCGCTTCGGCGTCCGTCCTGCTGTGGAGCGTGCACATTCTGCTGCTGCGCGGCATCAAAAACGCCGCCACGCTCAATACGATCGCGACCTACGCCAAGATCATCCCGATCCTGCTGTTCATCGCGGCCGCGGCCATCGCCTTCGACGGCGGGCTTTTCTCCATGAACTTCACGGGAACGGAGCAGCCTGAGCATTCAAACGTGCTCACCCAGGTTCGCGGCACGATGCTCCTGACCGTGTTCGTGTTCGTCGGGATTGAAGGCGCCAGTGTCTATTCCCGCTATGCCCGGAGCCGCACCGATGTTGGGTTTGCAACCATTGCCGGCTTTCTGACGGTGCTCAGCTTGCTCGTCCTCGTGACATTGCTGTCCTATGGCGTGCTGCTGCGGCCGGAACTGGCGGATCTGCCGACGCCATCCATGGCCGGCGTCATGGAAGCGATCGTCGGCCGCTGGGGCAGCATGTTCATCAGCGTGGCACTCCTGATCTCGGTCCTCGGCAACTACCTGTCCTGGTCTCTCCTGGCGGCTGAGGTGCTGCATTCCGCGGCGGTCCACCGCACCATGCCGTCCTTTCTCGCAACAGTGAACGCGTACAAGGTCCCGGCTGGAGCGCTCTGGCTCACCAACTGCGTCATTCAGACTTTCCTTCTCGTCACCTGGTTTGCGGAATATGCATTCACGCTCGCCCTGAAGATGACGAGCGCGATGACGCTGATCCCGTATTTTTTTGTTGCGGCTTACGGTCTCAAGCTCGCCTGGACCGGCGAGGCTTACGGCGCCGGCGAACGCGCCCGTGTCGTTGATTGGATCCGCTCGGCAGTCGCGACGGTCTACGCGGCCGGCATGATCTACGCAGGCGGGCCGAAGTTTCTCCTGCTGTCCTCGATCCTCTATGCACCTGGCACGCTGCTGTTTCTTCTCGCCCGGCGCGAGCGCAAGGAAGCGGCATTCAGGCCATTCGAGGCAGTTCTCTTTGCGGTGATTACGGTCGCCGCATGTGTCGGCGCCTACGCACTGTCCACCGGAGCCATCTCGATTTGAGTCCTGGTCCTTGGCTGCATGGAGGCGAGTATGAGCATTCGAACCATCTGGGGCGCCCTGATCCTGGGCGGGTTGGTGGCGATTTCCGTATCTCCACCCCCGTTGCTGGCCCAGTCGACTGACAAGGGAGTGCTGGCGCCGAAGGACACCGGCGCATCGGTGCCGAAGAACGTGGCGCCCAATGTCAATACGAACCCGACCAAGCACCGCTATTGGCGCCATCGCGGCGGCAAGCATCCGCACTTCGGCAGCCGCCGCGTCCGCACCTAGGTGCCGCGAACGATCATCCACCCTCGCGATTGGACCGATCCATGAGCGATTCCAGGACAGGGCCGGAGCGGCTTCGCGAACTCGTTCCGCACGACGAGTCCAGCGGCCTGCCGGAGCAAGCCGGGCGCGGCGTTCTCGCGACCGCGCTCAGCCTGCTCGCTGCCTGCGTCCTGCTGTTTCTGGCGTGGCAGACAGTGTCCAGTCTCCTGCTCATCTTTGCAGGCGTGTTGTTCGGCGCATTTCTGGATGCCTGCGCAAGGGCGCTGGCCCCGATCCTTCCGCTCGCTCGCGTCTGGCGGCTGACGATCGTCCTGCTGCTGTTCTCCGCCCTGTCGGGATTTGGACTGGTATGGGGCGCTGGCAAGCTACCGGAGCAGACCCGCCTCCTGCTGAAGGTCATGGACAGCCAGATCGACGTCCTGCAGGAGCATCTCCTGTCCTACGGAGTCGACCTGCTCGGCCCGGAATGGGGCCGCGACTTTGCGCAATGGCTGTTCTCGGACCAGGGGCGTTTTCTCAGCCACGCCCAGTTCGTGCTCGGCGGAGCATCGAGTCTTCTGACCGGCGCGCTGGTCATCGTATTCCTCGGAATCCTCTTCGCCTTCGATCCGACCAGCCATCGCGAGAGCCTGGTCATGTTGGTGAAGCGACCCTACCGCGCGCGAACAAGAGCGGTCATGGACGAGATGGGCAGCGTGATGCGGTTGTGGCTGATCGGACAGTTCATCCGGATCATTCTCATGACGCTGTGCGTCTGGGTCGCACTCTATCTGGTCGGGCTGCCCGGACCTCTGGTGCTCGGACTGCAGGCAGGCTTGTCGAACTTCATTCCATATCTCGGACCGATCGTGGCGGCGCTTCCGATCGCGCTGGTCGCAATGCCACTCGGCGGCTCGCTTCTGATCTGGGCCGTGCTCATCTACACGATCATCCAGTCGATCGAAGGCTACGTGATCGGCCCGCTGATCCACCGTCAGGCGGTCGAGATCCCTCCTGCCTGGACGCTCGTCGCGATCGTGATGCTTGGCGCACTGTTCGGCGTCCTGGGCATCGCGATGGCCATGCCCCTGGTGGCAATCGGCCGTGTCGCAATCATCCGGTTCTACGTCGAGGACTATCTCGGCGACGACCCCAAGCCGACGTTCGGCAGCAACCGATCGTGAGTGGGTGGACCATGAGCGAGACCGATCTACAACGGAACGAGGGCGCGGAGCCTGCCGCGCCTCATTTCAACATGGCCCGTTTCTTGTGGCAGCAACTCCCTTATGTGGTGGCGCTGGTGCTCGCCGTCGCAGGCGTCGCCTATACCAACGTCTCCCACCAGCCTCTCGTCGGCTACTGGGAATTCCTGGCGCTCGCCATCGGCGTGGTCTGCGTCGTCACGAAATGGCCGGAGACACAAGGCAAGGACGCCCAGCTCCGATTGATCTGGACCCAGGCGCTGCACTGGATCGCCGTCCTGGTCACGATGAACATCATGCTGATGTCGGGGGTCCAGCAATTGCTCCCGACACCGGCGACCGGCTTGGTCCTGCTGACGTTGCTCGCGCTCGGCACTTTCCTCGCGGGCGTCAGCCTTCTGTCGCTACAGATTTCATTTCTGGGCCTTGCGATGGGCGTGACCGTTCCGGCGATATCCTGGCTGAAGCAATCCGTCTTTTTCTTCCTGCTTGGCGCGGTGCTGTTGATCGGCCTCGGCATCACGTTCTGGCTTCGCCAGGATCGACGACCCGCGGCCGCGCCCGTGAACGACCAGATGGAGGCTTGAATGCCAATGATACGGTTCCTTTGCCTTGCTGCATGCGCGTTGCTTTGCACCGCCGCATCGCCCGCCCGCGCCGACGCATTCCGGGTCGGCAGACTGTTATGCCTCAGCTCACCGCGCGTGGGCTTGGTCCTCGGATCGGTGCAATCGCTGCGCTGTACTTTCTTCTATGCCCGCAGACCGCCTCGACAATACATCTACGAGGGACGCATAAGGCGCGTCGGTCTCGACCTAGGAGCGACCTCCGCGGGTAGTCTCTCCTGGGCGGTCTTCGCCAAGAATTCGCGGATCGGTCCCGGTACGCTGCGTGGAAACTATGTGGGCGCGAGCGCCAATGTCGCATTCGGCCCCGGCCTCGGGGCCAATGTCCTGATTGGCGGCTCGCGCCGGAGCGTGATGTTGCAGCCGCTTTCGATCGAGCGATCCATTGGAATCAATCTGGCGGCGGGCGTGACCAACCTCTCTCTCGGTCCGCGCGGCAGGCGCTAGCTCGTTCAGGGCGATCCCTCCCGAGACTCCATGCGAACATTCCCGCCCGGTCGCTCAGGGTTTCGTCGGATGTCGACGCTCCGGCTCCAAAGCTACCGTCGCGTCGGGGTGGCGATCCCTAGTAGATCAGGAGCGTGGCATGACAGTCTATGACAGCCGGTCCGGCATCGCAGCTCTGGGCCCTCCACCCCTGTGGGTTTGCGCTCTCCTTGGCGTCGTCATGATCGCCGCCGGTATCGCAGCCCTCAGCGACGTGGCGTTCGCGACCATCATCAGCGTGAAGTTGATCGGATTGACCGCGATCGCGGCCGGCGCATTCGAGATCGTCCACGCTTTCTGGACCAAAGGATGGGGCGGCTTCCTGTGGCAGATCCTGCTCGGCGCCCTTTACGTCGCCTTCGGGCTCGTGCTGCTGACCGAACCCGCCTCCGGCGCCCTGGTCCTCACGTATTTTCTAGGCGCGGTCCTGATCGCCTCAGGTGTCATTCGATGCGTGCTGAGCTTTGCCCATTGGCGCGAAAGCGGATGGATGATGCTGATCTCCGGCATCTTCGGGTTGGTCGCCGGCGCGCTGATCCTGTTCAGCTTCGTCACCATGAGCCCGTGGATCCTCGGATTCCTGCTTGGCGTCGACCTGATCTCGCACGGCCTCGCCTGGCTGCTTTACGCGCTTCAGTCCGTGCGACGGACTGCGTAACACAAGGAGAGAAGATGATGGATACGCCCAACCGCCGCGCTTTCCTTGGCCTTGCCCGAAATGCCGTAGCTGTCGCGGCGATCGGCGCCATCGGCGTCCGCTTCATTGCGGTTGCGGAAGCGATGCCGATCGCACCCGATCTCGGCCAGACCGACCGGCGGCCGGATCTCCTGACGCAGGCACAATGGGGACCGCCGCCTCGTCCTGGCTGGCGCCGCCGGCGACCGCGCAGCCGCCGCTGGGTTTGCTGGTGGCATCGCGGGCGTCGGCGCTGCGGATGGCGGTGGCTCTAGGCCCACGCCCTTGCGCAACCGCAAGGCGGCCGACGGGTCATGAAGGCGCCGGGTAGCACCAAGCCGGACGACGGAGGAGATCGTGCGCCACACCAACCTATGGCTTCTCGGAGCCATTCTCGCGGCGCTTCTCGTTCTCGCGACCTGGTACTCCCTGGCGGTATGGCAGGAAGCGCCATCAATGCCGTTTTACCGCAACGCCATCCTGGCGGGCGCTGCAATCCTGATGCTGGTGTCCGGCGGCGGCTTGATCGCACTGATGTTCTATAGCCGGCGCAGGGGTTACGACGAGCCCGTGCGCGGCGATCGAGCACCGCGGGAGTAAGGAGGCGCCGGTGAAGCACCGGCTTGGTCCCAAGCCCGGTTGCAAGGAGCGGACGATGAACCTTGCTGGCGTCTCGATCAGGCTGCTGGTGGCAATTCTCCCGACGATCATCGCCGGCGGGCCGGGCCGGACCCAGCCCGCCGCGCCGGGGCCACCCGCGGTCGGCGTGGTGGAAGCGACAAGGCGACCCATCACCGAGAGCAGTGAATTTCTCGGGCGGATCGAGGCGATCAACCGGGTCAATGTCGTTGCGCGCGTCACCGCATTTCTGGAACGGCGCCTGTTCGAGGAAGGCGCCGAGGTCAGCAAAGGCGATGAGCTCTACCGGCTCGAACGTGGCCCATTCGAAGCGGATCTGGCGTCGAAACAGGCGCAGGTGGCGCAGCTTCAGGCGACACTCGAGAATGCCAAGCAGACGACGGAACGTGCGCGGACTCTGCTCGGAGGCCCTGCCGGGCAACAATCCACCTACGACGCCGCCATCGCGAACCAGCTCAGCCTCGAAGCCCAGGTCCAGGCCGCGCAAGCCCAGGCTCAGGCCTCCCGGATCAATCTCGACTACACCAAGATCGTCGCGCCGATCGCCGGCAAGATCGGACGCACGGCTTTGACGGAAGGCAACGTCGTCGGCCCAAGCTCGGGCGTGTTGACCACCATCGTCAGTCAGGACCCGATGTACGTCACCTTCCCCGTGCCGTTGCGCCAAGGACTGGAACTACGGGAACGATACGGGCCGCAAGGCGGCCTGGAGGCCGTCGTCATCAGGCTGCGACTGCCCGACGGCCGCATGTACGGTCAGTCCGGCAAACTGAATTTCGTCGACAATACCATTGCCCAGAACACCGACACGATCACCGTGCGCGGCGAGATCGGCAATCCCATTCTGCGGGCGTCCTCGGCGCCCGGCGTCACCGTTCACGAGCTGACCGACGGCGAATTCGTGACGGTCGTGCTGGAGGGGGTCCAGCCGATCGAGGTGCTGGCGATCCCGCGCTCCGCCGTGCTCTCCGATCAGCAGGGCGATTATGTTCTCGCAGTCGGCGCCGACAACAAGGCCGAGCAGCGCCGCATCCAGCTCGGGCAATCGACGCCGACCATCGCGGCAGTCATCGCCGGGCTCGCGGCCGGCGACAGGGTGATCGTCGAAGGGCTGCAGCGGGTTCGCCCCGGCCAGGTCGTTTCGCCGGGGCCGGCAAGCCCAATGATCCTGTCGAGCATGAAGGCCGCGGATGGCGCGGCTCCGCAAGCAGCTCCGGGCACCTCCGGCAAGGCCGGCCGGGCGGGCGACAGGCCATGATGTCCGCGGTCTTCATCGATCGTCCCCGGCTAGCGATGGTGATCGCCTTCATCATCACCATCGCCGGCGCGCTCGCTCTGACGCAGATTCCGGTGGCGCAATTTCCCGACATCGTGCCGCCACAGGTCACCGTCTCAGGCACCTTCCCGGGCGCATCCGCCGAAGTCGTCGAGAACAGCGTCGCCCAGCCCCTGGAGGCACAGATCATCGGCGTCGACCGCGCGCTCTACATGAAATCGACCAGCGCCAGCGACGGGAGCTACACGCTGACGGTTTCGTTCGCGCTCGGCACGAACCCCGACATCAACACCGTCAATGTCAACAACCGCGTGCAAAGCGCGCTGTCGCAGTTGCCGACCGAAGTGCAGCAACAGGGCGTGACGGTCCGCAAGCGGTCCTCGTCGATCCTGCAATTCCTCGTGCTCTACAGCGCCAATGGCGAGCAGGATCCACTGTTCATCACGAACTACGCCATCATCAACGTGCTCGACGCGATCGCGAGCACCCCGGGTGTCGGCCAGGCCAATCTGTTCGCCAAGATGAACTACTCGATGCGGATCTGGTTCGACACGCAACGGCTCACCAGCCTCAATCTCACGCCGTCGGACGTCATTGCCGCAATTCGCACGCAAAGCGTCCAGGCGCCGGTCGGCCGCATCGGCGCGCGCCCGATCAGTGAGGACCAGCAATTCCAGTTCAACGTGCAGACCCTGGGCCGGCTCGCCACCGTCGACCAGTTCGCCAACATCGTGCTTCGCGCCAACCCGGACGGCTCGTCCCTGCTGGTGAAGGACGTCGCCCGTGTCGAGATGGGCGCGCAGAACCTCGACAGCGAAGCGCGGATCGACGGACGCGCAGCCGTTCCGGTCGCGATCTATCTGGCGCCGGGCGCCAACGCGGTGACCACCGCGCAAGCCGTGGCGGCGACGATGCAGCGGCTGTCGCAGCACTTCCCCGCCGGGCTGAGCTACCTCGTGCAATACGATTCCACGAGCTTCGTGCGCGACACCATCGCAGAGGTGTTGCAGACGCTGGGCGAGGCCTTCGTGCTGGTCGTGATCGTGGTGTACCTCTTCCTCGGCAACCTCCGGGCCACGGTCATCCCGGCAATCGCGGTTCCGGTAAGCCTGATCGGCACATTCGCCGTCCTGCTGGTGCTGGGTTATTCCGCCAATACGGTGTCCCTGCTGGCGATGGTGCTCGCGATCGGCATCGTCGTGGACGATGCCATCGTCGTCGTCGAGAACGTCGAACGGGTCATGCAGGAGGAGCCTGACCTTTCTCCGACCGAGGCCAGCAAGAAGGCCATGACCCAGATCACCGCACCGATCGTGGCGATCACCCTGGTGCTGCTGTCGGTCTTCGTACCTATTGCATTCATTCCAGGCGTTTCCGGAACTCTGTTTCGCCAGTTCGCGGTGACGATCAGCGCCGCGATGGTGATCTCAGCGTTGAACGCGCTGACACTGTCGCCCGCTCTGTGCGCGCTGTTCCTGCGCCACGCCGGACCCAGGCGCGGCATCATGGGCCGCGTCCTCGGCTCGATCGACTGGATTCGCGACCGCTACAGCAGCGGCGTCCGTCGCCTCGTGCGCATGGCCAGCCTCTCCGCTCTGCTCGTCGCGCTCCTTGCCGCCGGCATCTTCGGCATGTCGCTGATCACGCCGACGGGTTTCCTGCCCGAGGAAGATCAGGGCGCCTTCTTCACCTCGGTGCAATTGCCGGACGGCGCGTCGGTGGCGCGAACCAGCGAGGTCACCCGAGAGGTCGAAGACATCCTGAAGCAGATGCCAGCTGTCGACCACGTTCTTGCCATCGTCGGCTTTTCCCTGCTCGACGGCGCCTCCGAATCGAACAGCGCGCTGGTCGTGACGCGCCTGAAGCCATTTGCCGACCGCAAGGCAGCAACGGATTCCGCGCAAGCACTGATCCGGCAGACCTTCGCGGCCGGCGCGCAGATCCGACAGGCCAATGTGCTGCCGTTCAACCTGCCACCGATCATCGGTCTCTCCACCGGCGGCGGGTTCGAATATCAGCTCCAGGCATTGGAAGGACAGAGCCCGGCCGAGATCTCGAGCGTCACAAACGCGCTGATCGGCGCCGCCAATGCCGATCCACGTCTGGTGCGCGTCTTTTCCACTTTCACAGCGACCAATCCGTCGATCCATCTCGACATCGACCGCGGCAAGGCGCAGGCACTCGGAGTGACGATCAGCGACATCTTCACCGCCCTGCAGGCGACGCTCGGCGGCATCTACGTCAACAACTTCAACCGGTTTGGCCGCACCTGGCAGGTCAACGTCCAGGGCGAAGCGTTCGATCGCAGCGATATCTCTGACATATGGCGCATCTATCTGCGCAACGCCGCCGGCCAGATGGTGCCGATCAGATCGCTGGCTGGGGTCAGGATCGTGACCGGGCCCCAGGTGATCACCCGCTACAACAATTACCGCTCGGTCACGGTGAACGGCAGCCCGGCGCCCGGAGTCTCCTCGGGCACCGCGATGGCCGCGATGGCCGATGTCTCAAATGCCGTGCTGCCCGTCGGTTACAGTTTCGCATGGACCGGCACCGCGTACCAGGAGCAACAGGCCGCCGGCCAGACCGGCATCGTGCTGATGCTTGCCGTGCTGTTTGCCTATTTGTTCCTGGTGGCGCTCTATGAGAGCACGGTGATCCCGATCCCGGTGCTTCTGTCCGTCGTCGTCGGCGTGCTCGGCTCCTATGCCGGCATCAAGCTCGCAGGCCTCAATCTCGACCTCTACGGCCAGATCGGGCTGGTGGTGCTGATCGCGCTCGCCGCCAAGAACGGGATTCTGATCGTCGAATTCGCCAAGGAGCAACGCGAAGCGGGCGTGGTGCTAGAGGACGCCGCGGTCCAGGGCGCCCATATGCGCTTCCGTGCGGTCATGATGACCTCCGTGGCCTTCATCCTTGGCCTGCTGCCGCTGGTGATCGCGACCGGCGCTGCGGAGCTCAGCCGCAGGGCTGTCGGTACAGCCGTGTTTGCGGGCATGCTCGCCGCGAGCTCGATCGGAATCTTCCTGGTGCCGATGCTCTACGTGACGTTCCAGCGTCTGCGGGAACTCGTGAAGAGCAAGCCATTGCCCACCCATTGAATCGACCGGGCGCACTTGGTCGACCGCATTGAATTGGGTCAGTCGCTCACGCCGTCCCGCAGCACCAGCCGCGCGATGTTGAGCTGATGTATCTGGCTGGTGCCCTCGTAGAGCCGGAACAGGCGGACGTCCCTGTACCAGCGCTCGATGGACGAAAGGTCCGCGATATAGCCGGCGCCGCCGAACATCGGCACGCAACGGTCGGCCACGCGGCCGCACATCTCCGTCGCGAAATACTTGCACATCGACGCTTCGATCGCGACATCTTCGCCGCGGTCGCGCTTGCGCGCCGTCTCGAGGATCATCGATTGCGCCGCAAAGATCTCGGTCCGGCAGTCGGCGATCATCGCCTGGACGAGCTGATAGTTCGCAACCGGCTCGCCGAACTGGACGCGGCTCTTGGCATGACGGACGGCCATGTCGAGCATCCTCTCGCTCGCGTCGTGCGAACACGGGCCATCGCCTGCCACGCAGAAGAGCTGCGGGGATTTCAGGCGACGCGACGTCGCGAGTGCTTAGCCGGCGGGGCAGAGCGCAAGCACTTAATGCGGGTGAAGAAGCCTCATATCGCCGCCCCCTTGCGTGCATGGCGCGCCGTAGCGGTGCAGGAGATCGCTCGTGATGACCTCGTTTGCTGCCAAAACGGTCCGGGAGGTGGTCATCTCCCCTCTGCTCTCGTCCTAGATCTGAGCGAGATTTGCCCTTTCCCCGCTCCGGTATCCCTCGCGCGAGGTAACGCGCTCAAGATACGGAACGGCACTGTCGCAGATCCCGACGCCGTATTCGATCGCCCATGTCAGACAGGTCGTTAGCAATATATCGGCCGTGGTGAACTGGTTTCCCATGAGGTATTGACGGCCGTCGGACAGCGCAACGTCGACATGGCGGAGTTGCCCGCGAAAGTACTCGGCAGCCTGGGAAACGACCTGAGGAGCTTCGCCGTAGATGTGGGCCAGCCCCTTGTTGGTGCCATGCCGCCTCATGACATACAGGCTCGTTGAATCCAGTTCGGTTACGATGAAGAAGCACCACTCCAACCACTTCGCGTAAAGCTTCGGGCAGTTCGGAACGAGGCCGCCATCGGACGTCCGGTGCTTGCTGGCCAGATACGCTACGATCGCAGCACTTTCTCCGATGGTCAGGTCACCGTCCTGCAGAAGCGGAATCTTCTGGCGCGGATTCAGCGCCGTATATTCCGCCGTCTTGGTTTCTCCCGATCGCGGCAGGATCGGCCGCGACTGGTACGGAAGATCGAGTTCATGAAGCGCCCAATGCGCGCGAATGGTGCGTGAGGTGCCGACACCCCACAGGATGAGACCATCTGTCATCACCATGTCTCCACCGACGGACGCAAATCGAGTTCGTGAGTCCAGCCGTCTTTGGATTGTTGGTGAGCAAACCAGTACGCTTCGGCAATGGAGGCCGTTTTGGTAAGGCTATCGGGTGGAATTTCGCTAGCGCTAACTCCGGTCGCCGCCTTCATGCGCTGATGAATGGCTTCGCTGTCAACGCCCGCGTCGATCAAGAGATGGACGACGTGAATGTTCTTCGGTCCAAGCTCACGGGCCATCGCTTGGGCGACGGCTCGCAAGCCGAACTTTGCCGCCGAAAATGCTGCAAAGCCCTTTCCTCCTCGAACGCTTGCGGTCGCGCCGGTGAACAGCATCGTACCCCGTCCACGTGTGGACATGTGCTTCGCCGCCTCACGGCCCACTAGAAAACCCGCATAGCAAGCAAGTTCCCAGGCCTTGAAAAACAGCTTCTCAGTTGTCTCTACCAATGGCTTGTTCACGTTCGATCCGGCGTTGAAGAGACACACTTCGATCGGACCGACATCTCTCTCGACATCCGTGAACAGTTTCTGAATTTCCTCTTCCTTGCGCGCATCGACGCTGTAAGCGCGCACCTCATGTCCAGCGGCGCTGAGTTCGTCAACCAGTGCCTGAGATTTGGCGGCCTCTCGCCGTGCGATGCAGACCTTATACCCGCCTTGCGCAAAACGGCGCGCCACGGCTGCACCTATGGCGTCCCCTGCACCGACCAGAAGGGCTACCCCGTTTGACTTCGTCATTGCTGTCTCCACAACATCAGATTTTACTTGGACGCCGCGCGGACAGACTTGTTCGCGATCATTGCATCGATTGCGCTGTCACTGTAGCCGAGCTCGCGCAGTACCACGCGCGAGTGTTCACCTACCCGTGGCGCCGGACCACCGATGGCGGCCTTGTTGACCTCGAAGATGGCTGCAGGCTTCGGCTGCCGCACCCGCCCCACCGTCGGCTGGTCGAACTCTTCGATCAGGCTGCGCGCCACGACCTGCTCGTTCTGGACGATCTCTCCGCGACGCAAGATCGGCGCGCACGGCACATCGGCGGCATCCAACCGCTGCAGCCACTCAGCGGTGGTTCGCTCAGCGATGTACTCCTGCATCTTGTTGATGCGCGCGGTGGCGTTTACGAAGCGCGCCCCCGGGGTCGCAAACCGCTCGTCCTCGACCAGCTTCGGATCTCCAGAAGCCTTGCAGAAGCCCTGCCATTCGGAGTCCGAAATCGTGCCGCAGGTGATATACCCGTCGAGCGTCTTGAATACGAGGTCCGGCCGATCGTTGGGATCCCTGGTCGTGGCCTCGGCACCGACTACTGTATATTGCATCATGCCTTCCGGCCACAGATACGAGATCATGGCATCCAGCATTGCCACCTGGATGTGGTCGCCCTGCCCGGTCTTCTCCCGTGCATAAAGCGCCGAGGACACCGCCTGCGCCGTGAACACCGACGTTGTCTTGTCGCAAACGATGGTGCGGATCATCTGCGGGCGATTGGTCACCGGCTGCGACTGAATGTCGGCAAAACCGGACAGCGCCTGCACGATCGGATCATAGACGCGCTTCTTCACATACGGCCCGCTGTCGCCGACCCCGCTGATCGAGACATAAATCAGCCGCGGGTACTTCTTGCGCAGCTCCTCCTGGCCGAGTCCGAGGCGCTCCATTGTGCCGGGACGGAAGTTCTGCACCAGCACGTCGCTCTGCGCCGCCAGCTTGGCCAGCACCTCGCGGCCCGTCTCGCTCTTGATATCGATCGAAAGGGAGCGCTTGCCGCGATTGCACGAAACGAACAACGCCGAGAACTCGCCGGCTGCGTCGATCAGCGTCCGGCTCCGACGCGTGCCGTCGCCGCTCGTCGGCTCGATCTTGAGCACATCCGCTCCCTGATCCGCCAGAAACATGGTCGCGTATGGACCCGACACCACCGCTGTCAGATCCAGGACGCGCACTCCACTCAAAGGTCCTGGCATTTCCTCACTTCCTCCGTTGGTCCGTCGTCTTCAGCTTCAATGTCACACGCTCAAATACATGCGCCTGATATCGTCGTTTGCAATCAGGGATTTCGTGTCGCCGGCGAATTGAACCCGCCCCTGACTGAGCACGTAGACATAGTCAGCCAGTTGGGTCGCGAGGTGATAGTTCTGCTCCACCAGCAGAAGCGGGGTCCCGGACGCCTTGATGTCCATGAGCACGGCTTCGAGCTTCTCTATGATCACCGGCGCCAGGCCTTCGCTGGGCTCATCAAGAATCATGAGGTCTGGACCTGCCACCAGCGCCCGCCCGATAGCCAGCATCTGCTGTTCACCGCCAGACAATTGTCCGCCGAGACTCTTGCGCCGTTCGGCGAGGCGGGGAAAGATCTCGAACACATACTCGATGGGCTTACGCCGGGGCCGGCGTTTCGACGCACCATAGGCAATGGCAAGATGCTCTTCGACAGTTACGGTGGGGAAGATGCCGCGATCCTCCGGCACGAAGGCAATGCCGGATTTCACGATCCGATGCGTCGGCAGCCGTGTGATATCAATCTCATTGAAGACGACGCGGCCACGCCGCGCGGGCGTCAGCCCCAATATTGAGCGCAGCGTCGTCGTCTTGCCAGCACCGTTGCGGCCGAGCACCGCCACGCACTGCGCGGTGGTTACGGAGAGATCAACGCCTTGCAGTACGTGGCTTTCGCCATAATAGGTGTGAAGGTGCTCGACCTTAAGCATGGCGCTGCCCCAGATAAGCCTGGATCACCTGAGGATTGGACTGGATCTGATCCCTCGTCCCCGTTGCGAGCACCCTGCCGTAACTCAGCACCGTGATGATGTCGCAGATCGCAAAGACGACATCCATGTCATGCTCGACAAGCAGAATGGTCAATTCGGGTGACAAGCCGTTGATCAGCTTGATCAGACTGGTACGCTCGTCAGGCGACGTGCCCGCCGCAGGCTCGTCCATCAGCAAGATCTTCGGCTCCGCACAGAGCGCGATCGCGACCTCGAGTTGACGCTTCTGTCCGTAGGAGAGTTCGTTGACTCTCCGGTGCAGCACGGTGTCCAGATGCATTTGCTCTGCCGCAAGACGCGCTTTCCGGACGACGTCGGTAAATGACCGGCACGACTGGAATATGGAACGCCGCGAGGCATCAAATGCTTGACATGCAACACGCAGGTTCTCAAGAACAGTGACACTCTCAAGCAGCATGTTCTTTTGAAAGGAGCGTGAAAGACCGCCTCGCGTGACGAGATCGGGCCGCCCCTGCTTCACCGGAACCCCCTGAATGAGAATTTCGCCGCTGGTCGGCGGCTGCCATCCCGTGATGATGTTGAACAGCGTGGTTTTGCCGGCGCCGTTGGGGCCGATCACCGCATGGCGTTGACCAGACGGCACCTTCAGATCGAGGTCACTGATGACCTGCAGCCCGCCGAAGGCCTTGCGAAGGTTTCGGATTTCGAGGGCGCTCATTGCCGTTTCCCGATCAGCATGCTGATGGAGCCGAGAACGCCACCGCGGAAGAACGCAACCACAAGCATGAAGAAGATACCGAAGAACAAATTGTACTCTTCCGTAATCATGCTCAGCGCCTGCTTGACCACGACGAAGACCGCGGCTCCCACAAATGGCCCGAGAATTACATTGGCGCCGCCGATGATGACCATCAGCACCCCCTCACCGCTCATCTGCCAGCTCATCGCATCGGGATTGACGAAATAGGTGTACTGCGACTGAAGAATACCTGCGACCGCACAGATCACGGCAGCCAGCGCGAACGATCCGACCTTGTAGTTGGCGACCGCATATCCCATCGACATCATGCGACGCTCGTTTTCACGAATGCCGATGAGGACGCTGCCAAAGGGCGACGTTACGATTCGCCACAGCATCAGCAGGGAAAGAACCGCGACAACGAGTACGTAATAATAGAAGACGGTGGGGTTGTCCGCGCTCATGCCGAGTAGCGACAGATCGGGGCGCGGAATTCCCGTCATTCCATCCGACCCGTTGGTCCAGCGCAACTTGATCGCGGCGCCATAGAACATCTGCGAGAACGCCAGTGTGATCAGGAGGAATTCAACGCCACGCGTCCGGGTGCAAATCGCGCCGATTGGCGCCGCGATCGCGGCCACGGCTACTAACGTGACTGGGGCTGAGATCCACAGCGGCCAGCCCAACAGAGCCGTTCCGATCGCGATGCCGTATCCCCCGAACCCGAGAAACATCGCCTGTCCTAGAGATACGAGACCGGTGTATCCGGTCAGAAGATTGATGCCAGATGCAAATATTCCCGCGATCATGACTTCGACTGCCAGGGTCATGACGTAGCCAGACACGAACGATGGCAGCGCGCATAAGCCGAAGCCAATAGTGACGAACAAGGCGGCGTACGCACGATGTGAAGCGGGAAGCGGCAGAGGCTTCATTGCTCCGGCTCTCCGCTCGCTCGTGAGCGTGACATCTGCGCTCATGCAACCCTCCCGACCGCGCCGAAAAGGCCCTGCGGGCGAAAGATCATCACAGCTATCAGAAGGACGTAAATTGCAAACAGCTCGGCTTCCGGAAGATAAGCCTGAGCAAATGTATCCGTCATGCCGACGATAAGCGAGGCGTAGAACGACCCCTTGAGATTGCCGAGGCCGCCCACCACCACGACCACAAAGGTCGTGACGACAATGCCGATGCCCATGCTGGAGTAGATGCTCATGACCGGCGCCGAGACGACGCCGGCAAATCCGGCTAGCGCGGAACCGAACCCGAATACCAGCGCGAACAAGACATTGATGTTGATTCCGAGCGCCGTGACCATCTCGCGGTTGTCGACCCCGGCCCGCAGCGTGGCCCCGACCAGGGTGCGATCGATCACCAGGATGAGCCCGACGGCGATGGCGATGCCAATCGCGATGATGAATAGCCGATAGATCGGATACTCAATTCCCAGCAAGGCGACACGGCCCATCAGGACATCAGGCGTGACAATGCTGTGAAACGCCGATCCAAAGATATACTCGACTGCGCCGGCGGTGGCGAACAGCAGGCCGAACGTCAGCAACGCAAGATCGAGATGCGTCGAGCGGCCGCGCTGCGCCAGGGGCTGCAGCACGAAGAATTGGAGGATGAAGCCGGCCGCGAACGGAAGCAGCGGACCAACGAGCAGCGCGAGCCAGAACGAACCCGTGTTGTTGGCGACGACCAACCCGAAATAGGCCCCCATCGTAAAGAAGGCGCCGTGAGCCAGATTGAGAATGTTCATCAGCCCGAAGATCAACGTAAGGCCGACGGCGAGAAGGAACACCAACATGCTCAACTGCACGCCGTTGAGAAGTTGGATCAGGAAAGGCTGCATGCTTCACCCAAATTCGAGAGACGCGGGGCCCGCCGGAGCGAACCCCGCCTCGGATCAGAACGATTTCGTGCAACCCGGCAGATCGCCAGCGCCAGGAAACTGGTCCAGCGGCTTACGCTGCATCTTGCCGTCGGCGCCCTTGACGATCTCGACCACATAGACCTTCTCAAGCAATGCGCTGTTCTGCGCGTTGAACTTGATCTTCCCGCGTGGCGAATCGAACGTCAGGTCTCGCATGGTCGAAATGAACTTCGCGCGGTCTTGCGGCATCTCGCCGCCGAGCTTTTCGAGAGTGAGCATGATGGCCTTGCCGTTGTCGTAACCAAGCGCCGCGCTCACGTCGGGATCCTGCTTGTACTTTGCGTTATAGGCCTTGACGAACTTCTGATTCGCCTCGGTTTCGATGCTGGGGTGATGCGTGGCGACGTGCTGGGCATTGAGCGCCAGATCGCCGAGTGCGGGCCACAGCGCCTCGTCGTAGACCCAGTGATCGCCAATAAACGGAATCTTGGTGCGAAGGCCGAAATCAGCGTGCTGCTTGACGACCTGGATTGCTTCCGCGCCTGCATAGAATGCGTAGATGATTTGCGCGCCGGAGTTGGCAGCCTGCGTCAATGCGGCGCTGTAGTCCTTTGTCTTCTGGAACGGTGTCCAGATTTCCTCGATAACCTTTCCGCCGTTGTCTTCGAAGCCGCGCTTGAACCCCCCGATAAATGCGCGGCCCGCAGAGTAATCAGGCCCCATCGTCACGGCGGTCTTGATCCCCTTGCTTGCCCAGTACTTGCCGGAGGCATATTCAAATCCGTTGGCGCTGAACGAGGTGCGAGCGATGTATGGGCTGCAGAACTTGCCGGTGATCTCGTCCGCGAAAGCGTTCACGAACACCATCGGCATTTTGTTCTTGTCGGCAAGCTCCGAGATGGCAATGCCGACATTCGAACCGACGACACCGGCAACCAGATCGACCTTGTCCGACTGAACGAACTTGTTGAATCTCTGAACGCCCACGCTCGGCGTCAACTCGTCGTCCGCGCGGACAATCTCGATGGGACGACCGTTGCTCTTGTTGCCGAACTCTTCCAGTGCGATTTGAAAGCCGCGATCGATGCTTTCCGCCGGAACTGCATAGACGCCCTTGTACGGCAGCATCAGACCGATCTTGATGGCGCCCTTCTCCTGCGCGTAGGCCGGCACGCCGGCCGATGCTGCGAGACCGATCGCCCCGGCGAGCCCCACAAGCACGTATCCCTTGAAAGAAGTTGCCATTTCGCTCTCCCTCGTGCCGGCCCGTCCGCCCGGAACTCCCGCTTGAGGAGTCGCGGCACGGCGGTCGCGGTCTGCGCCGATTTTATGGGAGAGTGTTAGATCGCGAGGCTGATCCTGACTTGCAGAATAGCGCCACGGCTTTCGTCAAAGCGCCATCTTGTCCCTGGCGCGCGCTCAGGCTGGCGTTGCCTATGACAGGCAACGCTGACGGAACCCCGAGGGAGTGATGCCGGTCGCCTTCTTGAAACTCGTCGAGAAATGCTGGGCGTCGTTGAAACCGGTCGCAAGGGCTACATCGACAATGTTGTCTTCCGTTGCCGAGAGCCGTCGCTTCGCCTCCTCGATCCGAAGCGAGAGCACGTAGTTGTACGGCGTCACGCCGACGCTTTCCTGAAATGCGCGCAGGAAGTGCCGCTTGCTCAGCCCGGCGATTTCGGAGAGTTCCGCGAGAGATATGGGCTGAGTAAGGTTCTCACGCACATACTCCTCAACACTCCGTAGGCTTCGGCCCGATAAACCGCCGCGCAGTTTGTTGGACGGCTGCTGACTTCGATCGCTGATGCGAGAAATATGAGCCAGCGCCTGGATCGACCACCCCTCCGCCATGAGGCTGAAAACATTGTCCGGCGAGGTAGCTTCGCGGCAAAGTTCGGCGAGGCCACGCGTCAGTCCATCGTGCTCAAAAGCGATCGTGCAGTTCGTGATCGCGTGCTGCAGGCGTTCGCCCACAAAGGATGGGTTTAAAAATACCACGGTGTAATCGAGGGTCGGTCCGACGTTCCACTCACCTTCGATCTCGATTGCGGCAGGAAAGATGGCCAGCTTCGACTTCCCGGAAAATCGCCGCTCAACCGGACGTCCGTCAATCGTCGCTCTTAGACGTTCGGCCCCCTTTCCGAACCAGAACAACGACAGCTCGGGCTGACGAAAATGCCAGTGCATGCGCCCGATCGTCTCCCTGCGAAGAATTTCGATCCGCATGCTCGGGGTATCGGTGATCACGGATGACACGAGATCGCCGCCAACCAACCGAACGTAGTTCTGACCGACGGTTCCCATTCCGCAAACCTCATTGAACGCGCGTTCCAATATAGAATGCACTCAAATTGGGGGAAGGGCGAGGCCCTTTCCTTGATGCGATGCAGCATAGTTCTTAATGGTTCAATTGCTGCACGGTCCCGGTAATTGTTGTTGCGACACTTCTGATCCAGAAGTTCGTTCTGCGCGACAAGGTCGGATCGGCCAAGACGATCTCGGTCTGATCAGCCTTCGGCGCAGCTTCAAGTTCGGTTGCTGGAGCGACCACCGGCCGGCCTGCCCCTGACCGGACCGTGTCGGCGCAGAGCGCGGGACGTGCTTCGGCTCGTTGTGCCCGAGGTAATTTCAACCATATTGGCGACCACGACAGGGCCGGGGTGTCCCCCTGCTTCCAATCTCGGCCGCGTCGTCATGGCAGGCGCCCTCGAAGAGCTTGTCTGCAGCGGATATCGAGGATGCCTGTTATATTCCGCCGGAATCGGTTGCCGACGGCACCCTGTTGGGTGAATTTCATCCGGCTGACACAATATGCAATTTTGCAAATCGCGCGTCCTTACGTTGCTTGCCATCAGGCCCGATGGGCGAGCAACCGTCGCGGAGCTCGAGCAGCACCTCCGGGACAATGCCGATACTCAAGTGCCAGAAGTCGTAGACAAGCTGCTTGACGACATCGATATGATCGAAACGGGCCTCGTCATATCCGACGGCAAAGAACTACAGATCACCGACGCCGGCCGTGAGGTCGCAAATGTAATTAGGCACTATCGCGATCAACTCCCCTTTACGGCCGGAACGCCGGGCGCCGAGGCTTTAGGGCTGATCGACCGTCTTATCGGCTCGGACGTGAGATCGCGGATTTTCGACCTTGAATTCCGGGGTGCAGACACAGACTCGGCCGAACGAGCCGGCGAAGAGGGCAAAGACCAGCAGCCGCCGCCTCCCATAGAGCCGCCGCTCACCGCAGCGCAACAGTCCTCGCCCATCGCAGCTCCAGATCCACAAGACCCGGCGAATTCCCCCATTCCCAAGCCTATCGAGCATTCGCCCTCAGTCAGACCTGATCCCCGACCGAGCGCTCGGCGCGCGTCGTCCAACGACACCGGCCACACAACCCCGCGAGCCCCCGCATCGCGAGTTCCTGTCGGCAAGAGCATAGGCGGCAAGCTTAGTCGCCTGGGCCTGATGTGGCGTAAGCACTTGGAGCCGGATCTGCCGAAAGAACGACCGACGAGTCGGAGCACGGGGCTCAACGGCGGACTCGTTGCGCTGGTCAGCTTGCTGGCCCTCATCATCTGCAGCGGAGCTGTCATCGCGCTGGCGCAGATCAGATCGTTGAAGACGGAAATTTCCTCGCTGCAGCGAGAGCTGTCACCTCTGAAGGAGCGGCTCGCTCGCATGGATCTGGCAGAGAAGGTCAGAGAGGCCAAGGATGCAAAGGCGCGAGAGGAAGCCGACCGACGGCCGGCGGCTGTTCCCCAGCAGGCGGCTCTCAGCCTCTCCCGCGAGGAGATTCAACTCATTCGCGAATACATCAAGCCGGCGCCTGCCAGCGGTCCTTCCACGGCATTGGCAAGCGTTGGAGATGCCGTCGCATGGCCGACGATTCCGTTTCCTTCGCCCGTGACGGAGAAGGTGCCCAAATTGCTCGGCGCGCGGTTCACGATTCGCAACGGCGCCATCCTCGTCGTGCGGCGCGACAGTCGCCAGGTCGACGCTGTGCTGGGTCCGAATTGATTTGAATCTCGCAATGCGCCGACGATCACGACGCAATCGGTTTCAAGCCGTGCGGGGCGCGCGCAGGTAGAGGAAATGGGAGATGAGGCACGACGTCAGGGTGGCGCCCAGGATCCCTGCCAGCAGGTAGAATCCTTCTCCTGACGGCACCGCGATCCAGCCCAATGACGCCTGCCTGGCCGCCTGTGCAGGGCTCTGCCACGACATCAGCAGGAAGCCGGCATATCCGGCGGCGAACTGCGTCGAAACGGCGAGCGGCAGCTTGGAGCGCATCATCAGGCCGAGACAGGCCAGCGCGAAGATCGGCAGCGCAATGCCAAACAGCTGGACGCCTGCGAGGTCGGTGTATTCGGCCAGCGCCTCGTGGCTGCGCTGAAACAGCCCGAACACCCTGAGGTTCAGGTACCAGAGCGTCGCGGAGGACGGGGTGCGTTCGAGCGCGAGGGCGGCCAGCTCGGCCGACAGCGTCGCCACGAACAGGGCCAGAGGTCCGAGAAACTGGAGTTTGAATAGCCGACTCATGGGACAAGACTAACGTTGCAAACGTTGATCCTGTCTTAAGAGTTCCCGAGCCCCGGCCGGAAAGCCGAACGCCGTCAATCGCCGGTTAAGCCCCTTCAGGGCTGGTTGTTCGGCGGGCGCTCGATGAAGCGGCGGCTGCCGTTGAGCAGCTCGAGATTGTTGGCGATGACGGGATTGCCGGGATCGAGCGCATAGGCCTTCTCGAACTTGCGGCGCGCCGCCGACAAATTGCCGCGCAGCATGTAGGAGTAGCCCTGATCGTTCAGGAGCTGGACGGTCTCGCCGCCGAGGCGGACTGCCTGCGCGTAGGCCTGGTCGGCGAGATCGAAGCGGCGCAGGCGGTCGTAGCTCGCCGCAAGACCCATCCAGGCGGTCAGATCCTTCGGCGACTTCTCGACGCCATCACGAAAATAACGATTGGCGATGCCGTAATTGCCGCGATTGAAGTGCTCCAGCCCCAGCCGCACCGGCTCGTCCGACGGATAATATTTGACGTCGGTGGGCTCCTGCACCGGATCCGGGCCGCCGGCGTCGACAGGCGCGACGATCGCGGCCTGCCGCACCGTGTAGTCGCACGCGGCAAGGCCAGTCGCGAGCCAGCAACAGGTCAGCATCAGGATCAGACGCCGCATCAGTCCTTGTCCCCCGCCAGCTTCGCCTCGCCTTAGCCAGCCCCCAACAAAATTCTGCAAAACAACCCCATGCACAGTAGCTATATAATTGAAATCACTCTTCTTTTTATTTCGCTCCCGCGCCACCAACCGGTACCGAGACACCAGCCGACGCGCCGGCCCCCAACCCTTCGATGTGGACGTTCTGTGTCGTGGGCGGCCGCTGGCCCATCATCCTGGTGGGCTCGCCGATATCCGGAAGCTGATCAGTCGGCTGTCTCAAGGTTCCATAGCGCGTGACGGCGGAGCCGGCGCGGCGCGCATCGGTGGCGATGCGGGTGTCGCCGACATAGCGCGGCCAGGGCGTGATGGTGTGGGTGGCGGCGTTGACCTGCTTGGCGTCGCCGGCGCTCATGGTGAGGGTGTCGGAGCGTTGGAAATAGCGGTCCATCTCGTCGTGCCCGGCGAGGCCGTAACACCCTCCGAGCAGGAAGGGCGCGCACAGAGCCAGATACCTGATGGTCATCTCTCGCGTCCTTCAGTTGAGGGTTTTCACGACGGTCTGGTCGGCGGGAGGCGGCAGAGGCGGCGTCCTGAGTTCGGGGGCGATGATGTGGCCATAGGGCCCCTTCACCTCGCCGCCGGAATTGACGTAATCGTTGTAGCGCTTGCGGACTTCCACCTGGCCGTTGAGGAAGAAGTCGACGTCGTTGGCCGGCAGCCGCGAATCCAGCGGCGAGGCCATTTGCTGGCCCGGCGCGGCCGGCGCAACCAGGCGCGGCGTTACGATGATGACGAGATCGGTTTCCTGCTGCTGGTAGGACTTGCTGCTGAACAGGGTGCCAATCACCGGCACCGAGCCGATCCAGGGCAGTTGCGAGACGTCCTGGCGGTTGCGGGTCTGCAGAAGGCCGGCGATGGCGAAGCTCTGGCCGTCGCGCAGCTCGACGGTCGTGCGCGCGTCGCGCCGCGACAGCGCAGGAATTGTCGTTCCCGCAATCGTCACCGCATTCTGGAAATCGAGTTCGCTGACGGATGGCTCGACGCGTAGATTAATCGCGCCGCGCGAGAGAACGGTGGGAACGAAGCCCAGTTCGACACCGAACTTTTTGAACTCGATCGTCACGGTCGGCAACGCGCCCGCAACCGGCGAAGAGGCCACAGGAACGGGAAATTCGCCGCCGGCAAGGAAACGCGCAGCGTCGCCCGACAATGCCATCAGATTTGGCTCGGCCAGCCGACGTAGCACACCCTTGGTTTCGAGCGCCGTCACGAGGCTATCGATGGACATACCGTTGTTGAGCCTGAGTACGCTGGTGAGCAGGCTACCATACGGCGTTGCACCGCTGACCAGCGTGCCAGCTGTGGCAAGCAGGGGAAGCGTGCTGGGTGGGGCACCATTGCCAATGGGAGTGCGCCCGGCGGCCGTGACGTCCCCCTTCCCCGTTTGGAGGATATTCGTACCATTGGCATTGGCAGCGTAGAGATTGACGCCGAGGTCACGGCCAGCGGTTCTGTTGACCTCGAGGAAGCGCACCTCCAGCATCACTTGCTGTGGCGCCACGACGCTCATGGCGTTGACGACGGTGCCGCCCTTGGCGACCGTACCGGTCGCAATCGCCATCGCGCGCTCGGCGGCGACGGCATCGGCGACCGTCCCACTCAGCACCACCTGCCCTTCGGACGAGGAGACGCGGATGCCCTGCGAGCCGGTGCTGGCGCGGATGTTCTGCTGCAGGCTGTTGGTATCGATGGAGACCTCGACGTCGAGGATGCCGATCTGCTTCATCGAGGAGTCGAGCAGGATGACGTTGGTGGTGCCGGTCTGCTTGCCCTGGATGTAGATCAGGTGATCGCTCAGCGACTTGACGTCGGCAATGTCGGACGAGCCCGCGACGATGGTCGCGAAGGCCTGGTCAACCCGGAAGGTCCTGGACTTGTTGACGATGACCTTGACGCGCTGGACGTCGTTCATCTCGCTGACGAAAACGCCCCCGCCGGATACTCGCCGGTCTGCCGCGCCGGCGCGATCCGCGGAGCCGACCAAAACAAGTCCGGCGCCCAGAGCCAAAACGCCCAGGGCGAAACGCCCAGCTCCGGCCCTCATGAAAACGCGACCGCCACCCATTTCAAAACCCCTTGCCGCATTCTGCGGCTGCCCCAACACTATATTCCCGGGCGCCTTAGCAACTCTCCTTCGCACGCAACGCCACAGAGCTTACAATTCGTTCCACTACAAACCGTTACCAATATTTCCCGGTCGGCGGAGGCTTCGGACGTCAACCCGTCCCGCCAAAGCGCCGGCCGCGCAATGCATCCGCCTGAGGATCATCATCAATCCCGGGATGAAATGGCAAGGCGAGACGTCTCTCGCAGTGCGGTAACGCCACAGAAAACTGTCAATTGTTGCCGCGCGGCACCACTTTTCCCGGCTTATCCGCGGCAGAGCGGGTATCTCTAGGCCCACAATCCACAGGTGCCATCGCACCAGCCCGCGACTGCCGATGAGCGTGCTCATGCAGCGTCGAGGCCGGGAAAACTCGGCTCATGGAGAGAACGGAACCTGGGTCGAGGCGCTCGGCGCGTTCAGGGACGATCCCCAAATCGGAACGAGCATTGCAAAATCCGGCTGAGACGCCGTGACCGTCAGCATTCCTCCTCCCGATGTTGTGGCGAGCGTCGGGCTTAGACCACCGGCATAGAGGAACGGGGCCGTATTCTGCTTCTCCGTGCTGGTCAGATAGTCACCCGTACAGCCCGAGGGTGAGTTGTTGCTGATGACAGCGGGCGTGTAGCACTGGATCATCATGGCACGGGCGCCGGCTCCCGCGAGATGCCGAAGCGACTGCATCGTGATCGCATAACGTCCGAAATCGACGATCGCGAACACCAGCATGAAGAACACCCCGGCGACCACGCAGAATTCGAAGGCAGCTACTCCGCGATTGTCGAGCTTCCTCATCACTTCACCAGAGCAACGACTTGGGTTTTGGCGATGGTGCCCGGCGCGCAGCCTGACGTGCTCATGTAGGCACTACCGCTCATGGTGAGAGTATTGGCAATCACTTCCGTACAGGCCGTATTTGTACTGGCCGTTGTTCCGTTCCACGTCACATCGACATTGGGGAAATAGAGCGCGCCGCCCAGAGCAACGTTACCACTGCCGTTGATGGTGACATTGTTGTTGCTCTTGGTCGGGGCCTGATCGTCGATCAAAACGCCATTCAGAAGAGAAGAGAAGGAGTTGACTGCAGGAGCGGAGAGACTGACCGTAGCGCCACTGATGGAAATGCTCGAGTCCCCCAGCAAAACGAGGGTTACGCCTGTTCCTGAACTCGTGCACGTGCAGTTGACGTATCCGCCGTTGATCTTAATCGCCGCCTTATAAAAGATATACGTGCCGGACGTTGCGCCTTCTGTGTCAAAAGTTACGTAGTCCCCTGTCGTCACGGTGAGGTCCTTGTATGCCCCCGTGCCCGAACTGTTCGGAGTGATCTTATAGCAATTCTTGACATCAGCAGGTAACCCAGGGGCGCACGTTATTTTCTGTAGTGGCGCCGTATTGCCGGTTCTGCTGTTGAACGATGCAGTATTCAATGGCGCAAGCGGATTCGTCGCGGGCAGCATGTTGTAATTGTAGGGCACCCCGGGATCGCAATTGCCCGAATTGGTGCAGCCATTGACCGCATTCACAGCCCAACCCGAACCGGAGAAAGTGGGAGTGCTCGCGTATTTGACGGTGTTGTTCGCCATCAACCCACAGCCATTTCCGGTGATGTTGACGCTGCCGCCCAATGTCAGTCCGATGCTATTGGGAGCCAGCCCCAGCGCACAAAGGTCCTTGGGATTTTGGATCTCCACAATCGCTTGAGCGCGGATGTTGGCGGTCGACAGGCCAAGCACACCGGCAAGGTATGTCGGCTGCTGCTGGGCCACAACGGCACGAACGAAATTGCCACTCCCCGAACTCGCCCACGCCCCCGCAGAATAGCTGCCTCGATCGACCTCAACCGTCCGCGTCGTACCTGCCGGAAGCGCACAGCCCGTAAACGACTCGCCGGTATTGCAGAACGAATTCTGTGCCGCGAACTGCTTGCCGCGGTAAACATAATCCTGCCCCGTATCGCAATTGGTGCTCGTGGAGATCGTGCAGGCAAGGGTCAAACCGCCGGAATACGCCGCCGCATCAGCGGCACTCTGAGCGTGTTGCTTGGTCACATGCCATGATCCAGCCTCGGCCCCGAGCGCCATGACTCCGACCAGCGGGACAAGCGCGATGACGTATGCAAAAGCAACGGAGCCACGATTACAGCGACGCAGGTTGCGCATAACGTTCTCCTACTGAAATCGTTCTGAATATTTGACCGTGCAGGTGCTGCACAACATCGAACTGAGCACCATCGGAGACAACGAGAAGCTTGTCGTGAAGGTGTAGTATTTGGGCAATGTTGCGCCCGAAGCGCACGGAGCGGGCGCGCCATCACAGTACACTTCCGCAGTGATGGAATAACCTCCGACAGTCGACGGCAGTGAGCTTTTCCAGTCGTTGACAGCGGATGAACTCGTGACGTCGCTCGGCGGCTTGTATTGGGTGAACTGACCCATATCACGCAAAGCCTGATGCGCGGAAAGGTACTTGAAGCCAGCGATCGCAACATCAGCCAGCGGAAACAAGATGGTTATCAGCATCAAAAGAAGGACAATGGGCAGCTCGAAAGAAACAGCCCCGCCTTGATCCTGGATAAACGAAATCTTGCGGCCCATGCCTACCTCGCCATGCAACTTCCTGCGCGCGCGCCGCGCCTACTTCAGCACACGGATCAGATTCAAGAGCGGCCCCCCGCCCAGGATGACGAACATGGCCGGCAGGAGAAACAACACCATCGGGATGGTCAGCTTGGCACCGAGCTTGTGAGCGCGTTCCTCAAGCTTGGTGATCCGCTCCCGCCGAAGATCCGTGGCGATGCTGCGCAAAACCTGACTCAATGGCGTACCGTATTGGAGGCTCTGGCTGATCATGGTGCCGAAGCGGCGAAGTCCATCCGATAGAAGCCCCATCTTCTCGAATGCATCGAAACGATTTGGCAGCAACCGGAGATCATCCAGAAGCCCGTAGAGGACGCGAGACATGGCCGGATTTGTCTCGCCCATTTCCGTGGCTACGCGCTGCAAAGCCCCCTCGAGCCCCATTCCGGCTTCGCTGCAGACGACCAAAAGATCTATCGCATCCGGCGTCCCCAGTCTGATTGCGGCATCGAAACGCCGCTTCAGCACAAACAAGATGAGCCGGGGTCCTACAATCCCGACTACCAGACCAACGAGCGTCAGGAGGAAAACATCCTTCTGCTCACTTCCCGAGAGCAGCGCACCAACAAAGATGACGACCGGCAAGAGGACCATGCTGACGATCTTGATGCCGAGCCAGATCGGCAGAGTCTTGTGATGGTTGAGACCCGTCGACTTCAACACGGCTCGCAGCTGATCCAGGTTCTCCTCAGCGTGGAAGCGCCGGTACCGCATGCCGATGGACGAGATCCAACCCGTCACGTCGTGCGACACCGTGGGAACGCCCCGTACGGCATTCGACACCCGAGTGTTCAATGCCCGCAGGTGCATTTCACGAATGATCAACAGGAGTGTTGCAGTCGCCGCCAAAATGGCAAGGGACACGAAACCGAGACCAGCGGTCATAGCGTCGTCTCCCTTCGGATCAACCATCGGATCACGAAGTGCCCGGTAACCACCGAGACGACCGCGTAAGCCAGCATGTTGTTGCCAATCGGGTCCTGGAAGAGCGGCTCGATCGATTGCGGATTAATCTTGTAAATAATTCCGCCGATGATGAGGGGCGCGAAGGTGAGCGCGCGCGACGAGAAGATCACTTCGCCGGCCAGCGCTTTTGCGCGAGCAGCAAGGGCAACACGCTGACTGATGGTTTCGCCCAAAGTCTGCAATGTCTCGGATAAACTGCCGCCAGACTTCAACTGAACCCCGAGGGTCACCGCGAAGATACCGTATTCCGTGACGCCCGTTCTTCGATAGACCGCTTCAACCGCTTCGTCTGGAGCTCTTCCCGTGCCCAGTTCGCTGCATACGATCGCGAACTGACCGGCGGTCGGCTCCGGCATATCGCGCGCGATGGTACGAAAGGCCTCCTGCACAGGCAGGCCGGAGCGGACCGTACTGGTTACGATCTGAATGGTGTCCGGCAGCTGTCGAAAGAGCCGGTCGGTGAACCGACGCCGCTGCCATCCAAAAAGACCGCGACTGACCACAACGGCAGCAATCGCGGCTGCGATCGACCCGTAAGAAATGGGATAATCAAAGAGGTCGACAACGTAGAATATCGCGGACGCGACGACAAATGCCGCAAGCAATACGTAAGCCGGATGCAATGAATAGCTCAATTCAGGCCTGTAATCGACCAAGAGGTAGATCAATCGAGAACGAGGCGCGGCCTCGGACCTGCGGATCGTCGGCAGGCTCTCCGTGGTCGTGGACTTGAGAACCGTCGTCAACTGACGGTCAAACCGCTTCTCGCGTGCGTCGAGCCACAAGGAGGCGACCGTGGCGCACAACAGGAGAACAAGAACGATGAGTATCGCGGATTGAGGGATCATATCTGCCCCATGGCCTCGGCCCAGGCGCGATCCAGCCCGAAATATACCAGGCGGCTCTTGAACTTCGGGATCGCATTGGTGCTCGTGTAGACGCCCGAAATCCGCCCGTGAACGTCCTCCTCCTTGTACTCGAAGGCCGCGATGTCGTTGGTGGTGATCACCTCGCCTTCCAGGCCGACCACCTCGCTGACCTGGATGATGCGGCGCTGCCCGTCGCGCATGCGCTCGACCTGCACGATGAGATCCAATGCCGCGACGATCTGGGCCCGGATCGCGCGCGAGGGCAAATTGACCTGCCCCATCTGCACCATGTTCTCGACACGGGTCAGGGCGTCGCGGGTGCTGTTGGCGTGCACGGTGGAGATCGAGCCGTCATGGCCGGTGTTCATGGCCTGGAGCATGTCGAAGGCCTCGGCGCCGCGCACCTCGCCGACCACGATCCTGTCGGGACGCATGCGCAGGGCATTCCAGAGGAGATCGCGCTGCGTCACTTGCCCGGTGCCTTCGAGGCTGGGCGGCCGGGTCTCCAGGCTGATCACATGCGGTTGCTGGAGCTGCAATTCCGCCGCGTCCTCGATCGTGACGACGCGCTCGCGCGGATCGATGAACTGGCTCATGGCGTTGAGCAGCGTGGTCTTGCCGGAGCCGGTGCCGCCGGAGACCAGCACGTTGAGCCGGGACCTGCCGGCAATCTCCAGCAGCTTCGCGATGGCCGGGGTCATCGAGCCGTTCTGGACCATGCCGGCCATGTCGAGCCGGCGGCTTGGAAACTTGCGGATCGAGATGCAGGGGCTGTGGATCGCGAGCGGCGGCAGGATGATGTTGACGCGGCTGCCGTCCGGTAGGCGGCAGTCCACCATCGGGCTGGATTCGTCGACGCGGCGCCCGACCTGCGCTGCGATCTTCTGCGCCACCGAGGCGATGTGGTCATTGTCTCGAAACCGCACCGCGAGCCGCTCCAGCTTGCCGCTGCGTTCGACATAGACGTTGCTGGGCCCGTTGATCATGATGTCGCTGATCGACTGATCCATCAGGAGCGGACGCAGCGGGCCGTAGCCGGTCATGTCGTCCGCGATCTCGTCCGCGAGCAGCATCTGCTCGCGGCCCGACAGTTCGAGCCGGTCCTGGTTGGCAATGGCGTGGATGATTTCTTCGACCTGCCGCCGCAGGATATCGCGGGAAACCGTCGCCGCGACCGCGGGATCGATCTGCTCGATGACGCGTTCGCGCAACGACGCCGACATGACGGGGTGATGAATCGCGCTTTCCTCGCGCCTTGCCGTCACGACGGGTGTCGCGGCAGGCGCACCTGGTGGCGGCGACTGATTCAGGATCGGCGGCGGTGCAGCGGGCATCGCCAGAGGCAAGCCTGCCGGCAATGAAGGCAGACTATCCGGCATCTCGTCAGGGCGGCGGCCAAATTTCTTCATAGCCCGAGCAGCCTCCGCAGCCGGCCCTTACGCTGGGCGCCGATGCCGGTGATCTCCCGGACGATGGGGGCCAGATGGCGCCGCAATTTCCTGACGTGCTTCAGCGCGGGGATGCCGAGATTGACCGCCTGGGTCATGCCCTTGCCGAGATCCGGAATCACCATGTCCGGCTCGGCGCCGAGCGCCTTGACCATGGTGGCCCGGGGCAGCCCGCCCGCGCGATCGGCCCGGTTGAGCAGCGTGAACACCCGGTCCTTGCCGGCGATGTTGGTGACGGCGGTACGCAGCGCATGAGCATTGCGCAGTCCTGTGACCTCGGCTTCCAGCAGCACCACCACGTGACGCGAGAGTTCGATCACCGAGTGCATGGACGGCGGGAACGGCACGGGCACGTCGACGATGACGTAGTTGAAGCGTTGGCGGAGCAGGCCCAGCACGTGGCGCACCCCCGCCTCGGTGATGTCGAGCTGCGCGTCGAGCTCCTCGTCGGCGGAGATCAGGGACACCCGTTCGTTGATCTCGATGGCCGCCCGCTCGAGAAACAGCGTGTCGGCGCGCATCGGGTTTTCCAGCGCGATCCGCAGGCCCGGCCCCGGCCGGACGCCCAGCATCACGGCGGTCTCGCCGCCCTGCAGATGCAGATCGAGCAGCGCGACCTTGGCCTTGGTGGTCTCGGCGATCTGCAGCGCGAGGTTGATCGCGATGCTGGTGGCGCCGGCGCCGCCCTGCGCGCCGCAGATCGAGACCACATGCCCGCCGCGATCGGCCGGCACGTGCGAGACGGCGCCCAGCAGCTTCGGGCGCAACTGATCCAGCACGATGTCCCGCGTCAGCGGCTTGGGAAGATATTCGGTGAGGCCGAGATCCATCAGTTGACGGAAGAACGTGATCTCCCTGTTGTCGCCGACCAGCGCCACGCGGACATCGGGCGGGCAGACGCCGGCGAGGCGCTCCAGCTCCGGAAAGGGGTCATCGATGCCGCTAATATCGGTGACCAGGGCGAACAGATCGGTGTCCGTCTCCAGCATCTTGATGGCATTGCGGATGTTGCCATGCTTGATCGTGAGATTGCTGCCTTCGAGGCCCTTGCCGAGCGCGCCGGCGCTGATGTCGTCATTGACGAAACAGACGATCCGATTGCGCGCCACGACGGACGTCGTTTCCTGGGGCGGAGTGACCACGGCCATGTTCATCAACGTTTCTCCGGCAGCCTGGCGGCAAAGCCAATTGCGCTTGCGGTGCGGGCGGCAGCTTCCGATCCGTCGCAGCTCACGGCGACGTCGCTGCCTTCGGAGTCCTGCTTCCGGACCGTGTACTGCTTGACCTCGCCCCCGGAATGAACGACCACCGCCGTCCTCTGCCCCGCCATGGCATTCTGGCGCGCAAGCTCCGGCGAGACGTCGCAGCTCGAGATCGAACCGCTATCGCCCTTGTCCCACTGGTCGATGGCAGCCCGGACCGCGAGAGACAGCGTACCGAGCTGCTTGGCGACCGTGACCTTCTTGACCTGCTCCTGCGTCAGCTCCAGCGACACCGTCTGCGGCAGCTTCCCTGTCACAGAGGCAACGCTGCGCCCGCCCTGCACGATCTCCTGATCGATCGCGATGACACGGACATTGCGCAAGACGGTCTCGCTCATCGCGCGACGGGCGGGATCCGCCTTCTCGAACACCTGGGTCAGCACGACGTCGACATGATCGCCCGGCCTGACCAGGCCCGAGACGCCTGACTCCTCGTCCACCTTGATGCTGATGGCGCGACTATCCGGCGCCAGCACGCTGGCGAGGAAGCCGCGATCCCGCGGACGCAGGATGTCCTGCAATGTGACGGGGCTGCCGGCCTCGACGAACTTGCGCACCAGAGAGCCGGGCAGCCCGGCCGCCGATTCCGGCGTTTCAAGGATCGCGCCCGTCGGGACGCGATCCGGCGCCACCTGGCGAAGCGTGAAATCTTCCTGGCGGGCCAAAGTCCCCTTCGGCAGCGGTCGTGCCGCGACGTAGTAGCCGACCGTCGCAGGCGCCACCGGCCCCTTTTCCGCAATTTGCACGGGGGCCTGCTTCGGCAGGTTCATGTTGTAGGCGATGAGCCCGAGGGCCGTGGTCGCGAGCAAAAGGACCATAATGATCGAGATGCGCAAGGCGGATGACATGTCAAAATCCTCGACTGAAAATGGCCCAGATGCCGCCGCAGGCGATGGCAACTCCGTAAGGCAATGGAGCATGGCGCAAATGGCGCCAACGCTCGACCGCGTAGACGCGGCGTGCGAAAGACGATCCGGCGGGAGCGAGCTTCGGATACGGCAGGTTACGCATGGTCACATGCAGCACGGCGAGAACGCCGCCAGCCCACGCAGTGACCACCAGCATCTGAATGATGCCGTTCACGGGAAGGCCGACCGCCAGAGCAGCCAGCAGCTTGACATCGCCGCCGCCCATCCAGCCGCGCATGTAGATGACCAGCAACACCAGAAAGAGGATGGCAGCCGCGATCAGCGACTCCAGGAGCTGCATCGGGCTCGCCAATTGAGCGACGATTCCAAGCAGCGCCAGCGCCAGGCAAATTTCATTACGGATTGTTCGTGTTGCGATATCGAGCGTCGCAACATGGAGCAACAACAGGACTTCCAAAATGGAAACTATGTAAATGAACCAACTCATGGAACTCGTGCCTCAGGGCACCTCAGGGGGAAGCTGGCAATAGTATCAATGTCCGCCGTCTTGGACTCGCGAGTTGACCTCTGAAGTCCTGGAGACGCTGACCGATCATGCGCATCGCATGGATCGGCCCGTTTGGCCCGACCAGCACGGAATGAAAGCAGCGACAACCGCTGCGCAGAAAAATTTCAAACGAGGTCGTGCAGCCGACCCAACTTAAGTACAGGCTCGCGAATAATAAGCAGTGGGAGGAGGATGACGGCTTGTCTGCCCCCTCCCATCTGAAGTTTAGAGAGGAAGAGCGATAGCGGTCGTGATCTTGGCGACCGCAGCGGTCAACGCGGTATTGAGGCTGGTGCTGCCGGTGCCGGCGAAGAAGGTGATCACGACGGTGATCACAGCCGCGGCGACGATGATGTACTCGAACGACACGACGCCGTCCTGGTCCTTGCGCAGCTGCTTCAGGGCTTCGGTGGTCTTGATGTAATATTTCAACATAGGAGAAAATCCCTCTTACTAAAGATGAACTGACCGTTACCGTTGGCAGGCAAAATTGAGCCAACTGAGAAATTGCTACTATTTCCCGGCAAAGTTGTCACCTGGTAATCCTTTCTTAACCTTACTCGGGGCGCCCGGGCGACTACGGTGAGGAACTTTTTCCCGGGCGACGAGGCGATCGATGCCCATTCGGAAGCACCGAACTGCATCATCGACGGGCAATCACCCGCGGATTTGACGAAATGAGTGGCAGAGCACGGCGCGCCGTCGCCGTCACCAACCGCGACAAATGACCGCCGACGGCTGGTTGAGGACGACCAGGCCCGATCCGAATTTCCGAAGGCAGTGGCCGCAGGCGCCAACCCGCTAGGCGTGAGGCGCCATGGCCGACCTCACCCCCTCTTGCTCAGCGAGATTCCCGCGGCAGCCCGGCGCTGGGGCCGGAGGGCTCGCCGCGCTGCTGGTTCTCCGCTGTTGCACCGTAAGGCAGCGGCTTGGCATCGGGGTCAGCGCGGCCGCAGGAGCGGCTGGTGCAGAAATAGCCCACATAGTCCTTGGCGTCGGCCCGGTAGATCTTCACCAGCCCCTGGGTCTGGTCCACGATGATGTTGGAGCGGTGGACGACCTGACCATCGGCGGCATAGGCCGACATCAACACGCGCCCGGCCTTCAGGCCGCGGATCGTGAAGACGCGATCGGTTTCGGGAATGACCTGCGCGATGTCCTCGACGGAGAGCGAGAACCTGGTCACGGGCTGATCCAGGGTGAAGGTGCGGGCCTGCTCGGCGCGAAGCTCGATCGTCTCGGTGGCGACGATCTCCTGCATGCGCTGGGCAGTTGCCGGGACGGTGACGCAGACCGTGATGAAGGCCAGCAATGCCGCCGGTAAAATCAATCGTTTCATGAAAAACCTCCCGAGAGACAGAAAAGCTGGTGAGTGCAAATGACACGCGGGCAGCGAACCCTAGCACGGTCCGCAGCCGCCGTCTCTTTCGTGTTGATGCGATGCGCCCCGCGCTTGCGTTCGAGCGAGGCTTGGGAGAAGCTGAACGCGGGCCGCCGGGGACAGCCATGCGCATCTATTTCTGTTTATCCGCACTTCTGGTTTGCTGCTGGATGTCGGCCGGCGGCGCGCACGGACAGGCCGCGTACCTGGTCGACGAGCGTCCCTGCCCGGACCAGGACCCCCGCCTGCGGCAGCCGCGCGCCAACGAATGGTGCGACTACGTCACCAAGATCAAGCGCTGCGACGGCGATCTGGCCGAGCGTCTGGTTCAGCAGAGCCGGGCGCCTGCCTACCTGGCGTCCGAGCTCGGTACCGAGCATCCGCGCCGACTGATCTGTCATCCCGGCGAATAGCATCGCCGGCGGCAAGCCGGCGTCACGCCTCGCATCAGGACAGCATTAGGTACAGTATTTTCCCGGAATCGCCTCCCTCCTTCCGTACCTCTAACGTAGGCGTCGCCGGGGCTGGCATTTCATCCCGAACGCGATTTCAACCGGCAAGGGGTCACCGAAAGGTGGCCCCTTTCAGTTTGGTTCAGTTTGGCGGGAAAGGAAGCCCGCCCCCGGCAATATAGCGATCGGAGGCGGGCCAAGGTCTTTTCGCGGCGCCTGAACTTCCCGGGGCTGGCTTGGGAAGCGTCGCTTCGCAATGGAACCCTAGCACTCGGAAATCCGGCCCGGCACCCGTAACAATACCGGTCGTAAGGTTTTGACCAGAAGGCGCCGATACTGATCCAGATCGCGAAGACCGCGACAAACATCGGTAACGAGGCAAAGAACCAGACCCAACGCGCTCACGGTTGCGGCTTCGGAAAGCCACGTGACATCAAAGTGCCGCCACGCTTGCGAAGCCGTGCTCCGCAGCCTCGAGTGCCACGGCGATGTCGGCCTCGGTATGGGCGGCGCAAAGGAACATGTTGTGCTTGGGATGGAAGTAGACACCCCTTGCAAGCATCGCGCTGCAAAAGGCCGAACCTTTCCGATAGTCCGGGTCCCCTTCAAACAATAGGGTCGGCATTTGCACAGGCCCCGACTGACGGATTGAAAGACCGAACTGGCGGGAACGCGTCTCGAGACCATCACGCAGCGTTTGCCCGAGCTGCGCAAGGCGGCCCGGGACATCGTCCCTGCGCACGATCTTCAACGTCGCGACGGCAGCAGCCATGGCGACGGCGCCGGCCCAGAATGACCCCGTGACAAAGACCTGACTCGCGGCGCGGCGCAGCCAATCGGCTCCGGTGACGGCCGCCAGGGCATGACCATTGGCGATCGCCTTGCTCCAGGCGGACAAATCGGGCCGAACACCAAGGCCTTCCCAGCTACCCGCGGCATTCAGGCGGAAGCCGGCGCGAACTTCGTCGATGAGCAGCGCGGCCCCCTTGCTGTCACAGATGCGACGCGCCGCGCGCGCGAACTCTACGGTTGGAAGTTCCTGGTCGAACCCGAGATCGTGGCGGAACGCCGAAACCAGAATTCCGGCAAGATCATCACCCGCCGCCTTGGCCGCCGCCTCGAGGCTCTCGACGTCGTTGAACGTGAAATATGCGAGATGGGCGCGATCCTCCGCGGTCACACCGAGCAGGGACGGTGAGCACCACGGCACGGCACCATGATAGGCGCCCTTGGCGACGAGGATCTTTCGTCGACCTGTTGCAGCCCTCGCGATCGTGACGCACGTCGTCGTCGCATCGGTGCCGTTCTTCTGAAACTGCGTCCAATCGGCATGTCCCACCATATCGACGACAAGCTCGGCCAACTCGACCATGACTTCGGCCGGACCATTGAGGCAGTCGCCGTCGCGCCGCTGACGCTCGGCGGCTTCCTCCACCTCGGGATGGTGGTGGCCGAGCAGGTTGGGACCCCAGCTGCACATGAAGTCCACGTAGCGGTGACCGTCGACATCCCAGAGCACGCCGCCTTCGCCACGGCTGAAGAACTGCGGATACGCCTCCGGCAACTTGGCCGCGTGGAGATGTCCCCACATCCCGCCTGGCACGACCTTCTCGGCCCGCGCCCGCAGGGCGGCATCCCTTGTCCTGATCAATTCCGGCATGCCTTCTCCTCTCCTCCAGTTTTGATATATCATATATTATTATCTCAGCTACAAGGGAATTGTTGCTACCCAGGCCCGTAGACCTCGTGGGCGGCAGCCGATCCCGGAGCTGACGAATTTGGATTTCAGGGAGGCGGCGAGCTTGAGGGCTCTGTCGCAGAAGAAGCGCAGACGGTCAGTGCGCGACAACGACATCCTATATTATATACGAAATGGATTCGAACCCGGGTCGGCGCTGATGGCCGAAACGGCCCAGACCTTTCGGGGACCGAGCATGGTTGACGTTGAACAGAGGCGTGGCGAGGGCGGCGTGGGCCCGGTCGCGCGCGACAGCCTGACGAACCTAGTCTACAACAATCTGCGCCAGGCGCTGATGGAAGGCCGGTTCTGGCCGGGCCATCGCTTCAAGATCCGCGACCTTGCCGCGACCATGAGCGTGTCGGAGACGCCCATTCGCGAAGCCCTGATGCAGCTCGTGCGCGGCCGCGCGCTCGAGATGCAGGCGGGACGCTCGATCATGGTCGCCCACATGACGGCCAAGCAGTATATCGAGCTCAGGACCGTCAGGCTGTTTCTCGAGGGACTTGCCGCCGAGCACGCAACCACGCGCATCTCGGAAGCCGACATCGACAAAATGGAGGCCACTCACCGCGAGCTGATCAGCGCGGAGAAGGAGCACAGATGGTCCGACGCCGTTCGCGCCAACTGGCAATTCCACCGCGGTCTCTATGATGGATCGGGGCTTCCCGAAGTGCTCGCCATCCTCGACGATATCTGGATGCGGAACGGCCCCTTGTTGAATTTCCATTACCCGCACGCCCCCCCGACCTATCCAAAAGAGCACCAGCACCTGTCCGTTCTCAAGAATCTGCGGCAGCGCCGGCCGGACAAGGTTCGCGAGTCGATCCAGGCGGACATGATGGAAGGCGGCCAGAATCTCGTCCGGTTGCTGGAAAAGCATGGCGGCACGCGCTTCATGACTCCCGAGACGGCCATCGACGACGACCTCGAGATCGAAGCGATGAAGACGCGCACTGCACCACCTGCCAAGGCAGCCCGCGCGAAATCCAGGCGTCGCTGAGAGCTGCTCACGCGGAACGGGGCGCAGTGAAGCGATCGAGGATGTTGCGGGTGATCCGCTGCGTGAACGGATCGCCGCGCTTCAGCCCCATCACCCATTCGCAAGTCGCAGCCGTCAGCACCTCGCCCTTGCCGCGGGTCATGTGCACCATCATGCCGGAGCCGTATTTGTAGCGGGCCAGACCCTCGGGCGTAACCTCGCCGGTGATGCACTCCACCAGGCCTTCGTGGTCGCTGCTGCGTACGTAGTAGCGGAAGCCCTCACCCTGCGGCTCGTCTTCGGCCAGGACGGCTGGCGCCATCGCCAGGATCTGAATGGTCTCGGGCTGCCCTTCGACCGGCACCGGAAAAGGAAGACCGTTGCGGAACGTGTAGTCCAGCCCGTCGACCTCGTAGGCGAAGATGTGCTGCTTGTCGCCGAAGATGTCGGCATAGTGCAGTCCTGTGCCGGCAAATGCCCAATGTTCGGGGCGATAGACCGTAAAGCCTCGTTGGCCGTTCGGCGCGAAGCCACCCCAGGACGCGTAGAGGCCGTGCGCACCGTTCACGCCGACCGTCGAGGCGCCGGGCCAACGGACGTTGCGATCTTCCCAGGCAGACGTCATCAGGCGCGCGCGGTCCGTGCCGACGATCGGATCCTTGTGGACGGCTTTGAACTTGTAGCAGACTTGGCGCTTGCCATCGTCCTCGAGCCGGATCTGCCACAGGAAATTCGCGCCAAAGCGCGCGAGCCGCCCGCCGCCCTCCACATAGCGCTCCATCGCCTCGCGCATCTCCCATGTCCAGTACTCGTCATGGCCGATGATGGTGACGCAAGGGTAGGCGTCGAGCAGCTCGGGCCTGTAGTGAAGATCGGTCTGGGTGATCATGTCGACGGCGTAGCCTTCCTTCTGCGCCCAGAGCACGAAATGCCGGTCGTACTGGGCCCAGCCCGCTGCCGCGTAATATTGGCCAAAGCCGTTGGAGAACGCCCACTCCTTCATCTGATAGCGTGGCGCGTCACCCATCTCGGGCGCGGGATCGGCGCAGATGCGCGGCGCACCGGGCGGCAGCCAGACCACGCCGCGCGTCCATGGCCGCTGCAGCGACAAAACCGGCGACGGCTCGTCCCTGTCAGGACCTTCGACGCCGAAATAATGATTGGCACCGCCAAAATCGTTGTAGGCGGTCCATGTGCCCGTCGGCAGGATCATCAGGATCTTCGCGCGCCGCGTTTTCTCCGTCGGACGCACGACGAAGAAATGATGCTGGATGAAGCGGGCCCCGTTCGCTCGCTCGCACGAGGAGACCACACGATAAAAGCCCGAGCGCAGATCCGGCGGCAACGTCCAGCGATGAGCGACGGGCCAGTTGCAGCCATTGCGATAGGCATCGGATGGCGTGGCCGCGAACACGCCGTCAAGCGCATCGACCTCATGCACCATCTCGGGCTCGAGACCGTCGCGATAGATCTGCAGCCGCCAGGCCTTTGCGGTCGCGGAGGAGCGAAAGACGACTTCGTCTCCCGGGTCGTAAGACATCGCATCGGTATAGGTGTAGACTTCCGCGACGGAGGGATCGCCACGCGGAGCCTCATACCAGGGCTGGCTGGCCCAGTGCTCGTCCGCATGCATCGGGCGCGCCTTGCGGGGAGCGACGTTGACCGATCCCAATTCCGGGGGGGGAAACTCAGGCTTGTCCGACATGACAGCCTCCCTGGTTCGAGAAGCCATCTCTGGCGACGAGATGGCGATCTTGCATGTTGGGCCGAAATCGAGGCCGCAGTCTAGGTTTTGGCAGGCATGATGAACGGCCTTGGATCGAGAAACCGATTCACGACGTTCAACGTGATGGTGCTGATGTTGTTGTCGTAGTTGTTGTGACCCAACGACATGCCGTAGGTGATCGATCCGGTCGCAAAGACGGCGCCGCCATGGGCAGTCTCGAAGAACACCATGTCGGCGCGCACCAGCGCATTCTGCGTGCCGTCGAGTCCGTCGACCACGGTGCGGAACTCCTCCGGCGTGGGCAGCGCGCCCGCACCCAATCCTTCGGACGTTGCGATCCGCAACGCATGCGGCGGCGTTCCGAGCTCGAGATCGTACCGGTCGATCTCGCTGCCGACCGCACCATTGTAGCGAAACCCGAAATCACCGAACTTTTCGTGACGCCCTGTGCCCTCGAAGATAAACGCGACGCGCGCATCCTCGCTTTCGGCGGTACGCAGATAATAGCCGCAGGTATCGTTGATCATGGCCGAGAACCCGACGCCGACCAGCTTTTGCGGCGCAAAGCCCGAATGCCGCCACAGCGAGCCCGGCTCGCCGGTGCCGGCAAGATGCACTTCGCCGGGCTCCGATTCCCAGGTGCGCGTTCCTGCCATGCCGCGGCGAACCTCCAGCGCGGCGGGTGCGGCCGGGTGAAAGCCGCAGCGCCAGTAGAATGCATTGCCTCCCATCGAGATGTGCCGCCCTCCGGCGTTCTGATACGCCATGATCGCGTTCATCATGTTGAAGCTGTAATATTCGGGGTGGGTCGGCGTCATCATGACTCGGTAAGGAGCGAGCGCCCGCGCTCCCTCCCGGTCAAGCTCGACATCCGTGATCAGATCGTAGGCGATCCCCTTCTCCTCGAGCCAGTCGAGGATATGTGTGTCGTTGATCAAATTGAACCAATAGCCGCGCGGACGCATGTTGAGGACCGGCCGCAGCCAAGAGCTGTACGCTCGCCCCGAGCCGTCGACATGGCAATCATAGGTCGACTGGCCGATCTCCGGGTTCTCCTGCATGAAGACGTCATCTTGCGGCAACCACAGAACGTGCTCCATCAGAGTCTCGAAGTGAACCTGATAGAGGCGCAACGCGCTGTTGGCATAAGCCAGATATGTCGCGATCGAAGCGACCACGACCAGATCCGCCCGCCGGGACGCCTTGCCGGGCGTCACGAAGAAGGTGACGTAGCTTTCGCAGTCCCAGTCTGGATTGTCGCCTGCCGAGGTCAGCCGGAGCGCGTAGACGCCGGATCGCCAGTGGGCTGGCACATCGAGCGTGCAGGTCGTCTGCCATTCGCAATCGTAGATATCGTCGCTGTGGAAATGAATCGCCGCATATTCCTGCGGCGACAGCCGCCAGTCGTGAACGGATCCAGACCATTGAAAGCCGGTCACGCCCCTGCGGGGCAGCTGGCGGAGGTTACCGTGCAGGCCGTTCGGTGAAATATCCTTGATCGACAGTGACGAGATTCCGTTCGAGAAATCCCAGAAGGCGACAAGCCCGGCATCGCTTGCCCCCGTCCGCAGCCGGCCGTCGAATACCCGCAGCGCCTCTGCGTCCAACGGACACGAAAGGACACGCGGAGCTTCGATCTTGCCGTCGAAGTGCGAGGTATATTGGCGATCACCATTCGCATGATGGGCCGCGATCAGGAACGGCAGGCCGGAATCGAGCGCAGGCGCCTGCGGCAGGGCGAACGATTTCGAATGGGCGGCGGCCGGCCGAACGCCGTCTGCCGGAACAATCAGCGACAAGGACGCCGATCCCCGCGCAAGGTCAAGCGCGCATGATACGAATGCCCAGACGCGCGGGCGCAGCTTGACGTCGAGGGCAAAACGCGCGGGGGTACCGTTCACCTGGCCCAGCACCAGGACCAGATACCCCTCCTCGTCGAGCTCTAGCGCATAGCCGCGCGCCGAGCGCTCGCACCAATTTCCCAGCACGGCCTTGGCATTGTCCGCGATCCGCGTCGGATACACGTAGGCTCCGAAACACCAGTGCCCGCCGGTCGGGACCAGTGCACCGTCGTGGTCGACGACGGCGTTGGATCCCTGCCGGATCGGTTGGTCGAGGCAGGCATGCTCACCGTCAATGGGGCTCGTCATGACCTCATATTTGAAGCCTGGGCCGTTGGTATCGACATCGCCGCAGCGCAGCCTGAGCACCTCGACCTTCACGCTCGGCCGCTTGCTGCTGAGCTGAAACCTGACGGCTTCCCCTGCCGGGACGCTGATGCGGTCCGGATAGCCGAGATACTCGTTGGTCCTATAGATCACCGGACATCTCCGAAGGCAAAGTCGTTCCCGTCATTTCCTGCCAACGCAGCTTGAAGACATGCCACTCCGCTTCAACAAGAGACGTGAAGACGCGATCATCGACGAAAGGCATCGGATCGCCTCGACGCTTGGGGATGCGCGACAGCCGCCAGGCTTTGCCAGCCTCGAGCACGATCAGGACAAGCCGCCCTTCCGGCTTGCCCCATCGCATCCGGGCCAACAGCTTGCGAAGTTCCGGGCTATGCACGCCGAGCGGACTTGCGCGGAACTCCTCGACGAGATCGAGCCTTCGAGGATCGATCACGTAGCGCAGCGCGCCGGGGTCACTGGTGTGATCCATGGTCCATCCTCGTCTTGCAAGTGCGAATGGCGGGAGAAGCCAGTGCGGCTTAGCGGGTCAGCCAAGCCATCCACCGCTCACGCAGCGCATTACGATGTTCGCCGATCCAGGCGAAATCGGGCTTGACCAGCTTCTCGTAGTTCTCGGGCGAGGTCGCGTAGAGATTGCGCTCCTCCGGCTTCAACAGCTCGATGGCCGACTTGCTGGCGGTCGCATAGTTGACAGCGCGCATGAACGGAACATGCGCGTCGGAGCTCGCATAGAAGAAATCGAGATAGGCCATGGCTGCATTGAGATCAGGTGCGCCCTTGAGGACAGCCATGTAGCCGGTGTCGCGGATGGCCTGATCCCAGGACATGGCAACCGGTACGCCCTCCTTCACGACGGCGAGCGCGCGGCCCGAGTAGCTCATGGCCATGACGACCTCGCGGCTGCGCATGATCTGCTGCACCTGGTCGCCTGTCTTCCACCACACCGCGACATTGGGACGGATCTCGTCCAGCTTCTTGTAGGCACGATTGATGTCCAGCGGGAAAAGCTGCTCCGGCTTGACGCCGTCGGCGAGGAGCGCAGCTACCGGAACCCACCAATCGCTGTCGCCGGTGTCCGGCAGCCCTCGCGGCCCGGGAAACTGCTTGACGTCCCAAAAATCCGCCCATGTCTTCGGCGCCTTGCCCTTGAACGTTTCGGTATTGTAGGTGATCAGCATGCCGCCGGTCGTCCGGGCGACACCGTAGGGCTGACAGGCGTCGGAGACACCGAACTTCTGGACGCTCGGCAGTTTCGCACAGTCGATCTTCTCGAGCATGTCGGTGCGTCCGACCAGGTCGGGACCCGTTGCCGTGACGATATCGAATTCCACCTTGCCGGTTCGCTGCATCGCCTTGGCGCGCGCCCACTGATCGGGGACCTCGATTGCGACCGGGACGATCTCGACATTCTTGGCCTTGTTGAAGGGATCGTAGAAATATTTCGCGAGGGTGTTGCCCATCAGGCCGCCGGTCGTGGCAATCACCAACTGGTCTTCCAGCTTTTGGGCGGCTGCCGGCAGCGCTCCACAAAGAACCCAAGCAAACACGACAGCTGCCGAGCTCCACATCCAACCTGTTCTTGGCATCGACGATCTCCTCTCTGGCTTCTCGCCCGGTTCGCTACCGGGTGACGCTGCGGGATCTGAGGACATGGGCCCCCAGCAGAATCAAGATGGACAAGACGATCAACAGTGTCGCGATCGCGGGAATCACCGGCGTCAGGTTCTGCTCGATGTCCTCGAACATTCGGCGCGGTAGCGTCTTCTGGCGCACGCCGGACAGAAAGAACGATACCACCGGCTCGTCGAAGGAAATGATGAAGGCAAACAGCGCACTGCTGGCGAGACTCGGCAGGACGAGCGGCAGCGTGACCAGGCGGAAGGCTTGAAAGCGTGTCGCGCCGCAGCTCATGGCCGCCGCCTCCAGATTGGCATCAACCTTTCCCAGGGCGGCAGCCATCGTGAAAACGACGAACGGCAAGGTAAGCACCGTATGCGCCAGCACGAAGCCGGGAATGGTGCCGGAGAGACCGATCGTCTGAAAAAACAGATAGAGCCCGACGGCGAGCGCGATATGCGGCACAATGATCGGCCCGATCAGGAGGATCTGGAAAGCCGTTACCAACCGGCTGCGGCCGCGGATCATTGCATAGGTCGCGGCCGTGCCGATGACCGACGCGAAGAGAGAGGTCAGCAAGGCGACCTGTACGCTGAGCCAGGTCGCGGCACGCCATTGCCTGCTGTCAAAATACTCCGCGTACCATTTCAGCGTAAAGCCGGACGGCGGAAATGCCAGATAGTCGTTCTGGCTGAACGACATTGGAATGACGATGACCAACGGCACGATGATGAAGGCCAGCACGGCATAGACATAGGCTCCCAGCGCGAGCGATCCGCGGTCGGTCGGCGGTTTCACGAGGCATTCCCCATCAGCCGGTCGAAACGGAGCATCTTGCTGAAGATGACCGCCAGCAACGTGACGAATACGGTCAGCACTCCGACCAGCGCCGCAGCGAAGGGCCAATCGAGAATCTCACGAATCTGCTTCGAGACGAGCGTCGAGATCATCATCTCCTGCGGCGAGCCGAGCAGCGCGGGCGTAATGAAGAAGCCGAGCGCCGTGAGGAACACGAGTAGCGAACCGGAGACGACGCCCGGCAGGCTCAAGGGGAGGATCACTTCCAGAAAGGTCCGCAGGCGCGTTGCGCCGAGCACGGCGGCCGCACGCCCGTAGTCGCTCGGAATACTGCGCAATGCGCCGTAGATCGGCAGGATCATGAACGGCAGGAGCACGTGGGTCATGGCGATGACGACGGCGCTCTGGGTATACAGCAGCTTGAACGGCTGTGACGTCAGACCGAGAGACATGAACGCCGAATTGATCAGCCCGTTGCGCTGGAACAGGAATGACCAGGCGGCGGTGCGAACCAGGACGCTCGACCAGAGCGGCAGGATGACACAGACAGCGACAAGGGCGGCGACCGTCCCCTTTGCCCGGCTCATGTAATAGGCCACCGGGAAGCCGAGGATGACGGACAAGGCGGTCACCAGCGTAGCGGTCCAGACCGTGCGCATCAGGACGCGCATGTGAACCGGATTGTCGACGACGCGCGCATAGTTGTCCAAGGTCGGATGCGGCTCGAGAATGCTGATCGCCAGGAGCTGCAGGATCGGATAGACGAAGACGAAGGCGATGATGGCGAAGAACGGAAGGAGCAGCAACAGCGTCGACAGGCCGCTCAGCCGGCGGCCGTCGGAATGCCAGAAATGCGATCGCTCCTCCCTCATCGCCGCTTTCCCCGGTAGAGCAGCATCGCCTCGGTAGGGATCGTGAAGGACGCAACGTCGCCCGCGGCCAAGGAGCTGAACTGCGAGGCGCCGGGGATTCGCGCGCGCATCTCGGTGCCATCAGGCAGACGTCCTATCAGAAGCAAGGCTGCCCCGGCATAGACGACGTCGCTTAACGTTACAGCGATGACTTGCCCGGCGGGACTGGCGCCGAGTTGCAGGCGCTCGGGTCTCACGGCCAGTACCGCGTCCTCGCCGGCCGCAACCGGCTCGACTACTGCCGTCGCCGGCAGGCGCCATGTCTCACCCGATGGCAGGGCCACGGAGATGTCGTCGCCGACGCTTTGGACGGCGACGTCGACGAAATTCATTTCGCCGATGAAGCCGGCGGTAAAGAGATTCGCGGGCCTTTCGTAAAGCTGGCGCGCCGGCCCGATCTGCTGGATCTTGCCGTCTCTCAGGACAGCGATCCGATCGGCCATAGTCAGCGCCTCGCTCTGGTCGTGAGTGACGAAGATGACGGTGATGCCGAGTTCCGCATGCAATCGCTTGATCTCGAGTTGCATGTCTTCGCGCAAATTCTTGTCGAGCGCACTTAGCGGCTCGTCCATCAAGAGCACGCGCGGTTGGTAGACGATCGCACGCGCGAGCGCCACACGCTGCTGCTGACCGCCTGAAAGCTCATTCGGACGGCGGTGGCCATAGCCTGCCAGACGCACGGTCGCGAGCGCGGCTTCGGCGCGCGCGTGGCGCTCAGCTGTCCGGAGACCGCGCATCTTCAAGGGAAAGGCGACATTGTCCAGGATCGACATGTGCGGGAACAGCGTATAATTCTGGAACACCATTCCCAGGTTACGCCTGTTCGAAGGAACATAGGTCAGGTCTTCGGAATCGACGTGAATGGTGCCGCTGGTCGGGTATTCGAATCCTGCAACACTCATCAGGATCGTCGTCTTTCCGGAGCCGCTTGGTCCGAGCAAGGCGATGAACTCACCGGCAGCAATATCGATATCGACGCCATCGACGGCGGACACGGCACCGAAGCGCTTCTCCAAGCGACTGATGCGGATCGATGCGCCCGACGCCGATTGCCTGGCCGATGCAATATTCACGGAGCCTCGCTTCCCTTCCGTCTTGCCTTCGATCCGGCGGCCCTTGCACCCAATCCCAATGCCGCCGTCCTAGATATAATATTTGATATATCAGGCTATCGCGCGATGAACCGCGCGACAAGGGCCATCTGCGCATCGAGCATAGGCTTTCCGCCGATGACCTTTGCGCCCTGCGCAGCCGCCCTTGCAAGAAGCCGGGTCACGGCTGGATTTACGATAATGTCGCTGACGGTGGCGCCGGCACCGACACCTTCGATATCCACCGGAAGCGGATCATCCGGTTTCATGCCGAGCGACGTCGTATTGACGATGAGATCGAATGCGCGCGCCTCCGCGCGGCCGGCGCTGACCTTCGCGGCGGGATAATGCGCAGCCACGGCAGCCGCAAGCGCGCGGGCTTTCTGATCATCCCGGTTCATGATCGTGAGTTCGCGCACGCCGGCCTCCGCCAGGCCGAATGCAGTGGCACGTCCCGCACCACCTGCACCGACCTGGAGCACCTTTCGACCGCGAACTGCAACTTCGTGCTGAGCGAGGCCGGCGATGAATCCCCTCGCATCCAGATTGTCGCCCACGAGGCGCCCTTCCGCCGTCCGCTTGACGAAATTGACCGCGCCAATCAGTTGCGCCGTCGGCGTGATCTCATCGAGATGCTCGATCACGCAGGTCTTGTGCGGGATCGTGACGCCGAAGCCGAAAACGTTGCGCATGAGCCTGATGCTCGCGACGGCCTGGCCGAGATCGCCGGGCAGGACATGGATCGGGGACACCGCCAGATCGTCGCCGATCGATGCGAAATAGGTATTCATGACCGCACTCGCCCGCACATGATCGATCGGGTCGGCAAGCACAAACATGATCTTGGTCTTCCCGGTGATCTCCATGGAGCTGTCTTTCTCAGGCCGGCAGAGCAGCGCGGCCGTAGCTGCCATAGCGCTCGACCACCCGCGCCATTTCGTCGTCGGGAAGGATCGCGGGTGCGCCGGCCTGACGGGCAAGAAGATACTGCCGAGCAAGGGTTTCGAGCTTCACGGTGAGGTCGAAGGCCGCCTGCAGCCCTTTGCCGACGGCAATCATCCCGTGGTTTGCGAGCAGGCAGGCTTTGCGCCCTTTCAGCGCCGCGACGGCGCCGTCGGCGAGAGCCCTGGTGCCGAACGTGGCGTAGGGTGCACAAGGCACATCGTTTCCGCCAAAACCGGCGACCATGTAGTGGAATGCCGGAATTGGTTTTGCGAGGCAGGACAGCGCGACGCAGCAGTCGGCATGGGTGTGCACCACCGCGTTCAAGTGCGGATAGGCGTTCAAGATCGCCAGATGCATGTGCCATTCACTGGAGGGCAAGCCGCCGCCAACCACGGTTCCGTCGCGCTTCAAATGGACGAGACCATCGATGGTCGTGTTGCCGCTATTGCCGCCGCTCGGCGTCATGAGAACGTCTTCTCCGATGCGACAGCTGACATTTCCGCTGCTGCCGTGATTGAAGCCCTTGGCTTCCAGGCGCGCCACGGTATCCAGGACGGATTGTCTAAGTTCGCGTTCGTTCAATTGACCGCCTCCGGATTCGACATCGCTTCCAGCGTCGTCGCGAACAGGTCGATGGGGCCCAGCTTGCCGGACTTCAGACAAAGGGCGACTGGATCCTCGTCTTCGGTCACCGCGGTGCCGATGCCGGGTCCGCCATAGGGACCGACCCGCAAGCGCCGAATGCCGAGGTGTTCGACGATCGCACCAGACGTCTCGCCACCGGCCACAACGAAGCGCCGCACGCCGATGCTGCGAAGAGAGACGGCGAGCCGACCAAGAATGGCTTCGGCGAGTTGCGCGGCGCCTTCGCGACCATAGCGCTGCTGAGCCATTTTGACGGCCTCCGGCGCGCCCGAGGTGGCGAAGCCGACAGGACCGCGGTGCAGCCGCGGCCGCGCCCAGTCGAGCGCATCGCCAACCGTCGCCGCCACATCTTCGGCGTTCGGAAGATCGATGCGAAACACGGGATGGCTCCTCTCGAATTCGGCAAGTTGCTCCAACGTCCGCTCGGCGCAACTTCCGGCGAGAACCACGCCGCCGCCGCCGACCGCACGCAAGCCGGGCGGTCTCCTGGCCGTGGCGAGGAGCCCCCGCGCCTTCCAGATCGCCGGGTAGTGCTGCACGATCGTCGCATTGCCCGTCATCAGCTTCCAATCGCAGGTGAGCGTGGCAAGCGTGTCGAGATCCCGATCGTAGATCGTGTCCGCAATGAAGTAGCGGATACCGCGAGCCGCCGCTTCCGCGATCGCACAACCGGCCGTGTCGGCGCCGGCGTTGACCTGCGAATGCGCCAGAAGACCGACCCTGACCCGCGTTTGACGTTGCAGAACCCGGACGAGATCGGGATCGGTCATCGGGGTCAGCGGGTCATTGCGCTTCGGCGAATCCGAGATCAGCTCGGTTCCGAGAAACAGATGACCATTATAGACGGTCCTTCGAAGGGCGGGAGAAGCCGGGCAGAAGGCGGCGTATTCGGCGCCGGTCAGTTGCATCAGCAGGTCGGAGACCGGGCCGATATTTCCCTGGTCGGTGGAATCGAACGTCGCACAATATTTGAAGAAGATCTGCTTCGCGCCCCGCGCAAGCAGCTCACGTGCCGCCTTCGCCGTCATGCTGACGGCTTCGCTTGCGGGAATCACCCGCGTCTTCTGCGCGACCACGATAGCCGGCACATCGCCGCAGTTGCCGACGAGATCGGGGTCGGTGACAAATCCGCATTCGATCCCGGCAGCAACCAGCATGGCGGCCGTTTCCAGGCCGCCCGTCAGATCGTCCGCCACCACTCCGAAGATGAGCTTCGTCATGCGTCCCGCAGGTCTCCTGCAATACCGGCGAAGTCTTGATACATGATATATCAAATATTTGCAATACCGGCTTGCCCGTCTGCGAGCGCGGCGGTGCTCAAAGCTGGCAAGTCTTTATCTATATGGTGGGCGCACCAGGGCTCGAACCCGGGACCCGCTGGGCGTGGCCCCGATCTTAGGGTCTGTATTGCGCGACGGGTCGCTACACGGCAGTGACCATCCGCCACAACGTCTCGACCAGCACGGCGTAGCCCTTGTCGAGAGCTTCAGGTGCCGTGAATTCGCGCGGATTGTGGCTGAGCCCGCCCTGGCTCGGCACGAATATGAGCGAGGCCGGGATGCATTTCTGGACCGCCAACGCGTCATGCCCCGTGATGGTCTTGAGCGTCATGGCCTTGCAGCCGAGATCGGTCGCAACGGCAAGGATCACCTCGACACCATCCGGATCGAGCACGGAGGCCGACCGCCTCTCGTCGGCGGCTATCGAGATTCCGACTCCGATCTGGCGAGCTTCGCGCTCGATCCGCGTTAGAAAGCGGTCACTGATGGCGGCCACCACGGCTTCTTCTTCGTGTCGGATCTCGAACCAGACTCTAACGCGGCCTGCGACCACATTCGGTGAATTCGGGTGAACGCTGATACGCGCCGCAGAGGCGTGCGCGCCAGCGTTCTCGCGCGCGACTTCGACGTAGAGGGCTTCGATCGCGCGGGCCGCCGCGCGTAGGGCGTCCCGGCGCAGGGGCATCGGCATCGGTCCCGTATGCGAGTAATCACCCTCGAAGACGACCGATATCTTGCGCGTCATCCAGGCGCCGGAAACCGCGGCAATATCCCCGGAAACCTGCTCGAGCCGATCACCCTGCTCCACGTGAAGTTCCACATAACGTACCGGGCGGTACTCGAGCGGCGTGACACCGCAGTAGCCGATCGCGGCCAGTGCAGCGCCGAGCGTGACGCCGTCGCCATCCACACAGGCATAGGCGTCCGGCAAGCTCAAGCTGCCGGCGAAAACGGAGCTGCCGGTCAGGCTAGGCTGAAAACGGGCTCCTTCCTCATTGGTCCAGTTCACGACGGCCAGGTTGCGTCGTGCGGCGCCGGGGTTCGCAAAACAGCGCTCCCTGACCGCTTCGACCGCAAGGAGCCCTGCCAGTACACCATAGGCACCATCGTATCGCCCGCCCGTCGGCTGGGAATCGAGGTGCGAGCCGGTGATTACGACGTCGTCCAACGCGGGGTCGAGAATTGCGACGCCGAACATATTGCCGATCGCATCGATCCTCGGGACGAGGCCACGGTTGCCGATCTCGCGCAGAAAGAGATCTCGCGCCTGTTTGTCGAGCGCCGTTGCCGCAAGCCTGCAGACGCCGCCGCCGTCAGTCGCGCCAATCGCCGAGAAACTTGCGATGAGATCGTGCAAGACGGTCATGTACCGAGATCACCGCGAATGGCTGCAAGCGTCAGTTGCTCGAACTCTGCTTCGGTCAACTGGCGAGGATTGGTGCTCGCGGTCGGATCCCTCGCCGCATCGGCGGCAATCGTCCGGGCCTCACTCTCCTTCACACCGAGCTCGGCCAAAGTGTGCGGTACGCCAAGCTTCTTTCGCAAGGCCAGGATCCAGGACAACACCGCATCGAAATCATGGCTAGGCAAATTCAGCGCGCGAGCTATGTGCGGCATCTTGTCGGCAATCGCGTTTCTGTTGCAAACGACGACGTAAGGAAAGACCACAGCGTTGGTCAGCCCATGGTGGGTGTCGTAGCGCGCACCGACCGGATGGGATACCGAGTGGATCGCGCCCAGTCCCTTCTGGAAGGCGGCGGCCCCCATCGACGCCGCGGCGAACATGTAGGATCTTGCTTCGAGATCCCGACCATTTTCGACAGCGCGTGGCAGGTAGGTGTCGACGATCTTCATCCCCTCAAGGGCAATGCCGTCGGCGAGTGGATGAAACGCCTTGACGCAATAGGCCTCAAAGCAATGGGACAGAGCGTCCATACCCGTCGCCATCGTGAGAAATGGCGACAGCCCAACCGCAAGCTCGGGGTCCTCGATCGCGATCTTCGGCATCATCATGGGATGGAAGATGATCTTCTTCTCATGGGTGTCTTCGCGCGTGATCACGACGGCACGGCCCACCTCGGAACCCGTGCCGGCCGTGGTCGGCACGGCGATGATCGGTGCGATGCCATGCGTGTTGGCGCGGGTCCACCAGTCGCCGATGTCCTCGAAGTCCCATACCGGCCGCGACTGCGCCACCATGAACGCCACGCATTTTCCGACGTCCAGCGCCGAACCTCCCCCGACCGCGATCACGCCGTCATGGCCGCCCGCTTTGAATGCGCGCACTCCAGCGCTCAGGTTCGCCGCTGTCGGATTTGTCTTCACGTCGGAAAATATGCCGAGCGGTATTCCCGCCTCGCGAATGCGGCTGACAATGCCGGCGATGAGATCGGTCTTGGCGAGACCGTGGTCGGTGACCAGCAACGGTCTGGTAAGGCCATATGTCCGGCAGGATTCGGGGAGTTCGGCGATGCGGCCCGGACCGGTAATGACACGCGTCGGAAAATTCCAAGCCCCGGTGATCTGAACGTCCATGTGCGGCTCTCAGTGCTCGATGCGAAGGTGGAACGATTTCCACCGGGTCAGCGCTCCAGCGAAATCAGATGATCTCGAAGTAGCGGGCAAGTTCCCAATCGGTGATGGCTTTGCGGAATTCGCGTTCCTCCCACTGCCGTGTCATGGCGTAGTGATCGACGAAGACGTCTCCAAACAGATTGCGGGCCGCCTGCGAAGCCATCAATCGCTCGGCGGCTTCCGACAGCGTGCGCGGAAACGCCCGCTCGGGCGGGAGCATTCGCTCATAGGCATTCCCGGCGATTGGCTCGCTCGGTTCGATCTTGTGCTCGATCCCCCAGAGCCCCGATCCCAGCGCCGCGGCGATCGCAAGGTACGGATTGATATCGGCGGCAGCGACCCGATATTCCACACGCTGACTCGCAGGTTTTCCGGGAATGACCCGCAGCGCACAGGTGCGGTTCTCGATTCCCCAGGTAGCATCCGTCGGCGCCCAGAAGCCCGGTACCAGACGCGAATAGCTGTTCACGGTGGATGCAACCATCGCCAGCAATTCCGGCAGCAATGCCTGCTGGCCGCCGACAAACCAGCGCATGGTGTCGGACATGTTGCCGGGGCGCCCGCTCTGGTAGAATGCTGGGTTGCCGTCCTTGTCGCGCAGCGAAAGATGCAGGTGCCCGGATTGTCCAGGATACGCGCTCGACCATTTGGCCATGAAGGTGAGCATCTTGCCCTGACGCTCGGCCCAGACTTTTGAAAAGGTCTTGAACAGCACCGCGCGATCCGCAGCCTCGAGCGCATCGGTGTACTGGATCGCGGCTTCCAGGACACCGGGCCCGGTCTCGGTGTGCAGACCCTCGATCGGCATATCCATCTCGTCACACAGCTTGAGGAGCGAGCGATGGAATTCCGACTCCACGGAGGCGCGCAGCATGGAATAGCCGAACCAGCCCGGCGTGAGATTCTTCAGCCCGCGAAAGCCCTTTTCTCGCACGCTGTGGGGCGTTTCGTCGAACACGAAGAATTCAAACTCGGCAGCCACCGATGGGGCAAATCCCATGACTTCGGCACGATCGATGACCCGGCGAAGCAGCCGGCGCGGGCAGAGCTTTTCCGCCTCACCCTCGAACTCGCCGAGAAAGAACAGCATGTTCTCTTCCATCGGGATATCGCGGCAGGTCGCCGGATCGATGCGGGCAGTGGCGTCGGGAAAGGCCGTGTGCCAGCCGGTAAACTTGCCGGCGTCGTACATCTGGTCGTTGGAATCCCAACCGAAGATGATATCGCAGAAGCTGAGGCCACTCTCCAATGCGCCAAAGAACTTGTCACGCGCGAGATATTTTCCACGAATGACACCATCGAGATCGACGACCCCAAGTTTGACGTGAGACAGGTTCCGTTTCTCGACCAGAGCCTTGGCATCGGCGGCGGTTTTTACGTGTCTTGCGTCCATGAACTTGAACGAGCCCCTTAGGCCGACGCGATCGCGCGCAACTCTTCATCGCAAGCAGTGATGAACAAATCCGCGTGGTCCGTGCCGAAACACAGCGGCGGGCGAATCTTGAGAGTGCTGCCGAATGGTCCGGCAGCGCCGATCAGGAAGCCGCGCTGGCGCAGGCGGTTGATTAGCATGATTGCGAGCTCCGGCGCCGGCTCCTTGCTGTCACGATCAAGTACGAGCTCGAGGCCGATGAACAGACCGGCGCCGCGAACATCCCCGATCTGGATGCGGCGATTGCCGATCTCGCGCAATCCGTCCATCAGATGACGTCCGACCTCGCCCGCATTCTGCAACAGGCCCTCATCTTCGATCACGTCGAGCACCGCAAGCCCCGCCGCTGCGGCCACTGGATTGCCACCGAACGTGTTGAAGTACTTCACTTCCGCCGCAAAACAATCGAGCAATTGTGCACGCAAGGCGACGCCTCCCATGGGAAAGCCATTGCCCATGGGCTTGCCCATGGTCACAATGTCGGGGACAACACCATGGCGCGCAAAGCCCCACATGGCTGCACCGGTGCGTCCAAAACCTGGTTGCACCTCGTCGGCGATGAACAACCCCTGGCGTTCATGGACGAGCTTTATGGTCGATGCCAGGAAGCCGGCCGGTTCGGCGTAGACACCGTCGCTCGAAAAGATCGTGTCCACCAGTAGCCCTGCGAACCCGACACCGCTTCGCTCGAGATCGGCAATTGCCGCCGCAACATTGTCGGCGAAACGCCGCCCCGGATCGCCGACGAGATTGCGGAACATCTCGGGCGCTGGCACCACCCGCACATGAGACGGCAACGGTTGGCCCGGACGTGAGGACGGCGATATGTCGGTCACGGCTGTGGTGTTGCCGTGATACGCCGTCTCCGTGACGATGAAGCCGGCCCGGCCGGTCGCGACCTTCGCGATCCGCAGCGCCAGATCGTTAGCCTCGCTACCAGTGCACGTCAGCACCAGATGATCGATCTCGGATGGAAATGTCGCCAGCAAGCGCTCCGCATAGCCATCCACCATATCGTTGAGATAGCGCGTGTGGGTGTTGAGCAGACCGACCTGGCGACGAATGGCCTCAACGACGCGAGGGTGCGAATGCCCGACCGATGGGACGTTGTTATAGAGATCGAGATATCGGCGGCCCTCGACGTCGAACATGTAGACGCCTTCGGCGCGCTCCATTCGGATCGGCTCCTGGTAAAACAGGACCGAAGCCTTGCCGAACGACCGCAGGCGTCGTTGCACCGCCTCCCCGAGTTCGGCGCCCATCGCGGGCGCACGACTCTGGTCGAAGGCATTCAACGCCAGAATTTCTGTTTCCCGCTGCACTACACGCCTCCTCTGACCGCGCCTTGCGCAAGTCAAAGCGATCACTGCAGCGATCGTGCCGCAGTCATTTCCCGATCAGCTTGAAGAAATGTGCGAATTCCCACAATGACAAGCCGACCAGAGGCAAAAGACATCGGAGCCTCAGGCATGCAGCCTCACGTCACTCCAAATACTATCCTGCTTTCAATGGATTAGATCGATACCAACCGTTGCATGCGGAGATACTGGGCACTCCACTGCCCAGAATTTGAGGGACTTGCCACATAATTGGTGTATCTTTCCAAACTGCCGTGAGAAAGACTTCCTTGTCCCGACGGCCGAGGCAGATGAGGACACGTCAATGACGAGCGAGCCGCTTCAGACCAGCGACGCCTCCGCGGCCGACAGACGGCCACGAAAGAGCGACGGCGATCGCCTCTCGAAGCTGGCGCGACACAAGCACATCATCGCGCAACTCACCGCCGCCCCGACCCTGCGCGCCTCCGAGATTGCGGCGTCGCTTGGTGTCTCCGGCGAAACCATACGCCGAGACCTCGTGGAGCTTCAGGAACAGAAGCTCATCAACCGCACCTATGGCGGCGCGTCCCGTCCGTTTGCGCTCGAACCGGCTCTCACCGATCGCAAGGCGCTCATGATCGCCGAACGCGAGGCGATCGCCGCCGTGATCGCCGACCTCGTTCTACCGAACGAAGTCCTGATGCTGGCCGCCGGCGCCACGACGTTTCATGTCGCCAGACGATTGGCTTTGCGCGCGCGCGACATCACGGTCATCACGCACGACTATGCGATTGCGGGCGCGCTCGCGGTCAATTCATCCATCCGGGTGCTGTGCTGTCCGGGTCGCTATCACCCGACTGAAGGCTATGTGTTCGGCACACAGACGATCGCCAACATCAACAGCTACGAGGCCAACCGCGCCATCGTGAGTGCGACAGGCATCAGCGCACGGGGCGCCAACGATGCGGATGATGAGGCCGGCGCGATCTATGGCGCGATGGTCAAGCGCGCAGCGGAAGCGATCCTCGTCGCCGATCACAGCAAGTTCGACCAGCGCGCCCTGACCGTGTTTGCGCAATGGACCGACATCGACCGTCTGGTTACCGACCGGCAACCGGAAGGATCTCTGGCAACGGCGCTCCGAGAAGCCGGAACGGAGTTGATCGTTGCCCAACCCTGAGAGAGACCAAACCATGGCAAGCCTCACATCTCTTGCTTCTCGCGAGGAGTATACCGGCCTTGATGATGGTGGCGGCGACAAGGGTCCTGCATCGCATAGGCGAACCAGGATCGGACGCCTGGATCTTGAACTCGTCGCGCCGCAGCAAGCCTTCGCCTGCAGCTGGAAACGCACCTCCAGCATTCACGATGCTTCCTATGTGCTCGTATTTCCCCTGACCGGATGTGTGACGTTCAGCCAGGACGGCCGCGTCGGCATTGCCCGGGCCGGCGAATATGTCCTGCTCAGCGAACTCGCCTTCTACGAATTGTCGTCCGACAAGACCACACGCCTTCTGATGCTTCGGATCCCGGCCGCGGAGCTGCGCGGACGTCTCGTCTCGATCGAGGATCACATCAGCCGACGCTTCAAGCCAAACGAGCAGATGACCCGCCTTCTGGCCGGAATGGTCCAAAACGTGGCCGAGCTGTTCATCGAGTTGCCGGCGCCGAATCCACAGGCGCTTGCGACGGAAGTCATCAGCTTCGTGGCCCTCACGATCGGCTCGGAGGACAGGGGCGCCGCCACAGACGTCCGCAATGCGCGCTATCACCTGCGTCGCCGGATCGTTGATTTCATTGAAAGCCATCTCGGCGACCAATCCCTGTCACCGAAGAAGATTGCGGCCAGCAGCCGCATCTCGCTGAGCTATCTCTACAGTCTGTTCACGGACAACGAGACCACGGTCAGCCAGTTCGTGCAGACCAAACGACTGCAGCGAGCCTACGAAATCCTGGTTGCCGATCCCAAGGGCCACCGTACCGTGTCGGAGGTCGCCTACGAAGTGGGCTTCAAGAACGTCTCGCATTTCTCGCGCTGCTTCAGCCGCCACTTCAAGGTGGCCCCGCGTGACGTTCGCCAGGCACCGCAAGCCGCGCCGCGGCCGGGCCCAGCTGCGCGCGCTGCCGGACCGAACGGATCGTCTTCGCCACGAATGGCCTCCTCACGCAAGGCATTCGGGTCCCCGTATTGGAACGTTCGCAAGCAACAGCTTCACGAGACGGTTTAGAGCCGAATTCCCAAGGCCAGCCTCTGCGCCGCTCATGCGCGACGTGCTTTCCCCTGGAGCGAGCATTGGACGACATTCAAGACAAGATTTCTGCGAACGAACTCGCTGCGTTCTTCCATGAACTCGCCGACGTGGCCGGCCGGATTGCGTTGACCCATTTCCGTTCCAGTGTCGATTTCGAACGCAAGCAGGATCTGACGCCGGTGACGATCGCCGATCGTGCGATCGAAGTGGAATTGCGGCGCCTGATCAGCGCGCGCTTCCCCGATCACGGCATCGTCGGTGAGGAGATGGGATCGACCTTCGGCGAGCGCCACACCTGGTACCTCGATCCGATCGACGGAACGAAGAGCTTTATCTCCGGAATGCCGCTGTTCGGCACGCTTGTCGCGCTCGCCGACGAACACGAAGGATCGGTCGTCGCCGGCATGATTGACATGCCGGCGCTGGCCGAACGGTGGTATGGCACGCGGCGTGGGGTCAGCTTCAACGGCAAGCCCGCCATGGTCAGCCGCACGGCAAGACTGGAAGACGCACAGATCTACACATCTTCGCCGGACTTCTTTACGCCGCAGGATTGGGCTCGCTATGACTTGCTGAGCAAGAAAGCCATGTTCCGACGATTTGGCGGCGATTGCTATCAGTATGGGCTGCTGGCGTCCGGCCATTGCGATCTTGTCGTGGAGACGTCGCTCAAATCGTTCGACTTCATGGCATTGATTCCCGTGGTCGAGGGCGCCGGCGGAATCATACGCGACTGGGATGGGCGGCCACTCACACCGGACTCCGACGGCCGCGTGATCGCCGCGGCGAACGACAGCCTGCTCGAGCAGGCCCTGACCATCCTGAAGCAATAGCCGCAAGAGACCGTCGGGGCCGGCGCCGGCTCACACCAGCCGTAACCAGCCGTCCCAGCGCGGGTCATACATCACGTCGCGGGCGCGCATGTATTTCCAGACGCCGTACTTCTGGTAGTCGAAATCCCAGGTGTTGAGCTTGCGGTTGACGACCGCCCATGAGGCCCATTTCATATCCGCGAGCGCGCGGTTGAGAATGACGCGCGCAATCATCTGCGGACGAACCTCGCCCAGATATTGCTCGATGAGAGCTTCCGTCAGCTTCTCGTCAAAGAACATTTCGGCAAATAGCACGCCGAGCTCGTAGCTGCGCTCATTGTTGGAGGCGAATTCGTAGTCGATCAGCTTCATCGGCCTGGGCGCGCCGACTTCGGCCGAAATGAGGAAATTCCCCGGCATGGGATCGTTGAAGCACGGAACGAGGTCGAGGCCCGACGCCAGGAAGGCCGACTTGGCCTGATTGTAGCGGTGCATCAGCCAGGGCATGTCCTGCGGGAAATGCGATCCCAGTTCCTTGCCCTGCTCGATATGTTCCTCGATCATGTCGAAGATCGTCTTGGTCTGGCCGAGCTTGGGGCCGCCATGCAAACGGCGATAGAGATCGAGCACGTCGGACTGGATGGCGGAATCGCCGAAATCCGCATTGGTGCAGGCGCGGTAGCCCTCCAGAAATTCACTGATCTCCAGCCCGTCCGCCGCGTCGAAGAAGATGACCTCCGGCCCGACACCCATGGCATGGGCATTGCGCGCGGCCTCGTTGGCGGTGACGCGATCGATGAACATTTCCGAGCCCTCGCCCGGCACCTTGACGAAATAGCGGCGCGCGTCGCCGGACATCTCGACCAGCCAGTTCTGGTTCGATAGGCCGCCGACCAGCGGTGCATAGACGGCCGCCTTGCCGCGCCATTGCGGGACGCGAGCGATGGCGGCCTCGACGTTGCGTTCGTGAACCGTGGTCCCCTCACCAACTTTTCTGCGAACGGTCATGCGATCCTCCGAAGCATCTCGCCAAAGCGGGGCTCCCGAACCGCCATGCGGCAACGCACGAAGCGCCAACTGGCGAATTTGTAGAACTCCAGCGTATTGCGCGCCGATTTGGCGGCGAGCAGCGCGCCGATCAATCCCCAGCGCAGATCATCAGCCACGCCGTAAATCCGCGCACGGTTGAACGTCCCCTCGTCGAATGTCCCGGTGCTGCGGGTGAAGAGGTCGCGCGCCTCAGGCTCCTGCGCGCAGGCCTCGACGAAGAAGGTGCCAATATCCTCCAGCGGGTCGGCCGTCGTCGCGCGATCCCAGTCGATCAGACGAACCTCGCCTGCGTCGCTGATCAGGATATTCGAAACATTGCCGTCGCCGTGGATCGGCACCGCGTTGATGTCCAGCGTCCGGAGGGCGTCGGCCGCAAAGCGCAGCTCCTTGACCAGCCATTCGGCATCCGACGGCAGCTGTGCTTTCGCGGCCGCCGCAGCAGCATGGAAATGCTCGATCTCGTCAAAGACGCTGTTGCGGCGTGGCAGCGGCGGTCCGGATTGAAACAGGCGCATCGCCGCAATGACGGCGTCGACGATGTCGGGCTCGAGCATCCGCTCCAAGGTACCGACCCGCCAGCCCTGGTTGAGATCCTCCATCACCAGCAGGCCCGCCTTCGGATCGGCCATCAGCACTTTGGGCCCGATGCCGAGATCGGATGCACGCTGCGCCGCCTCGAAGGCGCACGCCACGTCGATATAGAGCTCCGCATCACGATCCATGGCCTTGATGAAGATGCTCTCGCCACTGCCCTTTCTGGTGGCGCGCCAGGGAAAGCCGTCGACGCCTCGCCAGCTTGGCGAAGCCAGGATCGGGATGGCAGATTCGATCACGATGTCTCCGGCTCCCCATCCGGGGAGCCCGGCAATGGAATTCCGGATGGTAGCCAGTTCCGTTCCAGATTGACTCATTCCAGATTGACTCATGGCGACTTCCGATCTCTTGCAGTTGCCGTTCAGCCGACCTTCGTGTCCGCCCAATTTGATCAGGCAAATTTTGATCAGGCAAATTTTGATCAGGCAAATTTTGATCAGGACAGATGCAAAAGGGATGCCTCGCGCTCCACCAAATCATGCCGTTGAACCAGCGGGCCTACCCTTATGCGCGCTATGTCCGCTATCCGGAGTGTGATCCGGGACGCGACCCATCGAGGCCACCATGTCTGCTGCAGAACTGATCGGGATGAGCCTTGCCGAGCTGGCGGAGGCGTACGCCTCGCGCGCGCTGTCTCCGGTGGAGGTGCTGCGAGCGACCCTCAACCACTCCGAAGGGGTCAATACCGCGATCAACGCCTTGTTCAGCTTCCGTCCGGAACAGGCCATGGCCAGCGCGCAACGCTCGGAAGCCCGATGGAAGGCCGGAGCAGCGCTGGGTCCGCTCGATGGTATTCCAATGACCGTCAAGGACAGCGTCGCCATGGCCGGCTGGCCCTACTTTCATGGCATCGGAGCCAACCGCGCCCTGCCGCCTTCAAATTACGATTCACCACCGGCGATCGCATTGCGCGAAGCCGGCGCGGTGATCTTTGCAAAAACCACGATGCCGGATTGCGGCCTGATGGCGTCAGGCATCAGCTCGCTGCACGGCATCACCCGCAACCCCTGGGGGCTTGCCTGGAACACCGGCGGCTCGTCGGCCGGCGCCGCCGCGTCGGTCGCTGCCGGCGCCGGATATGTCTCCGTCGGCACGGATATCGCGGGCTCCGTCCGCCTTCCAGCTGCACATTGCGGCCTCGCCGGACTCAAGCCCACCCACGGACGCGTGCCGCATCTGCCGGCCGACACCATGCGCATGGCCGGTCCCATGGGCCGCAGCGTCGACGATATCGCCCGCCTGCTGACCGTGCTGACGCGGCAGGACGAGCGCGACACCTGGAGCCTCCCCGCCGACGGCGTGCGCTATCACGAGCGCCTCGAGCGCGATGTGAAGGGATTGAAGATCGGAATCCTCACCGACATGGGGTTTGGCATGAAACCCGAAGCGGTCGTGCGCGAGACCGTCGAGGCGACCGGAAAGCTGCTGGCGGGCGCAGGCGCGTTCGTTGAACCGTTTGCCTCGCCGCTAGACCATGACGCCTATGCGGCGATTGACCTGTTCCTCCAGGTCCGCGGGTATCTCGAATACACCTCGCTGCCCGCACATACTGACACCCCACGCGACATCAATCCCTACGTTCGCGCGTGGTCTCTCGGCGGAGCAAAGCATTCAGGCACCGATCTCTACCGGGCCCTGGGGCAGATCGCCAAAATGAAGGCGGCGCTGCTGGGGGCGTTCGAAGGCTGGGACTATGTCATCTCACCGACGCTGCCGGTGGTGAATTTTCCGGCGGAAGAACCGGGTGTCTCCCGCGAGACGCCGCTCGCGCACACGCTGTTCACGGCCATGTTCAACCAGACCTGCCAACCCGCTTCCACGGTCTGCATGGCGTTCGATTCCCGGGATCTGCCAATCGGTGTTCAGGTCATCGGCCATCGCTTCGACGATCTCGGCGTCCTCCAGGTGACGAAGGCGCTGGAAGATCTGCGTTCAATCGAGCTGGGCTGGCCGTTCAAGCCACGCCCCTGACCGTCAGGCCGCCGCCTGCGCCTGATCACCATCGAGCAGATGGCAAGCGGCGAAGCGCCCCGGCGAATGCTCGACGAGCCCCGGCGTCTCCACCCGACAGCGGCCGAAGGCCTTCGGACAGCGCGACGCGAAGCTGCAGCCGGCTGGGATGTCGATCGGGCTGGGCGGCTCGCCCTCGAGCAGAAAATCGGAGGGATCAAACGGCTTCTGCTCCAACGTCGGGGCCGCCGACAGCAGCGCCTTGGTATAAGGATGCTGCGGGTCGAAGAAGAGATGGTGGTTGTCGGCAATCTCGACCATCTCGCCGAGATACATCACCGCGATCCGCGTGCAGACCTTCCGCACCATGGCGAGATCGTGCGAGATGAAGACGTAGGTGAGGTCGTTCTTCTCCTGCAATTTCGAGAACAGCTCGATCAGCCTGCCCTGCTCGCGCTGGTCCAGCGCCGACAAGGTCTCGTCGAGGATCAGGAGCTTGGGATCGAGAATCAGGGCTCGTGCAATCGAGATGCGCTGGCGCTCGCCGGTCGAGAGCGCGTTCGGCAGCTGATCGTAGAGCTCAGCGGCAAGACCGACTTCGGCCATCGCCGCGATCACTCGCTTCCTCAAACCGGCGCGCTTGACCCTGCCACGGATCAGGAGACTCTCCTCGATCATGCGGCCGACCGTGGTCCGCGGCGGCAAGGCATTGTACGGGTCCTGCAGGAGCAGCTGGAACTCGTTGCGCTTGCGGATCAAATCCCCCGACGACAGCGCACCGAGCGAAGTCCCGTTCAAGACGATGCTGCCGCTGTCAGGCGTCTCCAGCCAGGCCAAGAGCCGGGTCAGGGTCGACTTGCCGCAGCCGGATTCTCCGACGATGCCAAAATTCTCGCGTGGCATGATGTCGAGCGTGACACCGCGCACCGCCTGCACGTTGCTGTAGCTGTTGAACGTGCCGCGCTTGCGGGCGCGATAGGTGCGATGGACATTCTCCACCTTCATCAACGGCGCCTCGCCCTGCGCCTGACGGCGAGCAAGCGGGCCCTCCGCCGTCTCCCACATCCGCGGCACGCTTGCGATGGCCTTGCGCGTGTAGTCGGATTGCGGCGAAGCCAGCAGGTCGGCGAACGCCTGCTGCTCGACAAACCGGCCCTGGTGCAGCACGGCCGTTCGATCGCCGAACTGGCCGAGCGTCGGCAAGGAAGACGACAAATAGATCGTCGCCATCTTGTGCCGCGTGCAGAGGTCATGGAGCAAGGCCACGATCTGCGCGGCGATGGTGACGTCCAGCGGCTGGGTCACGTTGTCGGCGATCAGCACGGCGGGTTCGGCGCAAATGGCATCCACGATCATCGCGCGCTGCATCATGCCGCCGGAGAATTTCGACGGGTAGTCCCAGTAGCGCTCCTTTGGCGAGGGGATGCGGACCTCGCCGAGCAGCTGCATGACCCGGTCACGACACTCGCGCCCGTTCCATTCAGGCCTCACACTGTGCAGCTTCTCCGCGATCTGGACGCCCACCGGCACGGTCGGATCGAGCGAACTCTGCGGCTTGGAGCCGATATAGGCGATATCGCGCCCGATCCGGACTTCGCGCGCGCCGGCGCCGAGGATGTCATGACCGGCGAAGGCGACCCGTCCGGCGCGATATTCCAGGCTCTCCGGCAACCAGTTCGCCAGCGCGCGGCTGAGCACCGTCTTGCCCGCACCGCTTTCCCCGTAGATGCCGAAAATCTCCGACGTGCTGAGGCGGAAGCTGACGTGATCGAGAATGGGAGCCGCCCCGGGTGTCGTCGCACCAACCGTCAGATCGTCGATTTCGAGAATGAGCGAGAGATCCATCTCAAAGACCTCCATAGATGCGGTTGCGCGCCTTTTCCAGCGCCGAGCCCATCAGATTGATCGAGGTGAGCGCGATGGCGAGGAAGATTCCCGGGATGGTCCCGATCCACCAGGCATTGAGAAGATATTTGCGGGAATCGGCGATGATGCTGCCAAAGCTCGGGGTCGGCGGCTGAATGCCGAGCCCGAGGAAGCCCAGGATCGCTTCGAAGATCATCATGCGGGCGACATCGAGCACTGCGACGAACGCGATCGGCGGCAGGATGTTGGGCGCAGCGAACAGCAGCAGGACGCGCCAGTCCCCGGCCCCGAGCACCCGCAAGCCACGCACATATTCCTTGCCGCGCTCGGCGACCGCGGCACTGCGGGCCACCCGCGCGTAGAGCGGCCAGCCGGACAGCGCCAGCACGATAATGATGGTCGGGACGGTCGGCCGCGACACGCCGAGAATCGTGATCGCCAGGATGATCATCGGAATCGAGAGCTGCGCGTCGGTGATCCGCATGATGATGGTGTCCCACCACCTGCCCTTGAAGCCCGCGAACAGGCCGAGGCCGCAGCCGATGATGAAGATCAGGAGCACCGTGACGATGCCGACCAGCAGCGAATAGCGCAGTCCGATAAGGCTGCGCATCAGGATGTCACGGCCGAGCTGATCCGTGCCGAGCACGTGATCCCAGGTCCATTTCTCGCCCAGATAGACCGGCGCCAGGAATTTGTCTTTCACCACCATCTTGGTGGCGCTGACCGAGGACACTTCGGGATAGATCGCGGACGCCAGCAGCAGCGCGATGAAGACAAAGAAACCGACCTTGAAGCTCGACATGCTCCAGGCTGCAGCCAGGATCCGCCGATTGACGGACCGGATGCGCGCCAATCGAGGTTCAAGCTCCGCAGCAATGACCGTGGTGGCCGTCATGGTCAGATCTCCACGCGAGGGTCGATGAGATAAGCGACCAGATCCACGATGATATTGATGAACACGAACACCGCGCTGGTCGTAATGGCGATGCCCTGGATGACCGGGAAATCACGTCCGACGACGGAGACGACGGTCAGATTGCCGAGGCCCGGATAATCGAAGATGTATTCGATCACCAGCACGCCGCCGATCAGGGTCGAAAGCTGGATGCCGAGCAAATTGACCAGCGGCACCGCGGCATTGCGCAGCGCATGGGAATAGACGATGCGGCGGCGCGACAGGCCGCGAACCCGGGCTTCATCGATGAACGGCGCCTGCATCACCTCGCCAAGTGACGTCGTCAGTGTCCGGATAATGAAGGGCGCGATCTCCACCGCCAGCACCAGGGCCGGCAGAATGACATAGGAGAAGCCCTGGTAGCCGAGCGCCGGAAGCAGCTTCAGCTTGATTGACAGAAACAGGATCAGAACGATCGCGAGCCAAAAATTCGGGATCGACACGAAAAGCGACTGCATGCCGAACGCCAGGGCGTTCTGCCATCGATGCTGATGCAGACCACCGGCTATTCCGACCGGAAACGAGATCAACAGCGCGAACAACAAGGCCATGCCGCCCAATTGCAGCGTGAATGGCAATCGTTCGAGAATGAGGTCGGTCACAAGCGCCATGTCCGACTTGGTCGGATCGACATATTGGCCACCGGCCGCAATCATCCCGCTACGCGGCCGAAGATAAGACTGTCCGAGGTCGCCCTGGAGCAGACCGCGCATATAGCGGCCGTATTGAACGATGATGGGATCGCGCAGCCCCATCTTGGTCGCCACCTGCTCGACCACATCGGGCGGCGCCATGCCGCCGACGATCAGACGAACGGGATCGCCTGGAACCACGCGCAACAGCGTAAAGATGATCAACGAGGTGATGAAGACGATCAGGAGGCCCTGCGCGATCCGCTTGACCAGGAATTCCAGGATCAACATCGGGAAGAGCTACCCTTGCATTCGTCGGGAGTTCCGGCAGGCCGGGTCGTCTGGCCCTGCAACCGACCTGAGAAACCCGATAGGTCGGACAAGTCCGACCTATCGGAGCAATCATCATGCCAGTGTGGCCTTGGTCATGTCCTGCATGCCGTTCGGGTAGATGTAGAGGCCGTCGAGCTTCTTGCTGTAGGCGTGGATGAAGACCGAGGTGAACAACGCCAGTGCCGGCGCCTTTTTGGCGATGGTCGGCAGCGTCTCGGTCTGGAGGATCTTCTTGCGCTCTTCGATAGAGGTGGCGTTGCGCTCCTTGTCGAGCACCGCGTCGATGTCCTTGTCGACGATGCCGGTGATGCGCTTGGATGAGGAATGGAAGTGGGTGCGCAGCACCAGATCCGGCTCGGGCGAACCCGTGCACCAGCCGCAGTCGATCATGTTGCCTTCGCCGCCGCCCGGCTTGTCATAGAGCAAATTGCCCCAGGCCGCGACTTCGAGGGTCTGAAGATTGACCTTGAAACCCTGTTCCTGGAGCATGCCGGTGATCAGCTCGGCATATTCCTTGGTCTTCGGATAGAAGCCCACCGAGGTGTAATAGGTGAGTTCGGGCAGGCCCTGGCCCTTCGGGAAGCCGGCTTCCGCCAGCAGCTTCTGGGCCTTGGCTGGATCGAATTCCGGATACTCGGCGACCTCCGTATAGCCGAACTTCACCGGCGAGATATGCGCCTTGGAGTAGGTTCCGGAGACGCCGAGAATTTCAAGAACCTGCTTGCGGTCGATTGAATGGCACGCCGCGAGACGAATGCGGGGATCGTCGAACGGCTTCTTGGAGCAGCGGAAGAACAGATATTTGTTCTCGACCGACACCGCCTTGTGGATGTTGAAGCGGGCATCCTTGGAAATCGTATCGACCTGCTCCTGCTCCAGCCGCTCGATGATGTCCGCCGAGCCATTCAGCAACGACAGCGTCCGGGTCGTGGTGTCGCCGACGAAATGATATTCGACGCCAGGAATCTTGGGCGCGCCGAGGAAGAAGTCGGCGTTGGCGGCGAGAACGGTGGTATCGCCCTTCTGCTCGACATATTTGTACGGCCCGGTGCCGTTCATGCGAGCCGACAACTGCGCCTTGTTGGCGACGTCCTTGGCGGACATGATCGGCAGGAACGAGGAAAGATAATAGTAGAGCGACGCCGGATAACCGTGTGCCTTGGTGTTGATGCGGCAGGTGAAGTCGTCGACGACGTCAACGGTGACGAGGCCCGGATACCACTGCGCCGGTCGATCGGGCAGGCAGCCATATTCATAGGTCGCCTTGACGTCGGCTGCCGTAAACGGCGTGCCGTCGTGAAACTTGATGCCCTTCCGAAGCTTGACTTCCATCGTGGAAGCATCGATCGGCGTCATCGACTCCGCCAATTCGAAGATCAGCTCGTCCGGCTTGTCCGGCTTCATCGGCGCCCGCGTCAGATAGCCAAACACAAACCCCTCGACGATGAGCTGGCCAAGATTGGTGTGCGTGGTCGGATCCCAATTGCCGGACAGCGCCTCGGCGCCGAGAAAACGCAGCGCCTTGCCTTCGGCCGCAAAAGCTGAATTTACCAGGAAGTCCGGGTTGACCCGTCCGAAGCCGAACGCTGCGGCACCGGCAAGCCCTCCTAACATCACGTCTCTACGGTTGATCATGTCCTATCCCTCGATGATTTTGGCAACGTTGAAACTGCTGCCGAGGGCGCGGGGCCTCAGCCGTTTCGATCGTCTCGCGCAACGTCCTCAACCTGCAAAGCGTAGACCAAAGGCCGCGCTTGCCCGATTCCTGCTGCTCCACGATTCCGTTGCTGACACTCCCGGATGCGACGATTGCGCGCGGCGACTCCTGATCGCCCGGAGCGCAGCGCCCAACTCCGAGGCATCCGCGCCTCTCCACTGTGCAGGACAGGAATGATGGACGCTCGGAACAGCGGTTCGGAGACGGTGAGCCTATAATTTTCGCCTTTCGAAATGAGCGGAATCCCTGCCTTGAAAACACAGACGTTCCCGACCGTTCGCGGCATCATCTCGGACCTCGACGGCGTGGCCTATCGAGGAGATGCCGCGATCCCAAGCTCGGTAAGAGCGTTCCGCGCCTGGCACGACCAGGGCCTGCCGTATGCGTTCGTCACCAACAACTCGACGAAATCTGCCGCGCAATTTGTGACGAAGCTGACCAGCATCGGCATTCCGGCAAACTCACGGCAGGTCTTCAATACCATCTCGGCGGCGACGGCCCTGCTCGCAAGACGCTGGCCGCAAGGCACACCGGTCTTTGCGATCGGCGAACAGCCGTTACTCGCGGCCATTGAGGCAGCCGGCTATGATCTGACCTCTGTGGACCCGGAAGTCGTGGTGCTCGGCTTCGATTCGATGCTCGACTACGCCAAGCTGCGAACGGCCATACGGGCCGCACTGGCGGGAGCAGCGATCATTGCGACCAATCCCGACGTCCTCACGCCCGTGCACGATGGATATGACCCTTGCGTCGGCGTGCTGACGGCGGCGGTGGTCGCTGCAGTACCAAGTGCGAAGCCGATCGTCGTCGGCAAGCCACATCCGTTCCTGATCGAGCAGGCGCTTGCGCATCTCGGCACCGCCAAGCACGAAACGATCATGATCGGCGACCAGGTCGCAACCGATATCGCGGCGGGCAACGCCGCCGGCCTGCGCTCCATCTTGCTCGCCAGCGACGTGCCGTTCAACGCGGCCGCGGGCGTCGTCCCCGATCGCATCGTGTCGAGCCTTCTTGATCTCCTCGATGCCACTTCCGGGACGGCCGGCCGGCTCTCATGATGACTCCGAGCTTGATCGAAAGCATGCAGACCGAGCTTGGCGCGGCATTGCCGCTCTGGGGTCTCTCGTCACAATCGACGGTCTCCTTCCTCAGCCATTCCGAGAACACGACATTCCTGGCACAGGATGCGGCATCTGGACGGAGGCTTGTGCTGCGCGTGCAACGGATCGGCTACCACACGTCGGCCGAGATCAGGTCCGAGCTCGCCTGGATCAATGCGCTGATAGCGGAGGATATTGTCGTCACGCCTCGCCCAGTCGCCGATCGTGAGAGCCGGGCGCTATGTCCGATCGTCTTGAACGGCTCGCGGCGACAGGTTGCGGCATTCGAGTTTCTCAGCGGCAAGGAGCCCGATCCATCGGACGATCTCGTTGCCTGGTTCGGCAAGCTCGGTGCGATCTGTGCCAGGCTTCATGCGCATAGCCGCCGATGGAAGCGGCCGCCGGACTTTCAGCGCAAGATCTGGGATTTTGATGCAATGTTGGGCACACGACCGTTGTGGGGCGATTGGCGGGCCGGCCTCGGTCTTCGCGACGATGGCCGACAATTGCTGCAGAGGGTCGCCGACACACTCAAGCAGCGTCTCGATAGCTACGGAAACACTCACGACCGATTCGGTCTGATCCACGCCGATCTGCGGCCGGCCAATCTTCTCGTCGACGGTGCGCGTCTCGGCGTCATCGACTTCGACGATTGCGGCTTCTCCTGGTTCTTCTACGACTTTGCCGCCGCCGTCAGCTTCATGGAGCACGAGCCCGTGGTGGCTGAACTCCAGGCATCATGGCTCGACGGATATCGCGCGATCGCGTCGGTTTCGCGCGAAGACGAGCTCATGCTGCCCATTTTCGTGATGCTCCGGCGCATGCTGCTGACTGCCTGGATCGCCTCGCATTCGGACACCGAGACCGCACGACGGCTGGGAACGGACTACACCGATGCAACCGTCGCGATGGGAGAGCGATTCCTGCAAGCGCTTTGATGGTCGCGCGTGACGCGACCAAGTCGCTTGTTTTGATTTCGTTCCAGTTTTGCCCTCGCTCCAGTCTTGCTGTTCCGCGGCTCCAGAGCGCCATGACCGGCGCTGCCCAGCCGGGAAAGAATCCTGGGAACGTCAGCATCATCACAATTTCCGATATCGGCGAACGATATTTCGAATTTTACAAGCGTCTGCCGCAACGCAAAACTCCGTTTGTGATGGGCGACGAGTGAGAAGGCGTTGAGATGGCTTCCGGTGGTTTGGAGTTGGGCGCTCGCGACGTCAGCGTCCAGTTCGAAGGCTTGAAGGCGCTGTCAAACGTCACGCTCACGGTTCCGCGGGGACGCATCACCGGACTGATCGGCCCCAACGGCGCCGGGAAAACGACACTTATTAATGTGCTGACGGGGTTTCAGCCGGTCGGCACGGGGACCGTCGAGCTGGAAGGCGAGGTCCTCAACGGCATCGCGGCCCACAAGCTGCGACGCAAGGGCGTCGCGCGCACGTTCCAGTCCGGACGACTTTTCCGCGATCTGCCGGTTGTGGACAATCTAGAGGTTACAGGCGTGGGTCTCGGTCAGACCCGGCGCGAGGCGATCACGGAGGCCGAGCGCGTGCTGACTTGGCTCGGCATATCGCACCTCGGCAGCACGATCGCAGGCGCCCTGCCCTATACCGACGAACGCCGCGTCGCTATCGGCCGCGCCATCATGTGCACGCCGCGCTATCTGCTGCTGGACGAGCCCGCGGCCGGCATGTCCGAGCATGAAAGCCACGATCTGGCCGTCATCATCAGGCGGATCGCCGGCGAACTCGGCGTCGGCGTGCTGCTGATCGAGCACAACATTGGCCTCGTGCTTGAACTCTGCGAGCGCATCTTCGTGCTCGATTCCGGCGAGATCATCGAAGTCGGCGCGCCTGCGCAGATCCGCGACAGCGACGCGGTCCGGCACGCCTACATGGGCACGCAGCGCGACGACGTGATTCCGGCGCTCGCGACCGAGATGGGCGCCGCATCATGACGCTGCTCGCCGTCGACGACATCACCGTCAGCTACGGACGCCTGACAGCCCTGCGCGGCGTCACACTAGAGGTCGCCGAGGGTGAGGTTCTCTTCGTGACAGGCCCCAACGGCGCAGGAAAGTCGACGCTGCTGAACGCGCTCGCCGGGGTCGTACCGGTGGGATCGGGCTCCATCACCATGGACGGCGCGAAAGTGACGGGCGCCGCGCCGGAGGACATCGCGCGCCGCGGATTTTCGCTGGTGCCGGAAGGACGCAACGTCTTCGGCGCACTGAGCATCGAGGAGAATCTCAAGGTCGGCACCGGCATGCGAGCCGACAGGCACAAGATCGCCGGCGACCTCGAGTCCGTCTACGCCGAATTCCCGATGCTGGCCGATCGCCGACACACGGCGGCCGGCATGCTCTCGGGCGGCCAGCAGCAGATGCTCGTCATCGGTCGCGCGTTGATGACGGCTCCGCGCATCATGGCGATCGACGAGCCGTCGCTCGGACTTGCACCCAAGATCATCGATCAGGTCTACGAGATCCTGGTACGGCTGCGGGCGCAGCGCAAGCTGACGCTGCTGATCGTCGAGCAGAGCTCGACGCGCGCCATGATGGCCGGCGGACGCATGATCCTGATCCGCGGCGGGCGCATCGTCCTCGAGGGCGCAGCCGCCGACATGATCAAGGACGAGCGCCTGAAGCAGGCCTATTTCGGCTTCGGAGATCACTGAGAATGACCGCGGTCCTGCAGATCATCTTCGACGCACTGAGCCTCGGCAGTCTCTATGCCCTGGGCGCGCTCGGTATCGCGCTGATCTTCGGCGTCATGCGGCTCGTCAACTTCGCCCATGGCGACTTCATCGCCTTCTGTGTGTTCGCAATGCTGTGGCCGTCGGTCAACGCAACAGCGGTGGTCTTTGCCGGCATGCTGCCGTTCTATCTCCTGATTCCGCTCTTGCTCATGATCGGCGCGGCACTCTCGATCCTGTCAGAGATCGTCGTGTTCCGCCGTTTCCGCAACGCCAATCCGGCAACGATGATGATCGCCTCCTTCGGTCTCGGATTCGTCATCCGCCACGTCCTGCTGACCTTCTATTCGAGCCGCCCGAAATCGATCACCCTGTGGCCAAGCCTCGGCCTGCCGGTGGAATTTCTCGGCGCCCATATCCCGATGCTGCAAGTCGTAACCATCGTCATCACGCTGGCCGCGCTCGCCGTGCTCGTGCTGTTCCTCAAGCGCACGCGCTATGGCCTCGAAATGCGCGCGGCCGCCGAAAACTTCACCATGGCGCGCATGCTCGGAGTCCGTGCCAACGGCGTCATCCTGCTGGCCTTTGCCATCAGCGGCATGCTGGCCGCGGCAATCGGATTAATCCTAGCCACCATCTCAGGCACGGCCGACATCAACATGGGCGCCAATGTGATGCTGATCGCCTTCATCGCCACCGTGATCGGCGGTCTCGGCAGTGTGCCCGGCGCTGTCGCCGGCGGCTTCATCATCGGCGCCGCCAGCGTCGTCTTCCAGGCAACATTGCCGCACGACGCGCGCGTCTTCCGTGACGCCTTCGTCTATGGCGCGGTGATCGTCGTCCTGCTGGTGCGGCCGCAAGGCCTGTTCGCACCGAAATCCGCCAAGCAGAGGGTCTGATCGATGCCAAAGCGGCCGTCTGTCATCCGGCGAACGATCCTGACACCGATCATCCTGATCGTCGTGCTGCTCGTCATGGCCGCTCTAAGCTATCAATTCGGCAGCCGTGCGTTCAACCGAACTGCGGTCGAGATGTTCATCAACATCATGGTGGTCGTCGGCCTCTACGTCTTCGTCGGCAATTCCGGCCTGCTGTCGTTCGGGCACATCAGCTTCATGTGCCTCGGCGCCTACATGACCGCCTGGCTCGCGATTCCGCCCGTGATGAAATCGATCACGCTCAAGGGACTGCCCGCCTGGCTGCTGCATACGCAACTGCCGATGTGGGTGGCCACACCGATCTCAGGGATTTTCGCGGCCTTGTTCGCGCTCGTCGTCGGACGCGTGATCATGCGCCTGTCGGGGATTGCGGCCTCGATCGCGACCTTCGGACTGCTTGGCGTCATCAACAACGTCTATTCGAACTGGGATTCGGTCACGGGCGGACAGGGTTCGATCGTCGGCATACCGCCGACCATGAACGTCTGGATCGGCTGGCTGGGTGCGGCGGTTGCGATCGTGATCGCATACCTGTACGCGATTTCCCGCTCCGGGCTCGCGCTTCGCGCCACGCGCGACGAGTCCGTCGCCGCCAGCGCCTCGGGAATCGATATTGTCCGTGAACGGCTGATCGCGTTCGTGGTCAGCGCCTTCATCATCGGCATCGCCGGCGCGCTCTATGCGCACTTCCTCAGCATCGTCAATCCCGGCGCCTTTTACCTGCGCACGACGTTCATCACACTGTCGATGCTGGTCGTCGGCGGCATGTACAGCCTCAGCGGTGCCGTCACCGGCGTCGTCGCGATCTCGGTGCTGATCGAGCTGTTCCGCAACCTCGAAAAGGGCATCAGCCTTGGCGCACTCAAGGTCGCACTGCCCAACGGGATCCAGGAGATCGCGATCGGCATCATCACCATCGTCATCCTGATGTATCTGCCGACCGGCCTCACTCGCAACCGGGAGTTCTCCTGGCGCGGATGGCCGGTGCTGCGACGATGGTCACGCCCCGTGCGGACGGCAAAGGAACTGAGCTGAATTTCACTGCACAACTGGAGGAATGGTTATGCGTCTTGCGAGAATACTGGGCGTCCTGACCGGAGTGGCCGCACTCTGGCTCACACCGGCCAAAGCGGCCGACGAGATCGTCATCGGATTTGCGACCGCTGCTTCAGGCTTCATGCAGGCCTATGACAAGCCGGCACAGGATGCGGCCATGATCCGCATCGACGAGATCAACAAGGCGGGCGGCCTGCTCGGCAAGAAGATCAAGGCCGTCTTCGCCGACACCAAGACCGATCAGGCTGAAGGCGCCAAGGCCGGCCTCGCCGTCCTCGACCAGGGCGCCGACCTCGTGATCGTTTCCTGCGACTACGACTTCGGCGCGCCGGCGGCGCTCCAGGCGCAAGCGGCCGGCAAGGTCTCGTTCTTCCTTTGCGCCGAATCGATCAAAGCCGGCATCCCCGGCGTCGGTCCCTACTCGTTCTCCGCCTCCGTGCTGGCCGCCGTGCAGGGCGCGACCATGGCGGAATGGGCCTACAACAAGAAGAATGCCCGCAGCTTCTACCGGCTGCTCGACAGCTGGACCGTCTACAACAAGGGTATCTGCGACGGTTTCGACTGGATGATGCCGAAGCTGAAGGACGCCAAGCTGGCCGGAAGCGACACGTTCAAGAATGACGACGCCTCGATCGCGTCCCAGATCACGCGCATCAAGAGCCTGCCGAAGGAGCCCGACGCCATCATGGTCTGCACGATGATGCCGGGCGCGGTCTCGGCCATCAAGCAGATCCGGGCCGCCGGCATCAAATCGATGATCCTCAACGGCTCCAGCATGGACGGCAGCTACTGGCTGAACGCCATTCCTGACCTGTCGAACTTCTACGTTCCGGTGCAAGGCTCGATCTACGGCGACGATCCCAATCCGAAGGTTAACGAGTTCAACAAGAAGTACAAGGACGTGACCGGCGGCGATCCCTCCAGCCAGTACGTCTATCCCGGCTATGTCCTGATCGAAGTCTGGGCCAAGGCGGTCGAACGCGCCAAGACCACCGACGCCCCGGCCGTTGTCGCCGAGCTGGAAAAGATGAACAACGAGGCCACGCTGTTCGGACCGCGCACCTTCAACAAGGACATCCACCATCAGAACCAGGGCCGTTACCTGATCATCGACACCGAGGGCGGCAAGCCGAAGATGGTCGATCAGTGGACGATTTCGGAGAAGATCCCGGTCGACTATCTGGTCTCGAAGTAAACCGGCCACGCGCCGCCCGCGGTGCCTGTCGCACCTGCGGGCTGCCGTCCCCCTTGGATCGAACGCAAGCCGTTGAGAGGAAACAGGAGAATGGTCGTGATTAATTGCGACATGGGCGAGGCCTATGGCCTCTACAAGATGGGCGACGACAAGGGGTTGATGCCCCACATCGATGTCGCCAACGTGGCTTGCGGCTTCCATGCATCCGACTTCAACCACATGCGCAAGACGGTGCAGCTCGCCAAGCAATTCGGCGTCAAGGTCGGCGCCCATCCGTCACTGCCGGACTTGCAGGGTTTCGGACGGCGCGAGATGAAGATCGACCGCGAGGAGCTGACGAACTGCCTGCTCTATCAGATCGGCGCGCTCAAGGCATTCCTGGATGCCGAAGGCCTGCCGCTCAATCACATCAAGCCGCACGGCGCCCTCTATGGCATGGCCGCGCGCAACGAGAACATCGCGGAGGCCGTCGCGGACGCCGCCGATGTCTACAAGGTACCGCTGCTCGGCATGAAGGGCACGCTGCATCAGATGGTCTACGAGCGGCGCGGCCACACCTTCGTCGCCGAATACTACGCCGACCTCGACTACAATGCCGACGGCAGTCTCATCATCACGCGCGAGCACGAGGCCAAGGATCCGGCCGATGCGGCATCGCGATGCACACGAGCCGTGAATGAAGGCAAGACCCGCTCGGTGGCCGGCAACGACGTCCTGGTCGGAGCCGACTCGATCTGCATCCACTCCGACACGCCCAATGCGGTTGCAATCGCGCACGCCGTTCGCGAGGCCGTCCGCCCCTATCTCACCGCGCGGTGAGGCGGAAGGCCGGAAAAGACGATCCACCAGGAGAACCCCATGGCAACACAGCAGATCTTCTCGCCGCTACCGGGCATATTCTATCGCAAACCCGCACCCGACAAGCCGGACTACAAGACCGATGGAGACGCGATCACGGAGAACGACACGATCGGGCTCATCGAAGTGATGAAGTCATTCAACGAAGTGAAGGCCGGCGCGGCAGGCAAGATCCTGCGTTTCCTGGCCGAGAACGAGGAACCGGTGATGGCCGGCCAGCCGATCGCCGAAATCGACGTTTGAGAGCTTTCAAGCGTCCATGACCATTCACAAGCTCCTCATAGCCAATCGCGGCGAGATCGCCGTCCGCATCATTCGTGCGGCGCGCGAACTCGGCATTGCGACCGTCCAGGTCTACAGCAAGGCCGACAAGGACTCGCTTGCTGTCCGGCTCGCTGACGAGTCGATCGAGATCGGCCCGCCGCAGGCTTCAAAGTCGTATCTCAACCAGACGACGATCCTCGCTGCTGCGCGTACGACCGGCGCCGACGCCATCCATCCCGGCTACGGCTTCCTGGCCGAGAACGCCGAGTTCGCCGCCGCCGTCGAGGCGGCGGGACTGGTCTTTGTCGGCCCGACGGCGCAATCGATCCGGCTGATGGGCGACAAGGTTGCGGCTCGCGAGGCTGCGGCCGCGGCCGGCGTGCCGACCGTCCCTGGCAGCGCCGGACGCCTGGAATCTGCCGACGCAGCTTTCGCTCTGGTCGAGACAACCGGCTTTCCCGTGATGATCAAGGCCGCCGCCGGCGGCGGCGGACGCGGCATCCGCATCGCGCGTTCGGCCGAGGAATTCCATCATCTGATGCCGCAGGCGCAGGCAGAAGCGCTTGCCGCTTTCGGCGATGGCGGCCTTTATGTCGAGAAGCTGATCGAAGGCGCGCGGCACATCGAGGTGCAGATCCTCGGCGACGGGCGCGACGTCATCCATTGTTTCGAGCGCGAGTGCTCGCTGCAACGACGCCGCCAGAAGGTCTGGGAGGAAGCCCCCTCGCCTTCGCTGACGCCGGCGGTTCGTGAAAGACTGTGCTCGTCTGCCGTTGCGCTTGCCAAGGCCGTCGACTATCGCGGTGCCGGAACGCTCGAATATCTCTATGACGACCGCAGCCACGAATTCTACTTCCTGGAGATGAACACGCGCATCCAGGTCGAGCATCCCGTGACGGAGATGATCACCGGGATCGACCTCGTGTGCGAGATGATCCGGATTGCCGGCGGCGAGCCGCTGCGCATCCGCCAGGAGCAGGTTCGCGTTCGCGGTCATTCGATCGAGGTCCGCATCAACGCCGAGGATCCGGCGAAAGGTTTTATGCCGAGCCCTGGCACTATCAGCGCACTCAGTGTGCCCGAAGGCGAAGGCGTGCGCTTCGACAGCATGCTCTACCAGGGCTACACGGTGCCGCCGTTCTACGACAGCCTGCTCGGCAAGCTGATCGTGCACGACAAGGATAGACCGAGTGCGATCCGGCGGCTCGAGCGCGCCCTTGCGGAGCTCCGCGTCGAGGGCCTTGCGACCACAAAGCCCCTGCATCAGGCGCTCGCGCGCGATCCCGACGTCATGGCCGCGCGCTTTCATACAGCCTGGCTCGAGCCATGGCTGGAAACCCATGCTTCGTCGCTCGGCACCGCGACGCCGTCACCGGCCGCCAAGGTCGCACAATGACCGCGAGAGAACCCGCCCCGTCAGCAACAGGAGGCCGCTAGTCATGCAAACCCGATTTTCCTACGGCGGCGACGAGCACATCTTCGCCGAAGTCGCCGAGTCCATGTCGCTGGAGGCCTTCTTCAAGGGCCTCTTCGTCACCAATGCGGTCCGCGACGCCAAGATCAAGGGCGTGACCGAGATCTGCCCGGCCAACGCATCCTATCAGGTCAAGTTCGATCCGGACCGGATCAAGCCCGATGACCTGCTTGCCGAGCTGAAACAGCTGGATTCCGCATCTGAAACATCCGCACCGGTCATCAAGACGCGGATCATCGAAATCCCCGTTCTTTACAATGATCCCTGGACGCACGAGACCTTGATGCGCTTCCGTGAGCGCCATCAGGATCCGAACGGCACCGATCTCGAATACGCTGCGCGGATCAACGGTCTCGACGGAGTCGACGCCTTCATCAAGGCGCACTCCAGCGCGCCGTGGTTCGTCTCGATGGTCGGCTTCGTCGCCGGCCTGCCGTTCCTGTACCAGATGGTGGAGCGCCAGCGGCAGATCCAGGCGCCGAAATATCTGCGTCCACGCACGGACACGCCAAAACTCACCGTCGGGCACGGCGGATGCTTCAGCTGCATCTACTCGGTACGCGGTGCCGGCGGCTATCAGATGTTCGGCATCACGCCGATGCCGATCTACGACCCTAACCAGAAGATCAGCTATCTGCGCGACTTCATGTGCCTGTTCAAGCCGGGCGACATCGTGAAATGGAAACCGATCGACCGGCCGGCCTATGACGCTGCGGTCGCCGATGTCGATGCGGGCCGTTTCGCGCCTATCATCCGCGATGTCTCATTCTCGCTGACCGAGTTCAACAACGACATCGACGCCTATAATCGCAAGCTCGAGGGGGTTCTCCATGGCAATTAGAGTCTTGAAGCCCGGTCTTGCCACCACCGTGCAGGATCTGGGGCGTCCCGGCTACTATCACATCGGCATCCCGCTCTCCGGCGGCATGGATCGTCACGCGCTCGCCGCTGCAAACCTGCTCGTGGGCAACGAGGAGGGCGCAGCCGTCCTCGAGGCCGTCTTCATGGGGCCGGAGCTCGAATTCACCGAGGACGCCCTGATCGCAGTCACCGGCGCCGAGCTGCCGCCAAAGCTCGATGGCGAGCCGCGCGAGACCTGGACGAGCTTCAAGGTGAAGCGCGGCCAAAAACTCTCCTTCGATTTCCTCAAGCAGGGCGCGCGCGGCTATATTGCAATCGCCGGCGGCATCGACGTGCCGCTCGTCCTGGGCTCTCGCTCCACCTATGCGCTCGGCGCGCTCGGCGGCTTCAAGGGCCGGAAGCTCGAAGCCGGTGACGAACTTCCCATCGGCAAGGCCAGTTTCGCCGTCAAGGACGGCCGCACCGTCGCGAAGGAGCTGCGCGGCCTGCCGGCGGCGATGCCGACGGAGCTGCGCGTGATGCCCGGGCTCTACTGGCATCGCATCACCGAGACGGCCGGCGTCGGGTTTTTCGGCGACACCTGGAAGGTCGCGCCGGAAGCTGACCGGATCGGCTACCGCTTCAAGGGCGGCAAGCCGCTCGAATTCGTGCCGCGCGAGCCGCCTTTCGGCGCGGGTTCCGATCCGTCCAACATCACCGATGCCTGCTATCCCTATGGTTCGATCCAGGTCCCCGGCGGCACCGAGCCGATCGTGCTGCATCGTGACGCGGTCTCAGGCGGCGGCTATTTCATGGTCGGCACGGTCATCGCAGCGGACATGGATTTGATCGGCCAGCTCCAGCCCAACACTCCGGTGAAATTCGTAAAGGTCGGAATGGATGAGGCTCTTGCGGCGCGCAAGAGCCGGGCCGAGTTGCTGGGCAAGCTTCGCAGCGCTTTGACATAGCCGCCCTGGAGCTCTGGCACTGAAGGGGCGTGCGGTATCTGGCTGCATACTCGACTGCCGGGCGCCGATGCGACGGCGCCTGGTCGCTCTGACCGCCCAACTTTCCACTAATTCTGTTCTTCCACTTACCAGTGCGCCCGTTGGGCACGAGAGTTGCAGTGAAAGCTCTGTGCCGAGAAGCCTTGCTCGACCGCTCCTGAGTTCAAGCAAAATCAAAATATCGGATCGACCGCGATGTCCGTTTCTCTGAAACAAATCCGCTATTTCGTCGCCGCAGCCGAAACTGGACGCATCAGCCAGGCGGCCATCGACCTGAATGTCTCGCAATCCGCGGTCACCGCCGCGATCCAGCAACTCGAAGCCACAGTCTGCGCCCGCCTGCTGGAACGTACCCAGACCGGCGTGACGGTCACCATGGAGGGCAACCGGTTCCTGTCGCAGGGACGTCAGATCCTTGCTTCCGTCGCCGAAGCCGTCCGCGGGACGCACATGTCCGCCGGTCCGCTATTCGGAACGGTGCGCATCGGCGTCACCTATACCGTTTCCGGCTATTTTCTGCCGCGCCATCAGATGCGTTTCCAGGCGAGCTTTCCCGGGATCACGGTCGAGCTGTACGAGGCGCCGCGCGACGTTCTTGAACGCGCCGTCGTTGACGGTGCGCTCGATCTCGCTGTCATGCTGGTCTCGAACCTGCACAATAATGCCATGCTTGCGAGCGAAACGTTGTTGCGCTCGCCGCGCCGGTTGTGGCTTGCTCCCGATCATCCACTAACGCGCGCCGAGCGGGTCCATCTCGCTGAGATCGCAACCTACCCTTACGTCATGCTCACCGTCGACGAGGCCAAGCACACGTCGATGCGCTACTGGAACGCGTTGTCGCTCGAACCACGAACGATCTTCCGCACCTCCTCCGTCGAAGCCGTCCGGTCCATGGTTGCGGGCGGAATGGGCATCACCATCCTGTCCGACCTCGTCTACCGGCCCTGGTCGCTCGAGGGCCAGCGGATCGAGACGCGCGTCATCGAGAACGAGGTGCCCAGCATGGACGTCGGACTGGCTTGGCGCCGTGACAGCCAGTTTTCCGAGGCCGCGAAGGCGTATCGCGACTTCATGCGCTTCGCCGTGGCGGGCGTCGGCCCGGCGCGTCCTCCGGTCGGCACCGACCACCGGCAACGATCGGACGAGGCCATCGAAATCTGAGATATCGGTGCCCGCTTAATTCGATTTGACGCCGTCAAGTCGTCCTCGCCAAGCTTGGGTGATCACGGCGGCCGGCGCGATGACAGAGCATAGGGCCCGAACGGGCGACGGCAGGGACGGAGTGCGGCATGCAGGCCACTTACGCGACCAGCAATGTTCCCTCGCAAAGTCGGCGGCATTTCTGGCAGGACGTTGTCTCCAAAACCTACTTCCCACTCGATCTTGTCTTTCCCGGCGGCCGCGACTTCCACGCGAGCCTGGGCGCCTGGTCCATGGGTCCGCTCTCGGTATCCCGCAATGTCTCGAATGGCCTGCTCTACAGGCGCCGCGAGCAGCACCTCGTGAACGAGCGCGAAGAATGCTTCCTCATCACGGTCCCTGAGCTCGCCGAGATCCGTTTTGAGCAGGACGGCAAGGACGTGCGCTGCCGGCCGGGCGCCTTCGTGATCGAGCGAAGCCATCTGCCCTACGAATTCAGCCATCAGGATCCGGCAGCGCTATGGGTGCTGAAAGTGCCGAGCGCCGTCCTGCGCGCCCGGATATCGCGCCCCGAACGCCTTGCGACGCTGCAATTCGACGCCAGCCGCAGCGTGGGCGCGCTTTTCGTCGACACGCTGCGGCTTGCCGGCGAACGCATCGCGGACATGGACGATGCGGCCCGCACCGTGATGGGCAAGCATCTCATCGATCTCCTGGCGATGGTGATCGAGTCCGACGACCGCGTACTGGTCGGGCATTCCTCCTCCGTTCGCAACGGCCACCTCCATCGCTGCGAGCAGTTCATTCGCTCACGCCTTGCCGACATGCGGCTCACCCCGCAAATGGTCGCGGACGGCTGTGGCATCTCGCTTAGATATCTGCACCAGATATTTGAGGGAGAAGGCATCACCGTTTGCGCCCATATCAGGAACCAACGCCTGTCGATGTCCGACGCAATGCTGCGTGATCCCGGCTGCCGCAAGAGCATCTCGGAAATCGCCTACCAATGGGGTTTCGGAGACCAGGCGCAGTTCAGCCGGAACTACCGCCGCCGGTTCGGCTGCACCCCGAGCGAAGCCCGCGCCGCGGCACGCATCGCCCTTCCCTGACAGCGCATCCGTGTGCCGCGACCTGACCGATCCTTAGGCATCCGGCAGCCGGTCCTGGCGGATCGGCCGTTGGTGCTCTCTCGCACAAATCTTCCTGCGCTCAGCGTCAAGAACTGCCGCCACCGATCTGCCTATGATCGGCGAAACGCAATTCGATGAGGAAGTCGCATGGTGCAGAACCTTCGTGTGGCCGTCGACGTCGGCGGCACCTTTACCGACATCTGCATCATGGACGAAACAACCGGCCTCATCCGCATCGAGAAGACGGCGTCAACCCCCGATCCGATCGACGGGATCATGGGCGGCGTGTCCAAGGCCGGTGTCGATCTTGCCGGGGTGGCGCTGTTCTCTCATGGCACGACAGTTGCGACCAACGCACTGATCACGCGCCGCCTGCCCCGCACCGCCGTGGTCACGACCAAGGGGTTTCGCGACGTCATCGAGATCCGGCGCGCCAACAAGGAAGACCTCTGGGATACCTACAAGGATGTCGTCAAGCCTTACGTTCCGCGGCGCGACCGCCTGACCGTGCCCGAGCGCGTCGATGCCGGCGGCATCGTGATCGAGCCGCTCGATGTCGAGGCCGCACGCAACGTCGCGCGCATTCTCAAGCGCCGCGGCGTTGCCGCGATCGCAGTCTGCTTCATGAATGCCTATCTCAACGGGGCGAACGAGCGGACCATGCGCGACATCCTCATCGAGGAAATGCCCGACATTCCAGTCTCGATCTCCTCGCAGGTGCTCCCTGAAATCTTCGAGCACGAGCGGTTCTCGACCACGGTCGCCAATGCCGTCGTCAGTCCGGTCGTCGTCAGTTATACGAGCCGGCTCGGCGAACGTCTCGCCGACGAAGGCTATACCCGCGATCTCCTGCTGCTGCACACCGGTGGCGGCGTCATGACGCCGGCCAGCGTCAAGGACTTCGCCGCGCGCCTAGCTGGTTCCGGAATCGCCGCCGGTGCCATCGCCAGCCGCTACATCGCCGGCCTCTGCGGCTTTCCCAATTCGATCGGCCTCGACATGGGCGGCACCTCGACCGACGTGTCGCTGGCCTATGAAGGGCAGTCGCGCATCACCAAGGACTGGTACATCGAGTTCGGCTATCCGATCCGCTTCGCGTCCATCGAGGTCCTCACCATCGGTGCCGGCGGCGGATCGCTGGCCTGGACCGACGCGGCCGGTTCCCTGCGCAACGGCCCGCAATCGGCCGGCGCCTTTCCGGGCCCGGCCTGCTACAGCAACGGCAACACGCAACCGACCAACACGGACGCCAACGTCACCCTGGGCCGGCTCGGCACCAATCTGGCGGGCGGCAAGGTAAAGCTGGACCCCGCACTGGCACGCCAGGCGGTCGAGGACGGCGTCGCAAAGCCGTTCGGTCTCGGATTGCACGAAGCTGCCGACGCGATTGTCAAGGTTGCCAACGCCAACATGTCGGACGCGGTGCGGCTAATCTCAATCAGCCGCGGCTACGATCCACGCGACTTTGCCCTGGTGGCCTTCGGCGGCGCCGGTGCGCTGCACGGGGTCGATGTCGCGCGCGAACTGGCGATCCCGGTCGTGATCGTGCCGCCCAATCCCGGCGTGACCTCGGCGCTCGGCTGTCTGCTGGTCGACATGCAGCACGATTTCTCGCAGAGCTGCATGGTCGGCGCCGACGAGGCCGATGCCGCCGACATCGAGGCGCAGTTCGCGGCGTTGGAGAAGGATGCGCTTGCCCGGCTCACCCATGAAGGCATCGCGTCACAGGATATCGTGCTCCAGCGCTCCATCGACATGATGTATCGCGGTCAGTGGCGCTCGCTCGCGGTCCACGCGCCCAGTCCGATCGGCGCAATCACCGACCTCGTCCAGAGCTTCCATTCCGAGCATCAGCGCGAATACAATTTTCGCCGTGACAGCGCCCCGGTCAGCTTCTTCCGTCTCAATCTCAAGGCGGTGGGCGTCGTCCCCAAGGCGGAGTTCGCCGTCCACGAACCGACCGGTGTGATCCCTGAGCCGGTTGGCCGCCGCAGGGTGTGGTTCGAAGGCAACGGGTTGGACACGCCCGTCTACGAGCGCGACGACCTGCCCTGCGGCTTCTCCTTTCAAGGCCCCGCGATCGTCGAGCAGGTCGACGCGACGACCGTCGTGCCGCCAGGCGCCAGCGCCGAAGTCGACAAATACCTCAACATCATCATCCGCGTGAAGGAGTGAACCATGGCCGGAGATCTCCCGCTCGACCCCGTGACCTTCGAGGTTCTCAAGAACTCCTTCATCACCAGTGTCGACCAGATGGGCGAGCAGGTCCTGCGGACCTGCTACTCCTTCGTCATCTACAACCGCGATTTTTCCAGTGCCCTGCACGACGCCAAGGGCGAATGCGCCGCACAGGGCAATCAGGACATCGCCGTCCATGTCGGCACGCTGCATTTCACCTGCAAGGACGTCATGCGTTTCTTCGACGGGGACATGCATGAGGGCGACGTCTTCGCCATCAACGACCCCTACGCCGGCGGCACGCACTTCCCGGACGTGCGCCTGATCCGGCCGATCTTCGCTGACGGCAAGATCATCGCCTTCAGCCAGTCGAACGGCCATTGGTCCGACGTCGGCGGCAGCGTGCCGGGATCGTTCGATGTCGCCGCGCGCGAAATGTTCCGCGAAGGCCTGCGCATCACGCCGATCCGCCTGTTCGACAAGGGCCGCTTCTGCAAGGACGTCGCACATCTGATCGCCTCCAACACCCGCGATCCGGCGTCGATCATCGGCGACATCCAGGCGCAGTCCCAGGCCACCCAGGTCTGCGAACGCGAGATCCTGCGCCTCGTCAACAAATACGGTCGCGACACGGTCGAGACCGGCCTTGCTGCCGTGCAGGACTATGTCGAACGTTCGGTGCGCCAGCGCATCGCGGCCCTGCCCGATGGCGAGTGGGAGACGGTGGACTTCATCGACCGCGATCCCGCCGGCAGCGAGGGCATGATTCCGATCCGCATCAAGCTGACGATCAAGGGCGACCGCGCCATCTACGACTTTACCGGCAGCCATCCGACCATCGGCTCGATCTACAACTCCGCCTTCGGCACGACCTTCTCCGCCGTCGCAGCCGGCATGAAAACCTTCTTCCCGGACCTCCCGCTCAATTCGGGCTTCTACCGCTGCTTCGAAATCATCGCGCCGGAAGACTCGATCGTCGATGCCAAATGGCCGATCGCGGTCACCGGATTCCTGATGCCGTTCGAGAAGATCATGAACTCGATCTACGAGATGTGGTCGAAACTGATGCCGGAGCGCGCGCTCGCCTGCGCTTTCAATCTCGAATATCTGCTCACCGGCGGGCTCGACGCCCGCAGTTCCGACAAGCCCATCTTCATGTTCTATGACTGGCTGCCCGGCGGCTGGGGCGGACGCAACGGCAAGGACGGCAGCAATGTCACGACGGCTTGCTTCGGCACCGGCCTGATGTCGCAACCCGTCGAAGGCCAGGAGCGCGCCAATCCGATCCTGACCACCGAATGCGAGATCCTCAAGGACTCGCCCGGTCCGGGCAAATGGCGGGGCGGCGCCGGTGTCGTGAAAACCTCCCGCATGCTCCAGGCCGAGAAGACCGTGATTTCCTACATCTGCGACCGCGAGCGCGCCGTGGTGTGGGGCATCGAGGGTGGCCTGCCGTCCATGCCGCACGGGCTGACATTGACGCGTGCCGGCGGCAAAGGCGAAGAGCGGCTCGGCTCGATCTTCTCCGATGTCCCGATCGGCGAAGGCGATATTTTCTCGCGCCCAACAGCCGGCGGTGGCGGATTCGGCGATCCGCTCGAACGCGACCCGGCCCTCGTGATCGAAGATATCAAGGACGACTACGTCTCGGTCGAGCGCGCTGCCAAGGATTATGGCGTGGTCGTGCGCACCGTCGATGCCGAGCTGTGCGACTATGAGGTGGACCAGGCCGCGACCGCAGCGCTTCGCGCCAAGATCAGGGCCGAACGTGTCGCCAATGTGCGGCTCGATCCTGAGATCGTGGCGGAGAATTACCGCAGCGGCGCGATCGGCGCGCTCGACGTGATCCGCCAGCATGCCGTGATCCTCGACTGGGGCACGGGCGCCCTGCTTCCAAAATCCACAAGCCAGTTCCGCGAGGTGTTCGAGCGGCGGTCGGTGGCGAAATGGAGCACAGGCTGACGGATCGAATCGGGAGTGCCGCCACCATGGAGACGCTTGCTTCAGGATCCCTCTATGTCGCGCCATCGCTGATGGCGGCGCTCGATGCGCTCGACGAAGGCGGCGCTGAAGCCGCGCCCTTCGCTGGTGGCACGTGGATCATGCGCGCCCCTATCCGGCATGAGCCGCTCAAGTCGCGTTACGTCGCGATCGGGAAGATACCAGAGCTCCACGCGATCAAGATCGATGCCGGCGAGGTCGAGATCGGTGCGGCGGTGACGCACGCCGCGCTAGCGGCAGCGCTGGCGGAAGTTTCGGAGTTTGACGTGCTTACGGCGGCAGCCGGGCGCTCTGCCAATCCTGCTATCCGCGGGATGGCGACCATCGGCGGCAATCTCGCAACGACGGCGTTCGCCGCAGCCGATTGCGTGCCCGCGCTTCTCTGCCTCGACGCCGACGTCGAGATCGCGAGCCGAGGCGGCCCGGAGCGAACCAGCCTGGAGCAGTTCCTGAGGATGAGATCGACACTGGCGCCCGGGCGGCTGCTCCAAAGCATCATCGTGCCCCGGCGCAGCCGCAAGACCGTTCACGCCCGCCTGCCGCTGCGGCAGGCCGGGGACTATCCGACTGCCATCGTCAGTCTCGCCGTGAGCATCGATGATGCCAAGCGCGTTCAGACGGCACGTGTCGCCGTCGGTTCAGTCGAGCCCGTCGCGCGCCGATGGGAGCGCCTCGAGGCCGCGCTCGTCGGACGTCCGTTGAACGCGGCGAGGGCCGCGGAAGCCGCGGCCGGGCTCACGGACGAATTCACAGGCCGCGACAGTGCCGACGTGCCTGCCTGGTACCGGGCGCGCGTCCTGCCCGGCCTCGTCCGCCGTGCAGTCGCCGCGCTTTGCTCTTGAACCGTCGGGGGTGAACATGAGCCATAGCCTGACCGTCAACGGCGACCACCTCACCTCCACTGCCGATCCTGTCACGCCTCTCGTCGACGTCCTGCGCGAGGAATTCCATCTGACAGGCGCAAAGCCCGTCTGTCGCGAGGGCTTTTGCGGCGCCTGCATGGTGTTGATCGACGGCGATCCCACCCCGTCGTGCCTGATACCGGTCGCGCTCGCCCAGGGCTGCGATATCCGCACCGTCGAAGGCCTTGCCATAAATGGCGGATTGAACCCGATCCAGGCCGCGCTCGAGGCCTGCGACGCGGTCCAATGCGGCATGTGCTTTCCCGGCATGGTCGTGAGCCTGACGCATCTCCTGACGACCCGCCCCGAGGCAACGCGCCACGACATTCGAGTTGCATTGACGGGCAACATCTGCCGTTGCACCGGATACGAACGCATCATCGAGGCCGCACTGCTGGCGCTTGCGACGACATGACGGGAGAGGCAAAGATGTCCGACGCTTCCGCAACCATGAATTTCGCGCGACGCGACGCGGCCGACAAGCTGCGCGGCCGCACGCGCTACACCATCGATCGTTACCTGCCCGGCATGTTGCACGCGGCGATCTTGCGCGCCGGCGTGCCGTCGGGCCGGATCGCCCGCCTCGACATCACCAAGGCTGCCCGCATGCCCGGTGTGCGCGCCATCGTCACCGCAGCCGATGCGCCCGGCATGATCGGAATCGGCATCGCCGACCACCCGCTGTTTGCCCGCGACGTGATCCGCTACGACGGCGAGCCGATCGCCGCAATCGCGGCGGACACGCTGGTGCAGGCGCGGGCCGCGCTTGCGGCAATTGACGTCGAGATCGAACCGCTGCCCGTGGTTCTCACCATGGCGGATGCGCTTGCGCCTGACGCTCCGCTCGTGCACCCCGACTGGCGTAACTACGAGGTTCTGCTCGAAGGCGGGGCCCGCGGAGGCAACGTCGCCTGGGAGGCGACCGTCGTTCGCGGCGACGTCGATGCCGCGTTTGCCCGGCCCGATGTCTACATCATCGAAAGCTCGTTCCGGGTCGGCCGCCAAAACCATGTCGCCTTCGAGCCGCGCGCGGTGGTCGCAAGTTATGAAGACGGGCGCTTCCACATCGAGACGTCGACCCAGGTGCCCTGGACCATCCGCAACGCAACCGCACGCCTGCTGGGCGTGCCGGCCTCCCAGGTTCGCGTCACCGTACCGCCGGTCGGCGGCGGCTTCGGCCTCAAATTCGATCTCGCGATCGAGCCCTTTGCAGCCTTGCTCGCGCGGGCAAGCGGACGGCCGGTCCGGCTGGTCAATTCGCGCGAGGACGAGATGCTCACCTGCCTCTTTCGCGAAAACGCCGACATCCGCATCCGCTCGGCGGTGACGCGCGATGGCGAGATCGTCGGACGCGAGGCCGTGGTCCTGATGGATTGCGGCGCGTATGGTGGCGAACAGGTTTTCCTGACCACGATGACCGCTCACACGCTCGGCGGAAATTATTCTCTTGGCGCGGTCCGGCTGGTCTCGCGCGCGGTCTATACCAACACCGCCCCGAACGGCGCTTTCCGCGCCTGCAACGGCGTCTACAACACCTTCGCGCTCGAGCGGCATACCGACGAAATCGCGGCCAGAATCGGCATGGACCCCCTCGCCTTCCGCCGCCGCAACGTGCTCGGCGACGGCGATCTCGGCGCCACCGGCCAGGTGTTCGAAGGCGACGTGCTCGGTCCGATGCTTGACCGGATGGATACGTTGCGCGATGCCGCCGCAACGCCGCCCAAGCGTACCGACGGCCGGCTCTATGGACGCGCGACGGTTGTCGGCACCTGGTTCGTCTTTGTCGGACCATCCGCCGCGACCGTGAACATGAATGCCGACGGGACGGCAACGCTGGTGACATCGGGCGTCGAGATCGGGTCAGGCTCCATGATGCAGGCTCTGCCTCAGATCGTGGCCGGCACGCTCGGCCTCAACCCCAACGATGTGATCGTCCGCGCGGCCGACACCGATGCCGCCGGCTACGATGTCGGTGTCGGAGGCGGCCGAACCACTGTCTCGCTCGGTGCCGCCAGTCTGTCGGCGGCGCAAGAGGTCCGCACGAAGCTGTTGAAGGTCGCCTCCGAGATGATCGAGGCCGCGCCTGAGGATCTGGTCATGCGATCGGGGCGGATTGAAATCGCCGGAGCGCCCGGCTCCGGCCGCCTGATCTCCGAAGTCGCAACGCGTGCCCAGGCGCAGATCGGTCCGATCTCCGGCACCGGGGCCTTCACGGGAGCTGGCGTGCCCTCGATGCCCGGCTGCGTCGCCGGCCATTTCATCGACGCGATCGACATCCCCGTCTTCGCCGTCCATGATTGCGAGGTCGCCGTCGACACCGAGACAGGACACGTCGAGGTGTTGAGCTACCGCGTCGTCCAGGACGTTGGCCGCGCGCTGAACCCGCGCGCGATCCATGGCCAGATCCAGGGTGGCGTGGTTCAGGGATTGGGTTACGCCTTGCACGAGGAAGTCACGATCGGCAGCAATGGCCGCGTCTGTCAAAATGGCTTCGAGACCTACCGCGTGCCGCTGGCCCTCGATGTCTTGCCGGTCGATATCAACCTGTACGAAGGTGCGCCGTCGATCGGACCGCTAGGGACGAAGGGCGCCGGCGAAGTTCCGATCCTGAATGTCGCGGCCGCCGTCGCATGTGCCGTCGCCAACGCAACCGGAAAGCCTGTCCAGGAACTGCCATTGACTCCGCCGCGGGTGCTCGAACTCCTCCTCGACCAAAAGCCAACTCTCTCCCTGTCCCACATTGCCGCGGCCTGGACAGACAATCTGGTGCGCCCGCACAGCGGTGGCGGATCGAATTGAACAACCGAAGGCGACGAGACCATCCGCCTATGAGTTGCCTGCCGGCTCGGGACGCCGGGTTGCACGCGTTAGCTGTAGAAAATACCTCCGTCCACGTTGAGGGCCTGACCTGTCACAAACGCTGAATCATCGGACGCGAAAAACGCCACGGGCCCGACGACGTCCTCCGGCTGCCCAAGCCGGTGCAAGTCCGTGACCTTCTCGAAATAGGCGACGCGCTCGGGATCACGGAGATTGTTCATCCCCATCTCGGTCACGATGATGCCCGGGCATACGGCATTGACCGTGATGCCGAAGCCTCCGAACTCCATGGACGAAACCCGGGTGAAGCCGACCACGGCCGACTTCGACGCGGCGTAGTGGGACTGTCCCGGACCGCCCGTTCGTGCCGCGAGCGAGGCGATGTTGACGATCCGTCCGTATTTGCGCTCCTTCATGTGCGGCACCACGGATTGGGTCATCTGGAAGACGCCCCGCGTGTTCACGGCGAATGTCTGATCCCATGTCTCGGTGGTCAGCTCGTCGATCGTCGCCAGTCGGAGGATGCCGGCGTTGTTGACGAGGACGTCGATGTGTCCCAGCCCCTGCACGGCTTCCGCCATGGCCCGCTTACAATCCCCGAGATCGCTGACGTCGCCAAGCACCGGGATGCAACGACCCCCGAGCGCGGCGATATCGGCGACGGTCTCGAGCAGGACTTTCTCCTGAGGTGCGATGTCGGTCAGCGCGAGATCATAGCCGCGCCTGGCAAGACCCATGGCGATTGCTCGGCCAATTCCGCGGCTTGCTCCCGTAACGATTGCATGTCGGGCCATGTTATTTTCCCCTATTGGTCGGATTGACGTATTGATGAGTGGTTGGCTCACGCCTGAGCGGGCTTGCGCACGGGGAGCGAGTTCATCGCCTTCGCGGTCTCCTCAAATGACACGAGGTTGGCGCCGGAGCCGAGACCCGTCGCGACAATTGCGGATGTCGCCGTCGCAAGCCTGGCGCAGTCCAGCAAATCCCAGTCGCGCACGAGACCCGCGATGAAGCCGCCGGTGTAGGAATCGCCGCATCCCGACGTATCACGAACCTTCACCTCGAAGGCAGGTACGGTGAACTGACGTCCGTCGCGCGTCATCACGAACGAGCCGTCGGCGCCCATGGAGATAGCGCAGGCTCCGGCTCCCTTCTCGATGAAGAAGCGCGCGCATGCGGCCGGATCCGCGGTCCCAACCATCGCATGGGTCTCGTCAATGCTTGGCATGAAGAAGTCGACATAAGGCATCAGAGGTTCGACCAGTGCCAACGTCTCGCCGCGAGCCTGGATCAGGTCGAGCGTCGTCGTGCAGCCGGCCGCCTTCGCCTCGCGCAGCAATGCGACGGACGGCGCTCCATCCATCGCCAGCAGGGAGCCAACCCCGCCGAGATGCAGAATCTTGCTCCGGCAAGCGGCGCTTTGCGTTTCGGGTGCGATGCGCCAGCGGGCGGAAGCGCCCCTTGCGTGCATGACCGGACGCGAGCCGTCGGGCCGGATCGGCAGGATCGTGGCCGAGGTCGGACTGCCGGCCATCCGCTCCATGAGAGAGATGTCGATGCCTTCACGCTCCAGCGCGTTCAGCATCCAGTCGGCCTTCTCGTCGGAGCCGACGGCGCCTACCGCGAGCGCCTTCAGACCGAGACGCGCGCAAGGGAGGACCGTTCCGCCGGCGGTGCCCGCGACCGCGAGCCGAATTTCTTCGATCAGCAAGCGGCCGCCGCCCGGCGGAATCTCCGTCACCGGGACGCCAAGAATATCCAGAATATAAGTACCGCAGACGCTGACGTCGTGAGAGTGAGCCATGTTTTCTCGCAGATGGTGCTGTGACGTGATCTAACTCGGACGCTGGGGGATCTTGGGCCCGCCGTCGCTATCGCGCAGGCCGTACTGCCCCCATCGCTTCAGGATGCTGTCGATCTCCTCGTCCGGCAGCAGCGGAGGAGAGCCAAGTTGAAGACAGCCGTGATATTGCTTGGCGAGCACCTCGACCTCCACGGCGAGCCACAAGGCCTTGCGCAAATTAGGACCGATGGCGATCAGCCCGTGATGTGCGAGCAGGCAGGCGCGTCGATAGCGAAGCGCGTCCAGGGCCGCCTGCGACAGCTCAGCCGTGCCGTATTGGGCATAGGGCGCGCAGGGAATGTCGTTTCCGCCAGCAGCGGCGATCATGTAGTGAATCGGAGGGATCGCGCGGTTCATGATCGCGATGATGGTGCAGAAGATCGGATGTGCGTGGACGACGGCACCGACCTCCGGTTTCGACTTCAGGATGTCGAGGTGAAAACGCCATTCCGTCGACGGAACGTTGCCGGCCGACGCGGTCCAAGAACCGTCCCACTTCATGGCCACGATGTCCTCGGGCTTCATGCGGTCGTAGGGAAGACCGGACGGCGTCAACAGCATGCCGTCGTCGGTTCGGACGCTGATGTTTCCGGACGTTCCCTGGTTGATGCCTTGCGCCGCCATCTCACGACATGCGTCGATGACGGACTGACGAAGCTCGAGCTCTGTTTCGCGGCCGGTCATACCCTGCTCCCACCCTCGTTCATGCACTTGCTCCGAGCTGGACCTGACGGTCAACCAACAGCCAAGTGGCTCGCGCGGTCGCCAGCACCTCCTGCTCCGCATCGAGCAAAGCGCTCTCGGCAAAGAGCTTGCGGCCTTCCCGCCCGGTCGGCCACGCCACCACCACACATCGATCTTCCGGGCGCGGCCGGCGCTTGATCCGTGCGGCCATGCGTCCGAGCAGGACCGTTTCGTCACCATTCAATCCGAGATGACGGGCGCCCACGCTGCAATAGCCGGTCGGGCAATCGAGGGCGGCCCAGACGAATTCGGACGCGACATAGCCGTCCTCGCCGGACAGACTGCCGTGAGGTACCCAGGAGGCCGCGAACACGACGGGCTTGCCCGGCACTGCCCCCGCCTGCAGCGGACCTGCGAAGATCCGGAGACCGTCGCCATGGCCACGTGCGGGGCCGCAGACGAAACATCCCGGAAGGTTGTGGGTCCGCTCGTCATAGGGTGTTCTGCCAACCGCTTCTTCGGCCGCCGCATAGGTCACCCTGGGAACATCCGTCACATCGACGCCCCCGGCATGCGCCGCCGCGAGCAGCCTGCCGTTGTCATACAGCTCGATCCCGCCGTCGCTTCCCGTCCGCACGTCGAGCGGCCGCTCCAGCGGCGGCGGCGCGCGCAACGTCACTTCGGCGTCTCCGGCAACGTGCCTTGCGAGACATCCGCACACATAGCCTCCGTTGCCGGAATTGGGCGGGCCCCGGAAGCGCCTGTCGATGACCAGCGATACCATTGCAGTTCTCGTTCGCGGCGCTCAGCGGCCCATCGCAAAGAATTCGTCGTTCGGACGCATGCTGGTGACGTTGGCGAGACGGTTCGACATGCCGAAGAAGGCAGCGATGGCCGCGATGTCCCAGACGTCCTCCTCGGTGAATCCGTGTCCTTTGAGATCCCGGACGTCAGAGTCGTCCACCTCATAGGCGCGCGCCGAGACCTTCATCGCGAAATCGAGCATCGCCCGTTGCCGCGCGGTGATATCGGCCTTGCGATAATTGGCGGCGACCTGATCCGCGATCAGCGGATTCTTCGCGCGTACGCGCAGGATGGCGCCGTGTGCGACGACACAATACTGGCATTGATTGGCGCTGCTGGTCGCGACCACGATCATCTCGCGCTCGGCCTTGGTGATCGGCCCGGGCTTGTCCATCAGAGCGTCGTGATAGGCGAAGAAGGCCCGGAACTCGTCAGGACGATGCGCGAGCGTCAGAAAGACGTTGGGGACGAAGCCGGACTTCTCCTGAACCGCCTCGATCCGCGAACGGATATCCTCCGGCAGCGTCGCGATGTCGGGAACGGGAAAGCGACTGATGGCGGGCGCAGACATGTTGCAAGCTCCTGTTAGACTGCCGCAAGCGCGACGAGCGTTTCTTGATAGGCCTCGAACGCATCGCGCCGATCGGCGGCGTAGGGCTCGACCCGCACCAGGCAGGTATGGGCCGAGCAGCCCTGGCCGAATTGGGATGTGCCGATATCGAGCGTGAGCACGTTCGGATTGCCCGCGACCTCCAGACCGCTATTGCCGGTCGGCGTGAACCAGGCGCCGGTCGGAAGCACCAGCACGCCTTGACGGACCTTGTCGGTGACCTCTGCCGTCGCGAGGCACTCGCCACGGCGGTTCCAGATGCGGATCGTCCGGCCGTCGGCGATGCCGAGTGCGGCCGCGTCGTCAGGATGAAGGCGAGCCTGTTCACGGCCATTGCGTTTCATGGCCCGGCTCGATGCGCCGGTTTCGAGCTGGCTGTGAAGACGGCCGGCCGGCTGGTGCGAGATGAGGTGCATCTGGCCCGCCTCGGCGGCGTTGCCCAGCCATTCAGCCGGCTCGATCCACGCGGGATGCGGGCGGCAATCGGCATAGTCCAGCCTGGCCAACGTCTCGCTGCCGAGGACGATCTTTCCACTCTCGGTTCTGAGTGGATGCGCCTCGGGCTCGTTGCGGAAGTCGGACAGGAACGTATGCCCTGCTTTGACCGGGCAGCGGGCATAGCCGGCCTCCCAGAACGCATCGAAATCCGGCATCGCGAAGCCGAAGCGCTGCGAGGCGTCGCTGCGGCAGGCTTCATAGAGATGGCGGACCCAGCCCATTTCGTCCCGGCCTTCGTTGAACCGATCGGCCACCCCGAGCCTGCCTGCGATCGCATTGAAGATCTCGAAGTCGGAGCGGGATTGGCCCAGCGGCTCGATCGCCTTCTTCATCGCCAGGATGAAATCCGAGCGCCTATTGCCGGCAAGATCGTTGCGCTCGATCGATGTGGTCGCCGGCAGCACGATGTCGGCCCGCTGGGCCGTCGCCGTGAACATCGGGTCCTGCACGATGATCGTTTCCGGCCTCGTCCAGGCTTCCGACAGGCGATTGAGGTCCTGGTGATGATGGTAGGGATTGCCGCCCGCCCAATACACCAGCCTCGTATCCGGATAGGTGCGGATCTCGCCTTCGTAGCTGAACGGCTTGCCGGGATTGAGCAGCATGTCGCTGATCCGCGCCACCGGAATGAAGCTGTCGATCGGTCTCGTCAGCTGTGAAATGGCAGGAGAGCGACCAAGGTTGAGCGGTGCCCCGACGCCGCCCAGGGAGGCGTAGCCGTAGCCGACGCCGCCGCCCGGCAACCCGATCTGGCCGACAACCGATGCAAGTCCGAGCGCCGCCCAGAACGGCTGTTCGCCGTGATGTGCACGCTGCAGGCTCCAGCTCACCGTCAGCATGCTCCGCGTGTCGACCAGGCGGCTAGCCAGCGCCGCGATCCTGTCCGCATCGAGGCCGCAGATGTTCGCCGCCCACGCAGCCTCCTTGCGCACGCCATCCGGCTTGCCTTCCAGATAGCCAAGCAGACGATCCGCGCCGCTGGTGCAGCGCGCGAGGAAATCCGCATCGTGCCGGCCCGCCTTCACGATCTCGCCGGCAAGCCCGAGCATCAGCGCAGCATCCGTGTTCGGCCGGATCGGCCACCATTCGGCATCGACCCACTCCGGCAGGTCGTCCTTCAGCGGCGAGACGTGGATGACCTTGACGCCGCGTCCGACGATCGTCCTGAGATAAGTCTCGAGGCGATGGCTGCCAATTCCTCCGGCCTCGTTTTGCGCGGTTCGCGGCGAGAGAGCACCGAACACCACCAGCGTCTCGGTGTGCTGCGCGATCGTGTCGAGCGTATTGGCGTGGCCGCCGCATGCGTCGTCGCTGCCGAGCGTGTGGCGCAGGATCACGGGACCTGCCGCGATCGAATAGGTATCGACGTGCCTGGTGAAGCCGCCCACCAGATTGAGCATGCGCTTCAGAAGCGAGGAAGCATGATGCAGGCGGCCGGAATTGGTCCAACCATAGGAACCCGCGAAGATCGACGCGTTGCCGAACGTACCGGCCACGCGGCGCACTTCGTCGGCGACCAGCGTCGTCGCCTCGTCCCAGCTGACCGCGACGAATTTCTCCCGGCCGCGTCCGCGGCGATCGCTCTTTTCGCGCTTGTCGAGCCAGCCCGAGCGAACCATCGGGCGCAGCACGCGCCGCTCGGGATTGGCCCATTCTGCAATGGAATGGATGATCGGGGAAGGCGCCGGATCGTGCTCGAACGGCTCGACACCGACGATGCGATCGTCCTCGACGAGGATCGTGTACGCACCCCAATGGCTGCAATGCGGAATCCGCTTGATCCTGCTCATGCGTCGACCGCCACGAGATCGCGCCGCATCTGCGCGGCGAATTCGGGATAGGTCTCGGCGAGTTCGCCAAACACACGGCCGCGGAGCAGGTCGAGCGTCGATCGATCGGGCAGCGGGGTCTGCCGCGGCTCGGCATCATGGCCAAACCGGAATCCTGTCGCTTGCTTGATCTCCGCGAGATCGTGCCCGGGATGGACGCTCTCCAGGTCGAACCCCGGCCGCGTCTTGTCGAAGCGGAAGAGTCCCTTGCCGGTCAGGAGGGCAATGGGGCCGCCGCTCCGGAAGACCCCCTCGGGACTGACGCCCGGCGCGCTGATGAAGTCCACGTGCTTGACGAAGACACGGGGCGTATGCTCCTCGCGGAAGAGAATGACCCGCGGCACGACGAAGTAGAGATAGGCCGACCCGAACGAGCCGGGCCAGCGCACGCTCGAGCGCGGATAATCACCGGTGCCGACGAGGTTCACGTTGCCGAAGCCGTCGATCTGTCCGCCACCGAGGAAGAACGCATCAATCCGGCCCTGACCGGCACAATCGAACAGCTCCGCCGAACCGTTGGTGAAGAAATTATGCTCGACAGAGCCGAGAATGGAGATGCGTGGACCGACAGCGCCGCCCGCTTCCTTCATGGCACGCAGCAGCATCGCGCCGGCGGCAGGAATCGGAGAGGAGGCGCCTACGGCGACGTGCCTGACCCCGTCGAGCAGCCGCGCGATCGTGCAAATCAGCACTTCGCGGGGGAGGACTTCGGCCATCACGCGGGCTCCATCTGCGCCCGCGCCATATAGGCAGAGAAGCCGTCCGCCGTTCGCGCGGCCTTGGCATAGCGCGCGATCTCCGCGCTGTCGGTCGGATATTCACCCCACAGACCGTAGGGCCACGCCCCCTTCGGAGCGCGCGCGACTGCCGTGACGTAGAGTGCCGGCAGCACGCCGGCAGCGCTCATCTCGTCGGCAAGCAGATTTTGCTCGACGATTCGCTCCACCGTGACCAGAACGGTGCGAGAAGCGTAGGCCATTGCGGCGAGTTCGCGTCGACGACCGATCCAGACATTGCCGAAGCGATCAGCCAAGGGCACGTGGAAGATCGTGACGTCCGGCTTGATGGCGGGAATCAGCACGATCGGATCGCCTCCATCCGCCAGCGGATTGTCGACGACGCGCCAATCGTCGCGATGTCGGAGCAGATCCGTTCCGATCAGACCCCGGAGCGGCATGAAGGGACTGCCCTTCTGCGCCGCCATCAGGCCGGCATGGATGGCAGGACACGTTGCGTCCTTCAGTCGAACGGCACCCTCCTTGACCGCAGCGTTGAACCGGGGCGCTGCACCGGCTTCACCCAGCGACACGGCGCTGGTTTCCACGATCCGGACAAGACCGGCGCCGACAAGCTGGTCCACCTGCAATCCGCCGGTTGGCACGCAGACGAGATCGAGATTGCCCGCACCATGCTCGATGATGGGCCGCGTCATCGCCATGGAGACGCCGGCGTAGTCGACCGGGAGCGCTACGCGCATGCCCGGCTCGATGTGCTTCGCCATTGCGCGAGGCTCGCTCAACACCATCATCCTCCCGTCTTGTTCTATATTGTAGAACGCCATTCCACGTTTATGTTAGGCGGATCCGGACGACACTGTCAATCTGACTTGGTCGGCGAAGCCTTTGGCTAAAGGGGATCTCACCTCCGCATGGGCCGCATCGGGGCGCCATTGTCCCACGAGCGGTCGGCTCGACTTGACAAGACGGCGCGCTGCGCCAACAATAATTGGAATAGTGTTCTACAATATAGAACAATCTGGGAGGAGAGAATGGGTGAGCCCGCGGCTCTGCGCGCACTGCGCTCCGGCGATGCGAACGTTGGGACGTCGCCGACCGGCCGCCGCCGGGAACGCGACGCCATCGGATCGAGCATCGCCGTTCGCGAGGCGGTGAAAAGATACGGCAGCTTCCACGCGGTCGACCGCATCAGCATCAACATCGAGCCGGGCGAATTCATCACGCTTCTTGGCCCTTCCGGCAGCGGAAAGACGACGCTGCTGAACCTCGTGGCGGGCTTCCAGAGCCTCGACAGCGGCGAGATCCTCGTCGACGGCAAGCCTGTCCACAACGTTCCGACGCACAAACGCGGCTTCGGCATGGTGTTCCAGAGCTACGCGCTGTTTCCGAACATGACGGTCAGCCAGAACGTCGCGTTTCCGCTTCGCATGGCCGGTGTCGATCGGGCGACTGCGGAGCGACGCGTCGCCGAAACGCTGGAGATCATGCGGCTGACGGAGCATGCGACGAAGTCTCCTTCGCAAATGTCCGGCGGGCAGCAGCAGCGCGTCGCAATCGCCCGCGCGATCGTCAAGAGGCCCAAGGTCGTGCTGATGGACGAGCCCCTCAGCGCCCTGGATCGGCGGTTGCGCGAGCAGATCCAGATCGAGATCCGCGACCTTCACCGGACCATCGGCAGCACGATCCTGTTCGTCACCCATGACCAGGGCGAAGCCCTGACGATGAGCGACCGCATCGCGGTACTCAACGCCGGCAAGATCGTTCAAATCGGCCGCCCGGTGGACATCTACCGGCATCCGACCGATCGTTTCGTCGCCTCGTTCGTCGGCGAGAGCAATCTGATCGAGGCCGAGATTCTGCAGAAGCGCGGCTCGACGCTGACGATGAAGAACCGCGCAGGATACGTGTTCAGCGCCGAAAGCCGGGACACGATCGACGTCGGGCGCGCAACGGTGCTCGTGCGTCCGGAACGCATCGCCGTGTCGAACGAGCCGAGTGCCAACTCAACGCCCGTCAGCGTCACGTCTGCGATCTTCCTCGGCGAGATCCTGCGGATCGAGGCGCAAATGGAGGGTGGAGATCCGCTCCTGATCCGGTGCACCGACATGGCCGACCGGCCATTGCCGAACGTCGGGGATCGTCTGCACGTGAGCTGGGGCGCCGCGGACTGCTGGGTGCTTGCATGACCTCGGCATCGATCGGCCTCCAGGCAGACCGTCCCGCGAATCTCGATCTCGTGAGGAAGTTGAAGGATCCGGCGCTGCTGCTCCTGCCTGCGCTCGCCTTCCTGGCCTTCATCTACTTGCTGCCGCTGATCGATCTCATGCGTATCAGCGTGAGCGGGCCGTCTTGGACGTCCTACTTCGAGCGGGTGTTCGCGATACCACTCTATTGGGATTCGCTCGTCCGCACGATGCAGATCTCAGTCACCGTTGCGTGCCTGTGCCTGCTGTTCGGATACCCGACGGCGCTGCTCATTCACCGCAGTCGCGGCATAGCCCAGGTCATGATCGCGACCGCGATCGTGCTGCCCTATTTCATCGCCATCCTGATCCGGACCTACGCCTGGATGGTCCTGCTCGGCCGCAACGGGCCGGTCAACAAGATGCTGGTGTCGATCGGCATATTGAGCGAGCCCGTGCAGCTTCTGTTCAATCGCGGCACGGTGCTTCTCGGCATGACGGCGGTGCTTCTGCCGTTGATGGTGCTGACGATTTATTCCAGCGTGGCGCGGCTCGATCAAAGCCTGACGCGCGCGGCACTGGCCAGCGGCGCCGGGCCCATTGCGGCTTTCTGGCGCGTGATGTTGCCCCTGACCTTGCCCGGCATGGGTGCCGGCTTCCTGCTCGTCTTCGTCGCCGCCATCGGATTCTTCATTACGCCGACCCTGCTCGGTGGTCCCGGCGACCAGATGTTTGCCATGCATATCACCCAGCAGGCGGACTCGGTCACCTCGGAGGGATTCCTGCAGGCGTTGGGTGTGGTGCTGCTGACGATCACTTTGGCCGTGGTCGCGGTGGCCGGACGCTTCCTCGGATTCGAGTTCATCTGGGGCGGCCGCAAGCTGACGGAGGCCACACCGAGGACGACAGACCGCCACGCTATCGATGCCAGCCGCCGCAGTCTCGGCGCCTCAGCTGCCGACGTGATCGGTTGGCCGCTTCTGAGGCTGTTCGGGCGGTTGCCGGCGAGCTTCGGGACCTGGACTGTCCGCCTCATGGGCGGACTGGTCCTTGCCATTCTCATCCTGCCGATCATCGTGGTGATGATCATTTCCTTCAGCAGCGCAAGCTATCTGACCTTTCCGCCGCCGGGCTTCTCTCTGCGCTGGTACGAGCAGTTCTTTTCCGATTCGAACTGGATGCGGGCATTCTGGACGTCCTTGGTGGTCGCGGCGATGTCGGCGGGAATCGCGATCGTGCTGGGCGCGTCGGCCGCACTCGGCATCGTCAGGAGCAGCATTCGCGGCAAGTCCACCATCATGCTGCTGCTCGTTAGTCCGATCATCGTGCCTCCGGTCGTGCTCGGCCTGTCGCTCTATAGTCTGTTCCTGCGTTTCGACCTGGTCGGCTCCGTCTTCGGCCTTGCCGCGGCACATGCGATCGGCGGCCTTCCCCTCGTCGTGGTGATCCTGTCCGCATCGCTTCAAGGCGTCGATAGCAGGCTCGAACAGGCGGCTTCCGTCCATGGCGCGTCGTCCCTGACGGTGTTCCGCCTGGTGACTCTGCCGGCCATCATGCCGGGCCTGGCTGCGGCGACATTCTTCGCCTTCCTGCATTCGTTCGACGAGTTGGTGCTGACGCTATTCCTGTCGAGCGCGGAGCTCAAGACGCTCCCACTCATGCTGTGGGGTGACGTCAATTATCGGCTCAATCCGGTGCTGGCCGTGGTCTCGACGCTGGAGGTGCTGCTGGTGGTCGCCGGGCTAGCTCTTGCACGACCGGTTCTCGCCACGTCGCGGAAGGCAACGTGACACAGATCAAGTTTCAACTGGAGGAAGAGAAAATGCTGGGAATGAAACGCTTTCGACTATCGGCTTCCGTGCTGGCCTCGGCCCTGCTCGCCGCGATGGGGACAGGTCTGGCTCAAGCGCAGAGCAACGTCGTGATCATGCAGGACCCGGGCGGCGGTTATGGCGATGCATTGCGCAAAGTCATGTACGACCCCTTCGAGAAGGAGACCGGCATCAAGGTGGTCACCGTCCAGGAGGCCCGCAGCGGCCCACGCATCAAGGCCCAGGCCGAAGCCGGCAAGGCGCAATGGGACCTGACGTTCATCTTCGACCAGGAGACCAAGCTGCTCGGCGATTGCTGTCTGGCCGACATCGACTATTCCAAGCTGTCCGACGCGGCGAAGCAGACGCTGGCGGCAATGCCGGACAATTTGAAGCGCAAGAAGGGCGTGGCCTTGCAGGTGATTGGCGTCGGCCTCGTCTACAACAAGGACAAGTACAAGGGCGAGAACGTACCGACCAGCTGGGCCGACTTCTGGGATGTGAAGAAGTTTCCCGGCCGGCGCTGCATGCCCGCCTGGCCGCGTTTCGTATTCGAGGCGGCGCTGATGGCCGACGGCGTGGAGAAGAGCAAGCTCTATCCGATAGACATGGAGCGGGCGTTGAAGAAGGTCAAGGAAATCAAGCCGCACATCGCCAAATGGTGGACGACGTCCGCTCAGCCGCCGCAGCTCCTGCTCGATGGCGAGGCCGACATGTGCATGGCCTACACCGGCTCGATGAGCAAGCTCGCCCTGGAGGGCGCCCCGATCGAGCTGACCTTCAATCAGGGCTTCATCTACTACGACTTCTTCTCGATCCCAAAGGGAGCGCCGAACTATGATAACGCGCTGAAGCTGTTGTCCTGGCGGCTCGAACCCAAGCGCGCGGCGCAACTCACCTCGACCTTCCCGGTCGCCCTTCCCTCCCAGGTCGTGTTCGAGGCCGCGACCGACAAGAAGCTCGCGCGCTACTGGGCCAACAACCCGGACAACGTCTCGAAGGCGATCGAATGGAGCCCGGATTATTGGGGCGCGGCTTCGCCGGCCGGAAAATCCACCAATGAAGAGTACGGGCAGGAGAAGCTGAACGCCTTGCTGGCCCAGTAGGCAGGCTAATCGGCCCCGATCCGAACGGACCGGGGCCGATCCCCACACGCGGGCTGTTGCGGATCGCGCGACCATGCTAGACGCTGTGAAAGATCATTCTACTTTGGCTGGTGGATGGATAAGGCTTTTACTAAAGGGCTGCGTCTCCTGGAAGCACTTGCTCTGAGCGAGCAGCCCCGCGGGGTCACGGATCTCGCGAGCGAGCTGAAGCTCACCAAGAGCAACGTGCATCGGCTGTTGATGACGTTGCAGTCCCAGGGCTATGTGCGCCAGATCCCCCCGCATAGCACCTACGAGCTCACGACCAAGATCTGGGCGCTCGGCAGCCACGTCATCCACCGGATGGATCTCATCAACATCGCGCGACCGGCAATGACGAAGCTTGCCGAGATCACCGGCGAAACCATCCATCTGTCGGTGCTCGAGGACACCGACGTCGTCTACGTCGACAAGATCGAAAGCGCTCACCACATCCGCGCCCATACGAGCGTGGGGATGCGCGCCCCCGCCTTCACCATGGCGACCGGAAAGGCGATGCTCGCGCATATGCCCGATGACTATCTGGAACGATTTCGCCCGCATCTCAGGCGTTACACGGAATCGACGCGAACAACGATCGAGGAACTGCGGGAGGACATCGATCTGGCGCGCGCGCAGGGCTATTCTTCCGTGCTGCACGGCGAATGGCGCGAGGGCATCGCGGCCTGCGCTTGCGCGATCCTCGGCCGTTCGGGCGAACTCGTCGGAGCGATCGGCATGTCGGGCCCCGACAGCCGCATCAAGCGCAAGCAGATCAAGGAATATTCGGTTCACGTGATGGAGGCAGCCAGAGCCATCGGCGCTGCGCTCGGCTATTCCAGTAGGCCGGCGGCGTACCCCGCGGTGAGAGGCGATTCTACAATGTCACAACTACGACGCGCCCGTTGATTTTGCTGCCACAATTTCTGCGGCGGTGCACCGGGCAATGCCGGCATGACGAAGTCGCGCGCTCGCGTGCTGGGCCCGAGGTGCGGGTGCTCGCGGTCGCGCCCGGCGTGGTCGACACCGCCTTCGTTCCCGGCCGCGGCGCGGACTTCAATGCCAAGACCGCCAACACCACGCCGCTGAAGCGGATCGCGTTACCTATTGCAGTTCGCTCCGCGTGCGGGAAGAGGTTGGACGCATCGCCAGATGCGTTCCGGTTGTAGTACATTGGCGCAACGTTGAAGAAAGCCCTTGCACGGTAGGTCGAAGGCGAACTCCAGGCCGATCACGCCTACCACCTCGGCGGCACTTTCATCCACTAGACATCATGAGCTTCTCCCGACAGCCCAAACCGGCGGAAGCCGCCGGAATCGAAGTCATGATGGGCGCTATTGGGTATGCGGCGTTTCTTGGTCGATAGCGGCACCGTATCGTTAGGCCTCTCAACGACACCTTGCCGTTCCACGGCCCGGCATTGCCGGGCCTGTCGAGATCGCGTCCAGAAACAATCTGAAACAAAAATCTCCGCCATTTGGTCCGAATCTTGGACAAACAAGTCACATGGCCATTCTCAATCCCAACATCCTCGTCGTCGAGGACGACCGCGAAACCCGGACGTTGATTGCGAAGTACCTGCGCAACAACGCCTGCAACGTCACAGCCGTGAGCGACGGCCGCGAGATGTCCCGCGCCATGACCGATCACCGCGTCGACCTCATCATCCTCGATGTCATGCTGCCGGGGGAGGACGGCCTGAGCCTTTGCCGCAGGGTTCGCGCCGAATCGCAGACGCCGATCATCATGCTGACCGCGCGCGGCGAAGACGTCGATCGCATCGTCGGTCTCGAGATGGGCGCGGACGACTATCTGCCCAAACCCTTTAACCCGCGGGAGCTGCTCGCCCGCATCAACGCAGTGCTTCGCCGCCAAGCCGCCGCGCAAGCGGCCAGCGCGGTCCAAGGCGCGAGCACGCTTGCCTTCGAAGGCTGGCGCATCGATCTGCGGCTGCGCGAATTGCGCAATCCGGACGGCGCGCGCGTCGCGGTAACCAGCGCCGAGTTCGATCTGCTCAGGACGTTCTGCGAACGGCCCGGCCGCGTGCTATCACGCGACAGCCTGCTCGACCTCACGCAGGGCCGCAACGCCGGCTCGTTCGAGCGCTCCATCGACGTGCTGGTCAGCCGCATCCGGCGCAAGATCGAGCCCAATCCGGCCGATCCTACCATCATCAAGACGGTGCGCTCAGGCGGTTATCTGTTCACACCACGAATCGAGCTCGCGGGAACTGAGGCAGCAAGCCCCGAGGCGGTCGCAAGGCCCCTGAGCAGCTGACGGGGAGACGATGAAGCCGTTCTCGTTCCTCCACCTCAAGGGCATCGGCGGGCAGATCGCCGCGCTGGTGCTGGCCTCGACCGTCGCGCTCCATCTCGTCGTCACCACCGCCTTCCTGATCAGCCGGCCGGACCGCCCCGACGCCTCGCCTGAAGGGGCGCATCAACTGGCCGATGCCGCACTGCTGCTTGGTGCCGCGGAGGCGAGCGAGCGTCCGCGCCTGCTTGCCGATCTTGCGCGCGCCTTCCCCGGGCTCGGCATCGAGATGCTGGCGCCCGGCACGGCAAATCTCGAGGAGAGCGACAGCCTGCCGCTGCGCGCGATGCATCGCCATCTCGGCCGCGCCTACAATACGGGACTGCTGGCTTCAGGCGGCATCGAGCCCCGTATCGGCGTGCAACTGCCCGACGGTACCGTGATTGCGGGCCATGCCGATGGCGGCCCGCGACCGCGGTTCTGGGGCGGACCCTGGCTGATGGCGCTGATGAGCACCTTCATCTGCGTCACCGTGCTCGGCCTGTGGGCGGCGCGCGCGCTGACGCGGCCGCTGTCGTCCTTTGCCGAGGCGGCGGAGAATTTCAGCCTCGACGGCACCGCCGAACCGCTGCCCGAGCGCGGCCCAGAGGAGATCCGCGCGGTGGCGCGCGCACTCAACCGCATGCAGGAACGGATCGCGCGGCTGATGTCGGATCGCACGCGGATGCTGGCCGCGATCAGCCACGACCTGCGTACGCCGATCACGCGGCTGCGCCTGCGCGCCGAATTCATCGAGGACGAGGGCAACCGCAAGCACATGCTGATCGACCTCGACCAGATGCGCTCAATGCTCGAATCGGTCCTTTCGCTCTTGCGCGACGACCGCAAGATCGAAGCCGTGACGCTAGTCGATATCGCGAGCACACTGCAGCTCGTCGCCGACCAGTTCGGCGACATGGGCCATGTCGTGTATTATGACGGGCCAGCTTCCGCGAGCGTCGTCGTACGGGCCGACGACTTGCATCGCGCCGTCACCAACCTCGTCGAGAACGCGGTCCGATTCGGCGCAGAAGTGAAGATCCGTCTCAAGATATCGGGCACAGGGCTCGTCATCGACGTCGAGGACGACGGTCCCGGCATTTCGGATGCACGCAAGCAGGAGATGCTGGAGCCGTTCGTGCGCGGCGACAATGCGCGCACCATGGACGACTCCACCGGCTTCGGGCTCGGCCTCTCGATCGCGCGTGCGATCGCGATCGCCCATGGCGGCGAGCTGTCGCTGCACGACCGCAAGCCGCATGGGTTAATCGTGCGGATGCAACTGCCTGTGAAGCAGCAGAACTCCACATCAGCGCCAATGTGCGATCGACCAGTTTCTGGTCGAGAGAGCCTTCTTTTTTGATCAGCCTCCGGCCCGAGCGGATCGGCTTACATTTTTCATTTGGATTCCATTTGCTCATCGGGTATTCGATCTGACTCCCCTGGAAGGTTTCCGGACCATCCGGTCGAGCCCCAGCGACTCCCTCTATTACCGAACGAACCCGGCCCTTGTTCACTTCAGATAACTCGCAAGATTCAGGCTCAAGATCTTCCCGAGAGCAGAATAGGACGCCGTGAGTTGCGTCTCGTAAGTCGAAAGCTGCGCCGTAATGGCGGCGACGTCGACGCTGGTCAGGTCATTCGACAAGGTCTCCGCGTAACTCTTGTAGTCGGCCTGGCGAGCGCTCGCGGTCTCGATCGATGACGCGGCGCCGGACAGCTTTGCCTGCACGGCAGCGGTGTCGTCGAGCGCCGTGCTGGCGAGATCCAGCGCGCTGGTGATATCCGCAGACGACAGCGTCGTGCTGTTGGCCACGAACTTCAGGACGCGCATCACCTCCTCGAACGCCGAATTATCCGCGGTGACGCCGTATGATACGGTTTCATTGGCGTCAACCCGTACCGAGGCGATCTCGCTGTCGCCTTTGTAGTAGCTGGTGTCCGCAGTCGTGGTCGAACCAGTACCAGACGAAAAGCTCGTGAGATCGACCGGAGCCGTATCGGTCTTGCCGCCGGCAAACACGTATTGGCCATCATACTGCGTGTTCATCAGCGAGCCCATCTGCTCCAGCATCTGCTGGGCTGAGCTGATCGCCGAGTTCACCTCGGTCGAGCTCCCGGTCGAGGCGGCGCTGAGCTGGGAGCGCAGCTGCGTGAGGATGTCGGTCACCGAGCCGACCGCCGAATACATCACCTGGACCTTGCTGCCGGCGAGCGTAGCCGCGTCGATATAGGATTGCGCGCGCGTCACCGAGACCTGAAGGTTGATGACGTGCTGGGCGTCCGCGCCATAGCCGCCGAAATCCGTCGAGACGACGCCCGTCGATTCCTGGATCTGCTTGGTGGCCATGACCGATTCCACGCGCATGACGTCGGCGATCATCCTGTTCGACTGGGCGAAGGTGGCCACCCTCATCGCGACCATAACCGTACCCCCTTACGTCGACTGCACGGCGGTGAGCAGCGCCGAATACATGGAGTTGATGGCCTGGATCAGCGCCGACGCCGCCGAATATTTGTTCTGGAGCGTGCTCAAATTGGCCGTTTCCTCGTCCAGATTGACGCCAGACTGCGACGACAGCGAATTCGCATAGGTCGACTGCGCGGTCTCCTTGGCGGTATAATCCGTGGAGGCCTGCGAAGCCTTGCTCGAGACGTGGGAGACGATGGCCGAGGCGTAGTCGGCGAGCGACCCGGTGCTGGCGGCGAGCCCGCCCGTCGATGCAAACGTCTGCGAGGCCGTCAACGCATCGTAGAAGGCATTGATCACGGTGGCGGAACCGGACGACAGCACCGAACTTCCGACAGTCAGGCTCGACGACGAGTCCAGCGTCGCAAGCTGGAGCTCGTTCGTGCCGGACAGAATCTTGCTGTTGACCGCGATGTCCGAAGCGCTCGTTCCCGTCACCAGATCGTTGAGGCCGAAATATTCGGAGAATCCCTCGCTGGAGCTTCCGACCGAGCTCGTCATCTCGTTGATGGCGACGCCGTTGCCGGAGCCGGTCGCCGTGATCGAGAGATGGCCATCCGAATCGATCGAGGCGGACAAGCCGGAGATGCCGTTGATGGCGGTGACGAGATCGCCGACCGTCGCGTAGGACGACAGGTCGAGATCGGCGTAGGAGACCAGGTTGCCGCTCTGGTCGGTGGCCGCGATGCGCACCGAGCCAGAGGCGGACAGGGCAGAACTGCTGGTGACGGCCGTCGTCCCCGTCAGGCTGGTCGGCGCCGGCACCGAAGAGGCGCTGTTCGAGACGTTGTTCATCACGGACGCCAGCTGCTGCGCCAGCTGGTCGAGCTGGGACTGCGCGTCCGGCAGAGTGTCGTCACGGAGCGTGATGAGTGCGCCGATATCCCCACCGGTGATCTGGGAGGTGATGTCCACCCCGTTCACGGTGATCGCGCTGAAGCCGCTCGACGAGGAGCCGGCGGTGTAGGTCGTTGACGCCGTCACATTGGACGCAGCCGTATAGCTGATCGTATGCGCGGAACTGTCGACCAGTGCCTGGCCTGATTTGGTGTAGATCTGTATGTCGCCGTTCGAAGCGGTGAAGTAATTGATGTTCATCTTCGAGGCGAGGTCCTGAAGCGCGGTGTTGCGCTGGTCCTCGAGGTCGGCGGTGGACTGGCCGGAGGCGGCCGTCTGCTTGATCTGGGTATTCAGATCCGCGATCTGCTGCAGGTCCGCGTTGACGTCGTCGATCGAGGACGCGATGTCCAGATCGGCGTCCGACCGCAGCTTCTGGATCCCGCTGGAGGTCTCCCGCAACTGGCTCGCGACGTCGTCGAGCGCGCTGACGGCGTTGGATTGCAGCGAGGCGCTGCTGGGCGTGCTCGCCAGCGACGACAGCGCCGATTCCAGCGAGGCGATGCTGTTGGCGAGCGAGGTCCCGGACGAGGAATCATCGCTGCTGCTGATCGAGCCGTAGAGCTGCTGGAGCGACGTCAGGTAGGTGTTGGTGGTGTCGGCCGCGCCGAGCTCGGAATCCGCGCTGACCAGCGACTTCAACAGCAGCTTGTCGACGGTCGAGGTGATGCCGGTCACCGTGACGCCGGTGCCGACGCCGTTGGTGACGCTGCTCGACTGGGTCGCGGACTTCCTGGTATAGCCCGTCGTGTCGGCGTTCGAGATGTTCGACGACGTCACGCTGATCTGCACGGACGTCGCAGACAGCCCAGTGAATGCGACCGATCGAGCGATATCGAGCGACACGGCGGCTTCCCCCGTTCCGTCAGGCGCTGCGGCTGGTGCCGCTGGACACCGCACGGGCGGCAGCGACGCGGCCGGATGCACCGTAGGGCGAAACGGCGACGATCTGCTCGCGGATCGCCTGCATGACGGCCTCGATCCGGCGGTTGCTGGCCTCGATCGCAGCGCGCAGACGCACCAGATTCTCGTCCATCTCCGCCCGCAGCCTCAGGATCCGCTCCAGCAGCTGCTCGCGCAGGATCCGGTCCCGCACCGTCAGGCTGGTCGTGCCTGCCGCGCACTCGGCAACGGTTCGCTCGAAGATCTCCGCCAGCTTGTTCTTCTCGTCGACCTGCTTCAGGCGCGAGGCCGGCAGGCCCTTTGCAAGCTCCGCGTTCTCCTCCGCGATCAATGCAGTCAGGGTGTCGATCAGCGTGATCAGCGACTTGATCCGGGCATCGCCGTTCACGGCGCTCGTCCTTGTGGCTTGGGCTACAGTCATGGTCATCGCCTTCTTCTAGTTATTCCGTTTGCCGCGGCCGCCTTGCGAGTTGCGCAGGTAAGCGCCGATGGCGGCCGTCCTGGCAGTCGTCTGCCGCATCTCACCGTCGATCTCCGCGGCTTGCCGCACGAGGCCACGCCGCGTCGTTTCCACGTCGTCGAGCAGCACGAGCAACTGCTTGCGGTCGCTGCCCTTGACGGTTGCGGCCCGTGCCATCAGCCGCTTGAGCTGGCGCAGCAGCGCCTCCCCAACGGCGTTCGCTTGCTCACCGCGCATCGCTCACCTCATCGCCGAGATCAGGGTGTCGTACATCTCGTTGACGGTGGAGATGATCTGGGACGCAGCGGAATAGGCCTGCTGCGCCGAGATCATGTCCGAGAACTGGCTGGAGGTGTCGGTGGTCGATGATTCCAGCTCGCTGCCGTGGATCGTGCCCGCGCCGTTCTCCCCAGAGCCCTGCAGCGCAGCATTGCCCGACGTCACGGTCGCTGAATAGATGCCGTTGCTGGAGGCGGCGAGTCCGCTCGGATCGGCGAAGGTCGCCACCGCGATCTTGTAGATCGCGATGCTCTGGCCGTTGGAATAGGTCGCGTTGACGAGGCCATCGTCACCGATCGAGACGCTCGACAGCTTGCCGTAGGACAGGCCATCTGAATCGATGCTGGTGACGTTGACTGACGGGGTGGTTTCGCCCGACGCATATTGCGTGAGGCCGTCGGTCTTGCCGGCGGTTCCGAGATTCATGGTGATGGTGCTGTTCGCCGCACCGTCGGTCCAGCCGGTGATCGAGACGGTGGCCGGATTCGGGCTGGTACTGGCGAGCGAACCGTCGCTATTGAAGGTGATGTCGATCGTGCCTGAGGCCGTGCCTGTTGCGGTCGTGGTGTCCGAGGCCGGCGTCGGATTGGCGAAGCTCGCGCTCCAGGCGTTGGTGCCCATCTTGGTCCAGGTCACCTGCATCGAATTCGAGGCGCCGAGCGAATCGTAGACCGTCATCGAGCTGGTGTAGGTGGCGCCGGTCGCGGCATCCGACGGCAGGTTCGCTTCGATCGTGGTCTTTGTGGTGGCGCTGCCGCTGGTCGAGGCGACCTGGGTGTTGATGGCCTCCAGATTGCTCGCCGACTCGCTGCCGACGACGTTGCCGTCCGCGTCGGTGCGCCAACCCTCGAGGTAGTAGCCGTTGTTCTGGAGGTAGCCGGCGTTGTCGGTGGTAAAGGCGCCGTTACGGGTGTAGGCGACCGTGCCGCCCGACTTGGCGTCGGTCACCACGAAAAAACCCGAGCCCTGGATCGCGACATCCGTGGCGTTGGAGGTCGCGGCGAGCAGGCCCTGCTGGGTGATGTTGGCGCGGCCCGAGACGGTGACGCCGCCAGAAGCGTAGGAGGTCGTATTGCTGGAGGCGGTCACGAGCGCGTCGAACATTCCCGACGTGGTCTTGTAGGCGGTCGTGTCGGAATTGGCGATGTTGTCGCTGATCATCGACAGGGACTGGCTCTGGGCACTGAGCGCCGAGATCGCCGATGACAATGCGCCGGTGAGACTCATGATAAGCTCCGAGGAAATCAGGATGTGAGATCAGGATGTGACGCCGAGGATGTTGGCGGCGCTGACCGCGACGCCGTTCACCGTGAGCGAGGGCGTGGACGTCGAAGTGTCGATGCCGGTCACCTTGCCGGTGACGGTCGTGTAGTTGAGCACCGAGTTGCCGGCGGTGTCCGTCGCCGTCACCGATATGCTGTACTGGCCGCCATCGGAGAGCTGATTGCCGCTGGAATCCTTGCCGTCCCAGGTGAAGGTGTTCGAACCCGAGTTTCCCGTCCCGGCGCCGGTGTAGACGACGTTGCCGGAGGAATCCGAGATGCTGATCGAGACGTCCGAAGCGGTCGACGACAGCGAGTAGCCATAGGTCGCCGAACCGTTGCTCAACGTCGCCGTATCGGACTTCGCTTCGACAGTGTGGCCGATGTAGTTCACCGAGTTCAGCGTCACGAGGCTCGAGAACGAACTCGCGAGCGACGACAAGTTGGAGTTGATCGACTGCTGCGAGGTGAAATTGGCGTAGGACGTGAGCTGATTGACGAGATCGGTGGTCGAGGTCGCATCCAGCGGATTCTGGTTCTGCAGCTCGCTGACCAGAATGCTCAGGAAATCGCTGGATGTCAGCGTCGAGTTGGACGACGTGCTCGACGATGATGATGTCGTGGTGGTCGCAGTCGTTGCAGAACTCACGGCGGAAACGGTCATCGGAAACTCCGGCCTTCTCTTGCTGCCGGCGACCAGTATCGGCTCGCGGCGCTTGAAATCTGTGTGCTGATGAAACGGGTGGGCGCGCGGATTCAGGCGCCGATTCACGCGCGCGAGAACGGCATTCGACACGGCAAAATCTGCCGTGTGCGCGTCTTAAGCGAGCGCTGAGTTCGAGTTGATTTGGCGCGGCGGTGGCAGTGCACTGCCTCGCTCCACTCGCGGGGAGAGGCAGGGCTATCGCATATGACTTGTGGCGACGGCCTGCGCGCACGCCTCGTCCTTCGAGACGACGCTTACGCGCCTTTTCAGGATGAGGCTAATCAGCATTAGTGCTCGTTGAAACTGCTGCCGCGCACTCCGCCCTCATCCTGAGGAGCCCGCCCAAAGCGGGCGTCTCGAAGGATGGCCGCGGGAAAAAACTCCCAAATGCGATTGCCCTGCCGCAAGCGGGGCGAGGTGAAGGAAGCGACGATTCAGAGCAGAGCGCTCAGCTCCCCGCCGTCTCGCCTTCGGTGCGCGGCTCGGCGGCGTCATCTTTCATTCTCGCGGCCGCAGCGACAATGCGGTCGGCGAGGCCTGCCGGCGCGCGCACCGGCGGTGCCGCGAGCGCGAGGCGCAGGGCGCGCGCCTCTTCCAGCAGGGCTTGCGCGGCCGACGATCGTGACAGCAGCTCTTCGGCGGGCAAACGCCGATCGTCGGGCCAGAGGGAGAGATCCTCGCCCAGCCGATCGATCAGTTCCTCAAACTCGATGACGTCCATCGCCCGCCGATCCCGCCTCGGTCAGGCTGTCATAGAGCATTGCAAGCGCTCCGGAAACCGGATTTCAGCGGCTTCGCGCGCCAAATGTGCCCGCAGCACTACGGAAGCGGTGGAACGGCGACCGTTCCGGTGCCCGCCCTCCCCGCGTCGCGGGGGAGCAGGCGGCTTCAGCCCTTGCGGGCCGAATCGACCGGTCCAGGCTTGCTGCTCCGCACGGTCGTGTCGACGAACTCCCAGGCCTCCCGCAGTTCGGTCAGCCCGGCGATGATGCGGCCGAAATTTTGCCGGGCGTGCGGACGGCCAAAGGCCCGGTGGCTCGCCAGGATCATCGCGTGGTAGGTCTGGAACAGCCGCTCCGCCACGTCGCCGCCTCTGGCGAAATCGAGGTTGTGGCTGAGCCCACGCAGGATCGAGGTCGCCTTCATCAGGTGCTCGTGCCCTTCCTCGAAACGCCTTGCCTCCTGGGCGGCGAGCGATCTCTGGAGAGAGATGATCGTGCCGCCGAGCAGCATCGAGACCGCCTTGAGCGGCGGCACGGTCGTTGCCGTCCCCCGATAGGCCTGGTTGGCCATGTACGCCATCGGATTATGCATCGTCAATCACTCGAGTTGAGCAGGGCCTTGAGATAGTCGAGCGTGCTGCTCGCACTCTCGATCGCGGCTTGGTACTTCGCGTACTGCGTCTGCAGCTGCGATTGCAGCGTCGCCGCGGCGCTGTTGATGTCATCGACCCTTTGCTGGAGCTCCTCGTCGCGCGTCGTCAGACTGGTGATCTGCGTTTGCAACGCGCCAGTCGATGACGAATAGTCCTTCGCAAGCTGGTAGATCTGCGATGCAATCCCGGTGCTCGAGGTGACCGTGATCGACTGCGAGGTCGAGCCGCTATAGGTGAAGGCCATGCCGGCATAGATCGAGCCGGACGCGCCGATGATCGTGGTGCCGCTGACCGTAAACAGCGAGGAGTCACCGCCGACAGAGGCCGAGGACAGCTTGCCGTCGGAATCGACGGTCAGCTCCAGGGTGAAGGATTGCGGCGACGTCCCGGTGTTGACGACGCTGAGCTGGCTCGACGACGTCGTGGTTTGCGCCGACAGCAGCTTGGTCACGCCGCTCAGGTTAGTGCTCAGGATCTCCGACAACGTGCTGGTGTCGAGCTCGAGCTCGTTCTTCTCGTTGAAGGACAGGCCGAGATCGGCCATCGTCATGCCGCCCACGGTGCTGTTCAAGGCGTTCTGGAGCGCATCCATGATGTTGCGCATGGTTCCGTCGCCGAACAGGACCGCGCTCGAATCTGCGGTGCCGTCGGTCGTGGTCGCCTGCTGGGCGATGACCTCGTCGCGAAAAGCATTGTAGTTGGTGACGAAGGTCTCAAGCGCCGCTTGGATCTGGCTGGTGTCGGTCTCGATACTGATGTTCAGCGAGGTTCCGTCCGGGGTCGCCTGGAGCAGGCTGAAAGTGACCCCGCTGAGAACGTCGGTGATGTCGTTGGTGTCGCGCGTCATCGAAATGCCGTCCAACGTGAATTCGGCCGACTGCGCCTCCTGGATCACGTTGGTAAAGCTGCCCGAGCTGCCGGTCACGCCGAGCTCGTTCATGATGTCGTCGCCGGATGTGCTGGAATAGGTGATGTCCACCGCATCCGCGGTGCCGGTCAGCACCATCTGGAATGACGTGCTGGATACCTGCACGATAGAGGCCTGGACGTTGGTGGTCGAGGTCTGCGCATTGATGGCATCGACAATGTCCTGGAGCGACATCGTGCTGGTGACGGTGATGTCGGACGTAGGCCCGCCGTCCAAACCGATGGAAAACGTGCCGGAATAGCCGAGCTCGTCGGTCTGGCTCGATTGCGAGGTGCCGACCACCTTCTGTGCGGCCGCGAGCTGACTGATCGTCAATGTATGGTCGCCGATCGCCGCCCCGTTCTTGATCGTCATGGAAAGCGCCGAGGAGGCACTCACGTCTCCGGTCGAGCTGATGCTCGCCGCGCGCGTCGCGAATGCGCTGGTGGAGAGCGAATTGACCACCGCCGTGGATAGTGACGACAAGCCGGAATACAGCGTCTCCAGATCGCTCTGAAGCGTCTGATAGGCCGAGATCTTGGCCTCGTTGTTCGTGATCGTGGTCGAGATCGTATCCGCCTGCGCGGTCTTCGCGTCCACGGCGGACTGTATCAGCGCTGACCAGTCGATACTGCTCGAATTGGTCGACCCGCTCGTGGTGACGGTGACACCCGAGCTTGCGCTGCTGGTTGAGCTGACGCTGGCCACTTTGGTTGCCTATTCCCTGGCAGTGAGCGGGCCGGCCTCATGCCGGCCCGCTCGGATCGTCATCAGTTCAGCAGCTGGAGCAAGTACTGGGGCATCTGATTCGCCGCGGCGAGCGCCGACACGGCAGCCTGTGTCTTCACTTCAGCCGAAGACAGCTTGGATTGCTCGGACGCGATATCCACGTCCTCGATCGCGGAGTTTGCCGCCTGGAGGTTCTGCGTCTGGGTCGAGATCGAATCCGACGAGAAGTTGAACCGCGATTCCTGAGCGCCGATCGAGGCGCGCGCGGCAGAAACAGTGTCGATCGCAGTATCGATGGCATCGAGCGCCGATGTCGCGCCGGACTGAGTGCTGACGTCGAGCGTGGAGACAGCGAGAGAGGACGCTGTCAGGCTGGTCAACTGGATGTCGATCGTGTCAGAGCCGTCCGAGCCGACCAGCACGGACACACCGGACGAGAACACGCTGGATCCATCGAGCAAGCTCTGGCCGGAATAGCGGGTACCGGTCGCGATCGAGTCGATTTGGGCGTTGAGCTGCGAGAATTCCGATTGGATATAGGCGCGACTGGAGTCGGTCACGGTGCCCGACGCGGATTCCGACGCCAGCGACTTCATGCGGGCGAGAATGTCCGAGATGTTCGATGCGCCGCCGTCGGCGGTCTGGAGAATCGCGGTCGCCTGCGAGGCGTTGGTCGCAGCCTGCTGAAGCGTGGTGACGTCCGAAGAGATGCGCGTGGAGATCGCAAGGCCCGCGGCGTCGTCGGATGCCGAGGTGATGCGCGATCCGCTCGACAGCTTCGAGAGCGAGCTGCTCTCCTGCGCGGCGTTGATGTTGAGATAGCGGACCGCCGCATTGGCGGCGGTATTGGTGCTGATTACGGGCATTGAGAGCTCCTGTGCTGATGGGCATGGCGTGCCGCATCGTTGAGATCGACTGACGACGACGCGGACCGCAGCCCCGTCCGTTCGCTCAAACGGCGGAGCGCAAGGAGATCAGGCGCGAAAAACTTGGCGAGGCGATCTTTATGGTTAGCAGTCGGTAAACGCGGTGCGGATGTCCCGCTCGTGCTTGCGCAGGAGCTGGCGAAGCTGCTGGCGGCCGCGCTTGAGCAGCGACTCGACGGCGGCGACGGTTGTATCCATAACCTGGGCAATTTCGCCGTTGCTCATGTTTTCGTGGTAGGACAGGATTACCGCGACGCGCTGTTGCTCGGGCAAGCGCTGCATCGCGAGCTCCAGCATGTCGTTCAGCTCGCGACGCTCGATGAGCTCGACGGCGCCGGGCTGATTGTCAGCGACTTCCGGCACGGCCTCGACGTTCTCGGTGCGCGGCTTGCGACGCAGATCGATGCAGCGATTGGAGATGACACGGTAGAGCCAGGTCGAGAATTTGGCGCGGCCGTGCTGCCAGCGTCCGCGATGGCTCCAGATCTTGAGCATGGAATCCTGCACCACGTCCTCGGCGTCCGCGGCGTTGCCGACGATACGCAGCGCAATGGCATAAGCGCGATCGATGTGACGCTCGACCAGCATGCGGAATGCGACTTCGTCGCCGGTGGCGAGCTTGTCCAGGAGTTCGCTGTCCTCGTCGTAGACGACATCGGCATCGGGCGCGCCATCCGGCGCGAGCGGCGCGGACGGCATCATCGGCACCGGCGCTTCAGCCGGCACCGTCGTCGCAATCTCGGCCTCGGCGGGAGCCCAGACCTCAGCAGCGTAACTCATCCCGCAACCTCCAACCCGCAATGCCGGCGGCGCCAATGCCACACGGCTTCCACGCGTTGAACGCGGGGCGAAAGCAATCCAGGCGATAAATTTCCGTTGTTTTTCAAAACGTTACCTGGGTCTTTTTTGCCGAGTACCGGGCAGCTATTGCCGGTCGCGCGATCATCTTGGGCGTCGTACGCGCAATCATCACATCGTCTCGGGCCATGGCGGATCGTTCATCCTGAGCAGATGTCGTCGAGAGAAGAACGCTGACATTACGCGGCCCTAGGTGATCAGACGCGACACGCACTTGATGCATGAAGAGACAATTGTTTCCGAGTGTGAATGAACGCGAGACAACTTCTGCACCCGGCAATTTTTTCCGAATCACCATTTTCGAACCTAGCGATTTTTTTGAACTTGTCAGTCGCGACGAGCACGATTTCGAATCGCGCGTGAACTTTTTTCGCGCGTGTGGCGCCTGACCTCACGCACACGCACGTTAATCGCTCTGATTGGCGGGGATTGCTGGCATGACGATCGCAACGACTGGCGCAGCGCGCCGCGCGCAAATTGTTTCTGCTTGGTCATTTGATGTTTTCGATACGTTTCTGCTTCGCGCCTGCACGACGCCAGATGGCGTATTTGAAAGGACTTACGAGCTTTCCGGCATTTCACAATCATGTCCCAATGCTTCCGCGAGTTTCGTTCAGCATCGCATCCAGGCCGAAGCGCGTGCACGCCGGATCGCGAAGGAGAAACGCGGCGTGGGCGAAGTGCACATCGACGAGATCTATTCCCGTTTCCCGTTCAAGCTCTTCGGTCGGGCGCGCAGCGATCTGATAGATCTGGTCGAATCAGAGTTTGCGGCGGAGATCGAGCTTTGCCGCGCAAATCCGGACATGCTTCGGCAATATCGGGACATGAAGCGCGCGGGCTACCGTGTCGGCTTCATCTCCGACACCTATTGGGATTCCGACCGGATGGCGCGATTGCTGCGGGCTTCTCATCCCGGGCTGAGCTGGGACTTTCTTTACGCATCCTGCGACCACGGCAGCAGCAAGAGCGGGTCGCTGTTCGCGACGTATCTATTCGAGCAGAACATCGACCCCAGCGCCTCCTTCCACGTCGGCGACAATGAAAAGGCCGACATCAGGGGCGCGACGCGCCACGGCATTCGCCCGCGCTACTATCCGCAGGCCACCGCCCAGCTTGCTGCGAAGTTTCAGCGCGAGACCGCGCTGTTCGAGCTGTTGTGCTCGGGTGCGCCGTCTCGACTCGATCACGGCGCACGTACGCTGCGGCGCATGGTCGCCGCGCGCAGCGCCGAGAGGTCGCCAGCGTTCCATCTGGGAGTGACAGTGCTCGGCCCGGTGATGAAGGCATTCGATGTCTTTGTTGCGCGGCGCTGCGAAGAGGTCACAGGTCCCGGCCGAAAGGTCGCCCTCGGCTTCCTCGGCCGGGACGGCTTTCTGTCGCACCAGATCTGGCAGCGGCTGCACGGCATGACCTCGGCCTATATCGAGATCAACCGCCGCGTCAGCCTGATCGCCTCGGCGGACACGATGCAGCCGCTCATCGATCTCCTCAGCAAGGTCTTCAAGATCGACGCGCCGACATTCGGCGAGATGCTCAAGGTCATGCCGGCGAGCGTCGCCGCATACTTTGCCGGCTTCCCGGACGGGATCGCTTCCGGCGAGGAACTCGCCGAGGCGCTTCCGGAACTGATGAATCCAGCCGAAGTCGTCGAGCTTGCCGCAGACTTGCGCGCGCGGCTGCTCGCCTATCTGCGTCAAGCTGTACCTGGGTTCGATGACTGCACCGATCTCGTCCTCGCCGATCTCGGCTATTCCGGCAGCGTGCAGAAGGCTCTGCGTCGCATCTTCGACCTCGAAGGCATCGGCATCCGCCTCCACGGCGCCTATCTGATGTCGCTCGACGACGCCTTCGACGACCTCGCCGAGGAGGACAGCGCCGAAGGATTCATCTCCGACCTCGTGGTCACCCCTCACGCCAAGCGCATGCTGATCCGCAACGTGGCGCTGTTGGAGCAGATCTGCTGCTCCGCCGACGGCTCGGTGCGCGACTATGACGGCAACCAGGTTCTGCGCGAGATCAATCCGCGCCCCGAAAGCCAGATCGCGCTGGCCGCCGAGATCCAGGCCGGCGCTCTCGCCTTTGCAGTAACGGCCGAAGACGCCGCCCTCGATTTTGGTCTGAGCCCCTATGCGACACCCGACGTCGCCGCGCGCTGGTGCGCGGCAACCTTGGCGCGCCTCTTGTTGCTGCCCGACGATGACGAGCTGGCGCTGCTGGGCGAACTGAAGCACGACGTCAATCTCGGCACCCGTGCGCTGGCACCAATGATCGACGGCGACTTCATCCGTCGGCAGATCACCGCCCGCGGCCTCTCAGCCGCCTGCACGGCATCGGCACCGCCGATGTGGCTCGCAGGCTGCTTTGCGCGGCTATCGGCGTCCCACTCCTATCTCTACACGCTGTTTGGCGCCAACCGCCTGCCGGCCGACGTCTTCGAGGACAGGCCCTGCGGCCAGGTCCAGGTCGGACTGTTTCGCGGGAATGGCGAAGCGACACTGGAGACGGTGACGCTTCACCACAACGGCCTCGGCGAGTTGCGCCTGCGCATTGCCCTGTCGCGGAGCATGGTGGTGACCATGATCGCACTGCCGCTGGCCACATTCGCGCCCGATGGCCTTCTTCACGGCGTGACGGTGCAGCAGGGCGACGACTCTCGCGACGCAGCCGAGAGTCAGGACGTCACCGGCCTTGCGGAGGACAGCCTGATCTTCGCCGGTCTGCAGCGGACCGGCAGCCATTATAGCACCAAGACCGAGGACGGCTGCCTCCTGATCCCGGTCGCCGCGATGGCGCAGGACATTGCGATCTACTCCGTGGCGATTACGCCGCTCCGATCCGGCCCCAAATAGTGCGCCTGATCGCGCCGTCAGGACCGTTGAAGTCCAAGGGGTTGGCACGAGGGGCACGGAATTGACGGACGGGACGCACGCGAATCTTGATCGGCTACTGCAATCCGGCGGCATCCGGCTCGGCGAGGCCCAGCACGACCGTCTGGCCTGGCTGGTCAGCCGGTACGGTGCACCGACGCTGGATGGCGTCAGCGAGGGGCGGCGCAACGGCGTCGTCATTCTTCGAGAGCCGCCAAGCGGCGCGGCCGCCGAGTTGATCTACCGCTCGCTCAATCCCGGCTGCGCCGTCGTCATTCCCAGAGGCGAGAACCCCGGCTTCGACTTCCTCAAGTCTAAGCTGACCGAGTTCGGCACTGTCGGCCCCTGTGGCGCGGACGGACCGCACGAGATGTGGTGGGGCGGCATCGGCTGGTCGAAATTCCTCTCCGCCGTCGATTCATCAACCCTGCGTCCGCGGATCGTCTCCTGCTATCCGCGCGGCGGCGACGCAACCGCGGCCTTCGCGCTCCAACATTCGCTCGAACGGCTCGACCTCGCCTGCCACATCGAGCCGGTCGAAGCCCAGCTCGGCGACCGCATCCTCTGCTTCGAAAAGGCCGAGTTCATGATGCGGATGTGGAACAAATATCGCGAGCCGCTGCTGTTCGTCGAAGCCGGCGCGGTGCTGCGCGAGGCGCCGCTGCTGCCGTCCTTCCTCGGCTGCGACCTGGCCTTGCACAAGTGGAGTCGCTGGGAGATGTCGGCGCGCACGCTCTATCTCGGCCGCACCAAAGCTGCGGAGATGATGCTGCGCACGTGGCAGCAACTCGCCGCGTCCTATCCTGCGATCTGGGAGGGCTATCTGCTCGATCAGGCCTGGAGCCTGACGTCGTCGCAGGTGCCGCTCGACACCGTATGGCTGCCGCGATCCTATCACGCACTGAAAGGCGACCTCGGCGCCTCGCGCGCCACGATCCTGCATGACCAGCAGACGACGACGCTGGAGCTCGGTCCCGATCCCGGCTTTGCGAGCATAGTGCGTGTCGCCCGTCGCGCCGGCCGCACCGGCGCCCGCGACGCCTTCATGGTGATGACCTCGAAAGCCGAGACCGGCAACGGCATCGCCGTAATCCTGCGCAACGTCTCGGCCAGCGATGCCGGCGTGGTGGCCGCGACTGTGGAGGCCGTGACCGGCGCCTATGCCACCGATTGCGGCGGGTACAGCCGGCTCGAGCTGTCGCTCTGCGCCTGGCAGGAAGACGTCGGTGCCGCGCGCGAGGCCGCCGCCCAAGCGCGCTGCCGCGTCCTGGAGATCGCGCCGGGACAGCGCATCGCCAACGACTTCTTCGCTGCCACGCTTCCGACGAAGCGCTCATGACCGCTCGCCACATCCTCCCCTGACGGACACCTCACGATGCTCAAGACCATCATCCTGCTCACCGACACCGTGCAACAACAGCAGCCGCTGGCCAATCTGCTCCGCGAGCACAATCGCGATCTCTCCTTCTGTTCGGCGCTCCGCGCACCGGACCTCAGCGCGATCGAGCCTGACGTGTTGAACGAAGCACGGCTGATATCCTTTGCGGCCGATGTCGCAGTTCCGGAAAAGCTCCTGCTCCAGCTCGGCTATGGCGCCTACAAGTTCTACGCCGCGCCGGCGCAATATCCGGGCTTGCCACCGGCGCCCGACGAGAGCGACGACGATTCACGCTGCTATTCCGTGATCGCACAATCAATGATGATCTGGCCGGATTTCAAGAAAATAGTCGGCCTGGAGACCGTGACGATTCCTGACGGGACCGTTGCTGCCGAGCGCGAGCGGATGGTGTTATCTCGCCTTGCGTACCTGTTCTGGCAGATGTCGGGTCTGATCGCCGGCGAGGCCACCGATCTCCCCGGCATCATCGAGCCCAGCGAAGGCCGGCGTCCGGCGCTTGCGATGATGAATTAAGGGCCGCCAGCGCGGTGCGAGGCTGCGCGGAGCGCCAGGCGATGCTCCGGCACCGCGAACGCGATCGTCCGGCCCCCGCACGGCAAGGCCGCAGTCGCGCAGCTCCGCGTGTCCAATTCTCCGACACCAACATCCGCATCGATTCTGGCGTGCCGCCTGCTCATGTGAGCTTGGCGTTCGACGGGACGATGACCCTCCACGATGACCATCGACAAGGACGATCATGGCCTGGACTGCCGCCGAGCGCCCAAAATGAGCGATTCGCCTTCGCGGGATCTCCTTGGCCTGCCAATGCTCGCGGTTCTCTCCTAGATTGACGCGTTCCTCTCTCGACCTGCAGCGGCGGGCGTCCAGCTAGAACGAAGTGCCACCCCCAAACCTGAACTCCTGAACCGTGTCGTACTTGCCCTTCGTCAGCGGCACGGCGTAGTCGAAGCGCAACGGCCCGAACGGCGAGGCCCAGATCAGGCCGACGCCGACCGACGATCGCACCACGCTGCTGTCGTCATATTGAAGTCCGCAGGTCGGGCAGGCCTTGGTATTGACTTCGCCCGTGGCCGACCACGAGGTCGGGCCCTGGTAGCCCCAGAGCGATCCGGCATCGGCGTAGAGCGCGCCCTTCAGGCCGACTTCCTTGGGCAGGAACCAGAACGGCATCTGCACCTCCATCGACGCGCCCCAGTATTTCGTGCCGCCAATCGCATCGCCGCTCGCGCCCAGGCTCCAATAGCTGATGTCGCGCGGACCGATGCCGTTGGAAGCGAAGCCTCGCACGAGGCTCGGCCCCATCTGGAAGTGATCCAGCATGCGCAGATCCTTGTCGCCGATCTTGTTCAACAGGCCGCCCTGCAGATGGATAACGCTGACGATCTCGGACACCAGAGGCGTGTAATATTTGGTGTCGAACGCGGTCTTCAGATAAGCTACGTCTCCGCCGACGCCGGCGAAGTCCTGCTTGAAGTCGATCAGCAAGCCGTCCGTCGGGTTCTTGGTGTTGTCGAGCGTGTTGTAGGTCAGCGTATAGCCGAGCGCCGACGTCCAGGTCGCGCCGTTCGCCAGCTCTTTGCGAACCGGCAGGCTCGACTCCCCGTCGCCATAACAGCCGTATCCATAAACGCCGGAATCCGTGGAATTGGTCGGGTCCACACCGCCCAGCACATTCTGGATGTAGGCCGGCGTCGGGTTGAAGGCCAGCGAGGAATTCGCCGCGTTGTTGTTGCAATTGTTGTAGGCGCTGGCGAGTGAGATGGTCTGCCGATAGAGCGAATAGCGCAGCTGGAGTGACAGGTCCTCGCGCAAGGCAAGACCGATGCGCGGCGAGAATCCCAGGGTTGTCACCCCGTAGCTCGTGTAGCTGTTGGACTTCTGCTCACGCCAATAGGTGTCCAAGCCCAGAGCCAGCCTGTAGTCGAGCAGATACGGCTCGACGAAGGACAGCGATATTCCGCGGGAATATTGACCGTAGGTGACCGAGGCCTTGCCGTAAAAGCCGCGACCGAGCAGGTTGCGCTCTGAGATCGAGACTTCGGCCAGCGCGCCGTCGGTGGTCGAATAGCCGCCCGAAACCGAGAAGTCGCCGGTCGACTTTTCCTCGAGATCGACGATCAGGATCACGCGATCGCTGGAGGAGCCCGGCTCGGTGACGATCTTGACGTTCTTGAAGTAGTCCAGATTCTTGAGGCGCCGCTCGGCACGGTCGACCAGGGCACGATTGTAGGCGTCGCCTTCCGAGAGGTCGAACTCGCGGCGGATCACGTAATCGCGCGTGCGGGTGTTGCCGCGCAGGTTGATGCGCTCGATATAGGTCCGCGGCCCCTCATCGACATTGAACACGACAGAGACGGTGTGCGCCTCGAAATTGCGGTCGCCGGCGGGACGAACTACGGCAAAGGCATAACCGCGGCGCGAGGCTTCAATCTGCATCTCCTCGGTCGATTTCTCGATCGATTCGACGTTGTAGAGCGAGCCGACATTGACGCGCGAGTAGGTGCGCAGCGCGCCCGCGTCGAAATTGACGATGCTGGAACGGAAGCTCACCGATTCGACCCGATATTGCTGCCCCTCCTCGATCCTGAAGCTGACGAGGAAGCCCTTCTTCTCCGGATCGTATTCGGTGAGTGCGCCGACGACCTGGACGTCGGCAAAGCCGTTCTTGAGATAGAAGCGGCGGATCAGGTCGCGATCGGCCTCGACGCGGTCGGGATCATAGACGTCGTTGTTGCCCAGAAAGCTGAGCAGGTTGCTCTCACGGGTCTTGATGACGTCGCGCAATCGCGAGGCCGAGAAGGCGCTGTTGCCGATGAACTCGACGGACTTGACCGGGGTCTTGGCGCCCTCCTCGACCGTGAAGACGAGATCGACGCGGTTGTTCGGCTGCTCGATGATTTCGGGCGTGACGCGCACGTCGTACCGACCCGAACGTCGGTAGATCTCGGCGATGCGCAGCGTGTCGGATTGCACCAGCGCCCGCGAGAAGGTCCCGCGCGGCTTGGACTGGATCTCGGCCGAGAGCTGCTCGTCCTTGATCTTCTTGTTGCCCTCGAAGGCGACACGGCCGATCACGGCATTTTCCACCACCGCGACCACGAGACGGCCGCCGGACTGACCGATCTTCACGTCCTGGAACAGGCCCGTCCCGATCAACGCCTTGAGTCCGTCATCGACGGCGGCTTGATCGAGGCGGCCGCCCGGTCCGGGCCTGAAATAGGAGCGGATCGTCTCGGCCTCGACGCGGCGATTGCCCTCCACCGCGATCGTCTCCACCCCCTGTGCGGCCGCCGGCTGCGGTAATAGCACGAGCGAAATTGAGCTCGCAACGCATACGCCACTCGTCATCACTGCAATCAGCAAGGCCCGCAACACCGACATTCCAACACCTCAAGAGCACCTCCTGCTCTGAGACGAGACCGCTGTGGCCGAGATGTGGCTTTGAGATTTCTGGATTGTTTCCAGTCGTTGAGATTGATTTGCGGATCAATCGCTCGAGTGCGTCCATCATGACGAGCGCACGAGGCTTCATCGGCGAACGACCGGCATGCCGATGCGCGCGCAGGGAGCGCCACCATCCGCACGCGCAGCAACATCGCGCAACGGCAGAGTTCTTTACAGCCTCTCACGTCGGTGCGAGAGGCGACGCATCGAGAATTCGCATGGGGCATTTGCCGATGAACGCGCTTGTCGTAACCAGGACGATGCTGGTCGTCGTCCTTTCCTCGACCCTCTCCGTCCAGGCCGCAACCACCCGCAAGCGCAACCAACGACAAGCGTCGCACGAGATCGTGTACGAGTATGGTCCGCACGGCCCCAACCGGTCGTACCAGTCCGGCCCGCATACGCGCGTCTACGTGAGCAAACGCTCGTGGCTCGATGGCGGGACCGAAGTGCTTCCGGGAGAGCGCAAATTCACCGACTACGCCTTGCCATCCGGCACACCGTTCGCACGCGAGAACGGCAACCGGCCGCTCGACCGTCAACCCCTGAACCCGGACTCGGACCTGGGTGGCTTTACGCAGAGAATTCCGATCTCGTGGTGACCGCACAGCAGCATACAGGTGAAGCCCAACACGCGGCCTTCCCTGCGCGATGGTCGAACGGCTTATGCCGCGCCCTCCCGGGAGCCGCACTTTCCTTCTGGCCTCCCTCGCCCCGCGAATTTGAATGATGCAGTCCGCCCGGTTGGGCTCGCTCGCACCTCCGCAGACAGCTTGACCGTGACAACGACGGCCAGGACCACACGGTTTTGCCATACGCACGGCCCGCCATTTCGCCGCAGTTTTCCCGGCCCTGTCGACGGAGCCGGAAACTTACAAACGAGACGAGGCCTAGTCCGCACGCGGCCGCGGGCTCACAGGGACTACCCGCCCTGCCCGCACCTCTCATGCCGACGCTGCCGCGTCCACCGCATTTCGGTAAATAGGAATGTTCTTGCAGAAAGGATTGACGCAGCGGCGAAACAGGATCGATGTCTTGCCTGACAGGCACCGTGCGGCGGCGCGAGATGCCCCGCAACATCTGTTTACATCCAGCAACATTCCGGCTGCCGAAAGGCCACGATCGCGCGGCTACTGGGGGCCTGTACATCCTACCCTTCCGAAGGCCAATGGGCCACCGCACGTCCCGCGGCAAGGCTCATGGATCTCAGCCGATTTGATGCCGTCACACTTGTTCGTCGCCGTTCTCGCGCTATCCGCAGAGGAGAACCATCACTCGACGCCGTCCCCGTTACGCGCCGCCCTGTCGCGCACCGGATCGGCTTGCGTCGTGCTGATGTTGGCTGCCGCACTGGCTGGCTGCGCCGTCGGGCCGGATTATGCCGGGCCGCCCGGGCTGGTCATGCCGTCGCACTGGAGCGCACAACCAACTTCCCGGCGTCAATCCGGCACGCTGGGTCGCTGGTGGATGCGCCTGCGCGATCCCCTGCTCAACCAGTTGATCGAACAGGCCGTCGAAGCCAACCCCAATGTTGCCAAAGCCAAGGCGGTCGTGCGCGAGGCGCGCGCAACGGTTCAGCAGACCGGCGCAGGCCTGTTTCCCTCCGTCAGCGGCTCGGCCTCGGTGACCGACAACAAGAGCAGCGCGGGCTCCGCCTCGGCCATCGTCGACACAGCGCCCTACACGCTGCACCAAGCGAGCTTCGATTCGAGCTGGGAGCTCGACCTGTTCGGCGGCACGCAGCGGAACGTCGAGGCGGCGGTCCGGGGGCAGCAATCGGCGGAGGAGGATCTGCGCGACAGCCTCGTCACGCTCATCGGCGACGTTGCCGCCTATTACGTGGAGGCGCGCGGCTACCAGGCACGGATCGCGCTGGCGCGGCGAACATCGATCTCGCAGCGCGACACCGAAAAGCTCACCCGCAGCAAATACGAGGCCGGCAGCGGCAATGCCGTCGATCTCGCCAAGGCGACGGCACAAGCGGCGAGCACGGAGGCGAACGTTCCGACCTATCAGGCGGCGCTTGCGGCCGATATTCATCGGCTCGGCATCCTGCTCGGAAGGCCGCCCGACGGCGTCGCTTTGCTGATGGCACGGTCCGCGCCCGTGCCTGCACCGCGCATGCCGTTGCCCACGCGGTTGCCCGCCGATCTCCTCAAGAGCCGCCCCGACGTCGCCAGCGCCGAGCGCAAGCTGGCGCAGGCCACCGCCAAGATCGGCGCGGCCGAAGCGGACCGCTATCCAGCGGTGTCGCTCACCGGCTCCGTCGGCACTTCTGCCCTGCGTGCCGGCGATCTCGCAAAATATTCCAGCGTGAGCTGGTCGGTGGGCCCCTCGGTCACGGTGCCGGTCTTTGACGCGGGCAAGCGCCTGGCGACGGTCAAGATCGCGGAGGCGCAACGCGACCAGGCGTTCGCGACGTTCCATTCGACGCTGCTCACCGCACTTGAAGACGTCGAGAACGCGCTGGTGTCGATTTCGCAGGAGCGTGTTCGCGGGGTCAAGTTGGCCGAGGCGGCGAAGAACTATCGCGAGGCCGCCCGGCTGTCGCGATCGCTGTTCGAGACCGGTAGCGCGAGCTTCATCGACGTGCTGGACGCCGAACGCTCGCTCTATTCGGCCGAGGATTCGCTGATCCAGAGCAAGGTATCCGCGGCCAAGGACTACATTTCCCTGGCGAAGGCCCTCGGTGGCGGCTGGTCCGATCCGGTCGACACATCGACGCCGATCATCGTGGACACCAACACAGGACCACACTTCCGGGAGACGGTGAAGTGACCGATATCATCACCGCCAGGCGCGTGAAGATTGCCGCCGCGGTGGTTGCCGTCGTGGCAACCGGGGTGGTGGCCGCCATGCGCTTTCCGGCGACGTCGAGCAAGACGCAGTCCTACATCACTGCGCTGGTCACCGTCAGCGATCTGCGCGAGGAGGTGCTCGCGAGCGGCACGCTCAAGCCGGCGCGCCTGACCGCCGTCGGCGCGCAGGTGTCGGGCCGGATCACCGCCCTCAATGTCCGCGTCGGCGACACGGTCAAGGCCGGCGACGTCATCGCCCAGATCGACCCTGTCACCAAGCAGAACGATCTGCGCAATTCGGAAGCTTCGCTCAAGAACTACCGGGCTCAGAAGCTCGAGAAGGAAGCCGCGTTGGTGCTGGCGGAAGCCAACCTCGCGCGCCAGCAGGCGACGCTGGCGCAGCGTGCCACCTCGCGCAGCGATTTCGACAGCGCGGATTCGACGGTGCGGCAGACCCGTGCCCAGATTGCCGCGCTCGAAGCTCTGATCGTGGGAGCCGAAGCCAGCGTCGAGACGGCCAGGGTCAACCTCGACTACACCAGGATCACCGCGCCCATCGACGGCACGGTGCTCGCCACCGTGGTGCAGGAGGGGCAGACAGTCAACGCGGTGCAGTCCGCGCCGACCATCGTCGTGCTCGGCCAACTCGAGACCATGACGGTGCGGGCGGAGATCTCCGAGGCCGACATCGTCAAGGTCAAGCCGGGACAACCCCTCTACTTCACCATCCTGGGCGACCAGGACCATCGCTACGAGGCCAGGCTGGAGCAGATCGAGCCGGCCCCCGAATCGATCAAGAGCGACGCGAGCTTCTCTTCGACCACCACATCGAGCTCGAGCACGAGTTCGTCGAGCTCCACCAGCACCGCCATCTACTACATCGGCGTCTTCAACGTCCCCAACAAGAATCTTTCGCTGCGGACCTACATGACCGCCGAGGTGCACATCATCACCGGTGAGGCCAAGCGCGTGAAGGTCATCCCCGCGCTCGCGCTGATGCGGAAATCCGACGGCCGCAGCACCGTCCGCACTCTCGATGCGTCGGGTGACGCGCACGAACGCGAGGTCAAGACCGGACTCAATGACCGCACGACGGTCGAGATCAGGTCCGGCCTCGATGAAGGCGACCGGGTCGTCACCGGAGAAGCCAGCGAGCAGACCGCATCGCGCGGCATGCCCGGCGGCCCGTCCGGAGGTCCCTGAGATGGCCGACCCCATCATTGCGCTCGAGAACGTCCGGCGGGAGTTCATGGCCGGCGACAGCAGCGTGGTCGCGCTCGACGATCTCTCGCTGGACATCCAGCCCGGCGAGATGGTGGCGATCATCGGCTCGTCGGGCTCCGGCAAATCGACGCTGCTCAACATCCTCGGCTGCCTCGACCGCCCGACCTCCGGCACCTATCGCGTCGCCGGCAAGACCGTCTCGGAGCTCGACGCGGACGCGCTGGCAGCGCTGCGCCGCGAGCATTTCGGCTTCATCTTCCAGCGCTATCATCTGCTCGGCGACCTCTCGGCCGCCGAGAACGTCGAGATCCCCGCCATCTATGCCGGGATGAAGGCCAGGGAGCGCCGCGCGCGCGCCGAAAAGCTGCTGGCGAGGTTGGGCGTGAACGACCGCCGCGGCCATCGCCCGAACCAGCTGTCGGGCGGCCAGCAGCAGCGCGTCTCGATCGCACGCGCGCTGATCAACGGCGCGGAGGTCATCCTGGCAGACGAGCCGACCGGCGCGCTCGACCGCCGCAGCGGCGAGGAGGTCCTCAAGATTCTGAAGGAGCTGCACCGCGAGGGGCGGACGATCATCATCGTCACCCATGATGCCGACGTCGCGGCAAGGGCGGAGCGCATCATCGAACTGCGGGACGGCAGGATCGCAGCCGACCGCCGAACCGAAACCGCAGATATTTCCGAACCGTCGCCACCGGCCTCCCGGAGTTCGTGGGAGAGCGGTCATGGCTGGCCGGGTGCATTGCGGCGCCTGCGGGAAGCCTCGCGGATGGCGCTGGTGGCGATGGCCGCACACCGGCTGCGCGCGTTCCTGACCATGCTCGGAATCATCATCGGCATCGCCGCGGTGTCGTCCGTGGTCGCGCTCGGCAACGCCTCCCAGCGCAAGGTGCTGTCCGACATTTCGAGCCTCGGCACCAATACGATCGAGGTGTTTCCGGGAAAGGACTTCGGCGATGCGCGCGCCGGCAAGATCAAGACGCTCGTCCTCGGCGATGCCCGCGCGCTCGGTCAGCAGAGTTTCATTGCCGGGGTCACGCCGACGGTCTCGACCAGCACGACGATCCGCTACCGCGGCAACGAATCGAACGTGCTGGTCAACGGCGTCGGCGAGAGCTACTTCCTGGTCAAGGGCGCCAAGCTCGCGAAAGGACGCCTGTTCGACGCCGATGCGGTTCGCAACATCGAGCGGCAGGTCGTCATCGACGACAACACCCGCAAGACCTTCTTCGCCGACGACCAGACCGCAGGGATCGGTCGCGTCATCTGGCTCGGCAAGGTGCCCTGTCGCATCGTCGGCGTCATTGCCCAGCAGCAGGGCGGGTTCGGCTCGAACCAGAACCTCTCGGTCTATCTTCCCTACACCACCGTGCAGGCGCAGTTCACGGGCGACCGCTCGCTGCGCAGCATCCTGCTCCGGATCAGCGACGAGATCTCGACCGCGCTGGCACAGGATGCGGTCACCACGCTGCTGACGCAGCGGCACAACACCAGGGACTTCGTCATCCTCAACACCGACGACATCCGCCGCACCATCACCAGCACGACGCAGACGCTGGCCTTCCTCGTGGCCGCGATCGCGGTGATCTCGCTGGTCGTCGGCGGCATCGGCGTGATGAACATCATGCTGGTGTCGGTCTCGGAGCGGATCGGCGAGATCGGCGTGCGCATGGCGGTGGGCGCAAGGCGCAGCGACATTCTCCAGCAGTTCCTGGTGGAGGCGACGCTGATCTCGTCGATCGGCGGCATCGCCGGCATTCTGATCGCGCTCCTGCTCGGCACGGCGATCAATTTCGCGATCCCGGGGTTTCAGGTCACCTATTCGATGTTCTCGATCGGGGCGGCGTTCCTGACCTCGACCGGTATCGGGGTCGCCTTCGGCTTCTTCCCCGCCCGCCGCGCCGCTTTCCTCGACCCCGTAGTGGCTTTGAGCCGTGACTAATTCTAGGATTGCAATATGACCGTAGTTCTTCGGACGAGACAATCGTCCGCAAATCGACCAACGATCGGGACACCCGATGCGATATCAGTCATGACCAACGGCACGCAGAACATCCTGATCGTCGAAGACGACCGGCAGACCCGCGACCTCATCTCGCGCTATCTGCGCGAGCATTCGTTTTCGGCGGGCGCGGTCACCAATGGCAAGGAGATGGACCGCTACCTCTCGCAGAACAAGGTCGATCTGATCGTGCTCGACCTGATGCTGCCGGGAGAGGACGGCCTCAGCCTGTGTCGCCGCGTGCGCATGGAATCCATGACGCCGATCATCATCCTCACGGCGAAGGGCGAGGACCTCGACCGGATCCTCGGCCTCGAGATGGGTGCCGACGATTATCTGCCGAAACCGTTCAACCCGCGCGAGCTGGTTGCCAGGATCAACGCCGTGCTGCGCCGGCAATCGAGCGAGCGTACGACCAGCTCCACGGCGACGCGGCTCAAATTCCAGGAGTGGACGATCGATCTTCGCCTGCGGGAGCTACGCGACCCCGAGGGCGCTCAGGTGCCGCTGACCAGCGCCGAGTTCGATCTGCTGCAGGCTTTCTGCGAACGGGCCGGCCGCATCCTGACCCGTGACAATCTCCTGAGCATAACGCGCGGCCGTCCCGGCGGCAGCTTTGGCCGCAGCATCGACGTGCTGGTCAGCCGGCTGCGCCGCAAGCTCGACCGCACGGAAGAGACGTCTATCATCAAGACCGTCCGCACCGGCGGCTACGTCTTCACGCCGGTGGTGGAGGAAGTATGAGCCGCACCGCCGGCATCCTGGCGCTGTTCAGCTTCAGGCGGATCAGCGGCCAGATCGCGGCCCTGGTACTGGTCTCGCTGGTCCTGATCCACGTCTTGATTGCCGGGTATTTCCTGCTCAGCCGTCCGAAGCTCTTGACCGATGCGCCGGTCGAGCAGTTCGAGCTGATCGCCCAGATCATCGGCAATACGCCCAAGGCCGAGCGCGCGGTCGTCCTCGATAGCATCAGCCGGACCTTTCCAGCGCTCAAGCTGCAATTGCGGGAAAGTGTTTCCACGTCCGCGACGCCGCTGCCGGCGCGGACGCCCATGTCCATCCCGTCAGCGCTTGGCGGTCGGGCCGAGTTCATTCCCGGCACCGGCGCGCAGCAGGACCGGGTGTGGTTCTATCTGGCGGGCGACGACGTGCTCGAGGCAACGATCGGATCGTCCAAGATGCCGGCCTTCGTCAGCGGCCTCTGGACCTCCACGCTGCTGTTCCTGGTGGCGAGCGTCACGCTGCTCGGCATATGGGCCGGCCGCGCCCTGTCCTCGCCTCTGTTGGCCTTCGCGCGCGCGGCGGAGAATTTCAGCCTGAACCGGTCCTCGCCGCCGTTGCCGGAAAACGGGCCGGAGGAGATCAAGTCCGCAGCCAGGGCGCTGAACCGGATGCGCGAGCGCATCACGGCGCTGATGAACGAGCGAAACCGCATGCTCGCCGCCATCAGCCATGACCTGCGCACGCCGATCACGCGATTGCGGCTGCGCTCGGAATATATCGAGGACGCGGCCCAGCGCATACAGACCGTACGCGATCTCGATCAGATGCAGTCGATGCTGGAGTCGGTACTCTCCTTGTTGCGCAGTGAAAGCGCTGCCAGACCGACACTGGTCGACGTTGCCGCGCTGCTCCAGATGGTTTGCGACCAGTTTTCCGATAGCGGCCACGCGGTGCATTATCTCGGTCCGGACAGAGCCGCATTCATCGTCCGGCCGGACGAGATCATTCGCGCGGTCACAAACCTGGTCGAAAACGCCACGCGCTTCGGAACCGAAGTCCGCGTCGAGCTCTTGATCGCCGGAGACCAGATTATCATCGACGTCGTCGACGACGGCCCTGGAATACCCAATGAGAAGAAGGCGGCGATGCTGGAACCCTTCGTGCGAGGAGAAGAAGCCCGCACCATGGACGAAACGGCGGGATTTGGCCTCGGCCTCGCGATCACGCAGGCGATCGTGACCGCGCATGGAGGAACGCTGCTGCTGCTCGACAACGAACCGAGGGGTCTTCGCGTCCGCCTGCTGCTTTCCAATGCCGGCCGTAGCCACGACTGAAGCTGCCGATCCGGCGTTGTCCTGGAAGCAAGAGCGCGGTGAGGTTCCCTGCTGCTCTGGTTGTCCTCGAACGCCACGTTGTACGCGATCTGACGGCGACTTCTAAGAGCTGCCAGCAGGTCAAAATACAGGTCGATACTGACATTGGCCAATATCCTAAGCGTCCCCCTCCGACCCGCACGGATTGCGTTACGATTGAAGAGACCATCTTATTGGCACGAGTGCGCGAGTCGTAACCTGTCAGACAGCGATTGAGCTTCGGGAAAACGTTTTCTCGGTCAGCTCTGCCTGCTTCCGACCCGGCCGAAGTCGCGCGCGCGCATTCGCAGGCGCTACTCGGCACCGAGCATGAAGCCGGACAGCCTGAAGCCCTAAATAATAGTCGAGCACACATGGCAGTAGCATCGGCAATTCCAAGTCTTTGATCGACAGCGCCTGCCGCAGGATGTTTCGCGACTGAGGTCGTTGCTCAGCGCACGGCTAAACGCCTCGCATGCACGAATAAAGGAACTCAAGCTTCGGCTTCAACTGGATAAGGTCCCACCCGAACTCGTGGTCAACGAGGACAATGGTGAGCCTTACGACGAGACTACCTATCGCCATTGGGTGTCGACCGCCAACGTCGACAAGCTGTTCGCCCCTTCCTCTCGATGAGGAGAATAAGGCGCAGCGCGCTCGAGCGGTCGATCAGCGCAAGCGCGCATTAGCGGAATGGCTGGATGCGCAGACCGCTCGCGACAGCAATGGCCATGAGACAGCATGGCGTCTAAGCCTTGCCCGGCCCTGATGTTCGTCAACGGCGCCGGGCATTCATACCGAAGCGCGCAGACTATCGTGAAGCACTACCGCGCCCGCGATGCGGCTCGTGCCGATTCCGGTATCGACAGGCTTGAATTGCAGGTGCGGAAGGAAGGCATGAGGAGCTGAACGCAGACCAGTAGGTCTCATTTTGCTGCGCGTTTCAGCGGTGGATGAGCTTCGGCCCTAATTATCCGGCTCGTCGCACGGCGTGCGACGTACGACCATCAAAAGCGTCGCACGAGACCCAGTTTGTTCTGTCGCGGAATTTAAAAAAGCCCTTGCGGGCCAATCGCTTAAGGGTGGTGGGCGCACCAGGGCTCGAACCTGGGACCCGCTGATTAAGAGACACGCTGCCGCCGTTGATTTCTCAGGAGAAATTTTCCAACTGAATCAAAATCCGATCATTGGAGATCAATGCCTTACAAAAGGAAATCCAACCACAAGAGGCGTGGTGGTTGGCAGATCGAGACAGTCGAAACGTCGGGGGTTCAAGTCACTGGTCCGCTACATCGCGAGACCCACTATTGCGGAGGCCCTGTTCTCCTATCGGCGGGCAGCTTAACTCGTGGCACGGCGCCTTGATAGTCCGCCACGAGCCGCCGTTCGTACGCGATCTGTCGCTGCCCTAAATGTCGCGGATATCCAACCTGCTGAAGCGTGGCAAAGCCAAGATCGCAGCACTAAGAGGACGCCCGAGCATAGCAGCCCGGTCTGGGCGCGGCAGTCGAATCGTCTTGCACTGCGCGAAGGATGCATTCCGCGAAATGAGATGGCATCTACCTCGGCCGGGGCGACGACCAAGTCTACGCGGGAAAGCTCGATCACGGCTTCGACAAGGTCTCCGCAGCCAACCTCCAAAAGCGGCTGAAGCCGTTGATCCGGAACACGCAGCCCTACTCGAAGCGGATCTCTCACAAGGCATTTGGGTCGAGCTGAAGCTGCTCGCCGAGTTCGAGTATCGGGCAAAGTCGGTGGAGGGCAAAGTGCGGTACGATTTTCAAGGGACTGCGCGTGGACCATTGACAGCGCGTGGGAGAGCCGTTGGCGGACGAACTATCGGCGAGAACGGGCGTCTAATGTTGTCCGCGCTCGCTGCAAGGTCAGTTCGATTTGAGGCAACAGACGTGGCAGATCGACAGCGCGTCAGCGCTGCCGGTAGGACAACTCGAACCCGAAATGATCCAGAACCTCGACAAGGAACTTGGCTGGCACACTCTGCGGGCAGCAGATCTCGGGAGCCAATGCTTGGAAGAACGAAACAGCTCAGCAGTTATCTCTCGGACAGATGGCTCTGAGAAAGAGCTCGGGCAAGCCTCGTCACATCAGGCCAAGTCACATCAGGCCAAGGCTGCGGACCAGCATGTAGACCGCGACTGCAAATATGAGCGCCGCAAAGACCGCATTCAGCGCGCCCTTGCGGCCGGCAAGGGAGGTTGCGGAGCGGGCGCCGAGAAGCCCGCCGAGAACGCCGCCGACGATGAACAACCCGGCGAGAGACCAATCCACAAGACCGGACACGGTGTAGTTCGCCGCAGTTGTCAGCCCGAGCGCGGTGACCGCCAGGAGGGAGGAACCTACCGCATACAATATGGGCATGCCGGTGGCGGCGATCAGGGCGGGGACGATCAGGAAGCCGCCGCCGATCCCGAAGAAACCGGACAAGGCTCCCGTGGCGAGGCCAAAGGCAACAAGCTTCGGCAGATTCTCCCGGCTCAGCCTTACCGATGGCTCGCCCTCGCCGGAGTTTCCTCTCAGCATCAGCGCGCCCACTACCAGCATGACCAGCGCGAAAAGGGCGAGCAGCTTCTGGCCATCCATGATCTTGCCGAGAGTGGAGCCGAGAAAGGCCCCAGCCACACCGGCGGCCGCGAACACGGAGGCGCAGCGCCACTTCAAGTTTCCGGCACGGACATGGTTGGCCAGGTTGGCAGCCGCGTTCGCCGCGACGGCGATGGCGCTCGTCCCAATCGCGACGTGCGGGTCGGTCACTCCGACCAGATAGATTAGGAGCGGGACGGCCAGAATAGAGCCACCGCCGCCGACCAGCCCCAGCGAGAAGCCGACCAACGAACCGGAGGCGATGCCGAGCGCGCCTTGGGTCAGCGACAGCATTGTGAACTCCTCAATTCGCCGTCATGCAACTCCTGACGGCACTTGGCAGCCCCCGCAATTTCCAGGGCACTCACATCGAGACGGCCACAGGCCGGCACCGCTGCGGCGATCAGTGGGCACCGATCTGCATTTGGCGTTGAGGCCGTAGGCTCAATGGCGCTCGTTCTCAACCGGCAGACCCGCTTTGCGCCAAGCGTCGAGCCCGCCCTCCACGATGAAGGCTTCGCAGCTTCCGTTCAGTTTAGACGCGAGCCGCGCTGCGTTGATCTGCGTGCGGGCGCCGCTCTTGCAGTGGAAAATGACCTGCTTGCCCTGATGCGCCGCAAGATCCGCCTCGTCGAGCTTCGGCAAGGGCAGGTTTCGAGCGCCCACGATCCTTTCGCGGGCGTGCTCGTCCGGTTCGCGGATGTCGATGAGAATAGCGCCTTTCGCGAGGAGACTACGAGCTTGAGCGGGATTGATAGTGGGTAGCGACATTATCGGCTCCTATGTTGCTCATCTGCTCTTCGTTCTGACGGGCGCGCAGAACAGCTTGTAGAGCGTTGCGAAGAGTTGTTCGATGCGCGGATCGGCAATGCAATACCAGAGCGTCTGGCTCTCCCTCCGGAACGCGACGAGACCCTCGTCGCGCATTTTCGCAAGGTGCTGGGACAGGGCCGATTGTGACAGGTCCACGGCTTGAGCCAGGGAACTGACGTTGTCCTCGCCGCATTCAACCAACCTGCACAGGATCATCAATCGGCGCTCATTCGCGAGCGCCCGCAAGATGGCGGCGACCTCGACGGCCTGCTTCTCGAAGGTTTCCGGATCAAACGTTGGAGATGCCATCGGGCCTTCCTCTTGTATTTTAGACATTGCTTATTTAGTTTATGCTAATATATCCGTCAAGACCAACCGGACGATGACATCAGGAGGTTCCAGACATGTCACGACCCATCATCCGATCATTCTTCGACGAGCCGACCAATACGGTAAGCTACCTGGTCGGTGATCCCGCAACGAGAAAGGCCGCTATCATCGACCCGGTGTTCGACTACGACCACAGTTCGGGCGAAGTGGATACGCGATCTGTCGGGGCGATGCTGAAAGCTGCTGAAGATGCCGGCTATACCGTCGAACGGGTGCTGGAAACGCACGCACATGCGGACCATCTCTCGGGCGCGCCGTTCATCAAGGCGAGGACCGGCGCGAAGATCGGCATTGGAGAGCACATCACGGACGTCCAGCGCATCTTTCGACCGATCTTCAACGCCACCGACTTGAAAACCGACGGCAGCGATTTCGATCATTTGTTCCGCGACGGCGAGCGCTTCAAGATCGGAGAACTCGACGTCGAGGTTCTCTACACGCCGGGGCATACGCCGGCGGACATCTCCTACAAGATCGAGGATGCCGTATTCGTCGGCGACACTCTGTTCATGCCGGACTACGGCACCGCGCGCGCCGATTTCCCCGGCGGCGATGCTCACAAGCTCTACCGTTCGATCAAGCGGCTGCTGGCGCTGCCACCGGAGACGCGGCTGTTCATGTGTCACGACTACAAGGCCCCAGGCCGTGATACGTTCGCGTGGGAGACCACGGTACGCGAGCAACGCGAGAACAACGTTCACGTCAGGGACGGCGTTCCGGAAGACGAATTCGTGGCTTTGCGGCAGGCGCGAGACACCAAGCTTTCGGCGCCTAGGCTGCTGCCTTCCATTCAGGTCAATATCCGCGCCGGCAAATTCCCGCCGGCCGAAGCCAACGGGGTGCGCAACCTCGCGATCCCCGTGAAGCTGAAAGGTGGCGCGCAGACCTGCGTATAGGCCCGAGACAATCGCGTGTCATGCCGCGGCACCGGCCCCTGATCGTACATCGAGCGTCAGCTCCGATCTGGTGCCGCTGCTAGTTTGCGATTCGATTTGGTGAGCTGCGCTCCGACCTGGGATTGTCGTCCTGAAATCACTCGTTGATCAGGGCGACGCACAAGGGCACACCAGCTGTGGCGGTCTCGCTGCGTCGCCACGCTCTCGCAAACATTGCTCGTGCGAGCGTGTTTGACTGCTGCAATACAGATGCTATTGAAACCGCTGTCATGCCCCACTTGAACACGACCGAACTGGAGCGACAGGCCAAGGAAGTGGCTGCGCTCATGCGCATGTTCGCGAACGAGCACCGCCTGCTCATCCTCTGCAGGCTGGTGGAGTATGGCGAGGTTGCCGCCAGTGCTCTCGCCGACGACGTCGGCCTTTCCGCCTCGGCACTGTCCCAACATCTCGCCAAGCTGAAGGCAGAGGGCGTCGTCGCTGCCCGACGCGACGGCCAAACGATGTGGTATCGCATCGCGGACCGCCGGGTCGAAGAGCTGTTTTCAACCCTGCACCGGCTCTTCTGTCGTCCTCGGAAACGATGAGCTTGTCTCAGCGCACCTCGGCGCGGACAGTAGGACTCGCTCAACCCTTCTTCTGCCTGGCTTCCGTGGATTCGATCCACCAGAAGAACAACCCCGCACCGACTGCCAGTGCGGCGAACCAGACGACGTCGGGGATGCCCGTCACGTCCGGGAGGCGAACCTTGCCCAGCGCCCCGACGTTGAGCACGTTCGCCTTGAGCCAATCGAAGCTCAGAGCGTAGAGGATGGCGCCGGCGACCATACCGAGCGCCCCGACCAGAGCATGGACACTGCCGGTCGCAATGGCGCCAAGCGCCGTTCCAGGACAGTAGCCGTAGACCACCATGCCGACGCCGAACAGTGCGGCGCCGAGCGCGACCGCCAGCATGTTGGCATCCTTCACGTAGTATTTCGTGTTGCCGGTGTCGACGAGCAGCAGCACGCCGATGCCGCCGACCACGATCGCCGTGCCCATCACCTTCAGCACGGTGAAGTCGCGCAAGCGAAATTGATTCTCGATCACGTTGCAGCTGGTCACCTTGCCTCGCTGAAGGAGGAAGCCGAAAGCTGCACCCATCAGTACCGGCCCAAGGATCGTCATCATTGCGGTCATCTCAATTCTCCTCACCGCGTACGGAACATGAGGGCGGAGACGGCGAGTCCGGTGGCGAACATGACCGCCAGGAACAGCCAGCTCGAGACCGCGAGCTGCAACCCGCCGGAGATGCCGTGCCCGCTGGTGCATCCGCCGGCAAGCCGAGCGCCGTACATGATCACGATGCCACCGAGGAACGCGGCGACGAAACGCTTCGCAACTGACGGGCCGAACCGCTCCTTCCAGACGTCAGGCACGAGCTCGAGGCGCCATGTGCCCGACATCACCGCCGAGAGGAACGCGCCAAGCGGTATGCCGATGAGGAACCAGACGCCGTAGTCCCACTTCAGCGGCATGCTCTTCCAATAGGAATTCTGCGCCACGGCCTCCGGCCCGACCACCGGGACGGCGAACAGCGAGGCGACGCGCGAATAGGCGGTGGTGACGCCGAGCGGATCGCCGAACACCGCAAAAGCGATCCAGCTCAACAGCCCGATTCCGGCGCCGACGAGATAAGGCGACCAGTCGATCCGCGCGGTGCGCGGCGCTTCGCGAACATAGCTTTCCGTGATCGTGGTCATGTGCCTTTCCCCGGGGCAGCGGCGCACTACCGCGTTCCTGCGGCTCGATCGGCGCGCATCGACGAAAATCATATTCAAGGAATTTTATTTAGCAATCTCTAAAATAAAGAATCAGGCGCCGAGGTCGGCGAGTTTGCCGCCTGACGCGGTCGCGGTATGCCGGCGCGGTCGACGAAATGATCGGTCAGCCCTGCCCCGAGCCACATGCCAGCAAGCACGAGCCAAGCCGTGAGCGCAAATACCGACGCACCGGTCACTCCGGCGCCGACCGCGCAGCCGCCCGCGAGCATCGCGCCGAACCCCATCAACACCGCGCCGAATAGATAGCGTCTCATGCCAAGCCCATCCGAGAATCCCTCCAACTTCAGCTCACCCGCGCGCGCCGCTGCGGCGAATGAGCCGAGGAATACGCCGGGCATAATGCCGAGGTCGAAGCCGAGCCGCAGCTGCGAACTGTTCAGCACCAGCATCAGCAACTCGGCCGAAGGCCCGCTGAAGGTGAGGCTCTTCAGCGTCACGGGCGCGAATGAAGCCTGCGAGAGCCGATAGGTGAAGAGCCAGCCGGCAACGACTGCCGCTCCCGTGGCAAGCGCGGAGAGGATGAGACCGCGTGGCAGGTTGCTGCGAAAAGCGAAAGCCAATCCGGCAATCAACCACAATCCCCCAAATGCGAGCTTCTCGGGAGTACCGGCACCGAACACGGCCATGATGTCGCGTGATGGTCCGCCATCCACCAACCACAGGTTGGTCACCCATTCGCGAGCGGGCGACAACAGACCACGATAAGCGGCCTGGGCGGTCACTGCAAACACCAGCCCCGACAGCAGGGCTCTCAGATTGCCATTGGCGGAGAGCACGAGCAGTCGGCTGGCGCAGCCGCGCGCCAAGATCATCCCGCAGCCAAACATCACGCCGCCGGCGAGCGCGCCGGAGATGCTGCCCTGCTGAGCGAGCTGGCGCGCCTCGGATACGTCGAGCCAGCCGATTGCGACCAGGGCCTGTGTGCCGACCAGCGCCGCGGCAAACGTTAGCAGCCAGACGGCAAGGCGCGGTCCGCCCTCCCCACGGGAGAATTCCACCGCCGCGGCGCGCAGGCAGAAGCGGCTGCGCTGGGCGAAGAACCCGAACAGGCTCCCGACCAGGAGCCCGCCGAGCCATGACAGCCGGTCTTCACCCAAGAGATCGATGATCGGCGTCAGCACGTCCGCCTCGGCTGTTCCTGCGAGCTAGCAGTTCTAGCGATCTCGTCGTCGCGTCCCATGAGCCAGATCAAAGCTCCGACGCCGCAGGATGCCGGATCAGCGCGGCCTCAGGGACGCAGATAGGCATATCCCTGCTGCTGCAGCTCGGCGAGCCGCACCACGCCGCCCTTCTCGGCCACCACGAAGCCCGGCGTGAGGTCGTCCAGCTTGACGCCCTGCGCCTTCATTGTGTTGGCGCAGGCGTCAAAGCCGACGCCGGCATCGACAAGCTTCGACATCATCGCAACGGTGTGGTCCTGGGCCGCGAGCGCGTGAAAGGCACGCAGCGCCGGCCCATGCACGACCAGCCTGATGTTGGCCTTGCCGGGGTCCGCCAACGTCGTCGACATGGTTCTGAAGATTGCCCAGGGACGAAGACGACACGATCGGCATCGGCGAGATGATAGACGGCACGCTGTCGCGCGGGCGCTTCCGTCGCAGCGGACGCCTGGCGTACCGCGAAAGCACTAAATAAATCGGCAAGGCTCGCGCGAAGCATGGATCGACGCTGCATGGCCCCTCCTATCGTGTCTGCTTGACGAACTCGGCGATTCGGTCGGCGACGTCTTCTGCGAACAGGTCGCGGAAGAAATGATCGGCATCCTCGATGCTGTCGAGCTGAACCCTGCCCCCGCTCGAACCGGCAAGCGACGCGAAGGAAGCTGCCACGTCGGGCACAATGGTATCCTTGGTCGCGGCGAGTACCAGCACCGGCGGCTTCATACGCGCCACGAGCGCGGCCGTGTCCTGGCCGGCATCGGGACCGTAGAAGGACATCAGGGCCCGCGCGGTGACCACGGCATTGCGACAATAGATGAAGCCCGGCACGTCCATCCACTCACTGCCGCGGCCCGCCGCGATTGTCTTCGTCGCCAGTTCCAGAGACGGCTCGAGCGGCTTGCCATAGGTCTGCACGTAGGCGGCGCGCAAGTCGGCCTCGGCCTTCGCGGTCACCGGCGCCAGCAGCACCGCACCCGCCACCGGAGAGGTTTCGCTTGCTGCGAGATACCGCGCGACCTGGTTGGCGCCGCGCGAATGGCCGAACGCGATCACGAGCCGGGACATGCCCCTCGCCCGCGCGACCCAGGCGCCGATCTCTGTAACTGCATCCTCGATGACATAATCATGCCGCGCGCCGCAGTCATACATGCCCTTGCGGCGATCGAGCCCCAGCGACAGCGTATGGGCGATCGAAACGATGCCACGCTGCTCCAGCGCCTTGGCAACGCCCTGAATAACTTCCATGTCCTTGTGCGCGAGCGTGCCGTGAGTCATCACAACGAGCGGCGTATCGGGACCCACCGAGCTTGGGGTACGCAAGGTCGCGAGCGTCGTGCGGCCGTCGACCGACAGTTCGAGCTCCTGCTCGGCAGCACCTGCGGGCCCCGCGAGCGCGAGCAAGACTGCCAGTCCCATCAACCATCGCATCGGCGGTTCACTCCCTAGGGCCGGACAATCGTCCAGTTCTTCTCCGCAAGATCCATCAACGCGGCAACCCCGACCTGCGTGACGCTAACGCCCTCGATCAGCGGCGGTCGATTCTCCTCCTTCGCCGCCAGCGTCTCCAGCGTGTTCCCGCAGGCGATGAAACTCACATTGGGCATCGATTTCAGGAAGTTCAGCAGGCGCTCCTTCACCGGCGAGCGGTCCTCGAGCAGCATGTCGAGGCCGCCATTGAAGGCAACCACCACGATCTCGACATCCTCGCCCTGCCCGGAATAATGCCGCGAGACGTTGGCCGCAACATCGAGGACGGCGCGCATCTTGCTCGGGTCGTCGTCGCTGATCTGCAGCGCGAGCCTGTGCGGCTCGGCGGCCCGGGACGATGCGGAGGGACTTGTCACGATGAGGGCGGCAGCGATCAGACCGCGAAAGAGTTCGCGACGGCTCGCCCGGCCGCTTCTCACTCCACGCCCCGTGACTTCCCGTCCTTGTTGTCCTCGGGCGTGACGTCGATCGCAACGGCACGCGCAGTGATCTTCACCGGCGCGATGCAATTCTTCATGCAAGGATCCTTCTGCCAGAACGATTTCTCGCTCGCGGCACGATCGTCCATCACGAAGCCCTGCTCGTTCGGCATCTTGATCGTGGCGAGATTCTTGTTGCTCAGCTCGAAATTTTGGTCGGTGACGACATCGTTCAGGTAGAGGACATAGGCGACCAGCGCATAATATTCGTCGACCGACTGCGACTGGGCATTGCCATAGGGCATGGCGTGACGGACGTAGTCGAACACCGTAGACGCGTAGGGCCAGTACGAGCCCACCGTCTTGACCGGATTGTCCGAGGTCAGCGAGCCCTTGCCGCCGGCGAGCACCGGCCAACGACCGTTACCCTCGCCGAACTCGCCGTGGCAGGTCGAGCAATTGTCCATGAACAGCTTTTCGCCCTGGGCAACCGTGCCCTTTCCCTCCGGCAGGCCCTGGCCGTCGGGCCGCACATCGATATCCCAGCCGCGGATCTCGTTCGCGGTTGGCGCGCGGCCGATGTGATAGCGGGGAGCACTCTTGGCGTCCGGCTTCTGCTCCGCAAGCGCCTGAGCGCTCAGCGCGCAAGTCATCAGTGCGGCTGCAATGAACCTAGGCGACTTCGACATTCTCGACCTCACCGTTGGCCTGCACATGCCAGGTCTGGATGCCATTGTTATGATAGATGGAATTCACGCCACGAATCTTGCGCAGCTCGGCCTTGCTCGGCTGCACGTATCCGGTCTCGTCCTGGACTCGCGACTGCAGCAGCAGCGGCTCACCGTTCCAGTCGAACTCGTAGTAGAAGCGCGTCAGCGCCTTGTCGAGAACGGGCCCGTCGAGCCGCGCGGGCCACCAGTTGCGGCCGCCATCGAGCGAAACATCGACGCGCTTGACCTTGCCGTTGCCGCTCCAGGCAAGCCCGGAGACGATGGTGAAGCCCTTGCCGTGCCTGATCGGTGCCTGCGGGCTCGGGCTCGTGATCACCGACTTGGCGTCCATCGACCAGGTGAAGCGGCGCGCCTTGCCGCTCGGCAGGAGATCCGTGTATTTCGACGTCTCCTCGCGGGTATGCCAAGGCTGGTCACCGAGCTTGATGCGACGCAGCCACTTCACCCAGAGATTACCCTGCCAGCCCGGCACCACGAGCCGCATCGGATAGCCCTGTTCGGGATAGAGCGCCTCGCCGTTCATCTTGTAGGCGATGATGCAGTCGTCGAGCGCCTTCTCGATCGGCAGGCTTCGATTCATCGCGGCCGCATCGGCCCCCTCGACCAGCAGCCACTTGCCGTTGGCCTTGACGCCGGCCTCTTCCAGCAGGGTGCGCAGCGAGACGCCGGTATACTGCACACAGTGGATCATGCCGTGGGTGAACTGGCAGCCATTGAGCTGGGCGCCGCGCCATTCCATCCCTGAGTTCGCCGCGCATTCCATAAAGTGGATGCGGTTGACGCGCGGATAGCGCTTCAGCTCGTCCAGCGTGAGAATGAGCGGACGTTCGACCAGCCCATGAATCATCAGCCGATGATCGGCCGGATCGATCTCGGCGATGCCGCCGTGATGCCGCTCGAAACAGAGGCCGTTCGGGGTGATGATGCCTTCGAGTTCGTGCAGCGGCGTGAAGCTCACCGAGGACTCGCGCGAGGCGGTCAGCCATTCGACGTCGCGCCGGATGACGTCCTTCTCGAACTTCGATGGCTTGCCGTACGGACGCACGGCGACGCCTTCGCCGAGCGACTTGGTCCATTCCGGCACATTTGGAGGCTGGTTCGCCGGATTGCCGCCGCCGGCCAAGGCGGGCTTTGCGAGCACCGATGCCGCAACGCCCGCGCCAGCGGCCAGGAAACTGCGTCGGGATTGCCGGGGACTGTCCATCTTCGACATCGCTTCTACGCTCCGGTCACTTTGACGGCTCTGTTGGGTTCGAGGCGAACGGTCTTTTGTCGGGTCAGATAATTGCCCACGACGTCCCAGATCGGCGGCCCTTCGGTTCCTTCATTGACGCTGGCCCAGCCAGCCACCTGATACTCCCTGGCGGGATCGATCGGCGCGCCGGTCTTGACCATCTGCATGTCCGAGATGCGGCTGCCTTGCGGCTTCGTGACATCGATCGCGTAAGAGAGCCCGCCGATGCGCACCATGTCGCCGCCCTGCTGATAATAGGGATCGACGTTGAAGAGATTGTCGGCGACGTCCTCGATGATCTCCTTCAACCGCGAGCCCGTCATACCCATGCGGTACACCGCCGGATAGGTAATCGCGGTCGCGTTGGTGACATCCTCGAAGGTGACGTCCTGCCCCGGCAGCACACTCGTGCCCCAGCGGAAGCCGGGCGAGAGCGCGATCTCGGCGTCGCGCTCCTGCATGAGCGCCTGGCAGATCAGGTCATCGAACGTGCCGTTGAAATTGCCGCGTCGATAGAGCAGCGAATCCGTCTTGCCGAGCACCTTGGCGAGGTCGGATGCGAAGGGCCTGCGCACCTCGGCGATCTTCGCGGCCATCTCGGCGTCCGCCGTGATCACATCGGAGAACAACGGAATCAGCTTGTAGCGGAACGCCTTGACCTCGCCGTCACGGACATCGAGGTCGAGCCGCGACACGAACTTGCCGGACGAGCCCGACGCAATCAGCAGGGTCTTGCCGACCTTCACTGCCTCGGGCAGCGCATCATGGGTGTGTCCGGTCAGGATGACGTCAATGCCCTTGACGCGGCTCGCAAGCTTGCGGTCGACGTCGAAGCCGTTGTGCGAAAGCAGCACGACGAGCTGAGCGCCACCCTTGCGCGCCTTGTCGACCTGTGCCTGGACGTCCTCCTCGCGCACGCCGAACGACCAGGTCGGGATCATCCAGCGCGGATTGGCGACCGGCGTATAGGGGAAAGCCTGACCGAGCACCGCGATCTTGACGCCGCCACGCTCGATCACGGTCGAGGCGTCAAAGGCCGCCTCGTTCCATTCGGTGTCACGGATATTGAGCCCGAGGAACGGGAAGCCGAGGCCTTCGATCGCCTGCTTGACGCGCTCGGTGCCGTAAGTGAACTCCCAATGCCCAGTCATGGCGTCGGGCTTGAGCAGCGCCATGCAGTCGACCATGTCCTGGCCGCGCGTCTTCAGCGAGGACCACGATCCTTGCCAGGTGTCGCCACCGTCGAGCAACGCAACCTTGTCGCCGCGCTCGGCGCGAATGGCCTTGATCACGGTAGCGGCGCGGTCGAGACCACCGATCCGGCCATAGGTCTTGGCCAGCGCCTCGAAATCGTCCGACGTCAGGGCGTAGGCCGCCGACGAGCCCGACGCGATGCCGAAGCGGCTGAGAAATTCCTTGCCAGTGACGTGCGGCGGCAGCCCCTTTGCGTCTCCCACGCCGAGATTGGTCGAAGGTTCTCGGAAGTAGAGCGGCATGAGCTGACCGTGAATGTCGGTGACATGCACCAGCGTGACGTTGCCGAGCGAGTCGAACGCCAGCAACTCCTTCTCGGTCAGGCGCTGCTGGGCGACCGCCCGGGTCAGGCCGCAGCCCATACCGGTCGAAAGTGCAGCCGTTGCCGCAGCAACCTGGACGAACTCGCGGCGAGAGATCACGCGCAATGCTCCTGTATACTTATCGTTTCAATTGCGCACCGACGGCGTCTCGATCGGCAGCCCGATGCCGCGCCAGGCCACGTAGAGCTCGAGCGCAAGGAAGTCGTCCGACAGCGGCTTGAACGGCTCGGCACGCACGTCGAACATGCAGCCTTCGAACCGCTCATGCAGCGGCACCACACGCTGGTCGCGCAGCCGATACGTCGGGAAGCCGTTGGTCTGGCCCTGGCTCAGGAAGTCCGCACGCATGAACTTGCCATTGTTACGCTCGTGGCACGAGGCGCAGGCGAGATCGAGCTGTCCATAGCGCGTGTAGTAGGTCTTCTTGCCACGCTCGAACCACGGCGACATCGGTCCGTCGGTCTTCACCTTCACCGGCATGCCGTGCGATTGGTATCGCACGAACGTGGTCATGTCGGTCAGCTCCCTGGATTTGAATTTCCAGGGCTCCGCCTTCATGTGCTCGGTGCGGCAGATATTGATGCGCTGCTCGAGATTGACCGGCTTCTTCAGCTTGTCGTCCCATTTCGGCATCGCCGCGCCGACGCCTTTCATGCTCGTCGCGGCCTCCCCATGGCAGCTCATGCAGGACTTGCCTTCGCTACCCTCGACCTTCTTCCAGGCATCCGCCGCGCGCTCCACGGCGAGAAACCCCGGATTTTCGAGATCGTCGTCCTGCAGCGCGCGCGTCTCCTTGCTGCGGAACTGGTAGCCGGAGATAATGGTCTCGAAGACGTGTCCGGGAGGTGCGGGAATGCCCTTGCGCTCGGCCTCCTCCGCGGAGACACACGTCGCCACCGATGCGGCCGCGGCGATCGCGACAGCGAGTCCAAAGTATCGCGACAGCATCCGCCCTCTCCCTTGAAGCCCCAAGGCACTACGCCTTGAGCGCGATCTTCTCTTCGGCCGTAGTCACCGAGCCGTCGTCATCGGTCCAGGCGAACTTGAACGTCCCTGCCTCGTCCACCCTCGCACTGAACTGGATGTAGGGGTTGGCCGAGATCGCGGGTTCCAGCGCGCAGCTGAAGACCGGCTTGCCGTTGAACTCGCAGGTGAACTTGTTGATGATCTTGCGTGGAATCGGCTTGCCCTGCGCATCTTTGCGCTGGCCCGATTCCATGACGTGCGAGACCAGGGTTTTGATCTGGATGATTTCGCCCTTGGCCGCTTCCTTGGGAAGCTTGAGGCGCGGTTTCTCCGCCATCGTCCGTCTCCTTTAGCTTTAGCCGCCGCAGCCGCCGATCGTGACCTTGACGGTCTTCTGCTCCGTGAACAGCGAGCCGTCGCTCATTCTCGCGATCGCAACCACGTTCTGGGTGGCTGCGAGACGGATGCGGACCGATGCTTCCGCCCTGCCCGAGAGCGGCGTGAACGTCAGCGTTGCGACGCCCGCATTCGGATTGCCGTCGGCGAGAATCATGACATCCTTGACGTAGGATTCCGCCGTCATCGGGCTCTCGACCGTGAGCGACAGCGGCACGGTATTGCCATTCTCCGCGATCTCCGGCAGGTCGAGCGCGATCTTGCCTTTGGCCGGCTGCTTGCCGCCAGTGAACTTCTCGATCCACTTCGCGGCGTCATTGCTCACTTCAGCATCGGCCGCCATCGGCATCAGGGTCAGCATGACGAAGCCGCCCCCGAGCGCAAATGCCTGCCGTCGATTGATGGCTTTCATTTCTGGTCCTCCTCGCCGTCAGTTCAGCGTCTTGAGAAAAGCGACGACGTCCTCGACCTGCGCGGCCGTAAGGATCGTCTTGCCTACGAACTCCGGGCGCACCCGGCTGAGACCGTCGTTCTTGAAGAACGCCGGCATGACCGTATCGGTAAAGATGCGCTTGGGGTCGGCGACGATGAGGCGAAGCTGTGCCTCGCTGTAGCGGCCTGCGACGCCGTCGAGCGAAGGGCCGAACTCGCCGTGAAATTCCTGGGACTTCAGGCTGGTAACCTGGTGGCAGGCCAGGCAATTGCCGAGCGTGCGTGTCAGGAACACCTTCTTGCCGGCATCGGGATTGCCCGGTGTACCGGTCAACGATTTTGGCAGGGCGTCATCGACAACGTCGAGCTTGATCGGCTCCTGCGCAAAGGCGCTTCCGGCCGAAAGACATAGTGCAAACGCAGCTACGAGCGAGCGCCGCATGTTCCCTACCCTTATGACGGGGTGACGCCGTCTTTGATTGCGATGGACTCACAATCCATCAAATTCATTTATTATGATATGTTCATATAAAAGGCGGCGTCAAGCGAAATTCACGGGGCGCTCTCAACCGTTTGCGGCGAGAAAATCCCGGAACGAACCGCGCTCATAGGCCCGCTCCCGCACGAAACGAAACATCGAAAGCAAATGCGGCGGCTTGAGATAGCCGGGCGCCCGCGCCACTTCCCGCGCCATCACCTCTTTCGCTTCGATGCCGTCGGAGGACGGCGGAAAGAACTGGAAGGTCGGAGTGAACCTGATCCCGTATTTCTGCGCGAGCTCCTTCTCGGACAATTCCCGGCGATCGAAGTCCGTAACCTTGCGGGAGCCGATCAGATTGAGCTGCAAGACTTCGAAATTGTCGCGGACGTATCTGGTAATATCGGCGTCCGCGAAGTTCACTAAATGCGTCTCGCGGCAGTAGGGACAGCCGCGCAGCTCCCACATGATGGCGAGGCGCCTGCCGCTGGCGGCGGCGCTGTCGAGATCCTCACGCAGATCGAGAAAACTCTGCAGAAACCAGGGTTCATGATAGAGCCCGTCTTCCCCGAGCGACGGCTCTGCTGCGGCCACGCCGCGACCGGCGGCAAGGGCGGCGCCGGACGCCAAGGCGAGGAAGCCGCGCCGCGTGGGTGCGCGAAGCGAGATCAGGGATTCGTGCTCTGGGAGATCCTGCGCGTCGGTCATTTTCGCTATGATATTCGAATATACGAATGTGACAAGGATTTCCGATCGTGCGCCGCATCATCGTCCTGCTGGCATGGCTGGCTTCGAACGCGTTCGCCCTAGGCGCGGACGCCGCAAAACCCGCGGATTTCGCATCGGCGATGGCGCCGATTATGGCCAACCTGCGCACCGCTGCGAGCTATGCCCGCACCGGTAACATCGCGCTGGCCCAGATGGAGACCGGCGAGGCAGTGGCCGCATGGAAGCGGCTCGAGCCGAACGCATCCATCCCCCTGCCCGTCTATGCGCCGGCCGTGCTATCGGACTTTCTCGATCGCGGTCGCGAACGCCTCACGGCAGCAACGCGTGCGCTGGACAGTGGAGACGCCGTCGCTGCCGGCCGCGAGCTGCTTGCGCTTCGTCAGTCACTTCATGAGCTCAGGCTTCGTGCGGGCCTCTACGATCTCGGCGACTGCGTCTTCGAGATCGCGCCGGCGATGGAGAAGCTGCGTGTCGCGGCCACGCGGTACGGCGAGCAACCCGCACCGGCGAACGCCGAGGACACCGTTGCCGTCGCGGGTGCATTTCGCGATCGCCTGCAGCGCTGCAACGAGTGGGCGAGCGCGGAGATCGCCAAGACAAGCGAGTTCCGCCGCCTGATCGACGGCGCGATCGCGAGCAGCGGCGCGATTGCGCACGCGGCAATGGCCGGCGACGGGCCGCTCGTGCATCGTTACCTGATCGAGCTGCAGTCCTACGCTCAGTTGCTCGATTTCCGCTTCGGTTGAGACTTAGCCGATGCTGGTCAGGGCGGGGAATCGCTCCAGCAGCCACTCCGAGACCGCCGGCATCAGCCCGGTCAGGAACATCAGGCCGGTCACGACTAGGAAGACACCCATCGCTTTCTCGACCAGGCCGAGATGCCGGCGGGCACGGCCAAGCGCGACAATGAACTTGCTGGTGAAGGCAGCCGCGATCAGGAACGGAATGCCGGTCCCAACCGAATAGGCGAGCAGCAGCAGCGCCCCCCGTCCCGTCGTCTCCTCCGAGCCTGCCATCAGCAGGACGGCAGCGAGGATGGGGCCGGCGCAGGGTGTCCAGCCGAACGCGAACGCCACCCCCATGGCGAAGGCTCCCGCCACGCCGGCTGGCCGGTTGCCGACCTGCAAGGTCGCGCTGCGATATAGCAGAGGAACCTTAAACATCCCGAGAAAATGCAGGCCCATCACGATGATCAGGCCGCCGGCGATGATGCCGAGCGTCGACAGATGCGCCGAGATGAAGCGTCCGGCGAGCGATGCGGTCGAGCCGAGCGCGACGAAGACCAGCGAAAAGCCCGCCACGAAGGCCAGTGCGGAGACCAGGACGCGTGGCCGCATATCCGGCCTGTCGCCGGACAGATCCGTCACCGAGACGCCGGCCATGTAGCACAGGAAGGGCGGCACCAGGGGCAGGATACATGGCGACAGAAACGATAACAGCCCTGCGACAAAGGCAGCTCCCAGCGTGACGTCCAAGGTCATGGCGCCTCATCCCTAGCACATATACGAATTTAATGATATAACGCGCCCAGGAAGTCCAGAGGTCCGTTGCCTGAAATGAACCGAATCATCGCCTCGCTCGCAGTTGCTATCGCGCTCGCGCTGCCCGCGACGGGATTGCGCGCGGCCGAGCTCATCATGTTCGAGCGTCCCGGCTGCGTGTGGTGCGCGCGCTTCAATGCCGAGATCGCGCCAATCTATGCCAAGACCGAGGAAAGCCAGTCCGCGCCGCTGCGCCGGGTCGACCTGAACAGCCCCCTGCCCGCCGATCTGGCCGGAATCGATCCTGGCGTCTTCACGCCGACCTTCGTCGTGGTAAAAGAAGGCCGTGAGATCGGGCGCATTCGCGGCTATCCGGGGGATGCCTTCTTCTTCGGCCTCCTGGACCGGATCCTGTCCAGTACAGTACCGGAGCCAGCCAAGTCGTGACCGCTCATTGGATTTTTCTCAGGGGACTTTGACGTAATGCCGTTGCCAAAGCTGAAGGAGATCGAGGGCTCCGCCGAGCTCGAGCAGATGATCGAGAAGGCGCGCGAGGCGAGCGACATGCTGAAGGCGCTGTCGCACGAGTCCCGTTTGCTGCTGCTTTGCATCCTCGCTGAGGGCGAGAAGTCCGTGACTGAGCTCGAACAGTTCCTCGGCGAGCGGCAGTCGACCGTTTCCCAGCAGCTCGCTCGGCTGAGACTCGATCGGCTGGTGACGACCCGCCGCGACGGCAAGGCGATCTATTACAGCCTCGCCAACGAGGACGTCCGCAAGATTCTCACCGCCGTCTATGACGTGTTCTGCGAGCCGGTACGCCGGCGCCGACGGTAATTTTCCGCGCTGGATTTTCGCAACCCTCCGGCGCAAACTACCCAAAGAGGCAGAACAAACATCTTGCGGGAGGAATGCTCAATCCCTCGACCATAGCATTCGCATGCGGGTTTGCCGCCGGCGCCGTCCTCGGTATTGCCGGCCGAGCGGGCCGTTTCTGCACGCTCGCGATGCTTGAGGACGCGTTCTTCGGATCGGATCATCGTCGCCTGAAATCCTTTGCGCTCGCTGCGGCCGTGGCGCTGCTGGTGACGCAGGCGCTCGCAGCTTTCGGCATCGTTGACCTGTCGCGATCGATCTATCTCACCGCATCGATCGGGCTTGGCGGTGTGATCATCGGCGGACTGATGTTCGGCGTCGGCATGGCGCTCGTCGGCACTTGCGGCTTCGGCACGCTGGTGCGCGTCGGCGGCGGCGATCTGCGCGCCATCGTGGTCTTTCTCGTGCTCGGCCTGTCCGCGCTCGCGACCATGCGCGGCATTACCGGCATACTGCGCGTGGCGTTGATCGAGCCACTGTCCCTGCAGCTTGCAGAGGGTAGCAACCAGACCCTGACATCGCTGCTCGGCGCAGGCAGCACGGCACGCGCGATTCTCGTCGTGACAATTGCCGCCGCACTCGCCTTTTGGGCGCTTGCGGACGGCAGGCTGATCCGGTCGCCGCGACTGCTGGCCTCCGGTCTTGCCGTCGGCGCCGCGATCGCGTTCGGCTGGTTCGCGACCGGATGGCTTGCAGACGACGAGTTCGATCCCGTGCGGGTCTCTTCCCTCACCTTTGTGGCCCCGCTCGGCGACACCATCCTCTACATCGCAACCTTCTCCGGCGCACGGCTGAACTTCGGCATCGGCTCTGTGGCGGGCGTGGTCACAGGCTCGTTTGCCGCCGCGATGCTCGCGCGCGGCTTCCGCTGGGAGGCCTGCGACGACGCCCGCGAATTGAAACGTCACATGATCGGCGCGCTCTTGATGGGCGTCGGCGGCATCATGTCGATGGGCTGCACCATCGGTCAGGGCCTGAGCGCATTCTCGACGCTTGCCGTATCGGCTCCGATAGCGATGCTTGCCATCGCCTGCGGCGCGCGCCTTGGGCTCGAGTTCACGATGACGGGCGAATGGCTGCCAGCCGTGCGAAGACTATTCGGGGCTTCGACCTAGTGTTTCAACCGAGCTACTCAGCCGTCATCCCCCGAGCGCTTCTGCTACTCGGGAATTCAAATTGCGAAAGCTAATTTCGAGAAGCTGATCGAGCGGGCTTGCATCGAGTGGCCGCTTGCGAGCCCGCCTCTCCAACAAGTCCAAACTTGCATGGGCATCACTTAAGAGAAATGATCCGCACTTGCTCTCGATAGACTTTTCTTGATCTCCCGGTGCACACGTCGTGCACACGCCGCCTTCTAACCGATTGAAAAACTTGAAGTCTCGTTCCAATCCATCATTGGGTAAATCGGAGCACCATTCTGGTCGGCGTCTGCTGAGCCAGTCTGCACCTCACCCGCACAACGAACTGCTGGGCTGTAGTGCGACGCCGGCCTTCGCATTATCAATGCAGTGGCGATTGCTGGGGCCAAAAACGACCGTTTGACAGATCAGATGCTCAGACGGTTTGGACGGCTAAGTCGTTGATTTGGTGGGCGCACCAGGGCTCGAACCTGGGACCCGCTGATTAAGAGTTCAAAACCGGCGCCTCTCTACGATTTCTGAATCTGCGCCACACTACGACAACATCCAAAAAGGTCTTTTATTTATAGGGACTTGTCGCATAGCTTCGTAGTCTAGAGAGCCCAGACCTTCAAACACCTCGGCTCGCCAAAACCGTTTGAAAACCGTTTTAGCAGTTCACGTCCGCCCTCATGACCGACATTCGCATTGCTCTCAGCGACAAAGCCATCGCTCAGCTACCGACTCCTGAAGATGGCTGGTATCTGGCTCGCGACACTGAGTTGAAGGCTTCTTCGTGGTCGTGGGGAAGCGAAAAAGGACCTTCACTGTTCAAGGTGATCTTAGACAGCGAGGAAAGCGTGCCTCATCCATCAGAGTGTCGATTGGAGATGCCAGCAAGTTGACTACACGAGCGGCCCGCGCGATTGCCAAGGAATATCTTGCCCAGATCAGCAAAGGGCACCACCCGAAAGCGAGGCAAGACGGAAAGGCCGAACAGGCCGAGACCGATGGGAATAGTGCTGTAGCCGCTACCCTGAAGCAGGCCTGGCAACGCTATCTGGAAGCCCACTTGATCCGAAAAGGTCGCAGCGACAAAACTATAAGCGGCTATCGCGATCACGTCGAACGTCTCTTTTCGGAATGGCTTGACACCCCTTTGCTCGATCTCGCGAATGATCCCGCTCGCGTCGCGGAAAAGCATGATCAACTTACCAAGGAGAACGGTTGCTACATGGCGAATGGCAGCATGCGGACGCTGCGGGCCATCTACAATCATGCTCGGAAGACCAATCGATCGCTGCCGCGTGACAATCCCGCAGATGCTGTCGATTGGAATCAGGAGAAGCGCAGGAATACTGGTATGGGCACCGGCGATTTGAAAGGATGGTTTCTTAAGCTGGCCAACGTAGATAATCCAATCCGGCGCGAATTCCATCTTTTCATATTGCTGTGTGGTTCTAGGCCCACCGCGCTGCAGCAGGCCAGACCTGAACACATCAATTTTCGACGGCGAACGCTCCACATCCCAAAGCCCAAGGGAGGCAGTAAGCGAGCGTTCGATATCCCGCTGTCTCGGGAAATGATCCGGAGCCTCATTCGGGTGCTTCGTTTCGGCAGGCAAATGCATCCGTCTCAGGCGCAAGAATGGTTATTCCCAGCTGAGAGCGCCTCAGGACACTTAGCGGAAACAAAGGAGGATCGAGATATCTTACCAAAATGGGGCAATGACCTTCGTCAAACATTTCGGACGATTGCCACCGCTGCGGGCGTTTCCGAATTCGATGCCAAGCTCCTAATGAACCATTCGATCCCTGGTGTGAACGCAGGCTATGTCACTCGACACAAGCTGGTTGAAGACCACCTGCGCAGCCAACAACAAGCTATCAGTACCGTCGTGTTTTCGGCACTCGGTAAGTCGCTTACGGAACAGGAAGCTCTGAGCAATTGGCTTGGTCACGGGGCTCGCCGAAGAGCTGTGACTCAACCGGGGCCAAACACGTTGGGTGAGGACCAAGAAAGAATTCGACAGGCGGCGTCGCTGGTCGAAAAGTTGATGATCCGACCGCCATCGCGAAGACGCTTCGCCGCCTCGCGCATCATGTAAAGGCTGCCCCTCAGGTTGATGGCGATCTGGCTGTCGATCAGCGCGTCGTCGCCATCGGCAATTTTCGCCAGCCTCATGATGCCGGCATTATTCACCAGCACGTCGACGCCTCCGAAAACAGCCTCAGCCGCGTCCCACATGCGGGCGACGGCCTTCGGATCGCTGACATCGGCCTGAGCCGCGAGCGCCTTGCCTCCGTCACCTTCGATAGCTGCGGCAAGCTTTTCGGCTTCGGCGACATTGCCGGCGTAGTTGATGACGACGGTGAAGCCATCCTTGGAAAGGCGCTGCGCGGTCGCCGCGCCGATGCCCCGGGAAGCGCCTGTTATGAGGGCAACTTTCTTGGTCTCGGTCATGAAGTGTCTCCTTGTGACTGCGTTTCATTACGCAGTCCGAAGATGGCCCTCCCTTAACGTCCGGATAATCATCCGCTATTCAACATCACTGTTCCATATAGACGAACAATAGCGTTAAAGGTCGGCTATGGACCGTTTTGAGGCGATGCGGCTGTTCACGCGGGTGGTAGAGCGCCGGAGTTTCACGCAAGCGGCCCAGGACCTCACCGTTCCCCGCTCGACTGCCACCCAGGTGATCCAACAACTTGAGGACCGCTTAGGAGCCCGGCTTCTCCAGCGAACCACCCGCACGGTCCGGCCGACCCTCGACGGGGAGGCCTACTATCAGCGGTGCAAAGCCATCCTCGACGATATCGAGAACGCTGACGGCGCATTCCGCGGCACAGATCCGCGCGGACTGATACGCGTCGAGGTGCAGGGCACGCTCGCGAGGCATTTCCTTCTGCCGGCGCTACCTGAGTTCTTCAAGCGCTATCCGGACATCGAAATCGCTATGAGCGAAAGCGACCGCTGGGTAGACGTGGTGCGCGAGGGCGTGGATTGCGTGCTGCGCTATGGCGCGCTTCCTGACAGCGATCTGGTCGCAAGGTCCGTAGCCACGCTCCGACGGGTCACCTGCGCCGCACCGTTGTACCTTGAGCGATACGGTGTCCCTAAGCATCCGGACGAGATAAAAAACCATCGCGCTGTCGGTATACGCTCGCTCACCACCGGAAGCCTGACGCCGTTCGAGTTCACCTTTGATGGCGAGATGCGGCGGATGGACATCGCATCCCCGTTCTCCGTGACCGGGACCGAGAGTTTTCGCGAAGGCGTGCTCCTGGGTCTTGGACTGGCCCAGATGCCGGTCTTCCACATCGAGCAGGATCTCGCGGCAGGGAGGCTCGTCCAGATACTCGCGGATTTCCCGCCGCTCGCCGTCCCGGTCTCGGTGCTTTATCCGACAAGCAGGCAGCTGTCGCCGCGCGTCCGCCTGTTCCTCGACTGGGCGATACGCCAGTTCAGTACGCGCGAGGCAATCTCAGATCCCTCATGGCAAGACGGCTGAACGCGTTCAAGGAGACCTACGTATTCAAGCAATTGTACGACCCGAGACCCACACGTACCTGTCGGTCGCGGTAAGGCCCTGCGAAACATACGAGGTTCTTTGCACTGACTTCCTGAACTCATCCGCAACCCTTTACAACGCATTGTTAGCGACTCTTGCAAATCGTTTACGGTACTCCGCCGGCGTCACTCCGACATGGCGAGCGAAAGCGCGGCGCAGCGTATCGGCGTCGGCAAAGCCGCAACGGAGCGCCACCTGCTTGGGGGCTTCGTTACCGAACTCGAGAAGCCCCCGCGCCGCATTGACGCGAGCTTCCTCGACCCAGGTCGCCGGCGTGACCCCGACCTCGGCGCGGAACAGCCGGGCAAAGTGCCTCGGGCTGAGCTCCATGCGCGCCGCCAGGCTGGCCACGCTGTGATCGAGCCCCGGATTGGCGGCGACCCAACGCTGCAGCTCCTGCAACGCGGCGCGGCCGGCGGGAACGGTCTCGCCCTTGCGGGTGAACTGCATCTGTCCGCCGGGACGCTTGAAGAACATCACGAGCTGGCTTGCGACCTTCATGGCGGTGTCGCGCCCGAGGTCCTCCTCAACCAGCGCCAGCGCGAGATCCAGCCCCGCGGTGACGCCCGCAGCGGTGCGGAGCTTGCCGTCGGTGACGTAAAGGGCGTCCTTGTCGACCGTGACCGACGGGAATTTCCGCGCCAGCGTGTCCGCGACCGCCCAATGCGTCGTCACTCGCTTGCCATCGAGAAGACCGGCGGCGGCAAGGAAGAACGCGCCGCTGCAGACCGAACCGAATCGGCGTGTCCGCGAAGCCCGCCGCCGCAGCCAGTCGACCACGCTGCCGGACGCCGGGACCTCGGCCGCGTTCGGGCATCCCGCCACCAGCAAGGTGTCGATCGGCTCCTGGAAATCACGGTCAACGATGCGATCAGGCATCAGCCGGACGCCCGAGGAACTGCGCACCGGCCCCGGCTCCGCGCCCGCCACGAACAGCGCATAGGCGGGATAGCCAGCCTGCACATTCGCCTCGGCAAACACGTCAAGGGGGCCGGCGACATCGAGCAGCTGCACCCCTGGCAGCGCCATGATCACAACAGTCTTCGATTTCGGCTTCGCGCCCATGTCCGTCCCGATCCGGATTTGTCCGTTTTAGACGTATTACGTTTATTTAAGACAACATAGCCCGGATCTACGATGTGCGCGACGGAAACTAAAGGAGCCGCACATGTCCGCCATCACCGAAGCCGCCGCCATTCCCGACAGCAAGCTGGCGCGCGCCATCACCGAGTACATCCGCGATACCGAGACGAACCTGCTCTTCAATCATTCCAGCCGCGTCTACCAGTTCGGCGCGATGGCCGGCGTCCGGCGCGGGCTGACATTCGATCGCGAACTGCTCTACGCCGGCGCGATGTTTCACGACATCGGCCTGATGCCGGGTCATGGCAGCCAGCACGAGCGGTTCGAAGTCGACGGCGCGCATGCCGCGCGCGACTTCCTGCGCAGCCACGGCATTTCCGAGGCCGACGCCTACACGGTCTGGACCGCGATCGCGCTGCACACCACGCCCGGCGTCCCCCAGCACATGCACCCTGTTGTGGCGCTGGTGACGGCCGGCGTCGAAATGGACGTGCTCGGGCTCACCTACGGCGAATATTCCGACGCGGAGCGCGAGGCGGTCGTGAAGGCGTTTCCGCGCACGCCGCAGTTCAAGGAAGACATCATCCAGGCCTTCTACGACGGCATCAAGCACCGGCCGCATACCACGTTCGGCAACGTCAAGGCCGATGTCATCGCCGACAAGGAGCCGCATTTCCATCGCGGCAATTTCTGCAGCGTCATCCGCGGCTCGCATTGGCACGGCTGACCGGCATTCGCAGAAACGTCGTGCGATCTAGAAATCGCGACGTGGACACGTGTGATCCACAGAGCCACAGCCGGCAACGACCCCAGATATGAGGACGACCCATGACCGAATCGAAACGTTTGACCCATGCGACGGGCGCACCCGTCAGCGACAATCTCAACATCATGACCGCCGGCCGCCGCGGCCCTGCGCTGTTGCAGGATGTCTGGCTGATCGAGAAGCTGGCTCATTTCGACCGCGAGGTGATTCCCGAACGACGCATGCACGCCAAGGGATCCGGCGCCTTCGGCACATTCACGGTGACCCACGACATCTCGGGCTATACCAAGGCGAAGATCTTCGCTGATATTGGCAAGCAGACGCCGATGTTCGCGCGCTTTTCGACCGTGGCCGGCGAGCGCGGAGCGGCCGATGCCGAGCGCGACATTCGCGGCTTTGCGCTGAAATTCTACACCGAGGAAGGCAATTGGGACATGGTGGGCAACAACACGCCCGTGTTCTTCTTCCGCGATCCCTTGCGCTTTCCCGACCTCAATCACGCGATCAAGCGCGACCCGCGCACGGGGATGCGCAGCGCCGACAACAATTGGGATTTCTGGACGCTGCTGCCGGAAGCGCTGCATCAGGTCACAATCGTGATGAGCGAGCGCGGCATCCCCAAAAGCTTCCGCCACATGCACGGCTTCAGCAGCCATACCTACAGCTTCATCAACGCTGCCAATGAACGGACCTGGGTGAAGTTTCATTTCCGCACCCAGCAAGGCATCGAAAATCTGAGCGATGCCGAGGCGGAAGCGCTGATCGGCAAGGATCGCGAGACGCACCAGCGCGATCTGTTCGAGAGCATCGAGCGCGGCGACTTCCCGCGCTGGACGCTGTTCGTGCAGGTGATGACCGACGATCAGGCCAAGGCATTTGCCTTCAACCCGTTCGACCTCACCAAGGTCTGGCCGAAGGCCGCCTTTCCGCTGATCGAGGTCGGATATTTCGAACTGAATCGCAATCCAGAGAACGTGTTTGCCGAGGTCGAGCAGGCGTCGTTCTCGCCGGCCCATGTCGTGCCCGGCATCAGCTTTTCGCCCGACAAGATGCTGCAGGCGCGGCTGTTCTCCTATGGCGACGCGGCGCGCTACCGCCTCGGCGTCAACCACCATCTGATTCCGGTCAACGCGCCGAAATGCCCGTATCACAGCTACCATCGCGACGGCGCGATGCGGACGGATGGCAATCTGGGGGGAACGCCGACCTATTTCCCGAACAGCCGCGGCGAGTGGGCCGACCAGCCCGATCTCAACGAACCGCCGCTGGAGATCGACGGCGCCGCAGCCCATTGGGATCATCGCGTCGACGACGACCATTATCAGCAACCGGGCGATCTATTCCGCAAGATGAGCCCAGCCCAGCGCCAGGTGCTGTTCGAGAACACGGCACGAGCTGTCGGCGGGGCGGCGGTCCATATCCAAGAGCGTCATATCGTCAATTGCGCCAAGGCGGATCCTGACTACGGGGCCGGCGTCGGTGAGGCGCTGGCAAGGCTCGCTACAGTTCGCTCCAAGTAGACCGTTCCGCCCGGGGGTCCGGAGTTGCACCGCAGACCATTCGATAGGAAGCGCTCAGCCGATGATCGACTGATTCGCTTCGACGCAAAACAAGAAAACGGCCTCAGTGGATACGCTGAGGCCGCATCGATACCTTAGCGCGAAGGCACCAAAGCCACGGCCTCGATCTCCACCCGCGTCCCGATGCCAAGGAGTGACCCTGCTCCAACGGCAGTGCTGGCCGGGGGCTCCTTGCAGTCCTCGAACATCTGGACGCGAACCCGGTTGAAACCGTCGTAATCGGCCAAATCCGCTAGAAATGCCGTGGTCTTCACGATATCCGACAGCGAGGCGCCGTGTTTGCCTAGCACACGCGCGATGCGCTCGAAGATGCGGCGGGTCTGGAGTTCGATGTTGTCGCGTGCGTCCTCGTCGACGCAAAGGCTTCCCGACAGGAACAGCAGTTCACCATTCGACCCGAGCGGGACGCGGCGGGCCGGCGATAACCGCGGTCTGTTTTCTTGTGACGTCGACATGAGACTGAACGTTTCCTCTGTGGTCGTTTACTTTTCGGCGGGTGTGGCAGCGGCGGTCGCAAAAGCCGGAGGCCGCCGTTCGGCGAAGGCGCGAAGCCCCTCCTCCGCATCGGCCGATTGAAGCAATTGCTTTTGCAACGCGCCTTCCAGAGCCAGCCCCTCTTTCAACGAGCCGTCCAATCCGTATTGGACGGCGCGTTTCGCGGCCTTGACTGCGAGCGGCCCGTTCGCCGCGATGCGCTTGGCTATCGCGAAGGCGGTATCGAGCAGCGCTTCGGCCGCGACCACGCGGTTCACGAGGCCGATCCGCTCGGCGCGCGGCGCATCGATCGGCTCGCCGGTCAGGATCATTTCCAGGGCGCAGCCCATCGGAACGAGCCGCGGAAGCCGCTGGGTGCCACCGCCGCCCGGCAGCACACCCCACCGCACCTCAGCCAAGCCAAACCGCGAGTCTGGCGTACAGATGCGAATGTCGCACGCCATCGCCAGTTCAAGGCCGCCGGCGATGCAATGGCCCTGGATCGCAGCGATGAGCGGCTTGGTGATCTCGCCGACCAGTGTCATGCCGCCGAAGCTGATGGCGCTTTCGGAGCCAGTCAGAGCGTGCTCGCGGCGCCAGGGCATATACGTCTTCAGATCGCCGCCGGAACAGAACGCACGACCGCCCGCACCGGTCAGGACAGCGACCAGCAAATCCGGGTCCGCCTCGTACTCTTTCCAGACCTCGGCAAGCGCGCGATCGTGCTCGACATCGAGCGCGTTCATGGCGTCGGGCCGGTTGATCGTGACGAGAGCGACCGCCCCCTTCCGTTCGAGGTCGATGGACATGATCTGTTCCCTTTAAGACCGGCCCTGAGGCATCAACGCCCAGGATTCGAAAGCGGCAAGCGCCGCGTTGATGACGAAGCCGAACGAGCCGACGACGGCCAGCAGGCCGAAGACCTCGGCCGCGTTGAAATTGCGCTGCGCCATCAGGAGCAGCGCGCCGAGCCCCGGCATCAGCGTCAGCATCTCCGTAAGCAGCGATACGATGATCGCCAGCGGCGCGGCGACGCGCACGCCCGTCAGGATCGACGGCAGCAGGGCGGGGAGGAAAATCTTGGTCACCCGCGCGATCGCGCCGAGCTGCAGGGATCGCGCTGCCTCGAGCAGCGTGGGATGCAGCGACCGCACGCCCGAGGTGGTGTTGAGCAAAACGGGCCAGATCGCCGCGAACACGATCACGAAAAGCTTCATCTTTTCATCGACGCCGATGATCAGGGCCGCCACCGGAACGATGGTTGGGGGCGGCAAGGTGCGCAAAAATTCCAGCGTCGGCCCGAGACAGCGCGCCAGCCCCGGAGAGGCGCCGATCAACCCGCCGATGCCGACGCCCAGTGCCGTGGCAAGCACAAGGGCCGCAGCGACCGACTGGAACGTCACCAGCACCGCGGGGAGAAGATCTCCCGCGCTCGTCCTGTCGATCAGGGCGGCCGCCCATGTCGACGGCGGCGGAAAATAAGGCGAGCGTGGATCGCCCAGCACCTGCCAGAGCAGCAGCAAGGCGATCAGCGGCAGCAGTCCTTGCAGCGCCGACCAGGCGTTGCCGGCCGTATGGAAGGCCCAGCGGCGTCCCCTGCCACCGCCGACGGTCTGTGTGGGCGCGTTCGTTGCGGTCATGATTGCTGAAGCTCCCGAATGCCGGGGAACAGCTGCGCGAATGTCACTCGCAGGCACGCGTTGAGGAGAACGCCGAGCGCACCGGTCGCGACGAGATAGCCGAACATCAGGCCGGGCTGGAGAGCTTCCTGCGCCGTCACCAGCCCCCAGCCCAGCCCGGCCGGATTGCCGACCATCTCCGCGATGACAGCGACGACGAGTGCGAGACCGAGAGCAACACGGGCGCCGACCATGGTCGATGGCAACACCGCGGGAACGATGAGCTTGCCGAGCCGCTCTGTTCGCGACAGATGCAGCGTCGCGGCCGTATCGAGCAGCCTCGGGTGGATGGCCTTCGCCGCTGCGACGGTGTTGACGATGACCGGCCACACGCTGGCGAAGACGATCACAGTGATTTCCGTGGTGACGGTGAAGCCGAACAGCAGCACCGCAACCGGAACAAACGCAACGGCGGGCAAGGGCCGGAGCAGCTCGAGCGACGCGCTGAAGAAGCGATGCATGATCGGCGAGAACGCGAGCGCGAGCCCGATAGCCGCACCAAGCACGCTCGCAATCGCCCATCCGGCCACGGCGCAGGCGACCGTGTGTGCGGAATCGGCGATGATCTGGCCGGACCGGATCGCGCCGTAGAGTGCCTGCCAGATCTCCGTCGGAGCCGGAAGGAATTCGAAGCGGGTCGCAGCCGTCCTGACGCCGACCTCCCACGCGAGGAGAAGGACCAGAGCGGTCGCGAGCGCCGGCGCGTTGAGCGCGCCGCCTAAGCGTCTAAGCATGGATCTCATGGCGAAACGCCTCGTAGAGCTGATGACGCAGTCGCAGATATTCGGGAAGCTCCTTGGTCGCGATCTGATCGCGCGGCCGCGGCAGGTCGACGCTGATGCGGCGCGCGATGTGGGCCGGACTGCCCTTCAGGAGAATGATCGTATCGCTGAGATAGATCGCCTCCTCGATGTCGTGGGTGACAAAGAGCACGGTCGCGCCGGTCTCGGCCTGGACCGCCAGAAGCTGGTCCTGGAGCGAGGCCTTCGTCATGGCGTCGAGCGCGCCGAACGGCTCGTCCATCAACAGAGCGCTCGGCTCCATGGCGAGCGCCCGGGCGATCTGCACCCGCTGCTGCATGCCGCCCGACAGTCGCCACGGATATTCATCCCTGAAGCGCTCGAGGCCGACCATGCGGATAGCGTTCTGAACCTTGTTGTCGAGCTCGGCGTTGCGCAGGCGACCTTCCACACCGAGCGCGACGTTCCTTCGCACGGTGCGCCACATCAGCAGAGCGTGCCCGTAGTCCTGGAACACCATGGCCATGCCGGGCGCCGGGGAATGAACCTCGCGTCCCTCGTAGACGGCGCGGCCAGAACTGTAGGGTGTCAGCCCGGCCAGCGTCCGCAGCAGGGTGGTCTTTCCGGTGCCGGAGCCGCCGAGGATCGAGACGAACTCGCCGCGCCTGACCTCGAGGTCGAGATCTTCGATGATGCGGCGAACGCCCGGCGCGCCCGGCAGATCGATGCAAAGGCGCTCGCACTGGAAACTGGATTGGGTTGTCATGATCGCTGCCAGTCGTCCCGGGTCACTTCAGCACGAGGTTGGATGGGTTCAGCTCGGCGGAGAGTTGCCCGGTCTCCCGCATCGCCTCGATCCACGCCGAGATGTGCCGTGCCGTCAAAGCCGTACTGTATGTCGGCAGCACGATGCTTTCGATCACCTCATTCGGCAGATGGGTCCATTTGGCGAGGATCTCGCGCGCTTCGACCTCATAGCCTGCGATATAGGCGCGCGCCTCCTCGAGCGCGGCGACGAAGCGCGTGATCGCCTCGGGATTGGCGCGCGCCCAGGTGCCGTTCGCCATCCAGCAGGTCAGCGTCACGGGATCGCCGACCTGGAGCATGGGATCGCCGAGGTCGATCTGGCCCGCCTTGTTGAGCGCGCTGACGAACGGCTCGACCTCCTCGACCGCGTCGACGCGCTGCGCCTTGAGCTGGTCCACCATGTTGGGGAACATCATCTCGACGAAGCGGACGCTTTTCGGATCCACCCCGCCCCGCTTGAGCGCAAGCAGGGTCGCGATATGGACGACACCGTTGATCGACGGCGTGCCGATCGTCTTTCCGGTCAGCTGGGCGATCGAGGTGATGCCTGATTGACTGCCGGCGATGAGGCGCATCTGCCGGTTGGCCGCCGTCTCCAGCGTGTTGCCGCACACGCCGGCGACATCGAGGCCGCCCGCTGCCGCCTTGATGATATCGATCGCGGTGGCTCCCGAAATGTCGAGCTGACGGCCGAGCGCGCCGATCGTCGTGGAGAGGTTCTGGACGGTCATGATCTCGACGTCGAGCCCCTTTTCCAGGAAGAGGCCCTTGTCCTTCGCGACCCAGAGCGGAAGCCAGGCCGACGAGATAACCGAAGCGACGCGGATCTTGATGGGTGCCGCGCTGCCTTGCGCGAAAGCGCGCGATGGGCGGATGGCGGCCGCGCCGAGCAGGCCGAGAATGGTGGAGCGCCTCGTGAGCATCACGTTTTCCTCCTTGTTGTGCAGCGCTCCTGTTGAGCGCATCGGCCAGTTGCTTTATGACTTGGATAAGAAGTATCACATAAAGATACTTTATATCAAGATACTTTATATGAAGGAATATCGGACGTGAAGCGGGACGCAATCGACAAATTCGCCGGCGAATGGGCGCGACAGTTGCCGAACCTCGACGTGTCGCATCTCGAGACCGTCGGCCGGATCTGGCGCATCAGCGAGCATCTGCGCCGCCAGTACGAGCTGTGGCTCCAGCCTCACGGATTGAATTGGGAGACGTTCGACGTGATCGTGTCGCTGCGCCGGCGCGGCGCGCCCTATCGCATGCGGCCGACGGAGCTCAGCGAGGCCTGTCTTTTGACCTCGGGCGCCATGACAAACCGGCTCGACCGCGTCGAGCGCGCCGGCCTGATCGTCCGGCGTCCCGCGCCGGACGATCGCCGTTCGGTTCTGGTCGAGCTCACGCCGAAAGGGATCGCCTTGGCCGACCAAGTGATCCAGCCGCACTTCGCGGCAGCCCGGCAGCTGCTTGAATGTCTCGACGACCGGCAGCGGCAGACTCTCGCACATCTCCTGCGCGATGTCCTGACGACGCTCGAGCCGATCGACGACGAAGCGGCCGGCGAGGATGGCACGGCCAAGGCATCCACCGCGGCGCCTGGCAAAGGCCGGGCGACCGCGAAGCCCGGTGCAAAGGAAAAGCGCGCGCGCCGCCCCACCTGACACGCACACAGCGCAGAAGGAGATAGCTGGCGCTGGTCGCCCTCGCCTCATGTGGTTTCGATCGGCAAACGTCTGACGCGCCGTCCGCTTGCCGCGAAGATCGCATTCGTCAGCGCCGGCGCTACAATAGCGGTCGCCGCCTCGCCGAGGCCGCCGGGTTCGGCGGTACTCGGCATGATGTAGGTCTCGATGCGCGGGGTTTCCTCGATGCGCATCGGCAAATAGTTGTCGAAGTTGGATTGCTCGACGCGCCCGCCCTTGAACGTGATGGCCCCGCGCAGCGCCGCGGTCAGGCCGAAGATCGTCCCGCTCTGCACCTGAGCGTCGATCATCAGCGGATTGACCGGTAAGCCGCAATCCACCGCGCAGACGACACGCTCCACCTTGACGGTGCCCTTGTCGCCGACGGCGACGTCGACCACGAGCGACATATAGCTCCCGAACGCGAACTGGACGGCGACGCCGCGGCCCTTTCCAGCGGGCATCGGCTTGCCCCAACCGGCCTTCTCCGCCGCGAGATTCAGGACGGCGAGCGCGCGAGGATTGTGCCCGAGAAGAGCCCTGCGGTAGTCGACGGAATCCTTGCCCGCCGCAGCCGCGAGTTCATCCACAAAACTCTCGACGACGAAGACATTGTGCGCCGGTCCCACGCCACGCCAGAACCCGGTTGTGACGCCGGGCGGTTCGGCGCGGACATAGTCGACCAGGATGTTGGGCAGGGCATAAGGCGGTTCGGCGGCACCCTCGACGGCGTCGAAATCGAGACCGTCCTTGAACAGCGCAGGCACGGCGCGCGCGATGATCGAAGAGCCGCACACCCGATGATGCCAGGCGACCGGCTGTCCCGCGGCATCGAGCCCGGCCGAGATCCGATCATAGTAATAGGGACGATAGATGTCGTGCTGGATATCCTCTTCGCGACTCCAGATCACTTTGACGGGACCGTCGACCTGCTTGCCGATCTCAACGGCGAGCAGCGTGCCATCCGGCTCGAGCCGGCGGCCAAAGCCGCCGCCGATATACTGGTTGTGAATGACCACGGCGTCCTTGGGAATGCCGAGCAGGGAGGCGACCACGGCTTGCGTGACGGTCGGGATTTGCGTGCCGACCCAGATCTCGCAGGAGTCCTTGCGGACATGCACGGTGCAGTTCATGGGCTCCATGGCCGCATGTGCCAGGAACGGAAGCTCGTAAGTCGCCTCGATGCGCTTCGCGGCAGCGGCGAACGCCGCGTCGAAATGCCCCTCGCTCCGCGCCACGGCGCCGGGACTCTCGGACACCCGTTTGAGCTGCTCGACAATCATCTTGCTGTCGACGGATGCATTGGGGCCATCGTCCCACGCGATCGCAGCAGCCGCCAAGCCTTTCTTCGCCGCACCCGTGTGGTCGGCAACGATGGCCACCGCCCGGTCGATCGTGACGACCTGGCGTACGCCCTTCGTCGCGAGCGCGGCCGCCTTGTTCATGTCCTTGGGCCGACCGCCCATCACGGGCGAAATCGCGAGCGCGGCAACTTTCAGGCCGGGCGGCATGACGTCGATGCCGAACTGGGTTCGACCGGAGACCTTGTCCGAAGCCTCGATCCGCTTTGGCGACTTTCCGATCAACTTGAACTGGTCGGGCGACTTGAGCTTGATCTGATCCGGCGCCGGCGGCTTCTCGGAGGCCGCAGACCGCAGCAGATCAGGATAGGGCAGCGACTTCGTTCCCGAGGGATCGAAGACGACGCCGTTCTTCACGGTGCAGGCGGACGCGGCCACGTTCCACTGTTTCGCCGCTGCTGCGACCAGCATCAGGCGCGCCGCAGCACCCGCCAGCCTCAGCGGCCGCCAGAAGCCGCGAATGGAGGCCGACGCACCGGTGGTTTGTTGGCGCAGGATCGGAATCGGATTGGCGTAGAGCGCATCGTTGGGCGGCGCATGTTCGACCGTGACCGCATCGAGGCCGACCTCGAGCTCCTCGGCCAGCAGCATCGACATCGCGGTGTAGATCCCCTGCCCCATCTCGACGCTGGGGATGGTGAGGTGTACGCGCCCATCTGGCTCGATGCGGACGAACGCGTTGAGAGCCGGCGCGCTCTCCTCGCCTGCGGCCTGCGACGGGGACGGCAGCGCGACCGTCAGGGCAAGACCACCCAGCGCGCTTGCTCCGACCTTGAGCAGGCTTCGGCGCGAGAGCTGCGCCAGATAGCGGCGCGCCACCGGCCGCGGCAATATCTCGGTATCCAATTCCATCATGGCTGCTTTCCTTCCGCCGCCTGCTTGATGGCATCACGAATACGATTGTAGGTGCCGCATCGGCAGACATTGCCGGACATTGCGTCGTTGATCTCCGCGTCGGTCGGATGCGGCGTGCTGGCCAGCAGCGCCGCGGCGGACATGATCTGCCCCGACTGGCAATAGCCGCACTGGACCACGTCGAGGTCGAGCCAGGCTTCCTGGACCTTGCGGCCGTCAGCGGTGAGGCCCACGGCTTCGATGGTCGTCACCGCGGAGTCGCCGATACTGTCGACGGTGGTGATGCAGGAGCGGGTCGCGACTCCATCGATGTGAACCGTGCACGCGCCGCACAGCGCCATCCCGCATCCGAATTTCGTCCCGGTCATCTTGAGGACATCGCGAAGCACCCACAGCAGGGGTGTATCGCCGTCGACATCCACGGTGTGCCGTGTGCCATTGATCTTGAGAGCGTATGTCATTCTTTCGCCGGTCAATTGTCGTGAAGGATTGCCGTTCAGGCCGGCGCGAGCGCGACGGCTTCGATTTCCAGCAGCAGTCCGAAATGCAGGGACGCCACGCCCGCAACCAGCCTCGCTGGCCGGACGTCGCCGATCCAGTCGGCATAGATCTGGTTGAAGGCCGGCCAGAAATTCATGTCGGTCACAAAGATGCGCACCTGAAGCAGCCGGCTGCGGTCGGTCCCGGCAGCTTCCAGGCAGGCATCGACATTGGCGAGCACCTGTTCGGCCTGCCGCTCGAACGGCTGGTCGCTCAAGGGCTTGCCTTTCGCGTCGACCGGAAGCTGCCCGGACACGAACACGAGGCCGGCGGCGGTACAGGTGTGGGAATAATGACCGGCGGGCGAACGCAACCGATCACTGTTTGCGAATACGATACTCTGCTGCATGGTGCTGCCTTCGATGTCTGCCTTCAGTTCAGTAGAACTGCATGAGGACCTTGTTATCCGCCAACGCGTCCGGACACGTCTCGTGGATGATCGCGCCCGAGCGCATCACCAGGACACGATCGGATATCTTGAACGCTTCCTTGACGTTCTGCTCGACCAGCAGGATCGACAGCCCGAGCTGCTGCTGAAGCTGCCGGATCGGCTGGAGCAGATCCTGGAACAGTTTTGGGGCCAGTCCGATCGACGGCTCATCCATCAGGAGGCAGCGGGGCCGGCTCAGCAAAGCGCGCGCGATGCTGACCATCTGCTGCTGTCCCCCCGACAGCGTGCCCGCGCGGCGCGCGTAAAACGTCTTGATCCGAGGCAGGATCGACATCACCCATTCGATGCGCTCGGGCTGCTCGCGCTGCGGAACGTCGGTCGCCCACATCGCGAGGCGGAAGATTTCGTCGACTGTCAGGCCTGGAAAAATTCCGCGGCCCTCGGGCACAAGTCCGATCCCCAGGGCCGCCATCTTCTTCGGCTCCGGCAGGTGCAGGCGCTGACCGTCCACCGATATCTCGCCCGCTTGGCGGGAAACCACGCCGAACAGCGCATTCAACAGGGTCGACTTGCCGGCGCCATTGTGACCAACGAGGCAAAGCACCTCGTTCCTGCGGATCTGGAGGCTGACGTTGTCGAGCACGACGCGGCCGCCGTAGCCGACGCGGAGATTCTCAACGCTGATGAGAGCATCGGTCATGAGTTGCGTTCGCCGAAATAGATGGAAGACAGCTCCGGATTTCCGAGGATCTCCTCGGGCTCGCCGTCGGCGAGAAGGCGACCCTGATCGAGAAAGCTGATCCGGTCGGAGATGCTCACGACGATCTCGAGATTGTGCTCGATGATGCAGATCGTGATGCCGCGACGGACCTCGTTGCGCAGCAGTGCGACGAAGCGCTCGTAAGATCTGGGATCGAGCCCTGACGCTGGCTCGTCGAGAAGCCAGATCTTGGCCTTGGTGGCCATGATCCGCGCCATGCTCAGGAATTTGCGCTCTGCGTAGGCCAAATCGTTCGCGCGCACGCTGGCCTTGTGCAGCAGCCCGGTGGCCTCGAGAATTTCGTGCACGCGCAGGTGACGCTCCGCGCCGCTTCCGGCCTCGGACTGCCAGAACCAGGCGCTCTTCTCCATCACAGTGAGCACGTTCTCGAAAACCGTCATGTGGGAGAAGAGACGAAGATCCTGGAAGGTCCGGGCGACGCCGAGGCGCGCGATCTTCCAGGGAGCGGTACCGAGGATCGATTGGCCCTGCCAGCGGATATCGCCCGAGGTTGGCCGCAGATGTCCGGTGATCAGGTTGAACAGCGTGGTCTTGCCCGCCCCGTTCGGGCCGACCAGCGTGGTGATAATCCCCTCACGAAGATTAAGTGAGACATCCTCGACCGCTTTCACGCCGTCAAAGCTCTTGGTGAGATTGGCGATCTCCAGAAGCGTCGTTGGCGGGGCTGGTGATTTCGACGCCTGCAGCACGTCAGGCCTCCCCTTGCTTTGCACCCATCAAGCCGTCCGGCTTGAAGATCATCAGGAGGACCATCGCGAGCCCATAGATCATCTGCTGCACGGATCCGATCTCGGTGCGCGGCAAGAATGGCAGATAAGTCAAAGCGGCCGGCAATAAGGTGAGGAGAACCGCGCCGACGATTGGCCCACACACCGTTCCGATGCCGCCAACGATGACCATGGCCATAAATAGCGTCGAGGCGTCGATGGTGAAGCTCTCGACGTTGATGAAGCTGAGATAGTCGGCATACAGGACGCCGGCCACGGCGCAAACCGCTGTCGCGTAGAACACCGAGAGCGTCTTGATCAGCGCGACGTTCTTGCCGAATGCCAGCGCGGCCGACTCGCTGTCCCTGATAGCCTTGAGGTTCCGGCCAAAGCTGGAGCGGACGATTGCCGTCGTCAGGACGACCACCAGCGCCAGCGTCACGATGGCTAGGCCGAGGAATTCGGCCGGCTCGGTGAACGCGTGGCCCGCGATGCTTGCCGGCGGAATGCCGACGAGGCCGCCCATACCGCCAGTGACCGACTTCCACTCGGTGAACACCGTTACAGCCAGGACCTGAAACCCGAGCGAGGCTGCCACGAAGTAGTCGCCTCGGACTCTCAAGGCGGGCAGCGCCAAGGCCGCCGAGATCAATCCGGCGATCAGCATCGCAGCCACGAGCTGAAGCAATAGCGAATCTGTCCATTGCAACGCAATGAAGGCCGCAACATAGGCGCCGACACCGAAGAACACGGCGTGGGCAAGCGAGAATATGCCGGCATATCCCATGATGAAATTCAGGGTGATAGCCAGGATGGCGTTGATACAAACCAGCGTTGCTAGGTTTACGAGATAAGCAATCACGATCGAGACCCTCAGCTAGTTACGGCGCGGCCGAAGAAGCCGGCCGGACGCAGCACGATGAACGCGAACAGAATGAGGAAAGTGACCGCCTCGCTCCACTGCGGATCGAACCGCCACAGAGCCAGATTTTCTGCAATACCCAGCAACAGCCCCGCGCAGGCAGCCCCGCGCAGGCTTCCGACGCCGCCGACGATGGTGGCGGCGACGCTGAGCAGCATGACGCGACCGCCGATCGCCGCATTCAATCCTGACGTCATGCTGGTGATGACCGCGGCCGGGACGACGAGCAATGATCCAAGCGCGAACGCACACGTCGAGACTGCTCTCGGGTTCAGACCAAAGGTCCGCACCAGCGCCGGGCTCTCCGAGAGCGCGCGAAGCGCAATACCGATGTTGGTCCTGCCGAGGAAAAACTGGAGCGCAACGAAGCACGCTAGCGCCGTGACGACGGCGATCCCCGCCGTCGGGGCCACATAGAGTCCTGGAACGAGCTCGATGCTCCTGCTCAATACCGACGGCACTGAAATGAAACCGCGCCCGAAAATGGTACCGAGCAGGTTCTGAATGACGACCGCGACGCCAAAGGAGCCGACGAATATCGTGAAGAACGAGCCGTCGGTGCTCTGGATCGGGCCATAGACATAGCGATCCAGCGCGACCCCGAACACCACAACCACGATGCAGGCAGCGAGGATCGCGATCGGCCACCAGACCAGGAGAACGACATACAGATAATAGAACACGTATGCGCTGATCGCGAAGCTCGCGCCGTGAGCGAAGTGGAAGATCTTCGTGGCTCCGAAGATCAGCGAGAAGCCGACGGCGGTCAGGCCGTAGAGGGCTCCGACCTGGATTCCGTTGATGATGAGCTGGAGAAGCAGCATTGGTCCTCGCACGGGCGTCAGAGTTAGTGGGCCGCAACGGTCTCGACGACGGCCGGTTCGCCATCCACTTCGTTGATCTGCATTGCCGACCGGATTGTGCCGTCCTTTTCGAAGGCGACGCGCCCGCCCACCAGATCGAACGCTCCGATCTCTCGACGTTTCGCCAGAAGGTTCTCGCCCGTGATCTGCAAGCCGGCCTTCTGTAAGGCAGACGCCAGGACCCCGTACAGCATCACGGCGTTGTAGTAGTTGGCGGCGTAAGCGGTCGGCGCCCTGTTGGTCTTGGTCTGATATTCCCGCGTGAACCGCTTGGTCACCGGATCGTCCGAATTCCAGTCGATCCGCTGCGTCGTGAACAGAGCACCCTTGGCCTCTGGAAGGTTGGCGATGGCGGGAATCGCGAACCCCGAATAGCTGGCGAGTTGCTGCGTAACGCCATTGTCGCGCAGTTGCTTGATGATCTGCGACTGCTGCGCACCGAACGAAGCGATGTAAACGACGTCTGGCTTGGCATCGCGCACCCGCGCCGCGACTCCACTGAACTGCTGGGCGTTCGACGGCACGGACAGCGCCTCGGCAAGCGTCCCTCCGAGCGCAGGCAGGCTGGATTCAAGCTCACGCTTGATCGATTGGCCGAGCGGATCGTCGATATAGACGAGGACAAACCGCTTTAGTCCCCGCTTCTGAATGAGGTAGGGGGCCATTGCCCGCACCTCGAAATTGGCGAGCGGAATAACGTTCCAGAAATACTCGCCAAGCTCGGCAAGGTCGGGCCCGACCCCGCCACCATTGACGGCGACGGTGTGGCTTCGCGCGGCCGTCGTGGAGATGGCCTTGGACACCCCGGTGAACGCGGAAAGCACGTAGCTCACCTTCTCGACGTTCACGAGCTTGTTCATGGCGATCACGCCTTGCTGCGGGAGCGCCTGACTGTCCTCATAGGCAATCGACAACTTTCCGCCGAGGGTCTTGGCCTCGTTGAGGTGGGAGACCGCAAGCTCGGTCGCCCCCATGTAGAGATCGCCGTAATCAGCATTCGCGCCGCTCAGAGGGAAGATTGCCCCGATGCGAAGATCCTCCGCCGACGCCTGCCCGGCGGGGGCGAGAAGAAGCATCGAAAATGCAAGAACCGCGACTTTTCGCAAAGGCCACATCGCAAACTCCCAATTTACGAAAACGATTTCGCAACCTAGGGCGCGCCAGCCCGGCTTGTCAAGCGAGAGATGCCGACTTTCAGATTTCGCCCGCTGCGACCAATTGGCTGCCGTGCGACGACCGCAGAATCAGCTCAGGAGACCAGATCTCCTGCAATTCCTTCGGCGAACGGCCGTCCATGAGGGCAAGAAGCAGGTCAACCATGCGACGCCCCGCCTCGAACGTCGGCGCGGAGAACGTGGTCAGGGGCGGATTCAGATAGGGCCCAAGCGGATGATTGTCGCACCCGATCACCGGAACATCGACGCCCGGGCGCCTGCCGGTCTCCGCGATCGCCTGCATCGCGCCGGTCGCGATCAGGTCATGGCCGCACATGATCGCCGTCGGCGGATCGCTCATGGCCAGCAGCTGGCGGGCGCCGCTCAGCCCACCCTCTTCGCTGTTGCTGGTCTCGATCACGAGATCAGGATCGAAGGGCAGCTTCGCCGCCTTCAGGGCCGCGCGATAGCCTTCCTGCAACAGATGGCTGATCATGAGGTAGCCCGGCGTGCTCAGGAGCCCGATCCGGCGATGCCCAAGCCCTATGAAACGCGCGGTACCATTGCGGCCGGCGACCGTGCGGTCGATATCCACGAAGGGAAACGGCTTCCCGGTCTCGCTGCGACCCAGCGCCACAAACGGAACGTTGCGCTCCTGAAGATAGCGAATCCGGGGATCGTCGCGGCGCGTGCGGCCGAACAGCACGGCATCGACCCGCTGCCTCTCGACCAGGCGGCGGAAGCTGTCGAGCTCCGTCTCCAGCGTTCGTCCCGCGACGATGATGAGCTGAAACGGGGTTTGGCTGAGATTCTGGTCGATCCCCATGAGCAGATCGAGGAAGAACGGATGCGCGAAATGGGTCTGCGGCGGCGACAGCACGAAGCCGATGGTCTCCGACGTCTGCGTGCGCAGCCGCCGGCCCGCCGGATCCGGTGAAAAGCCAAACTTTTCCGCCGCTTCCAGCACGCGCCGCTTGGTCTCGTCGCTCACATCACCGCGGTCATTGATGGCCTTCGAGACCGTCGACACGGCAAGCCCCAAATGCCGGGCGAGCTCTACGATACTGATCCGCTGTTTCATTCAAGCCTCTTGCCGCCAACACTTGACACAGGAGTTCGCCGGCGTCTAGGTTATTTACGAAATCGTTTTCGGATATTTCCATGATCGACCTTGCTTCACATGAGATGACGATGCTTCGCCAGACGGTGCGGGGATTTGTCCGCAATCGGCTGGAGCCACTCGAACAGCAGATCGAGGCCGACGATAACGTGTCCCCCGACCTGATGGCCAAGCTGCGCAGCGAGGCGTCGGAGCTCGGGATCTATGGCTTCAATCTTCCGCCCGAGCTCGGCGGTTACGGCCTTCCTGTCTCGGCGCAGGTCGGAATTCTCGAGGAGGTCACCCACACCTCCGTTCCGCTGTCAGAGGTTGTTGGCTTCCTGCCGCTCTCGCTGGTTCATCTCAACGAAGAGCAGCGCGGCCGCATCCTTCCCGACCTCGTGTCCGGCCGCGTGACGATGACCTACGCGCTCACCGAACCGGATGCTGGCTCGGATCTGGGTGCGATCCGCACCAAGGCGGTGAAGGTCGAAGGCGGCTGGCGCCTCGAGGGCGCAAAGCAGTTCATCTCGAATGTCGAGACCTGCGACTACGTCATCGTGCTGGCTGTGACCGATGCTTCCGCCGCTCTCAAGGGGCGACTGACCACGTTCATCGTCAAGCGCAGCAATCCGGGACTGGTCGGCATGACGCGCTACAAAAAGATGGGCTGGCACGGCTATCATCTGAACGGCTTCTCGCTCGAGGACTGCTTCGTTCCGGATGCCGACGTTCTCGGCCGTCCCGGCGACGGCTTCCTGGTCATGATGGCCTCGATCAACCACGACCGAATCCTCTCGGCCTGCCGGTCGCTGGGATTGGCGCAGCGTGCGCACGACATGTCCGTCGCCTACGCGAAGGAGCGCCGCGCCTTCGGCTCGCCGCTCGCGGGCCATCAGGCCATCCAGTTTATGATCGCGGACAACGACGTCGAGATCGAAGCGACGCGAGCGCTGATCTATCGCGCCGCCGCGCTGTGCGACCAGGAAGATCCGGCCGCACGGATCGCGGTATCCAGGGCCAAGCTGTATGCCAGCGAGATGGGATGCCGCGTCGTCGATCGCTGCCTCCAGATCTTCGGCGGGATGGGCTACATGTGCGAGCTCCCCATCGAGCGCTTCTATCGGGACGCCCGCGCGTTCCGGCTGGGCGAAGGCACATCCGAGATGCAGCGAATTCAAATCGCTCGCCAGGCTCTTTCCAACTGACGCAGGGGATCACAATGAGTGGAGCGCAAAGCCCGTTCTTCGGGCTGCTCGATGACTATGCCGACGCGCCGGCGATCTATCTGGGCGACTATGTCGCTACGCGCAGGGATCTGGCCGAAGCGTCGAATCGTGCGGCGGCCTTTCTGAGCAGCCTCGGCCTGACGCGCGGCGACGTGATCGCGCTCTGGATCCCCGATGGCCCGACCTGGCTGCAATTCCTGTTTGCGGCCGCGCATCAGGGGATTTTGGTCGTTCCGATCAGCACGCGATACCGGCGCGCCGAAGCACTCCATGTCATCTCGCTGTCCCGCGCGAAAGCCGTCGTGGCAGCGAGCAACTTCCTCGATGTGTCCTTCGCGCAGATCGTGCGCGACATCCAGATCGAGGTGCCCACGCTCGCACACGTCATCGAGATTGCCGACCCGAGCCGTTTCCATGCCGGCGCCGACGGTCATGTCGAAGCTGTTGGCCGGCCGCGGGATCTGCTGTGCACGTTCAGCACGTCCGGAACGACTGGCGCGCCGAAGCTCGCTGTTCACGACCAGCATGGCTGCCGCACCCACGGCCACACCGTCGCTTCAGCGTTCGACATCCATCCCGGCGACAAGACGCTGTGTGCATTGCCCCTCTACGGCGTCCTCGGATTTGTCCAGGCCATCGCGACGCTGGCGGGCGGCGGGGCCTGCATTCTCCTGCCGGTCTTCAAGGCCGGCGAAGCCGCAGCGGCGATCGAGCGGCACGGGGCGACCCATGTGTTCGGCTCCGACGGGCTGCTCGATGCCGTCTTCAACGTGCCTGAGGCGAAACTCTCGACGCTGCGCGCCGGAGGTTTTGCCGATTTTGCGGGCCTGACCGATCGGGTGATGAGGAGGGCCGAAGATCGATGGGGATTGCGTCTCGTGAGCGTGTACGGCTCGTCCGAAGGCTTTGCCCTGATGGCCGCCCGCTCGCCCTCCGAATCGATCGAAGCCAGGTCGCTGCCTGGCGGTCGTTTGCTCTCTGACGAGATGGCGTTTCGCATCGTCGAGCTCGACAGCACAACGCCGGTGGCGCCCGGTGCGACCGGTGAGTTGCAGATCCGAGGCTACAATCTGATGCCCGGATATCTGAACAACGAAGCCGCGACCGCGCGGTCTTTCACCTCCGACGGCTGGTATCGAACCGGCGATCTTGCATATGCAGACCAGGACGCCTTCGTTTACTTGTCGCGCATCGGTGATGGCCTGCGCCTGCGCGGCTATCTGGTCGATCCCAGCGAGATCGAGACGTTCCTCTGCCGACATCCTGACATCTCCGCCGCGCAGGTCGTTGGCGTGCGCGTCGAGGGCGAAGGCGACGTTGCGGTGGCCTTTGTTCGCGCCGACCGCCAGCTCGGCGAGACCGAGCTGCTCGCCTACTGCCGCGAAGGCATCGCCAACTACAAGGTCCCTCGTCGCATCGTCCAGCTCGACACGTTTCCGGTCATCGACGGCCCGAACGGCATCAAGATTCGCAAGGCAGCCCTGAGGGAGCACGCCACCCAGCTCCTCAGCTCCGCTCCCATCACCTGAGGAGGTTGACATGAAACGTCACGAGATCAAATCCGACATCGCCTGGGCAACTCCCACGCAAATCAAGGTCCACGGGCTCGACCTCTGTACCGAAATCGTCGGTACCGTCGATTTCGGACAGATGGCGTTCCTCGAGATTTTCGCACGCCTTCCGAACGCCAACGAAGCGCGCATGTTCAACGCCATGATGGTGATCCTGGTGGAGCATGGCATTACGCCCTCCTCGCTCGCCACGCGCATGACCTATTGCGGCGCGCCGGAAGCCGTGCAGGCTTCGGTCGCCGCAGGATTGCTGGGGCTCGGCTCGGTGTTCGTCGGCTCCCTGGACAACGCAGCGAAGATGCTGCAGGAGTCCTTGCCCGACCCGCAGGCTTCGGTCGATCTGAAGCAGCTCGCGACCGACACCGTCAGCGCTCACCGGAACCGGCGTGAGATCATTCCGGGCGTCGGTCATCCCTTCCACAAGCCGATCGATCCGCGCACGCCGGCCCTGTTCAAGGTCGCGCACGAAACCGGTTTTGCCGGCCCCTACGTGGAGCTGATGGAGAACATCGGCGCGGAGGCAAGCCAGCAATACGGCCGGCCGCTCCCCCTCAACGTCACCGGCGCGATGGCCGCGATCGCCTCGGAGTTCAAGCTGTCCTGGAAGATGTGTCGCGGTCTGGCCGTGGCGGCGCGCGCGGTCGGGCTCGTCGGGCACATCATCGAGGAAATGCGTCAGCCGATGGCCGAGGAGATCTATTACCGGATCGAGCACGAGGCCACCGAGCACTCCCGCCCGCGCGAGTGAGGAAGCGTAGGATGAACGAGGATCCGGTTTCGCGCACGCCTTCAACGCCACGGCTGACGCCGGAGCATTTCCGGTTCTGGAGTCTGGAGAAGCTGCGCAACGCAGATACGGATCAGTTCCGACACGTCAACAATGCTGCGATCGCCAGCTTCCTGGAAGGCGGTCGCATGGACCTGTTCGTGGATCCCGCAGTCAGCCGCCTGATGGATGGGCTCAACGTCGTGGTCGGGCGGTTGACCATCGAATTCCATGCCGAGCTCTTCTACCCGGGCGAGGTCAATATCGGCTCGACGGTCACCTATATCGGCCGCTCCTCTTTCGAGGTCCTGCAAGGCGTCTTCCGCGCCGGGACGTGCGTCGCTTCCGCCACCGCGTCCTGCGTGATGCTCCGGGCGGGTAAGCCATACGCCGTTCCGGACGACATCCGGCGGCACCTCCTCGGCGATTCGTCAAAATCCGCGGGAGTCTGACCATGCCGGTGCTTTACAGCCGTCACGGCGATATCGCCGTTCTCACCTTGAACGACGTGCAGCGACGCAATGCCCTGTCCAGGGCCTCGGTCGCGATACTGCTCGAGCTGATTCAGCGATCTCGCGCCGAGCAGGCGCGAGCCATCGTGATCGCAGCGAATGGTCCGGTGTTCTGCGCGGGCGCTAATATCGACGATCTGAAGGCCGGATGGATGAGTGGCGCTCACGATCCGACCGATCCCGCCCTGCTGTTTCGTACCGTGGCCGAGGAGACGCGTCCCACCATCGCGGCTGTCCAGGGCGGGGCCCTCGGCGGCGGATTTGAGCTGACGCTCTCCTGCGATCTCGTCGTGATGGGAACGGAGAGCTATGTCGCTCTCCCGGAATTGGGGCATGGCGTCATTCCCAACACCGCGCTGGCGCGCCTCCACCGTGTGGTGGGCACGAGGCGTGCGGCCGAGTTGATCTTGACCCGCCGCCGGCTGAGCGCAGCCCATGCCGTCGACTGGGGATTAGCCAATCGCGTGGTCCCGACGGCTGAGGTCCTGTCCAGCGCGATCGATCTCGCGCTCGGCATCGTGCAGTCGGCGCCACCGGGAGCCATCGCGGTCGCGAAGCGCAACCTCGCCCATCACGGCGAGACGGATTGGACGCGCGTGCTGTCCTCGCCTGAGGATGTTCCGCCGGCCGAATGGCGCGAGGGACTGCGATCCTTCGATGAGCGGCGCAAGCCCAATTACGATCAATTCTGGCAGGACATGTGAGCCATGGAGCCGAAGGCAAGGCGCGCTGCGGCGCAGGATATCCACTTCTACGAGCCGGCGAAGGGACACGGGCTGAAGCACGATCCCTTCAACGCCATCGTGGCGCCGCGGCCGATCGGCTGGATTTCCTCGCGCGACACGAACGGCAACGTCAACCTCGCGCCGTACAGCTTCTTCAACGCCTTTTGCTACACGCCGGCGCTGGTCGGCTTCTCCTCGACCGGCTGGAAGGACACCGTCGCGAACGTCCAGGACACTGGCGAATTCTGCTGGAATCTCGCGACCATGGATCTGGCGCGGCAGATGAACACGACCGCCCTCCATGTCGGCCGTGAGGTCGACGAGTTCGTGATCGCCGGATTGACGCGGGTGCCGAGCCGGTTCGTCAGCGTGCCGCGCGTGGCGGAAAGCCCGGTGTCGTTCGAGTGCAAGGTCACGGACATCATCCAGCTCAAGGGGATGACGGGTGAACTGGCGGCGGCTTGGCTGACGCTCGGCGAAGTCGTCGCCGTCCATATTGACAAGGCTTTCATCAGGGACGGTGTCTATCTCACCGAGCTTGCGCGCCCGATCGCGCGCGCCGGCCGGCGCGGCGACTATTTCGAGATGACCGTCGACACCATGTTCGAGATGGTCCGGCCCGACTAGCGGACGCCACAGAATTTCTATCGCGATCGGCATGTCAGATACCAAACCTGGCGGGGACCATCCAGAGTTCAACATGCCTGCCTCGGCTTTCTTGTCCGACGCTCGGTCGCTTGTCTCCGACGGTGCCGCGCGCAACCTTGACCCTGGATACTCAGCGCAACGATGCATCGCATCTTTCAACACTTCATCGACCTGCTGGCGACAGCAAACGACGCTGCCGATTTTTCTGAAGCCCTGTCCAAGACAGCGACAGCTCTTGAACTAACCTGCTTTGCCTATCTGTCGCTTCCGAGCCGGATCGAAGGCGCCCCACGTCTGATCTCATCCTATCCAGAGAGATGGGCCTCTCACTACCTGCAGAGCCGATATGAGCGCATTGATCCTGTCATCGCACAAGCGCTTCGTACCGGCCTGACCCGATCAGCTTGCCCTCCGAAGGCACGTGTCAAGCCAGTTCTTGTGGAAGCGGGAGCGGAAAGAGGATTGGAATACAAGGACTTGCGAAACGGACTTTCGTCGCTTCACTCTCGCAAGAATTTCGCGTAAGCACTGCGTAAGCAGTAGGCACCCGTAGCTCAGCTGGATAGAGCGTCGCCCTCCGAAGGCGAAGGCCACACGTTCGAATCGTGTCGGTTGCGCCATGCTGCGAAATTTACAACAAACATTGGCGGTCGCTTCCTTGGTTCGGGAGCGCAATGTCGCGCAATATTTGACGTTGCCGCAGAGTGGGTCTGCGAGCATTCCTCGGTAAAGGCCAAATGAGCTCAGGTCCGGCGCCCAAGTTTTCCAAGGACAATCAGCATTTCGTTCCGCGGTTCTGGATAAAGCGATTTGCCGGATCCAACGGACGCATTTTAGGTCGAAAGCGCGGCGAGGCCCGAGCATTCCAGGTCGCAGCCGGCGATGTCATGACTGGCGACTGGACGTATACCCTGTTCGACGGTTGGTGGCGTCCGGCCGACAAGTTGGAGGATGCTCTGTCAGTGTTCGAGGGCGAAGCAGCGACCGTGATGGTTGCGGTTGACGACCTCTCGTCAACGTTGTCGCCTCTGCTGAATTTATTCAGGACATCAGAAATCGGTTCGGGGTTGATCTTTCAGAAGCAGATTGCTCGAGTCTCCGATCTCGCCCCGACGGAGATCTCGAGGCCACCGCGCGCGCTTTGAACGAAATTAGCCCTCAAAATCCGGTCTTCGCCGAGCAGCAAGTGCTGCAAGGCGCCCGACCCATCGCTGCGATATTGCGGACGATGGATTTCACATTGCTCGACGCGCCGGCAGAGAGCCTCGTTCTGAGTGACACACCGATGCCAGACTCTGAAGTTGCCTCGGGCTTTCTCCTGCCACTCTCGCATCGGTTAATGTTGAGCGCTCAGCCGGCCGCAGGACCATCAGCGATTTTTGGTCGGCGTGCTGCGACCCCCGCTGAAGTAGAGGCGAGTAATCGATTCCAGTTTGATAGTCTTCTCGATATCGTAGTTGGACCTGACAAGGACGTCCTGGAACGCCTTTAAACGGACCGGGGCATGGTGGCTGAGCCGCCGCGCCAGCGTTGTGTGGTGCCAATAACCTTCGCAGAGAGTTCGGGCAATCATGACAGATATTACGTCGTTGATACCGGCTGTCGCACTACAAGTCGCCGATTTTTCGATCGGTTTTGCAAAGCTGAGTACCGTTGCGGGCCGAGAGCATGTGCATCCAGCAGGCTCAGGCGCATTGGTATCTGTAGGATCGGTTCACGGGATACTAACGGCCGCACACGTATTGGAGGAGCTCCCTGACAGCGGGGAAGTTGGCCTAATTCGATTCATGAGGGAACCGAAGATCCAGACATAGACAATCGAAATGTCCCTGACGGAGAGGCTAACCATACGTGGGTTGGGCAAAATGGCTGAGGGGCCCGATATTGGGTTTTTGCGACTGGCCTCAACTCAAGTGGCAACACTCAATGCGACGACAAACATATTTTTTAACCTAAGCAGGCGGCAGGACTCTGTGTTGGAGAACAAGCATCCATCGACAGAATATTTCGAAGGGATTTCTGGAATTATAGCTGAATGGACAATCAATCGCAGTGAGGCGGAAGCTCGAGTTCAGCACCTCACAGGATTTCGAGGCTTGTTTGGTGTCGGCTGTGTATCTGGACTTCATGATCATGACGGATACGACTTCGTTAGTTTTGAAACGGATCGTAACGAGAACACGAATGCGCCGATCGACTACCGAGGCTGGAGCGGGGCCGCGCTATGGCGAGTTTACATCGCCCAAGGCAGGGATGGTCAGCCGACCGCAATAGAGAAAAGAATATTTGGGGTAGCCTTTCATCAATCCGAACTAGTTGGAGGCAAACGCACCGTCACGTGTCATGGCCCGAAGAGCGTCTATCAAAATCTATTAGGCGAGATAGCGCGCAAGTGGCCATCCACCTAAATTGGGTCGGCTCACACGCGTTGGTGGTTTGATACTGAGAATGCCAACCAATATTGAGGTCGGGTTGCGATCAAACTGGCGGTTGCTCACGCCAGACCTCGAGCGGCTTTAGCTTTGTGCGCTATGCTCTTCAAAGCAAAATCCGTCCTCCGACCCCACGTTCCGAAGCTACGGTTTGCGCGGTGACTACGGGTGACATCTCGCAACTAATCGTAACAGGCATTGTCGCGCGACATCAAATGCTTTGCTGCCACCTCGAGCGAGCGGATATGATGGCGAAGTCAGTGCGGCGGAGAGAGTGTCAGTCAACTCCTATTGAAAGATAAAGCATTTTTTGGCCTTCTTGGACCGAAACCCACCACTCGAGCTACAGCCGAAAACTGGCGGTTCGCCCCTAGCTAGCTTAGGGGGCAATATTGCCGACCGACCGGTACCGGTTCCGGCGCTCCAACACCTCGCGGATCACGGGCAGGCGATCGTTGCCAAAATACATATCGGTTCTGTCAATGAAGATTGTCGGCGATCCGAATCCCCCGCGCGCGATTACCTCGTCAGTGTTTGATCTAAGCTGGTTCTTGACCGCCGCTTCGTTGATGCCTCGGAAAAACTCTCCAGGATCGACACCCACCTTCTTGCAGATGTCCGTCAGCACAGAATCCTGGGAGATGTCTTTGTCCTCACCCCAATAGGCTTCGAACACGGCAGTTGCGAACGGGACCATCCCGTCGCTACCGAGCCAGACGCAGCCCCGCATCGCCCTTACGCTGTTCACCGGAAAGACCGTCGGTGGCATCTTGATCACAAGATCGGCCGAACGAGCCCAATCGGCGAGATCTTTCAGCATGTACTGCGCTTTCGGCGCGATCGGATTTTCGCGCGAGGCATAAATGCTCGGATTGACCGCATTGAAGATGCCGCCAGCCAGCACGGGCCGCCACGAAAGCGGCTCGTCAAACTCCTTTGCCAGTTTTTGAATGTTGTGGAAGGCGAGGTAGGTCCACGGACTTGAGCAGTCGAAGAAAAACTCGATCATCGATCGTTACACTCTCCATCTCTCCGGTACGCGATGCTGCGAGCCAGCATCTCGATTTTCAATCGCCAGGGGCCTCCATCACCGTTCATTCAGCGACGACCCTGGATGCGCCGAACATGATTCGCTCTGCTTCGTCGGAAAACGGCTCCTTCACGAATTTGCCGACCGCAAGGCCGGCTTGCACTTGCGGTCGTTCGCGAACTTCCGCATACCAGCGCTTGACGTTCGGATAGTCGTCGAGCGTGAAACCCTGCGCCTTATGGGTCATCGTCCACGGGAAGCAGGCCATGTCGGCTATCGTGTATTCGTCGCCAGCAACAAAGCGCCTGGTCTTGCCCAATTGAGCGTCAAGCACACCATACAATCGCGTCGCCTCACGCTGGTAACGGTCAATCGCATAGGGGATCTTCTCCGGCGCATAGAGACGGAAATGACCGTGCTGACCAAGCATCGGTCCAAGACCGCCCATCTGCCACATCACCCATTGTAAAACCCGGCTACGACCACGCACATCCACTGGCAGAAAGCGTCCCGTCTTCTCGGCCAGGTAGATCAGGATGGCACCCGTCTCGAATACAGAGATAGGCTCGCCGTGGTCGGCCGGCGCGCGATCAACGATCGCTGGAATACGATTGTTCGGGCTGATAGCGAGAAACTCTGGCCTGAACTGTTCACCGGCGCGAATATCGATTGGGACGACGGTATACGGCAGCCCGAGTTCCTCCAGCAGGATCGAGATTTTCCAACCATTGGGGGTTGGCGCGTAGTGCAAGTCAATCATTGGGACCTTCCTAGGGAGTGACTCGTTCGAGCCCTGCTGTAGCTCCCCTAGTTCTGTTCGAGCCGGGCAACGGACCCGGCTTGACGAACGCGTTCACCACGTTGCTCAGGAGCTGCGAGACGTTGTTCTCGAAGCCGTTGATAGGAAGGGCACTTCCGAATGCGATGGATCCGGTTGCAAACACCGCACCGTTATTCGGCGCCTCGAAGTACACCATATCGGCCCTCAGGATGTAGTTGTGCGTCCCGCTGAAACCCTGATGCGCGTGCGCCCCCTCCTCGTCATGGGCGATGTAATTGTCGGGGTGACCACCCGAGGATGCGATGATCTTGGTGTTGGGCGGCGTGCCGAACCCCAGCTTGTAGCAGTCGATCTCAATGCCCGCCGCTCCACCGTTGCCTAGGCCGAAATCACCGATGATTTCGCCTTCGATCCCTTCCGTGATCCAGGCAAGCGCTGGATCGTAGCTGTCGGGCATCCGCCGATAGGGCTGGCTATGGGCGAAGCCCTCCCCCGCGAACGTATTGCCCACCAGCTTCTGCCCCCAGCGCTGGAAGCCGGTCCAGATTCCGCCCATCTGCCCCGTCGTGGCCAGGTAGTATTCGCCCGGCCGTGCCGCCCAGGCGATCCAGTGTCCACCGGTCTTGCGGCACTCCATAATCCACGGCTCGTCATTGCGAAACGCCACATTGCAGCAGAAGCTGTTCGCGCCCATGCAGATGAAGCGCCCGCCCCCGGCGATGTAATCCTCGTGCGCGTCGAGCATGCGCTCGGAATGATATTCCGGATGCGTCGAATTCAGAATGCACGCATAGGGCGCCATCGCCGCGGCACCCTCGATATGCACATCTTCGTCGGTTAGGATATCGTAGTCGTACCCCTTGTGCTCGAGCCATGCCAGGATCGAGAGGTCTGCCGGAAAATTCCACGGCAGGTCGAATGCGGCAATCCGGTATTTCGGCCGCATGTTTACCATCGGGCGACGGTAGCTCGTGTAACAGACGCCGGCACCATCCGCATGCGTGTCATAGCAGCCCGCACCGAACACCGGATTTTCGTAGATTTCGATATCGACCTCGGAGATCGTCGGCGGCTGGCCCGCCATTGGCTGCACGATCTGGCCGTCGGTCGCGAAGCGCTCATTGGCATAGGCCAGATAGGTTGCGGTGGAAAACAACAGAGCAATTTGCGCCTTGGGCACGCGGGGCCGGACGAAGAAAACGATGTACTCTTCGGCCAAGCCCTTGCCGTCGCCGCCGCGGACCCTCATCGCGTAGGCGCCGCTGCGCAGCGTCTCGGGCAGCTCGAGCGTCTTGGTGACTTTCCAATTGCTGTCGATCATCGCGTCGGCATGGAACTCGATGCCGCCATATTGGTGCGGGGCGAGCCGGAAACAGTCGTTGCGGCCGTTCCAGTTGTAGCCGGTCTGCGCACGTACCGGCCTGTTGTAGCCCTTCGCATCGAGCCGGTTTGGTCCGATGTCGACGACGACATCGCCGATCCCGCGATCGGTATACCCCTTCGTGGTGTCCCAATATGCGATCATGCCGTCCAATGGGGGCTGCCCGCCCGAGCGTATCGTGTCGAGCTCCTCGCGATCCAACGGGCGATCGAACACACCGCAACGATCGATCTTGCCGCAGTAAAGCTGCGACACGAAATGACCGCGCAGTGCGTGCCAGTCGCGCGAGCCCGCCACGAGGAACGGGGTATCGGGCAGGTTGTTCTGCCTGAACCGAAACGTCTCCGACACATGCGAGCGGTATTCGACGGGCGCGACTATGCTGAGCAGGCTGTTGTAGCGGTTCACGACGCCTTCCTGGTACAGCGTGGCGCGACCGCTTCGCGCATCGAAAGTGGCCGCAACGAAGTACCAGGCCTGCTTCTGCAGGGGCAGCTCAGCCTGGAGATAGTCGATCTCGTTGCCGCAGCCGACCCAGAACTCCAGCCTTCCGCTTGGATTGATGCCAAGGCCATAGCCGTGATTCCTGTCGTTGTCCCAGCGGCCGAGCAAACATTGCCGATGCCCGACATCGGGCCATGTCGGCCAGATGAATGCGCAGAGCGTGATGCTGCCGTCGAGCGCGAGCTTGCGATCGGGGTCGGTTACATCGAGGAAGGCACCGACCTGCGTGAACTGCTTCTCCACCTGCCAGGTGCCGTTGGCGGCGCAGTCGATCTCTTCCTCGATGAATCCCGGACCATGGGGATGCTCGTCGCCATGGATCAGGCGCACGAGATGGGCTTCAGCGGTCGACGTGCCGTCCGCACTGACATGAAATTGGATGGTGTCGCCCGGCTTCACCGAGATCTTGTCTGCGTAGCCGAATATCTTGATCTGCGCCATGGTGCGGAGTTTCCCATCGAGAAGCCGGACAAGGTGCCCTGCCCGGTCGGCGTGTTGCTCTAGGTTTCGAGAAGGTCGCGGATGCAGCGCAGGAACAGGCCGTGACAGGCATCGTTCGCCGATGTGTAGATGGCATCATCGACCACGCGCGGGGGAACTCCCCGGCGTCCTGACAGCCTGACGACCTGATACCGCCGGAACGGGTCGACGGCCCTGACCGCATATCTTTGCTCGAGCGGGCGTTGACGGAAATAGATCAACAGTCGCTCGAGCCCTTCGCTGTGCTGTCCCAAAGGCGCCCGCCGGTGCTCTTCGATGACCTCGGGGGTGACCAGCGTTCGCAGAAACTCACGGCGGAAGCCGTCGAAACGATCCCGGACGATGATGTCGCGGTCCTCGGACCTGTCGTATTCAAGAGGCAGCATCCTCAGCTCTCCATCTGCAAATGTTCGACGTGACCATGGCCCCCGGCACGTACCGAAGCGAGCTTCCCTGACCGATCCATCAGGCCCACTGCTTTTCCTCATTGACCCAGGCGAACCCGGGCAACCTGGCAGCGCCGGCGAATGCCTCCACGACATTCGCCAGCACACGGGCTGCGCTGTTCCTGAAATTGTTCACCGGCAGCGACTGCGCGAACGCGACCGAGCCGCACGCGAACACGGCGCCGCCATGGGGGGCGGTGAAGTAGGTCATGTCGGCATGAACACGCCAGTCATATGACCCATAGAGACCAAGGTAGGAATAGAGGACGAGCTGCTGGTTCACGACGTAGCTGTCCGTGTGGCCGCCCGACGACGCGATGACCCTGGTGTGCGGCGGAGTGCCCAGAGCGCGATCGTAATAGTCGAGTGCCAGCCCCGCGGCGCCGTCATTGGCAAGACCGGCGTCACCGATGATCTCGCCATCGACGCCTTTGGTGATCCAGGACACGGTGCGGTGATAGCTGTCCGGCATCCTCCGGTATGGTTCGCTTCGTCCACCGCCCGAGCTGCTCAGGCCTACGCCAACCAGCTTCTGGGTCGCCCGTCCGAGCACCTTCCAGGGACCACCACGCATCCCGTCGGTTGCCATGTAGTGCTCGCCGTAGCGGGACACCCATGGCTTGTACCCATCGTCGCGACGCCGACACTCCATGATCCATGGCTCGCCGTCACAGATTCCGGCCGTGGCGTTGAATCCGTTGCCGCCCGCATAGATGTAGCGGCCGCCGGCCGCGATGTAATCCTCGGTCGCATCCAGCATTCGCTCGGTGTAGTACTCCGGGCGCGAGCCGCTGATAACGCAGGCGTACGGCGACAACGCCTCCGACCCGTCGCGATGCAGGTCCTCGTCGGTCAGGACCTCGTACTCGAAGTCGCTCTGGTCCAGCCATGCGATGATGGATAGATCCGCAGCCAATCCCGAAGCCACATCGAGGCTCGGCATCCTGTATCTCGGCCGCATGTTCATGATCGGACGGTGATAGGAGCTGTAGCACACGCCGCTGCCGTCGGCGTGCATGTCGTAAGTCGACAGTCCGCAATCGGCTCGCATATACATCTCGATGTCGATGTCGGACAGCACGGCCGGCTGACCCGTCAAGGCCTCACGCTCCGGGTGATCGAAGCTCAAGCGCTCGTTCGCAAAGGCAAGATAGGTGAGCGTCGGAAACAGAAATGCAATACGCGCCCGCGGCCTTTCCGGCCGCACGAAGAAGACGACATGCTCCTCGCTCACGCTCTTTCCCCAGCCAGATCGCAGCCTCATGGCATAACAGCCACTCTTGAGACCGCGCGGCAGGGCAACGATCTTTGTCGCCTTCCAGTTGCAGTCCGTCAGCGCATCGGCATGAAACTCGATCCCGCCGAATTCGTGCGGTGCCAGGCGGAAGCAGTCGGTGAAGCCGTCCCAGTTCCAGCCGGTCTGGCCGCGAACGGGCCGGTTGTGTCCTCGGGCATTCAGCTTGTGCCGACCAACGTCGACCACGAGATCACCGATGCCGCGGTCGGTATATCCAGCACTCGTATCCCAGTACGCGACCAGGCTGTCCATCGCGGGCACGAGCCCGCTCCTGATCGTGTCGAGCTCGGCCGGCTGTAGAGCCTGGTCAAATGCGCCGCACCGATCGATCTTGCCCCAATACAGCTCCGACACGTACGCCCGCTGTTGCGCATCACGGCTACGCGACCCTGCCATCAAGAACGGAGTTGAGGCCAGGTTGCCGGGCTTGCTCCGAAAGATCGCAGATTTGCGGGATTCGTAATCCACCAGCGCGACCTTGCCCAACAGGCCGTTGTACCTGTTGCCGACCCCGACCTGCTGCAACGTCGCACGCCGGGTCTCGGCATCAAAGGTCGCGGCCACGAAATACCACATCTGCACCTGCAGCGGCACGTTGGCGGTCACGCGCTCGATCTCGTCGCCGCGTCCGATCCAAAACTGCAGATAGCCCTTCTCGTCGATGCCGATCCCGTAGCCCTGTTTTCGATCGCCATCCCATCGGCCGATAATCGTTTGCCGTTTTTCGGACGCGGGCCAAGTCGGGTGGATGAAAGCGAACAGGGTGAAGCTGTTTGCGAACCCCAGCCGGCCATCGGGATCATCGACCTCGAGGAACGACCCTACCTGGGTGAATTGCGGCTCGACCCGCCACCTGCCATTTGCGGTGCACGCCACCTCTTCTTCGACGAAGCCTGGCCCTGCCGGATTCTGATCGCCGTGGATCAGGCGCACCAATTGCGCCTCAGCCGTATCCGCCCCCTCGGCGCTGACATGAAACTGAATGGTCTCTCCCGGCTTGACCGAGATCCTGTCCGTATATCCAAAAAGTCTGACCGGTGTCACCACCAACTCCCTCGTTTACGAGCACGATGTCCGTCGCGCAGATCGGACACGCTCCATCCGTAGTCAGGACTCCAGCAGATCCTGAACGCGCCGCATGAAGACGCCGTGGCAGGCCTCATCCGGCGTTGCGTAGATCCTGTCCTCGACCACACGCGGCGCCACGCCGCGATGTCCGGATAGAGCGACGATGCGATAGCCTTCGAAGCGTTCCACGGCCATGATGGCGTACTTCTCCACCTGAGGACGGGTGCGGAAGTAGATCAGCAGCCGTTCGAGCGCCTCGCTGTGCTGCCCGTTGAGAGACTGGCGATGTTCCTCGATGATCTCCGGCGACACCAGCGTCTTGAGATGGTTGCGGGTCATCTTGTCGTGGCGCCGCTGGTAGATGACGCTCTTGTCGTCGGTCTCGGTCGCCTCCTCGGGCAGCATCTCGCCGCCCTTCTCCGCCCGCGTCGATCGCCGCTCGCTCTTCTTCTTGTCGCGCCAGGCACGGAACTGCGCCTTGATCCCGAACAGCCCGTTGCGTAGGTAGAGCACGACCAGGAGCATGATGAGCCCGATGATCATGAAGCGAGCCGGTCCCCACGTATTCAGCACCTGGTCGAAGAACACGACGATGAGGGTGCCGACCACCGCGCCTTCAGCACGTCCAACGCCGCCGATCACCAGCATGGCGAGCCCGAGCAGCACGGTATCGAAGTTGAAGATTGAGAACGCCACGCCGCCGAAATTCGAGGTGTAGAATCCGCCGATGAAGCCCAGCGCCGCCGATGAAATGAGAAACACCCAGATGCGCGCCTGGCGAAAGTTGACCCCCGTCGCCTCGGCGAAGGCCTCGCGCTTTTCGGGCGCCATGCGAAGGATTCGTCCGAGACGGCGGCCGTTGACGAACCGGTAGAGCAGCAAAGCCAGCAGCATCAGGCCGAAACAGGCGTAATACGCCAGGAGCAGCTGGCCCAATTGCGACCAGTCTTCCGGGATATAGGTCCTGGCGCCGTACAGGCCGCCATTCGCCGACCCGAACTCCTTCGACGTCACGAAGTAGACCCGGCAGAGCTCGTTGAGCCCGAGGGTGAGAAGCGCATAGTAGAATCCGTCGAGCCGCGTGGCCGGTAGCGCAATGATCCCGCCGAAGACGAGCCCCACCAACGCGCCGATCGGCGGCAACAACCACCAGGGCAATGCGAACTTGACCGCCAGCAATGCCGTGACGAACGCAGCCGTCCCGACGACGGCATAGGTCGCGAGCGAGAAGACGCCCGCAGTGCCCATGATCAGCATCCAGCACAGACTGATGGCGGAATAGATGCCGAAGGTGGCTCCCGCCGTCAGTAGCGTGTTCTGCAGATCGCCGGGCGTGAACAGAGGAGCGATCGCCAGCGCAAGAAGCCCCAACATCCACCAGATCGGCCGCTTGTCGACGATCGTCTTCTCCGCCCGCAAGGTCTTGGGGTTGTATTCCCCGCGGAGGCGGAGCACGCGGCGGCGCGTCGGCCAGTAGCGAAGACGATTCCACATCGTTCCACCGTGACCCGGCCATTTGTAGTAGTAGCGCAGACGGCCGACGGGATTCAGCTTTGTCGCCGATTGACGAGTTCTTTCCCAGACCTCCTGATGGCTGTGGAACGGAATCGTCGGGAGCTCTTCGACATCGCTCTTCCCGCCCCAGACGAAGAGCGGATTGCGCCATTTGTGATCGCCAGCAATGGACATGAATCAGGCCTCCCTCGCCTTGTCGAGCAGCCCGGCGATGCCGCGCGGGCGGACCAAGAGGATGACGATGATCACGACGAACTGGGTGATGAGAACGTAGCGTCCGCCGATCGATATGCCCGTCAGCGCCTCGTTGAGGCCGAGCACGATCGCAGCGATGACGGCGCCGCGCACACTGCCGAGCCCGCCGCAAAGCGCAATGCTGACACCCTTGATCATCGGCATCAATCCGCCGAACGGCGAGATATAGTAGGTCTGGGAGAGGAGAACGGCCGCGAGGCCCGCCAACCCGCCGGTGATGCCCATGACGTAGAACGAGGTTCGCCGAACGCCGATACCGACGATCGATGCCGCATGCGGATTCATCATCATGGCACGGATTTCGAGGCCACGGCGGCTCGACTGCATCCACCTCAGAACGACCGTCAATATCAGAACGGATGTCACCACGTTCCCGACCTTGTCCGCCGTGAAGACAACCCCCGGCAAGGACACCGACCAGTTGCCGAAGATATCCGGCAGGCTCTTCGAGCGCGGGCCGAACCACCAGAGCAGGAATTGCGTGCCGATCAGATTGATCGCGAGTGTCGCAATCAAACCCCGAATGGTGAAGTTGGGCTTGTCGTGGATCGGTATGAACCCGATCGCACAGATGATCACTCCCCCGAGCGCGCCTGCGAGGATACCCGCGGCCAGCACTGCAGGCCCCGATGTGGAGACATGCTGGGCAAACAGCCAGGCGCCATAGCCCGCGAGTGCGAATATGAAGCCGTAAGCGAGGTTGAGCAGACCGAGGCTCGACCACGTAATCGAAATTCCGATCGCAAGCGTGCCGTATATGCACGCAAGGACGATGGTGTTGCTGACGATGAACCAGATATCCACGTTTACGCCTTTCGAAAAACGTTCAACGCGAGGGCCGCGGAGGCCTCTCCCTTGAGCTTGCCGACATGCATGCCGATGACGCGATCGACCCGTCCCTCGAGCAGCGCAACGTTCTGCTCCGCAATGATCATCGCGGCATTCCCGAGCTCGACGGCCATCAGTGCATTGATCACGCTCTTGCCGATCTTTGGCGCCAGCCCGAGCGATGGCTCGTCGACGAGGAAGAGCGACGCATCCGTCATCAGGCCGCGGCCGATCGACACCATGCGTCGTTCGCCGCCCGACAGGCGCCCCACGGGTACGCCCATGAGCTTCCGCAACGGTGGAAATATCTCCAAGATGCGGAGCTTGCGTGCGGCGCGATCGCGCCAGGCCACCGCGGTGTAGGCCCCGGAATCGAGATGCTCCTCGACCGTTAGGCCGTGGAAGATCTCGTCGCCTTGCGGAATAAACGCCAATCCCGCGCGCACGATCTCGTGGGTGTAGCGCCCCGGCCCCTGGCTTCGCGTGCGACCAACTTCCCTTCCGTTCAGCTTGATCGAGCCGCGCTGCCAGCCGGTAAGCCCGGCGATTGCATAGAACAGGGTCGACTTGCCGTGGCCATTCAGGCCGACGATGCCGATCCGCTCGCCACACTGGACCACGAGGTCGAGATCGTGAATGACGCGAACCGGCCCATAGCCCGCGGACAGTCCCTTGACGTTCAGGACCTCGCGCTGCGGCTGACGCGCCGGAGCGCCCGGCAAATGGTTGCTCACGGAGATATTCATGCATCGGCCTCTTCGCTGAAATCCTCGAAGTAGGCCGCGTGGACCTTCGGATCCGCCATGACGTCCTCCATCAGCCCTTCGGAAATGACCTCCCCGGCATCCATCACCAGAATGCGGTCGGCGATCGTCCCGAGGAGCTCGATGCGGTGCTCGACGATGAGGATCGCAATGTTCATTTCCTTGGCCAGGATCCGCAGGAGTGTATCGATCTCGTCGACCTCCGAATTGATCAGGCCGGCCGCCGGCTCATCCAGCAGCAGCAACGAGGGCCGGCGCATCAGCAGGCAGGCCAGCAGCAATTTGCGCCGGTTGAAGGTCTCGAGCTGCGTCGCCGGCGTGTCGTCACTGATCTTCAGGCCGACGAGGTCGGCGCCGTATTCGGCATCGAACCTGGTGAGAAACGGACGATGAGCCTGACGTGCCGCCTTGAACGTCTCGCCGACGGTCAGCTCGTCAGGGACCACCGGCGTCTGGAACGTGCGTCCGATCCCGAGGCGCGAGCGGGAATACAACGGCAAGCCCGTAACATTCTCGCCCTTGAACCACACTGAGCCGCTCTTTGGCGGCATCCGGCCGGAGAGGATTTCAAACAGGCTGGTCTTGCCCGCACCGTTCGGCCCGATGATGCCCAGCACTTCCCCCGCCTCGACCTGCAAGTTGATGTTGCGCAGGATCTCGCGACCGCCCAGATCGAGCGAGATGCCGTTGCAGGCGAACAGGACGGGCTTTCCGCCCCGTTCAGCCGCACCGTTTCGGGAGATTTGTCTGAGCATCAGCTCCACCACGGCGCAGAGATCAGCTTCGTTTCCGAGACCGGGCCGGGATAGACGATCTTGTGCTCGCCACCTTGGATCTGGACATAGAGCTGCGCGACGCCGGCCTCGAGCTTGCCCGCCTGCAATTCGTCGCCGCCATTGTCCGGGAAATGGCGCGCTTCCTGATATGGGTTGCCCATGTCGACATAGCCGCAGACGCCGCGCTGCGGGTTGGCCCGGATCCAGTCGCAGACCTCCTTGAACTTCCGGGGATCACCGACCGCTTCCCAGGCCTTCTTGAGGTAGTAGGTCTGATCGTAGGCAATGCCGGTATAGGCGAGCCCGGCAATGCCGGGGAAACGCTTCTTGTACTTCTGCCTGTAGGCGAGGCCCCTTTCGTCACCATAGATGCCCATGGTCGTGCCCCAGACGAAGCCGTTCGCCGCCGAACCGGCTAGCTCGAGGAATTCCGGCTGCGAGGGGCCGTACTGGAGATACACGAGTGAATTTCGCACCGGACTTGCCACGAACTGCTTGCAGAACGCGGCGTATTCAGCGGCCACCCAATGGTCCACCATGATTGCGGCGGCATCGACCTCCTTCATCTCGCGAATGACCGGTGCCCAGTCCTGCACGGGATACTGGATATCCGTGATGCGGGCGACTTCGAACTTGCCGCGCCGCTTGATCGCCTCCTGGGCCGCACGCGATATCGTTTGGCAGTAACCGATCTGCTCCTGAATGATATGAACCTTGCGGTTCTTCGGCTTCCAGACGCCCCCTTGCTCCTGGTCTTCAAGCCAAAGAGCATAGCTCCATCCGTAGTTCACCTCGGACGGACAAAACTGGAAGATGTGGCCGTACTTGTCCGGCTGCTCCTTGACGGCAGAGGTGCCGGCGCGTTGCGCGTTGCCGTTGATGTAGGGACATTTGTACTTGACCGTCGCGTCCATCGCAGGCAGCGGGACGAGCGTGAAGGCAAAGGAGATCGCATCGACCTTGGCATCCACGCAGGCGGCCAGTGCCTGCTTGGAGGATTCCGGGGAGAGAACGTTCATATCCGTTGTGAACAACTTCAACGGCCTGCCGAGGATGCCGCCTGCGGCATTAATCTCCTCCATCGCGAGCGTCGTCCCGTTCAGAAAGTCCTGATGATCTGCGACACCCGCTGCTGCCGTCTGGCAGTAGGGAACGCCGAGAACGATCGGCTGGCCGGCAAGCGCCGTCCGTCCAACGAACGGTGCGGCCACGATGGCGCCGATGCCCGCGGTCACTGAACGCCTGGTGAGTTTGGAAACCATCCGAGCAACCTCTCCTGCAATCGCGCGCAGGTCTTCGGCATCGCGACCGAGACCAGGCCGGATTTCTGTTAACACTAAGACGATGCGATCACGCGTCGTCGGGTGATTAGCGGCCTCGATCCGTGTCCCCACGGACTGACATGGTGGTTTCGGCCGAACCGCATGGATCAGAGCCTCGGTTTTCTGCCGATTTTCAGCAATACGTCAGCTGACCGATTTTGAAGGCTGATCCGGAAGGGCCCCGGTGTGATGCAGACCGACGTTGCGCGTGCGAACAGGGTTCAGGGGTGACGACTTGGGCAGCAAGCCACGCCCAGATTTTCATCAGTCGGCGGCAATGAAAGTCCTCTTGCGTCAGAATTGCTGGCCCTGATCGTGGTGGAGTGTGACACTGTTTTGACTAAAGGAGTGACCGCCTGTAACATGCAGTTGCAGCTTTCAGCTCGGCGTCTCGACTCGATCCGGGCCGGTCGAGATCAGCAGAGCGAATGGCCACATCGTCATGTGGCAGCTCGCATTGGTTGGCGCGGTCCTTGCTCTGCTCTGAGGACTTGAAGCACTACGCAGTGCCGCCGGTCCAACGGATCATTAGCGGCCAAGAAGAAGATTCGATCACGAACCGTGGCAAGATCTTTCACGAGCTGGAGGCTCACAGTGAAATCGGCAGCGATCGACCATGCGATGTCGGCTACGGTGCGGCTCGATGCACCGGCGGCAGCCCTGAATGATCAGATCATTGATCAAGCGACGCAGGTGACGCGCTTGTTGCGCGAGTTCGTGAGGAGCGAGGCGATCGCCCTGGTTGCGATGGATCCGATCTCCCGAATCCATCGCCCTCTTGCCGCCGATGGGTACACCGACAGAACGATGTCCTACGTGCTCGACGGATTCCCCAACTCCTGCCCCGCCTACGCCATCGCGCGCGAGAAGGACACGCACTCAATGCGCTGGCGAGACTACAAGCGCAACTGGAATCTCTATTTGCCGGACACATTCACCGCTCAGGAATACCTGATCCCGGATGGGTTCAGAGAAGGCTCGACGATGTGCCTGCGCGTTGCCGATGGCCGCTACATCGGGGCCATCCACATGAGCTGGTCCAAGGAGGCGCACGCCAAGGACGAGCACCGCGAGATGACCGAGCGCTTCCGCCCGATTCTACTGAATATCTGCGATCGGCTCAGGACACCACAGTTGCTGGCCGATGAGCTGGCGCCAGGCGCCTATGCCATCGCGGTCTCCCCGAACGGGTTTGCATTTCACCTCCCCAACCGTAGTCCGGGACCCTATCTCGGCGAGGGCGGAGAGCTTCGCCGGCTCGTGCTGGAGAAGGCGAAGTCCCCCAACGCTCAACGCTTCGTCTGGCCGGACGAGGCCGGCCGCTGTCACCAGGTCACGATCACGCCGTGCCGCGGAAATATCCTTCTGATCACGGAACAAGGCATTCGCTGGCCGTACAATCTCTCGCTCCGGGAGATTCAGATCCTGCATCTCGTGACCAGTGGCGCGTCAAATCCCAACATCGCCGAGCAACTCTTCGTGTCGCCGCGCACGGTGTCCACGCATATCGAGCATATCCTCGCAAAGATGAGCTGCGACTCGCGCACGCGACTGGCGGCGCTTGCGGTGTCCGAAGGACTGCTGCTGGCGGAGTCCCCTTCCCGACGGTCGCGGAACTTCGCTGGTCATTGATCGGCCAAGATTATTTCAGCCGGATGGCGCGGCTTGCCCGGGCACATCTTTCAGAAGCACCACGAGACCCGCAGCCACGAGGCAGGCAAGGCCAACGCCGGCGAATCCGACCGCATAGGCAGCGAGGCCGAGGGCGCCGATCCCGGCAGACGCGATAGCGCCTCCTGCCAGGTGCATCACCGTCATCCAGCCCATTGCTCTGCCGACGCGTCTCGTGCTCAGATTGCCGGACATCAGCCTGACCAGCGCAGGGAACGTCAGTGCCGCATCAAGGCCATAGAGCGCGCCGAACTGGGCCAATTCGACGACGCTGAAGCCGGTGAAGGGAAGCCAGAGCAAGAGGAGCGCGCGGACGACGAAGTAGAACGCCACAAGGGCTCGCGCGGGACAACGGTCCGCGAGATACCCGCTCACCACACTCCCTATCGCGCCGCCGAGCACGACCATCGCCATGACGTCGGCGCTCGATGCGAGGCCGAGACCCGCGCCCATGCAGAGCATACCGAGCTGGCCGTCGATCAGGCCGGAAGTCGACGCGCCACAGATGCAGAAGATCGTGGCAAGGACCCAGAACTGCCAGGTCTTGTCCTTTGGACACGATGATCCGTGCCGGTTGGACTTGGGCTCTCGCGGAGAGGCTCCTCGCCGGGATTTAGGGACAAGGGCAACGGCGAATGCCGTTGCAAGCACGCCGACGGCCGCGGCCTGAAATACGAAGCACCAGTCGAGCGCATTGGCCGCGCGCGATGCCAGCAGCAGTCCCGCCGCCGATCCCAACGGCTGCATCGACGCCAGGAGTCCGAAGCGTGTCCCGCAATGCGTCGCGCCGCCGCGGCTGCCGACCACCGCTCCCAGAAGGGATGCGCTCAAAGAGCCACTGAAGCCAACACCCAGCCCCCAGGCCATAGTGAGATGCCATGGCGACGCCGCGCGCGTCGTCGATGCAAGCGACAGCGCAAGGAGAGCCAGACTGACGACCAACGGCGCTCGAATGCCCCAGCGTTCGAGGCTGTACGCCGCGAACGGCGCTGCGCAGGCAGAGATTGCAATGCCGAGCGTGATCGGCCAGCCGACGTCGGAGGGCTGCCAGCCCAGATCCTGCTGGATGGTGACGGCCAGCAATGCGGGGAGGACGCGCGCCGCCGCGCCGACAAAGATTGCCAAAGCGATGATCGCTAAGGCCATCGATCTGGAGCACGCTCCGTTTCCAACGAAGGATGCACGACCGGCCCACGATGGCAATCGGACTAGCTGGACTGCGACCGGTCCGGTGGCGAGCCGTGCCCTACTCGGCGGCCTGCGCATGACAACTCGCGGCGTTCCTGTCGGGCGCGAGATCGATGCCAGGATTGCGATCGAAGAAACCGCTGGGCATCAGCTTGAAGCCGGTGAAGATGCAGGGTTGAACGGGAAAGTCCTCAGGGCGGACCTGATGATGAAGACCGAAGACGTGCCAGAGCACGATATCGGTGTTCTCGATATTGCGGTTCTTCCTGACGTAATCAGAGACACCTCCCGTCCCATCCGAGTGGTTCATGTGTTCGCCGGCCGGATATCGCTCTTCGGGATCGAAGGCCGTCACCCAGAGCTGGTTCTTGATGAAGGTCGATCGCCTGCCCGACGGCGATTCCGGGTGAATGAATGGGGTCACGGGATGACTGGCTTCGAGCTTGTACCCCGTTGGAGTGCCAACCCAGTTCTTGCGATTGGGGTTGATAATCTTCCAGGCCCGATGCGTCGCGGGGTTCACCTGGCGGCACCCGCCAAGCTCGGTCTTGAGAACCGTTTCCTCCTCGTGGAAACCGTTGCCATAGGCATTGTCCGGTCCCCAAGGATCGGCCTTCGTGTTGAGCTCGACAACACTGTTGTCGTCACCGTCAATACTCATGTCGAGGCGCGCGCAGAAAATATGCTGGTGAATGTGACCGACGACGCCGGGGGCTACCTCCCTGCCGTACTTGCCGGGGTAGCCCGGGTGGCACGCGGCCGTATTGATGATGCCAGTCGCCTTGAGCTCGAACTGGATCGAGCCGTCCGTATGGAAGTACCAGAACAGCCCATATTCGTAGTTCGCGACCGTCGCAATACAGGAGATCACCAACCTCCGGGCACGCCGCGACTCAACATTGTTAGAGCGGAAGTCCCAATGCTTCCACAGAAGGCCGGCATCCTCCTCATGGATGCAGATCGCGTTTTCGATGGTGACCACTTTGCCGTCCATCGTTGCGAGATGTGCATCGAGATAGGCTATGGCACCAAGGCAATCACAGCCGAGCTTCAGCGAATTGGCGAGCTTTCCTATGCCGTACTCGCCGATGTCGAAGACGTTCTTCCGAAAATGCCCCTTCTCTGTAGTGCCGTATGGGACGACCATTTCCACCAGCGATGCGCGGTGCGCGATCGGCCGCCCGCCGTAGCTGATATCATGCAGAGTTAGGCCCTCGCGTGAATTGAAGCCGACAAGCACGGACCACCGGTCCCATTCCAGGCGATGCCCATCGAGTTTGAACGAAACGCCCTCGGGCTGGACGATATTGAGCGGCTTGTAGGGCGTACGCGGCTTTTTGATGAATTCCGCCTCGTAATTCACCTCCGCCTTCGGAATTGGAATGATTTCGTGGTCGTCGACGCGGATAATCTCATAGGTCTTGATGTCAACGACGGCGTTCAGGCCACCGATGGGGTGCGCGTAGAGATTGTCGTTCTCTCGGAGACGCAGCCACGCGAAGACGTGGGCGAGGTAGCGCCCGTCCTCGCCCGGAATGTCAAAATTGCCGGCCGACCAGGGATCGACGCAAACGAGCGACATGTCCTCGATGCCGCGCTTCTTGCAGGCGGCAATGAACTCGGGAGCCGCGCGGACGGCGTCTTCGATGGCCGTGAACTGCTCGAGCTGGATCATCGGCTTGGCTGACGGGAGATAGCTGGAGGTGAGAATCTTCTGCTCGTTCAGCGAGACAGCTAGCCGCCAGATACCGTCCTGCCTGCTTTGAAACAGATTAACGCGTGCAGCTCTGTCGATCTGCTCTCCCGACCTGTACCGACGAACGATCGCCTTCGTCGGTTCGAGAAGCTCGATCGTCTCAAAGAGAAAGTCGGCACCGTATTGTGGATCTTTGCGAACGATCTCAATGACGGCTCGAATTTCGGCAGCGGTCAGGGAATCAAGAGGATGCTTCACTTCATCCGCACGTTGGTCACAGCTGCAGGACGATGGAGCAACGACCTTATCCATTATCTACCTCCCTCTTGGCGCGACTAACGCAAGAACAATCCGAGAATTGCAGCCCGCCTTCGTCTGCAACATCCAACCACCTCAGCAACACCTTTGCTGGATCCCAACCATGCTCGCTCCTATCCAAGCGACGGTTCGCAACCAGCTAGTCCCGGAGCTTCCGCTGCGCGTCATTCTCCGACAATACGTCAGTCGACCGATTCTGCAGGTTCGGGCGTGCTGCTATCAGATGGACTACTAACTTGCGATCAGGCGGCGCCGCCTGATGCCCAGGGAGGGAGCGATTGGTGAGTGAAAAGCACAATCCCTATGACGTAGGTTTGGATAAGTGTTCGGCTAATTTCGTGCCTTTGACGCCGCTGAGCTTTCTATCGCGCACGGCAGCCGTCTATCCAGATCTCACCAGCATCATTTACGGGGACCGCAGCTTCACATGGGCGCAGACTCATGAACGGTGTAAACGGTTTGCATCGTACCTCCGGCGGCGTGGCGTCGGTGTCGGTGATACGACAGCAGCCATGCTCCCGAACGTTCCGGCCATGAACGAGCTACACTTTTCGGTGTCGATGGCCGGCGCGGTGCTCAACGCGCTCAACGTCCGCCTCGATGCGCCCTCGATCGCGTTCCAGCTCGACCATGGCGGCGCGAACACCATCCTGGTCGACCCGGAGTTCTCAAGCGTCATCACTGATGCGCTGGCCCTGATGAAGGGCCCCAAACCGTTTGTGGTCGACGTCGACGACCCATCATTCAGGGGCGGCAGCCGCATCGGCGAGATTGAATACGAGGCAGCCGTCGCCGAAGGCGATCCAGGCTTCGCGCCGATCACGCCGGGCGACGAATGGGACGCGATTGCGCTGAGCTACACCTCGGGCACGACGGGCAATCCCAAGGGCGTCGTCACCCATCATCGCGGCGCCTATCTGAACGCCGTCAGCAACATCCTCGCCGGCAATCTCGGCCAGCATCCGGTCTATCTCTGGACGCTGCCGATGTTCCACTGCAACGGCTGGTGCTTTCCCTGGACCATTGCGGCGGCCGCCGGCATCAATGTCTGCCTGCGCAAGGTCGAGCCGACCAGGATCTTCGAGCTGATCAAGCACCACGGCGTCACCCACATGTGCGGCGCGCCGATCGTCTACAACACGCTGATCAATGCGCACGATGCGCCCAGGGGCAGCGCTGCGCGCCGTGTCGTCGGCCTGATCGCGGGTGCAGCGCCCCCGGTCGCGGTGCTCGAAGGCGCCGAAAGCATCGGCATCAAGCTCACGCATGTCTATGGACTGACCGAAGTCTACGGCCCCGCCTCTGTCTGCGCCGAGCAGCCAGGCTGGGACGATCTTCCCGCAGCCGACCGCGCGCGCATGAAGCGACGCCAGGGCGTGCCCTACCCGCTCCAAGAAGCCGTCACCGTCATCAATCCGAAGACCATGCAAGAAGTGCCACGCGACGGCGAGACTATCGGCGAGGTCATGTTCCGCGGCAATATCGTGATGAAGGGCTACCTCAAGAACGAGAAGGCAACGAAGGAAGCCTTCGAGGGCGGCTGGTTTCACACCGGCGACCTCGGAGTGCTCGATGAATACGGCTATGTCATCATCAAGGACCGCTCCAAGGACATCATCATCTCCGGCGGCGAGAACATTTCCTCGGTCGAGGTCGAGGACATCCTCTACAAGCACCCGGCCGTGCTGTTCGCGGCCGTGGTCGCAAAACCCGATCCGAAATGGGGTGAAGTGCCCTGTGCCTTCGTCGAACTCAAGGACGGAGCCAGCGCGACCGAGGCCGACATCATTGCATTCTGCCGCACGCATATGAGCGGCTTCAAGGCGCCCAAGGTCGTCGTGTTCGGGCCAGTCCCGAAGACTTCCACAGGCAAGATCCAGAAGTTCCTGCTGCGCAATCAGGTCGACTCGGCGAAGGCGATCTCTGCTTGAGCCACCGGCTCCGAACGCCGCCAGCCGGCCGATACGTGACAAATCGCGGGCAGGCACTCCGCGTCGCGCTCCTTCCCTCAACTGCCCGGATCTCTCACGAGCTCCGGGCACTTTTTTGACACGCAGCGATCCACTCGGCGCGATGACAGCTTTCGCTGCCGAGGCTCACATTAGAGGCTCGGTGCGAACCATGGGTCGTTCGCAATATACGCATCCAGCGCGTCGCTTTCGAACTCGCAGAGCTGACGTTGGTCATCGGCAGCCTATTGTCACCGCTCCACGAAGCGTCCAACTGATCGCAACAAATCGTAGACTAGCCCGCGAAATCGCAAACGATCGTAGCGAGATTTCCAACTAAAAAGGTCCGTTCCGATGTGCAATCGGTTTAAGCAATTGATTTGCTTGGTGGGCGCACCAGGGCTCGAACCTGGGACCCGCTGATTAAGAGTCAGCTGCTCTACCAACTGAGCTATGCGCCCGAAAGGCGGTCAATTGCCTTGCGAGGCCGGTCGTTTAGCAAAGCGATCCGGGTCTGGCAAGCGACCGGACGCAAGTTTTCCAAGGGGTTCAACGAGGGTTCGCCAACATCCCCACAAAAGCGAAAAGCCGCTGGATTCCAGCGGCTTCGCCAAGGTTAATCGTCGCAGAATCCCCGATGGCTCAGAGCCGGCCCTCGCGGTCCCGGTCCGAACCCCCGTCACGGTCGAAACGGTCATGGTGGCCCATGCCCCGCTCCATCATGCGGTCCATGCCGCGTTCCATGAAGTGGTGGCGGTGCCGGGGGCCGTCCTCGCCGCCGCCGAACGGGCCGCGGTGGCGGGTCAGCACGGCGAGGCGCCGCTTCTGGCCCTCGTCCAGGGTCTTGTACAGCGGGTCGGCGGCATCGGCGATCTTCTTCAGGGCCGCGGAGCTGGCGCCCATGTCCTCGGCGCGCTGGCGCAGGCGGGCGATCGGATCCTCGGGCTTGTCGGCGTCGCCCGGCCCGGCATTCATCCGCGCATTGGCGCGGTCGATGCGCAGCTTGGCGAACTCCCGCACAGCGGCCTCGACCGGCGGCCACAGCTTCTCCTGATCGGCGGTGAGCTTCAGCCCGGCATGGACCGCGGCGATCCGCGCGTCGACGAAGGCGGCCCGGTCTTCCGGGTTCATGCGGATGTGGCGCACGTGCTCCATCCACGGGCGATGATATTGGGCATAGACCGCGCCCGAGCCGGCAATGCTGAGCACGGCGATGGCGGCGATGGTGAACTTCCTCATCCGAACCTCCTCTGGAAGGATGTCCATCAAGATGGGCTCGGTGCGGCTGACACGCAAATTACAACTTGGACAGGGAGCGCTTCTTTACCGGGATGTAACGGCCGATTTTACCTCCAACCGCGATCGGAAATCATTCGCAACAGAAAGGCTTCCGTGCAGACCGCACGGAAGCCTTTCGTTGATCGTTCGGATGGATCAGTTCGTCGTGGTCTTGGCCTCTTTGAGGAATTCGTCGATCAGCGGCTGGCCGATACGGCCCGCGGCGTCCTTGTAGACCGGCTCCATCGCCTTGCGCAGCGCCTCGTCCTGCTCCGGCGTGAGCTTGACGATCTCGCTCTTGCCGCTCTTCTTGATCTCGGCCAGCGCGTCGTCGTTTTCCTTCTGCGACTGCGTGTTGCTGAAGTCGGTCGCTTCCTTCATCGCCTTGGTGAGCGGGTCGCGGATGTCGGCCGGCAGATCGTCCCAGAACTTCTTGTTCACGATCACGACGTAGCCGATATAGCCGTGATTGGTCTCGGTGATGTACTTCTGCACCTCGTGCATCTTCTGGGTATAGATGTTCGACCAGGTGTTCTCCTGGCCGTCGACCACGCCCGTCTGGAGCGCCTGGTAGACTTCCGAGAACGCCATGACCTGCGGCAGCGAGCTCAGCGCCTTGAACTGGGCCTGGATCACCCGCGAGGACTGGATGCGGAATTTCAGGCCCTGATAGTCGGCAGGCGTCACCAGCTTCTTGTTGGCGCTCATCTGCTTGAAGCCGTTGTCCCAATAGGCAAGGCCCGTGATGCCCTTGGCATCAAGCAGCTTGAGAAGCTTCGTGCCGAGCGGGCCTTCCGTCACCTTCCGCAGCGTCTTCAGATCGGGAAGGATGTAGGGCAGATCGAACACCTCGAACTCGCGGATGCCGAGCGGCCCGAACTTCGAGTTGGACGGCGCCAGCATCTGCACGCTGCCGAGCTGGAGCGCCTCGAGCTCTTCCTTGTCCTTGTAGAGCGTCGAGTTCGGATAGACCTCGACCTTGACCTTGCCGCCGGTGTACTTCTCGGCGAGCTCCTTGAACTTCTCCGCGCCCTTGCCCTTCGGCGTGTCGGTGGCGACGACGTGGCTGAACTTGATGATGATCGGCGATTGGGCCAGTGCGGGGCCGGTCAGGCCAAATGCCAATGCCGCGACGGACGCAGCGATCGCGAAGGTGCGCATAATCTCTCCCTGTTGTTTTATTTGAGCCGCCGGCGTGCCGAGCGGCCTATCCTCATGCCGACAGTATCAATACAGCCCGGCGGCTTCCGCTGCTATTGGCCGTTAGCAGGGCAGGCATCACCTTGGCCGTCATTCCGGGGGCGGTCCGCAGGACCGAGCCCGGAATCTCGTCATTCCGGGCTCGATGCTTCGCATCGCCCCGGAATGGCGAACTTCGCTCGTCAGCTCGCCGCCGCGGTGCTCACCGTGTCGCGCTGGCGCTTCATGACGATCTTGTTGAGCGCACCGAGATAGGCCTTGGCCGAGGCCACCAGCGTATCCGGATCCGCCGCGCGGGCCGTCATCGAACGCCCCTCCTGCGAGAGGCGAACCGATACCTCCGCCTGCGCGTCGGTGCCTTCGGTGACCGCGTGGACCTGGTACAGCTCGAGCTTGGCCTCGTGCGGGACCAGGCGCTTGATGCAGTTGAACACCGCGTCCACCGGACCGTTGCCCTCGGCCTCCTCGATCTTGATCTGGCCGTCGACGTCGAGCTTCATGGTCGCGCGCTGCGGGCCATGGGTGCCGGCGATCACGGTCAGCGAGGTCAGCTTGATGCGGTCGTGGGAGGCCGCCATCTTCTCGTCGACCAGCGCCTCGATGTCCTCGTCGTAGATGTCCTTCTTGCGATCGGCCAGAGCCTTCATCCGCGTGAACGCATCTTCCAGCTGGTTCGGGCCGAGCTTGTAGCCCATCTCCTCCAGCTTGTGCACGAAGGCATGGCGACCGGAATGCTTGCCCAGCACCAGCGAGGATTGCTTCAGGCCGACCATCTCGGGACGCATGATCTCGTAGGTCGAAGCGTCCTTCAGCACGCCGTCCTGGTGGATGCCGCTCTCATGGGCGAACGCGTTCCGGCCGACGATGGCCTTGTTGTACTGGACGGGAAACGAGGTTGCCGCCGAGACCACCTTCGAGGCGCGAGTGAGCTGGGTGGTGTCGATCTTGTTCCAATAGGGGAATTTGTCGTTGCGCACGTTGATCGCCATCACGATCTCTTCGAGCGCGGCGTTGCCGGCGCGTTCGCCGATGCCGTTGATGGTGCACTCGACCTGACGCGCGCCGCCGGTGATGCCGGCCAGCGAGTTGGCGACCGCCATGCCGAGATCGTTATGGCAGTGCACGGAGAAGATCGCCTTGTCCGAATTCGGCACGCGCTCGATCAGCGTCTTCATGAAGTGGGTGTATTCCTCCGGCACCGTGTAGCCAACGGTGTCGGGGATGTTCACCGTGGTCGCGCCGGCCTTGATCACGGCCTCGACGATGCGGCACAGGAAATCCATCTCGCTGCGGGTGCCGTCCTCGGCCGACCATTCGACGTCGTCGATCTGGTTGCGCGCGCGCGCGACCATGGCGACCGAGGTCTCGATCACCTGCTCCGGGGTCTTGTTCAGCTTCACCCGCATGTGTAGTGGCGAGGTCGCGATCACGGTGTGGACGCGGCCGCGTTTTGCAAACTTCACCGCCTCGGCGCAGCGGTCGATATCGGCCGGGTGCGCACGGGACAGGCCCGCAATAACCGCGTTCTTGGAGCGGCGGGCGATCTCGCTGACGGCCTGGAAGTCACCTTCCGAGGTGATGGGGAAGCCGGCTTCGATGACGTCCACGCCCATATCGTCCAGCAACTCGGCGACCTCGAGCTTTTCCTCGAAGGTCATGGTGGCGCCGGGGCACTGCTCGCCGTCGCGCAGCGTGGTGTCGAAAATGATGACGCGGTCCTTGTCGGACTTGTTCGCGGTGGCCATTTCAAATTCCTTTTGAGCTTTTGCGCCGTTCAATGGTCTGGGCGCCTGAGGTGTCCGGTGATCTCGACCAACCCCTGAGTGCCCAGGCGCGTAGCGCCCAGCCGGCCCTCAGGGGCAAGTAAGAAGAAGGCCGCCAATAAGGAGGGTGGGCAGCAGCGCGGCCGGGATCGTGGCGGCGGCCAGAGCCACCTCCCCCGAAATCCCCTCGATGTGGCCGCGAATCAGCATTGCCAGACCCTTTTGAGCCCACAAATCCTCGGTCAAAACCGTTGACGGTTGGTTGCCGGGAGGCTCAGTGGCCTGTTTCTAGACGAGAAATGGCAGCAACTGCAACGCCAAAAGATGGTCAAGGAGGCTGACCTGGTTGGGGGCTTGGTCTCCGTGTCCCGGACACGCTGCGCCGTTCTTACGCTGCGGCGCAGAGCCGGGACCCAGGGCCACACCCACAATACGGCGAGATGGGCCCCGGCTCTGCAGCGCACCACCCCGGACGATGTTTCGCATCGCCGGGGGCGCTGCGCTGCGTCCGGGGCACGAGAACGGAGAGGGACGCGCGCCCTGCACGTCATTGCGAGGAGCCCTTGCGACGAAGCAATCCAGACTGCCTCCGCGGATGGATTTCTGGATTGCTTCCGCCTTCGCCAAGGCTTCGGCGGACAGGTCGCTGCGCTCGCAATGACGGAGTGTGACGCAACCGCATCGCGCTTCCCGCACCATCTCGCTTGCAGACACGCCTTATCGCTCTCGCGGCTGAACTCGCCCGAGCTTTGCTTGATCA
>NZ_JBHLEV010000012.1:0-194960 GCF_042263385.1 Bradyrhizobium tunisiense
AAAGAGGGTGGAGCGACCAGGCATAGCTCGGGCGAAACACGCCGCGAGGCTGCGAGTGCATGTCATCATTGAAGATCTCAACATCGATGATGCAGGCTCGGATTCATGACCATCACCCTTCGAGGCTCGACCACGATGCTACGCACCGCATGCCTCGCACCGCCAGCGACGACCGCTTCGCGGTTGCGCGGCTATGACGTTCTCTGGGCGCGGACTTTCGCTGCAGTCATCTCCCCAAGGAACGGCCACCCCGCCGCGCGAGTTGTGCCCTTGGCGGGGGCCCGGCCGATGCTATGGTGCTCCGCGATTTCTTGCGACAGGACGAGGTACTTCAGTGGCTGATGTTCATCCCGCGGCAGGCAAGCAGGCTTCGCCGGACACGCTCACCAATATTCCGCGGCTGGTGACGGCCTATTTCGCCGGCAAGCCCGATGTCACGGATCCCGCGCAGCGGGTGGCGTTCGGCACCTCCGGTCATCGCGGCACCTCGTTCAAGAACACGTTCAACGAGGGCCACATTCTCGCGACCACGCAGGCGATCTGTGACTACCGAAAGGAAAAGGGGCTGACCGGTCCGCTCTTCATCGGCATCGACACCCATGCGCTGGCCGAGCCGGCGCTGGTCAGTGCCGTCGAAGTCTTCGCCGCCAACGGCATCGACATCATGGTCGACAAGGACGGCGGCTACACGCCGACGCCGGTGATCTCGCACGCGATCCTCACCTACAACAAGGGCCGCACCTCCGGCCTCGCCGACGGCGTCGTCATCACGCCCTCCCACAATCCGCCGGAAGACGGCGGCTACAAATACAATCCGCCGCATGGCGGACCCGCCGACACGGATGTCACGGGCGTCGTCGAGAAGCGTGCCAACGCCTATCTGGCCGACGGCCTCAAGGGCGTGAAACGCGTCGACTACGACAAGGCGAAGAAAGCCGCGAACGTCCACGCCTACGACTTCATGACGCCCTACGTCGCCGATCTCGGCCAAGTCGTCGATCTCGATCTGGTCAAATCCGCCGGCATCAATATCGGCATCGATCCGCTCGGCGGCGCGGCGGTGCATTATTGGCATCCGATCATCGAGCGCTACGGCCTGAAGGCCACGGTGGTGAACGAGGCGATCGATCCGACCTTCCGCTTCATGACGGTCGACTGGGACGGCAAGATCCGCATGGATTGCTCCTCGCCTTACGCGATGGCGAGCCTGATCGCGATGCGCGACCGCTTCGACGTCGCTTTCGCCAACGACACCGATGCCGACCGCCACGGCATCGTGACGCGCACCGGCGGCTTGATGAATCCCAACCATTATCTGGCGACCGCGATTTCCTATCTGTTCGCGCACCGGCCGAACTGGAGCAGGGATGCTGCGATCGGCAAGACCGTGGTGTCGAGCTCGATCATCGACCGCGTCGCCAAGAAGCTCGGCCGCAGGCTGGTCGAAACGCCGGTCGGCTTCAAATGGTTCGTCGACGGCCTTCTGACGGGCGGCTTCGGCTTCGGCGGCGAGGAGAGTGCAGGGGCCTCGTTCCTGCGCCGCGACAGCGGGGTGTGGACGACCGACAAGGATGGCGTCATCCTCGGCCTGCTCGCCGCCGAGATCATGGCCAAGACCGGCCGCGATCCCAGCCAGCTGTTTGGCGACCTCACCGCCGAGTTCGGCGTGCCCCATTACGCGCGCATCGACGTCGCCGCGACCGGGCCGCAGAAGAACATCCTCAAATCCGTCACGCCCGAGCAGCTCGGCCTGAAGGAGCTCGCCGGCGATCCGGTTCGCGCCACCCTGAGCAAGGCGCCCGGCAACGGCCAGCCCTTCGGCGGCATCAAGGTCGAGACTGATTTCGGCTGGTTCGCCGCCAGGCCCTCCGGCACGGAGGACGTCTACAAGATCTACGCCGAGAGTTTCCGCAGCCCCGAGCACCTGAAGCGGATTCAGGAGGAGGCCAAGGCGGGGCTGGCCAAGGTGTTCGGGGCGTAAGACGCCGAGAGGAGGGTACGCCGCATCCTCCGCTGTCATCACCCGCGAGAAAGCGGGTAGTCGAGTACGCTGCGGCTCCGGTTGTGTGAAGCCAATGTCCGCCGCGGCGTACTGGATTCCCCGCCTCGCGGGAACGGCATCGGTTAGCTATGTATACAACAATCTAATTATCGGTATCTTAGTACGTACAATTTGGTCTTGAACGATTCCATTACCCCGCTATTGTATACATAACGCATACATAAGCCCGTGGGAGTGAGATCGATGACAAAACCCTTCCCGATGAATGCCTGGTACGCCGCCGCCTGGGACGCCGAGGTGAAGCCGGTCCTGTTGCCGCGGACGATTTGCGGCAAGCACATCGTCATGTACCGCAAGGCCGACGGCTCGGTGGCTGCGCTGGAGGACGCCTGCTGGCATCGGCTGGTGCCGCTGTCGAAGGGCCGGCTCGAAGGCGACACCGTCGTGTGCGGCTATCATGGTCTGAAATACAACGCGCAGGGCCGCTGCACCTTCATGCCCTCGCAGGAGACCATCAATCCGTCGGCCTGCGTCCGCGCCTATCCCGTGGTCGAACGTCACCGCTACATCTGGCTCTGGATGGGCGATCCCGCGCTGGCCGATCCCGCGCTTGTCCCCGACATGCACTGGAATCACGATCCGGCCTGGGCCGGCGACGGCAAGACCATCCACGTCAAATGCGACTACCGCCTCGTGCTCGACAATCTCATGGACCTCACCCACGAGACCTTCGTGCACGGCTCCTCGATCGGTAACGAGGCCGTCGCCGAAGCTCCGTTCGACGTCACCCATGGCGAGAAGACCGTTACCGTGACGCGCTGGATGCGCGGCATCGAGCCGCCGCCGTTCTGGGCCAAGCAGCTCGGCAAGTCCGGGCTCGTCGACCGCTGGCAGATCATCCGCTTCGAAGCGCCATGCACCATCGCGATCGATGTCGGCGTGGCGCCGACAGGCACCGGCGCGCCCGAGGGCGACCGCTCACAGGGCGTCAACGGCTTCGTGCTCAACACCATCACGCCCGAGACCGAGAAGACCTGCCATTATTTCTGGGCCTTCGTCCGCAACTATCAGCTCGGCGAGCAGCGCATCACCAGCGAGATCCGCGAGGGAGTCTCCGGCATCTTCCACGAGGACGAGCTGATCCTCGAAGCGCAGCAGCGCGCCATGGACGAAAATCCCGATCGCATCTTCTACAACCTCAACATCGACGCCGGCGCGATGTGGTCACGCAAGCTGATCGACAAGATGGTGGCGAAGGAAAGCGCGCCGCAGCACCTTCAGGCCGCGGAGTAGATCATGGCCGAGCGTGAGGTCGACCGCTCCGTCTCGCAGACCGTGAAGGCGCAGCTCGCGCTGCGCGACCAGATCCTGTCGGGCGCGCTGCGGCCCGGCGAGCGCATCTCCGAGCTCCAGGCCGTGGAAACCACCGGCGCCTCGCGCACCCCGGTGCGCATGGCGCTGGTGCGGCTGGAGGAGGAGGGCCTGCTGGAAGCGATCCCCTCCGGCGGCTTCATGGTGAAGGCGTTCTCGGAGCGCGACATCTCCGATTCCATCGAGCTGCGCGGCACGCTGGAAGGCCTTGCCGCGCGTTTTGCCGCCGAGCGGGGCGTCTCCGCGCGTGAGCTCGAGCCGTTGAAGGAGTGCCTGGCTGCGATCGACGAGCTGTTGCGCCAGGTGCCGATCTCGATCGAGGCCTTCTCGTCCTACGTCGCGCTGAACGCGCGCTTTCATGCGCTGCTCACCGAATTGTCGCGCAGCCCGCCCTTGATCCGCCAGATCGACCGCGCCTCGGCGCTGCCGTTTGCATCTCCAAGCGGCTTCGTGATGGCGCAATCCGCGCTGCCCGAGGCGCAGCAGATCCTGATCATCGGGCAGGAGCACCATCGCGTCGTCATCGACGCCATCGAGAACCGCGAGGGAGCGCGCGCCGAAGCCGTCATGCGCGAGCACGCGCGGCTCGCCGTGCGCAACCTGCGCCTTGCGCTGCGCAACCGCACCCATCTCGACCTCTTGCCGGCGCTCGCGCTGATCAAGACCGCAACCGAGTGAGGCAATAGCCATGCGCTTCATCGAAACCTGGATTCCCGCGACGCTGGTCTCGACCCGCGATCTCGCCCCCGGCATCCGTGAATTCCTGATCCGCCCCGATCAGTTCGAAGCCACGGGCTATCCGGTCGGCAGCCACATCAATGTCAGCGTCACCATCGGCGGCCTGCCGGAGACGCGGTCCTATTCGCTGGTCGGCGAAGCCGCCCCGCAAGGCCTCAAGATCGCGGTGCGCCGCGCCGAGGATTCCCGCGGCGGCTCGCGCTACATGTGGTCCTTGCAGCCGGGCGCACGGCTCGAGATCACGCAGCCCGCCTCGCTGCTTGCCGTCGACTGGACGCGCGAAAGCTACTGCCTGATCGCGGGCGGCATCGGCATCACGCCGATCCTCGGCGCCGCGCAGGCCCTGGCGCGGCGCGGGGCCGACGTCACGCTGCATTATGCGGTGCGCTCGCGCGGCGAGGCCGCCTATCTCAACGAACTCGCCGCGATGCTCGGCGATCGTCTGGTCGTTCATGTCAGTGATGAAGGCCGCCGTCTCGATCTCGACGCGCAGTTCGCCTCGCTCCCCAAGGGCGCGCTCGCCCTGTTCTGCGGCCCGATGCGGATGCTCGATGCCGCACGCCATGCCTGGATCGGCGCCGGCCATCCGCTGCCCGATCTGCGCTACGAGACCTTCGGCTCCAGCGGCACGCTGCCGACCGAGACCTTTCGCGTGCGCCTGAAGGGCTCCGATGTCGAGCTCGAAATCCCCCGCGAACGCTCCATGCTGGACGTGCTCAACGCCAGCGGCCATGACGTGATGTACGATTGCAAGCGCGGCGAATGCGGCCTCTGCGCCATCGACGTGGTCGAGGTCGACGGCGAGATCGACCATCGCGACGTCTTCTTCAGCGATCATCAGAAAGAGAGCAACCAGAAGATCTGCGCCTGCGTCTCCCGCGCGCGGGGCACCATCACCGTGGATACGCTGCTGCGCGCGGATGCGATCTGACGGAGAGCTCGTTGGAGGGATGGACGCCGCCGCGGTCGTCGCTCAGGTCAAATCTTGGTTGCACCTACGCCGCGAAGTTCGCCCGATACTTCTTCGTTTCCAGCAGCGCCAGCACGCCGTCCGCCAGCACCGGCCGGCTGATCAGATAGCCCTGCGCTTCGTCGCAACCGATCTGCCCGAGATATTCGAGCTGGTCGGCGGTCTCGACTCCTTCGGCCACCACGCCGATGCGCAGATCACGCGCGAGGCCGATCACCGATTTCACGATTGCCGCGCAGTCGGGCTGCACCAGCATGTCGCGGATGAAGGACTGGTCGATCTTGATGCGGCTGAACGGCAGCTTGCGCAAATAGGTGAGGGAGGAGAAGCCCGTTCCGAAATCGTCCAGGGCCACGTTGACGCCGAGCTGCAGCAGTGCGTTCAGGACCGACTCCGCCGCGCCGTATTTCGACAGCAGCATCGATTCCGTGATCTCGATCTCGAGCCGGTGCGGGGCGATCTTGGCATCGCCGAGCGCCTGCACGATGCTCTGGAGGACGCTGGCGTTGTGAAACTGCGCCGCGGAGAAGTTCACGGCGACCCTGATCTCATCGGGCCATCTGGCGACGGCCGCGCAGGCGCGGCGGATGACCCATTCACCGATCTCGTGGATCAGCCCGGTCTCCTCCGCAATCGGGATGAATTCGCTCGGCGGCACCAGGCCGCGCTGCGGATGTTGCCAGCGCAGCAGCGCCTCGAAGCCGGTAATGCGGCTTTCGTCGAGATCGAGGAATGGCTGGAACACGAGGAACAGCTCGTTTCGCGCGATAGCGCCGGCGAGGTCTGATTGCAGCGCCTTGCGATCGCGCGAGACCCTGTCGTCGGCTTCCTCGAAGAAGCGGATCATGCCCGGTCCCGCCTTCTTGGCGCGGTAGAGCGCGGCATCGACATTCTTCATGAGGTCGAGCGGCGTCGTGCCGTCGCGCGGTGCCAGCACGATGCCGACGCTGGTCGCACCCACGATCTGGCGGCCCTCGATCTGGAACGGTCTCTCGAAGGCCGCGACGAAGCGCTCGGCGATCTCGAGCGCTTCCTCGGGGCGCGCCAGATTGGCCATCACCAGTGCGAACTCGTCGCCGCCAATGCGCGCGACATGTTCGGCCGCGCGCGTGCAGCGCCGCAGCCGGCTTGCGACCTGGACCAGGAATTCGTCGCCGGCAGGATGGCCGAACTTGTCGTTGACCTCCTTGAAGCGATCGAGATCGAGCAGGAGCACCGCGAACTCCTCGCCGGACAAGGCCAGTCGCCTCAGGGCGGCATCGAGCGTTTCGTTGAAGGCGACGCGGTTGGGCAGATGGGTCAGAGGATCCAGCCGCACCGTCCGCTCCGTCTCGATCTGCCGCATCACGCGACGCGCAAACGTGAACGAATTGACGAACACGCCGCGCAGCAGCACGCTGCCATAGACCACGACGAGAAAGGCGATCAGCAGGAAAGCCAGGTCGCCGTTCCGGCCGAGGCAAATGGCGATGCCGAGGAAGATGGGCGCCGTGAAGGCGATCGCCGCGATCGGGATGGTGGCGAAGGCGAGGGCGCCGCCGGCCAGCATGCCCGAGCACAGGCAGGTGATGACGAGCTGCCCGCCGGTCGAGGCATCGGCGAAAAAGGCGACCGGGACGATGCCCCAGGCGGCGCCGAGGACGAAGGCGTTGCGCACCAGCCGCTGCATGGCACGGCGCGACACGAATTGCGGCTTGGTGATGCGGCGCGCGGCGCGGGATTGCAGGCCGAACGCGATCGCGGCGCTGGCCACGGCGACCGCCCAGATCAGGGCAGGTATCCTGTCCGGCGACTGCCACAGCGCGATCGCCAGCACGATAGCGTTGCAGGCATTGGCGAGCATGATGCCGACCGAATAGCCCAGCACGAGCGACATCTGCTCGGCGCGGATATGCCCGGCCACGGCTTCGTCGGTTGCGGGACCGCCAAAGGCCGACAGATCGCCGGCGAGCAGCCGCGCGAGATAACTGGTCGTTTGAGTCCGCATTCCAGAGCCTACCAGCTTGGGTCGTTCGTCCGGCGCGAAGCTGAGAATTCGCTGCAAAACTTTGACGAACTATGAATTATCCCCGGCTGCGGCGCTCGCCGTGACCACTTCTGCGTGTTCGAACCACGGTATCGATAACAAATCGATACAAATGCGTGATGGGCGGGAAATGTTCGCCACCATCTTCGCGGTCAAGCCGGGCCATCGCAAGGCGGGCGCAGTGAAGCACCCCGGCCCAGACACTCACCGCCCCAGCTGCTTGGGGTCGTAATAAAACCGCTCCTCGATCAGCTTGTCGCCGCGCCAGGTCTGCCAGGCGATCTCTTCCAACGTTCGTGTGACGCCCTCTGCGTTGGTGAAGCTGAACTTCCAGCGGGTCGCGACATGGTCGCCCTCGATCAGGCTCGGACCGATGCGGACCGCCTTGACCTCCCTCGACGCCGCAAGCACGCCGCGCTCCTTGGCGACGAGCTTGTCGCGCCCCACCGTCGGCGCGGCATTGTTCTCATAGGTCGCAGCGTCGGGTGTGCAGAATTGCTCGATCGCGCCGATGAAATCTCCGGTCTCCAGCCGCTTGGCAAAAGCTTCGACGATGTCACGGCCCGGCATGGCGCACCTCATGATAAAAACCGACTGATGGTCGGTAAATACCGACCGGTGGTCGAAAAGTCAACTGGCTGCCTGATTCGAATTCGACTAGACGAGACACATGGCAAAGCAGGCGGAGCGGCGGGCGGCGACATTGGAAGCGATCCTGACGGCGGCACGCCGCCTGTTCGGGACGCAAGGCTTTGCCGCAACCACGATGGACGAGATCGCGGACGACGCCCGCATGGCCAAGGGCGCGGTCTATCATCACTTCAGGAACAAGGAGGCGGTGTTCGAAGCCGTGTTCGACCAGGTCTCGCGCGACCTCGTCGTGGAAATCGACGGTGCCGCGCGCGCCGAGAAGGACGTGCTCGCCGCGATGGTCGCCGGCACCCAGCATTATTTCGCCGCGACGGCGAAGGGGCCGACAGGCCAGATCATCCTGCGCGACGGCCCGGCCGTGCTCGGCTGGGAGCGCTGGCGCGAGATCGACGCCAGGCATTTCGGCGGCAAGCTGCCGCGTGCGCTTGCGGTGGCGATGGAGGCCGGCCTGATCGCGCGCCAGCCGGTCGAGCCCCTGGCGCGGCTGCTGCTCGGCGCGGTGACGGAAGCCGCGGTTGCCTGCGCCGGACGCGCGGATATCGCAAGGGCGGGCGCGGAATACGCCCGTGCGTTCAAGTCGCTGGTCGAGGCGCTGCGCGTGCGGGAATGATTGTGCTAAGTGACGCTACGGAAACGTCCACAGCAACAAGAAGACTAGCAACAGATGACCGCAAGCTCCCTCACACCCTCCGATCCCGAATTCGACTACATCATCGTCGGCGCCGGCTCAGCCGGCTGCGTGCTCGCCAACAGGCTCTCGGCGAACGGCCAGCACAGCGTGCTGCTGCTCGAGGCCGGCCCGAAGGATTCCAACATCTGGATCCACGTCCCGCTCGGCTACGGCAAGCTGTTCAAGGAGAAGAGCGTCAACTGGATGTATCAGACCGAGCCGGAGCCCGAGCTGAAGGGTCGCCAGGTGTTCCAGCCGCGCGGCAAGACGCTGGGCGGCTCGAGCTCGATCAACGGTCTGCTTTATGTCCGAGGCCAGCACGAGGACTATGACCGCTGGCGCCAGCTCGGCAACACCGGTTGGGGCTATGACGACGTGCTGCCCTATTTCAAGAAGGCGGAAAACCAGTCGCGCGGCGCCGATCAATATCATGGCACGGGTGGGCCGCTGCCGGTGTCCAACATGGTCGTGACCGATCCGCTGTCGAGGGCTTTCATCGACGCTGCGGTCGAGACTGGTCTGCCCTACAACCCCGATTTCAACGGTGCCACACAGGAAGGCGTCGGCCTGTTCCAGACGACGACGCGCAACGGCCGCCGCGCCTCGACCTCGGTGGCCTATCTCGGTCCGGCAAAGGCCCGCGGCAATCTCAAGATCGAAACTGGTGCGCTCGGCCAGCGCGTGCTGTTCGAGGGACGCCGTGCCGTCGGCGTCGAATATCGGCAAGGCGCGCAAACCCACCGCGTACGCGCCCGCAAGGAGATCGTGTTGTCGAGCGGAGCCTACAATTCGCCGCAGCTGCTCCAGCTCTCCGGCGTCGGCCCCGGCGACCTCCTGCGCAAGCACGGCATTGATGTCGTGCTGGATGCGCCGGGCGTCGGTCACGACCTTCAGGACCACATGCAGGTCCGTATCGTGATGCGCTGCTCGCAGAAGATCACGTTGAACGACACCGTCAACCATCCGCTCCGCCGTACCATGGCTGGCGCGCGCTATGCGCTGTTCCGGAAGGGGTGGCTGACCATCGCGGCCGGCACCGCGGGCGCGTTCTTCAAGACCAGCCCGCGGCTGGCCTCGCCTGACATCCAGGTGCATTTTCTCCCGTTCTCGACCGACAAGATGGGCGAGAAGCTACACGACTTTTCCGGCTTCACTGCTTCGGTCTGCCAGCTTCGCCCCGAAAGCCGCGGAACCTTGCGCATCCGGAGCGCCGATCCGACGGTGCCGCCGGAGATCCGCATCAACTACATGTCGACCGAGACCGACCGCAGCACCAACGTCGAAGGCATCAAGATCCTGCGCAAGATCCTGAATTCGCCGGCGCTGAAGCCGTTCGTGGTCAGCGAGTACGACCCTGGCGCGAAGGTATCCACGGATGCCGAGATATTGGATTATTGCCGCGAGCGCGGCAGCACCATCTACCATCCGACCTCGACCTGTCGTATGGGCAACGACGCGCTCGCGGTGGTCGATCAGCGGTTGAAGGTGAGGGGTCTCGAAGGCCTGCGCGTCGTCGACGGCTCGATCATGCCGGACCTCGTGTCCGGGAACACCAATGCGCCGATCATCATGATCGCCGAAAAAGCCTCCGACATGATATTGGAGGATGCGCGTTAATTCGCGGCTCGAAAGGACGACAGCTTGGCTATTCGACTTCGGATCGGCACCCGCAAGAGCGCGATGGCGCTGGCACAGACGGAAGAGATCGCGCGCCGCCTGACCGCCGCCGTGCCCGGCCTCGACGTCGAGATCGTCAAGTTCGACACCACGGGCGATCTCGACCAGACCAGCAAGCTGTTGCCCCATGGTGGCAAGGGCGGCGCCTTCGTGGCGCAGATCCGCGCCGCCGTGCTGTCGGGCGAATTGCAGGCGGCGATGCATTCGCTGAAGGACATGCCGGGCAACGAGGATACGCCGGGCCTCGTCATCGGCGCTACGCTGTCGCGCGATCCGGCCAGTGATGCGCTGGTGCTGCGGGACGGCGTAACACTGGAGGCGCTGCGCCAGTCCCGGGGCAAGGGGTTCAAGATCGGCACCAATGCCGTCCGCCGCGCCGCCTATGCGCGACGGCTGTTTCCCGAGATCGAGATTATCCACTTCCGCGGCGCGGCCGACACGCGCGTGCGAAAACTCGACAATGGCGAGAAGCAGCGCCTGCCGGATGGCGGCGCCGTCGGCCCCGCCGACGCGCTGATCATGGCGCGCTCGGGCCTCGACCGCGTCGGGCTCGCCGGTCGTATTGCGTGCGAATTCACCGCGACGGAGATGTTGCCCGCGGCGGGGCAGGGCATCGTCGCCGTCGAATGCGCAGCGCAGGACTGGCCGACGCGGCAGATCCTCGCATCGATCGACGATCCCGCCGCGCATGCCTGCGCGGATGCCGAGCGCGAGGTCTTGTGGGTGCTGAACGGCCACTGCAATTCACCGGTGGCGGGCTTCTCGACCATCGCGGGTGATCAGATGTCGCTCACCGCATCCGTGCTCGATCTCTCCGGCAACACCATCATCGAGGCCTCGCGCGCCGGTCCCGCCAATCGCCCGCGCGAGCTCGGTCGTGCCGTGGGACTGGATCTGCTGGGCAAGGGTGCCGCCGAGATCATCGAGCGCAGCCGGCCGCGCTGAGCCTCAACACCGCGCCTGTTTTGCCCGACGCGTCAAACGCGTCTGAGCCGCCTCATGCCAGCCCAGCTTCTTCAATGACTTGTCTACTGTGCATGGGGTTGTTTTCGCGTTTTTGTGCGACCCGATCACAACGGCTCGTCCCTTAGCCCCGCACGCGCTTGATCATCTGCTCGACATGGGCGATCGGCGTTTCCGGCTGGATGCCGTGGCCGAGATTGAAGATGAAGCGCCCTTGCGCGAAATTGGCCAGCACGTTGTCGACCGCGCGGTCGAGCGCAGCGCCGCCCGTGATCAGCACCAGCGGATCGAGATTGCCCTGCACGGCGACCTTGCTCTGGACGCGCTCGCGGATGAAGGCCGGCTCCGCCGTCCAGTCGATGCTGACGGCGTTGACGCCGGTCGCCTCGACGTAACCTGGCAGCTGTGCGCCGGCACCGCGCGGGAAGCCGATGATCTTCGCATCCGGCACCCTGGCCCGTACGCCGTCCACGATGCGCCGCGTCGGCTCGACCGACCATCGCGCGAATTCGACCGGCGGCAGCACGCCGGCCCAGGTGTCGAAGATCTGCAAGGCGTTGGCGCCGGCGGCGAGCTGCGCCAGCAGATACTCGATCGAGTTCTCGACGAGTACGTCGATGATTCTCGCGAACGCCTCCGGATGCCGGTAGGCCATCATCCGTGCCGGCCCCTGGTCGGGCGTGCCCTGACCGGCGACCATGTACGTCGCGACCGTCCACGGCGCGCCGCAGAAGCCGATCAACGCGATCTCCGGGGCGAGCGCTGCGCGCACGAGCTTGAGCGCCTCGAACACCGGCGCGAGCTTGCCTAGATCGGCGCGCGGTGCCAGCGTCGCGACCTTTGCGGGATCATCCAGCGGGTCCAGCCGCGGACCCTCGCCGACCTCGAACCGGACCGAGCGGCCGAGCGCATGGGGGATTACCAGAATATCCGAGAAGATGATGGCGGCATCGAAGCCGAACCTGCGGATCGGTTGCAGCGTCACTTCGGCCGCAAGCTCCGGGTTGAAGCAGAGATCGAGGAAGCCGCCGGCTTTGGCACGCACCTCGCGATATTCCGGCAGATAGCGGCCGGCCTGCCGCATCATCCACATGGGCGGGATGCTCTGACGCTGACCGGAGAGCACGTCGATGAAGGGCTGTTTTGCAGATTGGGGCACGAATGGTCCTAAACAGGGTTATGGCTCCTGATACACCGCCTAGGCCCCCAGCGGAACAGGGGAACCAGTGCAACATGGCCGCGTTGACCCGCCGATGGAGGACATCATGGCTGAGACATTCAATCCCGCGCCGCATGACAAGCACGCCGACGATCTGCACGAAGCACTTGCTGCCGACCGCCACGCCAAGCTCGACGCCGGGCTGAAAGACACCTTCCCAGCGTCCGATCCCGTGAGCGCCGCCCAGCCGACGCCCTCGAAGGCCGATGCCGATGCCGAAAATCCCTCGCTCTGGGACAAGGTTAAGGCCATCTTCAGCTAGGCGAAGCCGACGCGGAATTTCGATCGGCTTACTAATGTGCTGTTAGCGATGCGCGGATCCGAGCGTCCGTACGACTACGGAAAACCGGCCTATCGCGACCTATTCCGGCGGTACTTTCAGAGTTCAATAACGGAAGCGGCAGAGGTTCCGAAACATCGGAGAACTCTGTCGCATGAACGCTGCTACCCAACGAGCTGGATGGAGCCGCCTGCCGCTACGCGCGGCGGCGTTCGTTGCGCTGACCTGCGTGACCATCCTGGGCGTCAGCGGCTGGCGCGAATGGGCCGCGCGCGACGCGGTGCTCAAGGATGCCGAGACCGAGATGGCGAACGTCGCCCGCTCGCTCACCCAGCATGCCGAGGACAGCCTCGATCTCCTGGATTCCGGCGTCGTCGGCGTCGTCAGCCGGCTGGAGATGGACGGCACCGGGCCTGCCACGATCACGAAGCTGCGCACCCTGCTGGATGTGCGCAAGAAGGCGATCGAGCGCATTCACGGCCTCGCCATCATTGACGACCAGGGCAACTGGCTGACCTCGCCCGGCACGATCGGTTCGACCCTCACCGACGATGCCTTCTTCCGCTATCACCAGCTCTCACCCAAACGCGAGGCCCATGTCGGCCGCCCCGTGAAGAGCTTGCTCGACGGCGAATGGGTCGTCACCCTGTCGCGCCGCTTCAACAAGCCGGACGGCAGCTTCGGCGGAGTCGTGCTCGCCACTATCAGCTCGAAATATCTCTCGCGTTTCTATGAGCAGTTCGAAATCGGCCTCAACAGCTCGGTGTCGCTCACCCATGGCGACGGCCTGATGATCGCGCGCAATCCCAGCAACGAGACATTCGTCGGACGCAGCGTTTCAGACAAGCTCTTGTTCCGCGACGCCGGTCTGCAGCGGTCGAGCGGCGCCTATCATTTCAAGTCGCCGCTGGACGGCGCTGAGCGTGTCAGCTTCTTCAAGCGCAGCAGCCGCTACCCGCTCCTCCTGCTCGCCACCGTCGACAAGGCCGAGCTGCTCGCGCCTTGGCGCGCCGCGGCAATCTCCCGCATGCTCTACGTACTTGCGCTGGTGATGCTGATCGCGGTCATCGGCGCGGTGCTGGTGCGGCAGTTGCAGCGGGGCCAGCGCATGGCCGCAGCCCTGACCGAGAAGGAGGCGCATTTCCGCCTGCTCGCGGAAGGCTCCAGCGACATGGTGACCCGCATCGGGCTCGACGAGCGGCTGCGCTATGTCTCGCCTTCGTCCGTGCGCGTCGTCGGCTGGCGCGCCAACCAACTGATCGGCACGCCGGCGCTGGCGGGCATCAATCCGGAGGATCTGCCGGAGGTCCAGGCGGTGGTCGACGCCATGAAGCGTGGCGATAGGGAGGAGGCGCGCCTCACCTACCGCAACTCGCATCGGGAGAACGGCGAGGTCTGGCTCGAATCGACCATGCGGGTGACGCGCAAGGACGATGGCCGCGTCGACGGCGTGGTCGCGATCTCCCGTGACATCACCGAGCACAAGAAGCTGGAAACCAGGCTCGAGACGCTTGCGATCGAGGACAGCCTCACTGGCCTTGCCAATCGCCGCCGCTTCGACGAGCGGCTGAAGGAGGAATGGGCGCGCGCCTATCGCGACCGCTCCAGCCTCGCCTTGCTGATGATCGACGTGGATCACTTCAAGTCCTATAACGACGAATACGGCCATCCCGAGGGTGACGCCTGCCTGCGCCTGGTCGCAAAGATCATCGCTGCCGAGGCGCAGCGGGCCGGCGATCTGGCGGCGCGCTATGGCGGCGAGGAATTCGCCATGCTGCTGCCGAGCACCGATGCGGCCGGCTGCGCCCGGATCGGCGAACGGATCCGCATTGCCATTCACGAGGCCGGAATCGTTCATGTCGGCAATCTGGCGTCTGGGTGCGTCACCGCCTCGATCGGCGGTGCGACCTGCCGGCCCGCGCTGGATCGCACCGCCGGCGTGACCTCGCTGGTCGAAGCTGCCGACCGGGCGCTCTACGCCGCCAAGGACGCAGGGCGCGACCGCCTGATGATGTCCGTCGAGGTCGTGGACCTGCTGCCCAGGGCATCCGGCCAGTAAGACGGCTCAATAGTGCGGCGGAGGCTCGTTGGCAGGTCCAGGCGCATTCGCCTCGGCCTCCTGCAGCCGCTCGCCGAGTTCTGCGATCTTCCGCGTCAGCAGATCGATCTGCTTCCACTGCGCGGTGATGGTCTGGTTCAGCGTCTCGATAGTATCGTCCTGATAGGCGAGCCGCGTCTCCAGCGTGTCGATGCGCTCGCCCAGACTCTTGATCTCATTCGTCACGGCCTTGCTCCATATCTTGTTCGAGCAAGCTCCGCTCGCGCAAACCGTGGCCGAGCGCGACGCGCTCGTCGAACACAAAGCATTCGCCGCGCCAGCGGCTCTGCGCTTCCGGTACCTCCTCCAGATATTTGAGGATGCCGCCCTTGAGGTGATAGACCTCGGCAAAGCCGCGCGCGAGCAGATGTGCGCTCGCCTTCTCGCAGCGGATGCCGCCGGTGCAGAACATCGCGATCTTGCGGTGCTTTGCCGGATCGAGCGCGGCTGCGGCAAAATCCTTGAATTGACCAAAACTCCTGATGCCGGGGTCGACGGCGCCTTCGAAGGTGCCCATCGCCACCTCGAAGGCGTTGCGGGTGTCGAGCAGCAGCGTGTCGGGTGCGGAGATCAGCGCGTTCCATTCGCTCGCATCGACGTAGCTGCCGACCTGGCGGGTCGGGTCGGCAGCCTTATCGCCGAGCGTAACGATCTCCTTCTTCAGCCGCACCTTGAGCCGTCCGAACGGCATCGCTTCGGCAGTCGAGAATTTCAATTCGAGATCGTCGAGCCTGCAGCCGAACATGTCGCCGTGCGCCAGCTCATGAGAGAGAGCATCGATCGCTTCCGGCGCGCCGGCGAGAGTGCCGTTGATGCCCTCCTGCGCCAGCAGCACGCTGCCTTTCAGCCCCAGGCCGGCGCAGAACGCGCGCAGCGGCTCGCGCAGCTCGCGGTAATCCGGGAGGGCGGCGAATTGATAGAAGGCGGCGACCTTGGTGAGCGAATTCGGATCAGACATGGCGGCTCGTTTAGCAGGCGGCTGCCGCTCAGAAAACCCGCATGGCCGCTGATCCCGGAGGGTCTATACGCCCAGCGGATGGCAGCCATTTCCTGGTATGCCAGCATTGCCCCGGCCGGCCGGAATGTGTCATGAAGACCCGGTTTTCCTAAGACGGTGCGGCGCGCGCATCCACGGCCAAGAGAGCAAGAATTCGATGAGAAACTTTCATTTCCCCGGCAGGTCAACGGTCCATGCTACCAGCGCCATGGTGGCGACCTCCCACCCGCAGGCTTCGCTCGCGGCGATCGAGGTGCTGCGCGAGGGCGGCACGGCGGTGGATGCCGCGGTCGCCGGCTCGGCCCTGCTCGGCGTGATCGAGCCGCAATCGACCGGCATCGGCGGCGACTGTTTTGCGCTGGTCCAGCCGCGGGGTGAAGGCAAGATCATCGCCTATAACGGCTCCGGCCGCGCGCCGAAGGCGGCAAACGCCGACTGGTATCTCGAACGCAAGATCAACTCCGTGCCGCTGACCTCGGCGCATGCGGTGTCGATCCCCGGTGTGGTCGATGCCTTCGCGACCGTCTTGCGCGATCATGGCAAGTTCGGTTTCGACCGGTTGCTCCAGCCCGCTATCAAGGCGGCCGAGGAAGGCTATGTCGTCGCGCCCCGCATCGCCTTCGACTGGAAGAACCAGTTCGAAAAGCTGAAGGGTGGCACCAACACGGTGCGTTACTTGTTGCCGGACGGCAAGCCGCCGGTGGCCGGCGACGTCATCCGCCAGGCCGAGCTCGGCAAGACTCTGCGCGCGATCGCCAAAAACGGCCGCGATGCCTTCTACAAAGGCGAGGTCGCGGAAGACATGGTCGAGACCCTCAGGGGCATCGGCGGCCTGCACACGCTCGACGATTTCGCCGCGCACACCACCGAGACGACGTCGCCGATCGGCACCATGTACAAGGGCTACGACGTCTGGCAGTGCCCGCCGAACGGACCCGGCCTCACCATGCTGCTGATGCTCAACATCCTGTCGCGGTTCGACCTGACGAAATACGCGCCGCTCAGCATCGAGCGATTCCATCTCGAGGCGGAAGCCGCGCGCATCGCCTACATGCATCGCGAGCTGCATGTCGCCGACCCCGAGCACATGCAGATCGAGGTCGCGAAGATCCTCGCCAAGGAGTTCTGCGACGAGCACATCGCCAAGATCCGCATGGACGGCATGCTCGATTTGCCGAACGTTGCGCCGCCGATGAATCCCTCGACCATCTACATCACCGTCGTGGACAAGGACCGCAACGTCTGCTCGTTCATCAATTCGATCGCGCATTCGTTCGGCTCGGCGATCGTCTCGAACAAGACCGGCGTCTTGTTCCAGAACCGCGCCGGGGGCTTCCGCATCCAGCCGGGCCACCCCAATTGCATCGCCGGTGGCAAGCGCCCGCTCCATACGATCATGCCGAGCCTGCTCACCAAGGGCGGCCGCTCCGTGATGCCGTTCGCGGTGATGGGCGGACAGTACCAGCCGGTCGGCCAGACCCGCGTCGTGACCAACATCCTCGACTATGGCTGCGACGTGCAGGAGGCGATCGACATGCCGCGCGGCCTGCACTACGAGGGCCAATATCAGCTCGAGGACAACGTGCCGGCCGCGATCGTCGAAGGCCTGAAGAAGCTCGGTCACAAGACGACCAGCGTGGTCAGCCCGCTCGGCGGCGCCCAGGCGATCTGGATCGATTGGGACAAGGGCACGCTGACTGGCGGTTCCGATCCGCGCAAGGACGGCTGCGCGTTGGGGTACTGAGCGCGCGAGTTCCCCGCTCAAGATCAGGAAAAGTTGACGAAGGGCGATGCGGCAATTGCTGCATCGCCCTTTCTCGTTCGGAACGGAGCTCATCGCATCAGGTTAAGGGGCGATGAGCGGCGCTGGCCTGCGCTGCTTTGCATAGCGGCGGAGGCGTGGATGTCCGACAAACCAAGTTCCAAACAATCAGTATTCGATCGGCGCGCCTTCATGGCTGGCGCGGCCGGCAGTGCGCTCGTCCCGATTGCGGCGCGCGCGGCCGCGGAGGAGGCCATGGCCCCCGCCGCACGGGATCCATCGCTTCCCGTCGACGTCACGCTGCGGGTCAACGGCCAGGACAAGCGCCTGAGCATTGATGCACGCACCACAGTGCTCGACGCACTGCGCGAACATCTCAAGCTCACCGGCAGCAAGAAGGGCTGCGACCATGGCCAGTGCGGCGCCTGCACCGTGCTGATCGACGACAGGCGGGTGGTGTCGTGTCTCACGCTCGCACTCGCCGCGGAAGGGCAGGAGATCACGACCATCGAGGGCCTTGCCACCGACGACCGCCTGCATCCGATGCAGCAGGCCTTTGTGGACAACGATGCATTCCAGTGCGGCTACTGTACGCCAGGCCAGATCATGTCGGCCGTCGCCTGCGTCAAGGAGGGGCATGCGGGGAGCGAGGCCGACATCCGCGAATATATGAGCGGCAACATCTGCCGCTGCGCCGCCTATCCGAACATTGTCGCCGCAGTGAAGCAGGCGGCGCCCGAGATCATGAAGGGCTAGTCGCATGCGACCTTTCTCGTATCAAAGGGCAACAGACCCGACCGCGGCCGTGCAGGCGCTCAGCGCCGCCGCGGCAACGAACGATGCGCTGACCAAGGCCGCGGCGCAGCCGCTGGCGGGCGGCACCACGTTGATCGACTTGATGAAGCTCGACGTGATGCGGCCGGCCGCGATCGTCGACATCAATCCGCTTGCAGATGGCTGGGCGGCAATCGAGCCGGGCAGCGACGGCCTGCGGCTCGGTGCTCTCGCGAAGATGTCCGACGTGGCCGCGCATGACGGGGTCCAGCGCCACTACCCGGTGATTGCCAACTCCCTCAAACTCGCCGCGAGTGCCCAGCTGCGCAACATGGCGACGCTCGGCGGAAATGTGATGCAGCGGACGCGTTGCAGCTATTTCCGCGACATCTCCTACGAGAATTGCAACAAGCGCAATCCCGGCTCCGGCTGTGCCGCCATGGACGGCGTCAACCGCATTCATGCGGTGCTCGGCGTGTCCGATCACTGCATTGCGACCTATCCCGGCGACTTTGCCCAGGCGCTGATCGCGTTGGATGCCGTTGTCGAGATCACGGGCAGATCCGGCACGCGCAAGATGCCGTTCGTAGAGTTGCACAAGGCGCCCGGCCATACGCCCGATATCGAGACAACGCTTCGGCCGGGCGAGCTGATCTCGGCCTTCTCCATCTCCGGCCGCTGGCCGCGTTCGGTGTATCTGAAGGCGCGCGACCGGCAATCCTATGAGTTCGCGCTGTCGTCGGCTGCGGTCGCGCTCGACGTCCAGGACGGCACGGTCAGGGACGCGCGGATCGCCCTCGGCGGCGTCGCCACCGTGCCCTGGCGCGCGCACGAGGCGGAGGCGGTGTTGAAGGGGCAGAAGTTTGACGACGGCCTGGCGCAGCGTGTCGCGGATGCCGCCTTCGCGGACGCCAAGGGCCGTCGGCACAACAGCTTCAAGATCGCGCTCGGCAAGCGCGTGGTGGCGCGCGCGCTCCAGCAGGCCGTAACGATGGAGATCTGATCATGACCGCTGCAGCTCCCGAGCCGAAGGTGAATATGGGCCAGCCGGTGCCGCGCTATGATGCGACCGCAAAGGTCACGGGGCGGGCGACTTACGCCTCCGACATGCCGCTGGACAATCCGGCTTATGCATTCCTGGTCACCAGTGCGATCGCCAGAGGTCGCATCGACGGTTTCGATCTCGATGACGCCCGGCGTGTCCGCGGCGTGATCGACATCGTCACCCACGAGAACGCCCCGAAGCTGAAGGAGTCGAAGCTGTTCAGCAATGGCGGTTATGCGGGCACGACGATCCAGCCGCTGAGGTCGGCCGATATCGCCCATGACGGCCAGATCATCGCCGTCGTCGTCGCGGAAAATTATGAGGCCGCGCGCGAGGCGGCCAACCGGGTCAAGGTCAGCTACACCGCCACGGCGCCGAGTGCCACGTTCGACTCGCCCGGGACAACCACGGCGGCTGCGAAGGGGCAGAGTGCCCAGTTCAAGGAAGACCCCGAGGTCGGCGATTTCGCCAAGGCGTTCGACGCGGCCGAGGTCAAGCTGACCGCCTCCTACGAGACGCCGACGCAGCATCACAATCCGATGGAGCTGTTCTCGACCAGCTGCGTCTGGATGGGTGACAACCTCGTCATCTATGAGGGCAGCCAGTTCGTCTACGGCCTGAAGAACGGCGTTGCCGAGCAGCTCGGCATCGACGCCGACAGGGTGCGCGTGGTCAATCCCTATGTTGGCGGCGGTTTCGGCTCGCGCGGCTCGATGACGCCGCGCACTGCCATCATCGCCGCCATTGCAAGGCGCCTGAACCGTCCGATCAAGCTGGTCCCGACCCGCGACCAGGGTTTTACCATCACGACGTACCGCGCCGAGACGCGGCATGAGATCAAGCTCGGCGCGAGCCGGGACGGCAAGCTGCTTGCCTTGAGGCATGAGGGGGCCGAAGTCTCCTCGCGTGCCGACGCCTATTGCGTCGGCGGCACCAAGACGACGGCGCGGCTTTATGCCTGTCCGAACGTCGCCAGCCTGGTGTCGATCGTGCGTGCCGATCGCAACACGCCCGGCTTCATGCGCTCGCCGCCGGAGGTGCCGTATCTGTTCGCGCTGGAAAGCGCGATGGACGAACTCGCGGTGAAACTGAACATGGATCCGGTCGAGCTTCGCCGCATCAACGACACCAATGTCGAGCCGATCGGCGGCAAGCCCTATACGTCGCGCTCGCTGATGGCCTGTTTCGACGAGGCAGCCAAGGCGTTCGGCTGGGCACAGCGCTCGCCGCAACCGAAATCGATGTCGGACGGCGACTGGCTGATCGGCTATGGCTGTGCCGCCACCTGCTACCCGACCCAGATGGCCCCGGCGGCCGCCCGCGTGCGCCTCCAGCGTGACGGCCGTACCCGCGTCGAGATCGCCGGCCACGAGATCGGCACCGGCGCCTACACGGTGATCGCGCAGACCGCGGCCGAGCGGCTCGGCGTGCCGCTCGAGAAAGTCGCCGTCTTCCTGGGTGACAGCGATCTGCCGCCGGCACCGGTTGCCGGCGGATCGAACTCGACCGCGAGCACCTGCTCGGCGGTGATGATGGTGTGCGACCAGATTCGCCAGCGCCTGTTCAAGGCCGTGATGCCTGACAGTCTCACTGACAAGGCCAAAGAGACCGTTGGCATCAGCCAGGCGCCGACAGCCCAAGCCGCCAAGAGCGACCGTCCGGTCGATATCGAGAAGGCGTTCAATGCCCTCGGCGTCGGCGTGGTCGAGGAATATGGCGAGTGGAAGCCGGAAGGTGCGCCGCTCGATTCGTTCAAGGCCATGCACAGCGGGCAAGTCCGGTTGGTCGGTGGCCACCAGATGAAGGACCACATTGCCTATGCGTTCGGCGCGGAGTTCGTGGAGGTCCGCATCAACCGCTTTACGCACGAGATCCGCTGCCCCCGTCTGGTCGGCGCTTTCGCCGGCGGGCGCGTCATGAACCCGCGCACGGCGCGCAGCCAGTTGATGGGCGGCCTGATCTGGGGCATGTCTTCGGCGCTGCTGGAGGCCACGGAAATCGACGAGCGCAATGCGCGCTACGTCAACGACAATCTTGCCGACTACCTCGTGCCGGTGAATGCGGACGTCCCCGGCGTCGAAGTGATCATGCTCTCCGAGCAGGACGATCACATCAACCCGGTGGGCGTCAAAGGGCTCGGCGAGCTCGCCAATGTCGGCACCAATGCGGCCATCTGCAACGCGATCCATCACGCAACGGGCCAGCGCATCCGCAAGCTCCCGGTCCGGCTGGAAAATATCGAGGTCTGAGGGGTGGAAACCCTACCCGCGTTGCGCTAGACACCTTCCGCCCCAAACGGAAGGTGCCTCATGCAGCGTTTCCAGCGCGCGCTCCTCACCCTGATGTCGGCACTCGCGATCACGGTGATCGCAGGCGTGTCGCATTTCGTTTCCACCACGGCCTCGGCCCAGACCGCAGGAAAGACCATGACCACAGCTTCAGGCTTGCAGATCATCGACTCCACCGTCGGCACCGGTGCCTCGCCGCAGGCCGGTCAGATTTGCGTGATGCACTATACCGGCTGGCTCTATGAAAACGGCCAGAAGGGCAAGAAATTCGATAGCTCCGTCGATCGCAAGGAGCCTTTCGAATTTCCCATCGGCAAGGGCCGCGTCATCGCCGGCTGGGACGAGGGTGTCGCGTCCATGAAAGTCGGCGGCAAGCGCACGCTGATCATTCCGCCGCAGCTCGGCTACGGCGCCCGCGGCGCCGGCGGCGTGATTCCGCCGAACGCAACGCTGATGTTCGACGTGGAATTGCTCGCGGTGAAATAACCCTCACCGTCATTCCGGAGCGTTGCTGAGCATCGAGCCCGGAATCTCGAGATTTCGGGTTCGGCCCTTCGAGCCGTCCCGGAATGACCACACGAACAAAAACAGACAAAAAAAGACCGGCCTTGCGGCCGGTCTCTTCTTTTTCAGTCTTGCGCCGGTTACTCCGCCGCGCGCTTTGCGGCCGCCGCGGCGCGGTCCATCGCGTCCTTCGCGGCGTCCTTGGCATCGCCCATGGCCTGCTGGCCCTTGCCCTTCACTTCCTGGACCACGCCTTCGCCCTTCAGGCGCTCGGAACCGGTGGCTTCACCGATGCCCTGCTTGGCCTTGCCGATGGCCTCGTTGGCGTTGCCCTTGATCTTGTCTGTCGTGCTACCCATGAAACTCTCCTTCCAATCTGGTTCGCAATGACAACGTCCCGCGGCTATGAGGGTTCCGAATTTAGTATGGCTCGCGGGCGCAGCTTCGGGTTAGTTTGCCGCACACGGAACCAACAGAAAGCAAGCCTCCATGACCGGCCATGATCATTCGCATTCCCACCATGACCACGATCACGACGATCGCTGGAAACATGACGGCGTGCGCGTCATTCCCGGCAACCAACTCGACACCAACGTGCCCTCGACGGCGGGCATGGACCGCGCGGCCGCGATCAATTTCGCGCGCGTCGGCGCGCAGAAATTGTGGGCTGGCACGGTCAGCATCAAGCCGGATGCCAAGACCGGTGCGCATCATCACGGGCACCTCGAAAGCGTCATCTATGTCGTGAAGGGCAAGGCGCGGATGCGCTGGGGCGAGAGCCTGCAATTCACCGCGGAGGCAGGCCCCGGCGATTTCATTTTCGTCCCGCCTTACGTGCCGCACCAGGAGATCAACGCCAGTCCCGACGAGGTGCTGGAATGCGTGCTGGTGCGCAGCGACGGCGAGGCGGTGGCCATCAACCTGGACATCGAGCCGGTCGAAAAGCCTGAAACGGTGCTGTGGATCGACCCGGTGCACCGGGATCCGAACGAGAAGAAGTAAGGCCGCCCGAAAGGGCCGATTTCGGTGCGGCAGAACCTCGCAGCTCGGGTCAAAAAATAGTCGGAAGCAGTGTCGGACCGCCGCTGGCTCGTCCGTCCTTGGGCAGAACCCGCCCAAGGAGCTTGCGATGCCCAAGATGATCTTCGTCAACCTGCCGGTGACCGACCTCGAGCGCGCGACCGCCTTCTACGAGGCGATCGGCGCAGTCAAGAATCCTCAATTCTGCGACGGCACGGCGAGCTGCATGGTCTTTTCCGAGACCATCTTCGCCATGCTGCTGACCCACGACAAATTCCGTCAGTTCACGCCCAAGCCGATCGCCGATGCCAGGACCTCGAACCAGGTCCTGTTCTGCCTGTCCGCGGACAGCCGCAGCGAGGTCGACGATATCATCGGCAGGGCGGAGGCGGCGGGCGGCGTGGCCGATCCCAGTCCGAAGGACGAATACGGCTTCATGTACGGCCGCAGCTTCGAGGATCCGGATGGTCACATGTGGGGTGTGAACTGGATGGATCTCGCGGCGGCCCCTCGGCAGCCCGAGATGGCGAACGTCTGATCCAAACCCGGAAGATCTGAAGAGGAGCATCCAAGATGTCCAAGCTCGTGCCCTGCATGTGGTTCAACGGCGATGCCGAGGACGCCGCAAAATTCTACGTCTCGCTCGTTCCGAATTCGGCGATCACGCGCGTCCAGCGCAACGTTTCGGACGGTCCCTCCGGCAAGGAAGGCTCCGTGCTCGTCGTCGAGTTCACGGTGGCCGGCCAGCCGCTGGTCGCGCTCAACGGCGGGATGAAGATGGAATACACGCACGCCATCTCGCTGATGATTCACTGCGACGACCAGGCACAGGTCGATGGCGTTTGGAATGCGTTCCTGGCCCATGGCGGCAAGGAAGAGCAATGCGGCTGGCTCAGGGATCGCTGGGGCGTGGCCTGGCAGGTGGTGCCGACAGTGATGTTCGAATTCCTGTCGAGCCCCGACAAGGCTGCTGCCGCGCGCGCGATGCAGGCCATGATGAAGATGGTCAAGCTCGACATTGCTGCCGTGCGCCGCGCGTTCGAGGGGAAGTCAGCGGCGTGAGCCGCAAGCTCGTTCCCCACTCGCTGTCGTCCCGGATCGGCGCCAGGCTCGAGACAACGCTACGCGTTGTCGGGAGCTCCGCTTGTCCGGGACGACGACGTCCTAATAGTTGATCCGCAGCCCCATGCCGCCGTGGATGGTATTGCCGACCGGCTGCGGACCGAGCGTGCCGTTGGCAAAGAGATCGACGATCCAGCCCTTCTGCACGCGGAAGCCGAGGCGGCCGCCATATTCGAACCAGCCCTGGTTGCCCATGGTCGGCACCACGGTGCCGGTGCCGGTCACGGTCGCGACGATGCCGCTGTGACTCGCAAACGACTGCACCCAGCCGCCATTGATGTTGGTCTCGATGTTGCTGCCGAAGAGGTGTGTCCACTGGCCGCCGATCTTGACAAGGCTGGTGCGGTCGGTGCCGGTCGCGATGCTGGCATCGAATGGATTGAAGGCCACGGTGCTGTCGCTGTAGCCCGACACGCGTTGCCAGAGTTGCCAGACCTCGATCGACGCCGCGACCTCGTCGCGTGGCGAGATGCGACTTATCCAGCCGGCGCGACCGTACACGGCGTAGTTCGAGGCGTTGGTCGAACTGGTCACGCTCACCGGGCCGAGACTGGTATCGTAGCTGCGCGTGTAGCGCGCCTTCTCCCACGGCGTCAGGATCGTGCCGATGTCGAAGAACGGGCGCGAGGAGCCCCAATCGGTGAAGTCGTAGCGCAGCGCGAAAGCGCCGATCGGTGCGCTGGTGATCTCGTAGCCGCGCCCATCGTAGTGCGTATAGGCGATGCCGGCGAGCAGCGACAGATTGTTGGTCAGCGCCTTGCGGCCGTGGATGCCGGCGGAGAACGAGCCGGCCGAGCCGAACGCGCTGACGCAGTCGCCGCAATTGATCTGCTCGTTGACGCCGAGCAGCACCGTGCCGAGCACCCGGTTGGTGATCATCTGGTTGAAGCGCTGGCCCGCGAGGCCACCGATCGAATTGCCGCTGGAACCGGCGCCGGTCGGCGTCGGGCTTGGCGAGGGGTACGGACTCGGCGATGGCGACGGATACGGGCTCGGCGACGGGGAGGGCGTAGGCGTGGGTGACGGATACGGCGAGGGAGAATAGGTCGGGGACGGATTGGGATTCGGTTCACCGCACCCGGATTCGCACTCCGCCGCTTGCGCGGCCGCCGGGCTGGCATTGAGTGCGACAAGCGCAAACGCCGCAGTTGCGGTTAGCGCAGCAGCAAGGATGAGGCGCCTGACGTTGAATTTCGCCATCGTCAGCGCCCGCACAGCATGCCGTCGTCCTGGACGGCGGGCGTGATGGTCGGCGAGGCGCCGGCGTACTGGTTGACCGCGCACAATCCGGCGCTCGCCGCGCAGTTGGCGGCGAACGTCCAGGGCGGCGTATTCGCCTTGGTGATGCTCACCTTGCCCCCGGTCGAGGTGATGATCGCGGTGTCGCCAGGCTGAGTGAGTTGCACGCACTGGGAGCTCTTCGTGCAGACGCTGGCCGCGCCGTCCTGAAGCACGACGACGGAGCGCCCGCGCTGCGAGAGGATGTCGAGCGTGGTGCCGCGCACGCCGATGGTCGCAAGCGGCGTCGTGATCTTGTAGGCGGCCTTGTCGGAGTGTCCGGTGACGAAACGGAAAGCACCGGTGGTCATGCGGATCGCGACGTCGCGATAGCTGTGCTCGCCGTTGAAGACGGTGCGGTCGAGCTTGAGCGTGGCGCTGGGGCCGAGCGACAGGTTGGTGCTGTCGGCCATCACGAAGCGCGCCGCACTGTCGGCGCCGGTGCGCACGGTCTCGTCGCGCAGCATGCTGTCGCCGACGCTGATCGGCGTCGTGGTCGCGGCCACGCGCACCACTTCGTTCTGGATCACGACGGCTTCGCCGACGAGCGTCTGTGCCAGCGCGCCGGGCGAGGCACATAGTGCCACTGACAACAGGGTGGGGAAAAACAAGAAACGCAAATTCATTTCGCAACCGATCGATGTGTCCCTGATCGTACCGGATCGCGCATGCTTGCGATGTGGCGGAATTATCACAAGCGGCGCGGGACGTGCGTTATGCTTAGTGACAGTTGCGGCAGAATGCGTTCAATGAAAATCGCGATCTCTTTTTTTGTCCGCGGTGACGCAAATTTGCCACGCAAAACATCCCCACAGCAGCCGATTGAAACGTCCGCAGTTCCAGAGGTGTCGCGGAGCGCAGTCATTGCTGTCGCGATTTTCCTGATTGCCCATCTCGCGCTGCTGATCGGCCTGGCGACGCCGGAGAAGTTCGTCTTCGACGAGGTGCACTACGTGCCGGCGGCGCGGCAGATGCTGGCACCGGCGATGTCGCAACCGATGCTGAATCCGATGCATCCGCCGCTGGGCAAGGAGCTGATCGCGGCCTCGATCGCGGCCTTCGGCGACAACGCGCTCGGCTGGCGCTATCCCGCGACATTGTTCGGCGCATTGGCGATCGTCGCGATCTATCTATGCGGCCTCGCGCTGTTCTCTGCGCAAGGGCCCGCCATCGCGGCGGCGCTGATCGCCGGATTGAACCAGATGCTGTATGTGCAGGCGCGCATCGCCATGCTCGATGTCTTTGCGCTCGGCCTCAGTCTGCTTGCGACCGCAGCCTTCATGCATGGTTTTCGACGACAGCGGCCGCAGGCGCTGTTCGCGCTCGCCGGCGGCTTGTTCGGTCTCGCCGCAGCCTGCAAATGGAGCGGACTTTTTCCGCTCGGCGTCTGCGTCGTCATCGTTGCGGTGATCCGTCTGATGCAGGGCTGGCGCACGCTGTTCGCCGACGCGAAGCCGGACGACTGGTATCGGCCGGACATCTGGCCCGGCTTCAGGCTGCATCATGCCGCGCTGTGCTTCGCCGTCCTGCCGGGCGTGGCTTACCTCGCCGCTTTCGTTCCGCTCTACGGCCTGTCGCTGCCGGACCTGATCGAGGCCCAGCGCCGGATCTTCGCCGACAACACGACGACCGCGATTGCCGGCCACACCTATATGAGTTCGTGGTCGTCCTGGCCGCTGCTCGCCCGTCCCGTCTGGTTCCTGTTCGACAAGAGCCCGGAGGACGACGTCTCCGCGATTGTCTTTCTCGGCAATCCGCTGGTGTTGTGGCCGGCGCTGATCGCGCTCGCTGTGGTGCTGCGCGACTTCGTCGTGGCGCGGCGCTGGGATGCCTTCCTGATCGCAGCGTTCTATTTCGGGCCGTGGCTGGCCTGGGCGTTGCTGCCGCGCACGCTCGGCTTCATCTACTACTACCTGCCGGCCGCGACCGCGGCGTCGCTCGCGTTGGTCTATGTGTTGCGCCGGGAGGGGCTGCCGCGCTGGATTCTGTGGGCCTATGTCGGCGTCGCCGCGGCCGGCTTTGCAGTCATGCTGCCGGTTTCCGCGGCGTTTGTGGGCATTTCCATGCCGGCCTTCGGCCGGCTGATGCTGTTCCAGAGCTGGATATGACAACGCCGCCTGCCAAGGCGGCAGGCGGCGCGGTTGCTCAATGCCTGGAACTTATTTCGACGCGGTCTTGGTGTCCATGTTCACGACCTGGACGCGGCGGTTGGCCGGGCCAGCGACGTTGGCGGCGTCCTTCAGCTTGGTCTCGCCGTAGCCGACGGTGACGAGATCGGTGCCGTTGAGGCCGTAGTTCTGCACCAAATACTTCTTGATGGTGTCGGCGCGCCGCTCGGAGAGTCCTTGATTGTACTCTTCGCCGCCGGTCGCGTCGGTATGGCCGGCGACCACGAAGGTCGAGCCCTTCAGCGCCGGATCGGACAGGGCCTTGCCGAGCGCCTGCACCGAGGCCATCGAGGTCTTGGCAATGTCGGCCGAGTTGTAGTCGAACTGGATCTCCAGGTCGATCTTCGGCTTGGTCGCCGCGAGCTCAGCGATCTGCTCGCGCTCGCCGGTCGAGAGCGACCGGGTCGAGCGGTTGCGTACGGTATTCAGGAAGGTCGCTTCCTTGGCCTGCACGGTCGTGTCGACCTGCGGACCGACGGACAGGCCGCGGGTTGCCGGCTTCGGCTTCAGGGCATCCAGGATCTTGTCGGTCGAGACGTTGTTGTCGCCGGCAAGGGCCAAGCCTGCCGTCATCGACAGCGCGGCGGTGAGAGTCATCGTCTTCAGTCCAAAGAATTTATCAAAACGGATCATTGTCATATCCTCGTTGTTACGCCTGATGGCGATTTGATGCTGCGAGCCTAGGGCAGGTTCAAAGAGCTTGATGTGATCTTGGTCACATCCAAGGCTGGCGAGCCGAGGTCACCCTGATCTGCCGCGATCGCTGCTTCGAACCGGCTCCCTGGGTTCCGGCAAACCCGCGTGCACCGATCGTCGCAAAGGCGTCGCCACGAGGTCCGCGTGCGAACAAGAATTCGTCCAGATGCCCGCCTAGCACGCTTCAATCATTCAACAATTCGTCCGCAAGCGGGGAGCTGAGTTCCATCCAGTGCTGAGGCCGACCGACTACAACCAGTTCTATCGAGGCGGCCCGCCGGACCGGACAGTGCACCTGAACGCGATGCCCATCTATATCGGCGCAGCCATGATTGCAGTGGCGATCCTGCTGTCCACGCTGATCACGGGAATGACCTCCCGTTATGTCGGCCTGGAGGGACCGACCGAGGAAAACATTTGGCTGGTCGACCGCCTCACCGGCAACGTCTATCGCTGCCAGGCGGAGGGGCGCGGCAGGGCCGTGTGTGAGCCGGATGTTGCCACGGGCAGCGTCGGGGAGCGCCCAAAAGCCGCACGCTAATCGTGGGCTGGCACTGCAGTGCAGCAACGAAAATGTCTTCTCCCTGAAAACTTGTCGCTGAAGAATGGCTGTCGTGTTGGCCGGCATGGCGCCGGTTTTGTTCTACGGAGGAGACATTCGATGAAGATCTTGCTTTCGGCCGTTCTGCTTGCCGCGTTCGCTGCCTCGCCGGCTTCTGCGGCGAAGATGCAGCCCTGCACCGGCGAGGCGCTCGGCAAGTCGATAACGGGGATGGGAACTGTGGATTCGCCCGCCAAACAAGCGACGGCCAAGGAAATGGCTGCGGCCAACACCGAGCTGAGCAAAGGCAATGCGAAAGGCGCCTGCAAGCACTACATGAAGGCGCAGAAGATGAGCGCGAAATAGTTCGAGCGTCGACGACCGCGCTGTCAGCAGATGGCAGCGCGGTTTTCTTTTGCATCTTTTGTTTGCCCCAACGAATCCCGCTACATTGCGTTCTGCAATGTCACGCGCGCCCAAACCGCTTCCCCTCACCACGACACAGGCCCGGCAGATCTGGCTGCATGCCCAGCGGCTGGACGAGCGCGCGCCGTTCGGCGTGGGAGCGCAGGCCGTCGCGGACGCGGTAGCTCATCTCGGCTATGTGCAGATCGACACCATCAACGTCATCGAGCGCTGCCATCACCATATCCTGTTCAGCCGTATCCCGTCCTACCGCCGCGCCGATCTGCGCCACGCCCAGAGTGTCGACAAACGCGTGTTCGAATACTGGACGCACGCGCTCTCTTACGTTCCGGCTGAAGACTTCCGCTTCTTTCTGCCGGCGATGCGCGAACACCGCCGGGAGGGACACAGATGGTTCGCCTCGGTGAAGCCGGCCGACACGCGCAAGGTGATGCGCCTGGTGCGGGCCGGCCCGCTGACGATCCGCGACATCGAGGACGACGTGCTCACCGAGAAGGAGCATCTGTGGCAGAGCCGCAAGCCCTCGAAGCGGGCATTGCAGCTCGCCTTCTATACCGGTGCCGTGACCATCAGCGAGCGGCGGGGCATGCTCAAGACCTACGAGCTGACGACGCGTCATTTCGGATGGGACAAGCGGCCGAGGCCCGCCTCGGCAAGGGAGATCACGGCCTATGTGCTCGACCGCGCATTGCGGTCGCAAGGCGTGGTGAGCCTCGATTCGATCTGTCATCTCGATGCGCCGCGCAAGAAGGCGGTCGCAAGCCTGATCGCCGCGCGTGTCCGCCGCGGTGAGCTGGTGCCTGTCGCGATCGAGGGCGCCGGCAAGCAGGAGCATTGGGCGGCGCCGGCCGCGCTCGAGGCGAATGGTGCGGCGATCTCGCCTGATCTCGTCCACATTCTCTCGCCGTTCGATCCCCTGATCATCCAGCGCAAGCGCACCAGTCTCATCTTCGGTTACAACCATCTGTTCGAGGCCTATGTGCCGAAGGCCAAACGCAAGCTCGGCTATTTTGCGCTGCCGGTGCTGGTCGGCGACGAGATCGTCGCCGCGCTCGACCTGAAGACGGACCGACAGGCCAGGAAGCTCTTGATGCAGAAATGGACCTGGGTCGGGCAGGGGAAGAAGACGGCAGGGCGCAAGGAGCTCAAACACGTGATCGAGAGCGAACTCGATCGCTTCGAGCGGTTTCAACTGGCGGAGTAGCTCGGGCATCGGTCTCGCAGGGTAGCCAAAACGCTAAGGCGCCTTTGCCCACCCTACGAGACCGCGCATTGTGGTCACCCGATCGATCCAAACGCCGAACGCAATCCCGACCGCGTAAGCCGCCAGATTCCACAGCGAGAAGATGCGCCCGAGCAGCAGCGCGCCGGCGGTGGTGAGCCGGAACGCATCGAGCCATGGTGTATGAATCAGCCGGGAGAATTCGACCACGATCGCAATCACCGCCGCGATGGCTGCGAGTTGGCTGCGCGACAGCCGCGGCAGCAAGACCCCGGCCAGCAGAAACACCATCGTGGCCCACAACAGCGAGCCGCCATGCTTCACGACGAATGCAGCAGGCCGAGCGGAAAGCCGTACCAGCGCAGGGACAGCCCGCATACGATCACCGCGACGGCGAGGGTGGCGCGGATCAGCGATGTCCGTAACAGCGCAACAGGTTTATCCGGCTGCGTCTCGTGCATTGCTCGCTCCATTGACTCTTCGCCCGCGATGCTCAAAACCGCCACCAGCCCTAAAAGAGCAACAACCCGGGGAAACCATGAGCCAGACCACCACCTATTCCGCCGGCGGTGCCAGCAACGTCAACAAGAGCGACATCGAGACGTCCACGATTCGCGCCATCTCCTGGCGCCTGATTCCGTTCCTGGTGCTGGCCTACTTCTTCTCCTATCTCGACCGCGTCAATCTCGGCTTCGCAGCGCTGACCATGAATGCGGACCTGAAGTTCACGCCGCTGATCTTCTCCTGGGGCGCCGGCATTTTCTTTATCGGCTATTTCATCTTCGAGGTGCCGAGCAATCTGGCGCTGGAGAAATTCGGCGCAAGCCGCTGGATCGCCCGCATCATGGTGACCTGGGGCATCATCTCCGCCCTGATGGCGCTCGTCAGCGGCGTGACGAGCTTCTACGTCCTTCGCTTCCTGCTCGGCGTCGCCGAGGCCGGCTTCTTCCCCGGCATCATCCTCTATCTCACCTACTGGTATCCGGCCGAATACCGCGCCCGGTTCCTGGCGGCCTTCGCGATCGCCGTGCCGGTCTCGACCGTGATCGGCGCGCCGGTCTCGGGCCTGCTGCTCGGGCTCGACGGCATGATGGGCCTGAAGGGGTGGCAGTGGCTGTTCATCATCGAGGGCATCCCGTCCGTGCTGCTCGGCATCGTCACCTGGTTCTACCTCACCGACAAGCCGGAGAAGGCGGATTGGCTGTCTGGCGAGCAGAAGGCCTGGCTCAAGGCGAAGCTCGATTCGGAGATCGCGGCCAAGCAGGCGGTGAAGCATGTCTCGCTCGGCGAAGCTCTGTCCTCGCCCAAGGTGATCGCGCTCAGCCTGATCTATTTCGGCTTCGTCGGCGCGCTCTATGGCATGCAGTTCTGGCTGCCGCAGATCGTCAAGGCGTTCGGGCTGACCAATGCGCAGACCGGGTTCGTCACCGCGATCCCGTATCTGTTCGGCACCATCGCCATGGTCCTGTGGGCGCGGCACTCCGATGCCACGCGCGAGCGCGTGATGCATGTCGGAGCGCCCTTGCTGCTCACCGCCGTCGCGCTCGCCGTCTCCTCCTATCTCACCGATCCGGCCCTGACGATGGTGGTGCTGACGGTCGCGGCGATCGGCGTGTTCTGCTGCTTCGGCGTGTTCTGGACCCTGCCGACCGCCTGGCTCTCCGGCACGGCGGCCGCCGGCGCCATCGCGCTGATCAACTCGATAGGCAATCTCGCCGGCTTCGGCGGACCGTACCTGATCGGCTGGGTCAAGGAAGCCACCGGCCAGACCTCGACCGGTCTGCTGGTGCTCGCCGTGCTGCCGCTGCTCGCCGGCATTCTGGTGTTCGTGGGCGGCCATGACACCAAGCACGAGTTTGCCGCGGGGGAGCGGTGAGGGGGATGTCGGCGGGCAAAGGCGCGCGCTCAACGCGCCCTGCCCACTGCATGTCCCGGGCGTGGACCGGCGCTTGGGCCAGCTTGGCTTTGCCTACCCTACAGTGACACCTCCAAGTGCTTCTCGACCTCTTAACGATCACATATTTCTGATGACTGACGATTATTGACTTTTATCAGTGATTAGTCGACATTCCTCTCATTCGAGATGCAGGAGTGTCCTTCGATGTTCGTCCGGTCTGTTTTGTCGAGCTATTCCAGGCTGTTGGCTGGCGTGTCGCTGGCTTTGATGGCGGCTTCGCTGGCCGGGTGTAATGACACCGTCGCCGAGAAGGCCGAGCCGCCGCGGCCGGTTCTGGTCGCGACCGCGCATTATGATGCAGAGACTCCGGAGCGCAGCTTCGTCGGCACCGTCAGGCCGCGGATCGAGAGCGACCTCGGCTTTCGCGTCGCCGGTAAAGTTGCAAAACGCCTTGTGGAAGTCGGCCAGACCGTCGAGATCGGCCAGCCGCTGGCCACCCTCGACGAGATCGATCTGAAGCTCCAGGCTGAGCAGGCGCTGGCCGAGCAGACCGCGGCAACCGGCGTGTTGGCCCAGGCCGCCGCCGCCGAGCAGCGCGCCAAGGACCTGAAGGCCAAGGGCTGGACCACGGACGCGCAGATGGATTCGAGCCGCGCCGCCGCGGACGAAGCCCGCGCGCGCCTGAACCGCGCCGAGCGTGCGCTCGAGCTGAGCAAGAATTCCCTTTCCTACGCGACGCTCAACGCCGACGCCCGTGGCGTCGTCACCGCAACGCTGATCGAGCCCGGCCAGGTGGTCGCCGCGGGCCAGGCTTCGATCCGCGTCGCCCGCTTTGCCGAAAAGGAAGCGGTCGTCGCGATCCCCGAGACGCTGGTTGGACGCGCCAAGTCGGGCGTCGCCAGCGTCACTCTTTGGTCCGAGCCGGGCAAGAAGTACACGGCGAAGCTGCGCGAGATCGCGCCGACGGCCGATCCGGCCACGCGCACCTATCTGGCAAAGTTCTCGCTGCCCGAGGCCGACGACAAGGTCTCGCTCGGCATGACAGCGACGCTTACGCTGTCGGACGCCGCGACCGAGCGCGTGGCGCGGCTGCCGCTGTCGGCGCTGTTCAACGAAGGCGGCAAGCCGTCCTTCTACGTCGTCGACGACAACGGTGCGCTCACGCTGAAACCGGTGACGGTGAAGTCCTACGAGAGCGGCGACGTCGTCATCACCGGCGGTGTGGAAGAGGGCGCCAAGATCGTTGCTCTCGGCGTGCAGAAGCTCGATCCGGGCCAGCGGGTGCGGATCGTTTCGTCACTGTCCTTCTAAGTTTCTTACGAGTTACGTCGTGTGAGGAGAGTTTCGGCCTTTGTCCCTAAGCAGAGGCTGAAGCGGCGAAGCGATCCAGAATCTGCCCAGCCCCCTGGATTGCTTCGCTGCCTCGCGATGATGGTTTGAACAGAGCGGCTGTCCTTTTTAGGCAATTGGAACGTCCTTTCGGAGAGAGCGATGAAGCGCTTCAACCTTTCGGCCTGGGCCGTCAGCCACCCGACGCTGGTTCTCTTCCTTATGGTCATGCTCGGCGTCGCCGGCTACTTCTCCTATGAGAAGCTCGGCCGGGCCGAGGATCCGTTCTTCACGGTGAAGGTGGTCAACGTCTCCGTGCTATGGCCGGGCGCGACCGCGCAGGAGATCCAGACCCAGGTCGCCGATCCCATCGAGAAGAAGATCCAGGAGCTGCCCTATTTCGAGAAGGTGCAGACCTATTCCAAGCCCGGCTTCACCGCGCTCCAGGTGACCTTCCGCGACAGCACCCCGCCGAAGGACGTGCCCTATCTCTTCTACCTCTTGCGCAAGAAGCTGGTCGACGTCCAGGGCCAGCTGCCGTCCGGCATCCTCGGCCCCGTCGTCAACGACGAGTTCTCCGACGTCGATTCCATCCTCTACATGATGACCGGCGACGGCGCCGACTACGCCCAGCTCAAGAAGATCTCCGAAGGTTTTCGCCAGCGCCTCCTCAAGGTGCCGGGTGTGACCAAGGTCGACGTCTACGGCAATCAGGACGAGCGCATCTTCGTCGAGTTCAGCCACGCCAAGCTCGCGACCCTCGGCATCACGCCGCAGGCGCTGTTCGATTCGCTCGCCAAGCAGAACAACGTGACGCCCGCCGGCACGGTCGAGACCTCCTCGCAGCGCGTGCCGCTGCGCGTCACCGGTGCGCTCGACGGCACCAAGGCCGTCGCCGAGACCCCGGTCGAGAGCAACGGCCGCGTGTTCCGCCTCGGCGACATCGCCACCGTCACCCACGGCTATGTCGATCCGCCGACCTTCGTCGTCCGCCAGGAAGGCAAGGCCGCGATCGGCATTGGTGTCGTCACCGCCAAGGGCGCCAACATCCTCGACCTCGGCAAGGAGGTCGAGAAGGCGACGGCCGACTTCATGAAGGCAGTCCCGCAGGGGATCGATGTCAAGCTGATCGCCGATCAGCCCAAGGTCGTCGAGCATGCCGTCGGCGAGTTCGTGCATTCCTTCATGGAAGCGCTCGTCATCGTGCTGTTCGTCTCGTTCCTGGCACTCGGCTGGCGCACCGGCATCGTGGTCGCGCTGTCGGTGCCCCTGGTGCTCGGCATCGTCTTCATCGTCATGAACATGATGTCGCTCGACCTGCACCGCATCACGCTGGGTGCGCTGATCATCGCGCTCGGCCTGCTCGTTGACGACGCCATCATCGCGGTCGAGATGATGGTGGTGAAGATGGAGCAGGGCTGGGACCGCATGCGCGCGGCATCCTTTGCCTGGGAATCTACCGCGTTTCCGATGCTCACGGGAACGCTGGTCACGGCCGCTGGCTTCCTCCCCATCGGCTTTGCCAATTCCGCGGTCGGCGAATATGCCGGCAGCATCTTCTGGATCGTGGCGATCGCGCTGGTCGCCTCCTGGTTCGTGGCGGTGATCTTCACACCCTATATCGGCGTCAAGCTGCTGCCGGAGATGAAGGCGCACCACAATCACGATCCGCACGCGGTCTATGAGACCCGCATGTACCGCGGCTTGCGCGCCATCGTGCAATGGTGCGTCAACCACCGCATCACCGTGGTGGTTGCGACCGTCGGCGTCTTCATCGCCTCGGTCGTCGGCTTCGGTCAGGTCCAGCAGCAGTTCTTCCCGCTGTCGGAGCGGCCCGAGCTGTTCCTCCAGCTGCGCCTGCCCGAAGGCACCGCCTTCAACGTCACTGAAAAGGCGGTGAAGCAGGCCGAGACGCTGCTCAAGGACGACAAGGACATCGCGACCTATACCTCCTATGTCGGCCAGGGCTCGCCGCGCTTCTGGCTCGGCCTCAATCCGCAGCTGCCGAACGAGGCCTTTGCCGAGATCGTCATCGTCGCCAAGGGCGTGGAGGCGCGCGAGCGGATCAAGGCCAAGATCGAGAGCGCGGCGGCGGAGGGCTTCCTGTCCCAGGCGCGCGTGCGCGTCGACCGCTTCAATTTCGGTCCGCCCGTTGGTTTCCCCGTCCAGTTCCGCGTGATCGGCCCCGACGCCAACAAGGTGCGCGAGATCGCCTACCAGGTCCGCGATGTCATGCGGCAGAACAAGAACGTCCAGGACGTCCAGCTCGACTGGAACGAGCAGTCGCCCTACCTCAAGCTCGCCGTCGACCAGGACCGCGCCCGCGCCATGGGCCTGACCCCGCAGGACGTCTCACAGGCGCTCGCGATGCTGATCTCGGGCGCGCAGGTCACGACCATCCGCGACGGCATCGAGAAGGTGGCCGTGGTCGCCCGTGCGGTCCCCTCCGAGCGTCTCGACCTCGGCGGCGTCGGTGATCTCACCATCACCTCGCGCAATGGCGTTGCCGTGCCGCTGCAGCAGATCGCCAAGATCGAATATGCCCACGAGGAGCCGATCATGTGGCGGCGTAACCGCGACATGGCCATCACTGTGCGCTCCGACGTCGTCGACGGCGTGCAGGCGCCCGACGTCACGGGCCAGATCACGCCGAAGCTGAAGCCGATCATGGACCACCTCGAGCCGGCCTACCGCATCGAGCCGGGCGGCGCGTTCGAGGAATCGGCCAAGGGCAACGCCTCGATCTTCGTCCTCTTCCCGCTGATGGTCATGGTGATGCTGACGCTGCTGATGATCCAGCTTCAGAGCTTCTCGCGCCTGATCCTGGTGTTCCTGACCGCACCGCTCGGCATCGTCGGCGCCTCCTTCGGCCTCAACGTCGCCAATGCCCCGTTCGGCTTCGTGGCGCTGCTCGGCCTGATCGCGCTCGCCGGCATGATCATGCGCAACACGGTCATCCTGGTCGACCAGATCGAGACCGACGTCTCCCAAGGCATGACCCGGCGCGAGGCGATCGTGGAGGCCACCGTCCGCCGCGCTCGTCCGGTGGTGCTGACGGCGCTCGCTGCGATCCTCGCCATGATCCCGCTGTCGCGCTCGGCGTTCTGGGGCCCGATGGCGATCACCATCATGGGCGGCCTGTTCGTCGCGACGTTCCTGACGCTGCTGTACCTGCCGGGCCTCTATGCACTTTGGTTCAGGAAGAGCCTGGACGAGGCGGGCACCCCCGAGCAGCCTGCCGCGCCGCAGCATGGGAGCAATGACCCGCATGCTATTCCGCTTGCTGAAGCGGCTGAATAAGTGAGATGAAGTACTGACAGACGAGTCCTGACAGATGGCCCTAATTTCGGAACATATCGAAGGCGACACCCGGGACCGTATTCTCGAGGTGGCCGAGCGGCTGTTCCGCCAGATCGGCTACCAGAAGACCACGGTGGGCGACATCGCCAAGGAGCTTAGGATGAGCCCCGCCAACGTGTATCGCTTCTTCGAATCGAAGAAAGCGATCCATCAGGCGGTGGCGCAGGGCTTGATGGGTGAGGTCGAGCTCGAGGTGCAACGGATCGTGGCGCGTCCCGGTCCGGTACTGGAGCGCTTCCGCGAGCTGCTGACCACCATCCATCGCATGAACACCGAGCGCTATGTCGGCGACAGCAAGCTGCATGAGATGGTCGAGATCGCCATGGAGGAGGACTGGGACGTCTGCGTCACCCACATGGAATGCATTGCCAGAATGATCGGCCAGGTGATCGCGCAAGGCGTGGCCTCCGGGGAGTTCGAGGCGCCGGACCTGGAACTGGCTGCGCTCTGCTCGTGCACCGCGATGATGCGGTTCTTCCACCCCCAGATGATCGCCCAGTGTGCCACCAAGCCGGGCCCGAACATCAACCAGATGATCGATTTCGTCATCGCGGGTCTGTCGCCGCGCCACTGACGGACGGCCGGTTTCCCCGTATAAGATGTCCCGCACGCCCTCGAAGGGCGGATGACGGGCGATAGCAGATCAACAAACTCCGTCATTGCGAGCGCAGCGAAGCAATCCAGACCGTCTCCGCGGAGGGATTCTGGATTGCTTTGCTGCGCTCGCAATGACGAAAAGGAAGCAGCGCGTGACCGAAAAAGACCTCTATTTCTACGAGCCCTCCAAGGGCCACGGCCTCAAGCACGATCCCTTCAACGCTATCATCGCGCCGCGTCCGATCGGCTGGATCTCCTCTCGCGACACCAAGGGCCACGTCAATCTCGCGCCCTACAGCTTCTTCAATGCGTTCTGCTACGTGCCGCCGATCATCGGCTTCTCTTCCACCAACTGGAAGGACACGGTGGAGAACATCCAGCAGACCGGTGAGTTCGTCTGGAATCTCGCCACGATGGAGCTCGCCAAGCACATGAACGCGACCGCCGCGCATGTCGCTCCCGAGGTCGATGAGTTCGAGGTCGCGGGCCTCACCGCCGTGCCCGGCAGGCTCGTCAACGTGCCGCGCGTGGCCGAGAGCCCGGTCGCCTTCGAGTGCAAGGTGTCCGACATCGTCCGTCTCAAGGGCGCAGACGGCAAGGAAGCCGACGCCTGGTTGACGCTGGGCGAGGTGGTCGCCGTCCACATCGACAAGGCCATGATCAAGGACGGCGTCTACCAGACCGCCGCCGCCCACCCGATCGTCCGCGCCGGCCGCCGCGGCGATTATTTCGAGATCAAGCCGGAAAACATGTTCGAGATGGTGCGGCCGGATTAAGGCCGCCGCTTCGCTCTCGCCGCCGTCATTCCGGGGCGCGAGCTTTGCGTGCTCCGGAATGACGTGGAGAGATCTCGCCCATCCCCCTCCCGGAACTGCCCGCGCACCCTGGCCGTTATGGTCCGGGGGCCGCCCGGCCGCGTCAATTTTGCAGGCGAAGTGTTCGCCTCCGCGCGCCAGTTTCCGCTAAAATGCCCGACAACCGCGCCGATGCACGAGGTCAGCCATGAGCTTCCGCCGCGACACCCTGACAAAGCCGATCTTCTCCTGGGCACGCGGCGTGCTGCCGGCGATGTCCGACACCGAGCGCGAGGCGCTGGAGGCGGGCGACGTCTGGTGGGACGCCGACCTCTTCACCGGCAACCCTGACTGGTCGAAGCTTCTGAAGATCCCGCAGGCGACGCTGACCAGCGAGGAGCAGGCCTTCCTGAACGGCCCCGTCGACGAGCTCTGTGCCATGCTCGACGAGTGGAAGATCTTCTGGGAATGGCGCGACCTGCCGCCGGACGTCTGGCACTTCGTCAAGCGCGAGAAATTCTTCGGCATGATCATCCCGAAGGAATTCGGCGGCCTCGGTTTCTCGCCGTATGCGCATTCGGAAGTCGTGCGCAAGATCTCGACGCGCTCGATCGCGGCGGCGGTCACGGTGATGGTGCCGAACTCGCTCGGGCCCGGCGAGCTGCTGATGCGCTTCGGCACGAAGGAGCAGCAGGCGCGCTGGCTACCGCGGCTCGCCGACGGCCGTGACATTCCCTGCTTCGGCCTCACCAGCCCCGAAGCCGGCTCTGACGCGGCCTCGATGATCGACACCGGCATCATCTGCAAGGGCGAGTTCGAGGGCCGCGAAGTCCTCGGCCTCAGGCTCAACTGGCACAAGCGCTACATCACGCTCGGCCCGGTCGCGACGCTCCTGGGTCTCGCCTTCAAGGCCTCTGATCCCGATCATCTCGTCGGTGATCAGGAAGAGCTCGGCATCACCGTGGCCCTGATCCCGACCAATTTGCCCGGCGTCGAGATCGGCCAGCGTCATCTGCCGTCGATGCAGGTGTTCCAGAACGGCCCGAACCGCGGGCGCGATGTCTTCATTCCGCTCGACTACGTCATCGGCGGCAAGGAGCGGCTGGGGCAGGGCTGGAAGATGCTGATGACGGCGCTGGCCGCCGGCCGCGGCATCTCCCTGCCGTCGCTCTCTGCTGCGGGTGCCGCCTATGCGGCGCGCACCACCGGCGCCTATGCCCTCATCCGCGAGCAATTCGGCATCTCCATCTCCAAGTTCGAAGGCGTCGAGGAGCCGCTCGCGCGCATTGTCGCGACAGCCTATCAGCTCGATGCCGCGCGGCGGCTGACCTGCGCGGCGCTCAATGCCGGCGTTCATCCCGCCGTCATCTCCGGCATCATGAAGCTGCATGCGACCGAGCGGATGCGGACCGCGATCGACGATGCCATGGACATCCATGGCGGCAAGGCCGTGATCGACGGCCCGCAAAACTATCTCGGCAATCTGCACCGCGCCGTGCCGGTCGGCATCACGGTGGAAGGCGCCAACATCCTGACCCGCAACCTCATCGTGTTCGGCCAGGGCGCCATCCGTGCGCATCCCTATCTGCTCGACGAAATGAATGCGCTCGCCGACACCGATCGCGACCGCGGGCTCACCGCGTTCGACAAAGCGTTCTGGAAGCATGTCGGCCACAGCTTCCGGACCCTGTTCCGCGCGTTCGGCCGGAGCTGGACCTTTGGCGCGTTCGCGCTGGCGCCCGATGCTGGCGATGCCACCCCATTCTTTCGCCAGCTCTCGCGCTATTCCGCCGCCTTCGCGCTCTGCGCCGACATGGCGCTGCTGACGCTCGGCGGCGCGCTCAAGCGCAAGGAGATGCTGTCGGCGCGCTTTGGCGACATTCTCTCCGAGCTGTATCTGCTCTCGGCTGCGCTGAAGCGCTGGCAGGACGAGGGCCGGCAGAAGGAGGACTTTGCCGCGCTGGAATGGTGCATGGCGACGGGCTTCAAAACCATCGAGAACCGGTTCGCCGAGATCCTCGCCAATCTACCGAACCGCTTCGTCGCCGCCTTCCTCAAGCTCGTGGTCCAGCCGTTCGGCGCCCGCGTCCTCGGCCCCTCCGACCGCGTCGTGCACCAATGCGCCGGCATCGTGCTGGAGCCCTCGGCGGCGCGTGAGCGGTTGACGCCCGATTTGGCCCATGTCGATGACGACGGCGGCTTTGCCCGGCTGGAGCGCGCATTCAAGCTGGTCGCTGGCACGGACGCCATCGCCAAGCGCATGCGCGCGGCGCATGTTCGCAACTGGGAGGAAGCTGTCGCCAAAGGCGTGATCACGCAGGCCGAGGGCGAGCAAATCTCTGCTGCCCGCAAGGCCGTCAACGAAGTGATCGAGGTCGACGATTTCGCCCCGGAAGCCCTGTCGCCGATTTACAGGAAAGCCGGCGACGTGCATCAGTTCTTCCAGGAACTCGGTGAACAGAGGGCGGCGAGCTGATGGCACGACCGGTTTTCATCGTCGACGGCAGTCGCACGCCGTTCCTGAAGGCGCGCTCGGGGCCGGGGCCGTTCACGCCGGTCGATCTCGCCGTGCAATGCGGCCGGCCGCTGCTGGCGCGCCAGCCGTTCTCTCCAACTGATTTCGACCAGGTCATCCTCGGCTGCGTCAATGTGATCGCCGATGAGATGAACCCGGCCCGTGTCGCCGCGCTCCGCCTCGGCATGGGGGAGGACATGGTCGCCTTCACCGTGCAGATCAATTGCGGCTCCGGCATGCAGTCGATCGACACCGCCTATCGCTACATCCGCGAGGGCCATGCCGACATGATCCTCGCTGGCGGCACCGAGGCGCTGAGCCACGCGCCGCTGGTCTGGCCCAATTCGGGCGTGCGCTGGTTCGCCGGCCTCGCCACAGCCAAGGGCGTGGCCGCGAAGCTCGCTGCCGCGTTCAAGCTGCGGCCGCGCTATCTCAAGCCGATCATCGGTCTCGAACGCGGGCTGACCGATCCGATCACCGATCTGAACATGGGCCAGACTGCCGAGGTCGTCGGCCATCTCTTCGGCATCACCCGCGCACAGTCCGATGCCTATGCCGCCGAAAGCCACCGCAGGCTGGCGCATGCGCAAGGCGCGGGATATCTCAAGGGCGAGGTCGAGACCGTGTTCGCGCGCGACGGAAAATTCTTTGATCACGACGACGGCGTGCGCCCGGACTCCACGGCCGAGACGCTGGCAAAGCTGAAGCCGGTGTTCGAGCGCCCCTGGGGCCAGGTCACCGCCGGCAATTCCTCGCAGATCACCGATGGCGCCTCCTGGGTGATCCTCGCCTCCGACGCCACGGTCGCAAGGCACAGGCTGACGCCGAGAGCCGCGATCGTCGACAGCAACTGGGCCGCGCTCGATCCAGGCATTATGGGACTCGGCCCGGTAATGTCGGTAACGCCGCTTCTCCGGCGCAACGGCCTGACCCTTCACGACGTCGAGACCTGGGAGCTGAACGAGGCCTTTGCCACGCAAGTGCTCGGCTGCCTCGCCGCCTGGAACGACGACAAATTCTGCCGCGAGATCCTCGGTCTCGACGGCGCGGCCGGTGAGATCGACCGAGACAAGCTCAACGTCGATGGCGGCGCGATCTCGCTCGGCCATCCCGTCGGCACCTCCGGCAACCGCATCGTGCTGCATCTCGTCAACGCGATGAAGCGGCTGGGAACGCGCCGCGGTATTGCGACCGAGTGCATCGGTGGCGGGCTAGGCGGGGCCATGCTGATCGAGGCGGTGTGACCATGGATTCCAAGATCATGACCGCGCTCGCGGATCGCGTGCTGACGCTCGGGCCCACGCCCGCGCCCGACAGCCCGTACAGGCACTTCAAGCTGATGCGCGATGCCGACGGCGTCGCCTGGCTCTTGTTCGATCGCACCGATGCCAGCGCCAACACGCTCTCCTCCGAGGTGATGGAGGAATTCGACGCCGTGCTCGCGGCAATCGAAACTGAGCGCCCCGCCGGTCTCGTGATCCGCTCCGCAAAACCGTCCGGCTTCATCGCGGGCGCCGACGTCAACGAATTCCGTGGCGCGTCCGATCCCGACATGGTGGAAACGCGCATCCGCGCCGCGCATGCGGTGATCGACCATCTGGAAGCCTTGAGGTTGCCGACGGTCGCGGTCATCCACGGCTTCTGCCTCGGCGGCGGGCTCGAGGTCGCGCTGGCCTGCCAATCGCGGATCGCCGTCGACGGCGCGCGCTTCGGCTTCCCGGAGGTGATGCTGGGTCTGCATCCCGGCCTCGGCGGCACTGCGCGCTTCACCGCGCTGGTCAATCCGGTCCAGTCGATGTCCCTGATGCTGACCGGGCGCACCATCGATGCGCGTCGCGCCAGATCCCTCGGCCTCGTCGACACAGTGACGCAGGAGCGCCACGTTCGTAACGCGGTGAAGGATGCGCTGTTTGGCCGACTGAAGCGGGTGCGGCCAGGCTTGCTGACGCGCGCGGCGAATGTTGGCCTCGTCCGCGGGCTGCTTGCCAAGCGTATGCGCTCGGAGGCGGCGAAGGCCGCATCCCGCGAGCATTATCCGGCGCCTTACGCGCTGATCGACCTATGGGAGACCCATGGCGGCAGCAAGGCCGCGATGCTGAAGGCGGAGCAGGCTTCCTTCGCGAAGTTGATGGTGACCCCGACCGCCCAGAACCTGATCCGCGTCTTCTTCCTGCGCGAGCAGATGAAGAAGGCCGCAGGCAGCGGCAACTCCATCAAACACGTCCATGTCATCGGCGCCGGCGCCATGGGCGGCGACATCGCAGCTTGGATTGCCGGGCAGGGGCTGCGCGTCTCGCTCGCCGACATGAAGACGGAGCCGATCGCGGGCGCGGTGAAGCGCGCCAATGAGCTCTACGGCAAGATCATCCGCAATCCGACCGACATGCGCGACGCGCTGGATCGCCTCATCCCCGACATGAACGGGGAGGGCGTGCGCAGCGCCGATCTCATCATCGAGGCGGTGCCGGAGAAGCTCGAGCTCAAGCAGAAGGTCTATGCCAGCATAGAGCCTCGAATGAAGCCGGGCGCGATCCTCGCCACCAACACGTCGAGCATTCCGCTCCAGGATCTGCGAACCACGCTGGCGCGACCGGAGCGGCTGGTCGGCCTGCATTTCTTCAATCCGGTGTCGCGGCTGCAACTGGTCGAGGTCGTCAGCCATGACGGCGATGACCCGCAGGTGCTGAAGCAGGCGCTCGCCTTCGTCGGTGCGATCGACCGCCTGCCGCTCGCCGTGAAAAGCTCGCCGGGCTTTCTCGTCAACCGCGCGCTGACGCCGTACATGCTGGAGGCGATGGTGATGCTGGACGAGAAGATCGACCGGCGCCTGATTGACGCGGCAGCCGAGCAGTTCGGCATGCCGATGGGGCCGATCGAACTCGCCGATCAGGTCGGGCTCGACATCTGCCTCGACGTCGGTGACATGCTGCGCACCAAGTTCGGCGATCTCCTGCCGCCGACGCCGGCCTGGTTGCGCGAGAAAGTCGCCAAGGGCGAGCTCGGCCGCAAGACCGGCAAGGGTTTCTATACCTGGAAGGACGGCAAGGCGGAGAAGGCGCCGCTCCCCGAGACCGGCCCGCGCGTCACCGACCAGATGATCGATCGCCTGGTGCTACCGATGTCCAATGTCTGCGTTGCGGCACTGCGCGAGGGCACCGTGGATGATGCCGATGCCGTCGATGGCGCCATGATCTTCGGCACCGGTTATGCACCATTCCGCGGTGGTCCGCTGAACTACGCGCGTACGCGTGGCCCGGAAAATGTCGTATCGACCTTGCGCGGGCTGGCCGATCGATTCGGCGCGCGCTTTGCGCCCGATCCGGGCTGGGACAATTTCAGGTGAAACCGGCATGAACGAACATGCGAATACCGGGCCGGGCGGCGATCTCTGCATCCGCACGCTGGCGATGCCTGCCGATACCAACGCCAATGGCGACATCTTCGGCGGATGGCTGCTGAGCCAGATGGATGTCGGCGGCGGCGTGTTTGCGTCAAAGGCCGCGAAGTCGCGTACCGTGACGGTTGCGATCGAGGCGATGAATTTTCGCAAGGCGGTCTATGTCGGCGATCTCGTGTCGGTCTACGCCAATCTCGTCCGCGTCGGCCGTACCTCGCTCACCGTGCATCTGGAAGCCTGGGCGCTTCGCCGCGGCGAGGAGCATCCGTTCCTCGTCACCGACGGCAACTTCACCTACGTCTCGATCGACGAGCACGGGCGCCCGCAAGCGGTTCGTCCGACCGGCACGACGATAGCGACGTAGTCGCGCGCGACGCTCTGCCTCGTCTCGCGAACGCGTGCAGCGCCGTCAAACGCGGCGCGACTGAGTCATCCTCGTCGCGGCTTCGCCAAGAACCAGTCATAAAACGGATGAGGTCCCGGCGTACTCAGTTGCGTGTCGATTCGGGGTGGAAACGGCCTCAAATGCCTGGGGAACCTTTGGGCAGGAGCACCGTTATTTGCCCGCACTGAGGAATCCACGGACCATGCCGGACAGCTACATCATCGAAGTCGATTCGCAGACCGCAGGTATCGTCGTTCGTTCTTCTGGAGGCTATTGCTTCTTCGCCTCCTCCCAGCGCTTCAACCGCCTCGAAGGACAACTCTTCCGCAACGCGCGCGAAGCCGAGCGCGCTGCGCGCAAGCTGGTGAACGGTGATGTGAAGGAGGCGGCGTAAGCGCCGCACTCATCAGTCCGGGGCGCGCGAAGCGCGGTCGGAATTTTTTGCCGCCCGGAATGCTGTCGACCCTTCTCTCCTTGTGGGAGTGGCGCGAAGCGCCGGATGAGGGGTTGCTTCAGCAAACTTTATTGTGAGAGGTTCCTCGCAGAGAGAACCGCTCACCCGTCTCGCCGCTCCGCGGCGAGCCACCCTCTCCCACAGGGGGAGAGGGCAAGCGTCGTTGCTCACAATTTCGTTGCGGCGCGCGACAAGAGCTTCCACTCGTCGCCCTGCTTCTGCCAGTTCATCAGGATGTGAAGGTTGGTCGATACTTTTTTCCCGTCGGCCGCCATCTCCTGCTCGCCCAACCAGTGGAAGCGGACGATCGCGGCGGGGCCGACGACCTTGATGGTCGGGTCCTTGTACTCGATCGACAGGAACTTCGACTTGCCGTCGGTCGCATTGGCGATGAAGGTCGCCTTGTCCTCGACCTTGCCGCTGGAATGGCTGTAGCTGAGATCGTCCCAGCACAGCGCGCCGAGCGCCTTCGGATCGGCCGCGATCTGAGCGAGGCGGAAGGCCTCGACTTTCTTCGCCACGGCCTCCTCGTCGGCCGAGGCCGCCAGCACCGGTGCTGCGAGCGCAAGCGCGGAGACGGCAAGGGTCGAGAGAGCCAGATCGCGTCGGTTGATCGTCATCGTTTCCTCCTTTTTGATCTTGCGGCGAGTGTTGCAGCCGCGCGCGACTTTGTCGAGTGGTGCAGATGTTGTCATCTGCATGCGTCGTTGCGCGGTTGACGCCATATTGATACGTCTCGCGCATCAATGCGCCGCGGATTTTGGAAAGTACGGAAATGATCGAAGCCAAAACGGAAGCGATGGGCAGGGCCTTGCTGTTCGACATCGACGGTACGCTGGCCGACACCGACCCGCTGCACTTGAAGGCCTTCAACCAGGTGCTCGGCCCTCACGGCCATGTGTTCGATCACGCGCGCTTCTCGAGGGAGCTGCAAGGTTTCGCCAATGTCGCGATCGGCGAGCGCTTTCTGCCCCACGAGGCGCCGGAGCGGCGCGCCCTGATCCTCGATGAGAAGGAAGAGGTCTTCCGCACGCTCGTGGCCGGGCAGATCACTCCGCTTCCGGGCCTGATGGCATTGCTCGACCGGGCCGACAGCGTCGGCATTCCCATGGTGGCCGTGACCAATGCGCCGCGTCTCAACGCCGAGCTGCTGCTCTCCGGCCTCGGCATCACGCATCGCTTCAAGGCTCTCGTGATCGGCGCGGAGCTGCCGCACGGCAAGCCGCACCCGCTGCCCTATCAGGAAGGGTTGCGCTTCGTCGGTGCGAGCGCAGAGGCCTCGATCGCATTTGAAGATTCCCGCACCGGCGTGCAATCGGCTACGGCGGCCGGAATTCCAACCGTCGGCATCCGGACCAGCCTCAGTCATGCAGACCTGGTGGGCGCCGGCGCGGTCATGTCCGCCAGCGCCTTCGACGATCCGGCGCTGCTGACACGCCTCGCGAGCGCCATGGCGTGGTGAGGAGCCGCGTCCGTTAACCGTGATCGGCGCGCGCATTGACCGCAGCTGCAAACCGCCGCACCATGCATCATTCTGAATTCGAGGCCGTTGCCGTGACCGGATTGACCCATCGCCAAGCCGAAATCCTCAACATCGCGCGCGCTTCCGGCCGTGTCATGGTCGAGGAACTCGCGCGCCGGTTCGAGGTCTCGGCGCAGACCATTCGCAAGGATCTCAACGATCTCTGCGAGCGGCGATCGCTGACGCGCATTCATGGCGGTGCCATCATCGCCTCCGGCGTGGAGAACCTCGCCTATGAGGCGCGGCGCTTCGTCGCCGCCGACGAGAAGAAGGCGATCGGGGCTGCGGCGGCCTCGCTGATCCCGAATGGCTGCTCGCTCTTCATCAATATCGGCACCACGACGGAGGAGGTTGCGAGCGCGCTGACCTCGCATGAGGACCTGCTCGTCATCACCAACAACCTCAATGTCGCGATGCTGCTGTACCGCCATCCCCGCATCGAGGTGGTGGTCGCCGGCGGCACGGTGCGGCGCGCCGACGGCGCCGTGGTCGGCTCGACCGCGACGCAGCTGATCGGACAGTTCAAGGTCGACTACGCCATCATCGGCGCATCCGCGATCGACGAGGAGGGCGCGCTGCTCGACTTCGACTATCGCGAGGTGCAGGTTGCGCAGGCCATCATCGCCAATGCCCGCAGCGTCATGCTGGTCGCAGATTCCACCAAGCTGCGCCGCAGCGCGCCGGTGCGGATCGCCCACATCACCCAGATCCAGACCTTCGTCACCGACCAGGAGCTGCCCGAGCGCCTCGCCACGATCTGCCACAGCAAGGGCATCGAGGTGATGGCGGCAATGCCGAAGGAGGCGGGGGAAATCGATGATGCGCCGGCCGATGCACAGGATACAGCGCCCGAGGCGGCGCCCGTGGTCAGGCTGAGGTAGGACTAGACATCGTCCCACGGGTTGAGCAGTGGGACGCCGAACACCGCAAAATCCTTCACATTGCGCGTGGCGAGCGTGAGGTGGTGCGCGAGTGCAGTCGCCGCAAAGAAGCCGTCCATGACAGACAGCGCGACGCCGCTTCTCCGGCTCTGCGCCATGAGGTCGCCCCAGCGCTCGGCCACGGCGTAGTCGATGGGCAAGACACGTTCTGCAAATCGCGCTGGGAGATCGTGGGCAAGCCAGGCGGCCAGCGCCGTGCGGCGCCGGCCATCCTCCAGCAACGCGACGCCGCGGCGAAGCTCGGCGATCGACGCAACGCTGATGAAGGCACGATCCTCGTCGATCGTATCCAGCCAAGCCAGGACTTTCGGCGAAGGCGCGGGACGCCGAATCTCTGACAGCACATTGGTGTCGAGCAGCAGGTTCACGGCATCTCGTCGCGGGGCGCGTCGTGCACTCGTTCAAGTTCGAGATCGACGCCGCGAAGCGGCGACGCGAGCAGGAATTCGGCCAGCGTGCCTTTGCGTGCAGTCTTGCGCGCCCATTCCTCGGCTGAGACGACAACCGCGTTGGGCTTGCCATGTCGTGTGATGACCTGGGGGCCGGCTTGAGCGCGATCAATCACCTCGGACAACCGCGCCTTGGCGTTGGCCAGCGTCCAGGTGTCATCGGCCAGAAGTGCGTGAGGTGCAGTGTTGCGATCGGTCATGCGCGCGGAACCAGAATGACTAAAATGACTATAATTCTTCGGCACTGACCAATCAAGAGCGCTGTTGCATCCCCAATTGCCAAATCGGTCGCACATTATTGTCGCTTCTTGCTCATCAAAATAGTTCTGCTTTCACTTCCCTCCGCCTCTCTTTCATCTTGCTTTCGTTTTTCGGTATGATCTAATCAAAAACGAAAGTAGCCGCTCGAAGGAACGGGCGGTCGTCAGGGGATGCGTCTGTTGGAGCGTATTTTCGACCTCGCCATCATCGGAGGCGGTGTTAACGGCTGCGGCATCGCGCGCGACGCGGTGGGCCGCGGCAACACGGTTTTCCTGTGTGAGATGAACGATCTGGCGAGCGGGACGTCGTCCTGGTCGACCAAGCTGGTGCATGGCGGCCTGCGCTATCTCGAATATTACGAGTTTCGCCTGGTTCGCGAGGCACTGATCGAGCGCGAGATCCTCTGGGGCATCGCGCCTCACATCATCCGTCCCCTGCGTTTCGTTTTGCCGCATCATGCCGGCCTGCGTCCCGCCTGGCTGCTGCGCCTGGGCCTTTTCCTCTATGACCACATCGGCGGCCGTCATCTGCTGCCCGCCACGCGCTCGGTCGATCTTGGGCGTGATGAGGTCGGCAAGCCGCTGATCCCGAATCGCTACAGCCGCGCGTTCGAATATTCCGACTGCTTCGTCGATGACGCCCGCCTTGTCGTGCTCAACGCACGCGATGCCGCCGACAAGGGCGCCGAGATCCGTACCCGCACCCGCGCCAGCGAGATCCGCCAGTCCGACGGCCTCTGGACCGTCGGCATGGTCAACACGCTGACCGGCGAGCGCTCGCAGATCCAGGCCCGTGCGCTGGTCAATGCCGGCGGCCCCTGGGTCGAGGACGTGCTCGGCCGCGGCGCCGGCGTCAACGCGAAGGCCAAGGTACGCCTGGTACAGGGCTCGCACATCGTGGTCAGGAAGCTCTATGACCACGACCGCGCCTACATGTTCCAGAACGCGGACGGCCGCATCATCTTCGTGATCCCGTACCAGGACGATTTCACGCTGATCGGCACCACCGACCGCGACTATGACGGCGATCCCGCCAAGGTGAAGGCGACGGCTGAGGAGATCCAGTATCTCTGCACGGCGGCGAGCGAATATCTGGCCAAGCCGGTGACGCCGGACGACGTCGTCTGGACCTATTCCGGTGTCCGCCCGCTCTATGACGACGGCGCCAGCGAAGCCAAGGCCGCAACGCGCGACTACGTGTTCGAGCTCGACACGCCCGGCGGTGTGCCGCTGCTCTCGATCTATGGCGGCAAGATCACGACCTATCGCCGCCTCGCCGAAGAAGCGCTGGAGCGGCTCGCGCCTTATCTCCGTAGCGCAAAGGCGCGGGAGGGCTGGACCGGAAAATGGCCGCTGCCCGGCGGCGACATGAATGTGTCCGACATCGACGGGCTGATTGCCGAGCTCCAGCGTGGCTATCCCTTCCTCAGTCACGAGCATGCGCGCCGTCTCGCCCGCGCCTATGGCACAAAGGCCGTCAAGCTGCTCGGCGACGCGAAATCGGCGGCCGATCTCGGCCAGTCCTTTGGTGCGACGTTGACCGAGCGTGAGGTCCGCTACCTCATGGCCAATGAATGGGCCGTGACCGCCGAAGACGTCGTCTGGCGCCGTTCCAAGCTCGGCCTGCGACTATCTGCCGATGAGATCGGAACGCTTGACGACTGGATCAGGATCCACGCCGTGCCGCAAACTCCCCTGATGGAAGCGGGAGGACGCTCATGACCGTGACGCTTGATCATGTGACCCGGACAGTCGAGGGTGTCCCACATATCCGCGACGTCTCGCTGACGCTCGAGAGCGGGACCCTCAACGTGCTGCTCGGCCCGACACTGTCGGGCAAGACCTCGATCATGCGGCTGCTCGCCGGGCTCGACAAGCCGACCACGGGCAAGGTGATCGTGAACGGCAAGGACGTCACGGGCGCCGACGTGCGCCGGCGTTCGGTCGCGATGGTCTATCAGCAGTTCATCAATTACCCCTCGCTCACGGTCTACGAGAACATCGCCTCGCCCCTGCGCGTGCAAGGCAAGCCGCGCGACGAGATCGAGGCGCGGGTGGCGGAGGCCGCAAAGCTGCTGCGGCTCGAGCCGTTCCTGAAGCGCACGCCGCTCCAGCTCTCCGGCGGCCAGCAGCAGCGCACCGCGATCGCGCGCGCGCTGGTCAAGGGCGCCGATCTCGTGCTGCTCGACGAGCCGCTCGCCAACCTCGATTACAAGCTGCGCGAGGAGCTGCGCGCCGAGCTGCCGCGCATCTTCGAGGCTTCCGGCGCGATCTTCGTCTACGCCACGACCGAGCCGACCGAGGCGCTGCTGCTCGGCGGCAATACGGTGTGCATGTGGGAAGGTCAGGCGCTTCAGATCGGCGAGACCACCAACGTCTACCGCCGCCCGCAGACCTTGCGCGTCGCCCAGGTCTTCTCGGATCCGCCGCTCAATCTCGTCGGCATCGAGAAGAAGAACGGCTCCGTGCAATATGCCGGCGGCACCGCTTCGCCGGCCTCGGGGCTCTATTCGTCGCTGGCCGACGGCGCCTATCGCGTCGGCTTCCGCGCCCATCAGCTCGCGCTTGCCAATGGCGAGGCCGACCGCCACGCCTTCCATGCCACGGTGACGGTGACCGAAATCACCGGTTCGGAGAGTTTCGTGCATCTGACCCGCGACGGATCGAACTGGGTGGCGGTCCTGCACGGCGTGCACGAGTTCGAGCCGGGCCAGACGCTCGACGCCGTGCTCGATCCCAACGACGTTTTTGTCTTCGATGCGGCCGACCGTCTGGTCGCCGCACCCGGATCCTGAGGAGGCATGCGCCATGGCCCGCATTGACCTCGTCGATCTCGCCCATTCCTACGGCGGCAATGATGCGCCGCAGGAGAGCTTTGCGTTGAAGCCGGTCACCATGACCTGGCGGCAGGGCGGCGCCTATGCGCTGCTCGGCCCCTCCGGCTGCGGCAAGACTACGCTGCTCAACGTCATCTCCGGCATCATCACGCCGTCTCGGGGGAAAATCCTGTTCGACGGCAAGGACATCACACCGCTGTCAACCCAGAAGCGCAACATCGCCCAGGTGTTCCAGTTTCCGGTGATCTACGACACCATGACGGTGGGTGAGAATCTGGCGTTTCCGCTGAAGAACCGCGGCGTGCCGAAGCCCGAGATCGACAAACGCGTCGCCGAGATCGGTCGCCTGCTCGACCTCGAACCCTATCTGAACCGCAAGGCGACGCGCCTCACGGCCGATGCGAAGCAGAAGATCTCGCTCGGCCGCGGCCTCGTCCGCTCCGACGTCGCCGCCGTGCTGTTCGACGAGCCGCTGACGGTGATCGATCCCGAGTTGAAATGGCAGCTCCGCTCCAAGTTGAAAGCGTTGCATCGCGAGCTCGACCTTACGATGATCTACGTCACCCACGACCAGACCGAGGCGCTGACCTTCGCCGACACCGTGGTCGTCATGCATGACGGCCGCGTCGTGCAGAGCGGCACGCCGGCGGAGCTGTTCGACAAGCCGGCGCACACCTTCGTCGGCTATTTCATCGGCTCGCCCGGCATGAACATCCTGCCGGCCGAGGTGAGAGGACGCGAGGCCAATGTCGGTGGCCATGTCATCGCGCTCAACCGCGCTTACGACAATCTGCCTGCCGATGCCAAGATCGAGATCGGCGTCCGTCCCGAATTCGTCGAGGTCGTCGCGCCTGCGCCCGGTCTGCTCACCGCAAGGATCGAGCGCCTCGACGATCTCGGCCGCATCCGTTTCGCGCGAGCGCGCTTCGGCGACGCCAAGCTTGCGGCACGCGCGCCCGCGGGGTTCACCAGCTCGGACGGCATGGCCGGACTGAAATTCGACCCGTCGCATGTCCACGTCTATGCCGACAGCCTTCTGGTGGAGGGAGCCGTCTGATGGACAAGACCGTCAACCAAAAAGCCTGGTTCCTGGTGCTGCCGGTGTTTCTGGTCGTCGCCTTCTCGGCGGTGCTGCCGCTGATGACGGTGGTGAACTATTCGATGCAGGACACCTTCGGCAACAACCAGTTCTTCTGGAACGGGGTCGGCTGGTTCAAGGAATTGCTCGACCCCTCGACCGATCTCGGCGGCCGCTTCCTCGCCTCGCTCGGGCGCAATCTGTTTTTCTCGATGGTGATCCTCGCGATCGAGGTGCCGCTCGGCATCGTCGTCGCGTTGTCGATGCCGCGCCAGGGCTGGACGGTGGCGGCCTGCCTCGTCATCCTCGCTCTGCCGTTGCTGATTCCGTGGAACGTGGTCGGCACGATCTGGCAGATCTTCGGGCGCCCCGATATCGGCCTGCTCGGCTATGTCCTGAACGCCATCGGCATCGACTACAATTACGTCTCCAACGAGATCGATGCCTGGGTCACCGTCATCGTGATGGACGTCTGGCACTGGACCAGCCTCGTCGCGCTGCTGTGCTATGCCGGCCTGAAGTCGATCCCGGAAGCCTATTACCAGGCCGCCCAGATCGACGGCGCCTCGCGCTGGGCCGTGTTCAAGGCGATCCAGCTGCCGAAGATGAACCGCGTGCTCCTGATCGCGGTGCTGCTGCGCTTCATGGACAGCTTCATGATCTACACCGAGCCGTTCGTGGTGACCGGCGGCGGGCCGGGCAATTCCACGACGTTCGTGTCGATCGAGCTGGTCAAGATCGCGCTCGGCCAGTTCGACCTCGGCAAGGCGGCGGCGCTGTCGCTGGTCTACAACCTCATCATCCTGATCGTCTGCTGGATCTTCTACACCGTCATGACCAATGCGGGCGCCGAGCGGAAGCCCCAGGAAGGAGCCGTGTGATGCACTCGATCCCCGGCCGCCGCCTCATCATGGGGCTGTTCCTGATCTTCCTGATGCTGCCGATCTACTGGCTCGTCAACATGAGCTTCAAGACCAATGCCGAGATCGTCTCGACGATGACGCTGTGGCCGCACACGCCGACGCTCCAGCACTACAAGCGCATCTTCACGGACGAGAGCTGGTATTCCGGCTACATCAACTCGCTGAGCTACGTCATCCTCAACACCGTCATCTCGATCTCGGTCGCGCTGCCGGCGGCCTATGCGTTCTCGCGCTACCGTTTCCTCGGCGACAAGCACCTGTTCTTCTGGCTGCTGTCGAACCGCATGGCCCCGGCGGCAGTCTATGCGTTGCCGTTCTTCAACCTCTATTCGGCGATCGGCCTGTTCGATACGCCGTGGGCGGTTGCGCTCGCGCACTGCATCTTCAACGTGCCGCTTGCGGTGTGGATCCTGGAAGGCTTCGTCTCCGGTGTTCCGCGCGAGATCGACGAGACCGCCTTCCTCGACGGCTATTCCTTTCCGCGCTTCTTCATCAAGATCCTGGTGCCGTTGATCGCGAGCGGCATCGGCGTCGCCGCCTTCTTCTGCTTCATGTTCTCCTGGGTCGAGCTTCTGCTCGCGCGCACGCTGACCTCCGTCTCGGCCAAGCCGATCGCGGCGATCATGACGCGCACTGTGTCGGCGGCCGGCATGGATTGGGGCCTGCTCGCCGCCGCCGGTGTGCTCACCATCATTCCAGGGGCGCTCGTGATCTGGTTTGTCCGTAATTACATTGCGAGCGGTTTTGCGCTCGGCCGGGTGTAGGAGGTTTTGATGGAGTCCATCGCATGGATGGCCTGGACGCTGCCGACCGCGATCTTCTTTGCGGCGCTCGCCTGCACGCTGGCGGTGATGACATGGCTTGCCGCCGTCTACCCCGAGGCCGAGCGCGTCGGTGTGTTGCGCATTCCGACCACGCGCGGTGATCGCCTGTTCATCTCGTTGATCACGGCGGCGGTCATCCACCTCGCCTGGATTGGCCTCGTCGGCACTGACGCGATCGCCACGGTGCCGATCGGCGAGGAGGGATTCGAGATTTCGAGCCTGTGGCTCGCAAGTGGAATTTCGCTGGCTGCGGCCGTGCTCATTTTTCGCACGGTCTGAGTTTGCGAAGGGACGGCCAGATCCGGGACCAACCCGGGCCTGTATAAAAGTTTGTCGCTGCAACGGAGGAACAACATGCGACAGTTTAGGAGAAGGAAAGGTCCATTGACCAAGAATAGTTTTCTGACCATGTCCAGCGCCGCTGCGATCGTTGCAGTGTCGCTCGCTCTCTCGGCGCCGGTTCGCGCCGCCGACGAGGCCGCGATCCAGAAGTGGATCGCGGAATTCACGCCCTCGACTCTGTCGAAGGAAGACCAGAAGAAGGAGCTGGAGTGGTTCGCCAAAGCCGCCGAGCCGTTCAAGGGCATGGAGATCAACGTCGTCTCCGAGACCATCACGACCCACGAATACGAGGCGCAGACGCTGGCGAAAGCGTTCTCCGAGCTCACCGGCATCAAGCTCAAGCACGACCTCATCCAGGAAGGTGACGTCGTCGAGAAGCTGCAGACCCAGATGCAGTCCGGCAAGAACGTCTATGACGGCTGGATCAACGATTCCGACCTGATCGGCACGCACTTCCGCTACGGCCAGACCATCGCGCTGTCGGACTACATGACCGGCGAGGGCAAGGACGTCACGAATCCCATGCTCGACGTCAACGACTTCATCGGCAAGTCGTTCGGCACGGGGCCGGACGGCAAGCTCTACCAGCTGCCCGACCAGCAGTTCGCCAACCTCTACTGGTTCCGTTACGACTGGTTCACCAACGCGGACTACAAGGCCAAGTTCAAGGCGAAGTATGGCTACGAGCTCGGCGTGCCCGTGAACTGGTCCGCCTATGAGGACATCGCCGAGTTCTTCACCAACGACATCAAGGAGATCAACGGCGTCAAGGTCTACGGCCATATGGACTATGGCAAGAAGGACCCCTCGCTCGGATGGCGTTTCACCGACGCGTGGCTGTCGATGGCCGGCAACGGTGACAAGGGCATTCCGAACGGTCTGCCGGTCGACGAATGGGGCATCCGCATGGAAGGCTGCCGTCCGGTCGGCTCCTCGGTCGAGCGTGGTGGCGACACCAACGGACCGGCGGCGGTCTACTCGATCACCAAGTATCTCGAGTGGATGAAGAAGTATGCGCCGCCGCAGGCGCAGGGCATGACCTTCTCCGAGTCCGGTCCCGTGCCGGCCCAGGGTAACATCGCCCAGCAGATGTTCTGGTACACCGCCTTCACCGCCGACATGGTGAAACCCGGCATCGCCGTGATGAACGCGGACGGTACGCCGAAATGGCGTATGGCTCCGTCGCCGCACGGCTCGTACTGGAAGGAAGGCATGAAGCTCGGCTATCAGGACGCGGGCTCGCTCACGCTCCTGAAGTCCACTCCGCCGGATCGCCGCAAGGCCGCCTGGCTCTATCTCCAGTTCATCGTCTCGAAGTCGGTGTCGCTGAAGAAGAGTCATGTCGGTCTCACCTTCGTCCGTGAATCCGACATCTGGGACAAGTCGTTTACGGAACGTGCGCCGAAGCTCGGCGGCCTGGTCGAGTTCTACCGCTCGCCGGCGCGCGTGCAGTGGACCCCGACCGGCAACAACGTGCCCGACTATCCGAAGCTCGCGCAGCTGTGGTGGCAGAACATCGGCGATGCGTCGTCCGGTGCGAAGACGCCGCAACAGGCGATGGATGCTCTCGCCGCGGCCCAGGACTCCGTCATGGAGCGCCTGGAGAAGTCCGGCGTGCAGGGCGCCTGCGGTCCGAAGCTCCACAAGAAGGAGAAGCCGGAGTACTGGTTCGCGAAGGCCGAGAAGGACGGCACCATCGCGCCCCAGCGCAAGCTCGCCAACGAGAAGCCGAAGGGCGAGACGGTCGACTACGACACCCTGATCAAGTCGTGGCCGGCCACCCCGCCCAAGCGCGCGGAAGCGAAGTAAGCGGCGCGCGACGTCACCAAATGCGAAAGGCCGGGAGCGATCCCGGCCTTTTTGTTTTTGGTGAGTTCGCTGCGCTGTCTCCACACCGTCATTGCGAGCGAAGCGAGCAATCCAGAGCCTTCCCGCCGCGGCAGTCTGGATTGCTTCGTCGCAAGAGCTCCTCGCAATGACGCGGAGAGAGTTGATTTTACTCCGCCGGTTCGGCCGCCAGCGTCGGGTAATCCGTATACCCCTTCGCGCCGCCGCCGTAGAACGTGGTCTTGTCCCAGTCGTTCAGCGCTGCGCCCTGCTTCAGTCGCTCGACGAGGTCGGGGTTGGAGATGAAGGGCTTGCCGAAGGCGATGAGGTCGGCTGCGTTCGCATCCAGCACCTTGGTGGCGAGATCGAAATCGTAGCCGTTGTTGGCGATGTAGGCGCCGGTGAAGCGTTTGCGCAAGGACGCATAGTCGAACGGCGCGACGTCGCGGGGACCGCCGGTGGCGCCTTCGACGACGTGAAGATAAACCAGCTTGAGCGCGCCGAGGCCGTCGACAATGTGGTCGTACAGGGCCTGCGGGTTGGAATCCGAGATGTCGTTGGCCGGTGTCACCGGCGAGATGCGGATGCCGGTGCGCTCGGCGCCGGCCTCGGCGACGACGGCCTTGGAGACCTCCAGCATCAGCTTCGCGCGGTTCTCGATCGAGCCGCCATAGGCGTCCGTGCGCTTGTTGGCGCCGTCCTTGGCGAACTGCTCCAGCAGGTAGCCGTTGGCACCGTGGATCTCGACGCCGTCGAAGCCGGCCTCGAGCGCATTCCTCGTCGCGCGCTTGAAGTCGTCGATGATTCCCGGAATCTCGGAAAGCTCGAGCGCGCGGGGTTCGGAGACATCGGCAAAGCCGCCATTCACGAACGTCTTGCCCTTGGCGCGGATCGCGCTCGGCGCCACCGGGGCGGCGCCATTCGCCTGGAGGTCGACATGCGAGATACGGCCGACATGCCAGAGCTGGATGAAGATCTTGCCGCCGCGCTCATGCACGCGGTCGGTGACTTTGCGCCAGCCGGCGGCCTGCTCCTTGCTGTAGATGCCGGGCGTGTCCTGGTAGCCTTGCCCTTGCTGCGAGACCTGGCTCGCTTCGGTGATCAGAAGCCCTGCGGAGGCGCGCTGACCGTAATAGTCGGCTGCGAGGGCGCCGGGGACGAACGTGCCGGGAACGGCGCGGTTGCGCGTCAGCGGCGCCATCACGAAGCGGTTCGCAAGCGTGATCGGACCGAGCTTATAGGTCTCAAACAATTTGGTTGGACGGCTCATTGGCAATGTTTCCAGCAGTGAGGGGTCTGGAACAGTTGTGCATTGCGATATCTGGCGCAAGGGAGGAGCCATACGGAAAGCGCAGGCGACCTACGCGGCAAATCCCGCGTAGCATAATTCATGTGCAATTCCGGCCGCGACAGTCGATTTCAGCTGTCGCGACCGTGCGATTTCGCAAGTCAGTTCGCGCCCATGAAATCGCGCTTGCCGATCTCGACGCCGTTGTGGCGCAAAATGCCGTGGGCGGTCGCGCAGTGGAAATAGAAGTTCGGCAGCGAGAACGCGCTCAGGAATTGCTGGCCCTTCATGGTGATGGATTTGTCCGGTCCGGCCGGGAAGGTGACGTCTTTGGTGTCGGCACCCTCGAACTGCTCCGGCTTGAACGACTTCACGTAGTCGATGGTCTTTGCCAGTCGCTGCTTCAACTCCGCAAAGCTGGTTTCGGTGTCGGGGGTCGCGGGCACCTCGCTATGCGTCAGTCGCGCGCAGCCCTTGGCGGCGAAGTCGCTGACGAGCTGGACCTGCTTGGACAGCGGCAGCATGTCCGGGAAAAGGCGCGAGCCGAGCAGGACGCTGGGGTCGATCTTCCTGGCCGCGCAATGCGCCTCGGCCTTGGTGAGCAGGCCGGTGACGCTGTTCAGCATTTGCAGATAGGCCGGGACGGCCGCGTCGTAGAAGGACATGTGATGCTCGCTTGTGAATGGGAAATCTCAGGAGAAAACCTGAGCCACTCACATGGGAGCCTCATGGAAAAATACAATCGCAGACAGCGGCTTGTGCGATGCGAAAATTCTATCGCACCGTCGCCTGGGGCTGCGCCTGCGCCGTGCCGCCCCGCATGCGCGCCAGCAACTCCGCAGTCGGCCAGGAATCGGCGGGCAGGCCGAACTTGATCTGCATCGCCTTCACTGCAGTGCGGCTCAGTTGCCCCATTACGCCATCGACCTTGCCGACATTGAAGCCGGCGCGGACGAGGTGCTGCTGCAACTCCTTCAGCTCGTTGAGCGGCAGTTGCGCAACCGGCACGGCGGGCTGCCGCATCGGCGGGGCGCCGGCGATGCGGCTGGCGAGATAGGCTGCGGTGGTCGAATAGATCAGTGAGTTATTCCACTCGGTATAGGCCGCGAAATTCGCATAGGCGAGAAAGGCTGGCCCGGTACGACCCATCGGCAGTAGCAGTGAGGCGGGCAGGTCGTCGTTCGGCAGCGGCCGGCCATCGGGATAGGTGACGCCGAGTTGCGCGAATTTTGCGCGCGGCAGTTTGATCGTCAGGTCGGCTTGGTCCCACGGAAAGTTCGTGGGCGCGCGCACTTCCTGCAGCCACGGCTCGCCACGCCGCCACTTCAGTCCGTTGGCGATGTAGTTCGCGGTCGAGCCGATCACGTCGGGCGCGCTGCGCAACAAGTTGGGATGGCCGTCGCCGTCATAGTCCACTGCATAGTTGAAATAATGCGTGGGCAAAAACTGCGTCTGCCCGAGCTCGCCCGCCCAGGAGCCGATCATCTCGGATGGTGAGAGATCGCCGCGGTCGATGATCTTGAGAGCCGCGATGGTTTCCTTCTGAAACATCTCGGAGCGGCGGCAGTCGTAGGCCAACGACACCAACGAGGGCAGCGTATGCAGCGTGCCGAGCTCGGCGCCAAAGCTGCTCTCCAATCCCCAGAACGCAGCGATGACCGCCGGCGGCACGCCATATTCTTTCTCGGCGCGGGCGAACGCCGCCGCATGCATCTTGATGCGCGCCTGAGCGTTCCTGGCCGCGCCCTCCGACGCTCGGTTGCGCGAGAATTCGGTGAACACCTGGCCGAACACGCGCTGGCCGCGGTCGCGGTTGACGATGCTCTGGTCGTAGGTGAGGTATGGCGCGGCTTCGGCGAGCGCGCGCTGCGACACCCCGGCCGCGATCGCCTGCTGTTTCAGGTCGGCCAGGAAGCGATCGAAGCTCGCGCCGTTGTGGCACGAAGCTGCGCGCGGCGAAGGGGCAGCGGCCCTCGGCGCTGCGGGCTTTGCGGGAGACGGGAGGATTTGAGCGGAGGCGGTGGCGGTGTATGCGAGAAGCGCGACGGCCGCGATCAGAAATCGGGTCTGGACCATAGGTGTTCCGGTGAGGAGGGCGATCGTGGATTCGTCCGAAGTTTAGGTGAAGTGATGGCCTCGGGCCATCACTTCCTCGTCGCCCGCCTAGCCGAACAGCCGCATCAGCAGCGCTTTCCCGACCGGGAGCGCCCTGACGCCTCGGAAGGCGCGAACATATTCGCCCGCATAGAACGCCCTGATCGCGTGCACGCGCGTATCCATGCCTTCCTCGAAACGCACGGCGAACCCGTCGGTGGTTCGCCGCACCACGATGGCCGCGATCGGGCGGCCATAGATCCGGCATTCGATCGTGCTGCCCGGCGCCGGCGGATCGGGATCGATCAGGCGAGCGCCCGTGATGGAGATGTCGGCGAGCCGCGCGAGATGCGACCTGCCGTCCTGGCGCACCAGGACCGGTTCATTGCGGTTGAACCGTTCCGCCTTGCGCTTGCGCGGTTGCTCGATGCAGACGAAGCAGACCACGGTGAGGATGAGCGCGTTGTAGAGACTCCAGGCCAGCGCCAGTCCGCCATAGGCGATGTTCTCGCCGCGCTCCTGCAGGACGAAAGCATACGCGATGGACGCGAGCGTGATGAAGAGTGCGCAGCCATAGATCCGCAGCAGCGGCCATTCGACGAAGCGCCGGTCGCGGTCGCCGCCTTTGGCGGTGACCTTGAACTTGTGTCCCTTCGGTTTCAGCAGGCCGGCGGCAACGGCCTTGAGCACGGCGGGCGCGGCGATGAGCTGTGAGACATCCGTCATCATCGCCAGCGAGCGGCCGCGCGACAGCCAGGCCATGCTGAGGCCGTTCCAGACATAGAACGGCAGGAAGACGCGCAAGAGCTCGTTGAGGTCGGCCCGCACCGCCTGGATGCCGAAAAGCAGGAACAGCCAGGGCACCACCAGGCCCGCCACCTTCGAGGTGTAGACCGCGGACCAGCTCATGAAGGCGTCGACCAGCGAGAGCCGGTCGATGAAGGACAGCTTCGAACTCCGCGAGAGCGGTCCGCTGCGGCCGCGCACGATCTGCATCAGGCCGAGGCACCAGCGGGCGCGCTGCGTGATGTATTCCTTCAGCCCTTCCGGCGCGAGCCCGATCGTCAGCCGCTCGTTGAGATAGATCGTGTTGAGCCCGTATTCCTTCAGGCGAAGGGTGACGAGGTAGTCTTCCGTCACCGAATCGGTCGGAAATCCGCCGATCTGCATCAGCCCGGCATAGCGGATGAGGGAGGAGGTCCCGCAGCAGAACGCAACGCCCCAGGCGTCCTTGGCCGGCAGCAGGATGTCGAAGAAGAAGCGCTGCTCGTCGGGCCACACGTCGGTCGCAGCGAGATTGGTCTGGATCGGGTCGGGATTGATGAAATGCTGCGGCGTCTGCACCACGCCGACCGAAGCATCGTCCATGAGCGAGGCGGTTCGTGCGAGGAAGTCGGGCCGCGGCACGAAGTCCGCATCGAGAATGGCGACGAATTCCGGCCGCTCCGGCAGCGCGCCGACATGCTTGAGGGCGTGATTGATGTTGCCGGCCTTGGCGTGGTGGTTGTCGGGCCGCGTCAGATAATGGCAGCCGAGCTCGCCCGAAAGCCGACGCAGCCAGGGCCGCCTGCCGTCGTCGAGCACCCAGACGCGATAATGGCCGTACGCCATACCGGTCGCGCCGATGATGGTGCGCTCGAGGATCCCTCGTTCCTCGTTGTAGGTGCAGATGAAGACGTCGATCAGCGGTGCGCGAGGATCGCCGGCGCTGCTGTGAATCTTCGCGGTGCCGGTGCGGTCGCGCGTGCGGCTCAGGAACAGCAACGACAACGCGACCGCGACCAGCGAGGCCGCTTCCAGCAGCATGAAGGGGTAGCCGATCAGGGCATCGACGGTCAGGTGCGGCGGCGGGAGCGTCGAGGTGACGCGCCAATGGAGATAACGCAGCAGCAAGGTCACCGACACGATGGCCAGGAGCGAGCGCGCCATCGTGCTGTTGCGCCTCAGCAGCGGCACGATCGCCATGAAGGCGCCGAGCGCGATCAGCCCGGGCGTCAGCGCCATCATCACGGTGCTGTCTCGTGCCGGGCAAACACGACGCGGCCTGTGCGTCCGACGGTGCAGGCGCCGGCCGCCGCATCGTGCGATGCCACGGTCACGCGATAGGGCTCCTTGCTCAGCGCATCCGGATTGATGGCGAGATTGGCCGGCGCACCGGCCGCGCCGGTCAGGTTGGCCACCGTGCCGGAGATCGGCTCACCGCCGTCATTCGGCTCGAACGTCGCGCGATCGCCGAGCTGCAGGCGGTTGTAGACGCTCTCGGTGACGTTGGCGGTGATGACGGCGCCGCTGCAATCGAGCACCTTGAGCAGGGGCTGCCCGGCCTGCACGTCCTCGCCGGGTGAGGTCATCATCTCCCAGACGCGTCCCGTGACGGGTGTCGTGATGTTGGCTTCGGACAGATCGGCGAAGCGGACCTCCTCGACGATGATCTCGTTGGCGAGCCAGGCGATCTCGGTGTCGGTGCGCGACAGATCGGCTTCGAGGTCGCCGGCACGCTGACGCATCTCCTCCTCGCGCTGCACCGAGCTTGGCCGGTCGTTGTAGCTGTCGCCGAGGAACGAGCCGTTCTGTGCGGCGGTGAGTTCGACTTTGGCGGCATCCAGCCGCTTGCGCGCGCCGAGTTCGGTTTGCTGTGACACGGAGAGCTCGCGCGTCAGCCGCGCCAGCTCGACTGTCGAGACATTGCCGGTTTTGGCCAGCGAGGATGCGCGCTCGACGGCGGCGCTGGCTTCGTCCCGCCGCGCCGCCGCCGCCTCGATCGAGGTCTGGATCTCGGCAATGCGAGCCTCGAGCTGAAGCACGCGTCCGTCGCGGAATTGGGCTGCCTGCCGCGCCAGGTCCTTTTGCGCGGCCTGCGCCGAGGCGAGCTTGACAGCAAGGCTGGGCCGGTCGTTCTCCAGGCGCGACTTCTGTCGCCGGAGATCGTCGAGCCGGGTGCGATCGCCGCGCGAGTTGACGACACGCAGGACGACGGTTCCGGCCTCTAACCGGGCCTGGTCAGTCACGCGCTGCGCGGCAGAGACGCGGCCACCGATGGGTGCGCGCAAGGTGACGAGGCGGGAATTCAGCACGGCCTCGACGCTCGAATATTCCCAGATCGCGCGCAGCGGTAGCCAGCCAAAAACGGCGAGGATGGCAAGTCCGATGGCGATCTTGGCGCCGCGCCGCAGGTGCGGCCACCGGCGCCCTGGCTCCGGCTCCGTCTGCGCATCGGACGTTTGCTCGGGCTCGTCATGCGCGAACAGTTGCGTGTGCAGCGCCTCCTGCAAGCCCTTGGCGTCAGCTTTGCTCTCGGTAGGGGAGGGGGTGGGGTCGACCGGAGCGGCACCTGAGCGGTCCATCATGATGGTCACCTTGCTGACGAGATGCCAACGGAACCGGTCAATGCGCAAGAACCCTGCGACGTGCCCGGTTACCGCGGATTAAGTCGACGCCGCGCTTTCCAGGTTACTAACCGTCCACGTGTGTTTTGGTGTAAATCCCCGTCAAGGTTTAGCGACAGCGGAAAGGCTGCCGCACTGCCGTGGATCTGCGGCTCGGCGACGCACGAACCTTGCGGTCGCCGGCGGCATCCATATTTTCGCCGGAGCCGGCCGAAGGTTCGCCCGCGGCCGCCCCAGGAGACGGCCATGAACTATTTCCGCACCGCAATGCTGCTCGCAGGCCTCACTGCCCTGTTCATGGGCGTCGGCTATCTGATCGGTGGCGCCTCCGGCGCCGTGATCGCGCTGGTCATTGCCGCCGCGACCAATCTATTCACCTACTGGAACTCCGACCGCATGGTGCTCTCGATGTACGGCGCCCATGAGGTCGACCGCAGAAGCGCGCCGGAACTGGTCGGGCTCGTCGCCGAGCTTGCGGGCCGCGCGGGCTTGCCGATGCCGCGGGTGTTCCTGATGGACGAGGCGCAGCCCAACGCGTTCGCGACCGGCCGCAATCCTGAGAACGCCGCGGTTGCCGTCACGACCGGCCTGATGAACCAGCTCAGCCGCGAGGAGCTCGCCGGCGTGATCGCGCACGAGCTTGCGCATATCAAGAATCACGACACGCTGCTGATGACCATCACCGCGACCATCGCGGGCGCCATCTCCATGCTCGCTCAGTTCGGCATGTTCTTCGGCGGCAATCGCGAAAACAACAACGGCCTGGGCATCGTCGGCTCGATCCTGATGATGATTCTCGCGCCGCTGGGCGCCATGCTGGTGCAGATGGCGATCAGCCGTACCCGTGAATACGCGGCGGACAATCTCGGTGCGCGCATCGCGGGACAACCGATGTGGCTGGCTTCCGCGCTGGTGAAAATCGAGGGCGCCGCGCATCAGGTGCCGAACTATGACGCCGAGCGCAATCCCGCGACCGCGCACATGTTCATCATCAATCCGCTGTCGGGCCACGGTGTGGACAATCTGTTCGCCACCCATCCCTCGACACAGAACCGCATCGCGGCGCTCCAGCAGCTGGCGGCCGAGCTCGGCACGCGGGCGGCGCCGTCGGTCGGGGCCAACGAGAATTATCCGCCCCGAGGCCCGTGGGGCCGCTCGTCTTCACGCGGCCCTTCACGCGGCCCTTGGGGCTGATGCGAAAACCGGCTGGAATTTTGCATCCCGCTTTGTGACCTGGCGCACACTGGATCGTTTGAGCCGGTGTTAACACCCCGGCGAGACCAATTCTGCGAAAGGGGATGCGTGGCCGGCCCAATGCCGGCCACCGTCGAAGATGACCAGAACTGCCGTACCATTGCTGATCGTCCTGTGTGTCCTTGTCGGCCTGTCCACGCACATGGTCGTCAATTGCGGTGACGAGGACGATCCCGACATCTGCTCGGCGGTGATCGGCTTCTCGCCGCTCCGCGGCTCGCTGATCGCCTTTGCCTATGAGGGGCGCGGACGGATCGCGCTGCGTCATGGCGACTTCAAGCGGGCGATTGCCGATTTCGACGAGGCCATTCACCTCAATCCCAACCGCGCCTCGCTCTATCGCGAGCGCGCGCTCGCGCGTCGTCAGAACGGCGATCTCGAGCTCGCCATCGCCGACTATGACGAGGCGATCGCGCATGATCCCAAGCGCGCTACGCCCTACCACCAGCGTGGTCTTGCGCTCGCCGCCACCGGCGATCTCGATCGCGCCATCCTGAGTTACAACACGGCGGTCCGCCTCGATCCGTCGGATGCCCTGGCCCGCCTCGACCGCGGCCTGGCATTCCTGGCCCGCGGCCAGGCCGACGACGCGCGCGCCGATTTCGAGGCGGCGCTGGCGCTGCCTGCAGGCAAAGACGGCCGCGCGCGCGAGGCTGCGCGCGAAAAGCTCGCCGAGCTCGCGAGCGCCGAGCCGACCCGGATCGCCGCGCCGGCAAGGTGAGGAGAGCAGCGTTCACCGCGCACAGCTACTCGCCCTGGTCGGAGAGGGGAGGCTCGCCCTGGAGCGGCGAGACGGGCGATGGATGCGGCCGGTAAGACTGTCGCGGCCGCGCGGGCGTTTGAACCAATCCCCCAGAATTGATTTGGATCAATGCTGATTGCGCCCAGACTGCACCCTGTGTCGTGCAAACTTGGAGGTTCCAATGTGGAAATGGGCTTTCATGATTCTGACGGTGAGTATCGCCCTGACAGCGGGGCACGCCCGGGCCCAAACATACGACCCGGCTTTTCCGGTTTGCCTGTACGTCGTTTCGTTCGGAATGACCCCGTACTATCGATGCAGCTACATGACGATGGACCAATGCAGGGCGTCGGCGAACGGTCAGATGTGCGTCCTCAATCCCTATTACGCAGGTCCGGCCAGAGGAAGCAAACGGGGTCAGCATCGTCAAACCTACGCACCACCTCGGCCGCCGGTGCACTACCGGGCCTCACCGTACAATCAACACTATGAACCGTATTATGGAGCGTCGCAGGGCTACGCGCCGGGCGAGAAGGAACGATTTCTCCAAAGTGTGAGAAGCTTTATGTGACGGATGACGGATCGACGGTGTGTAGCGCACGTGTGCCAGCCCTCGGGCCGGGGGGCAGCTTCGTACGTCGTGGGCGACCCTATCGCGGCGGACCTGCGGAAGCACGCCGTCCAAATGGCGAGTCGTAAACGAACGACGCTGCAGCGAAGGCCCGCGAGCCGACCAGACGGGAGATGACAAGAAAAGCCGACGAGTGCTCCCGGGATGACAAGCAGCGCCGGGAGCGCGGAAGAGCAACGGCTACTTCGTCTTTTTTGCTTTGGCTTTCTTCGCGGCCTTCTTCTCCGGCTTCTCCTTCGCCTTCTTCTCCACCTTCACCGCAACGGGCGTGCTGGCGGCAATCCGCATCGACCGCGCGTAGCTGTCGGCGACGTTGTCGGCGGACATCTGGAGGCGCTTGGCGGCGGCGGTGGCCTGCTCCATGGTGGCCTTGGCCATCATCTTGAAGCGGTCGGCGGTTTCCTTGCCCTTGGCCTTGACCGCAAGGCCGTTGAAGCGATCCCGCCGCTCCTTGGCGCGGGTCATCAGGCCCGTATGCAGCTGTCTGGCCAGTTGCCGGATCACGACATCCAGGTCGGCGTCCGCCATGTTCTCTTATCCCCTTCGAAAAACGGTATCGATGCGGGCGGGACTATGCAGATCAGGCCCCGCCTTGGCAATTCCCGCCGGGGCGTCATCCGCAGCTTCCCGCGGGCCAAAACAAAAAAAGCCGCGCATGCCGCGCGGCTTTTGAACGTTTCGGGAGGCGCCTCACTTCAGCGAGGCCACCGGTCCGTTTGCCGCCGCGGGCTCGGGGTCGAAGCCGAACACGCCGACCAGATATTTGTAATAATCCGGCATCTTCTCCTTGAGCGCCTCGCGCGACTTCGGGTCGTGGAATTCGCTTTTTCCGGCCAGGAAGATGCTGGCGGTCACGGCAAAGAACTCCATCGGATTTTTCATCGCATAGGAGTCCTTGGGGAGAAGATCCTTGGACTTGGCAAGCGCGTAATAGGCGATCACGCCCTTATTGGCATAGCCGTCCGGCAACAGCCGGGCGTGATAGGCGTGCAGCAACTCGTGCAGCAGCACGGCTTCCTTCTCATACCGCATCATGTCCGGGCGCAGCATGATCACGCCGAGCCCGGAATCGACTGCGAGGTCGACGGCGTTCGGGTTGGTCCAGCGCTGCTTGTTCGGGTCCCACACCGTGAGCGTTCGTGGCGCGGAGCGATGAATCTCTGGCGTGACCCGGCCGTAGCACGCGGTCGCGGCGCCTTCGTCGAGACAGGCCAGCTCGCTCGCGACGATCGGCACGGTATGGAAGAAACGCAACACGCGCGGCGAAAGGCCAGCGCCTTCGACGAGATCGATCTGCTGCTTCAGATTGTCGGTGAGCTTGTCGACGTCCTTGCGGTCGGAATTCTCCGACAGGTCGAACATGTAGCCGCGGTAGCTCTGGAAGCCCGGCGGCAGCGGCTGCGCTGCGCCGGCATCGAGCGAGCCAGCATGGGATGGACTGGCGAAGAGCGCGCCGACGATGGTCGCGGTCAGCAGCAACGCAATGCGCATGATGAACCCCCTGATGTCACTTCGCCCGGTAGAATAGGTCACCGGTGTTTGCGAAAAGTGAGTGGGGCAAGACTAAGGCGCCGATGTTGAGGTGTGCTTAACCGTTGGTTGCAGAACGCCGCAATGGATTAGGGCAGGGTTAACCAAGCATGGATTGGCGGGGCGCTTCGGCGTAACATCGTTCCGGGCAACAAGCCCCTCATCACGAGCCGGAAGGGAGGATGCCATGTATGCCGCCATCCGTCAGGCCAAGGCGAAAAGCGGGAGTGCGGAAGAGCTGGCGCGCAGGATCAAGGACGGCGCCGTTCCGATCATCAGCGACGTCGACGGCTTCCGCGCCTATTACGTCGTCTATGCCGGCGACGACACGGTCACCGCGATCTCGATCTTCGACAAGTTCGAGCAGGCCGAGGAAGCCAACAAGCGCGCGATCGCCTGGATCGAAAAGGATCTCGGCCCGCTGCTGGCCGGGCATGCGAGCGCCGCCGCGGGCCCCGTGATCGTGCATACGCTGGCGTGAGGTGCTGGCTGTCGCCACGCATTCAACTGTGATCGCCCGGCTTGACCGGGCGATCCAGTACTCCGTGGCGGCAGTGATGGAGCCGATAGGCCGCGGCGTACTGGATGCCCCGCTTTCGCGGAGCATGACAGCGGAATGAGCGGTATGTGCCTTCCGTCAAACCTTACAATTCCCGCGCATTCGAGAACGCGAAGCTCGACACCCGCCGCGTCGTCTCGTCCAGGATAAGCGTGCGCGTGATCGGCGGCTCGGCGCGCTGGGCACAGTTTTCGCGCTCGCACAGGCGGCAATTGACGCCGATCGGCGTGCCCTCGGTTTTCTCGAGGTCCATGCCGGCGGCATAGGTCAGCCGCGCGGCGTGACGGATCTCGCAGCCGAGGCCGATGGCGAAGCGCGGCTGCGGCAGCGGGTGCGGCGCGACGGGACGGCGCACCATCTGCGCGATCGAGAAATAACGCGTGCCGTCGGACAGCTCGATCACCTGCTTGAGCAGGCGATCCGGCGTGTCGAAGGTCGAGTGCACGTTCCAGAGCGGACAGGTGCCGCCGAACTTCGAGAACGGGAAGGTGCCGGACGAGAAGCGCTTGGAGACGTTGCCGGCATTGTCGACGCGCAAGAGGAAGAACGGAATGCCGCGCGCGTTCGGCCGCTGCAGGGTGGTGAGGCGGTGGCAGACCTGCTCGAAGCCGGAATTGAAGCGCTGCGCCAGCACGTGGATGTCGTAATTCAGGGCTTCGGCCGCGGCCAAGAATGCCGGATAGGGCATCATCACGGCGGCGGCAAAGTAGTTGCCGAGCGTGATGCGGAACAGGCGGCGCGGCGCGTCGTCGAGCGGGCCGGCGCGGCCGATGATGGTCTCCAGGGCTTGCGCGCATTCCCCTAAGCCAAGCTGGAAGGCGAGCTGGAAGGCGCGGCCGGGCGGATCGACCAGCTCGGAGATCAGCAACTGGCGGCGATGACGATCGAACCGCCGGAGCGTCTCGCGCATCACGTCGACAGGCATGACGCGGGTCTGGATCGAATGCTTTTCACGCAGCCGCGCCGCGAGCGCTGCATAGAGTCCCTCGGCCGGCACGTTCAACTCGTCGCGAAGATTCTCCGCGGCCTGTTCGAGTTCCGGGAAGTAGTTGCGGTTGGCCTCGATCAGCTCGCGCACGCGCTCGACCGGATTGGCCTCATAGCGGGTGCCGACATCGCGGTCGGCCATCTGGGCGGCTGCCAGCGTCTCGCCCTGGCGGGCCTCGGCGTAGGCGGCGTAGAGCCGCTGCAGGGCATGGGTGACGCCGGGGCAGAGCTCGGCGAGGTCGCGCAGCTCCTGCTTGGGAACGTCGATCTGGCGGAACAGGGGATCGGAGAAGATCTCGTTGAGCTCGGCGAAGAAACGGTCCTCGTCAGCGGTGGCCAGATCGCGCAAATCGAGGTCGTAGGTCTCGGCCAGCCGCAGCAGGATCTGCGCCGTCACCGGGCGCTGGTTACGCTCGATCAGGTTGACATAGCTCGGCGAGATCCCGAGTCCCTCGGCGATCTGGGTTTGCGACAGCCCCAATTGCTGCCGGATCCTCCGGAACCGCGGGCCGACGAAGAGTTTCTTGCCGGAATTGGCGGGCATTTCTCAGATCTCCCGGACCGCGTAAAGGACAGTTTTGCTGACCTATGTGTTACAAGATTTACAAAATAACATCTGTTACATGTTCTGATGTTACATGACATCACCAATAAAAAACAAGCCATCTATACGAAGTTTCTGTTTTCGCGTTTAGCTCCTGACACGCATCTCGCAATGCACTGTCAAGAATGTCGATGGCAAGCCATCGCCATCGTCAGCGAAAGGATCAGGCACATGAACTACCAGCCGCGCGGCATCAGCACCCTTCAGGGCCCGGGTTCGTATCAGGACGAGGTCAAGGCAGCCCGGGCGCTCCTCGAGACCCAGCCGACCTGGAACGGCGTGTCGGCCGAGGCCGTCGCACGCATGCGCCTGCAGAACCGCTTCAAGACCGGTCTCGACGTCGCCCGCTACACCGCGGCGCTGATGCGGGCCGACATGGCCGCCTATGACAACGACCCGACCAAGTACACCCAGTCGCTGGGCTGCTGGCACGGCTTCATCGCCCAGCAGAAGCTGATCTCGGTCAAGAAGCACTTCGGCGGCAGAACCGATCGCACCTATCTGTACCTCTCGGGCTGGATGATCGCGGCGCTGCGCTCCGAGTTCGGCCCGCTGCCCGACCAGTCCATGCACGAGAAGACCTCGGTGCCGGCACTGATCGAGGAACTCTACACGTTCCTGCGTCAGGCGGATTCGCGTGAGCTCAACGACATCTTCCGTCTTCTCGACAAGGCGCGCAAGGAAGGCGACCAGACTCGCGAGAAGGAGCTGATTGCGAAGATCGACAACTTCCAGACCCACGTCGTGCCTGTCATCGCCGACATCGACGCCGGCTTCGGCAATGCCGAGGCGACCTATCTGCTCGCCAAGAAGATGATCGAAGCGGGCGCCTGCGCGCTCCAGATCGAGAATCAGGTCTCGGACGAGAAGCAGTGCGGCCACCAGGACGGCAAGGTCACCGTGCCGCATGACGTCTTCCTCGCCAAGATCCGTGCCTGCCGCCACGCCTTCCTGGAGCTCGGCGTCGAAGACGGCATCGTCGTGACCCGCACTGATTCGCTCGGCGCCGGCCTGACGCAGCAGATCGCCGTCAGCCACAAGCCCGGCGATATCGGCGACCAGTACAACAGCTTCCTGGATTGCGAGGAAGTGACGGCGGAGAACGCCCGCAACGGCGACGTCATCATCAATCGCAACGGCAAGATGATGCGTCCGAAGCGGCTGCCTTCGAACCTCTATCAGTTCCGCCCCGGCACCGGCGAAGACCGCTGCGTGCTGGACTGCATCACCTCGCTGCAGAACGGCGCCGACCTACTCTGGATCGAGACCGAGAAGCCGCACATCGAGCAGATCGCCAAGATGGTCGATCGGATCCGCAAGGTCGTCCCGAACGCGAAGCTGGCCTACAACAATTCGCCGTCGTTCAACTGGACCCTCAACTTCCGTTGGCAGGTCTACGACGCGATGAAGGAAGCAGGCAAGGACGTCAGCAAGTACAACCGTGCCGAGCTGATGAAGGCGGAGTACGACGATACGCCGCTGGCCAAGGAAGCCGACGAGCGCATCCGCACCTTCCAGGCGGATTCGGCCAAGCGTGCCGGCATCTTCCACCATCTGATCACGTTGCCGACCTATCACACGGCAGCGCTCTCGACCGACAACCTCGCCCGTGAGTATTTCGGCGAGCAGGGCATGCTGGGCTACGTCAAGAACGTCCAGCGCGCCGAGATCCGTCAGGGCATCGCCTGCGTGAAGCACCAGAACATGGCCGGTTCCGACATCGGTGACGACCACAAGGAGTACTTCGCCGGCGAGGCTGCCCTGAAGGCGGGCGGCGCCCACAACACGATGAACCAGTTCGGCTAACGCAGCACGCACCGAAACAGGAGACTGACAATGACCAAAGGCAGCAATTTCTGGGTGATCGGCGGCGAGTTCGGCTCGATGAACTTCCACAAGCTGGTGGAAGGCTCGGCCCAGGTGCAGGGTCCGTTCAAGACCCGCAAGGAGGCCGAGGACGCCTGGCGCACGGTCTCGGAAGAGAACCGCCATAAGGCCGGCGTCCGTTTCTCGATCGTGGAAGAGCCGTCGCGGGTCTCGGCCTGACGGCTGCCTGAAGATCTAAGAAGACGTCCAAGGACGGAGGGTCCCATCCGGCGCAAGCCGGGTGGGATCGTCTGTTTTTGGCACAGGTGAATGGCCTGTGGGCGCCGTAAGCCTCTGGAATTGTGGGCCCTTTGCGGGCGTATTGGTTGCTGATAGGTTAACGGAGGAAAGTCGAGGACGAGGCCGACAATGTCAGAGCCCGAGACCAGCGGGATCCATCCCGGCCAGCCGCGCCCGGTGCGGCTGCGCGATGCGCTGCTGCGAGCGCGGATCGAGGCCGCCGACCGGACCGGCGTGGTGGTCGATCTCAGGGACGCCGAGGTCGCGCGACTCGAGATCCTCAACGACGCCCTCGATCCGCTGTTCGCGCAGGTGCCTGACAAGATCGACCTGTTCGACCGCGGCATCAGCCAGGGCGATACGCCGAGACTGTGGATCGACGTCGTCGCGCACATCGTGATGGGGCGCGACAAGAGGATGTACCGCTTCGTCCAGGACACCCGCTTCGGCCGCATCGTGCTCGCCGAATCGCACGACACCATCGTGATCGTCGAGGCCGTCACCGACTACGTCGCGCGCCGCATGGTCGAGCGCGAGCATGCGATGGTGGTCCCGCCCGAACCGAAACCCGAGGTCGCGCCCCCGCGGCGACGCTCACGCGTGTGGCCGTTCGTGTTCGGCTTCATTCTCGGCGCTGCCGCGTTGTTCGGCGTCGCCGTGGTCGCCGCCTTGCGGAGCTGGTGAGGCTCTCTCCATCGTCATTCCGGGGCGCGCGAAGCGCGAACCCGGAATCCATTCATCAGCACGTAGTGCGGCTCGATGGATTCCGGGTTCATGCTTCGCATGCCCCGGAATGACAGCGGGGCTAAATCAACCTCACATGCTTGATCTGCCCAATCTGCAATCCCGCTCTCAGGCTCCGCACCGTCTGCTCGCACCGCCAGCTGGCATTGTCCTTCTCGATCGTGAACAGATTATACGCCGCCGCGGGGTAGCGCCCATGCGCGAGCGCGGACGCTGAGGGCACGCCGAGCGCGGGAATCTTGCCGTTCGGCCCCTCGAACCACATCGTCGAATGAATGTGGTCGTGCCCGTGCAGGATCAGCTCGACGCCGTGGCGCTTGAGCAGGGCCAGCAGCGCGGCCGAATCTGTCATCCGCTTCTGCCGCGCACCGGACTTCAGCGGATGGTGCACCAGCAGCACGCGGAAGACGTCCTCGGTCGCGAGCCGTTCGAGCATTCCTGCGAGCGAGGCGAGCTGATCGCTGCCGAGCGTGCCCGTCGCCATCAGCGGCAGGGTCGGGACCGCCGTCGACAGGCTGATCAGCGCGAGCGGCCCGCGCCGGCGCACGGACGGAAAGCCGATCTTGCCGTCATCGTCCGCAAGATAGGGGCCAAACGTCTCGCCGAAGCGATGCGAGGTGGCGCGAACATAGGCGTCGTGATTGCCGGGAATTGTGGTGACTCGGTCGGGCGGGCCGACGCCCTCGAGCCAGGCGCGGGCAGGAGCGAACTCGGCTTCCAGCGCCAGGTTCACGAGATCGCCAGTCACCGCGATGTGGTCGGGCGCCTGCGCCTTCATGTCGGCCACCAGCGCGTCGAGCACCTCGCGGCGCTGGTACTTGTGGCGGTTGCGCGTCCAGTTGACATAGCCGAGCACGCGCTTGCCCGCGAGCTCGATCAGCTGCGGCTTCGGCAAGGGCGGCAGATGCGGATCGGACAGATGGGCGAGCGTGAAAGGGGCCATGGCGCGCGATTGCCTCGCTATTGCTCCACTGTAATGGCAAGGTCGCAGGCAACGTGCAAGCGGGGCCCGGGACAACGGCCTCGAGGAAGCCTGATGGAAGATCGTCTGAACAGCGTTCGCAGGAAGTTCGAGCCGTTGCTGCGGCGAATCTTCCACGCCTATTTCCTGGTCGTCCGCGCCATGACGCTCGGCGTCCGCGCCGTGGTGCTGGATCATGAGAATCGGGTGTTCCTGGTCAAGCACAGCTACGTCAGCGGCTGGTACCTGCCCGGCGGCGGCGTCGATTTCGGCGAGACCATGGAAGAGGCGCTGCGCCGCGAGCTCAAGGAGGAGGGCGACATTGATCTGGTCGGAGATGCCGTGCTGCACGGCATCTTCCTCAACAGCCACGTCTCCCGCCGCGACCACGTCGCGGTCTACGTGGTCAGGCAGTTCAGCCAGGACCGCCTGCCCGAGCCCAATCGCGAGATCGTCGAGTGCGGATTTTTCGCAGTCACGGCGCTGCCGGAGGGGACCACGCCCGGGACGCGGCTGCGGATCGCGGAAGTCGTGGGCGGACAAGCTCCGATTGCGACGTGGCGCTGACGGCGGCTTGTGCTAGTAACCGGATCCTACGGATTCCGCGGACCCCGGATGAAGATTGCCAAACTCGCCTTCGGCCTGATCTGCCTTGCGATCCTTGCCAGCAACATCGTCACGATGTCGCGCTGGAGCGAGGCGCGCGGCGTCTATGACGACATCTGCTATCTCCGGCAGGCGCATCTATTCCAGCGCCTCGGCATCGGTGGGCTCAACACCAACGCCGCGTTTGATTACGATGATTATGCCAAAGGCAAGTGGAAGGAAATTTCGTACGCCGAGTGGCAGGATCCGACGCGCTGGCCGTGCCACAATCCGATGCCAGGCGGCAAGATCGTGATTCAATATCCGCCCGGCACGGGATTCCTGCTGGCGCTGTTTCCGGAAGGCAATCAGGTGGTGCCGCTCTACATTGCCGCGAGCCTGATCGTCTGCGGCCTCGCGCTATCGGGCATCTTCTTGGCGCGCACGCTGCCTTCGATAGTGGGCGCGGGCCTGTTCGGCGCTCTGGCAATCTATCTCATGATCAACCCGGCGAAGGCGAGCTATTCGATCGCGCCGACCATGGCGGTGTGTGCCGTCGCGGGATTTCTGACCGCGCTGTGGCTGACGAGGCAGAAGCGCAGTCTGCTGCTGCTCGCGCTGATCGGCCTTCTGCTCGGAGCCTCCGTCAGTTTCAGGCTGCCGAACGCGCTGCTGCTGGCTGGTTATTGCCTGTTCCTGGCCGTTGCGTTCCTGCGATCGCGGACGGTCGCGGATTTCATGCAGGGGCTCGGCTTCGGTGTTGGTGCCCTCGTCGGTATGACGCCGACATTGCTTGCCCAGGCCGTCAACGCCGGCAGCCCGCTGGCCACCACCTATGGCAGCGTCGACGCGGTCGCGCCGGCCTTCGATCTTGCCGTCCTCGGCCAGTATCTACGCGACACGCAGTCCGCGCTGATCGTGCTGGCGATCGGCTCTACGGCCTGGTTCTTGCGGGTGGGCGAGGGGAGCGTGCGGCAGGTCGCGCTCGTCGTCGCCGGTAATCTCGTCGTCAACCTCGTCTTCTTCCTGAGCCATCCGATCTTCACACCCTATTACATCGTGCCGATCGCGATGCTGTCGCTGTGGAGCGTCTCGTTCGCCTGGCTGATGCAGCCCGAGCAGGCGCGGCAGCCCGCTCTGCTCGCGCGCGAGCCGGCAAGCCTCGGGGTGCCCTCGCGATGACCTCAACGCAACTTCGCATCGCGGTGCTGGTGCCATGCTACAATGAGGAAGCGGCGGTCGCGACCGTCGTTGCCGACTTCCGCAAGGCGCTCCCTTCGGCCGAGATCTATGTCTACGACAACAATTCGCGCGACCGTACCGCGGCAGCCGCGCGCGAAGCTGGCGCAATCGTGCGCAGCGAGCGGCGGCAGGGCAAGGGCCACGTCGTGCGCCGCATGTTCGCCGACGTCGAGGCCGACGTCTATGTGCTGGTCGACGGCGATGCCACCTACGATGCGCCGAGCGCGCCGCGCATGATCGACAGGCTGCTCGATGATCAGCTCGACATGGTGGTCGGCCTTCGCGTCGATCAGGACCAGGCCGCCTACCGGCTCGGCCACCGTACCGGCAACCGTATGCTGACCGGCTTCCTGGCGTCGACCTTCGGTCACACGTTCAAGGACATCCTGTCCGGCTACCGCGTGTTCTCGCGCCGCTTCGTCAAATCCTTCCCGGTCCTCTCCGACGGCTTCGAGATCGAGACGGAGCTTGCAGTCTACGCGCTGGAATTGTCGCTGCCGGTCGCCGAGATCGAGACTCCCTATTACGCGCGCCCGGAAGGCTCGTTCTCCAAGCTCAACACCTGGCGCGACGGGTTTCGCATCCTCGGCACCATGCTGAAGCTCTACCGTTCGGAGCGGCCGTTGCGCTTCTTCACGGTGATCGGAATCCTGCTGGCGCTGGCCTCGGTGACCCTCGCGATCCCGATCGTGATCACCTTCATCGAGACCGGTCTCGTGCCGCGCCTGCCCACCGCGGTGCTGTCGATGGGCTTGGCGATCATGGCCCTGCTCTCGGTGTCGTCGGGACTCGTGCTCGACACGGTGACGCGAGGACGGCGGGAAGTGAAGATGCTGGCCTATCTGTCCCAACCGACCTTGAAAAGGAGCTGAGCGCCGTCGCTGCCCAATGGACCGCGCTGCGTTGAGGTGCTATCCCGCGAATTGACATGACCGATCTCTCACTGACCATCCTTCCCGAGGCCGCCGGCGACGCCCAGTCGATCGAGCGGCTGCATGAACGCACCTTCGGTCCCGGCCGCTTCGTGCTCAGCGCCTACCGGATTCGCGAGCACGTCGACCATCTGCTCGAATTGTCCTTCACGGCCCGCATCGGCACGCTGCTGGTCGGCTCCGTCAGGCAACTGCCCATCCTGATCGGCGACACGCCCGCGCTGCTGCTCGGGCCGCTCACGGTCGAGCCGCCGTTCCGCGGCCGCGGTGTCGGCCGTCTGTTGATGGAGCGCGCGCTCAAGGACGCGAAGGCGAAAGGCCACCGTCTCGTGCTGCTGGTCGGCGACGAACCCTATTACAGCCGTGTCGGCTTCAAGCCGGTCCCCAAGGGCCGCGTCACCATGCCGGGCCCTGTCGATGCCGCGCGCATCCTGGTGTTCGAGCTCGTCGACGGCGCCTTCGAGGGCGTGTCGGGCCCGGTCGGCCCCGACTGGAGCAAGGCGCGGTTAGGCTAGCTCGTAGCTCTATCCGGCTACGAGACCGTCGATAAGACACACGGCCGCGCGCCTCATACTCCGTCATTGCGAGCGGCTTGTCCGCCATAGCTCGGAGAGCGACGGCGGAAGCGAAGCAATCAAGAATTGTTCCGCGGAGGCAGTCTGGATTGCTTCGTCGCAAGGGCTCCTCGCAATGACGGTGTAGGTCGGGGCCCGTGGGCCCCGGCCTTGATCCACGCTCAGAACTTGAAGTTCGCGAACGCCCGCACGCCAATGCCGGGCATGAGCACCTCGTCCTTGGTGTAGGACACCGAGTTGCGGATGTTCTCGTTGAGCAGGTTATTGCCGAGAAGGCCGATCAGCATCTCGCGCGCGCCGAATGGATTGGGGTTGAGCTTGGTCCTGTAGCTGACCTCGGCCTTCAATAGATTGTAGCCTGCCGTCGGCGTCTCCGCGATCACGGCGACGTTGTTCTGGGCGAAGGCATGCAACAGGTTGACGCGCATCAGCCAGTTGTCGTCGCGCCAGAACAGGCCGCCGCCCATTCTGAGCGGGGGAATCCGCGGCACGTTGGTGCCGTCAGAGAAGGTGGCGCGGACGAAGTCGATCTGGTTCTCGATGCCCCAGATGCCGCCCTGGAGCGCGCCGACGTCGAGCTGCGACTGGAATTCGCCGCCGCGGAAGGTTGCGTTCCGCTGCGTATAGACCGCCTGGTTCAACTCGCCATCCGGCGCGCCGCAGGATGCGAAATCGTCATCGCACCGCACGCCGGTGAGGCGACGATAGATGAAATTGTCGAAATGCGTGTAGTAGACGGTTGCCTCGAAGCGGAACGGGCCCGTCGCACGGCGCACGCCGACTTCGACAGATTTTGCGGTCTCGATGGTGAGGTTCGGGTTGCCGATGTCGAAGGTTGCCGTCGCGTCGTGGCCGCCGCGGGAAAACAGCTCGGCCGCCTTCGGCGCGCGTTCGACATATTGCGCGGTGATGCTGCCGACCATGCCGCCGGGCAGATCCTGCAGCAGGCCGATGCTGCCGCTCTTGGGCGTGAAAGACGGGTTACGCCCGATCGCTGCCTGGGGCGTGCCGTCGGGCAGATAGTCCGCCGGGAAATTAGGCGTCGTGCCGTGCAGCTCGACATGTTCGATGCGGCCGGCGATCTGCGCCCGGGTCGCCTCCGTGAATTTGAACTCGTTGAAGGCGTAACCGGCAACACGGTTGCTGTTGCTGGGATCCAGCAAGCCGTTGAAAAGCGCACCGGGATTGTTGGGGCTCGACGCGCTCAGTTCCTGATGGCCGACCTGGAAGCCCAGCGCCGTCGTCACCTCGGCGAAGCGCGCGTTGAACGGCATCAGCTGCACCTCGGTGCGGATCTCCTGCTCCCTGTTGGTGAAAGTCTGCTGAATACCGTCGCTGGTGAGATCGGCCGGATCGCCAAGCCCGATCTCGTGATGCCTGTAGTCGGTCGCGCCGGCCCAGAACCGGACAGCATCGATGGCTGCAGCGTCCGGGCGGTATTCGCCCTTGACGTTGATCTTGGTCTGGTGCGCGTCGATCCGCGTGTTGTGGTCGGAAGCCTCGATACCGGGGATGTGGTAGAGCGCGTCGTTCTGCGTGATCGACGCGCCGATATAGCCGCCCTGGAAGAAATAGGAGCCGCCGATCGAGGCACCGTACGAGCGCGTCGCCGAGTTGGGCTGGCGACCGTTCACCGGCCGCGTCTGGTCGAACAGATACGGATAGCCCGGGATGTGATAGTCGGAGGTCGTCCGGCCATAGGCGTCGGCATGGAACGCGAAATTGCCGCCGCCGGTATCGAGGAGCACGCCGCTTTCAACGCCGCGATCGACCGAGCTGACCGCGGTCCGCGTCTCGGCCGTCACGCAAGGCGCCGAGGCGGCGCCGGCGAGCGGCGCCTTGACCGGCAGGCCATAGCTCTGGAACGGGGCGCCGCAGTTCGGCAGCGCATCCGGAATGCGATTGTTGGTGGCGCTGACGACGCCGCCGATCGAGGTCGAACCGTAGCGCAGAGCGGCGGGGCCGCGCACCACTTCGATCTGGTTGGTCGCGAGCGGATCGATCGGAACGAAATGATCCTCGCCGAGATCGGAGACGCCGCCGGCATTGGTGCCGTTCTCGATGATCCCAACGCGGTTGACGTCGAGGCCGCGGATGATCGGCCGGCTGGAGGCGCCGGGCGCAAAGCTCGAGCCGGTGATGCCGGGCTTGGAGAACAGGAGATCGCCGAGCTGACCGCCGCCCTCGCGGCGGATCTCCTCGTTCGGCACCACGGTGACCGTCGCGAACTGGTTGGTCACAATAGGCAGCACGCCCGGTTGGGGCGCGGCGGACGCCGGCGTCGCCGGCGTTGCTTCCGCCGCCGTTTGCGCGGGGTTGCGCACCCGCGCGGTCCGCGTGCCGCGGCCTGGGTTGCGGGACGTCACCGCCGCTCTGCGCACGATCGGGCTCGGCGCCGTCACGGTGACGGCGGGGATCTCGGTCGACGATTGGTCTTGCGCAGGCGTTTGGGCGAAAACGGGTGTGGCGGCAGCACCGAGCAGGAGCAGGCTTGCTCCGCCAAGACGCTGCGCGCGTCGCGATTTGAATGACATGATCCTGATTCCAGCCAGGCCGTCCGCATATTGTTCGCTGATGGGGAGGCGGCCCGCCGTCGCAGCGCGACGGAATTCGACTTCAACTTCTCCCAGGCATTCGCCGATGCGCGGCGAGGCTGGGCGTGATCAGACGTTGGAGGTCAGGACGCGGGAGGGGCGCGGGGCTGAAATGCCGTGCCGGCCGATTTCAGATGGATGAATTCGGCATCTGTGGTGCGGTGGAGCAGTTCGATCGCCTGCGGCAGCAGCAGCACGGGCGGCGTTGCCGATATGATCGTGCCCGCCATCGCAATGATGGCGCAGATAGCGCAATTGTCCTCGGCCGGATGCTCGCGGTCGGGGCTCGAGGGCAATTGCTTGTGAACCGCTGTGCGGTCGATCGCAGCGACGTCCTTGCCGCTGTCCTTGACGCCGTCGGTCTGCTGCAGCGAGGATTGAGCAAGGGGAGCAGCCTGGGCGAACCAATGGCTGTGGCCGAATGTCAGCGCGAACTGCACCAGCATCGCGAACAACGCGAGCCGGGTGCCGTGCCTGATATTCGACCGGAACCACTTCATCTGAAAACGCCACCCCCACACCGGGACGCCAATCTCAGGACGCCGCGATGTTATAATGTAACATCGCCTGACCAGTCGTTGGATGTCAACGGCCGGTCCCGGCTGCCGCTGAGGCGGCCCGCTGGATGTGTCCTTCGGGCAACTAAATCGGATGGGGCTGGTTGAATCGTGCAACCGCGGGGTGGTTCAGCTCTCCCGCGTGCGTGCGGCGGAGGTCGGGGCGAAGCGCCCCGTTGCAATCAAGACTGATGGCATCGCGCCTCAGCGCCCTTCGCGCACCCAGGTCGCGGCAAACGCGCCGAGCAACAGCAACAGGCCGATCACGCCGGCGAAGATCGGCAGCACGCCGACGCCTTTCACCACGCTGGCATCGCGCATTCGCACGCCCATCCAGCCATCGCCATGGAACATGCCCACTGAGCGCACCGGCAGGATGCGCGGCAGCTCGACGCTTGAACCGCTGGCCACGCGGACGGCGTCGCCGCCGGTCGCCTGGGTCAGCGGCTTCAACGTCTCGGTGGTGGAGGTGACTTCCGAAAATTCCCTCGGGTTGGTCGGACCGACGTTGATCAGCGCCTTCAGCGTGCCGTCGGTGGCCTGCCACAGGCCGAGCTCGCTCGCGGGAAGACTGGCGCGCCACTCGCCGGGATCGGCAGGTGCGAGCGTCAGATCGTGCGTCGCGCCCGATGGCGAGGTGACCTTCACCGGCGGGACGCTGTCAGCCATGGTCTGGCGCACCACGACGAGGTCCTTGGCCTGTACCTGCAGACGCAGCGCCTCCTCGTCGAGATCGGGCTGCTTCATCAGCCAGTGTGACATCCGCCGGAGCAGATCGAGATGCGGGCCGCCGCCCTCATAGCCGCGCGCCCACAGCCAGATGTGGTCGGACAGCAGCAGTGCGACGCGGCCCTCGCCGAAGCGCGACAGGAAAAGCAGCGGCTTGCCGTCGGCCCCCGTCATCACCGGCGGGTTGACGGAATTGCGGGTGTCGACCGTCCTGAAGAAGCGGCTCCAGCGCGGCGGCTCGCTTCCGGAGCCCTCCAGGGCGCGGGTCACGGGGTGGCGCTTGCCGATGTCGGACAGGTGCGCATAGAACGGCTTTTCCGTCACGCCGACGGGTTCGGCCGGCAGCACCGAATCCAGCGGCGTGCGCCAGATGCTGGTGTTGGAGGCGTAGTCGGGACCGGCCGAGACCAGCACCGCGCCGCCGCCGCGCACATAGCGCGCGATGTTGTCGAAATAGGCGATCGGCAGCACGCCCTGACGGGCGTAGCGGTCGAAGATGATCAACTGGAATTCGTTGATCTTCTGCTGGAACAGCTCCCGGGTCGGAAACGCGATCAGCGACAATTCATTGATCGGCGTGCCGTCCTGCTTCTCCGGCGGACGCAGAATGGTGAAATGCACGAGATCGACGCTGGCGTCGGACTTGAGCAGATTGCGCCAGGTGCGCTCGCCCGAATGCGGCTCGCCCGAGACCAGCAGCACCCGCAGCTTGTCGCGCACGCCGTCGATGGCGACGACGGCGCGGTTGTTCACCGGAGTCAGTTCGCGTTCGAGCGGCGAGGCTTCGATTTCGACGATGTTCGGCCCGGCATGCTTGATGTCGACGTCCACGCTCGCGGCCTGGCCGCTCGACAGCGTGCGCTCGTTGATGACTTCGCCATCCCTGCGGACCGTGACCCGGGCGCGCTCGCCGGTGACGCCCTGGTCGTCGAGGCGGTAGCTGATGGTCTGGGTCTGTCCGACGATGCCGAAGCGCGGCGCCGCCGTGATCGCGATGCGGCGATCGCGCTCGTCCTTCTGCCCGGTGATCAGCGCGTGCACCGGCGCCTGGAAGCCGAGCGCGGCGGCGTTCGCCGGAACGTCGTGGACGCGGCCGTCGGTGATCAGGAAGGCGCCGGCGACGCGGTCGACCGGCACGTCCGACAAAGTCGAGGCGAGGGCGCCGAACAGCTTGGTACCGTCGGTCTCGCCGTCGGCCTGTCCGGCGTCGACGACGCGGACTTCGAGGCCCTTGATCTTCTTCAGGCTGTCGACCAGCGCCTCCTGCGCCTGCGCGGCCTCACGATTGCGGTTGCCGAAATTCTGGCTCGGGCTCTTGTCGACGACGACGGCGGCAACCGAGGTGAGGGGATCGCGGTCCTCGCGGGTGAAGGAGGGGTTGGAGAGCGCCAGCAGGAACAGCGCCAGCGCGGCGACGCGCACGGCGGCGCCGCGTGCCCGCGCGAACAGCAGCACGAGCGCGACGACGACGATCGCGGCGAGCGCGATCCAGAGGACCATCGTGGGGACAAGCGGTGTGAATGCGATGCCGTAATTCATGGCGTCACTCTCTCGGCATCGTCATGCCCGGGCTTGTCCCGGCCATCCACGCCTTGCCACACGGCACGAGGAACGTGGATGCCCGGGACAAGCCCGGGCATGACGGCTTCATGTTGGCGAGCATTCAATCGCAACACCCGCATCATTGCCCCAGCCGTTCGATCAGCGCCGGTGCGTGCACCTGGTCGGCCTTGTAGTTGCCGGTCAGCGTGTACATCACGATGTTGGCGCCAGCGCGGTAGGCGAATTCGCGCTGGCGGGTGTCGCCGCCGGTCACCGGCAGCATGGCCTGGCCGTCGGGCCGCACAGCCCAGGCGCCGGCAAGATCGTTCGAGGTGATGATGATCGGCGAGACGCCGTCGCCGCCACGCGCCGGCCGCTGCGCGCTGTCCTCGTCCTCGTCGCGCGGCAGGGTCTCGACCCAGGTCTGGCCGGTGACGAAGCGGCCGGGAAAGTCGCGCAGCAGATAGAAGGTCTTGGTCAGCACGTGCTCGCGCGGCACCGGCTCGAGCTCGGGAACGTCGAGCGACGACAGGATCTCGCGCAGCGTCCGCATGGCCGGGGTCTGGGCCGCGCCGTTCGCGCCGGGCGGTGCTTCGATAGCGTCGCGCGTGTCGAACAGCACGGTGCCGCCCTGCTTCATGTAGGCGTCGATCTTGTTGATGGCGGCCTGCGGCGGCTTCGGCGCGCCGGGCACGATCGGCCAGTAGATCAGCGGGAAGAAGGCGAGTTCGTCGCGCGCGGGATCGATTCCGACGGGATCGCCGGCCTCGAGCGCGGTGCGCTGGGCCAGGAACAGCGTCAGCCCGTTCATCCCGGCTTTGACGATGGAATCGACGTCGGCATTGCCCGTGACGACATAGGCGAGGCGGGTCTGCGATACCGCCTTCATCGCGAACTCGTCGGACGCGCCATCGGCGCGCGCCGGCGCGGGCGCGAGCGCCGGAAGGCCCGCGAGCACGAGCCCAAGCACGATCATCGCAGGCGCGGCGCGGCGGCGCAGCAGCGCGGCGATCCCGCCGCCGAGCACCGCGACGATGATGGCGTCGATCAGAAACAGTGCGAGCGCCGTCGACAGCAGCCAGCCGCGCAAGTCCCGCGGCTCGGCATTGGTGTAGGTGGCGTGCCGGGCGCGCAGGCTCGCGGTGTTGAGGGCCGCGATGCGGTCGGCGCTGGCAAGCGTGTTCACGGCGAGCGGTCCTTCGGCCGGGCCGTAGAAGCCCGGCGGATGATCGGGGGTAGCGCGGTCGCGATAGTCCGCGGGCAATGGCTTTGCGGTTGCCGGGGGCGGGCCGAAGGCGCCAAACCCGTCGAGAATGTGCAGCGGCGCCACCGTTTCAGTGGTCGCTTCGCTGGCAACCCCTGCGCCGGGCTTGGACGTGTAGCCGGACATGTCGACCACCCGCCGCAGCATTTCGACGAACGTGCCCGACATCGGCAAATCCGACCAGCGCATGTCGGCGCTGACGTGGAACAGGCTGACCAGCCCCTTGCCGCGATGCTCGCCGGTCACCAGCGGCGTGCCGTCTTCCAGCGAGGCCCAGCTCTTGGTGGCGAGCACGGCGTCGGGCTCGGCCAGCACCTGGCGGCTCACGGTGATGTCCTTGGGGACGACGACGCCGGCAAACGGACCATCGGCGGCGAAGGAGGCCAGATGCTGCGGCTTCTCCCAGGTCAGGCTGCCGCCGAGCGTGCGGCCGCCCTTGCGCAGCTTGACCGGCACGAGATCGTCCTCGGCCTGAGCCAGCCGAGGCCCTGCGAACCGCACCAGCACGCCGCCCTGGTCGATCCAGGCATTGAGGCGCTCGCGCAGCTCGGGGGCGATGGTGCCGACATCGGCAAGGATGATCATCGGCAGCTTCTGGTCCAGAAACTGTGTAATGCCCTGCTGCGGCGAACCCTTGTCGGCGAGCCTGACGTCGGCGAATGGCGCCAGCGCGCGGGCGAGGTAAAAGGTCGGCGCCAGAAGCGGCTGCGCGGTCTCGCTTGTCGTGCCCGAGACGACGCCGATGGCGCGGCGGCGCCAGCGCTTGTCGAGCAGCTGCACCGCGCCGGCGGAGCGCTCGCCCGATATCTCGAGCCGCGTGATGTCGTTGCGCAGCTCGACCGGCAGGTCGAACGAAGCGTCGGTCTCCTTGTCCTGCGGGCCGAACGTATAACGCGCTTCGCCGATCGGCGAGGCCTTCTGGTCCAGCGCGCGCACGGTGCCGACAGCGATGCCGCTGTCGGTACGCAGCACCTTCACCGTCATCCTGGCGGCGGCATTCTCGGCCGCAACCAGCGCCAGCGGCGAGGATGTGCCGCCTTCGAAAATGGTCAGGCTGCGATCGCCGATGGTCTTGCCGAGGCCCTGCACGAAATCCTCGCCGCGGCCGGTGTCGATGCCATCGGAGAGCCATGCGATCTCGCAATCGCCAGTGGCTTTCAGGAAGCGGTCGATTGCAGTCAGCGTCTCGACGCGGTCGATCGAATAGGGCTTTGGCGCGAGCTGGCGCAGCGCGACGCGCGCGGCGCCCGCCGGCATCAGGGTGATGTCGCGGTTCGGCTCGGACAGCGGCACCAGCGCGATGGCGCGGCGGTCGGTGTCGGCGTTGGCGACCAGCTCGTCGGCGGCCCTGATCCTGACATCCCAGTGCGATGCGGCGCTCCAGCCGTCGTCGAACATGATCATCAGCGGCGCCTTGCTGGCGGCGAGGCCTGATTGCGGATTCCAGATCGGACCGGCGGCCGCGAAGATGACGAGCGCCGCAGCCAGGAGGCGCAATGCGGTTAGCCACCATGGCGTCCGCGAGGGCGTCTCTTCCCTCGGCGCAATGTCGAACAACAGGCGGGTCGGCGGAAACTCGATGCGGCGCGGTCGCGGCGGCATCACGCGCAGCAGCCACCACAGTACCGGAAGGCTGATCAGCCCGATCAGGAGCAGCGGTTGGGTGAATGCGAGCGGTAGTCCCATCATGCGGCCGGCCCCGCCTTGATGGTCGTGGTGCGGGCGCCCGACTTGCTCACCTGCATGCCGGCATGCAGGAACAGAAGCAGCTCGGCGGCAGAGCGATCGGTGGCGTGCGTCGTGAACAGCCAGTCGAGCTTGCTGGTCTCGGCGCGGATCTGATCGCGGTGCAGGGCGAGGCGCGCGGTGTAATCCTGCGCCCAGCTCTCGGCGCGGCCGGCGGTGATCACGCCGAACCCCTCGGGCTCGACGAACTCGACGCGGCCGGAATAGGGGAACGATTCTTCGGCGGGATCGACGATCTGCACCAGCGTGCCATGCGCGCCCGAGCCGGAGAGCCCTGCGAGCGTGGCCCTGATCTCGGAGATCGGCGACCAGAAATCCGACAGCACGATCGTCTCGGCAAGCGCCGCGGGCACGAAGGACGGCGGCAGGCTGAGACGATCGGCATCGTCATGCAGCATCGTCTGCGCCATCTTGTCGATGACGCTGCGGCTCGCCGTCGGCGCCATCAGCCCGGGAATCCCGACGCGCTCGCCGCCCGCGACGAGCAGCTCTGCCAGTGCGAAGGCGACGATCAGCGTGCGCTCGAGCTTGGACTCCCGCGCGGTCTTCGAGGCGAACGCCATCGAGGGCGAACGGTCCGGCCAGATCCAGACCGTGTGCGAGGCCTCCCATTCGAGCTCGCGGACATACAGGAGATCGTCACGCGCCGAGCGGCGCCAGTCGACGTTCTGCGCCGGCTCGCCGGAGACGAAGCGGCGATATTGCCAGAAATTCTCGCCTGAGCCGGCGCGGCGCCGACCATGCAGGCCGTGGATGACGTTGGCGGCGATACGGCGGGCTTCGAGCACGAGGCGCGGCAAGGAAGCTGCGAGCGTGCGGCTTTCGCCGTCGGCACGTCGGATCGCAATGACCTCCTTCGCCGCGTGCCCGTTCTCCGCTGCCATCAACCGATCCGTGTCTTCAATTGCCGGATCACGTCCGGAATCGTGCGGCCTTCGGCGCGCGCCTGGAACGTCAGCGCCATGCGGTGCTTCAGCACGGGCTCGGCGAGGTCGAGCACGTCGTCGACCGAGGGCGCGAGGCGTCCGTCGATCAGCGCACGCGCGCGCACCGCCAGCATCAGCGATTGGCTGGCGCGCGGGCCGGGACCCCAGGCGATGAACTTGCCGGCTTCGCCGGCGTCCGGACCGGGACGGGCCGAGCGCACCAGCGACAGGATCGCCTCCACCACGGAATCGCCGACCGGCAGGCGCCGGATCAGCCGCTGCGCGGTGATCAGCGCATCCGCACTCATCGCTCCCCTCGCGAGCGTTTCCTCCGCGCCGGTGGTCTCGAACAGGATGCGGCGCTCAGCGTCGCGATCGGGATAGTCGACGTCGATCTCCATCAGGAAGCGGTCGAGCTGCGCTTCCGGCAGCGGATAGGTGCCTTCCTGCTCCAGCGGGTTCTGCGTCGCGAGCACGTGGAAGGGCTTCGGCAGATCGTGGCGCGCGCCGGCGACGGTGATGTGCTGCTCCTGCATCGCCTGCAGCAGCGCCGACTGCGTCCGCGGGCTGGCGCGGTTGATCTCGTCGGCCATCAGGAGCTGCGCGAACACCGGGCCTGAAATGAAGCGGAAAGCGCGCTTGCCCGCGGTGCTCTCGTCGAGCACCTCGGCGCCGAGAATGTCCGACGGCATCAGGTCCGGCGTGAACTGGATGCGCTTGGCATCGAGACCGAGCGTGACGCCGAGCGTCTCGACCAGCTTGGTCTTGGCAAGGCCGGGGACGCCGATCAGCAGTGCATGGCCGCCGGAGAGGATGGTGACCAGCGTGTTCTCGATCACGCGATCCTGGCCGAAGATGACGGACGCGATCGCCTCTTTCGCTGCGCGAATCTGGCCCGACACCTGCTCGGCCGAACGGACGATCCCGTCCTCGAGTTTCTCGACACTCTCCGCCATCCGTTCGCTCCTTCGGCCCGCCATGCGGCTTGCGTCATGATGTCATCGCATCACGCCAATTCATCACGTCAGGTGATCACCGCCAGGTCATCACGCTAGGTCATCACGCCAGATCATGGGCCCTATGCTAGACTTGCAGGAAGGCCATGTATTCGTTGAATTAACCTATCCCCACCTTATCGGCTTCGGGTTATGTACGGCATCACGAAGTGGCGACCGCCACACCGCACTAATCCGGGGTGGAACCGAGCGCCGATGTACAACGTAGACCTGCACCAATCGTGCCAAAGGACAAAGTCAGGGCAAACCATGGCGAACCAAGGGCAGAGCGCCGATCGTGGTCTCGAGGGGCTGACGGCCGCGGCCCAAACTGCTGCCAAGGCCGAAGGCGCCAAAAAGGGCCTGCCTCCGGTACACCTGTGGAATCCGCCGTTTTGCGGCGATCTCGACATCCGAATCGCCTCCGACGGTACTTGGTTCTACATGGGGACGCCGATCGGGCGCCCCGCGCTGGTCCGGCTGTTTTCGACCATCCTGAAGCGCGAGGGCGACAAGCATTTCCTGGTCACGCCGGTCGAGAAGGTCGGCATCCGCGTCGATGATGCGCCATTCATGGCGGTCGAGATGCTGAAGGACGGGGAGGGAACGCATCGCGTGCTCAGCTTCCGCACCAATGTCGACGACTGGGTCCCTTGCGATGCCGCGCACCGGCTGCGCTTCGAGCAGGCCGGGGACGGCGGGCTGACGCCGTACTTGCATGTCCGCGCCGATCTCTGGGCCAAGGTCACGCGGGCGCTCTATTACGATCTGGTTGACATGGGCGAGGAGCGGATGGTCGATGGCCAGCCGATGTTCGGCGTCGAATCATCAGGCGAATTCTTCGCCATGGCCGATGCGGAGCAGGTGAGGGCCGCGCTTTGAACAAGCCTATCCCCAAGAACGATCCGGCCGTGATCGGCGCGGCGGATTTCTTCGCGCGTTCCCGGGCCAAGCTTGGTTTCGACGTGCCGCCCGGTCTGTTCGATCCCAACATCATCCCCGCCTCGGGCGATCCCGGCACCGACAAGATGCTCGAGATCATCGCGCGCGAGCAGCCGGTGCGCCCCGCAGCGGTCCTGATCGCGGTGGTCGACCATCCCGAGCCGACCATCCTCCTGACGCAGCGCTCGGCCCATCTGAACGACCATGCCGGCCAGATCGCCTTTCCGGGCGGCAAGATCGACGCGACCGATTCCTCGCCGCTGGACGCGGCGCTGCGCGAGGCCGAGGAGGAAGTCGGGTTGTCCCGAGACTTCGTCGAGCCGCTCGGCTATCTCGATCTGTACGGGACGGGGTTCGGCTTCCGCATCCTGCCGACGGTCGCGAAAGTCCGGCCGGGCTTCGAGCTCACCATCAACCATTCCGAGGTTGATGACGCGTTCGAGGTGCCGCTATCCTTCCTGATGAACCCGGTGAACCATCAGGTGCACAGCAAGGAATTCCGCGGCATGGAGCGATCCTATTACGCGATGCCCTTCGCGGAGCGCTACATCTGGGGGGCGACCGCCGGGATGCTGCGCGTGCTCTATGAACGGATCTATTCATCATGATGCGGACGGTTCTGACCGAGATCGGAATCTTCCTCATCCCCTTTGCCGTCTATGCGCTGTTTCTGGCCGCGACGCGATCCGGCCTGTTCGCGCGCTCGTCCTGGCCGCTCACCGTCGTGGCGCGCCTCGCGCTCGTTGCCATCGTGCTCGTCATTGCGGGCTTGATCGGCCTTGCGCACTTCTCCGGCGCGTCGCCCGATTCGACCTACGTTCCCGCTCATATCGAGGACGGCAGGCTGGTGCCGGGCACGGAAAAATAGGGGCCGGCTGATGAGCGCGGAGCCTTTACTCGCCCATGCGCCCTGGCTGACCGCAGGCGGGACCGCGCGCGTCCTGCAACTGCTCAACGCCGACGGCGAGGAGGCGCGGGTGGTCGGCGGCGCGGTGCGCAACGCGCTGCTCGGTCTCGAGCCCGGCGACATCGACATCGCGACCACGGCGCGGCCGGAGGAGGTGATGCGGCGCGCCAAGGCGGCCGGCATCAAGAGCGTGCCGACCGGCATCGATCACGGCACCGTCACGCTGGTCATCGACAGCCATCCCTATGAAGTCACGACGCTGCGCGAGGATACCGAGACTTTCGGCCGCAAGGCCAAGGTCGCGTTCGGCCGCGACTGGGTGAAGGATGCCGAGCGGCGCGACTTCACCATGAACGGCTTGTCGGTCGATGCGGCAGGAATCGTCTACGATCATGTCGGCGGCATCGCGGATGCGAAAGCGCGCCGCGTACGCTTCATCGGCGATCCCGATCAGCGCATCGCCGAGGATTACTTGCGCATCCTGCGCTTCTTCCGCATCCACGCCGCCTTCGGCGCGGGCGAGCCCGACCGCGACGGCTATCTCGCCTGTATCCGGGGACGCGCGGGCCTCGCCAGCCTCTCGGCCGAGCGGATGCGGATGGAGCTGCTGAAGCTGCTGGTGGCATCAGGCGCATCCGCGGCCGCGCTGGCCATGGCCGAGGGCGGATTGCTGCAAACGCTGACCGGCGGCGTCGTCTATACCGGGCCGCTGGCGACGATGATTGCGATCGAACGCGAGCTCCGCCTCACCGCGAGCAGCACGCGCCGCCTCGCCGCGCTGACCGTCGCGGTGACCGAAGATGCCAAGCGCGTCGCCGCGCGCCTGCGGCTGTCCAATGCCGAGACCAAGGCGCTGGATTCGATGGGCCATCGCTGGTGGCGCTTCGCCACCAAGGACGAGGCCAATGCGCGGCGGCTGCTCTATCGGCTCGGCCCCGAGCGCTATCACGATCGCGTGTTGCTGGGATGGGCGCGGGCCGGCGGCGACGTCACGTCAACGCGCTGGCGCGCGCTCGCCGAGCTGCCGCAGCGCTGGACTGCGCCGAAATTTCCGCTGAAGGCCGCCGACTTCATCGCGCGCGGAATGGCGGAAGGACCCCGGCTCGGGCATGTGCTGACGCTCGCGGAGGACGCTTGGCTTGCGGCGGATTTTCCCCTAGATGATGCCGCACTCGCTGCCATCGCCGATCAAGCTGCGGCCCGCGTCAGCCGCGACGAGAGAACGTGACCATCGTCTCAGCCTTCGCCGACATCTCGATCTTTCAGCTCCTGCTGGTCGCGTTGATGGCGTTGTTTGCTTCGATCATCGGTGGTCTCGCCGGCTACGGCACCGGCGCCCTGATGCCGCTGGTGCTGGTACCCCTGGTCGGCGCCGAGCCGGTGGTGCCGATCATCGCGATCTCCGCGATGCTCACCAATTCGAGCCGTGCACTCGCCTATATCCGCTATGCCGACCGACGCCGCGCGCTGATCGTGCTGGCCTGCGCGGCGCTGACGACCGCACTCGGCGCCTACGGCTATACGCGCCTCACCAACGCCGGCGCGGCTCTGGTGATTGGTTCGATGCTGATCCTCAGCGTGCCGCTGCGCCGCGTGCTCCGCCGCCGTCAGGTGCGGATCGGCGACGGCGGTCTTGCCGCCGGCTCGGTCGGCTACGGCGTGCTGGTCGGCGGCACCTCGGGCTCCGGCGTGATCCTGCTCTCGCTGCTGATGGCCGCCGGCCTCGAAGGCGCCGCCGTGATTGCGACCGATGCGATGATCTCGCTCGGCACCGGCCTCATCAAGATCTCGGTGTTCGGTCTCGCCGGCGCCGTCACCGCGCAAGTGCTCGCCTTCGCGCTGCTGATCGGCGCGATCGCGATCCCCGGCGCGTTCCTCGCCAAGGCCTTCGTCGAGCGGATGCCGGTGCATATCCACACCGCGATCCTCGATGCCGCGGTGATCACCGGCGGGCTGGTGATGATCTCGGCGGCGGCGAGGCAGCTGATCGCGTAGACGACGCGGCTCAGCGCACAGTCGCATCCGGCGTCGCGTTTAACGGCGCTCCCCCGATTGATATCGGACCGCTCGGGGCCGCTGCGCGCGGTGGCTTCTTTTGCTTCGGGGCGACGCGCGCTGTCGCTGCTGGCGAAACGGGAGGCACTGAAGCCGATGGCATCGCGACACCGGGCGCGGTCAGCGGAGCCGGCGCGACCGATGACTGCGGGGCCGGGCTCTTCAGTGCGTCAATTTTCGAACTGAGGTTGGCAAGCTGACTTACGATCGCCTTCAGCTGCTCTTGCTGGTCGGCGATGGCCCTGTCGACCGCTGCCAGGTCGTCGGCCGTTTTCTGTTGCGCGGCGAGCAAGTCGGTCATGATCGCCTTGTCACCGGATCTGCTGTCGGCATCCCCATCCTCGCGTCCGGCGGACTGACTGAACAACCCGGATTCAGCCAGACGTAACCGGCCCCTGCGCCTGCCAGCGCCAAGACAACGGCCACGAAGAGCGCAAACGGCCATCGGCGACGAGGCGCGGGCACAAAAGGCGGCGGGTCCACAACTGGCCAACTCGGAGGCGATTCGATGCTCATCCGAACGTCCTAGTCAGCCTTTTCGTCCAACGCAATTGGTGCGGCAGCGATCGGCAGCCGTGAGCAATGAACGCCCGCAGCTGGCACCCGATAACGGCTTGACCGCAACGGCTACTCTCGCCTGCCCGGAGGCATTTCGAGGACGTGCTTGAGCAGCGTCGGATGGCCGAGAACGGCTTGCAATTCCGAGCGGTCGAGCCAGGAAGCGGCATCCTCCAGGCTTTCGCATTGCTCGACCTTGGCGGTTGCGGTCGCAAGAGGCACGTCGACGGGACCAAATCTGCGCGGGCTGGCAGGCGAGAGCGAGCCCAGATGCTCGACCAGCAATTCAGGGTCCCGGCCGAGCTGGTGTAGAGCCCCGGCCATTTCAGTGCGCTTTGATGCGGCAAGCTCGTTCGCGCGCAGCACCACGGCAGGCGGGCTGTTGGTTTCCGGCGTGGCAAAGACCCCGGGCGTGCTCAGCCGCAAAGACGTCATGATCCCCAACGGGATTGAAAGCAGCAGTCCCAGCACCACCGGCGACATCCAGAGCAGCAGGGGCAAGGAGACTGCATAGGCGCATATCGACAGGGTGAGGCCGAACAGTGTCGGTCCGGCGAGCTTTCGATGGACTTCGCCGCGGGCAGGCTGTCCATCGCCTCGGCGCTGCACTTGCCAGCCCGCGTCACGGCCGGCGAGAATTTCCACGACGGCCTTGGTCTGAAGGATCATCATGCAGGGCGCTAGCAATGCCGCCACGAACGTCTCGCAAACGACACCCGCCAGAGCACGACAGCTTCCTGCAAATCCGGCTCGCTCATCGCGATTGCTGATCATAACCAGATAGGCCAGCAGCTTCGGCAGGATCAGAAGCCCCATTGTCGCGGCAAAGACCCAGGCCGCAAGCACCGGATCCTGTTGCGGCCATGTCGGAAACAAACTGAAGCCCTTCGGAAAGTATTCGGGCCGGATGAAGTGCGCCTGCAGCGAGATGAGCAGACCGAGCAACAGGAACACAAGCCAGAGCGGCGCCGTCACGTAGGAGCCGATGCCGGTGAGCAGATGCAGCCTCGAGACCCAGTGTAGCCCGCGTGCCGGCAGGACCGCGAGATGCTGCAGGTTTCCCTGGCACCAGCGACGGTCTCTCCCCGCAAAGTCCAGCAATGACGGCGGGACCTCTTCGAAGCTGCCGTGAATCGCCGGGACCATATAGATCCCCCAGCCGGCGCGGCGCATCAACGCGGCCTCGACAAAATCATGGCTGAGGATGTGTCCTCCGAAGGGTTTGCGACCGCGCAGTTCCGGCAGTCCGGCCTCCGCAGCGAAGGCCTGTATCCGGATGATGGCGTTGTGGCCCCAATAGTTGCTGTCGCCGCCGTGCCACCAGGCATTGCCCGCCGTGATGAGCGGACCGTACATGCGTCCCGAAAATTGCTGCAGCCTGCTGAACAGCGTGCGCGCGTTGACGATGACGGGCTGCGTCTGGATCAGCGCGCAAGTGGGGTTGTGTTCCATCGCGTGGACGATACGAACGATCGTGTCAGCCTCCATGAGGCTGTCAGCGTCAAGGACGATCATGTGATCATAGGCCGCGCCGAACCTGGTGACCCAGTCCGCGATGTTTCCGGACTTCCGCGCGGTGTTGTCGGAGCGATGCCGGTAGTACAGCCGATCTCCGCCGCAGGCGCGGCGCAGCTGGATGAAGGCCATCTCTTCGCTGATCCAGATGTCCGGGTCGGTCGTATCGCTCAGCAAGAACCAGTCGAACTGTGGGCCATATCCGGTCGCTTCGACGGATTCATACATTGCGCGCAGCCGGGCCATCACATGATGGGGGTCCTCGTTATAGGTCGGCAGCAGCATCGCGGTGCGCGTGGTGATGCGAGGCAGCGGGCCTGTCGTGTCGATCGGCAGGCTGACCTGCCCGCGCGTCAACAGCACGAAAAATCCGGCAAGCGCGGACATGAACGAGAACGCGACCCAGGCGAGCAGCACGAAGAACAGACCCAGCAGCAGCGCCTCGAGAAAGGTGACACCGCCAATTTTCACCACGTCGTACATGCCGTAGCCGCCTGCAAGCGTCAGCAAGGCGGTACCGGCAAAGATGAAGAGACGGCGAACCGTCAGGCTGGCCCTCGCCGGCGCTTGCGACTGCCCGACGCCGGTTGCGTTGTCCAGCCGGCACGGCAGCATCGTCAGCGGGCTTTCCTGCGGCAGAAACGGGCGGGCGGAGGCGCTTGGCAGCGCCGCCTGCGAGTGCTTCAGGGCGTCCATCGATAGATCCAGACTTCAGAGACCGGCGCATCGTTTTGCGCGAGGAAAGCGCGCAATTCGATCGACGCCTGCCCCTTGACCGCGCATTGGAAGCTCAAACGCCATCCGCCGGTCGCGGGATTAGGTTGCGTGACGATGTTGCTGATTTCAGCTTTTTCAGCGGTCACCATGCCTTTGATGGTCTTGGGATCGATGCTTTTGAGGCGGTCGCCCATCAGCTCCAGGACGAACAGCTTGCTGTCATCGCCACGGCTGCCGATTCCTGTTCGCGTGAACCGCGCAAGTGCGTCGGCTTTCGGCGCGTCCGGTCCCCAGTGCAGTCGATAGGTAAAGATGTGCTCGCTCTTTGCCGCCAGGGGCTGCTTCGGCTGCCAGAGCGCGGCGATATTGTCGTGGACCTCTTCCTTGGTCGGGATCTCGATCAATTTCACCGCCCCTTCGCCCCAATCGCCGATCGGCTCGAACCAGAGGCTTGGACGCGTCTCGAAACTGGATTCCAGATCCTGATAAGCGAGATAATTCCTCTCCCGCTGCATGAGGCCGAAGCCGCCAGGATTGACATCGGCAAAACTGCTGACCTGCAAATCGCGCGGATTGTTGAGCGGTCGCCAGAGCTGCTCGCCTCTGCCGTTGAAGATCGAAAGTCCATCCGAGTCGTGAACCGCGGGGCGGAAATCATCGAAGTCCTTCCGATCGTTCGGACCGAAGAAGAACATGCTGGTCATCGGCGCGAGCCCCGCGTGCTCGACGTCGACCCGCGGATAGAGGGCCATCTCGACGTCGAATACCGTGGTTTGGCCCGGCCGTATGGTGAAGCGGTAGCTGGCCGCCGCGCTCTTGCTGTCGAGCAGCGCATGGACCACCATCGAGGAGGCGTTCGGCGCCGGCTTCTCCAGCCAGAACGCCTTGAACACCGGAAACTCTTCGCCTTTGCTCTCGCCTGTATCGATCGCAAGCCCCCGCGCGGACAGGCCATAGGTCTGTCCTTTCGCAACGGCCCGGAAGTAGCTTGCGCCAAGGAATACGCAAAGTTCGTCGTAATAATCGGGTTTGTTGATCGGGGTATGGATACGGAAGCCGCCGAACCCGAGGTCCGCATCCGGCCATTGCCCGAGCCCTTCGCCGAACGAAAAGTCAGCGCGCCGATACAACACCGGCGTGACGCTTCTGTTCGCCACCTCAAAGATGTCGACCCTGTTCTTGTAGAAGAAGCCGCGGTGGAAGAACTGCACCTGGAACGGCAATTTTTCGTCACGCCACAGCGCCTTTTCGGGGGCGAACCGAATGGATCGGTATCGGTCGTAATCGAGATTCTTCAGTGGATCCGGAAGCTTCTCGTCCGGAGCCACAAATGGCTTGGTCGCAAGCGCCCGCGCCAGCTCGCGCACGGTGGATGGGCCGAAGGGCGCGGCGGCGCTGGTCTGAGCGTCTGCAGCCCGTGGCAGGATGGCTGCAGCTGAAACAGCAGCTGATGCGCGAAGAAGGTCTCGGCGGTTCACGCGCGTCTCCTGATTTTGGAACGGATGGAAACGGCCGATGTTCCCGGGAGTTCCATTGGACATTCCAGGAGCTCAGCATCGCGCGTTATGGGCGCCGCAACGTCCGGATAACTGCCTGCGTCAGCGTGGGCACTCGGCGCCGCTATCGATCCAGGCCTGCACCAGTTCGCCCGCCGCCTGCTGGCTGCCCGGAGCCGGCTTGCGGCCTTCGCCGGGATTCCACCCCCACGCGACGAGATCATCCTTGGCGATGTGTTCCTGCAGCGCGGCGAGGTCACGACCGCCATTGAGCTGGACGTCCTTCAACTGGCGGCAGATCTCGCCCAACGACTTGCCTTCCCACGCCATGGACAGTGGCGCGAAGCCCCATCGCGGATGACCGGGAATGCTTCGATAGGTGGCCGCTTCGTGAAGCGAGAAGTTCTTCCCGCCATGGCATCCGGAGCAATTGACCTCGAAATGCCCGGTCTCGGCACGCCATATCGGCGGTACATGCTCGTGGCTATCGTCACCCTGCAACGGATGATCGCCGGCCGGGTGGCAATTCATGCAACGCGGATTGGTGAGCACCTTGCCGATTTCTTCGAACAGCGCGCGCGAGCGATCCGCTTGATTTGAAATGGACGAAAAAGCGGCGGCATTCCGAAGTGTTGTGGAAGCAGATGAGGGGTCTGCACCGCTCGGGCCAGAGCCAGTCATCGCTACGACGAAAGCGATCATCGCAAGGCTTCCGGCCCGAACCGCGAATTGAGGTGCGCGGATCATGACATCCTAATCGACGCCTTTGGGTTTGGTTCCCGCGCCGCCAGGATGAGGACCCGGCCGCGCCTATTCCTCGTCTTCCTCGTCTTCTTCATCCTCTTCATCCTCGTCCAACTCTTCCAGTTGTTCGAGCACGGCGAGCGGTAGGGTCTCGCGAAACAAATCGCCTTCCACGCCCATCCAGAGACAGAGGACTTCGTCGCCCTTCACTTCGGCGACGGTGAGCGGCTGCCCGCCGGATTTCAGCATGACGATATCGCCGGCTTTCAGTTCCATGGATGGTCCTTTCAGGTTGATTGACTTGAGAAGCTAGCAAGCCGGCATGACACGCCGATCACGGGATGGGGACCCGCGAATGTGCCCGGCTGGCGTCAACTTCCGAAGCGTCTATGGCAGAGGTTCGAGTGGGGATCGCTCGATGGTCACCGAGGGCTGTTCCGTCCTGGGTGCGGCGATGATGGCATCATGCGCCCGTTTTGCCCGACGGGTCAAATGATTTCGTAAAATCGGCAATTCGCTTTCGGCGTGACGTAAGCCGTTGTTATTGCAACAGCCGTCTACTGTGCATGGGGTTGTTTTTCGATATTTTGCTTTGGTCAGGGCCGGTCCGGCACCAGCTCGGTCAGCGAGCGGATGATGCGGTCGGGTCTGACCGTCGAGCCTTCGGGCAGGCCGTCGCCATGCACGTCGATCCAGATCGAATAGATGCCGAGGCGCTGCGGCGTCACGACTTCCCATTCCAGATTGTCGCCGATCATCCAGGTGTCCGCAGGCGTGACGCCGAGCGCTTCCATCGCGTGCAGATAAGCGCGCTCCTCGGGCTTGCCGAAACCGTGCTCGCCCTCGATCTGGATGTGGTCGAATCGGTGCGCCAGCTCGAAGCGCTCGACCTTGGCGCGCTGCATGTCGGCGGCGCCGTTGGTCACCAGCGCCAGCTTGATGCCGAGCGTCTTGAACTTGTCGATCGCCTCATGCGCGCCGGGGAAGACGAACATCTCCTCCTCGCGATAAGCCGTGAAGCGGTCGGCGAGGCGGATGGCGAGGTCGTCGGGGAGGGCGCGGTGGCCGGCTGCCGCGAGCGCGGCAAAGCCGCCCTTGACCGTGAGGTGCCGCGCCTCGGCGAGCTTCATCCGCCATGCGGCTTCCGCATTGGCCCAGAAGTTTCGCGCGAAAGCCAGGACCGTGGTTGCGACCAGCTCGGGCGGCAGCGGCGCAAGCTCGTCGGCAAATTCCCTGGCGATCGTGTTCCAGGCGATCTCGGGCCGGCCATAGGCGGACAGGATGGTGTCGTCCATGTCGATCAGCATGGCGCGCGGCAACGGTTTCGAGATCGGCGTCATCGTCATGGCCATTTCACCTCCGGCGGCATCGACGACAGGATCGAATCGACATTGCCGCCGGTCTTCAGCCCGAAGATGGTGCCGCGATCGTAGAGCAGGTTGAACTCGACATAGCGGCCCCGCCGGATCAATTGCTCCTCGCGGTCCGCGGCGGTCCAGGCGCTCGCGAAATTGCGCCTGACGATCTCGGGATAGATCTTCAGGAAGGCGCGGCCGACGTCCTGCGTGAAGGCGAGGTCGGCGTCCCAGTCGCCGCTGTCGTGCCAGTCGTAGAAGATGCCGCCGATGCCGCGCGCTTCCTTGCGGTGCGGCAGGTAGAAATACTCCTCGCACCATTTCCTGTACTTGTCGTAATCGGCAACGCCGTTGTGCTGGTTGCAGGCTTGCTTCATCGCGGCGTGGAAGGCGATGGTGTCGGCATCTTCCTGCGTGCGCCGTCGGTCCAGCACCGGCGTGAGATCGGCGCCGCCGCCGAACCAGGCCTTGGTGGTGACGACGAAGCGGGTGTTCATATGCACCGCGGGCACGTTCGGATTGCGCATATGCGCGATCAGGGAGATGCCGGAGGCCCAGAATTTTGGATCTTCCGCGGCGCCGGGGATCTGAGCCCGAAACTCGGGCGCGAACTCGCCATGTACGGTCGAGCAGTGCACGCCGACCTTCTCGAACAGCCGGCCGTGCATCATCGACATCACGCCGCCACCGCCGGCCGCGCCGGTATGGTCGGTGCGTTGCCACGGCGTGCGCTTGAAGCGGCCTGCTTCGCCCGGATAGAGGCTCTGCGGGGCGTCGTCCTCGAGCCGCTCGAAGCTCGCGCAGATGTCGTCGCGCAAGGCTTCGAACCAGGCGCGTGCGCGGGTTTTGCGGTCTTCGATCGTGGACATGTCCATCTGCATTCCCGGTCGCGTCCTATCTGATGCCGAGCGACTTGTGCGTCTGCACGCTGAGCCGCCATTGCGGATGGCGCAGGCAATAGTCGATCGCACGTGCGGTGTTCTCGATGGCTTCGGGGCCGTCCATCGGCTGCAGCGAGAAGCGCTCGAAGGCGAGGTTCTCGAAAGTCTCGGGCGCGGCGAGGGCCTGCGGATAGACCAGCTTCAGCTCGTGCCCCTGGCGCAGCACCAGTTCGCTGCCGCCCTTGGGGCTGACGCAGATCCAGTCGAGCCCCTCCGGCGCTTCGATCGTGCCGTTGGTCTCGACGCCGATCTCGAAGCCGCGGGCATGGAGCGCCTCGATCAGCGCGGCGTCGACCTGGAGCAGCGGCTCGCCGCCGGTGAGCACCACGTAACGGTTGGCGGCGGTTGCCGTCCATTGCGCGGCGATGGTGTCGGCGAGCTCGGCGGCCGAGCCGTAGCGGCCGCCGAGCGTGCCGTCGATGCCGACGAAATCCGTGTCGCAGAATTTGCAGGTCGCATCCATGCGGTCCGCCTCGCGCCCGCTCCAGAGATTGCAGCCGGCAAAACGGCAGAACACGGACGCGCGCCCGGCATGGGCGCCTTCGCCTTGCAGGGTCAGGAAGATTTCCTTGACCGCGTAACTCAATTGTCTCTCCTCATCCTTGCCGGACTTGACCTTGTCAGACTTGCGGGGCTCGCATCTGCCGCAGCGCCTCGCCTGCGGCCATGGCCGCGGTCATGGCGACATTGAGCGACCGCAGCCCCGCCGTGATCGGGATCACCAGCCGCGCATCCGCGGCCTCGACCACCGCGTCGGTGACGCCGGCGCTCTCGCGCCCGAATAGCAGGATGTCCGACGTCTGGTAATGGAAATCGCGATAGTCGGTGGCGCCCTTGGTGGTGAACAGCAGCAGGCGGTAGCCGTGCGAGGCGCGCCAGTCCTCGAATTTCTGCCAGGAGTCGTGCCTGACGATGCTGACATGGCCGAGGTAATCCATTCCCGCCCGGCGGAACGCGCGGTCGGAGACCGGGAACCCCGCCGGCTCAATGATATGGGCGGCCAGTCCCAGGCAGGCGCAGAGTCTGAGAATCGTGCCGGTGTTCTGGGGGATGTCGGGCTGGAAAAGCGCTATCTGCATCATGGGCTGCGGTTGGTTGCGGGGCGGAAATGTCTCAATAAAACATCGCCTGCCCGGGAATTCGTGCATTGCACGCTCCCGCGCCGATAGCGGGCTTGCGCTCGCCCGGCAAGGGTGCCAATAGAACGATTCTGGACTGCTGTTTCGCCTGTTTAGAGGTGGATAAGCGAAGTTCTGCCGCCGCGGGGGGCCGCGGGCGCCGGCAGCCTTTCCGGGGACCTCATGGGCGCCCCCTGGAGCGGTTCCACCGGTCGCATAAGAAGAAAGGGTTGGAATCGTGACGACAGCGTCTTCGGCGGACCATCCGACACGCCGTGATTTCTTATTCGTTGCAACCGGGGCAGCTGCAGCAGTAGGGGGCGCGGCTGCGCTCTGGCCCTTCATCTCCCAAATGAATCCTGACGCCTCGACCATCGCCGCCGGTGCGCCGATCGAGGTCGATCTCAGCCCGGTCGCCGAAGGCCAGGACCTCAAGGTGTTCTGGCGCGGCAAGCCGATCTACATCAGCCACCGCACCAAGAAGCAGATCGACGAGGCGCGCGCCGTCAACGTGGCGAGCCTGCCCGATCCGCAGACCGACGAGGCCCGGGTCAAGTCGGGCCACGAGCAGTGGCTGGTCGTGATCGGCATCTGCACCCATCTCGGCTGCATCCCGATCGCTCATGAGGGCAATTACGACGGGTTCTTCTGCCCCTGCCATGGTTCGCAGTACGATACGTCCGGCCGCATCCGCCAGGGGCCCGCGCCCACGAATTTGGCGGTGCCGCCGTACCAGTTCGTTTCCGACACCAAAATCCAGATCGGCTGAGCCTCGGACCTTCGTCCGAAGCTTCGCGCCGTCTCGTCGTACTATTTCCTCAGGATCGCATCATGAGCGGACCATCCGACTACCAGCCGAGCAATCCGGCCTTGCAATGGATCGAGCGGCGCCTGCCGATCTTTGGTCTCATGCACTCCTCCTTCGTCGCCTATCCCACCCCGCGCAACCTGAACTACTGGTGGACCTTCGGCGCCATCCTCTCCTTCATGCTGGGGATGCAGATCCTGACCGGCGTGATCCTGGCGATGCACTACACGCCGCATGCCGATCTCGCCTTCAAGTCGGTCGAGCTGATCGTCCGTGACGTGAACTACGGCTGGCTGCTCCGCAACATGCACGCGGTCGGCGCCTCCATGTTCTTCGTCGCGGTCTATGTCCATATGTTCCGCGGCCTTTACTACGGGTCGTACAAGGAGCCGCGCGAGGTGCTGTGGATCCTCGGCGTCATCATCTATCTCCTGATGATGGCGACCGGCTTCATGGGTTATGTGCTGCCGTGGGGCCAGATGAGCTTCTGGGGCGCCACCGTCATCACCAACCTGTTCTCCGCCATTCCCTATGTCGGCGAGAGCGTCGTGACGCTGCTCTGGGGCGGCTATGCGGTCGGCAATCCGACGCTGAATCGCTTCTTCTCGCTGCATTACCTGTTGCCGTTCGTGATCGCGGGCGTCGTCGTGCTCCACGTCTGGGCGCTGCACGTCGCCGGCCAGAACAATCCTGACGGTGTCGAGCCGAAGACGGAAAAGGACACGGTGCCCTTCACGCCGCATGCCACCATCAAGGACATGTTCGGCGTCACCTGCTTCATGTTGCTCTACGCCTGGTTCATCTTCTACATGCCGAACTATCTCGGCGACGCGGATAACTACATTCCGGCGAACCCCGGCGTGACGCCGCCGCACATCGTGCCGGAATGGTATTACCTGCCGTTCTACGCGATCCTGCGCTCGATCCCGGACAAGCTCGCGGGCGTCATCGCAATGTTCGGGGCGATCATCATCCTGTGCTTCCTGCCCTGGCTCGACAGCGCCAAGACCAGGTCGTCGAAGTATCGTCCGCTGGCAAAGCAGTTCTTCTGGATCTTCGTCGCGGTCTGCATCCTGCTCGGCTATCTCGGCGCACAGCCGCCGGAGGGCATCTACGTGATCGCCGGCAGGATCCTTACGTTCTGCTATTTCGCCTACTTCCTGATCGTGCTGCCGCTGCTCGCGCGCATCGAGAAGCCGCGGCCGGTTCCGAACTCGATCTCGGACGCGGTGCTCGCCAAGACCGGCAGCAGGTCGACGCCGATGGTTTCGACCGCGATCGTGCTGGCGCTCGCCGGTTCGTTGTTCGCGGGCTCGATCGACAGCGCGAAAGCGGCTGAAGGCGGCGACAAGCCTCCGGGCAACAAATGGTCGTTCTCGGGCCCCTTCGGTACGTTCGATCGCGGCGCGCTGCAGCGTGGCCTGAAGGTCTACAAGGAAGTCTGCGCCAGCTGCCACGGCCTGTCCTACGTCGCTTTCCGCAATCTCGCCGAGCCCGGCGGTCCGGGCTATTCGGTGGCGCAGGCGGCTGCCTTCGCTTCGGAGTACAAGGTCAAGGACGGCCCGAACGATGCGGGTGACATGTTCGAGCGTGCGGGCCGGCCGGCGGACTATTTCCCCTCGCCATTTCCGAACGAGCAGGCAGCGCGTGCCGCGAACGGCGGTGCGGCGCCGCCCGACCTGTCCCTGATCACCAAGGCGCGTTCCTACAAGCGCGGCTTCCCCTGGTTCATCATCGACTTCTTCACCCAATACCAGGAGCAGGGTCCGGACTACGTGTCGGCGCTGCTTCAGGGTTACGAGGACAAGGCGCCGGAAGGTGTGACCCTGCCGGAGGGCTCCTACTACAACAAGTACTTCCCGGGCCATGCCATCAAGATGCCGAAGCCGATCAGCGATGGCCAGGTCACCTACGACGACGGCTCGCCCGCCACGGTGGCGCAATACGCCAAGGACGTCACCACGTTCCTGATGTGGACCGCAGAGCCGCACATGGAAGCGCGCAAGCGCCTCGGCTTCCAGGTCTTCGTGTTCCTGATCCTCTTTGCCGGCCTGATGTACTTCACCAAGAAAAAGGTCTGGGCCACCTCGCACTGAGCTGTGCCTGACGAGACGAAATGAAAAAGCCCCCGGATGGGGGCTTTTTTGTTGTCCGTCATTCCAGGGCGATGGGTAAGCATCGAACCCGGAATGACGGGAGTGTGGATTGCGCCTCGCGCTTCCAGCCGTCAAAATAGCCTCAACTGCTCCCCCAAAAACTCATCGGAGGACACCATGGGAACCGCCATCACCTTCAAGCGCCCGGACGGCAAGGACGCCTCGGGCTATCTGGCCAACGCCGCGCGCGGCAATGCGCCGGGCGTGGTCGTGATCCAGGAATGGTGGGGGCTGTCGGACCAGATCAAGGGCCTGTGCGATCGTTTCGCGCTGGCAGGCTTCGATGCGCTGGCGCCCGATCTCTACAAGGGCAAGGTGGTGCCGTACCATGACACGGATTCCGCCAACAAGGAAATGAACTCGCTCGACTTCATGGACGCCACCACGCAGACGGTACGCGGCGCCACGCAATATCTCTCGCGCAACGGCGCCAAGGTCGGGCTGACAGGCTTCTGCCTCGGCGGCGCCGTCACCATCATCGGCGCGACCAAGATCCCGGAGCTTGCGGCCGGCGTCGTGTTCTACGGCATCCCGCCCGAGCAGGCGGCCAAGCCCGCCGACGTCAAGATTCCGCTCCAGGCCCATTTCGCCAACAAGGACGATTGGTGCACGCCGGAGCTGGTCAATGGCTTCGAAAAGGCCATGAAGGCCGCCGGCAAGTCGCTGGAGCTGTTCCGCTATGACGCCGAGCACGCCTTCGTCAACGAGCAGCGCCAGGCCGTGCACGACCGCGAAGCCGCCGAGCTCGCCTGGGGCCGGGCGATCAAGTTCTTCGCCAATCATCTCGGCGGCACCAGCGCGGCCTGACCCAACTGGTAGCCCGGATGGAGCGCACCGGAATCCGGGACTGTCTCGTCGTGGCGCGTCCCCGGATTGCGCTACGCTCCATCCGGGCTGCCGCCCACCCTTGACGCCGCTTCCCGGCCATGGTGAGTATCCACGCCATGAGCACCGCCGTCCGCCCAGCCCGTCTTTGGTGGCGCACCTCCTGACGAGGTGGCCGGTGCGATTTTCCTTTCCCAAATCGTCTGAGGTCGCCAGCACAGCGCGGCGGCCTGATCGTTTGTCCTGTGTGGCGTTCCCTCGGCAAGTTTCGTAAGAGGACGACATGAACAGGACAGTCTTTGCCCTCCCGGCTCGAAGCGACTATGTGACCCGCGCGGGACTTGCGATCACGCGGGTGGCCGAGCAGTTTACCGGCGGTGCCAATCGGCTCGACGACCTGATCAACCTGCTCGACCACCGCCGCGGCGTGGTGTTGTCCTCGGGCACGACCGTGCCCGGCCGCTATGAGAGTTTTGACCTCGGTTTCTCCGATCCGCCTCTCAAGCTCGAGACCACGGGCGTCCATTTCAAGCTGGAAGCGCTGAACGCACGCGGGCAGGTGCTGATCGCCTTCCTTACTGACGTGCTGCGCGAACCCTGCGTGGTGATCTCCGAGAAGACCGCTTCGCGCCTGGCCGGCCACATCATCCGCGGCGACGCGCCGGTCGAGGAGGACCAGCGCACCCGGCGTGCCAGCGTGATGTCGCTGGTGCGCGATCTCGTCGCCGCCTTCTCCGCCAATGAAGACGGGCTCCTCGGCCTGTTCGGCGCCTTCGCCTACGACCTCGTGTTCCAGATTGAGGACCTCGTACAGAAGCGTGCACGCGAGAGCGACCAGCGCGACATCGTGCTCTACGTGCCCGATCGCCTGCTGGCTTACGACCGCGCCACCGGCCGCGGCGTCGTGCTGAGTTACGACTTCGCCTGGAACGGCAAGTCCACCGCAGGCCTGCCGCGCGAGACCGCCGAGAGCCCATACCTGAAGACGCCGCGCCAGGGCTTCGCCGATCACGCGCCCGGCGAATATCAGGCCACCGTCGAGACCGCGCGTGCCGCCTTCGCCCGCGGTGATCTGTTCGAGGCGGTGCCAGGGCAGTTGTTCGCGGAGCCTTGCGATCGCTCGCCGGCGGAAGTGTTCCAGCGCCTCTGCGTCATCAATCCGTCGCCCTATGGCGCGCTGATGAATCTCGGCGAAGGCGAGTTTCTCGTCTCCGCCTCGCCGGAAATGTTCGTGCGCTCGGACGGGCGCCGCGTCGAAACCTGCCCGATCTCAGGCACCATCGCGCGCGGCAGCGATGCGATCGGCGATGCCGAGCAGATTCGCCAGCTGCTGAACTCGGAGAAGGACGAGTTCGAGCTCAACATGTGCACCGACGTCGACCGCAACGACAAGGCGCGCGTCTGCGTCCCCGGCACCATCAAGGTGCTGGCGCGCCGGCAGATCGAAACCTACTCCAAGCTGTTCCACACCGTCGATCATGTCGAGGGCATGCTGCGCCCCGGCTTCGACGCGCTCGATGCCTTCCTCACCCATGCCTGGGCGGTCACCGTAACGGGTGCGCCCAAGCTGTGGGCGATGCAGTTCGTCGAGGATCACGAGCGTTCGCCGCGCCGCTGGTATGCCGGCGCGATCGGCGCGGTGAACTTCGACGGCAGCATCAACACCGGTCTCACCATCCGCACCATCCGCATGAAGGATGGGCTTGCCGAAGTGCGCGTCGGCGCCACGTGCCTGTTCGATTCCGATCCCGCCGCCGAAGACCGCGAGTGCCAGGTGAAAGCTGCCGCGCTGTTCCAGGCGCTGCGCGGCGATCCGCCGAAGCCGCTGTCGACCTTTGCGCCTGATGCGACCGGTTCGGGCAAGCAGGTGCTGCTGATCGACCACGACGACAGTTTCGTCCACATGCTCGCCGATTACTTCCGCCAGGTCGGCGCCAGCGTCACCGTGGTCCGCCATGTGCATGCGCTCGACATGCTCAAGCAGAGGACATGGGATTTGCTGGTGCTGTCGCCGGGTCCTGGACGCCCCGAGGATTTCGCGATCAAGAAGACGATCGATGCGGCGCTGGAGAAGAAGCTGCCGGTGTTCGGCGTCTGTCTCGGTGTGCAGGCCATCGGCGAATATTTTGGCGGCGAGCTCGGGCAGCTCACCCATCCCGCCCACGGCCGCCCCTCGCGGGTGCAGGTGCGCGGCGGACGGCTGATGCGCAATCTGCCGAACGAGATCGTCATCGGCCGCTATCACTCGCTCTTCGTAGAGCGCGACAGCATGCCGGAGGTGTTGTCCGTCACCGCAAGCACCGAGGACGGCGTCGCCATGGCGCTGGAGCACAAGACCCTGCCGATCGCCGGCGTGCAATTCCACCCGGAATCGCTGATGTCGCTCGGCAATGAGGTGGGACTACGTATTGTCGAGAATGCGTTCCGGCTGGATGCGCGCGTTGATTGAGAGGCACCAATGACCTTCGACCATGATATCAAGGCGAGCGTCCGCACCATCCCTGACTATCCCAAGCCAGGGATCATGTTCCGCGACATCACGACCCTGCTGGCGGACGCACGCGCGTTCCGCCGCGCGGTCGATGAGCTCGTCAATCCCTGGGCCGGCAACAAGATCGACAAGGTCGCGGGCATGGAGGCGCGCGGCTTCATCATCGGCGGCGCGGTGGCGCATCAGCTCTCGGCCGGCTTCGTGCCGATCCGCAAGAAGGGCAAGCTGCCGCACACGACGGTGCGCATCGCCTATTCACTCGAATACGGTATCGACGAGATGGAGATGCATGTCGACGCGATCCAGCCCGGCGAGCGCGTCATCCTGGTGGACGACCTCATCGCCACCGGCGGCACCGCGGAAGGCGCGGTGAAGCTGCTGCGCCAGATCGGCGCCAACGTCGTCGCCGCCTGCTTCATCATCGACCTCCCCGAGCTCGGCGGCGCCGCCAAGCTGCGCGCCATGGACGTTCCGGTGCGCACGCTGATGACGTTCGAGGGGCACTGAGCCGCCGCTGCGGTCAGATCATCTCGGCCTTCAGCTCGTCCCGCCAATGCAGCATGCGCTCCTTCAGGAGCGCGTTCCTGACATAGGCGCTCTCCTCGTCCTCCAGGCGCTCGCACTCGGCAAAGGTCAGGCCGGTCTCGCCATGGGCCTTCCAGGCTGCCTGGAGGCTGCGGCATGTGTGGCTGCCCTGGCGCAGCGAGAACCAGATGCGGTTCTGGATCGTCTCCAGGTTCGGCGCCTGGCCGACCCAGGCCTCGCCTGAGGCCGCGCAGCGCACGACGAAGATGCCCGCGATGGTCTTTCGCTCCTTGTAGGCGGCGATCGCTGCTTTCCGGTCGATGCTCACGGGGGACAAGCCTTGCTGAGGACGTTGCTGCGCACTTAGTAGCGGCGAGCCGGCCCTCTGTCAATAATACCCGGGTAAAATACCTTCAGGAGCGCTGCAGGATCAGGCTGAGCTCGAGCTCACGAAAGGCGAGGTAGTTGCGCCGGGTCCATTGGTGCAGCTCGGTCGAGGCATCCTTCTCCTGGCGCAGGTAGCCGGTGAAGGAGAAGTTCAATCGGTCGATATACGTCTTGAGGAAGCCCGGCAGCGCGGGCAGGCGGAACAGCCGGCCGCCGGCCATCGCGGCCGGCAGCTCGCCGCGCACGACATGTTCGTTGTCGACCGTGATCAGGTTCATGCGCGGGATCTGCCCGCGCAGCGTCTCGTGGGCGCGAATCGAGACGCGGTCGGTGTCGGCGACGAACAGGATCTGAGGCGCGACATGGCGGCGCGCGGCCTCCTTCAACAGGCCGATCTCGTCGGTCATCTTGAAGAACTCGTCGAAGGCGTGGAAGCCGAGGTCGATCACCTTGGCAACGCCGTCATCGAGGATGACGCGGTCCATCAGCTGCATTTTACCGTAGGTGTCGATCACGTCGGCCGTTTCGGTCACCTTCGGCAGATAGTCGAGCAGCGACGGCTCCTTCAGATTGACGTCGAAGGCCGCGACGTTGCCGTTCTTGAGCAGCAGGAATTCGCTGAGGAGCCGCGCCAGCAGGGTCTTTCCTACCTGCGGGCGGGGCGAACAGATGATGTAGACGGGTGTCGCGGGCATCGACAGCTATATCAGGCCAACTCACCGCCCAATCCAGCCGTATCAGCCCCGGCTTCGCAACTATTTTTCGCTGTTGCGGGTCGCGGATTTCGACCCGACGATGTCGGTCAGGCGGATCCGGTCGAACTCGCTCCAGACGTTGGCCAGCCAGTGCCGGACATAGCCGCGCAGAACGAACGAATAGTTCGCTGCCTCGTCGTTGATGCCCTTGTTGGCGACGAATTTCAGGAACGGGACGGAGGACACCTCGACCTGCTCATAGGCCATTTCGTTGAGCTTGGGGATGGTCAGCTCGGTCGCGTCCTTGATGCGGTTGAAATACGATTGGTAAGTCGCCTGGTCCCACTGGAAGAACTGGGTGTCGTTGATGAAGTTCTTGACCAGGAAATATTTTGCGCCGCCCATGAAGCCCGCGGTCTCGGCGATCTCGTCCAGCGAGGCGATCGAGGGGCCGAGGATGTGGAACACGGCAAAGGTGATTTGGCCGGCCTTGGCGGCGTCGAGGAAACCGATGTCGCGCAAGGAGGCGAGCGCCGGCGAGAGCAGGCCGGCGCGGACGTCGATCACGGTGACCGACGGGCTCGTCGCGTTGAGCGTATCGAAGATCTTCATCTGATCGGCCGTCGTCGTCATGTCGACGATCTCGGTGATGTCAGGGTGGAAGCGCTTCAGGGTTCCGCGGGGCGACTCCGTGTCGAAGGCGCGCGTCGGCACGTTGTTGGCTGAGAAATAATCAAGCAAGGTCCGCGACACCGTGGTCTTGCCGACCCCGCCCTTGTCCGCGCCCACCACAACCACTGCCGGCTTTGCCATTGCTGTCCCCTAACGCGCGCCCCCCGATCGCGAGGTCGCGATCGGCCGGGCCCCAAATCGATGTCCCGAGGATGGTCCCAAGGATGTCCCGAGTCTGCTGTTGGGCGCGAACATGGCAGAAACAAGGGAGAATTCAATTCCGCAGGCCGTCGATACGGCAATTCCGGAAGTTTTTCCCAAGCGCGGCGAAACTGCCGCGGATGGCGGGACGTCGCGTGCCTAATGACGGCCCCAGGGGCCCATGGGATCGCGGACCGGATTGCTGTTCGCGGTTCCCGAGGGGCCGGATGCAGGCACGGGCGGTGGAGCGGCGGGCTCGTCGGTATCGTCCCAGGGGCCATGACGCGGCGGCGGCAGTGCGTCCTGCTGGTCGGCTGGTGGCTCGGGCTCGTCCGTTTCCTCACTCGGCAGCAGCGGGCCTGGATCGCGGCCGCCGGCAAACTTGACCAGTGCATCGACCCGGGACTGCACCGAAGGGTGGGTTGCGAACAGGTCGGCAAAGCCCTCGCGGGGATTGTCGACGCAGAGCTCCATGACGGCCGAGGTCGCGCCGGGCAGCTCGCCGCGATTCTCGATCTTGCGCAGCGCCGAGATCATCGCATCGGGATCCTTGGTCAGCTCCACGGAGCCGGCGTCGGCGAGATATTCGCGCGAGCGGGACAGCGCTAGCTTCACCACCTGGGACAGCAGCCAGGCCACCACGATCAGCACGATCGCGATGACGATCACGATCACCGCGCCGCCACCGGAACTTTTGCCCTCGCTCGACGAGGAGGACGACCGCGACGAGGAGGAGGAGCCCGAGGACCATGAGCCCCCGGAGCCGGAGCTCCAGTTGAGATTCGTAAACAGGCGGAAGAACAATTCGCCGAAGAAGCCGACCACGCCGGCGATGATGACGGCGACCACCATCAACTGTACGTCGCCGTTCTTGATGTGGGTCAGCTCGTGGCCGAGCACGGCCTCGATCTCCTTGTCATCAAGCGCATCGAGCAGACCCGTGGTGACGGTGATGGAATATTGCCTGGGATTGAGGCCGGTCGCGAACGCGTTCAGCGCCGGGCTCTCCATGATCTTCAGCTTCGGCATGGTGATGCCGCGCGAGATGCAGAGGTTTTCGAGCAGATTGTAGAGCCGCGGCTCCTCCTGCCGGGTGACGCCGTGGCCACCGGTGACCGCATCGATCATCGACTGGTGGAAGAAATAGGCGATCACGATCCAGACCGCCGCCACGATTGTCGCAACGGGGGCCGCGATTTTCAGATCCTGGAAGGCGTGGCTCAGGTAGAAGGCGACGGTCCGGTTGCTGTCGATGAGAACTTCGGCGAGCAGCGCGCCGGCATAGACCAGCACGTAGACCAGCATGAACAGGCCGGCGAGCAGCAGCATCGAACGAAACTTGTTCGAGGCGATATGCGTGTAGAGACCATACGCGGCCATGACGCGTCTTTATCAAAATCCGTCGTTCCGGGGCGCGCCGAAGGCGTGAACCCGGAACCTCGAGATTCCGGGTTCGATGCTACGCATCGCCCCGGAATGACGGAAAGAAATGATGGGCATGCTCAAGCAATCAGAACTTCACCTGCGGTGTCGCCTCGACCTCGGTGCGGCTGGCGCCGAGATCGAAGAAGTCCTTCCTGGTGAAGCCGAACATGCCTGCGAACAGCGCGGCAGGCAGCTGCTGGATGCCGGTGTTGTATTCCTGGACCGCGTTGTTGAAGAAGCGGCGGCTCGCCGCGATCTTGTTCTCGAGGTCGGAGAGTTCGGATGCGAGCTGCTGGAAATTGGCGTTGGCCTTGAGATCCGGATAGGCCTCCGAGAGCGCGATCAGCCGGCCGAGCGCACCCGAGAGCTGGTTCTCGGCGGCGGATACCTGCGACGGCCCCTGGGCCGACATCGCCGAATTTCGCGCCTTGATGACGTCGTCGAGCGTGCCGCGTTCGTGCGAGGCATAGCCCTTCACGGTCTCGACCAGGTTCGGGATCAGATCGTGACGCTGCTTGAGCTGCACGTCGATGTCGGCAAAGGCCTGGCCGACGCGTTGGCTCAGCGCCACCAGGCGGTTATAGGCGCTGAAGGCGAACAGCGCGAGGACGACGATGACGCCGAGAACGATCCAGCCGGTCGACATGGAGAACTCCTGAAGAGGGAAGAAGGCGGGCGCTAGGGTAGACCAAATTGGCGTGGAGCGAGAGCCCGTCGCGGAGGGGAGGTAGGATTTGGTCTGACGAGGAGCCATCCGAGTTCAAGCCGAAGGCCCTGAACGGGGTTAACTTTCGGCAACAACCGCGTCGCCCCAGCGCCAACGCCGGGCGCTTGCATAGGCCGGCTTGTCGCGGCGCGGGATCTTCGTCAGCGCGACGCTGCTCTCGGTACAGAGCTTGGCCGTGATCTCGGCCTTGCCGACATCCGGCGGCGCCAGCACGCGCGCGGCGCGGCTCTCGGGCGCCGTGCGGGTCAGGGCGACGTAGATGAAGCGCTCGTCCTCGAACGGCACCTCGGCACCCTTGATCTGGCGGTGCGCCTGCGACCGCGGCAGGCGCTGGGAGAAATGGCACCAGTCGGGCGCGAGGAGCGGACAGGGCCTTTCGTGCGGGCAGGGTGCGGCGACGTAAGCGCCGGCCGTGACCAGCTGCTGGCGCAGCGCGAGGATGCGGGCATATCCCGCGGGCGTGCCGGGCTCGATCACGAGCAGGGCGTGGCGTGCTTTCGCCCACATCACCTGGGCGAGCTTGCGCTGATCGCTCTCGCTGAGTTCGCCGATGATGTAGCTGGCGATGACCAGATCAGCTTGCGAGACTTCAGCGAGGTTGCCGCCGGCATCGCCCGGCAGATAGCGACACTCTCCAAGACGCGTGCTGTCGCGCGCGAGGTCGAGCGCCAGCCGGCTCAGCGTGGCGTTGGCGTCGAGCAGGGTGAAATCCTGCAGCGACGGGAATGCCTCGGCGGCGGCCCAGCTCGCGGTGCCCGGGCCCGCGCCGACGTCGAGCAACGTTTCCGGGGCGAGGTCTGGTGCGATCTCGGTCAGCGCGTTCAAGCTTGCGGCCACGGCCGCGTAGGTCGCCGGCATGCGCGCGAGGGCATAGGCGAGGCCATCAGCCTCGGACTTGATCGTGCCGGACGTACCGCCTGCGCGGTAGGTGGTCGAGATCTTCTGCGAGCGCTGTGCCGCGTCGGTGCGCGAGAAGCCCTGGAGCTTGCCGTCGAGGGCGGCTTTCAGTTCAGCGGGAAGAATGGGCGAGATCATCTATGCCCACCGTCATTCCGGGGCGATGCGCAGCATCGAACCCGGAATCCATCGCGCGGCAGACTCGGTCGAGAAAGGGATTCCGGGTTCTCGCCGCGCGAGCCCCGGAATGACAGCCACGACGTTAAGCCACGTTCTGGTCGAGGATGTCCACGGCCTCCGACAGGCTTACCGACACCAGTTGCGACACGCCGCGCTCGGCCATGGTGACGCCGAACAGACGGTTCATCCGCGCCATCGTGATCGGGTTGTGCGTGATGATGATGAAGCGCGTATCGGTCGAGCCGGTCATCTCGTGCAAGAGGTTGCAGTAGCGTTCGACGTTGTGGTCGTCGAGCGGCGCGTCGACTTCGTCCAGCACGCAGATCGGCGAAGGGTTAGTCAAGAACACCGCGAAGATCAGCGCCATGGCGGTCAGCGCCTGCTCGCCGCCCGAGAGCAGCGACAGCGTCTGCGGCTTCTTGCCCGGGGGCTTTGCGATGATTTCGAGACCGGCTTCGAGCGGATCGTCGCTCTCGATCAGATGCAGCGCGGCTTCGCCGCCGCCGAACAGCTCGACGAACAGGCGCTTGAAGTGGTTGTTGACGACCTCAAACGAGGTCAGAAGCCGCTCGCGCGCCTCCTTGTTGAGGCTCTGGATGCCCTGGCGCAGCCGCTTGATGGCTTCGACCAGGTCGTCGCGCTCGGTGACCAAACCGGTGTGCTGGGTCTCGACCTCGCGCAGCTCTTCCTCGGCGCGCAAATTGACGGCGCCGAGGCGCTCGCGGTCGCGGCGCATCTTTTCGAGATCTTCCTCGATGTCGTGCAGCGGCGGCAGCTCGGCACCGGGCTCGAGCTCGGCGAGACCGGCGACGGCCTGCGGCTCGACCTCGAGCATGTCGCGGATCTCGCGCTCGATGTCCTCGAGCCGCCGCCGCGCGCCTTCCATGCGTTCCTCGGCGCGGGCGGTCGCCTCGCGCGAGCTGGAGAGCGCCTCGAGGGTCAGCTTGGCGACGCGGTCGGTCTCGGCCATCGCGGTCTCCGCGGTGGCAAGCGCGTCGGCGGCCATGCGGCGGTCGTTTTCGGCGTATTCGATCTCGGTGATCAGCGCGCTGCGCTTCTCGGCGAACACTTGCGGCGCGTTTTCGAGCTCGCTGCGCTCGATCGTGAGCTCGGCGATGCGAGCCTGGATGGTGTCGATGTGAGAGGCCGCGCTCTCCTTGCGGTTCTGCCACTCGGTGCGCTCGGCCAGGATCGCCTGCACGCGGCGATCGGCGAGTTCGGCTTCACGGGCCAGCGCCTGCGCCTCGGCGCGGACCTGGGCGGCCATGCGGCGATGGCCTTCGATGTCGCTGCGGACGGCGGCGAGACGGGTCTCGGTGTCCTCGCTCGACGGCAGCTCGGAGATGCCGGCTTCGGCATATTCATAGGCAGCTTCGGCTTCGGCACGGTCGGCGGCGAGGCGGCTGTGCGCTTCCGACAGCGTCGCCTTGCGCGCCGCGTGGCGGCTGATCTCTCGCTCGGCATTGGCATGGCGCTCGCGCGCGACGTTGAGCTCGCGCTGCGCGGCGCGCCAGGCTTCGCGGCTCGCGCCTTCGGTGCTGGCCGCCATCTGCAGCTCGGACTCGGCGTTCTCCAGCGCATGGCGCTTGATCTGCGCGTCGATGCGGGCCTGCTCCAGCTCGTTCTCGATGTCGACGAGACGAGCGCGCTCGGCAAGACGCCGCGCGGCACCGGTCGGGGCGTGAGCGGCCGCGACGAAGCCGTCCCAGCGCCAGACGTCGCCCTCGGGCGAGACCAGCCGCTGGCCGGTCTTGAGCTGCGAGACCAGCTCGGCGCCGCGCTCGCGCGGCACCACACCGATCTGGGCCAGGCGGCGCGCCAGCTCGGCCGGCGCCTGCACGTGGTTCGCGAGCGGGGTGACGCCTTCGGGCAGCTCCGGATCGGCCTCGGTGACGCCGACATTGGTCCAGCGCATCGGCGCCGACGGATCGACCGGCGCGTCGAGATCGTCGCCGAGCGCGGCGCCGATGGCTTTTTCGAAGCCCTTGTCGACGGTGATGCCGTCGATGATCGGCGGCCACAGATTCTTGGTTTCGCCGTTGAGAATCTTGGAGATCGTGCGCGCCTCGGTTTCGAGCCGCTGCGCGCGCTTGTCGGCCTCGACCAGTGGCGAGCGCGACGATTCCAGCGTCTGGCGCGCCGCGACGTGCGCGGCTTCGCTGGCCTGCGCCGCGGCCTCCGAGGCCGCCAGCGTCTGCTCGGCGGTCTCGACCGCGGCCGTCAGCTCGTCGAGATCGCCGAAGCCGCCGGTCTCGGCGGCAAGCTTCTGCTCTTCCGCGGCAACATTCGCGATCTCCTGGTCGAGCCGGGCAAGCTTGTCGCGGTGGGTGCGGACGTTGGCTTCGAGTTGATTGCGCTTGGCGGTGAGGTCGGCGAGCGCGGTGGTGAGCTCGGCGAATTGCTGCTCGGTTTCGGTCAGCACCGCTTCGGCTTCGCCGACGCGCTCGTCGACGCCGGAACGCTTCTCGACGCGCGACTTGATCTCTTCCTTCAGCTCGGAATCTTCGGTGTCGAGCCGCTGCAGCGCGACGTCGGCATCCATGGTCTGCTGCTGGGCGCGGGAGATGTCGCCTTCGAACTGGGCGAGGCGGCGCTCGAGTTCGGCGACGCGTTCCTTGGCGCGCTCTTCCTCGCGGTCGAGCAGCTCGCGGGCATTGGTCAGGCGCTGCAGCCCGGCAGCGGCGCGCGCTTCGGCATCGCGCAGCGCCGGCATTTCGGCGGCGCGGATCGCCTGGATGCGGGCGGCTTCGGCCTGGTGCTGGGTGCGCTCGGCCATCTCGCGGACGGCGAGATCGTGGGTCTGGCCGGATTCGTTGACGTCGGCATGGGCGCCGATCCAGCGCAGATGGAACAGGGTGGCTTCGGCCTTGCGGACCTTGGCGGCGACCTCGCGATAGCGCACCGCCTGGCGGGCCTGCTTCTTCAGGCCTTCCATCTGCCCTGCGAGCTGGCCGATCACGTCCTCGACGCGGGTGAGGTTGGTTTCGGCCGCCTTCAGCCGCAGCTCGGCTTCATGGCGGCGCGCGTGCAGGCCGGCGACGCCGGCGGCGTCTTCCAGCACGCGGCGGCGCTGCTCGGGCTTGGCCTGGATGATCTCGCCGATCTTGCCCTGGTGGACGAGCGCCGGCGAACGCGCGCCGGTGGCGGCATCCGCGAACAGGATTTGCACGTCGCGGGCGCGCACATCGCGACCGTTGATGCGGTAGACCGAGCCCGCTTCGCGCTCGATGCGGCGGGAGATTTCGAGGAGCTGGCTGTCGTTCATCGCCGCCGGCGCGGTGCGATCGGCGTTGTCGATCGTCATCGTCACTTCGGCATGGTTGCGCGCGGGGCGGTTGCCGGAGCCGGCGAAGATCACCGCGTCCATGTCGGCGGCGCGCAAGCTCTTGTAGGAGGTCTCGCCCATCGCCCAGCGCAGCGCCTCGACGAGATTCGACTTGCCGCAGCCGTTGGGGCCGACCACGCCGGTCAGGCCCGGCTCGATGACGAAGTCGGTCGGCTCAACGAAGGACTTGAAGCCGTGAAGGCGCAGGCGGGTGATTTTCATAAGCACGCATCTCTGTTGGCAGGCGCGAATCCCCTGCCGGGACAATACCATGGAAGGCAATGTCGCTCTCTGGGTGAGTCGCGCGAGGCGCCTCATGCGGCTGGACAATGGCCGCGGTGTGCCGTGAGGGCAACCGGCGAAAGCCGTTTTTCCCAAGGGATTTATGCCGGGAAAGATACGGCCTCAGATGCGCGAATCAGGATTGTCGCGCGCGAATCAGCTCTTCAGCAGCGGATTGATCTTCTTGGCGAAATCCTCGAACGAGGCTTCGCCCTTGATCTTCTCGCCGTTGATGAAGAAGGTCGGCGTCGAATCCACCTTCAGCACGTCGCTGGCATATTTCTGGTCGGCGGCGATCTTGTCGAGCAGCGCCTGGTCCTTCAGGCAGGCTTCGACCTGCTGCTGGGTGAGGCCGGCCTGCTTGCCGATCCGCGTCAGGGTCTCCGTGGTGTTCTTCATCACCCAGTCGTTCTGCTGGCGGAACAGCATGTCGGTGACCGCGAAGTATTTCGGCGCGTCGCCATTGGCGATGCAGCGCGACAGCATCGAGCCGGCGGCGGCTTTGATATCGAGCGGGAACTCGCGGAAGATGTAACGCACCTTGCCGGTGTCGATGTATTCCTTCTTGAGCTTGGGGAACACCTGCTCGTTGAAGGCCGCGCAGTGCGGGCAGGTCATCGAGGCGTATTCGGTGATGGTGACGGCGGCATCGTTCGGGCCGAGCGCCATGTCGGGAAGTGATACCGGCTTGGCCACATCGCCTGCGGACTGCGCCATTGCTTCAGGGATCATGGCTTCGGAGATGAAGCGCAGAGGAGAGAACCCGGCGACCGCGGCAAGCCCGGTCAGCGACAGCATCGTGGTGAAGGCGCGGCGGGTGATGATCACGGTCGGCTCCAGATTTGGCAAAAATGTCGCCCCAGGGATCTATCTTTCCCGGGCGGCCTGTCGCTAGCTTGAAACGTCGATTGAGGCAATGGCGAGCGGTCAGGACAGGTCCAGATTGGCCGCGAAATAAGGCTCAATTTCGCTTGATGGCGGCCCCGAGCCGCGCAAGCGCCGTCTTCAGCTCTTCATCTTCGATGTCCCCCAGGCCCTCGGCTACCTTGGCGACGCTCTTGGGGTCTGGCGGAGCGGGCCTCTTCCGGACCCGGGGCCGCGACAGGGGAGCCTGCCGGAAGGCCAGCTTGCCGACCGCGCTCCAGCCGAAGAAGCGGTTGACCCGCTCCAGGATCACGTCGGCGGAATGCTGGATCTCCAGCGCCATCGGCCCCTCGACCCGCAGCACCAGCGTCGCCGGCTCCTGCGGCTGGCCCTCTACCGGCCGCGGCCATTGCATCTTCAGCGGCTCGGCATGAGCCGCGATCTCCGGGCCGGCAATCTGCGCCCACCGCGTCACCAGCTCGCGCGCCGCAAAGCCCTGCTTGGCATAGGCCTCGGCAAAGACGTCGTTGAGCAGGATGCCGAGCGGCTTGGCGCTGATCGGACCGGGTTTGGGGGGGAATTTGGACATGGGCCCTTATAGCACTTCGTCGGGTGGGCCACAGGCCCCGCGGCGCGTGATGGCCGGGCTTGTCCCGCCTGCGCGGACGCGGCCGCTTCGGCGAGGCGAAGGCCGGCCACGTTCTCCTGCGAAGAAAAGACGTGGATGCCTGCGCCGAGCGCGGGCCTGACGTGGAGAGATCGGCGTAACGCCGTTAGGGTGAGAGCATGAGCCCCAAATCTGCCCTCAAGGCCAGGCCGGAACCCGCCCCCTCGAAAGCATCATCGCGCCCGACGCTCCTGCTTGCCTGGTACGACCGCCACCGCCGCCGATTGCCCTGGCGCGCAGCGCCTGGAGAGGCATCCGATCCTTACCGCGTCTGGCTGTCGGAGATCATGCTCCAGCAGACCACGGTAAAGGCGGTCGGTCCCTATTTCGAAAAATTCGTGGCGCGCTGGCCTGATGTCGCGGCACTCGGCAACGCCTCGCAGGACGACGTGCTGCGGATGTGGGCCGGGCTCGGCTATTATTCGCGTGCGCGCAATCTCTACGCCTGCGCGGTCGCTGTGACGCGCGAGCATGGCGGCAGCTTTCCCGACACCGAGGAGGGGCTGCGTGCTCTGCCGGGGATCGGGCCCTACACGGCGGCGGCGATCGCGGCGATCGCCTTCGATCGCCACACCATGCCGGTCGACGGCAATATCGAGCGCGTGGTGTCGCGGCTCTTTGCGGTTGAAGATGAACTCCCGCTGGCGAAACCTTTGATCCAGCAACTGGCGGCGACGCTGCTTGCAAACTCCCGCGCCGGCGACAGCGCGCAGGCGCTGATGGATCTCGGCGCCTCGATCTGCACGCCGAAAAAGCCGGCCTGCTCGCTGTGTCCGCTGAACGAGGATTGCACGGCGCGGCTGCAGGGCACGCAGGAGAGCTTTCCGCGCAAGGCGCCGAAGAAGAGTGGCACGCTGCGGCGCGGCGCCGCCTTTGTCGTCACACGCGGCGGCGAGCTGCTCGTGCGCAGCCGTCCCGAAAAGGGGCTGCTCGGCGGCATGACGGAAGTGCCGGGCTCGGACTGGCTCGCCGGCCAAGACGACGCGACGGCGAAGCGGCAGGCGCCCGCGCTGAAGGGATTGTCACGCTGGCAGCGCAAGGTGGGCGTCGTCACCCACGTGTTCACGCATTTTCCGCTAGAGCTGGTGGTCTATACGGCGAAGGCGGAGGCGGGCATGGGCGCGCCGGAGGGCATGCGGTGGGTGCCGACCGCGACCCTTGCCGGTGAAGCACTGCCCAACGTCATGCGGAAGGTGATCGCGCACGCGCTGGACCTGTCACCGGGGCGATCCTCCTGACAGCACGCTGGCAGCAGCGCTACGCTAGGGCATTGCGAACGGAGGCTGCCAATGGTCAAGACCGCGCTCGACAACTTTCCACGGCCGCCCTGCGCCGAATTGCTCGGCTGGCGTCTGCTCGATGCCCGTCCGGAGGAAGGCTGGATCAAGCTCGCCTTCGAGGGCAAGCCGGAGTTCTGCAATCCGGCCGGCTTCATCCAGGGCGGCATGCTCTCGGCCATGCTCGACGACACCATGGGTCCGGCCGTGCTGGTGATGAGCGAGGGCCGGCTCTACGCCACCACCATCAGCATGACGGTGAACTTCCTCAGTCCCGCCAAGCCCGGGACGATCATTGGCGAAGCGACGGTGACGCAGCTCGGCAAGACCATTGCGTTCGTCGAGGCGAAGCTGATGGCCGAAGACGGCACGGTGCTGGCAACGGCAAGCGCGAGCGAGCGATTGCTGGAGGCGGCGAGGGTGGTGGGGAAATAGGCCGCTCCTCTTCCCTTCTCCCCTTGCGGGAGAAGGTGGCGCGAAGCGCCGGATGAGGAGTATCTCTCCGCGAACTCTCATCGCGAGTTGAACGCGGGGAGACATACCCCTCACCCAAGCGAGCTTGTGTTTGCCTGCGTCGCTGCCCTCTCCCACAAGGGGCGAGGGCGCATCCATGCGCATCCCGCTTCGTGCGAAGTCCTAAGCTCCCGCCCGCGCGTCCTTGCTCACGATCGGCGGCTTGGCATTCAGCGCTTCCACCTGGAATCCCGCGACGCGCTTGTAGTTGGCCGCGATGTCCTCCAGCTCCTTTTGCGACAGCACGTCGGTGACCACCTCAAAGCCGTCGGGCGCGCGTTCCTCGACGAGCTGCATCACCTGCTCGGGGCCGTTCTTGCGGTTGAGCAGGACGAGGTCGGTGGTGGCGGGCCGGCGCTCGGCCTCATAGGCGAGCAGCGCCGCGGTCGTCGGTCCGTGCGCGAGGATCTCGCGGGTGATGGTGCGGGCATCGAGGATCGCCTGCGAGGCGCCGTTCGATCCGATCGGGTACATCGGGTGCGCGGCATCGCCCATCAGCGTGACCTTGCCAAAGGTCCATCGCGAGACCGGATCGCGGTCCACCAGCGGATATTCGTAGGCGTGCGGGCAGTTCCTGATCAGGCCGGGCACGTCGAGCCAGTCGAACTGCCAGCTCTCGAACCAGGGCAGAAACTCCTCCAGCCGCGCGGTGCGGTTATAGTCCTCGCGCCGCCACTGATAGGTCGGGGGCATGTGGCGCTCGGCGACCCAGTTGATCAGGTGATTGCCGGATGCGTCCGGCGCCTTGCTGATCGGATAGCAGACGAATTTCAGGATCTCGTGTCCGGCCATGATCATGGTGCGGCCGGTGAGGAAGGCCTTGGACGGCGTGACGCCACGCCAGAGGATGCGGCCGTTCCAGATCGGCGGACCTTCATTGGGATAGAGCTTTTCGCGCGCGGCGGAATGGATGCCGTCGGCGGCGATCAGGATCGCACCGTCGTACATCCCTGCGGCCTTGCCGGTTGCCCGGTCGATGAAGTCGGCGCGCACGCCATTGGCCGTCTCGGTCCAACCGGCCAGGTGGTGGCTGGTGAGGATGTTGTCGCGGCCGAGCCGCTCGACCGCGGTGTCGAGCAGGAGCTGTTGCAGCGTGCCGCGATGGATCGAGAATTGCGGCCATTTGTAGCCGGCTTCCAGCCCGCGCGGCTCGCTCCAGATCGGCTTGCCGTGCTTGGAGAAATAGGCGAGCTCGCGTGTCCGGACACCGCTGGCGTCCAACTTGTCCATCAGACCGAGCTCGATCAGCTCACGCACCGCATGCGGCAGCACGTTGATGCCGACGCCGAGCGGCTTCAACTCGGCGACACTCTCGAACACTTTTACGGGAATGCCGATTCCGTGCAGGCTGAGCGCGAGCGTCAGCCCGCCGATGCCGCCACCGGCGATGAGTACGGTCATGACAAGGTCCCCCTCCAATTCACGCGTCTTCGCATAGCAGGGCGGCGGTGGGCAACTGCGAAGAGTTCGCCTATGGACGGCGCGGCGGGGGCCCGTTAACCTCGACTTTTCCCCATGAGGTCCGCCATGCTCAAGCTCTACTACGCCACCGGCACCTGCGCGCTCGCCACCTACATCACCCTGGAGGAAGCCGGCGCCGACTACACGGCCGAACGGCTGAGCTTCAAGGACAACCAGCAGACCAGCCCGGACTATCTCGCGATCAACCCGAAGGGCCGCGTGCCGGCGTTGGTGACCGATCGCGGCGTCCTCACCGAGACGCCGGCGATGCTGGCCTACCTCGCGCAGACGTTTCCCAAGACGAAGCTCGCGCCGCTCGACGATCCCTTCGACTTCGCCCAGGTGCAGTCGTTCAACTCCTATCTCTGCTCGACCGTGCACATCAACCACGCCCACAAGATGCGCGGCGCGCGCTGGGCGACGCAGGAGAGCTCGTTCGCAGACATGAAGGCGATGGTGCCGAAGACCATGGCGGCCTGCTTTTCCCTGATCGAGCAGAAGATGTTCCGGGGACCCTGGGTGATGGGCGATCAATTCACGATCTGTGATCCCTATCTCTACACGCTCTCGACCTGGCTCGAAGGCGACAGCGTCGACATCAACGCGACGCCGAAGATCGCCGATCACTTCAAGCGCATGTCCGACCGCCCCGCCGTGGCAAAGGTAATGGCCGCGCAGAAGGCGTGAGGGCCCGGCTCTCGTAGGGTGGGCAAAGGCGCGCAGCGCCGTGCCCACGATCTCTTTCCGATCGCGACAGATGGTGGGCACGCTTCGCTTTGCCCACCCTACAAGGTCTTCCGCTTCTCCAGCTCGCGCCCCGTCTCCAGCATCAGCCGCCGCAACCAGATCGAGCCGGGGTCCATCTGTGCACGAGTGGGATGGAACATGAACTGCTCGTCGATCCCCGGGTCGAGCGGCGGCGTCACCGCGACGAGGCCGAGCTGTTTCGACAGCGCTGCGATGAGGCGACGCGGTACGAAGGCGACCAGGTCGGTCCGGGCGGCGACGTGAAGGGCTTCGAGATAGCCTGACACCACCAGCGCGATGTGCCGCTCGATGCCCTTGGCGCGCAGCCAGGTGTCGATCAAATCCTCGTTGCTGCCGCGAATGATCACGCCGACGTGGCGTGCCGCCAGGAACGTCTCGCGCCGTTTCAGCTTCGCGCCCATCGGATGGCCGCGCCGCACCGCCAGCGCATCGCTGTCGGTGTAGAGCAATTGGCGGTGAAAGCCCTTGAAGGCATTGCCGATCGAGATCACGACGTCGATGGTCTGGGCGAACTCTGCGTGGAAAATCGCAGGTCCCCGCCACGGCACCACGTCGATGCGGACATTGGGCGCGGCCCGCGTCACCTTCTCCATCAGCGGCGGCATCAATAGCTCGACCGCCAGGTCCGGCATCATCAGGCGGAATTGCCGTTCGCTGCGCGCGGCGTCGAAATCTTCTGGCACGAACAGTCCGCGCACCTGGTCGAGCGCCTGGGCGAGCGGCGCGCGCAGGGTTTGCGCCCGCGGCGTCAGCTCCATCCGCGCGCCGGTGCGCACCAGCAGCGGATCGCCGAAGATGTCGCGCAGGCGCTGCAGCGCGTGGCTCGTCGCCGGTTGCGACAGCCCGATCCGCATGGCGGCACGGCTGACGCTGGCCTCGCGCAGCAGTGCGTCGAGCGCGGTCAGCAAATTGAGGTCGAGCGAATTCAAATTCATCAAACGAATAGATATCATATTCGCTATCGATTTGAAGAATTGTCATCGGGCGGCGATGATCTCCGTGTTCTCACCAAACGGAGATGCCGCCATGAGCGCTGCCGCCAACAAGAAACTGATGCAGGATATTTTCGCCGCCGCCGCCGATCCCGATCCGGCCGCGCGCGATCGCGCCCTGTTCGCCGCAAGCCTTGCCGAGGATGCCAAATGGGTCGTCACCGGCCAATATTCCTGGTCGCGCACCTTTTCGGGCAAGGAGGCGATCCTTGGCGATCTGCACGGCTATGTGCGCACCCGCCTGCGCGACCGCACGCGCACGGTCGCGCACCGCTTCATCGCCGACGGCGATGTGGTCGTCGTGGAGGCCAAGGGCGACAATGTCACGCCTGAGGGCGTGCGCTACGACAATGACTATTGCCTAGTGTTTCGTCTCGCGGACGGTAAGATCGAGGAAATCCGCGAGTACTGCGACTCGATCCTGACGGAGAGGGCGCTCGGTCCTTTTCCGCAGGCGCCGGTGAGAGCTGCGAGCTGAGGAGAGTGAGCACCACCTCCGCCGGCCGGTGTCATCGGGCCGAGCCGGCGAGGGTCACGCGGGCCTGGCAGGCTCTGGTCGAGATGCTCTGGAACAAGCGCGAACGATCCCGGGCCCGGGCTCAACTCGCTGCGATGACCGACCGGGAGCTTCTGGACTGCGGGATGACCAGGGCCGAGATCACGTACGAGCTGTACAAGTCCCACCGCCGGACATAGAGGCGCGTGGGCATGGTCCGTTCGCTGCTCAGATTCTCCAGCGCCGGTGGAACCTTTTGGGTTCCGCCGGCGTTTTCTTCGCTTCCGGGGCAATCGCGCCCCCGACACTGCGCGTGTTTGGGAATTTCATGCTGGCTGGGGTTTCGGACGTCTCGACGCAGGTGAACCCGGGCTTCCCTGGACTTCGTGACCGACTAAGAGATGCAACCGCAGCTGCGCACCGGGAGCTCGATGCGCAATTGTCGTCATTTGATCTTACCGTTCTGACGGGCTATCGCCGCTTTCTCCAAGCCAGCGCCGGCGCGCTGCTTCCGCTCGAAGCCGCGCTCGAGGCGGCTGGCGTCGCCAGCATGTTTCCCGACTGGCCGGAGCGGTCGCGCAGTGCGGCGATCACGGCCGATCTCGGACGGCTCGGCGGCAATGCGACGTCTTCCGTGTCGGTGCCGCCGCTGACGCCCGGTGGCCTGCTCGGGACCATGTATGTGCTGGAGGGCTCCCGGCTCGGGGCCAAGTTCCTGCTGAAAGAGGTCACGGAGGCCGTCGATCCGCGCATCGGTGCGGCCACCCTCTATCTCCGCCACGGGACAGGCAAACGGCTCTGGCAAAGCTTCCTGTCGAAGCTCGAAAGCGAGGTCTGCGACGAGGTCGAGGTGATCGCGGCGGCGCGGATGGCGTTCGCCGCGTTTGAGCAGGCGGCGGATCGCGCATGAACGAGGCCGTCAATCTCACCAATTGCGATCGCGAGCCCATCCACATTCCGGGCAGCGTGCAGCCGTTCGGCTTCATGCTCGTCGTCCTCTCGGATTTCACGATCTGCATGGCCTCGGACAATGTCGGCCGCTTTCTCGGAAGCGAAATTGCCGACCTCCTCCAGCGGCCGTTGGCGACCGTCATCTCCGAAGCGGCCGTCGAGACCATCCGCAGCCGCGTCGATCATTTGAGCGGGCCGGATGCGACCGAGCGCCTGTTCGGTATCGAGCTCCAGGCCGGCAAGCCGCAATACGATCTCTCGATCCATTTCTCCGGCGTCTATCTCATCATCGAGGCGGAGCCGAGCGTCCACGAGCCGGGCGTCAATTCCGGCGAGCTCGTCCGCCTGATGCTCGACCGGATCCGCAAGACCCGCGGCATGAGCGATCTCGCGCGCGAGGCGGCGCGCCAGCTCAAGGCGCTGACCGGCTTCGACCGGGTGATGGTCTATCAGTTTCACCCGGACGGATCGGGCGAGGTGATCGCCGAGACCGCGGAGGCCGGACTCGAATCCTTCCTCGGTCTGCGTTATCCCGCCTCCGACATCCCGAGGCAGGCCCGTGCGCTCTACCAACGCAACTGGCTGCGTATCATCGCCGACGTCAATGCCGTGCCGGCGGCGTTGACGTCCACGGCGACGCACAATGCCGGGCTGCTCGACCTCTCGATGAGCGTGCTGCGCTCGGTCTCGCCGATTCACATCGAATATCTGCGCAACATGGGCGTCGCCGCCTCGATGTCCGTGTCGATCCTGCGCGACGGCAAGCTGTGGGGGCTGTTTGCCTGCCATCATTATTCACCGCGTTACATCTCATTCGACAAACGTACGGCCTCCGAGCTGTTCGGGCAGATGTTCTCCTGGATCGTCGAGGGGCGCGAGCGCGAGGGCGACGTCGCCTATGAAGCCCGTGCCCACCAGGTTCAGGAGCGGTTAATCGAGATCGCGGCCGCGCATGAGCACAGCCGCCGCGCCATCGTCGACTTCCTCGGCGACTATCGCAAGATGATCGACTGCGACGGCGTCGCTGTGTGGTCGGATAACAAGATCGCGCTTCAAGGAGACACGCCGACCGAGGACGAAGTGAAGGACCTCGTCGCCTTCATCAACCGGACCTCGCCGGGGCGGATCCTGGCGAGCGCCGAGATCGCCAAGGTTTATGCCGCCGGCCAGTCCTTCCGCGACCGCGCGGCGGGTTTTCTCGCCATTCCGATCTCGCGAACCCCGCGTGATTGCCTGATCTTTTTCCGCCGCGAGGTCATGCGGTCCGTGAACTGGGCCGGCGCCCCCGACAAGGTCTATGATGAAGGTCCGAACGGACCACGGCTGACGCCGCGCAAGAGCTTCGAGCTTTGGCAGGAGACGGTGGCCGGCCAGTCGAAGCCGTGGTCGGTGGCCGACATCCGCATCGCCGAGAGCCTGCGCGTCACACTGCTGGAAGTGATCCTGCAATTGTCCGACCTCGCCGCGCGCGAGCGCCGCGGCGCGCAGGAGCGGCAGGAGCTGATGATCGCCGAGCTCAACCACCGCGTCCGTAATATCCTGAGCCTGGTCCGCGCGCTGGTGGCGCAGAGCAAGGATACCGCGACGAGCGTCGAGGAGTTCGCCAGCGTTCTCGGCGGCCGCATCCAGGCTCTGGCGCGCGCCCACGACCAGATCACCAATCTGAACTGGGCGCCGGTGGCGCTGCGGACCCTCGTCGAATCCGAGGCCGGCGCTTATCTCGGGGCGCGTGCAGACCGGGTCAAGATGGGCGGGCCTGACGTCGCGCTCGATCCCAAGGCGTTTGCCACGCTGGCTCTCGTCGTCCACGAGATGATGACGAATTCCGCCAAATATGGCGCGCTCGCCGATTCCACCGGCAGCGTCGAAGTGGTCTGGCGTCTCGATCCCTCGTCGAGCCTGGTGATCGAATGGAAGGAAAGCGGCGGCCCGCCGGTGCAGCCGCCGTCGCGGCGGGGCTTCGGCACCACGATCATCGAGCGCTCGGTGCCGTTCGATCTCAAGGGCGATGCCGAGATCCGCTTCGATCTGCTGGGCGTGCAGGCGAAGTTCGTCATCCCCGCAAATTTCGTTGAATTCGTGCCATCAATAGCAGGAGCCGCCATGCGCGTCGAAGAGCAGCAGTCCAGCCGCCCGCGGCTGTCCGACACAGCGCTGATCGTCGAGGACAATCTGATCATCGCCATGGCGGCGGAGGTCATCCTGCTCGACCTCGGCGCGCGCCACGTCGACACCGCCGCGAGCGTCGATCAGGCGCTGCGTTCGATTGAACGCACGCGGCCGAGCTTTGCCCTGCTCGATCTCAACCTCGGCAGCGAGAGCAGCATCAAGGTGGCGCAGAAGCTGAAAGAGATCGGCGTGCCTTTCATCTTCGCAACCGGCTATGGCGAGCGCGCGCCGCTTCCGGCCGAGCTTGCCTCGGTGCCGGTCATCCAGAAGCCGTACACGCTGGAAGTGGTCGACCACGCCCTCGGCAAGCTGCAGCAAGCCAGCGCCCTCTGAGGGCTTGCATGCGACGCTATGCATGCCGCTGCGGATTCCTGCATGACTTCGCATAGCTGCCGATAAAATCAGCAGGTCTGTATGCGACGAGGCGTGCACGCGCGAACAATTTGAAGGTTCAATTAACGAGTGTCCTCCATTGTGTCGCGGTGCAGCGTGGGTCGCGAGAATGCGGCGCGCGGCTGCCAGGGTGGCCGGCGATGATCGCCGGAATCGTTCGGTCGCTCGAAGTGGAATGCATCTGGGTGGACAGTGGGAATGCCGAAGTTTCGTTTGCGGATCAGGGGGCGCCTGTACGCAGGCTTCATGGCCCTGGTGGCGGTTGGTCTCGTGATGGCGGTCGTTGCCGTCGGGAATTTGTGGGCGGTCCAGGATCAGGTCGCAAGACAGTCCGCTCTCTCTGACAGCACGGCGCGAGTGCTGGAGATATCGACCCACCTTCAGGCGATCCAGCGCGCCAATCTGCGCTACGTCTACGATGCCAACGAATCCGCGATGAAGGAGGCGCAGGAGCGCGAAACCGCGGCGACCGAGCTGTTGCGGGTCGGCGCGAAGGGGACGCTCTCGGAGGAGCGGCGAGCGCTCTACAACGGTCTCATTGACGACGTCGTCAAGATGCGACGCCTGCGCGACAACCTCGCAGACGCCGTCAACGAGGCAAGGACGGGCAAGGCGACGTTGCTGCCGAGCGGCGAGGAGCTGGCCGTCAAGATGGGCAAGCTGGTCGATACGGCGCGCGCGGCCGTCGACGAAGACACTGCCGCCCTCGTCGCCGACCTCGAAACCAGGACCCTTCTTGTTCGGGTCGCAAACTGGCGTTTCCTCGCCCTGCGCGATACACAGGGGCCGGCCAACTTCCGGGCGAGTGTGGACAGGGCGGCGCAGCGGCTCGCGGCTCTCGAAAAGAGCCCGCAGGCAGCGGAGTTGCGCGCCACCCTCGCGCCGGTGAAGACCTCGCTCGGAATCTACAAATCCGCGTTCGAGACGACGTCGGCCGCGATGCTTCAGGCCGACGAGATCTACCACAAGAGCCTCGCACCGCTGATCGTCGACAGCATCGGCAGGCTCAAGGCCGCGGAAACGACCCTGAAGAAGGACTATCAGGACTCGCGCAGCCATGCCGAAGCGGTGATCGCCGGCACGACGACCGTTCAGGAGATTGCAGGCGGGCTTGCCGTCGTGTTCGGCGGCATCGTCGCCTTCCTGATCGCCCGCAGCATCGTCGGTCCCCTGGCCTCGATGACCAGCGCGATGGGGCGGCTTGCCGGCGGCAATCTCGAGGTCGAGATCCCCGGCCGCGGCAAGGCGGACGAGATCGGCGACATGGCCAAGGCGATCCAGGTGTTCAAGGACAACATGATCGACACCGAGCGCATGCGCGCCGAGCAGAGCGAGCTCGAGGCGCGGCAGGCCGAAAGCCGCAAGAAAGACATGGAGAGGCTCGCCGACCAGTTCGAGCAGGCCGTCGGCGAGATCGTCAACACCGTGTCGTCGGCATCGAGCGAGCTCGAAGCCTCGGCCGGCACCCTGACCACGACCGCCTCGCGCGCCCAGGATCTGTCGACCGAGGTGGCCTCCGCATCCCAGGAAGCCACCGCGAATGTCCAGGCCGTCGCCACCGCGACCGAGGAGCTGTCGTCCTCGGTCGGTGAGATCGCCCGCCAGGTGCAGGAGTCCGCGCGCATCGCGGGTGAGGCCGTCGGCCAGGCCAGCCGAACCAACGATCGCGTCGGCGAGCTCTCCAAGGCGGCGGCCCGGATCGGCGACGTCGTCGAACTGATCAGCACCATCGCGGGCCAGACCAATCTCCTCGCGCTCAACGCCACCATCGAGGCGGCGCGTGCGGGCGATGCCGGCCGCGGCTTTGCCGTCGTCGCCACCGAAGTCAAGGCGCTTGCCGAGCAGACCGCGAGGGCAACCGGCGAGATCGGCCAGCAGATCGCGAACATCCAGGCCGCCACCGAGCAGTCGGTCGGCGCCATCAGGGAGATCAGCGGCACCATCGAACGGCTGTCGGAGATCTCCTCTGCGGTCGCCGCGGCCGTGGAAGAGCAGGGCGCGGCCACGCAGGAAATCTCGCGCAACGTGCTGCAGGCCGCCCAGGGCACCCAGCGGGTCTCGACCAATATCGGCGACGTGCAGCGCGGGGCGTCCGAGACCGGCTCGGCCTCCTCGCAGGTGCTCTCGGCAGCGCGCCTGCTGTCGTCCGACAGCAACCGGCTGAAGCAGGAAGTCGCCAAGTTCCTGAGCTCGGTTCACGCCGCCTGAGCTGAAAGCAAAGGGCCACGCGCGCGCGTGGCCTTTCATCGTTTGTGGCGCGATCAGGCGACCTTGGTCGTCATGTGCTTGAACATATTGGCCCTCGCCTCATCGTCCATTTCGGCCTTGAAGGTGAACTTGTCCTTCAGCGCAGTCGCGCGCGCCGCTGCCGGGCGCGCCGAAATCTCCTCCACCAGTCGCTTCACGTTCGGGTATCGCGCAAAGGCGTCGTCACCGAGCTTGAACGGCAGCATCCGCGCCCAGCCCCACAGCGCCATGTCGACGATCGAATAGCTGTCGCCGACCATGGTGCGGCGGCCTTCGAGGTGGCCGTCGAGAATCCGGTAGTGGCGATCGGTCTCGTACTGATAGCGGTTATGAGCGTAGTCGTGGTTCTGGTCCTTCGGCGCGAAATGCTTGAAGTGCACCGCCTGGCCCGAGTACGGCCCGACGCCGGTGGCGATGAACATCAGCCATGACAGCGTCTCGCCGCGCACGCTGGCCGAGGGCAGGAACTTGCCGGTCTTCTCGGCGAGGTAGAGCAGGATCGCGTTCGAGTCGAACACGATCGTCCCATTGTCGTCGATCGCCGGCACCTTGCCGTTCGGATTGATCTTCAGATAGTCCGCCGTGAACTGCTCGCCCTTGCGGGTATCGATCTTCACCGGCTCGAAGGGCAGTCCCGCCTCCTCGAGATAGAGCGCGATCTTGGTCGGATTCGGCGAACCGTTGAAATAGAACTTGAGCATCACACATCTCCCCAGTGTTCTTGCCGAGAGCAAACGCGGCGTCATCGTCGCTTGGTCGCTTCTCTTGCCCGAACCTCGTTGGGGAGGGCAACCGGCGAGTTTGCCGTGCGGTATCTGCGCTCTGCGCAGATCAGCCGGCGTAACAAAGGCCGATCGCCGCCGTAATGACCATCGCCGCGCCGACCGCTTCCAGGCGCAGCCCGAGCCGCGCGGCGAGATGCATGTCGCCGGCCCGCGCCTTGCGCTCAGATCCGCGCGCATAGCCGTGAACGATGACGTCGTGATTGAAATTGTCGTGAGCCTCGTTGCTGCTGGCGAGCCCGACGCAGATCACGAGCACGCCGAACAGCGCGAGGCCGAAGAATCCGAGCAGGGCGATCAGGAACATCGGAAACATGCCGACCAGGAAGATCGGCAGCAGCGGCACCAGCAGCAATGTCTCGGACTGTCGTCGCATGGGAGCCGGCCGGTCAGACGGGGCTGATCAGCGGAATCTAATCCCGGCTGGCTCCCCATTCAAGGTGCCGTAGCGTGGGCAAAGGTGTAAAGTGCCGTGCCCACGGGTAGAGGTCCCACGGGTACGAGGTCCTGCGAGAGCAGGGTCGGATCAGTCTGCCGCCATGCCGGCGCGGATTTCGGCGCGCAGCTCGTCGATCAGCTTGAGACCCTTTTTGGTCTCGATGTGCCAGAACGTCCAGCCGTTGCAGGCTTGCGCGCCTTGCGCCACCGCGCCCATGCGGTGGATCGAGCCGACCTTGTCGCCGAACATGATGGCGCCGTCGGCGCGCACGAGAGCGCCGAGCTTCTTCTTGGCGTCGAACAGCTTGGTGCCGGGCATGATCATGCCGCGCTCGATCAGCTCGGAGAACGCAACCCGCGGCGCTTCGCGCGCGGTCATGAACGGGGCGAGGCTCGCCTCCGGCAGCGGCTCGACCGCGGCGATGCGGGCTTCGGCTGCTTTCGCATAGGTCTTGTCGCGCTCGAACCCGATATAGGAGCGACCGAGCCGTTTTGCGACCGCACCGGTGGTGCCGGTGCCGTTGAACGGATCGATCACGAGATCGCCGGGTTTCGACGATGACAGCAGCACACGCGCGAGCAGGCCTTCCGGCTTCTGCGTCGGATGCACTTTCTTGCCGTCGGCGCCCTTGAGGCGCTCCTCGCCGGTGCAGAGCGGAATTAGCCAGTCGGAACGCGCCTGCACGTCCTCGTTGGCGGCCTTCAGCGCCTCGTAATTGAATGTGTAGCCCTTGGCCTTTTCATCACGCGCGGCCCAGATCATGGTCTCGTGCGCGTTGGTGAAGCGGCGGCCGCGGAAGTTCGGCATCGGGTTCGACTTGCGCCAGACGATGTCGTTCAGGAGCCAGAAGCCGAGGTCCTGCATGATGGCGCCGACGCGGAAGATGTTGTGGTAGGAGCCGATCACCCAGATCGTCGCCGACGGCTTCATCGCGCGGCGGGCGGCAAGCAGCCAGGCACGGGTGAAATCGTCATAGGCGGAGAACGAATCGAACTTGTCCCAGTCGTCGTCGACTGCGTCGACATGGGATTCGTCGGGGCGCTTGAGATCGCCCTTGAGCTGAAGATTGTAGGGCGGATCGGCGAACACGAGATCGACCGAACCAGCCTGAAGCTTCGACATCTCGGCGACGCAATCGCCGAGGATGATGCGATGCGAAGGGGACTCGAAATTTGTGCGGGGCGCCCTTGCAGACGCCCCGCGACGCGACTCTACCATGACTCAAGAACTCTGACTCAGGCGACGCTGTCGGCGACGCGGGACCAAACAACCGACTGACCGTTACATTGAAGCGGCAAAGTAAAAATCGACTTAACCCGCCGCTTTGGTGAGCAGACCTCGCGTCGCGTTCTGCGTGCATGTCGTCGCGCGCATTCGTCGTGTTTTGCAGGAGATTTCGCGTTTGCTTGCGCCGCGGAAGCAATCATGGCTTCAAAACGGCTGCAAATTTCTCTCGGAAAAAATTGCTCGACCCTCGGAAAAAATTGCTGGCATCGGCATGTTGCCGCACTAGGCAATTTTTGCCGGCCACGATATTGATAAAAGCAACGGAAATTTTACGTGTGTGGCGCGTTGAGCTTTCGCGCTCCTGCGCCCGGACGACGCCAATCGAGGACTGAGGGAAAACCCGCCATGCGCTACGATGATTTCCGCCGCAGCGACGACATCGAGGATCGTCGCGATGATGGTGGTGGCGGCGGCGGAGGAGGCGGGTTCGGCCTGCCCATGGGCGGCGGCGGGCTCGGCATCGGCACCATCATCATCCTTGGCCTGGTCGGCTACGCCTTCGGCATCGACCCGCGCATCCTGATCGGCGGCGCCGAGATTCTCACCGGCGGCGGCCAGGCACCGACCTACCAGACCGATCGCCAGGCCTCCTCCGGCAAGCGCGGCGCGCCGACCGACGAGATGGGCAGCATGATCTCCGGCATTCTCGGCGAGATCGACGATCGCTGGACCGAAATCTTCCAGGCCAGCGGCCAGTCCTATACCGGTCCCAAGATCGTGCTGTTCCGCAACGCCACCAATGGCGGCCGCTGCGGCATGGCGCAGTCGGCAATGGGTCCTTTCTATTGTCCTCCGGACCGCACCATCTTCCTCGACACCAGCTTCTTCCGCGAGGTCGAGACGCGCTTCCGCGGCTGCTCCGGCAAGTCGGCGTGCAGCTTCACCACCGCCTACATCATCGCCCACGAGGTCGGCCATCACATCCAGAACTTGCTCGGCATCATCCCGCGCGTGACGCGGCTGCAGCAGCAGGCCGGCTCCAAGGCCGAGGCGAATGCGCTCCAGGTGAAGGTCGAATTGCAGGCCGACTGCCTGTCCGGCGTCTGGGTCAATCGCGAGGCCAAGAAGCGCCCGAACTTCCTGGAGCCCGGCGACATCGACGCCGCGCTGACAACGGCGAGCGCGATCGGCGACGACACGCTGCAGCGCCAGGCCACGGGCCGCGTCGTGCCGGATTCCTTCACGCATGGCTCGGCCGCGCAACGCAAGCAGTGGTTCATGACCGGCTACCAGCAGGGCACGGTCCAGGCCTGCAATACGTTCGGCGCCGGGGCGATGTAACGAAGGCTCCGTGCCCTGGACGCAGCGCGCATTATCATGCGCGATTGCGCATCTCGGAATCCGGGAGTAGTGCCGTCATCCTGAGGTGCTCGCCTCTTCGGCGAGCCTCGAAGGATGGCGGTGGTCGGTGTTGAGAGAGGGTGCAGCGCTATGGCGTCTATCGATGAAGCAAAACAGTTCATCCCGCTCAACATCGCGGTGCTCACCGTGTCCGACACGCGTGTCCTCGCTGACGACAAGTCGGGCCAGACGCTGACCGACCGTCTGCTGGCTGCCGGCCATCATCTCGCCGCGCGCGAGATCGTCACCGACGATGTCGAAGCCATCCGCACCGTGATCCGCCGCTGGATCGCGGATGCCGGCGTCGACGTCGTCATCACCACCGGCGGAACCGGCTTCACGGGACGCGACGTCACGCCGGAGGCGATCGAGCCGCTGTTCGAGAAGCGCATGGACGGCTTCTCCATCGCCTTCCACATGCTGAGCCACGCCAAGATCGGGACGTCGACGATCCAGAGCCGCGCCACGGCGGGCGTTGCGGGGGCGACCTATATCTTCTGCCTGCCGGGCTCCCCCGGCGCCTGCCGCGACGGCTGGGACGGCATCCTTGCAGCCCAGCTCGACTACCGCACGCGGCCCTGCAATTTCGTCGAGATCATGCCGCGCCTGGACGAGCATCTGCGAAGGCCGAAGGCGCAAGGTGCGACGGTTTAGCTGCTCGCTGTTTCTTCTTCCCTTTTCCCCCTTGTGGGAGAAGGTGGCGCGAAAGCGCCGGATGAGGGGTATCTATCGGCACGGAGTGCTCGGAGAGATACCCCTCACCCGCGTGAGCTTGTGTCTACCAGCGTCGTTGCCCTCTCCCGCAAGGGGCGAGGGCACATTTATACGCATCTCGCTCGTTGCGAGATGATCACAGATCCATTTCCCATGTCTCTCCGATCAGATCCTGTCCGAAGCTGTGATGCGGCTCCGTCGCGACCAGCTCGAATCCCGCACTCTGATAGATCCCGCGCGCGGCGACCAGGATGCTCTGTGTCCACAGCGTCATCCTTCTGTAGCCCCTCTCGCGGGCGCCCTGGATGCATTGATCGACCAGCGCGCGGCCGACGCCGAGGCCCCGCGCCTTCTTCTCCACCTGCAACAGGCGCAGCTTGGCGATCTCGTCGGTGGCCTTGACCAGAAAGACCGAGCCGACCGGCTCGCCACCCACTTCCGCGATCCAGCAGTGCTCGCGCGCGGCGTCGTAGTTCCTGATGAACTGTGCGCAGATCTCGGCGACCAGCGCCTCGTAGCTGATGTCCCAGTTGTAATCGGTGGCATAGGCAGCGGCCTGGCGGGAGATGACCCAGCCCATGTCACCGACGCGATGGCTGCGCAGCATGAACGCCGCGGGCTGAGCTCGACGTTGCTCCAGCACAGCTTCGATGGTCGCCATGGCCTGCGTGAGCCGCTTTGCATCGCTGGCCGAAAGCTGAGCCAGCATGGCGGCGACCTCGTTTTGCGAGTTCAGGTTCAGCTTGGCGTAGGTCTGGCGGCCCTTGGCGGTCAGACTGAGCTGGTGTTGCCTGCGATCCGCGGGCAGGGGCTTTCGCGTGATCAGCCCCTTTTCGTCGAAGTTTTGAACGATGCGGCTGAGATAGCCGGGGTCGAGACCAAGCTCGATTCCGATCTCCTTTGCCGCCACGTCGTCGCGATGCGCGAGCTCATAAAGCACCCGGGCCTCGCTGAGCGAAAACGGGCTCTTTCCGAGGTGCTGGTCGAGCACACCGAGCTTGCGGGTATAGAAGCGGTTGAAGGCGCGGACCGCTGCGATTTGACGGTCGGCGACCGGTTCGGCTACCGGGCTTAACGGCGAAGATCTTGAAGGCATGGGACATCTCGATATTTGCCATTGTCAATTAATTATTTGACTTTGGCAAGTATCGGCTTGGCCTCAGCCGACCATGACGATCCGGCTGCGCAGCATGGTCCGGGAGCGGCCGAGCCGCCGCAGCAGCCGCGCCTCGGAGCGGCGAGCCTGGGGTGGGTAGCCGCCGATCCGGTCGTAATGATCGCGCGCGATCAAAAGTCCCTGATCGCCCAAGGGACCGACGAGCTTGCGCACCACGGCCCAGAGGGTATCTCGGAAACCGGTATCGGCGTAGGGGGAGCGCGCATAGCGGAACACCGCTGCGCGATCGCGGCCGCTGGACGCGACGCTTTGGATGAACTGGGTCGTCTCCTCGATCCAGCCCGTGTCCAGCACCGCGCCTGCGGGGAGGAACATGAGCCAGGGCGAACGGGCCTGGAGCGCGCCGGCCGCGAGCGCCGCGCCTTGCGAGGATCCTTCGAAACCGACGAAACGGCAGCCTGCAACGTCGGCGACACGCTCGATGACACCATTGCGAGTGCCGTCGACAAGGAGCACTTCCTTGATGATGCCCGCGGCGGCGCCGGGCACCAGCGCGGCCAGAGTCGCCACCGCCGTCTGCTCGACACCTTCGGTCGGTATGATGACGCTCAGCATGAGTGAGGCTTCGATGTCCGTAATTCGGGAGAAGCGTAGTCCGTTATGATGTTGTCATAAACACGCGACGGCGCCGAGAGCAACTTTTGGCCGGGGGCCTCGGTATTCGATGGTAAACTACCAGAACCATCGCATTCAAATATGTCCGCTGCCGGGCGGGCAATGTTGCCGAATATTTCGGCGCAGGCCCGCCGGCCCAGTGTTAGTCCGGAGTTCGGCTCCGATATTGCGCGCCATGCGGGCAGATCGCAATCCCGCAAGGGGATGATGCGTGACAAACGACCGCGGACACAGGAACGGCCTGCCATCCGTAAGACTGACGAGAGTGTCCTATGAACGCCGATCAACTCGCTGTTAGTGCTCCTGCAACATCTCCGAAGGCGGACGGCGCGCCGACCTTGCGGATCCGGGCTCTGATGCTGGGTGACCGCATCAATGCCTCCGGGCTGGAGATCGGCACGCTGGTCTCGTCCACCCCGGCCGCCTTCCGCGTCCATGCCGGACTTGCCGTGATCTTCCGGTACGGCGTCGTGGTGCTGATCGGGCTGCTTCCTTCGGAGGAGAAGGTTCTCGTCGACAACCTGAAGTCACGCCTGATCGGAGAGTTCAGCCCCTTCGAGGAGGAGATCGCGCAGGCCCAGCTTTGCAACGACGAGGCCGCCGAGGCGATCCAGCCGGGCGGGCCGATCTGCCTCGCCAAATTCTCGGACGACCGTCTTCTCTTGATCGCTGATGCGCTCGCCAAGAGCACCTCGCTGGCGCGTGACGAGCGCCGCGTCGCCGCGGTCTTCGACGTGATCGAGCCGCTTGCGCGGCAGCTTGCCGAGCACGGCCGCACGCCGCCCGGCCGCAAGGGCATCCTGCAACTGATCGGCAACGCGCTGCTGGTCCAGCAGCGCGTTGCCGGCCGCGTCGCCGTGGCCGAAAAACCCGACGTGCTCTGGGAGAAGCCCGAGCTCGACCGGCTCTATTCACGTCTCGAGGACGAGTACGAATTGAAGGAGCGCCTCGACACGCTCGAGCGCAAGCTCACCGCCATCTCGGAGACCGCCAACGCGCTCACCGACATCATCGACACAAGGCGCTCGCTCCGCCTCGAGATTGCGGTGGTGGTGCTGATCGTGATCGAGGTCGTGATTAGCTGTTACCAGATATTGACGGGCACGCATTAGGGCAGCGAGAGGGCTGCGCGTGACTGTGCCCTCTCCCCCTGCGGGAGAGGGCAGCTCTGCTGGGAAATGCAATCTCACTCGGGTGAGGGGTCTGTCTCCGTGACTCCAACTCGCAATTCAGACTGGGGCCGCCGATGGCACTTCACCCCACGAGCACCGTCTTGCAGTGCCGCGCGATCGTCAGCTCTTCATTCGTCGGAACGACGAAGATTTCGACGGCACTCTCGCCCGCGCTGATCCGCTCGCGCGTCGCGTCATTCGCCGCAGCATCGACGTGCACGCCGAGCCAGCCGATGCGCTCGCAGATCGCGCTGCGAATTTCCTTGGCATGCTCGCCGATGCCGCCGGTGAAGACCAGGCACTCCAAGCCGCCGAGCGTGGTGGCCATCATCGCGACTTGCTGCGCCGCCCGGAAGACGAACAGATCGATCGCTTCCCGCGCCGCAGCTTCATTGCTCGCGAGCAGCGTGCGCATGTCCGCGGAGAGGCCCGAGACGCCGAGCAGGCCGGACTCGTGATAGAGCAGGTGCTGGACATCCTCGACCGACATGTTCTCGTGCTGTTGCAAATAGAGCAGGACGCCGGGATCGATCGCGCCGCAGCGCGTGCCCATCACGAGGCCGTCGAGCGGCGTCAGTCCCATCGTGGTGTCGATGCTGCGGCCGTCGTGCAACGCGCACAGGCTGGCGCCGTTGCCGAGATGCGCGATGACACAGCGCCTGGCCGCGAGCTCGGGCGCGATCTCAGCCAGGCGCCCCGCGACATATTCGAAAGAGAGTCCGTGAAAGCCGTAGCGCCGGACGCCGCGCGCCTCATACCGCCTCGGAATCGCGAAGCGGCTCGCGGGCGGGAGCATGCTGTGATGGAAGGCAGTGTCGAAGCAGGCGATCTGCGTCAGTGCAGGACGGATCGCCGCAAGCGCGCGAATTGGCGCGAGGCATCGCGGCTGGTGCAGCGGTGCCAGTGGGGTCAATGCCTCCAGCTTCGCTATGACGCTGTCTGTCAGTGCGACCGGGCCTGAATGATTCGGCCCGCCGTGAACGATGCGGTGGCCGGCCGCGCGCAAATTGCCTTGGCCGAACCGGTCCTCGATGAAGGCGAGCACGTCGGCGAACAAATGGCCGCCCTCGGCATCCGCCGCATCTCTTCGTGTCTCGAACAGATCTTCGCCCGCGGGGCTCTTCACCACGAGCCGGGGTCTTGCCTCGTGCTCGTCGAGCAGGCCCCTGCAAAGCAGCCTGGGTTCGTCCGCCGAAATCTCGAACAGGCCGAACTTGATGCTCGACGATCCCGAGTTGAGGACGAGGACCGTGTCCGACATGGCTAGTCGCCGGCCTCGGTCGGGGTGCTACCACCAGAGCTGTTGGGCCAGACCCAGTCCTGGATCTCGGGCATGTCCTCGCCGTGCTCGCGCACATAGCGCGAATGCTCGATCAGCTTGTCGCGGAATTGCTGCTTCGCCTGCGCGGCCTTGGCCGCGAGCCCGGGCACGCGTTCGATCGCTTCGATCGCGAGGTGGTAGCGGTCGAGCTCGTTGAGCACGACCATGTCGAACGGCGTCGTCGTGGTGCCTTCCTCGGCAAAACCGCGCACATGCATGCCGGCATGGTTGGTGCGGCTATAGGTCAGCCGGTGGATCAGATAGGGATAGCCGTGATAGGCGAAGACGACAGGCTTGTCCGATGTGAACAGGCTGTCGAAGTCGCGGTCGGACAGGCCGTGCGGATGCTGATTCTTCGGCTGCAGGGTCATGAGGTCGACGACGTTGACGACGCGGATCTTCAGGTCCGGCAGCGCCTTGCGCAGCAGGTCGACGGCGGCGAGCGTCTCCAGCGTCGGCACGTCGCCGGCGCAGGCCATGACCACATCGGGCTCCCGGCCTGCATCTTCCGTCCCCGCCCAGGTCCAGATGCCGATACCGGCATCGCAATGCGTGGCAGCTTCCTCCATCGAGAGCCATTGCGGCGCCGGCTGCTTGCCGGCGACGATCACGTTGATGCGGTTGTAGGTGCGCAGGCAGTGGTCGGCGATCCACAGCAGCGTGTTGGCATCAGGCGGGAAGTAAATGCGGACGATATCGGCCTTCTTGTTGGCGACGAGATCGACGAAGCCGGGGTCCTGATGGCTGAAGCCGTTATGGTCCTGACGCCAGACATGCGAGGTCAAGAGGTAATTGAGCGAGGCGATCGGGCGCCGCCACGGCAGCTCCCGCGTCACCTTCAGCCATTTGGCATGCTGGTTGAACATGGAATCAATGATGTGGATGAAGGCCTCGTAACACGAGAAGAAGCCGTGCCGGCCGGTGAGCAGATAGCCCTCGAGCCAGCCCTGGCAGAGATGCTCGCTTAGCACCTCCATGACGCGGCCGTCTTGCGCCAGATGCACGTCGTAGGGTTCGATCGGCTCCATCCAGACGCGCTCGGTTTCCTCGAACACCGCGTCCAGGCGGTTTGACGCGGTCTCGTCCGGTCCCATGATGCGGAAGTTGCGTTCCTTCGCGTTGAGGCGGATGACGTCGCGCAAGAATTTGCCGAGCTCACGCGTCGCTTCGGCCACGACGCCGCGCTGCGGCACCTCGATTGCGAAGTTCCGGAAGTCCGGCAGCTTCAGCTCTTTCTTCAGGAGGCCGCCATTGGCATGCGGATTGGCGCCCATGCGGCGAAGGCCTTCGGGCGCCAGCGCCTGAAGCTCGGGGACGAGGGCACCGCTCGCGTCGAACAGTCTTTCCGGCTCGTAGCTGCGCATCCAGTCTTCGAGCACTTTGAGATGCGCCGGGTTTTCACGGCAGCCTGCGACGGGCACCTGATGCGCGCGCCAAAAGCCCTCGACCTTCTTGCCGTCGACCTCCTTCGGACCGGTCCAGCCCTTCGGGCTGCGCAGCACGATCATCGGCCAGCGCGGCCGCTCCACGCTTCCGCGTCCGTCCCGTGCGTGCTGCTGAATCGAGCGGATGCTGGCGAGCGCGACGTCGAGCGCGTCCGCCATGGCCTGGTGCATCAGTTTGGGATCATGACCCTCGACGAACAGCGGCTCGTGGCCGAATCCGCGGAAGAGATCGCGGATCTCCGCATCTCCCATCCGCCCGAGCACGGTCGGATTGGCGATTTTGTAGCCGTTCAGATGCAGGATCGGCAGCACCGCGCCGTCATGAGCGGGGTTCAGGAATTTGTTGGAGTGCCAGGACGCAGCGAGCGGTCCGGTCTCGGCCTCGCCGTCCCCGACCACGCAGGCGACGATCAAATCAGGATTGTCCAGGGCCGCGCCATAGGCATGCACCAGCGCGTAACCGAGTTCGCCGCCTTCGTGGATCGAGCCCGGCGTTTCCGGCGCCGCATGGCTCGGAATGCCGCCCGGGAAGGAGAACTGCCTGAACAGCTTGCGCATGCCGTCCACATCGCGCGCGATATCGGGATAGATCTCGCTGTAGCTGCCTTCCAGATAGGTGTTGGCGACCATGCCCGGCCCGCCATGGCCGGGGCCGCAGACATAGAGCACGCTCACATCAAGTGCGCGAATGACGCGGTTGAGATGGGCGTAGATGAAGTTCAGGCCGGGCGTTGTACCCCAATGGCCGAGCAAACGCGGCTTGATGTGCTCGGGCCGCAGGGGCTCGCGCAGCAGCGGATTGTCGAGCAGGTAGATCTGCCCGACGGAGAGGTAGTTCGCGGCGCGCCAGTAGCGGTCGAGGAGATCGAGGTCGCTGCTCAAGGAGGCCGATTGTCGTTGATTTGTCATGTTCGTGCTGACCTTCACCCGGCGATCGTCACCAACATTGTTCCGCGGTGATTGATCCCTGACCGGCATCAGACGAGATCGTGATGACCGGGGTGTTGCGTGAGGTCAAAGGATCGCGCCCGAAAATTGGGCGGCACTTTGCATGGGGTTGTTTTTCAGTTTTTCGTTTGTGTTCTTGATTTGTTCCTTTGGCGTGCTATCTTGCCCTCATGAGTCCAGCAGCATCCTCTCATGCTCTCAAGCACCCGCCGGTCACGGCGCCCTCCGAGCCGGCGGGTGCGGACTCTGATTTTCCCGAGCTCGGCGTCGCCATCGACCGCGCGCGCAGGCGGGGGCGGGGTGCGCAGTCCAACGCCAGCGGCCGCTATGAGGCCGAGGCGCGCGTCGCCTTCGACGACGGCTGGCAGAGCCTCGAAGAGCTGCCGCCGTTCAAGACCAGCGTCGGCATCGACACTTCGCGCAAGGTGATCACCCGCAACGACAGCCCCGATATCGGCTTCGACCGTTCGATCAATCCCTATCGCGGCTGCGAGCACGGCTGCGTCTACTGCTTCGCGAGGCCGACCCATGCCTATCTCGGCCTGTCGCCCGGGCTCGACTTCGAGTCAAAACTGTTCGTCAAGCCCGAGGCGCCGGCGCTGCTGGAGAAAGAGCTCGCCGCGACCGGCTACGAGCCGCGGATGATCGCGATCGGCACCAACACCGATCCCTATCAGCCGATCGAGCGCGAGCGGAAAATCATGCGCGGCATCCTCGAAGTGCTGGAGCGTGCCGGGCATCCCGTCGGCATCGTCACCAAGTCGGCGCTGGTGGTGCGCGACATCGACATTCTCGCGCGGATGGCAAAGCGAAACCTCGCCAAGGTCGCGATCTCGGTCACCTCGCTCGATCCAGGACTGGCGCGCACCATGGAGCCGAGGGCCGCGACGCCGCCGAAGCGGCTGGAGGCGCTGAAGCAGCTTTCGGACGCCGGCATTCCGACCACGGTGATGGTCGCGCCCGTGATCCCCGCGCTGAACGATGCCGAGATCGAGCGCATTCTCGATGCCGCCGCCCATGCCGGCGTCAAGGAAGCCTCTTATGTGCTGCTGCGGCTGCCGCTGGAGGTGCGCGATCTCTTCCGCGAATGGCTGATGGCCAACTACCCGGATCGTTATCGCCACGTCTTCACGCTGATCCGCGACATGCGCGGCGGGCGCGACTACGACGCGAAATGGGGTGAGCGGATGAAGGGCACGGGACCGATGGCGTGGACCATCGGCCGCCGCTTCGAGATCGCCTGCGACAGGCTCGGCCTCAACAAACGGCGCTCGAAGCTAACGACGGATCATTTTGCGCGGCCGAAGCGGAACGGCGATCAGCTCAGCCTGTTCTGAACGGAATGAAAGAGGCGCAGCATGAGTAAGGAAGTTCCGCCCCCGGTGCCCCGGCTCACCGTCGTCACCCTCGGCGTCAGCGACATCCGCGCCAGCATCGCCTTCTACGACGCGCTCGGTTTCTCGCGGCGGCTGAAGGCGACCGGCGAGGCCGTCGCCTTCTACGATACTGGTGGTCCGGTGATTGCCCTGTATCCCTGGGATCAGCTCGCTGCCGACGCGGCGTTGCCGGACCAGCCGAGGCCGTCGACCTTTCGTGGCATGACGCTCGCCTGGAACTGTCGGACGCGCGAGGAGGTCGATGCGGTGCTGGCTTTCGCCCTCGGCAAGGGGGCCAGCTTGCTGAAGGCCGCGCACGAGACCGATTACGGCGGCTATTCCGGCTATTTCACTGACCCCGACGGCCATCCCTGGGAGGTCGTGGTCGCGCCGGGCATCGATGTCGGCGAGGACCGGCGGGTGCATCTGGCGGAGTAGGGCGATCTGAATAACGGGAATTGTCCGGGGTTCCCGGTTGCGCTGGCCGGACCGCTTGCGCACGATCCCGGCCATGATTCGGGACAAGTCAGCCAAGAAGCCGGCCAAGGGCGCGCCAACGCAGGATGCCGCGAAGAAGGCAGCGCCTGCCCGGGCGGCCAAAGCCGCCGAGGCAAAGGCTTCGACGGGCAAGGGCGCGGGCAAGAAAGGCGTCATCGCGATTGCTCCGCCGAGCTTCCGCCGCGAGCGTGCGCTGATCAAGCGCGGCGTCTGGCCGGTCGCAGGCTGCGACGAAGCCGGGCGCGGACCGCTGGCAGGTCCTGTGGTGGCGGCCGCCGTCATTCTCGATCCGAACCGCATCCCGCGTGGTATCGACGATTCCAAGCGCCTGACGGCGGAGGAACGCGAAAAGCTGTTCGACAAGATCTGCGCCACCGCGCAGGTTTCGGTTGCCGTCGCCTCGCCCTCACGGATCGACCGCGACAACATCCTGCGCGCCTCGCTGTGGGCGCTGAAGCGTGCGGTGGTGGCGCTGCCGGAGACGCCCAGGCATGTCTTCGTCGATGGCCGCGACCGGCTCGACACGGAATGCGACTGCGAAGCCGTGATCGGCGGCGACGGCATCGTGTTGTCGATCGCCGCAGCGTCCATCGTCGCCAAGGTTACCCGTGACCGGCTGATGTGTGCACTGGCGCAGGACTGCCCAGGCTACGGCTTTGAGCAGCACAAGGGCTACGCCGTGCCGGAGCATCTCGACGCACTCGACCGTCTCGGCCCTTCGATCCACCACCGCACCTTCTTCGCTCCCGTAGCGGCGGCGCGTGCCAAGCACATGCCCTGGACGGTCGAGCCGGTGCGGGATCTGTTCTCGGTCACCGAGATCGCGGTGCAGGTGGAAGCGGCCGTCGAGATCGACGCACCGGCAAGTCTCTAGGTGCCTAACCCAGCCTCTCATTCGTCATGGGCGGGCATGACGGGCAGACCGAAGTTGCCACAGCGCGTCACGCCCCTTATCAAAGTAGCCGTCAGCGAATAGGGCCGGCTGGACGGGTTGGCTGCATCTGTCGGGCATTGCATGCGGTTTACCTCCCTGGTTATCGAGCTCATTCGCGCCCGGCCGCGGCTGATCGTCTGGATCGCCGTGCTGCTCCAGGCCGGGATGTGGCTGTTCGTGGCGCTGGTGTTCTACCGCAGCCCGCCGGGCGCCCTCGCGACGCTGCTGGCTTTCGGACGCGAATACCAGGTCGGCACTGACCTTGGTCCACCCTTGCCGCTTTGGCTCGCCGACATCGCCTATCGCGCGGCCGGCGGCCACATGTTCGGCGTCTATGTGCTGGCCCAGCTCTGCGAGATCGCGACCTTCATCGCGCTCTATCATCTCTCCCGCGCCGTGGTCGGCTCGCAGCAGGCGGTGCTCGCCGTGCTCTTGACCATGACCGTGCTTGCCTTCTCCTCGTCGGCGCTCGACTTCGGCCCGCTTATCCTGGCCAGGCCGCTCTGGGCGCTGCTGCTGCTGCATTCCTGGCAGATCATCGGCCAGCGCCGCGGCAATGCCTGGTTTGCCTGGTCCATCGAAGCCGGCCTCCTGTTGCTGACGACGCCCGCGGCGATCTTTCTGCTGTTGCTGCTCGTCGTGTTCGCGGTCTCGACCGCCGGCGGCCGCCGGACGCTGCGCGCACTCGATCCGTTGTTTGCGCTGATCGTCGTGGCGGTTCTGGCGCTGCCCTATGCGGTCTGGCTGATCCGGGCCGAGACGCTTGCGATGCCGGCTCTGCCGCAAATGACCGAGCTGAGTGCCCGCGCCCTGCACGCGGCCTGGCTGCTCGGCGGCCTCGTGCTCGGAGCTGCCGCGATCCCGGCGCTGACCTTCCTCAACACCGGCCTGTTCGCCACCAAGGGCGAGGAGCCGCCGATCATCTTTCGGCCGCCGGTCGCGCCGCTCGCGCGCAACTTCGTCTATTTCTTCGCGCTCGCCCCCATGCTGGGCGCAACGCTGATCTCCGGCCTGCTCGGGCTCGATACCGTCGTCGGTGGCGCCGGCGTCGTCCTGGTCATGTCCGGGCTTGCCGTGGTCGTCACCGCCGGCGATCTCATTGCCATGCGCCGCGCGCGGATGCTGCGCATGGTGTGGGCCGCGGCCGTCGTGGCGCCCGCGGTCGGCGTCGTGCTCGCCGTCCTTCTCCTGCCCTGGACGGGGACAAGCGAGATCGCGACCTCGATGCCGGCGCGTGCGATCTCGGATTTCTTCGACGAGAGCTTTGCCCGCCGCACCAACCATCGCCTGCGCGCTGTCGCCGGTGAGACCCAGCTTGCGAGCCTGATCACGCTGCATTCCGGCCGGCCGCATCTGTTCATCGACGCCGACCCCGCGCGGACGCCGTGGATGAATCAGGCCAAGTTCAGCGAGACCGGCGGCGTCGTGGTCTGGCGCGCCTCCGATACCGCCGGCACGCCGCCGCCCGACATCCTCAAGCGCTTTCCCGGCATCGTGCCGGAAGTGCCGCGCGCCTTCGAATGGCTGGTGACGGGTCGGCAGCAATTGCTGCGGATCGGCTGGGCCATCGTGCGGCCGAAGGGAACGTGAGAAAGCACGCGCGCTCTTTCCGTCGTCATTGCGAGGAGCCCTTGCGACGAAGCAATCCAGGATCTTTCCGCGGAGACAGTCTGGATTGCTTCGCTGCGCTCGCAATGACGGGGAGAGAGCGTTCCGTCCCTCACACCACCGCCAGCGCCTTCGCGATCGCGCGCAGATCCTGCCAGGCCAGCCTCTTGTACGACGGCGAGCGCAACAGATACGCCGGATGGAACGTCGGCAGCGCGCGGATGGTGCGCTGGCCCGTCTCGTAGTCGAACCAGCGCCCGCGGGTGCGCATGATGCCCTCGCGCGTTCCCAGCAATGTCTGCGTCGACGGGTTGCCGAGCGTCACCAGCACGTCGGGATTCACCAGCTCGATCTGGCGCTGGATGAAGGGCAGGCACACTTGCGTCTCCTGCGGCGTCGGCGTGCGGTTGCCGGGTGGCCGCCAGGGGATCACGTTGGCGATATAGGCGGTGCTGCGGTTGAGGCCGATCGCGCCGATCATGAGGTCGAGCAGCTTGCCGCTGCGCCCGACGAAGGGCAGTCCCTCGATGTCCTCGTCGCGCCCCGGGGCCTCGCCGACGAACATGATGCGCGCCTGCGGATTGCCGTCGGCGAACACCAGCCGCGTCGCCGTGTGCTTCAGCGCGCAGCCCTCGAAGCTTTGCATCAACTCGCGCAGCGCCTCCAGCGTCGGCGCGGTGCGCGCGGCCTCGCGCGCCGACGCGATCGCGACGTCGGGGGCGGGAGCGGTCTCGCCCCTCATGACCGCCGGCGCGGCCGGCCGCGGCGCCTCGACCGGCGGTGCGACGCGCGGGGCTGGCGGTGGGGCAGCCAATTCCGCCAGGCGGTCGATCGGGTCCTCCGCGAGCGCGCAATCGACCCCGGCCTCCAGATAGAAGGCGAGAAGCTCGCGGACGGTGGGTGCGGGTTCGGGTATCATGAGAAAGTCTGACTATTAGTTCAGTTTAAGGCGCCTTGCATCCCAGCGGAATGCATTTCCGTGGTTGTCCTCCCCGGAAAAATCGGAAACAAGAGGGCGCAAATGACCAAGGACCGTCTCAAGGGCTGAGATCAGATGAGCACCGAAGAACTTCCTCCGCGCGAATCCATGGAATTCGACGTCGTCATCGTCGGTGCCGGCCCCTCGGGCCTGTCCGCCGCGATCCGGCTGAAGCAGCTCAATGCCGATCTCAACGTCGTCGTCGTGGAGAAGGGCTCCGAGGTCGGCGCGCATATTCTCTCGGGTGCCGTGATCGATCCGGCCGGCCTCGACAAGCTGATCCCGGACTGGCGCGAGGATTCCGACTGCCCGCTGAAGACGCAGGTGAAGGACGACCGCTTCTATTGGATGACGGCCGGCGGCGCGATCAAGTTGCCGAACTTCATGATGCCGCCGCTGATGAACAATCATCACTGCTACATCGGCTCGCTCGGCAATGTCTGCCGCTGGCTGGCGCGAAAGGCCGAGGCGCTCGGCGTCGAGATCTATCCGGGCTTTGCCGCTGCCGAAGTGCTCTATGACGAGGAGGGCAGGGTCAGGGGCATCGCCACCGGCGATATGGGCATCGGCCGCGACGGCAAGCCGAAGGACTCCTTCACCCGCGGCATGGAATTGCTCGGCAAGTACACGCTGTTCGCCGAGGGCGCCCGCGGCAGCCTGACCAAGCAGCTCATCGCGAAGTTCGCGCTGGATGCCAAGAGCGAGCCGGCGAAGTTCGGCATCGGCCTCAAGGAAGTCTGGCAGATCGATCCGGCGAAGCATCAAAAGGGGTTGATCCAGCATTCCTTCGGCTGGCCGCTCGACATGAAGACCGGCGGCGGCTCCTTCCTCTATCACTACGACGACAATCTCGTCGCCGTCGGCTTCGTCGTGCATCTGAACTACGACGATCCCTATCTGTCGCCGTTCGACGAGTTCCAACGCTTCAAGACCCATGCCTCGATCCGCGGCACCTTCGAGGGCGCCAAGCGGCTCGCTTACGGTGCGCGCGCCATCACCGAAGGCGGTTATCAGTCGGTGCCGAAGCTCAGCTTCCCCGGCGGCGCGCTGATCGGCTGCGCGGCCGGCTTCGTCAACGTGCCGCGCATCAAGGGCGTGCACAATGCGATGGGCACCGGCATGCTCGCAGCCGAGCACGTCGCGGCAGCGCTCGCCGCCGATCGCGCCAATGACGAATTGGTCGAGTACGAGAACGCCTGGCGCTCGTCATCCGTTGGCAAGGACCTGTTCCTGGTGCGCAACGTCAAGCCGCTGTGGTCGAAGTTCGGCACCGTGCTCGGTGTCGCGCTCGGTGGCCTCGACATGTGGTGCAACACGCTGTTCGGCGCCTCGCCGTTCGGGACCCAGTCGCATGCCAAGCCCGATCGCGCCACGCTCGATCCGGCCAGGCAGCATGCCCCGAAAAACTACCCGAAGCCGGACGGCAAGATCTCGTTCGACAAGCTGTCCTCGGTGTTCCTGTCCAACACCAATCACGAGGAGGACCAGCCGGTCCATCTCAAGGTCACGGACATGAACCTGCAGAAGACTTCCGAGCACGACGTGTTCGCCGGTCCTTCGAATCGCTATTGCCCGGCCGGCGTCTATGAGTGGGTCGAGGAGGGATCGAGCCCGCGTTTCCAAATCAACGCGCAGAACTGCGTCCACTGCAAAACCTGCGACGTGAAGGATCCCAACGGTAACATCACCTGGGTCCCTCCGGAGGGCGGCGGCGGCCCGAACTACGAGGCGATGTAGGCCTGACGCCAAAGGTGATCGGGCGCACGTTCGCGTGAGGAGGGGGCCGCGACCACCGGTCGCGGCCACGATAAGGCCATAGTAGCGGCGTCTTGGGGCTGCTCCGGACCGGTGACCTGGCCGATTTGGGCCGTGCGGAGGGGATCGTCCGGCCCGAATCCTTGCGGCGAAGCGCCAAAAGCGGCATTGTTGGCCCGACGGTTCCGGGTCCCGATGCCACCGGCCGCGTTCGCATGCGAAACGGCCTTCTGCTGCAAACCCAGGCACTACCAACTCAAGGCGAGCCCTGATGTTTTCAAATCGTTTCAACCGCTGGACCGTTGCCGCCATCGCCCTCATGGGCACAGCGATCGCGACCGTCCCGGGCAGCGTCTCGGCGCAGACGCCGGATCACCCGGAGAACACGGCGGCGCAGTTTCCGACCCGAAACGATCTGAAGTCGCTCACGGGTGCCGGCAGCTATCTCGCTGCCCGCCACGCCAGCGTCGAGCGCGATGCCGCCTCCGCCGCCGCGTTCTACCGCTCGGCGCTGCGCACCGATCCGAAGAACAACGAGCTGCTCGACCGCGCCTTCATCTCGTCGGTCGCCGACGGCGACATCGAGGAGGCGGTCAAGCTCGCCGAGCGCGTCCTCGCCATCGACAAGACCAACCGCGTCGCGCGTCTCGTCGTCGGCGTGCATGACCTCAAGGTGAAGAAATACGCGGCCGCGCAGACCAACATCAACCAGTCGATCCGCGGTCCGATTACCGATCTCGTCGCCACGCTGCTGTCGGGTTGGGCTGCCTACGGTGCGGGCGACGCCAAGGGCGGTGTCGCCACCATCGACAAGCTGGCGGGTCCCGAATGGTATCCGCTGTTCAAGGACCTTCATGCCGGCATGATCCTCGAGCTCTCCGGCAAGGAGAAGGACGCCGGCACCCGCTTCGAGCGCGCCTACAAGCTCGATGATTCCATGCTGCGCGTGACCGAGGCCTATGCGCGCTGGCTGTCGCGCAACAAGGAATCCGCTGCAGCGACCACCGTCTATCAGGCCTTCGACAAGAAGCTCGCCCGCCATCCGCTAATTCAGGAAGGCCTGCGCGAGACCAAAGCCGGCAAGAAAATGCCGCCGCTGGTCGATTCCGCCCAGGCGGGCGCCGCCGAAGCGCTCTACGGTATCGGCGCCACGCTGACCCGCCGCGGCGGCGAGGATCTGGCGCTGGTCTATCTCCAGCTGTCGCTCTACCTCCAGCCGACGCATCCGCTGGCGCTGCTTTCGCTCGCCGATCTCTACGAATCGGTGAAGCGGCCGCAGATGGCGATCAAGGTGTACGAGCGTGTGCCGTCGAGCTCGCCGCTCAAGCGCAACGCGCAGATCCAGCTCGCCATTGATCTGGATTCCGCCGACCGCACCGACGAGGCGATCAAGATCCTCAAGGGCGTCACCACGGAGGATGCCAAGGACCTCGAAGCCATCATGGCGCTCGGCAACATCCAGCGCGGCCGCAAGAAGTTCGGCGACTGCGGCGCGACCTATTCGCAAGGCATCGACGTGCTGCCGGCCGGCAACGACAAGGCCAACAGCGTCTGGTATTATTATCGCGGCATCTGCGAGGAGCGCTCCAAGCAGTGGGCCAAGGCCGAGGCCGACATGAAGAAGGCGCTCGAGCTGCAGCCCGACCAGCCCCACGTCCTCAACTATCTCGGCTATTCCTGGATCGACCAGGGCGTGAACCTCAGCGAAGGCATGAAGATGATCAAGCGCGCCGTCGAGCAGCGTCCCGACGACGGCTACATCGTCGATTCCCTCGGCTGGGCCTATTACCGCATCGGCAATTACGAGGAAGCGGTGAAGAATCTCGAGCGAGCGATCGACCTCAAACCCGAGGATCCCACCATCAACGATCACCTTGGCGACGCCTATTGGCGCGTCGGCCGCACGCTGGAGGCCAAATTCCAGTGGTCGCACGCCCGGGATCTCAAGCCGGAGCCGGAAGAGCTGCCGAAGATCGAGGCCAAGATTGCGAACGGGCTGACCGACGACAATTCGAACTCTTCGGCTGCGCAGGCGGAAAAGAAGAAGGACGACGGCAGGGGCGGCTAGGCCGTCGCATGATCCGGAAAAGTGTGTGGCGGTTTTCCGACTAGATCATGCGCGACAAACAAGTGAAGTTGGGGGCGTTCGCCGATGCCGGCGTTGATTGAAGAAGGACGGGCGAAGGTCAATCTCAGCCTTCGCGTCGTCGGCCGTCGTGCCGATGGCTATCATGATCTCGAAAGCGTGGTCGCGTTCGCCGACTGCGCCGACCGGCTCACGCTGGAGCCAGGCGGCGAGCTGAAGCTCGCCACCACAGGGCCGCTGGCCGCGGCCTGCGGCGATACCGCCGACAATCTCGTGCTCAAGGCTGCCAAGCTTCTGGCCGAGGCGGTGCCCGGCCTGAAGCTGGGCGCCTTCGCACTCGACAAGGTACTGCCGGTTGCTGCCGGCATTGGCGGCGGCTCGGCCGACGCCGCGGCGGCGCTGCGGCTGCTTGCCCGTCTCAACGATCTGTCGCTCGATGATCCCCGACTGCAAAAGGTCGCGCTCGCGACCGGCGCCGATGTGCCGGTGTGCCTCGTCTCGCGCGCCTGCGACATGACCGGCGTCGGCGAGCAGCTGCTGCCGCTCGCGCTGCCGAGCATGCCTTGCGTGATGGTCAATCCGCGCGTGCCCGTCGCCACCAAGGACGTGTTCCAGGCGCTGGGCCTGCGCAACGGCGAACTGCTGGTCGGCGTGACCGACGTCATCCGCGCTCCGGCCTGGCCGGACGAGGGGGCCACCATCACCGATTGGGTCGACGTGCTCGAAACCGTGGCCAACGATCTCGAAGCACCTGCGCTGCGTATCCAACCTGTCATCGGCGACGTGCTGGAAGCCCTGCGCTCTTCCGCCGGCGTCAAGCTCGCCCGCATGTCCGGCTCGGGCGCGACGTGCTTTGCGATCTATGGCTCGGCCGCCGATGCGCACGCCGCCGCCGAAAAGATCCGGCGCGATCACTCCGGCTGGTGGGTGCACGCGGGGACCTTGAGCTAATCCAGCGCTTCGTCAAAGACGCTGCCGTAGGGTGGGCAAAGCGACTTGTCCCGCCGCAGCTCGAAGAGCGAAGGCGGAAGCGTGCCCACCACTTCCAAGAACGTGGGCACGGCGCTGTCGTGCCTTTGCCTACCCTACGGTAGTTGAGCTAGCCGTCGTCCTCAGCCAGTCCCAAAAACTTCCGGATCTCGCCCAACACCTCCTGCGGCTTGTCGTGCTGCAGCCAGTGCCCGGCGCCGGCGATGGTCTCGACGCGCGCTTGCGGGAAATAACGCTCCAGGCCCGCGGCCCTGGCCCCGGCGAGAAAACTTTCACCGGCATTGAGCAACAGCGTCGGGCAGGCGATGCGCGCCCACAGCGCGACGTGATCGTCGGGCCAGAGCCGGTGCGGCGCCGAGGCGCGCTGATAGGGATCGAACTTCCAGCTATAGGTGCCATCCTCATTCTGCCTCGCGCCGTGCGTGGCGAGATGCAGCGCGAGGTTGCGGGACAGACGCTTGTTGTGAAGGACCATCTGCGCCGCCGCGTTCTCGAGGGTCGCGTAGCGGCGGGGTGTACGGTCATGCAGCTTGTCGAGCTGGCCGACCCATTTGCTGATGCGCTCGTGCGTCGGGGCCTTCGGCGTATCCGGCAACATGGTCACGCCGTCGAGCACGACCAGCTTCGAGACCTTTTCTGGGAATGATCCTGAAAAGATCAGGCTCACCATGCCGCCCATCGAGTGCCCGACGAGAGTCACCTGAGGCGCTGCGACAACGCGGATGAGCTGGGCGAGATCGTAGACATATTCGGTCAGCGCGTAGCTGCCGCCCCTGGTCCATTCGGAATCGCCGTGGCCGCGCAGATCTGGCGCGAGCACGCGGAAATGCGGCTGCAACGACCGGGCAATGACGTCCCAGCTCCGGCAGTGATCGCGGCCGCCATGGACCAGAATGAGAGGCGGCGCGCTCTCATTGCCCCAATCGGCGTAATGCAGCCGCAGGCCGTGCGATTCATAGAAGCGGTCCTGCGGGGCGCTATCCATTCGCCGGCCGCCGCGCCAATGCCAGCGAGAGGCCGAGTCCTGCGATGAAGACGCCGGAGCCCTGCGTGAGCCGCCGCATCAGATGCGGACGTCCAACCAGCTGAGTGCGCGTCGCGGAGGCCATCAGCACCACGGCGATATCGGCGAGCGTGTTCAACGCCACCGAGATCGCACCCAACATGATGAATTGCAGCGTGATGTTCGATCCCGTGGGATCGAGGAACTGCGGAATGAAGGCGAGGAAGAACGCGGCCGTCTTCGGGTTCAGCGCCTCGACGAGCACGCCGTCGCGAAACGCGCGCTTGTCGCCGACAGGTTCGTTGTCGAAGGACAGCGTGCGGCTGGCGCCGCGAAACGTCTTGATGCCAAGCCAGACCAGATAGAGCGCGCCGACGAACTTCACCGCGGCAAACAGCTCGGCGCTGGCAAGGATGATCGCGGAGATGCCGAGGCTGCCCGCCAGCACATGAACCAGCCCGCCCAGCGCTGTGCCGGCGGTCGAGGCGAAACCGCTGGCACGTCCTTCGGACAGGGTCCGCGCCGCGACGTAGAAGATGCCCGGGCCGGGAATAGCGGCAATCAGCAGGGCTGCGGCCAGGAACAGCCAGAAGTTCGTTTCGCTCATATTTCGCCTAATGCGACCGCGCCAGGCAGAACGCCACGACCTGCTCCAGCGCGCCCTTCATCGGCGAGGAGGGGAACAGCGCCAGCGCGTCGACTGCCATGGCGCCGTAGTGCTGGGCGCGGCTCAGCGTGTCCTCGAGCGCGCGGTGCTTGTTCATCAGGCCAATGGCGTGGTCGAGGTCGGAATCGCCGATCTCGCCACGCTCCAGCGCGCGGATCCAGAACGCTCGCTCGGTGTCGTTGCCGCGGCGGAAGGCGAGCACGACGGGCAGGGTGATCTTGCCCTCGCGGAAATCGTCGCCGGTGTTCTTGCCGAGCTTGGCGCTCTTGCCGCCATAGTCGAGCACGTCGTCGACGAGCTGGAAGGCGATGCCGAGATTCATGCCGACCGAGCGGCAGGCGGTCTGCTCGGCCTTCGGGCGATTGGCGATGACGGGCCCGACCTCGCAGGCGGCGGCGAACAGTTCGGCGGTCTTGCCGCGGATCACGGCGAGATATTCGTCCTCGGTGGTCGCTGTGTTCTTGGCGGCGGCAAGCTGCATCACCTCGCCTTCGGCGATGGTGGCGGCGGCCGCGGAGAGGATGTCGAGCGCACGGAGCGAGCCGACCTCGACCATCATGCGAAAGGCCTGGCCGAGCAGGAAGTCCCCGACCAGCACGCTCGCCTCGTTGCCCCAGAGCATGCGCGCCGACAGCTTGCCGCGGCGCATCTCGCTCTCGTCGACGACGTCGTCATGGAGCAGGGTGGCCGTGTGCATGAACTCGACCGAGGCGGCGAGCTTGATATGGCCGTCGCCGGTGTAGCCGGCGAGGCTGGCCATGGCGAGCGTCAGCATCGGCCGCAGGCGCTTGCCTCCGGAGGAGATCAGATGGTTGGCCACTTCCGGGATCATGGTCACGTCCGAACCGGTCCGCGACAGGATCGTGGCGTTGACGCGCTCCATATCAGGGGCGACAAGGGCAACCAGCTCTTCGATCGACGCGCCGGGAGTTTCGAAAGGTACGATGACGGCCACGCCGGTCTCCAATATTTGCCCCGGAAGGGCTATTCTGATGGAAAGACAATAGAAACTGGCGGCGGATGCGGCAAGTGCCGCGGAACCATTGACATTTGCCGCTTTTAGCTACTTCGGGCAGGAGATCTCTCGTTTGCGTGAACTGGTTCGGACCAACGATATGGTGCTGGTGTCGGCGATCGGCGCGCTGCTCGACGGCGCCAACATCCATCATCTGGTGCTGGACCAGAACATGAGCATCATCGAGGGCTCGCTCGGCATTTTGCCGCGGCGGATCCTGGTTCATGAGGATGATGCCCAGGAGGCGCGGGCGCTCCTCACCGACGCCGGCCTTGGTCACGAACTGCGCGGCGATGAGTGAGGCCGCAAATATGACCGAGGACGCCTTTCTCGGAGGGCGCCTGCGGCTGAGGCAGAAGCGGTCCGGTCATCGCGCCGGGCATGATGCCATCCTGCTTGCGGCGGCGACCGACGCCCGGGCAGAGGACCGCGTGGTTGATTTCGGCGCCGGTATCGGCACGGCCGGACTGGCGCTGGCGCGGCGCATTCCCGGTGTCAGGCTCACCCTGGTCGAGATCGATCCGGAGCTGGCCGGGCTCGCGCGCGACAACGCAGCGGCGAATGCGATTGCCGCCGAGACGATCGTGCTCGACGTCACTGCTGGCGCCGAGGCCTTTGCGGCGAACGGGTTGTCGCCCGACAGCGTCGACGTGGTGTTGATGAATCCGCCCTTCAACGATCCGGCTCGACACCGCGGCTCGCCGGATCAGGCGCGTCACACCGCGCATATGGCGACGGAGGAAACCCTGCATGCGTGGGTGCATGCCGCACGGCGGATTCTCCGATCGAATGGTGTGCTGACATTGATCTGGCGTGCAGACGGCATCACGGAGGTGCTGGCGGCGCTGTCGCGCGGCTTCGGCGGACTCTCGATCCTGCCGGTTCACGGCGAGGCGGGACGGCCCGCGATCCGCGTGCTGGTGCGGGCAGTCAAAGGCGGCCGGGCCCCGACGCGGTTGCTGCCGGGGCTTGTGCTCAACGACGAGTCACGCGTGCCTAAGAACGAGACGACGGAAATTCTGGAGGGGAGAGCGGCCTTGCCGCTGGTGGATCCGTGAAAGCTTACTGCGGAAGCGATTCCGACTGTTGCTCGTGCGGAGACGTCAGGCGGATCGCCATGAACAGCGCACCGATCAGCAACATCAGCAGATAGATTTTCATGGTGTTCTCCACTGCCTCATTGCAGCCTCCCAACCGGAAATCTGCAAAACACGTTCCAGGCACTTCCAATGACAGTCGCGTGATAAGAAATGGTTAATCAGAGGTAACGGCATGGCCGAACAATTGAACGATCATGAGAGTTCCGGCCTGGCCGACAAGCTCATGCAATACCTTCCCGTGCGGTTCCGACCGGGCACTGCGGTGGTGCCGGTGGTGCGACTCTCAGGCGTGATCGGCGCGGTGACGCCGCTGCGTCCGGGCATGACGCTGGCGGGCGTCGCGCGCGTGCTGGAGCGGGCGTTTTCGTATCGGAACGCCAAGGCGGTGGCGCTGGTGATCAACTCGCCCGGCGGCTCGCCGGTGCAGTCGCGTCAGATCTACCTGCGCATCAAGCAGCTCGCGGCGGAGAAGAAGCTGCCGGTGCTGGTGTTCGTCGAGGACGTCGCGGCTTCCGGTGGCTACATGATCGCTTGCGCGGGCGACGAGATCATCTGCGATCCTTCCTCGATCCTCGGCTCGATCGGCGTGGTCGGCGGCAGCTTCGGTTTCCAGGAGGCGATCAAGCGGCTCGGCATCGAGCGGCGCCTGTACACCGCCGGCGCGCACAAGGCGATGCTCGATCCGTTTCTCCCCGAGAACCCCGATGACGTCGCCAAGCTGAAGGCGATCCAGCGCGAGATCCACCAGATCTTCATTTCGCTGGTGAGGGACAGCCGCGGCGCGCGGCTGAAGGGCGACGACGATACGCTGTTCACGGGAGAATACTGGGCCGGCGAGAGTTCAGTCGCGCTCGGGCTGGCCGACAGCATCGGCGATCTCCGCTCAACTCTTCGTGCCCGATACGGCGAGAAGGTTCTCACCCCCGTGATTGCCCAGCCGACCGGGCTGCTCTCCGGTCTTCTGGGCCGGAAATCGCCCGGCGCGGGCCAGCTTTCGGCCCTGGAAGCGGTGGGCGGCTTGCCGGACGAGCTGATCTCGGCGGTCGAGACGCGGGCGATCTGGGCGAAATTCGGGTTCTAGGCGCTACGCTCCCGCGCCATTTGGTCCCTCAGCCTGCCGATTGCGGCGCAGGACCATCTGCGCAACAATGCACCTGGGGGCTGAGCACTCAACAAGGATCGACCGATGCCGCCGTTCGTCGCTTTTGCGGGCGTCCTGGGTGGGCTTGCCGTGGTCCGCTGGGCCTACAAGACCGCTGTCCGGATCAACCAGGAGCTGGAGGAGATGCGCCTGTCGCGCGTCGCCGAAGCCGCCCATGTAGGGGATATCCAGAAGCTGAAACGTGATCCCGTCACCGGAGCGTATCGGCCCGGTTAGGGGGCGCTCCGCTCAAGCGTCATTCCGGGGCTCGCGAAGCGAGAACCCGCAATCCATCGAACCACGAAGCGAGCGGCCCGATGGATTCCGGGGTTCGCCCTGCGGGCGCCCCGGAATGACGGCCAATTCGCCCCGTTTGCCTTGATTCCCACCCCCGCCGTCGATACGGTCCCGCGCGATTCAAAACCCCCCGCGAGAGCCTGATCTGACGATGGACGCCTCATTGCCCGCCCATATGCGCCCGGAACGCTCGTTCCAGGGTTTTATTCTCGCGCTCCAGCGGTTCTGGGCCGAGCAGGGCTGCGTGATCCTGCAGCCCTACGACATGGAGATGGGCGCGGGCACCTTCCATCCGGCGACGACCCTGCGTGCGCTCGGGCCAAAACCCTGGAACGCCGCCTATGTGCAGCCCTCGCGCCGGCCCAAGGACGGCCGCTACGGCGAGAACCCGAACCGGATGCAGCACTACTACCAGTTTCAGGTGATCATGAAGCCGTCGCCGCCGAACCTTCAGGAGCTGTACCTGAAGTCGCTCGCCGCGATCGGCATCGATTCCGCCGTGCATGACATCCGCTTCGTCGAGGACGATTGGGAGAGCCCGACGCTGGGCGCCTGGGGCCTCGGGTGGGAGTGCTGGTGTGACGGTATGGAAGTCAGCCAGTTCACTTACTTCCAGCAGGTGGCCGGCTTCGAATGCGCGCCGGTCGCGGGCGAGCTCACCTACGGGCTGGAGCGGCTCGCGATGTATGTGCAGGGCGTCGACCGCGTCTACGATCTCAATTTCAACGGCCGCGACGGCGATCAGAAGGTCACCTACGGTGACGTTTTCCTGCAGGCCGAGCGGGAATACTCGAAGCACAACTTCGAAGTCGCTGATACCGCGATGCTGTTCGAGCAGTTCAAGATGGCCGAAGCTGCCTGCAGGAAATATCTCGACGCAGGCTGGAAGGACGACAAGCGCGAAGCGCATCTGATGGCGCTGCCGGCCTATGACCAGTGCATCAAGGCGAGCCATGTCTTCAATCTCCTGGACGCGCGCGGCGTGATCTCGGTGACGGAGCGGCAGAGCTACATTCTTCGCGTGCGCGAGTTGGCAAAGGCCTGCGGAGAGGCCTGGATCCATACTGAAGCGGGCGGAGCGGCCTGATGCCCGATCTTTTGCTTGAACTGTTCTCGGAAGAAATCCCCGCGCGCATGCAGGCCAAGGCGGCCGACGATCTGCGCCGCATGGTCACCGACAAGCTCGTCGCCGAAGGCCTCGTCTACGAGGGCGCGAAAGCGTTCGCGACGCCGCGCCGGCTTGCGCTCACGGTGCACGGCATCCCCGCGCGCCAGCCTGATCTCAAGACCGAGCGCCGGGGCCCGAAAATCGGCGCGCCCGACGCGGCCGTGCAGGGCTTTCTGAAGGCGACCGGTCTGAAGTCGCTCGATGAAGCCAAAATCCAGCGCGACCCCAAGGGTGATTTCTACATCGGCTTGATCGAGAAGCCCGGCCGCGATGCGATCGAGGTGCTCGCGGAAATCCTCCCCGTGATCATCCGCACCTTCCCGTGGCCGAAATCGATGCGCTGGGGCGCGCGTTCCGGCAAACCCCGCTCGCTGAGCTGGGTGCGTCCGCTCCACGCGATCACCGCGACCTTCGGGCCGGAGACCGAAGAGCCCGATGTCGTGAAGTTCGAGGTCGATGGCATCGAGACCGGCCAGACCACGTACGGCCATCGCTTCATGGCGCCGGATGCGATCAACGTGCGCCGCTTCGAGGACTATGAAGCGAAGCTGAAGGCTGCGAAAGTCATTCTCGATCCGCAGGCGCGCAAGGACATCATCTTTGCCGACGCCAAGGAGCTGACCTTCGCGCAAGGTTTCGAACTGGTCGAGGATCAGGTGCTGCTGGACGAGGTGTCGGGCCTCGTCGAATGGCCCGTCGTCATGATGGGGTCGTTCGAGCCGGAATATCTCGCGATTCCGGACGAGGTGATCCGCGCCACCATCCGCAACAACCAGAAGTGTTTCGTCGTTAAGGATCCCAAGACGGGCAAGCTGACCAACAAGTTCGTCCTCACCGCCAATATCGAGGCGACCGACGGCGGCAAGGTCATCGTATCAGGCAACGAACGCGTGATCCGTCCGCGTCTGTCGGATGCGAAATTCTTCTATGAGACGGACCTGAAGACGAAGCTCGAGGACCGTTTGCCGAAGTTCGATCAGATCGTATTCCACGAGAAGCTCGGCACGCAGGCGGCGCGCATCAAGCGCATCGAGCGCTTGGCCGCGGAGATCGCGCCGCTGGTCGGCGCCGATGTCGCCAAGACCAAGCGCGCCGCGCATTTGGCGAAGGCTGATTTGCTGACGGAAGTCGTCGGCGAATTCCCGGAAGTGCAGGGCCTGATGGGCAAGTACTACGCCCTGGCCCAGGGCGAGGACGCCTCCGTCGCCGCCGCCTGCGAAGAGCACTACAAACCACAAGGGCCGACAGATCGCGTGCCGACCGATCCGGTGAGTGTCGCGGTGGCGCTCGCCGACAAGATCGATACGCTGGTGGGCTTCTGGGCCATCGACGAGAAGCCCACGGGCAGCAAGGATCCGTATGCGCTGCGTCGTGCGGCGTTGGGTGTGATCAGGCTGATCGCCGAAAATACGTTGCGTCTGTCGCTCATGAAGTTGGCTGCGTCCGCGCTTGCCGGCCTGTCGGTGAAGCCGGCCGATATCTCGAGGCTTCCGAGCGACCTCCTGGCCTTCTTCGCCGACCGCCTCAAGGTCCAGCTCCGCGAGCAAGGCGCGCGTCACGATCTCGTCGACGCCGTATTCGCGCTCGGCGGCCAGGACGATCTCCTGATGATCGTCCGCCGCGTCGAGGCACTCGGAAAATTCCTCGAGAGCGACGATGGGAAGAACCTGCTCGCCGGCATCAAGCGCGCCAGCAACATCCTCTCGATCGAGGAGAAGAAGGACAAGCGCAGCTTCGACGGCGCTCCGGATGCTGCGCTTTACAGCCTCGATGAGGAGAGGGCGCTGGCCAAGGCGATCGGCGAGGTGCAGGCGGAAGCAAGCGCTGCCGTCGCCAAGGAGGACTTCGCCGCCGCGATGAGCGCGATGGCGAAGCTGCGTCCGCCGGTCGATGCGTTCTTCGAAAAAGTTCGCGTCAACGACGACGATGCCAAGGTGCGCGAGAATCGCCTGAAGCTGCTGAACGAGATCCGCAGCGCCACGCGCGCGGTGGCGGATTTCTCGAAGATCCAGGATTGAAACGCGATAGCGCGGCAAACACTGCTGTCATTCCGGGGCGCGCCACTTGGCGCGAGCCCGGAATGACAGGAGCAAAAAGAAGTGCCCCGCCCGGCGGGGGGAAGACCGGGCGGGGCCTGATGTCCGATTTATACTGCTCGCGCCAGCCTGATTGAAGTGACGCGCCGGACATCTAGTCGATGTCGATGATTCGATGTCAGTCCAGCACCTCGACGATGCGGCGCGAGCGCGGCTCGACCAGCACGGTCTCGCCGTTCACGACGGTGTAGCGGTAGGTGGTCGCGCCGAAGCGTTGCGGCACGTCATAATAAGTGACGCCGCTTTCGGGTAAGGTGGCACCGACCACCACACGATCCGGAATCCGGAAGGGCGGCACACGTTGTTCGACGACATAGTCGCGGAAGGCCGGCCGCTGATCGGTCGTAATGGTCGGGATGCTGTCGGTCGCGGCCGGCGCGCGTCCGACGGTGACACCGCTTTGCGCCTGCGCCGCAAGGGGCGAGCCGACCGCGGCCGCGAGCGCTGCAAGAGCAAGAATCCTGTTCCGCATGGACAACTCCTTCGACGTGATTTTATTTCGGACGCGCCAGTGGCGCAGCCGATTGGCCAATGCATGCACCCTTCGCAATGTTCCGGGAAAAGGCCCGCCGCATTCGCGGCAATTTCAGGCAGTTTTCGTGTGCGCCGGAACTCGCACTGCCCGTTGTGCGTCTCTACTCGCGGAACCGGGAGGGCTATGATCCGCCCGCGATTCGCCTCATCCTCCACAGAAAGATAGTTCATGCACATCACCGTCGCCCACATTTCGCCGATCCTGTCGTTGATTGCGGGCGTGCTCATCCTGATCATGCCGCGGCTCCTCAACTTGATCGTCGCGATCTTCCTCATCGTGAACGGCGCGATCGGGCTCGGGCTCCTGAAGTGGCTCCGCTTCTAGGTGTTCACTTTTCGGAACCGTCCGACTTGCGCGGGCCCGCCCAAAGTGGTGTAAGGCCCGCGATTTCCCATTCCTCTCGCAGGTTGTGTGCAAGCTATGGCCAAAGCCGCCTCGAAGCCCAAGAAAATCCCGGCGAAAATCCCAGCGAAATCAAAGTCCTCGGCCGCCGCTAAGGCCGCACCGCCGGCCCGCAAGGCGCTGGCCAAGAGCGCGCCGAAGCCCGTCGCCAAATCCGCTGCAAAGCCGGCGGCAAAGGCCATGACCAAGGCGGTTCTGCCGAAGGTCGCAGCCAAGCCCGCACCGAAAAAGGCTGGGCCCGCGAAGGCGGCGCCGGCATCGGTCAAGGCCGGCAAATGGGTCTACACGTTCGGTGACGGCAAGGCCGAGGGCCGGACGGAGATGCGCGACCTGCTCGGCGGCAAGGGCGCGAACCTCGCCGAGATGGCCAATCTCGGCCTTCCCGTGCCTCCCGGCTTCACCATTCCGACCTCGGTCTGCACCTACTTCTACGCGCACGACAAATCCTATCCGAAGGAATTGCAGGCCCAGGTTGAGAAAGCGCTCGACCATGTCGGCAAGTTGACCGGCAAGGTGTTCGGCGACACCAGGAACCCGCTGCTCGTCTCGGTGCGCTCCGGCGCGCGTGCCTCGATGCCGGGCATGATGGACACCGTGCTCAACCTCGGCCTCAACGACCAGACCGTGGAAGCGCTGTCGGAATTGTCGGGCGATCGCCGCTTCGCCTATGACAGCTATCGCCGCTTCATCACCATGTATTCGGACGTGGTGCTCGGCTTCGAGCATCACCATTTCGAGGAAATCCTCGACACCTTCAAGGACAGCCAGGGCTATACGCTGGACACCGACCTCACCGCCGAGGATTGGGTCGACCTGGTCGGCAAGTACAAGGACGCGGTCGCGCGCGAGACCGGCAAGGAGTTCCCGCAGGACCCGCACGACCAGCTCTGGGGCGCGATCGGTGCGGTGTTCTCATCCTGGATGAACGCGCGCGCGGTGACCTACCGCAAGCTGCACGACATTCCGGAATCCTGGGGCACCGCGGTCAACGTGCAGGCCATGGTGTTCGGCAACATGGGCGAGACCTCGGCGACCGGCGTTGCCTTCACCCGCAATCCCTCGACCGGCGAGAGCAAGCTCTACGGCGAGTTCCTGATCAACGCGCAGGGCGAGGACGTGGTGGCGGGCATCCGCACGCCGCAGGACATCACCGAGGAAGCGCGGAGAGAGTCGGGCTCCGACAAGGCGTCGATGGAAGCGGCGATGCCGGAGGCCTTCAAGGAGCTGACGCGGATCTACACGCTGCTCGAGAAGCACTACCGCGACATGCAGGACATGGAGTTCACGGTCGAGCAGGGCAAGCTGTGGATGCTCCAGACCCGCGGCGGCAAGCGCACCGCGAAAGCGGCGCTGCGCATCGCGGTCGAACTCGCCAATGAAGGGCTCATCAGCAAGAAGGAAGCGGTCACCCGCATTGATCCGGCCTCGCTCGATCAGCTCCTGCATCCGACCATCGATCCCAACGCCAAGCGCGACGTGATCGCGACCGGCCTGCCGGCGTCCCCGGGCGCGGCCTCCGGCGAGATCGTGTTCTCCTCGGACGAAGCGGCCAAGCTTCAGGCCGACGGGCGCAAGGTCATCCTGGTCCGCATCGAGACCAGCCCGGAAGACATCCACGGCATGCACGCCGCCGAAGGCATCCTGACCACGCGCGGCGGCATGACCTCGCACGCGGCGGTGGTCGCGCGCGGCATGGGCAAGCCCTGCGTCTCCGGCTGCGGCACCATCCGCGTCGACTACGGCCGCGGCACCATGAGCATCGGTTCGCGCACCTTCAAGACCGGCGACGTCATCACCATCGACGGCTCGCTCGGCCAGGTGCTGGCCGGCCGCATGCCGATGATCGAGCCGGAGCTGTCCGGCGAGTTCGGCACGCTGATGGCCTGGGCCGACCAGGTCCGCAAGATTGGCGTCCGCGTCAACGGTGACACGCCTGATGACGCGCGCACCGCGATCAAGTTCGGCGCCGAAGGCATCGGCCTGTGCCGCACCGAGCACATGTTCTTCGAGGAGACCCGAATCCGCACGGTGCGCGAGATGATCCTCTCCGAGGACGAGCAGTCGCGCCGCGCCGCGCTCGCAAAGCTGCTGCCGATGCAGCGTGCCGACTTCGTCGAGCTGTTCGAGATCATGAAGGGCCTGCCCGTCACGATCCGCCTGCTCGATCCGCCGCTGCATGAGTTCCTGCCGCACACCCATGCCGAGGTCGAGGAAGTGGCGCGCGCCATGAACACCGACCCGCGGCGCCTGGCCGACCGCGCCCGCGAGCTCTCGGAGTTCAATCCGATGCTCGGCTTCCGTGGGTGCCGTATCGCGATCGCGTATCCCGAGATCGCCGAGATGCAGGCGCGTGCGATCTTCGAAGCGGCGGTCGAGGCCGAGAAGCGCACCGGCAAGGCCGTCGGCCTCGAGGTGATGGTGCCGTTGATTGCCACCAAGATGGAGCTCGACCTCGTCAAGGCGCGCATCGATGCCACCGCGCAGGCGGTGATGCGCGAAACCAACACCAAGCTGGCCTATCAGGTCGGCACCATGATCGAGCTGCCGCGCGCCTGCCTGCTCGCGGGCGAGATCGCGCAGTCGGCCGAGTTCTTCTCGTTCGGCACCAACGACCTTACGCAGACGACCTACGGCATCAGCCGCGACGACGCGGCGAGCTTCCTCGGTCCCTACGTGGCGAAGGGCATCCTCTCGGTCGATCCCTTCGTGGCGCTCGACCAGGAGGGCGTCGGCGAGCTCGTCAAGATCGGCGTCGCGCGCGGCCGCAAGACCCGCCCGAAGCTCAAGGTCGGCATCTGCGGCGAGCACGGCGGCGATCCCGCCTCGGTCGCCTTCTGCCACAACATCGGCCTCGATTACGTCTCCTGCTCGCCCTACCGCGTGCCGATCGCCCGCCTCGCCGCCGCGCAAGCCGCGCTCGGCAAGGCGATCGCAAGCCAGGCGTAAGAAGAACTGGAATGCTGGAATGAAAGAGGCGGGGCGAAAGCCCCGCCTCTTTCTATTTGTCCGATGCTCTCTCCTTCGTCATTGCGAGGAGCCCTTGCGACGCAGCAATCCAGGACGTCTCCGCGAAGGGATTCTGGATTGCTTCGCTAAGCTCGCAATGACGAGGTTGTTGAAGCACCGCACCGACAACGGGAACACCGCGCGTCCCGTAATGATACGCGCCCGCAAGGGTTCCTTCACCATTTGCGTTGACCGGTTGTTTACCGCTTCACGTGAGGACGCGTTTACCACCGCGCGCGATCGCCCCGTGAAAACACCTGTGTTCGCTTGAGTGTGCCGCACGCGCAACGCGGATTAACGCCCCGGCAACCTAAATTAGATACTTACGATAAAGATCGAATTGCACGGATGTACTGCGGCTCGATTTTTCTGGCGTAAGCGTAGCGTGAGCGTAACGATGTCAGTGTTGCGTAACCATCCGAAGGGCGCGCGGTTCGCGTCCTTCGGCATCGGTCTCTGCATCTTCGCATTGATGCCGAGAGAGACCGGCTATCAGGACATTGCCTCCTTGCTGGCGCGCCAACCCGGCGTCGCCGAGCGTTGGCAGAAGCAGGTGTTCTCCGCGGCGTCCTCCATCCAGCTCGCCACCTACAGTTTCTCGCGCCCCATCGGCACCTCCATTCCGCAGAGCGCGATGGTTCGCCTCGCGAGCCTCGATGGCCGCGACGTCACCGGCGCGATCAGCCGCAATCCGGCGCTGCAGGCGCCGTCGCGCTACCAGGCTTCCGACTTTCCCAAGGTCGATCGCTCCATGAAGGGTGATCGCCTCGCAATCGTCACACCGGGCCAGGCTCCCGAAACGGCCGCGCCGGCTGCGGCACCGGCGCAGGAAGATCCCGCGACGTCGAACAGCTCGGTATTCGGCACCAAGACCGCCGCGTTGCCACAGGCGATGTCGCCGGAGACTGCGGCTGCGCTCGACCCCGAGCTCCAGGAAGCGCTGCGTGCGCCGCCGCTGCCGCAATATGCCAATCCACCGCAGGCCAGCGACGCGGCGCGTGCGTTCGCGGTCCAGCCGCTCGAAGCGCTGAAGCAGGCGACTGTTCCGCCGGCACCGGCGCGCGATCCCTTCCGCGTCAAGACATCGAACCTGTTCTTCGGCAGCGCCTCGCTCGGCGGCAATCTGGAGAGCATCGAGAGCTGGCAGCCCGGCGCCGAGCCGCTGATCGTGATGCCCGATCCGGACATGAAGGTGACGGCCTCGCTATCGCCGCCGACCGTGGACATTGCCAAGGACATCGAGAGCGGCGAGAGTGTCGCGCCAAAGGGCGAGGTCAACGCCGACAACCAGCGCACCAGATCGCCGGCGGAACGGCTCGCGCTCGACGACAAGTCGCGCGCGAAGTCCGAGAAGTGTCTTGCGGAAGCGATCTATTTCGAATCCCGCGGCGAGGCCGTCCGGGGCCAGATGGCGGTGGCGCAGGTCGTGATGAACCGTGTGTTCTCCGGCAAATATCCCGACACCGTGTGCGGCGCGGTCTATCAGAACAAGCACCGTCATCTCGCTTGCCAGTTCACCTTCGCCTGCGACAACAACACCGACGTGATCCGCGAGCCCGAGATGTGGGAGCGCGCCAAGAAGATCGCCAAGGCCATGCTCGACGGCCAGATCTGGTTGCCCGAGGTCGGCAAGTCCACGCACTATCACGCCTACTGGGTGCGCCCGTCCTGGGTCGCCGAGATGAAGAAGATGTACAAGACCGGCGTGCACACCTTCTACCGCCCACGCAAATGGGGCGACGGCAGCGAGGCGCCGGCCTGGGGCACGCCGGCACAGACCGCCGCGCTCTCCGCCGAGCTCGCGCAGGAAGCCAAGAGCTCCGCGGAAATGGGCATGAGCGAGCGGCGGTAGCTGAGCGCCAAGGTCTCCATCGCGTCATCGCCGGGTTGTCCCGGCCATCCACGTTCTTAGGTCCGCGCGGCAAGGCCGTGGATGCCCGGGACAAGCCCGGGCATGACGACCTCGTGCAGGCTGCGTGCCCTCACGCCTCGATATCCAGCGCGCAGTCGAAGTTCGGCGCCGAATGGGTCAGCGCGCCGGCCGACGCGTAGTCGACGCCGGTGGCTGCGATCGCCGCGATCGAATCCAGCGTGACGCCGCCGGACGCCTCGAGCTTGAGGCGGCCCTCGTTGATCCGCACCGCCTCACGCAGCGTCGCAAGATCCATGTTGTCGAGCAGCACGGCGTCGGCCATTCCCGTCGCCAGCACTTCGCGCAGTTGCGCCAGCGTGTCGACCTCGATCTCGATCTTGACGAGATGGCCGGCGTGGCTGCGGGCGCGCTCCAGCACGGCACCGACGCCGCCGGCAACCGCGATGTGGTTGTCCTTGATCAGGACCGCATCGTCGAGGCCGAAGCGGTGATTGAAGCCGCCGCCGCACCGCACGGCGTATTTCTCCAGCGCCCGCAAGCCCGGCGTGGTCTTGCGCGTGCAGCAGATGCGCATCCGCGTGCCTTCGGTGCGCGCGACGTATTCGGCCGTCAACGTTGCGACGCCCGAGAGGCGGCCCACGAAGTTCAGCGCGGTCCGCTCCGCGGTGAGAATGGCCCGCGCGGGGCCGGAGATCGTCAGCACCTGCTGTTCGCGGGCCACGCGTGCGGCGTCGCGGACATGCGCGCGCACCTCGATGTCGGGCGAGAGCTTTTGCAACGTCGCCAGCGCCAGCGGCAAGCCGGCGATCACGCCGGACTGGCGCGCGACCAGGACTGCCTCTACCCGGGTCGCTTCCGGGATCGTCGCAAGCGAGGTGATGTCGCCCGCACGGCCGAGGTCCTCGTCGAGCGCGCGCTGCACGGCGTCGTCGATGACGAGCGGGGAAAGGAAGGCGTCGGGGTTGAGCAACGAGGTCGGATTGATCATGGGGGACTCCATCAGGCGATCATGGGGTGGGCCGTGCGCGGCAACGGGCGCAGGCCTTCTGCGATCTCGCGCGCCGCGGCGAGTGTGGTCATCGTTCTCTGCGCCGGCGCAGGGATTTCGGCCGGATGGTCGGAGCGGAAATGCGCGCCCCGGCTCTCGCGTCGGCTCCAGGCTGACGCCGCGACGAGCAGGGCCGAAATCGCCATGTTGCGGAGCGCGATGCTCGTTGCCTCGCGTTCGAGCGCGGCGAAGTGGTGCACGGCATCGGTCAGACCGTCGTCGTCGCGGACCACGCCGACATGCGCGCTCATCGTCGCCCGCAGCCGCTGCACGACCGCGGCATCCGGCGTGCCGCCGCGCGCTGCGACCGGTGCGTCGGGGAGGCGGGCAGGCGAGGGGAGCGCGCGGCCGGCAATGTCGTCGGCAATTCGTGCGGCGTAGACCACGGCCTCGAGCAGCGAATTCGAGGCGAGCCGATTGGCGCCGTGTGCGCCGGTCGACGACACCTCACCGCCGGCCCAGAGCCCGTCGATCGAGCTGCGGCCACGTTCGTCCACCGCGATGCCGCCCATATGATAATGCGCGGCGGGCGCGATCGGGATGAGTTGCGTGGCTGGGTCGATTCCAGCGGCGATGCAGCTCGCATGCACGGTCGGAAATTTGTCGGCGAAGCGCACGCCCAGCGCCTGCCGCGCATCGAGGAAGGCGCCCCGCCCGGCCGCGATCTCGGCGAACACGCCGCGGGCTACGATGTCGCGCGGCGCGAGCTCCGCGAGCGGGTGGCGCGCTGCCATGAAGCGTTCGCCGTTGCCGTTGACCAGCGTTGCGCCTTCGCCGCGCAGCGCTTCGGTGGCAAGCGGCGCCGGATCGCGCCCGACCATGATGGCGGTGGGATGGAACTGCACGAATTCGGGATCGGCGATCACGGCACCGGCGCGCGCCGCGATGGCGAGGCCGGATCCGCTGGCCTCGACCGGATTGGTGGTGACGGCATAGAGATGCCCGATGCCGCCAGTTGCAAGCACGACCGCGCGCGAGGCGAGCAGGACCGGCCGTGCCGCCGCGTTGCCGGCCTCGCGCAGTTGAAGGCCGGCGACGGCGCCATCCTCCGTCAGGAGCGCTTCAGCGACGAGACCTTCGATGACACGGATCGACGGCGTGCGGCGCACTGCTTCGCTCAAGGCCGCGATGATCGCCGCTCCCGCCCCGTCGCCCCGCACGTGCACGATGCGCCGGGCGGAGTGTGCGGCTTCGCGTCCCACGGCGAGCCTGCCTTCGAGATCACGGTCGAAAGGGACGCCATAGGCCAGGAGATCGTGAATGCGCGGCGCGGCCTCGCGGGCGATCCCGAATGCGACGGCCTCATCGACGAGACCGCCACCGACCGCAACGGTATCGGCGGCGTGCGCTTCCGGCGTATCGCCTTCGGCGACCGCCGCGGCGATGCCGCCTTGCGCCCATGCGGATGATGCGCCCTGTCCGAGCGGCGCCGCGGAGATCAAGGTCACCGGCCGCGGCGCGAGCTTGAGCGCGCAGAACAGTCCGGCAAGGCCGCCGCCGACGATGACGACGTCGTCGGTGCGGCGGCTGAGGTTGTGGATGTTGTTGGTCATGATGTTTCCTCTTGCTCATCTGTCGTCCCTGCGAACGCAGGGACCCAAACGCCGCGGCGGAGATTGTCGTGCGAAGCTGTTCAACGTCGTTCTTCGCACCACATCTTCCCGTGGTTATGGGTCCCGGATCTGCGCTCCGCTTTGCTGCGCTCGTCCGGTACGACGGCTATGTGCGACGCTAGTTCTTCAGATTGATCATCCGCTCGACCGAACGCCGCGCGCGCGCCGCAAGCGCGGGGTCGATCGTGACCTCCTCGCGGAGCGTCAGCAGGCTGTCCAGAATGTTGGCGAGCGTGATGCGCTTCATGTGCGGGCAGAGATTGCAGGGGCGCAGCATCTCCACGTCGGGCAGCTCGGCGCGGACATTGTCGGCCATCGAGCACTCCGTGATCATCACCAGCCGTCGCGGCCGCTTGTCGCGCACCCAGTTGATCATGTGCGCGGTCGAGCCGGTGAAGTCGGCTTCCGCCAGCACGTCGGGCGGGCACTCCGGATGCGCGATGATCTGCACCGAGGGATCGGCCTCGCGAAACGCGCGCAGTTCCTGGCCGGTGAAGCGTTCGTGCACCTCGCAGGCGCCCTTCCAGGCGATGATCTTCACATCGGTCTTCGAGGCGACGTAAGTTGCGAGATAGCGGTCGGGCAGGAAGATCACGCTTCGAGCGCCCAGGCTCTCGACCACCTGGACCGCGTTCGACGAGGTGCAGCAGATGTCGACCTCGGCCTTCACCTCGGCGGAGGTGTTGACATAGGCCACGACCGGCACGCCGGGAAATCTCTCGCGGAGCAGGCGGACGTCGGCGCCGGTGATGCTGGCGGCGAGCGAGCAGCCGGCGCGTGAATCCGGGATCAGCACCGTCTTGTCCGGATTGAGCAGTTTCGACGTCTCCGCCATGAAGTGCACGCCGCATTGCACGATGATGCCGGCCTTCACCTTGCTGGCTTCGATGGCGAGCTGAAGCGAATCGCCGCCGATATCGGCGACGCAGTGGAAGATCTCCGGGGACTGATAATTGTGCGCGAGGATCACCGCGCCCCGCGCGCGCTTCAGCTCGTTGATCGCCTGGATGGTCGGCGCCATCAGCGGCCACTCGATCGGCGGGATCACATGCTTCACACGCTCATAGAGCGGGGCGGTGGCGTGCGCGACTTCCGGCGTCCATGCCAGCGAGGGCGCCGGCAGCGCGGGCCCCGTTCGTGCCGGTGCGGCACGGGAGGCGGCGACCTGGTTCTCGGGGTGGCCCTGGGGCCGGTTGGCAAAGTCGTCGGGGCCGTAAATTCCAGCGATCGGCATCGAAGCCTCCCTTGCGTGTCAGTTGTACTCATAATGAGTATATGTAAGGCCTAGATAATCCGCCCAAGGGGGCGGCACGAACTTCATCGAGGTCAAATATACTCACTCTGAGCAAATCAAAGATAACATGCTTGGGCTGAAGCCGCCAGATCCGGCTTCACACATTTCCGTCAAACAGGCCCGACGGGCAGAGCGAGGCCGCCTCGAAATGCAATGCTCCCCCGGTAGCCCCCCGTGGAATGCAACCGTTTTTGACTTGGGATTTTCATGCAAGTGCATTAAGTCGCATGTTCGCAGCCGCCGCTTTGCGAGACCACCAAGAAGACGAGGAACACCATGACATCAGCGGGCGAACTTGCTCCGGCCTCACGTTCCTCCAATTGGCGCACTCCGGCCGTCATCATTCTCTGCGGCTGCGCGATCGGCATGCTCGGCTTCGGTCCGCGCTCGGCGCTCGGCTTCTTCGTGCAGCCGATGAGCCACGAATTTTCCTGGGGCCGTGACGTGTTTGGCCTCGCGATCGCCGTGCAGAATCTGTTGTGGGGCCTGGGCCAGCCGCTCGCCGGCGCGGTCGCGGATCGCTTCGGCCTGTTCCGGGTGATGTGCGTGGGCGCTCTGCTCTATGCCGGCGGACTGTTGTTGATGCGCTATTCCTCGACGCCGTTGTCGCTCAACATCGGTGCTGGCGTCATGGTCGGTTTCGGTCTTGCAGGCTGTTCGTTCAATCTGGTGCTGTCCGCGTTCACCAAGCTGCTGCCGGCCGAGAAGCGCGGGCTTGCGCTTGGTGCCGGCACGGCGGCGGGCTCATTCGGGCAATTCCTGTTCGCGCCGATCGGCGTCGCCTTGATCGACAATTTCGGCTGGCAGCAGGCGATTTCCGTGTTCGGCTTCCTGATGTTGCTGATCATCCCGTTGTCGCTGGCGCTCTCGACGCCGCCGGTCGCACATGCGGCGAACGCGACGCCGGCGGATGATCAGACCTTCACCAAGGCGCTTGCCGAAGCCTTCGGCCACCGCTCCTACGTGCTGCTGGTGCTCGGCTTCTTCACCTGCGGGTTCCAGCTCGCCTTCGTCACCGTGCATCTGCCGGCCTTCCTGGTCGATCGCGGTATCTCCGCGCAAACCGGCGGCTGGGTGATCGCGGCGATCGGCCTGTTCAACATCGTGGGATCGCTGAGCGTCGGCTATCTCCAGAATTCATTGCCCAAGCGCTACATCCTCTCGACCATCTACTTCACGCGCGCGCTGGCGACCCTTGCCTTCATCTCGTTTCCGATCACGCCGTTCTCGGCGATCGCATTCGGTGCGGTCTCCGGCCTGACCTGGCTGTCGACGGTGCCGCCGACCTCGGCGCTGGTGGCGCTGATGTTCGGCACGCGCTGGTTTGCGACGCTCTACGGCTTCGCCTTCGTCAGCCATCAAGTCGGCGGCTTCCTCGGCGTCTGGCTGGGCGGCATCGTCTTCGAGCGGTTCGGTTCCTATACGCCGATCTGGTGGCTCTCGATCCTGTTCGGTGTGCTCTCGGCGCTCATCAATCTTCCGATCGTGGAGAAACCGGTTCATCGGGCAGTTGCGCAGCCTGCCTGATCGGCTAAACATCCCCGACAAACATAAGTCAGGGAGTTCAGTCGTGGCCACATTCAAGGCGATCCGGGTCGACAAGGCGGACAAGGGCACCACTGCCGCGCTGACGCAGTTCGACGAAGCCGAGCTGATGGACGGCGACGTCACCGTCCGCGTCGAATGGTCGACGCTGAACTACAAGGACGGCCTGGCGCTCACCGGCAAGGCGCCGGTGGTGCGCCGCTTCCCGATGATTGCCGGCATCGACTTCGCAGGCACGGTCGAGCAATCCTCGCATCCGCAGTGGAAGGCCGGCGACAAGGTCGTCTGCACCGGTTGGGGCATGGGCGAGACCCATCTCGGTGCCTATGCCGAGAAGGCGCGGGTGAAGGGCGACTGGCTGGTTGCCTTGCCGCAAGGCCTATCGACGCGCGATGCCATGGCGATCGGCACCGCCGGCTTCACCGCGATGCTCTCGGTGCTGGCACTGGAGAAGCACGGTCTGTCGCCGAAGAGCGGTCCCGTGGTGGTGACGGGTGCTGCCGGCGGCGTCGGCTCGGTGGCCACCGCCGTGCTTTCGAAGCTCGGCTACCACGTCATCGCGTCGACCGGCCGCGCCTCGGAGGCCGACTATTTGAAAGAGATCGGCGCAGCCGAAATCATCGACCGCAACGAATTGTCGGCACCGGCCAAGCCGATTGCCAAGGAGCGTTGGGCGGGCGGTGTCGACAGCGTCGGCTCGACCACCCTGGCGAATCTGCTGTCGATGACGAAATACGGCGGGGCAATTGCGGCTTGCGGCCTGGCCGCCGGCATGGACCTGCCGTCGTCTGTGGCACCTTTCATTTTGCGCGGAGTGTGCCTTCTCGGCATCGATTCCGTGATGTGTCCGATCGAGCCGCGGAAGGCCGCCTGGCAGCGTCTGGCGTCCGATCTGGATCGGACAAAACTATCTGAAATCACTCAAGAAATCGCGCTCGACGCAGTTCCGGAATGGGGCGCGAAAATTCTGGCGGGGCAGGTCCGCGGCCGCATCGTGGTAAAAATTGTCTAACGGCGTTCAGACTTTACCAACCAAGCTGCTTCAATGTCGCCATGGTTAGTATGGTAAGCAGCGGGTAAAGAGATAAGGCATCGCCCGCTGCGGGGGTCGGTTCGGAGTTGAGCATGCTTGCGCGTATTGTGTTGGGGGCTGTCACGGCGGCAGCAACGTTTGCGCCGGCCATTGCCGGAAGCATGAATGCCGATGAGGCGCGTCGCTTCGTGGCCGGCAAGGTGTTTGCCTTTACCTGTTTCGACGGCACCCGCGGTGCAGGCCGCATCCTCGACGACCTCGGCGCCGCCGGTGCGGTGCAGTTCTCGGGCTCAGGCCCGGTGAAACATCTTCGCCTGCCCGGCAACACGCTCCAGATCCGCGGCCAGAACGTCTGCGCCGCGATCAAGGGCATTCCGTTCGAGCCCTGTTTCAACCTTGAAAAGACCGATGATCGCAGCTTTCGCGGCTCGGTGTCGGGCATGGGCTTCGCCTATTGCGACTTCCGTCACCAAGGCGGCAACCAGATGCTGATGGCGCGCGCCGCCGCGCGTCCGCGTTCGCTGCGCTCTTCGGAGCATACCGGTTCGGTCGCCGCATCTCACACCGAAGTCGCCGCGCGCGTCGAGACGCCACGTGTCGAGAGCAGCCGGCTCGAGCCGGTGAAGTCGGAGCCTGCCAAGAACGAGGGCCCGCTGGAGCTGCGTCGCTCGACGCAGTGAGACGGTCGCGCGGGACGGTCCGCGCAGTTTTTAGTTGAAGACGTCCATCGAACGCGAAGCCGCTGCGCCGTAGTCATACGGACGGCGGTTTTCATGCCTTGGTAGCTGTTCGCGCGCCAGTTTGCGTACGGCCGGAGGGGCGCGGCGCGATAAAAGGGTTCAACGATGTCGCTGTACTTCTTCCGCATCAGCACCGGTCGCTATTCCGGCGCCGCCGACCAGCCCTACGAGTTCGAGGATCGCACGGCCGCCTGGACAGAAATGACCGAAGTCTGCGCCAATTTGCTCGGCAGCATCGCCCGCGGGCTGAAGCCGAATGCCGAGTGGTGCATGGAACTGCTCGACGAAAACAAGCAGCCGGTGTTTCGCATCAGCCTTCTCGGCGAGAGCGTCGGAGCACCCTAGACCCGACCTCAGGGTGCAATTTTACAACGTGCAGCAGTCGGCGGAAGGCACTCACCAGGTGTCGTCCAACGTCACAGATGTGCAGCGCGGCGCGAGCGAGACGGGTTCGGCATCCTCGCAGGTCCGCCGCGCAGATGATGTCCTGCGACAGCAACCCCTCAAGCTCGAGGTCGGCAAGTTCCTCGGCACCGTGCGCGCCGCCTGACGGCCGCCTCCTTCGATAGAGCTGATCTGCAACCGTCGCGCGCGAAGGTGCGGCGGTTGCGCGCGTGCGTGCATGGAAAATAGCGCGGGCCGGGCTCGGCCGTAGTTTTACGTAGGATCATGTTAACGCCTGCTTGCGATTATGGCAGGCAATCTTACGGGATAAGAACCAGCCAGCACTGTTGAGCTAACCGCCGCACGGTCGTCCGTCGTGACGCCTGGCGCAGGTGGCGTGCGCGTTGCTAGGCATCGTCGGGATTTGTCGTGATGTCGAAGTTGTCCATCGTCTTCAAGCTTCTGACCGTGTTGTCAGTTCTCGTCCTCTCGCTCGCCGGTGTCGGCGTGACGGCGATCGGCACCATGCAGAACATCAACGCTCACACGGTCGAGATTGCGGAGAGTTGGCTGCCGAGCGTGCGTGCACTCGGCTCGATGCGCGCCGACATCAATGAGCTGCGCGTCGCCCTCCGCCTGCATCTGATGCAGGACACCGCCGAAGGCAAGGAGGCCGCCGAAAAGCGTCTCGCCAATCTGCGCGAGCGCATCGAGAAGACCCGAAAGGTCTACGAGCCGCTGATCAACGCGGCCGAGGAGCGCGCGCTCTACGGGCAATGGACCAAGGCGTGGGCCGAGTACCTGAACGGCGTGCAGGACGTCATGGCGCTGTCGCGCAAGAGCGTCGGGCGTTTTCCGGCCGACGCCAATGAAATGCTGCAGACCAAGGTCGCGAAGATGGCCCAGGCGGCCGATCCGCTGCTGCAGAAGGCCATCGAACTCAACAACAGCGGCGCCGAGCTGGAGACGAAGCAGGCGGCCGACAGCTATGCGTTGATCTTCCGCGTGCTGGTCGGCATCATCGTACTCTCCGTCGTGATCGCGATCGGCGCGGCCTATTATCTCGTGCGCGATGTCTCTCGCGGCATTGCCTCGATCATCCGTCCGATGCAGTCGCTCGGCGAGGGCGACCTCTCGGCCGAGGTGCCGCATCGCGGCGAGAGGACCGAGATCGGCTCGATGGCGGATGCGCTCCAGATCTTCAAGGAGGCGCTGATCGCCAAGAAGGCCGCCGACGAAGCGGCCGCTCGCGATGCCGAGGCCAAGATCGAGCGCGGTCGCCGCGTCGATGCCATCACGCGCAATTTCGAGGCCATGATCGGCGAGGTGGTCGGCACGGTCTCCTCCGCCTCGACCGAACTCGAGGCCTCGGCCTCGACGCTGACCGGCACCGCGCAGCGCGGCCAGCAACTCGCGACCGTCGTCGCGGCCGCGTCCGAGGAAGCCTCCACGAACGTGCAAGCGGTCGCCTCCGCATCCGAAGAACTATCGTCCTCCATCACCGAGATCAGCCGCCGCGTGCAGGATTCGGCGCGGATGGCGGCGGAAGCCGTCGAGCAGGCTGCGCGGACCAACGAGCGCGTCAACGCGCTGTCGCAGGCCGCCTCCCGCATCGGTGACGTGGTCGAGCTCATCAACACCATCGCGGGCCAGACCAATTTGCTGGCACTGAACGCCACCATCGAGGCGGCACGCGCCGGCGAAGCCGGCCGCGGTTTTGCGGTCGTCGCGTCGGAAGTCAAGGCGTTGGCCGAGCAAACCGCGAAGGCGACCGGCGAGATCGGGGCACAGGTATCGGGCATCCAGGCCGCGACTCAGGAATCCGTCAGCGCCATCCAGGAGATCGGCGGCACCATCGAGCGGCTGTCCGAAGTGTCCGCAGCGATCGCCGCCGCCGTCGAGGAGCAGGGCGCCGCGACGCAGGAGATCTCGCGAAACGTCCAGCAGGCTTCGGTCGGCACGCAGGAGGTCTCGGCGAACATCACCGACGTGCAGCGTGGTGCGATCGAGACCGGCGAAGCCTCGGTCGAGGTGCTCTCGGCTGCGAAATCGCTGGCGAGCGACAGCACCCGTCTCAAGGTCGAGGTCGCGCAGTTCCTGGAGTCGGTCCGCGCGGCCTGATAATCAACTGCCCGTCTGCGCGGCCGGCGGCGGCGCGACCTGCCGCCGGAACAGGATGCGCTGGTAGAGCCAGCCGATCGCGACCAGCACGATGCCGAGGCACATGAACGACAGCGCCCGGTAGACGCCGGTCAGCGTCCATACGTCGACGGCGAAGGCTTTCAGGATCGTGAGCGCGATGACGGCGGCCGAGGCCAGCCGCGCCCGCTCGGAGTTGACGAGGATGCCGACGCCGAGCAGGACAACGCCGAAGCCGAGCCAGCCGATCGAATAGGTGTATTGCTCGGCGCTCGTGGTGGCGCCGTAGAGCAGCACCGGGCCGTGATAGAAGCGGCGGATCTCCAGCGTCACATAGCTGAGCGCGAACACCAGGGCTCCGCCTGCGATCGTGTTGGCGTAGACGACGGAGCGATGGCCCGCCACCGCATAGGACAGCAGCAGCATCAGCACTGCCGGCAGAGCGTAGCCGAGCAGCAGCAGGTTGAAGACGAGGCCGCCGACATTGACGCCGGAGAACAGCAACGGGTTCTCCAGGATCAGGAGGCCGAACACGCTGATGATCCCTGCAATTGCCGTGAGCACGACCGCACCGGCGTTGTGCACGATGCTGTGACTGCGCAGCCGCAGCCGCTCAAGTCCGATCGCCATCGCGAGCGTGATGCAGACCTGCAGCGCGAATTCGAGCAGCGAGGGGGCCGCTGTCATGCGGCCGCCGGTCGCGAAGTGCCGGATCTCCATGAAGGCGAGCAGCGCGGTGAACAGGATCGCGGCGGTCTCGACCATGCGCAGCGGCGCGTCGTCGGCGCGGCGGCGCAGGAAGATGCTCGCGCCCCAGAACGATGCCGCCGGCAGACCGTAGCCCCAGAGCAGCCAGTTGAAGATCGGCGTGGTGCCGACGGCATCGCCGACGATCAGTGGGTCATAGGCGGTGCGCGCGGTGACGAGGCCCGCGAAGATGGCGGCGAGCCAGCGCAGGAACGGGATCGGCCGCTGCAGCGAGATCCAGGCGGTGCCGAGCGACATCAGCGCGAGCGCGATGGTAAGCCAGCCCTTCTCCAGCGCAAAGGTCAGCGCCAAGGCCAGCGCGCCGAGCGTGCCGGTGGCGAACAGGGCGATGGAGGTAGCAAGCCCCGGTCGATCTTGGCGGCGTGAGAGGGCTTCGGTCGCAGCACCGAAAGCAGCGGCGAGCAGCACTGCGAGGATCGCAAACGGGATCGAGCGGTCGAGGTGAGCGATGCGCGCATAGAGCGCCACCAGGATGGCGATCGGTGTCGCGACACCTGCCGCCGACCATACCACCGGGATGACGGCCGAGTTCGACCGGCCCTGGGCGAGGAAGCCTGCGACGCCGAAGCCTGCGGCGAAGATCGCGGCCATGACCAGATGCAGCGTCACGGAGCTGTCGATTGCCGTCGGGCCGACGCCGGACATCGGGCCGCCCGGCAGCACCAGCATGTCCGGATTGGCACGCACCGCCCATTCGGCGAACACGATGAAGACGGTCGCTGCGGCGGCGCCCAGCGCGCCCGTTGCCGCCGGCGCGCGCCAGGCCACGAACAGCGTGCCTGCGACCAGCAGAGTGAAGGCGATCAGCGCGAGATCGGCGTGCGCGCTCGACACCACGATCACCACCGTGGCGAACAGGTAGGCACCGAGCGAACTCGACGAGACCGGCTCGATCTCGCCGTCCTCGGCCGCCGGGCCGAACATGAAGCCACAGACGACGAGGAGGGCAGCGAGCACGAAGCCCGCAATGACGTGGAAGGCGTGCGGCGCGACCTGCAGCTCCGGCTCGAGCCCGACGAGGGCCCAGAACACGGCGAACACGATCGTGGTGACCGCGAGCCAGCGCCACAGCCGGATGCGGGCGAGGCCGAAGCTCGCGGCGGTGACGATCGCGAGATAGATGTAGAGCGCCCAATAGTCGGGCTTGCCGCTGGAGACGAGAACCGGCGTCACGAAGGCGCCGACCACGCCGAGGCCGGCGAGTGCCGGTCCGTGCAGCAGCGCTGCGGCGAGCGTGCACATGGCGACGATGCCGAGCAGCACGAAGGCCGTGGCGGGCACGAGGAAGCCGTAGAGCGCATAGGCGGCATAGATCGTCGCGAACGCCACCGCCGTACCGGCGGCGGTGAGGATCGCGGGAATGTTGGCGATCGGCAGCGCCTGAATGGTCGAGATGCTCTCCTTGCGCCGCGTCCATTCGCCGGCCCCGAGCAGCGCGGCCGCGAACAGGCCGCCCAGGAACACGCGCACGCCGGGGCCGAGAAGGCCGGCCTCGATCGAATAGCGCACCATGAAGAAGCCGCCGAGCGCGAGCGCAAGCCCGCCGATCCACACCACCCAGCGCGTGCCGAGCCGCTCCTCGAAGCCAGGTTCTTGAATATCAGGCGCAGGCGCGGGCAAAGGAGGCGGCGCAGCGGCTTCAGGGCCCGCCTCGGGCGGCGGCGGCGAAACAGCTTCGGTCACGGGTGGCGACGCCGGTTCGGTTTCCGGCGCAAGCGGCGGGAGCTCCGCGGCAGCCGTCGCGGCGGCCGGCGCCTGCTCCCAGACAGGTGTGAGCGGCGGCGGCTGCATCCGCCGCTGCGCGTCAAACGCCTCTTCGAGCGCATTCAGTCGCCGGCGCAGCTCGCCCGCCAGGTTGGCGGCCTTGATGGCAATGATGAACGCGGCGATCGCAATGATCCACGCAAAGACGTCGAACGTGCCGTCGAACATGAAGCCTCCAGGCGATCGACGGATGGGGCCGATCGCGAAATCCTTGTCTAGCGCCGGGAGCGGACGCGCAAGCCCGGTGCGGGCCGCTCCTGAAGCACGTCGCGGCGGAAGCGGTAGAGCGCCGCCGGTCGTCCGCCGGTCTGTGTCGACATGACCCCGGTCGGTTCGACCAGGGCTTCCATTTCGACCAGGCGGCGGAAATTCTGCTTGTGCAGGTGTCGGCCGGAAATCGCCTCCACCGTGTGCTGCAGTTCGGTAAGTGTGAATTCAGGCGGCAAAAGTTCAAAGACCACAGGACGATACTTCAGTTTTGCGCGTAGCCGCGCGATCGCCGTGGCGAGAATCCGGCGGTGGTCGAACCGCATCGAGGTCCCGAGCGGTGGAAGCGTCTTGCGCGCTAATGCCGCAGGCCGGCCGTCGCGCCGCGCTTCCTCGACCAACCCGGCCTCGTACAGGAGCTCGTAGCGATCGAGCACGCGCTCCTCGTCCCAGGCCGCTCCGTCGAGGCCAAAGTAGAATCGCACGCGATCCTTTCGCGGCAATGCGCGCGTGGTCTCCGGCGTCTCCTCCGCGGCCCACTCGGTCAGCGCAGGGATGATGTCGCGGGCAATGATCGCGGGCGGCTCCTCGCGCCGGTCTTCCCACGGAAGGAAACGGTACCATGGCGAAAAGCTCGCCGCGTTTGCTGCAAGCTCGCCGTCCACCGCGCGCGTCAGTGCGAGATAACCGATCGACACCATATGCGCCCCGGTGTCGCCGGCCTCGGCATGGCGGCCGCGATCGCCAAAGGTGTAGAGCTGCTCGACATAGCCGAGCCGCAAGCCCGCCTGTTCCTCGACCCAGGCGCGCAGGCCGATCTCGAAAGTGCGGTGCGCGACCGCGTCGAACGGGCCGAACGGCAGGCCGGCAAGCCCGTCACTGTCGCGCGCGGTCAGGATCAGCGGCTCATGGCCCGCGATCGCGACGATGGCCGCGGTGAGGCCAATCTCGATCGGCGTCAGGAGCGTCTCGCTCATGCGATGTGGCGCGCAGCTGTTGCCGCAAACACGTCGTGCCCGGGCTCGTCCCGCCTGCGCGGCCGAAGCCGCTTCGGCGAGGCGAAGGCCCGGGCATCCACGTTCTCCGTACCGCGTGAAAGCTCGTGGATGGCCGGGACAAGCCCGGCGATGACGCACCTTCTGCGATGTGGCCTAACTCTCATTCCAGCTCGATCACGAAGGGGCGGCCCTCGACCATCATCGCGCCCGGGCCGATCTCGTCGAGCGCGCGCAGCATGCGGCCGTTGCGTCCCAATGCACGATCGGCGAGGCCGACGATGCGCCGGTTCGGCGAGGCAATCGGCGATGCCGCGCGGATCTTCCTGGCGATATCGAGCTCGTCGCGGTTCGGATTGAGCGCGCAGACCGCCGCGAACGCGCTCGCGGTGGAGCGGCTGATGCCGGCATAGCAATGAACCACCAGCGGTGCGCTGCGGTCCCAGCCGCGCACGAAGTTCAGCACCTGTTCGATATGCGTCTCGGACGGTGCGACGAAACCATCCATCTCCTGGGTGATGTCGTCCATCGACACCTTGAGATGGTTGGCCGGCAGCACGGACACCGGCCGCGCCACCTGCTCGACATTGGCCATTACGGTCAGCACGTGGCTGGCCCCGGTGAGGCGGACGGTTTCGGGAAGCGCGGCGAGGGAACAGACGTGGATCATGGCGGACCTTTTTGCCGGCGATTATAGCCGGTGCCGTAGGGTGGGCAAAGCTACCACTTCGTCGTCCCGGACAAGCGCGCTACAGGCGCGCGCCGATCCGGGACCCATAACCACAGGGTTGAGTTTTACGAAGGCTCGTGATGACCGGTTTTGCGCTGCAACCACTCCCTGTGGGTATGGGTCCCTGCTTTCGCAGGGACGACGGCGGAGTGTGAGGCATCACTCTCCCACGACAATGCTACGCGAACACCGCCCCGAACCGCTCCAAAAACTGCTTCTCGGCCCGTGCCGCGGTCCAGGGCGTCAGGTAGTCGCGCCGGACGCTGTCGGAGAGGCCGGGATCCTTGCCGAACAGGCGCCTCGCCTCGGGCTCCTCGAAGCCGGCGAGCGCGGTCGCCTCCAGATAGGCTGCACCGCGATCGGCGGCCTTGATGGCCTGCGTGATCTCTTCGGGCAATTCCGGTGGCAGGCCGAAGCGGATGTGGATGGCGCCGAGCAGGCGCTTCTCGACCGCTTTGTAGTGGCCGTCGAGCACGGCCTTGAACGGCGAGATCATGTCGCCGATCACATATTCGGGGGCATCGTGCAGCAGCGCGGCGAGCCGCATGCGCTGATCGACCCGCGGCATCTCGTGCCGCAGCACGGTTTCCACCAGCAGCGTATGCTGCGCGACCGACAAGATATGCGCGCCGATGGTCTGGCCGTTCCAGCGTGCAACGCGCGCCAGCCCGTGCGCGATGTCGGCGATCTCGACGTCGAGCGGGGAGGGATCGAGCAGGTCGAGCCGTCGGCCCGACAGCATGCGCTGCCAGGCGCGGGACTGCGCAACGCCCGCCGTTTTCTTCGCGGTCATTTTGCCTTGAGGCGCGGCTTGCGCTGCGTCTTGCCGCAGGTCGCGTGACAATGGCAGTCGACGAGGTGGTCGTTGACCATGCCGGTCGCCTGCATGAAGGCATAGACGATGGTCGGGCCGACGAATTTGAAGCCGCGCGAGGACAGCTCCTTCGAGATCTGCACCGACAATGGTGTCGAGGCCGGCACGCTCGCCGTGGTCTTGAACTGGTTGACCTTGGGTCGTCCGTCCATGAAGTCCCACAGCAGCTTCGAGAAGCCCGGGCCCTTCTCCATGATGTCCAGATACGACTTCGCGCTCAGGATCGTGCCGTCGATCTTGGCCTTGTTGCGCACGATGCCGGCATCGTTCATCAGCGCATGAACTTTCTTGTCGTTGTAGCGCGCGATCTTCTCGGGCTGGAAATCGTCGAAGGCTTTGCGGAAGTTGTCGCGCTTGCGCAAGATCGTGATCCAGGAGAGACCGGCCTGAAAGCCGTCGAGGATCAGCTTTTCGTACAGCGCGCGGTCGTCATACTCCGGCACGCCCCATTCGGTGTCGTGATAGGCGACATAGAGCGGATCTTCACCAGGCCAGGGGCAGCGGGTCTTTCCGTCGGGATGCAGGCGGGGGGCGCGGCTCATGCGATGGGCTGCTTGGCTGGAATGCGAACGACGTCCGGTTCAGCGAGCGTCAAAGCCAGCCCTCCGGCAGTAAGCGGCTGGCCGGCATCGAGCGCGTCCGCGACACGGTCGATGCGCACCAGAGCTATGCCCTTGCCGCCGGAGGTCGAGCCGATGGTGCCGACCGGCTTGTCGCCGGCAAGAATGGTCGCGCCGGCCTCCGGCGAGGGGCCGTCGAGCAGCACCTTCACACTGCGGGTGCGTGCGGTGCCGCGATGCTGCATGCGCGAGACGACCTCCTGGCCGACATAGCAACCTTTGTCGAAATCGACGCCGGCAAGGCGGTCCATGTTGGTCTCGTGCGGAAACGCGTCGCTGTACATGAAATCGAGCCCGCCGCGCGGCACGCCGAGCGCGATGCGGTGCGCCTCGTATTCAGTCGCATCGACCATTTCGGCCCCGATGAGGTCGGACAGCTTCTGTTTGATATCTTCGGGGATCAGGATGCGAACACCGAGGCCTTCATGGCGGGGGTCGGCGAAGGCGAGGTCGGGCTGGGCCGCGGGCTGGCCGTCCCATGCGGCAAGCACGCCGAGACCGCCGGAGAGGTTTTCCACCGTGACCTTGGCGCGCAGCTTGTAGAATTTCAGCTTGGTGGCGAGGCTATCCGCCAGCGCTTTCGGGCAGTCGATCAGGAACCCGCCGCCATGACCCGCGGGCACTTCCGTGATCAGGAAATCCACGATGATCTTGCCCTGCGGCGTCAGCAACGCGCCGAATCGGCCCAGCCCGGGTTTCAGCCTGTCGACGTCGGTCGTGACCAGGCCGTTGAGGAAGTTGCGCGCATCCTCGCCCGCGACCTTGACCACGCCCCGGTCGGGAAGAAACGCTGATTTCATGCGAAAATCTCTTGCGACATGTTGCTCCGGAACGTAAGCCCGCGAGGCATAAACGACAAGACCTCGAGCCCTGCGCTTGGGGACGAGAGAGGCCCTCAGCCATGACCCAGCGCTTCGATGTGATCCTCAAGAACGGCACCGTCGTCAACCAGGACGGCGAGGGTGTTCGCGATATCGGCATCACGGACGGTCGCATCGCCGAGCTGGGCCCGCTGTCGCAGGCCTCAGCCGCGGAAGTGATCGACTGCAAGGGCCTGCACATCCTGCCCGGTGTCATGGACACGCAGGTGCATTTCCGCGAGCCCGGACTGGAGCAGAAGGAAGATCTCGAGACCGGCTCGCGCAGCGCCGTGATGGGCGGCGTCACCGCCGTGTTCGAGATGCCGAACACCTCGCCGCTCACCGTGACCGAGGCGACCTTCTCCGACAAGATCAAGCGCGCCCATCACCGCATGCATTGCGATTTCGCCTTCTTCATCGGCGGCACCCGCGAGAACGTGCAGGACCTGCCGGTGCTCGAGCGCGCGCCGGGCTGCGCCGGCGTCAAGGTGTTCATCGGCTCCTCGACCGGCGCGCTGCTGGTGGAGGACGACGAAAGCCTGCGCCGCATCTTCCAGGTGATCCGCCGCCGCGCCGCCTTCCACGCCGAGGACGAGTACCGCCTCAACGACCGCAAATCGCTGCGCATCGAGGGCGATCCGCGCTCGCATCCGGTGTGGCGCGACGAGACTGCGGCGCTGATGGCGACCCAGCGCCTCGTCAAGCTTGCGCACGAGACCGGCAAGCGCATCCATGTGCTGCACATCTCGACCAAGGAAGAGATCGAATTCCTGCGCGACCACAAGGACGTCGCATCGTGCGAGGCGACGCCGCATCATCTCACGCTGGTCGCGCCCGAATGCTACGAGCGGCTGGGCACGCTGGCGCAGATGAACCCGCCTGTGCGCGGGGCAGATCATCGCGCCGGGATCTGGCGCGGTATCGAGCAAGGCATCATCGACGTGCTCGGCTCCGACCATGCTCCGCATACGCTGGAGGAGAAGCAGAAGACCTATCCGGCCTCGCCCTCCGGCATGACCGGCGTGCAGACGCTGGTGCCGTTGATGCTCGATCACGTCAACGCGGGCCGGCTCTCGCTCGCCCGCTTCGTCGATCTCACCAGCGCCGGCCCCGCGCGCCTCTACAACATGGCCTGCAAGGGCCGCATCGCCGCCGGCTACGACGCCGACTTCACGGTCGTCGACCTCAAGCGCAGCGAGACCATCACCAACAAATGGGTGGCGTCCAAGGCCGGCTGGACTCCCTATGACGGGGTGCGCGTCACGGGCTGGCCCGTCGGCACCTTCGTCCGCGGCCGCCGCGTGATGTGGCAAGGCGAGCTGGTGACGCCTTCGCAGGGTGAGCCGGTGCGGTTTCTGGAGACGCTGAAGCAGTAGAAGCAGGTCAAGCCTCTGCCTCCGCTGTCATGCCCCGGCTTGACCGGGGCATCCAGTACGCCGCGACGAGAGTTGATTGATGCGACTGCAGCCTCTGGAATCCTGGATTGCCCGCTTTCGCGGGCAATGACAGTGTGCCGCGAAGCGAAACCGCAAATTGGGAGGCCGCATGATGTCCCAGCGAAACGCCCTCATCACCACCGAACAGCTCGCCGCCATCCTTGGCGATCCCAACCTGCGCCTCTACGACTGCACGACGTATAACGAGCCTGTTCCGCCCGGCAGCGACGTGCCGTATCGCGCGGTGCCCGGGGACAAGACGTTCGAAGCCGGCCACATTCCCGGCGCCGATTTCCTCGACCTGCAGGGCGAGTTCTCCGACACCTCGTCGCAACAGTTCTTCATGATGCCCGGCGTCACCCAACTCGAGGCCGCCTTCGGCCGCCACGGCCTCGACGCGGGCAAGACCGTCGTGCTCTACAGCATCGGCACGATGATGTGGTCGACCCGGTTCTGGTGGATGCTGCGTTCGCTCGGCGTCGATGCGCAGGTGCTCGACGGCGGTTTCGACAAATGGAAGGACGAGGGGCGGCCGGTCGCAACAGGCGCACCGGGGGGATATGAGGCCACGACCTTCAAAGCCACGCCGCGCGCGGGGTTCTTCGTCGACAAGAATACGGTGAAATCGCGGATCGGCGATCCCAAGACTGTCATCGTCAACGCGCTCGGGCCGCAATTTCACCGTGGCCTCGAGCCGAGCCGTTACGGCCGGCCGGGCCGCGTTCCCGGCAGCGTCAACGTGGCAGCCGCGACGCTCACCAACGCCGACAAGACCCTGACAAGCCTTGCTGATGCCGAAGCGAAATTCACCGCGCAAGGCGTCACGCGCGACAAGAATGTGATCCTCTATTGCGGCGGCGGCATTTCGGCGACGATCGATCTGCTGCTGTTGGCCCAGCTCGGCTACGACAAGCTGACGCTGTATGACGGCTCGATGGGCGAGTGGGCGAGGGATGCGGCCCTGCCGATCGAGACCGATTGAGGCGCGCGTTCCCGGTGGCATCGGGAACATCTCCCGGGCATCGCGAGACTAATGCTTGTCTGCGCGCAACCGCTTCCGTGCGATAAACACGGCAGACTTCGCGACGCTTTTCGCTGAGTCATTCGTCCGTCAACTGGCCCCGCCCGTGTGGCGGGGTCATTTTCGGCAGTTCCTACTGCCTGCAGATGTCGACCGAGAATTCGCCGTTGCGGATGCGGCCGGGAAAGCCCTCGACGAACTTGGCGACCGCGTCCTCGCCGTAGGTGCCGACGAGCTCGGCAAAGGCCGCGAACAAGCTTGCCTGCGCCAGGCAGTCGCCGTCGACGCCGTCATGGCGCGCTTCGGCCCAGGCCTCGTTGAGATAGCTCAGTGCGGCCTGCTTTTGCTCGTGATCGGGCAGCGGCGCGCGGGCGGGGGCGTAGGAAATCGGCTGGCTCATGAAACTCGATCAGGGCTGGGGCGCGATCCACGGCGATGCGCTGTGCGAGAGGTTTAGCACGGGCGTTAATGACCGCTAGGCTACATCTTTAAGAACGGTTAACGGCTGTGAACAAACTCGATGACAGAGTTCCCACTGCTTGTCATTCCGAGTCGCGCCGACAGGCGCGAACCCGGAATCCATCACGCTGCGGAGCCGGTGGATGAATGGATTCCGGGCTCGCACTTTGCGCGCCCTGGAATGACGGGAGGGAGAGTTCAGTTCGCGTAACGCGCCGTCAGATCCCGCGAGATCTTCGAGCCTTCCTCGATATAGCGGCGGATCGCCACCGTCGCCGCCGGCGTGCAGCTCCGGTAGGTCTGCTGAAAGCCGTTATAGCCGCGGTTGAAGCCCGCGATCATGCGGGTGCGGCGCTCGCCGGAGGGGGTTTCGGCATCGATCAGCGCCTGCATCTCGTTGCGCCATTTGTTGCCCTCGTTGGCCCCGCAGATGCCGCGCAGATAGTGCAGCCCGCCAAGGATCTCCGCCAGCCTCTGCAGATCGCCGTCAAACGGCGCCGCCACGTCCTGGGCCCGGGCAGGCACGCAGGCGCAGGCGAGAACCAGGGCAAAAATGGCGAGAAATCGCGTGGACATCGGCCGGCTGTATGCCCCCTTGGGCCCGTGGACGCAAGGCGGGCGGTCAGGGGCCGATCAGGCGCGCGGCGGACTGGATGACCTCTTCCAACCCCCCGGTCAGCTTGAGGTCTCCGAGGCTGGCCAGGGCGTCGGGCGCGATCCAGCGGTAGTCGTCGAGCTCGTCGTTCAGAACCGGCTCACGGGCCACCCAGCGGGCGGCAAACGACATGATCAGAAAATGGCCGGCGCCGGGCGCCGCCGGCAGCACCTCGCGCCACCCGGCGAGGCCGACGATCGCAATGTCGAGCCCGGTTTCCTCGTCGACCTCGCGGCTCAGGGCCTGGTGCAGCGATTCGCCGAATTCGACCCGGCCGCCCGGGAGCGAATAGAAGCCCTTGGCGGGCGAGCGGGCGCGGCGGGTCAGCAGCACCTTGCCGTCGCGGAAGATGGCGGCACTGACCGCGATCTGGGGATGGGTTGGCTGGACGGCGGAAACCATCTTCTCGAAGGACCTGTTCTGAAAGGACCGGGCTCAGTTCGCCATGATGGTATCGACGTCAGCTTCGGCCCCGCCATGGATGATGCCGCCGCAGGCCGCGATCAGCGGCTTGACCCAGAGCGCGGCCTGCTCGGCGAGGCGAATGCGCGTCGTGTCCTTTTCGACGTCGCGCATCGCCGAGCCGACCGCAGTCAGGATCGAGGTCATGGTGTCGGTGAGGTGGTCGAATTGGGCGCGCACGTTGGGATCGGCCTTCTCATAGGCCTCGATGGCGAGGTCGCGCGCCTTGAAGTTGGAGGCCGTGAAATGCTCGGCGTAGGACAGCGGCGACCAGGTCAAAAAGTCTTCCGCGCATTCGGGCATGTCGGGGACCATTTCCAGCAGCATCACGGCTTCATTGAAATGGTTGAGATAGTCGGTGGCAAGCCCGGTCCGCGGGTTGATGTTGGCCACGCGCAGCCGCTCGGCCCAGGCGGAAGCCTCGGGGCCCGTCTGTACGTGCGTCCGCGCGGGTTGGGAGGCCATTGAGCTCATCAGCCGCAGTGTTAACGTTCGGGGTTAAAAGGACCTGAACGGACCCTATATAGACGCCCTGGGATGTGTGGACGCTTCGTCATAACTTCGGCCCCCGCGGCCTTGCGGCAACTGTTCGGCTATGTCGAGCAGCCGAATTTCCCGCCTCGGTACAACGTGGCGCCGACACAACCGATTCCGGTCGTGTTGGTCGAGAACGGCGCGCGGCATTTCCGCCTGATGCGCTGGGGCCTCTTGCCGGGCTGGGTCAAGGATCCTCGCGGATTCACGCTCCTGATCAACGCCCGTTCGGAAACGATCCTCGAGAAGCCCGCCTTCAAGAGAGCGATACGCCGGCGGCGCGGACTGATCCCGGCCGACGGCTATTACGAATGGAAGGTGGAGGACGGCCGCAAGCAGCCCTTCTTCATCCACCGCGCCGACGGTGCGCCGCTCGGTTTCGCCGCTGTGTTCGAGACCTGGGCCGGACCGAACGGCGAGGAACTCGACACGGTCGCGATCGTCACGGCCGCCGCAGGCGAGGATCTCGCCGCGCTGCATGACCGCGTGCCCGTCACCATCAGCGAGCGCGATTTCGAGCGCTGGCTCGATATTCGCGGCGACGAGGTCGACGCGATCCTGCCGCTGCTGGCCACCCCGCGCCTCGGCGAATTTGCCTGGCACCCGGTCTCCACCCGCGTCAACCGCGTCGCCAATGACGACGAGCGGCTGCTCTTGCCGATCAGCGCGGAGGAGATGGCGGCGGAAGCAGAGGCGGCCAAGCCGAAGAGGGCGGTGCGGAAGGTTGTGGCCAGCTCATCGGATGACGAGCAGGGGTCGTTGTTCTAGCTGCAGTGTCGCCACCCACTCCGCCGTCGTCCCGGACAAGCGCGCCCCAAGCGCGCGCAGATCCGGGACCCATAGCCACAGGGAGCAGTTGTGGCGCGAGCCGGTCACCACGAGTCTTCGTCAAACGCGACCCTGTGGTTATGGGTCCCGGGTTCGCGCTACGCGCGCCCCGGGACGACGAGGAGAGTATGTGGCGCTATCGTCACACGATCTCCCTTGCCCTCAACCCTGCAATCTCAGCCGCATCGAATCCCAGCTCGCCGAGCACCGCCTCCGTATCAGCGCCCAGCTCCGGCGCCATCCGGTCCAGCCTGCCGCCGCCATGGGCAAGCTTGAAGCCGCTGCCGGCAAAGTGCAGGCGGCCGTAGGGCGTGTCCAGCTCCTGGATCGCGGCGCGCGCCTTGATTTGCGGATGGTCGATGACTTCCTCGACCTTCCAGATGCTGGCGCAGGGCGCGCCGGCGCCTTCCAGTAAAGTCTCCCATTCGCGCGCCGGCCGTGCCGCCAGCGCCTCCTCGATGATGGCGCGGAGCGCCGGCTCGTTCTCGTTGCGCGAAAACCAGTCGGCAAAGCGCGGATCAGCGAGCGTGTCCTCGCGGCCGAGCGCGCTCATCAGCGCGCGGTACTGCTTCTCGTTGTTGACGGCGAGCAGGATATGGCCGTCGCCGCACTTGAACAAGTTCGCCGTGGTCCTGCGGCTGACCGCCTGGTTGCCCGAGAGCTGCTGGCGATGGCCGGCGACCGACCAGTCCGCGATCTGCCCGGACAGATAGGCCAGCGTCGCCTCCAGCATGGAGACGTCGATGAGCTGGCCCTTGCCGGTGCGGTCGCGTTGGTAGAGCGCGCTCGACACGCCGAATGCGGCGGTCGCGCCCGACAGCACGTCGCAGACCGCAAAGCCCGCCCGCGTCGGTCCGGTCTCCGGATGGCCCGTGATCGCCATGATGCCGGAGAGCGCCTGCATCTTGCCGTCATAGCCGGGCCGCAAGCGGTCCGGCCCGGTCTGGCCAAAACCCGAGACCGCGCAATAGATCAGTTTAGGATTGATCGCCGACAGCGCCTCGTAGCCGATGCCGAGCTTGTCCATCACGCCGGGGCGGAAATTCTCCATGACGACGTCGACGGTCTCTGCAAGCTTCTTCACGATCGCGATCGCCTCGGGCTTCTGCAGATCGAGCGTGAGGCTGCGCTTGTTGCCGTTGACGGCCTGGAACGCGGGGGCCAGCCCGCGCTCGGCCCATTCGCGTGACAGCGGCGTGCGGCGCATGTCCTCGCCCTCACGCCGCTCGATCTTGATGACGTCCGCTCCCAGCAGCGCAAGCTGGTAGCTGGCATAGGGGCCGGCCAGCACCTGGGTGAAGTCCAGTATCTTCACGCCCTCGAACGGTCGCGTCACGTCGCTCTCCCCATTTTGTTGTCGTTATCGGAGGACGTCAGGCGGCGCGGTTGCCCCGCGCGATTTCCTTCTGCTTGTCGAATTCGGCACGGCGGCGCGCCAGCTCTTCGGCTGAGAGCTGCGCGACGTTGTTGTAGTCGAGCTTCCAGGAGGCGTCCTCGCTCCAGCGCAGCGGCGACTGCATCGTGGTCTGCGCACCGCTCGCGGTCTCCAGCAGCTTGAGCGCCAGCTCGAGCGTCTGCGCCTGCGAGGCGACATCATGCGGCTTGCCGGCGGAATTGCCGAGCGGGAAGTCGCTGAACAGGAAGCGCGGGACGGCGGCGTGCTCGATGATGTCCTTGGCGCAGCCCATGATCACGGTCGGAATGCCGTTCGCTTCGAGATGCCGCGCCACCAGCGCCGTGGTCTGGTGGCAGACTGGGCAGTTCGGCACCAGCACCGCGACATCGACCTTGTCGGCGAGACAGCGCGCCAGAATCTCCGGCGCGTCGGTGTCGAGCGTGACGCGGTGGCTGCGGTTGGTCGGCGCGCCGAAGAAGCGCGGGGCGACCTCGCCGATGCGCCCGGCGGCGGACGCCTTCAGGAGCTGCGGCAGCGGAAACCAGGTGCCGTTGTCGGTCGCCGAGGTGTGCTTGCGGTCGTAGCCGATATGCGAGATGCGAAGGTCGTGCTCCCTGGAGGTGTCGCCGTCGTAGACCTCGTAGAATTTCGCACTGCCGTTATACGCCGCCCCTGGCCCCTGGTCGCCCTTGGCTGGATCGTACGGCGCAGCGGTCGTGATGATGGTCACGCGCGACTTTGCCAGCGGCTTCGTCAGCGGCTGGAACGGCGCCGAGGTGTAGTGCGCCCAGCGATACGGCGTGGTGTAGCCGATCGCCGCGTAATAATCCCGCGTGCGCTGCATGTAGGGGACGGGGGCATCATAGTCGGGCGCAAAGCCGAATTCGTCGTCGCGCGGCGCGGTCATGGGCGCGTCTCCTGGTTCTTGGTTGGGGCCAGACTAGAGATAGTTTTCGCGTCGCTCAACGGGGGGCGCGGCGGCGCAGGGCTGAATTGCAACGCACGATGGCCCGCCGCGCGGGCTTCCCCTCTCCCCTTGCGGGAGAGGGTGGCTCGCCGCGAAGCGGCGAGACGGGTGAGGGGTTGTCTCCACAAGTCCGAGCGTTCGAATTCGCGGAGACGGACCCCTCATCCGGCGCTTCGCGCCACCTTCTCCCGCAAGGGGAGAAGGAGTTGCACCTTGCGCACGGATAGATTCACCTACCTGAACACATGCAGCGCCACATATTGCAGCAGCATGATCGCCTTGGCGTCGATGATGCGGCCGTCGGCGATCATCGCCAGGGCCTCGTCGATCGAAAGCTCCAGCACCTCGATGTCCTCGCCCTCGTGCTCCAGGCCGCCGCCGTCGCTCACCCGCATCTCGGGCTCGTACTCGGCGACGAAGAAATGCAGCTTCTCGGTGATGGCGCCCGGGCTCATGAAGGCCTCGAACACCTTGTGGACGTGGTGCAGGCGATAGCCGGTCTCCTCCTCGGCCTCGGCGCGGATGCGCGCCTCGGGCTCGGCATTGTCGAGCACGCCTGCGGCGGCCTCGATCAGCAGGTCGTCATGGCCGCGGATGAAGGCCGGCAGGCGGAATTGCTTCACCAGGATCACGGTCCGCCGCGCGCGGTTGTACGGCAGCACCGCGGCGGCATTGTCGCGCTCGTAGGTCTCGCGGTGCTGCGTCTGCCACTCGCCATTGGCGCGCCGGTACTCGAACGTCGTGGTCTTCAGCGTGGTCCAGCCGTCGGAGAGCACGCGGACGTCCTTGATGCGGACGCGGTCGGAAATGGTCATGGCGGGATCTCAATTATTCGGCGTGGTCGCGCGGTCGTCGAGCCACTTCTGGAACATCACGGAGGTCGAGAGCTCGAAGCCCAGCGAGCCGTAGAATGCATTGGCCGCTTCATTCTCGCGGCGGACCAGCAGCTGCAGCTTCGAAATTCCGGCCGCGCGCAGCCAGTCCTCGGCCGCGGCCATGATGACACGGCCATAGCCGCGCTTCTGGCAGTCTGGATCGACCGCGACGTAATAGACCCAGCCGCGGTGGCCGTCATGGCCGACCATGATCGTGGCGACGATCGCGCCGCCCTCGCGGCCGATCAGCACGGTGGAATTGTCGCGCCGCCGTGCCAGCGCGATATCGGCATGCGGATTGTTCCAGGGCCGCGTCAGGCCGCAGCGCTGCCAGAGTGCGACGACCATCTCGACATCGGCATCCTTGATCGGCTCGATCGCGAGCGCGCTCACAGCACCTTCCCCGGATTCATGATGCCGAGCGGATCCAGCATCGCTTTGATCGCGCGCATCAGCTCGATCGCGGTCTTGTCCTTGACGTCGGGCAGCTCGTCGCGCTTGAGCACGCCGATGCCGTGCTCGGCCGAGATCGAGCCGCCCATGCGCAGCACGATCGCGAACACCACCGCGTTCATCTCGTGCCAGCGCGCCAGGTAATCGGCCGTGTCGGCACCGACCGGCTGGCTGACATTGTAGTGCAGATTGCCGTCGCCGAGATGGCCGAACGGCACCGGCCGCGCGCCGGGGATCAGCTTCACCACGGCCGCATCAGCCTCCGCGATGAATTCGGGCACGGCCGCGACCGGCACGGAGATGTCGTGCTTGATCGAGCCTCCCTCCGGCTTCTGCGCCGAAGACATCTCGTCGCGCAGCTTCCAGAAGCCGGCGCGCTGGGCGAGGCTCGCCGCGATCACGGCGTCGTCCACGATCTCCTCCTCCATGGCGCGGGTCAGGATCGTCTCCAGCGGCGTGCGGGCATCCTCGCCGGGGGAGGACAGTTCCATCAGCACGTACCAGGGATGCTTCGCCTCAAGCGGATCGCGCACGTCGATGCCGTGCCGCACCGAGAAGTCCACCGCCATCTCCGACAGCAGCTCGAAGCTCGTCAGCGCATTGGCGGCTTCGCCCTGCGCGATCGTGAGCAGCTTCAGCGCCGCCGCCGGCGATGTCAGCCCGACGAAGGCGGTCTCGACCGCCCGCGGCTTCGGAAACAGTTTTAGGGTCGCCGCCGTGATGATGCCGAGCGTGCCCTCCGCGCCGATGAAGAGGTTGTGCAGATTGTAGCCGGTGTTGTCCTTCTTCAGTTTCGACAGCGTGTTCAGCACGCGTCCGTCGGCCAGCACCACTTCAAGCCCCAGCGCCATCTCGCGCGCGACGCCATAGGCGAGCGCGGCGGTGCCGCCGGCATTGGTGGAGAGATTTCCGCCGATGGTACAGCTTCCCTCCGCGCCCAGCGAGAGCGGAAACAGCCGGTCCACCTCGGACGCTTTTTGCTGCGCGATCTGCAGCACCACGCCCGCTTCGACCGTCATGGTGTTGGAGGCAGTGTCGATCTCGCGGATCTTGTCGAGGCGCCGCAGCGACACGACGACCTCGCCATTGTGCGGCGTCTGGCCGCCGACGAGCCCGGTGTTGCCGCCCTGCGGCACCAGCGCGATGTTGTGCGCGGAAGCGAGCTTGCAGATCTCCGAGACCTCCGCCGTCGAGCCCGGGCGCAGCACCAGCGGTGAGCGGCCGTGGAAGAGATTGCGCTCCTCGGCGAGGTAGGGCGCGATGTCATTCGCATCGGTGATGGCATGGCGTTCGCCGACGATCTTGCGGAATTGTTCGATCAACTCGGGCGCAAGCGGCGGGGGGGCGGATGGATTGACGTTCATTCTCGTGTCTCTTCTCAAGCTTCTTATCGCGCCACCGCGGCCCGGCGCAGCCGGTCGTTGATCGCTTCGCCAAGTCCCTCTTCGGGCACCGTCATCACCGCGATCGCCCGCGGGCCCTTCGCGTCGAGGCTCCGAAGATAGCCGAACAGATTGGCGGCGGCTTCATCGAGATCAGCGGTGGGCGACAAATTCATGACGGCGCTGGCGGCGTCAATGCCGGGCAGCCGCGCGGGACCGAATGCCAGCAGCGCCTCGCCCGGCGCCACCTCACGCGCATCGAGCCGCACAGGAGCGCGCGGCGCGTAATGCGAGGCCAGCATGCCCGGCGCCAGCGGCTGGCTGTCGTCGCTTCCAGCTTCCATCGGCGGCCGCGCCAGGGGCGCGCCGAGCACCGCCTCGATCCGTTCGCGTGAGAGCCCGCCGGGCCGCAGCAGCATCGGCGCCTCGAAGCAGCCGACAATGGTCGATTCAACGCCGACCTCGACCGGCCCGCCGTCAATGATGAGGTCGATCCGTCCCGATAAGTCGCTCTCGACATGGGCGGCCAGCGTCGGCGAGACGTGGCCGGAGATGTTCGCGGACGGCGCCACCACGGCCCCGCCGAAGGCGCGCAGAATGGCCTGCGCGACGGGGTGGGCGGGAATACGGATCGCGACGGTGTCGAGGCCGGCCGTAGCGAGATCCGCCACGGGACAGCCGTCGCTCTTCGGCACCACCAGCGTCAGCGGCCCCGGCCAGAACGCCTCGGCGAGATTCAATGCGCGCGCGTCGAACCGTCCGATCCGCCGCGCGGCTTTGAGGTCAGCGACATGCGCAATCAGCGGATTGAACGCCGGCCGCCCCTTGGCGGCGTAGAGATGGGCGATCGCCGTGGCATTGGCGGCGTCCGCCCCGAGCCCGTAGACCGTCTCGGTCGGAAACGCGACCAGCCCGCCGGCGGCCAGGGCCCTGGCGGCAGCCTCCGCGCCGGCCGCGCCAGCTGGCAAAATCAGTGTTTCAAGGCCCGTTTTCACAGGGACAAAATTCCTCATCTCGGCCGCTTGCGGTGCGCCAAACCCGACGCTATAAGCCGGCCTCTTGTCGGAGTGTGGCTCAGCCCGGTAGAGCACTGCGTTCGGGACGCAGGGGTCGCAGGTTCGAATCCTGCCACTCCGACCATTCTTCCAAAAGTCGACGTTTTCCAGAGGCTTGGCCGACCGGCCGCCGGCGCCTCGGAACGCCTTTCTGCAACGATTTTCGGGGCGGGTCCACGGCCGATTTGGCCGGGCAGGGGCGCTTGTTCCGGCGGCATGGCTTGCCATGGGGCGATCCCGAGGGGAAGCGTTGCGAGGTGGATCAGAGGACACCGCGCCGCCCTCATGGAGTCGAAGCGCCGTCCCTTTGATGCGACCGCAATGACCTCACGAAGCGCCGCGTCCCACCGCATACCTGTGCTCGGGATAACCGGTTGCTCTTCGGTCAGGCCGACGGCTAGATGAGTGCACATTCGATTGCGCGTTCGAGAGCGCGATCGGCCAATAAGAAAAGGCTGGAAATCATGAACAAGAAAATGCTGGCGCTCGTCGCAGCTTTTGGCTTCGCCGCCTGCGGATCAGCGTGGGGGGCGTGGCCGGACGACAAGCCCATCGAAGTCGTGGTCGGCTTTGCGCCCGGCGGCGGCACCGATGTCATGGCGCGTAAGCTCCTGCCCTTTGTCGAGCGCGCGCTTGGCGGCAAGGCGAAATTTGTCGTCCTGAACAAGCCCGGCGCCGGCGGAGAGATCGCGTTTACCTCGATCGCGCGCGGGGCGCCCGACGGCTATGCGATCGGTGTCGTCAATGTGCCCGGCTACAACTTCCTGCCCATGACCCGCAAGACCCAATACACTACGGACGAGATTCGGCTGGTCGCACGGGTCGTCGAAGATCCGAATGTGATCGTGGTGCCGGCGAGCAGCAGATTCGGCGATCTGCCGGCTGTCATTGCTGCGCTTCGCAGCAAGCCCGGGTCGGTGAGCTTCGGTCACAATGGTGCCGGAACGAACGGTCATCTGGCCATTCGCATGCTCGCGGCCGTCGCGAAGGTCGAGCCCAACGAAATCTCCTACAGAGGAACGGCGGCGCAGCGCACCGATCTGTTGGGTGGGCATCTGGACGTCGGGATGGTCACGCTCAGCGAGATTCCCGAGCTGCATGGTACCAACAAGGGACCACTTCGCGTCATCGCGATCCTGTCGAAGAAGCGCTTTGCAGCCCTGCCCGACGTTCCGACGGCAGAAGAGATGGGCTTACCGGTCATGACGACGGCCGAGCGCGGTTTTGCTGTCCCCAAGGGCGTTCCAGACGAGATCGTCAAGAAGCTGGAAGCCGGGATCGCGGAGGGCCTGCGTAGTCCGGAATACCTGACGGGGTCGCCCGGGGATGAGCCGGTGATCGCCTTCATGCCTGGCGCGGAGTGGCAGAAACGTCTCGACGAGATGTCCGAGACCCTGCGTCCTTTCGCCGAGCAGATGCGGGCAAGCGAACAGAAGTAACTCTGTTGCGAGCGGCTGTGGCGCGGCTACCTTCGCGCCACCAGCATCCCCACCAGAAACGCCACCATCAACGACGGCAGCGGCGCCTCGCGCACCATGTCGCGCACGACGTCCGGCCAGTGCTGCTCCGGGACCAATCTTGGCGAGCGCACGTTCGGCGTCGGCTCGATGCCCCAGTGTGATGCGAGCTCGGCGATCTCGCTTTGCGCGAGGCGCACGTCGTCGCGGACGCGGAAGATGGCGGCTTCGGCGCGTTCGCGCGGCGCGAGCTGCATCAGCGTCGCGATCGCCGTGCGCAACGTCATCTCGCCAAAACCTTGCAGGCGCACCTGCTCCTCGGGGTCGGACGTCATGCGAAATCCCTCACAGCGCCGCTGCGCGCAGCACCAGCGTGGAGACCGCGCCGGCCACGCCGCGCGCGAGGTCGGCTCGCGTCAGGTGCTTGGCCATGATCGCGCTCCATGCCCTCAAGGAAATGGCGGGCGTGGAGCTTGGTTCCCTGGCACGCCGGCGAACCGCCGCCGGACTTACTTCCGCAGCAGCTCGCTCAACGCCGCCGTCGCCTCGGCGCAGCGGATGTCGTCGATCTCGCGCGACAGGCTGAGCGCGCTCGTTCTCAGCTCTTCGAGCGTCCAGCTATCCGGATGTTGGCTTTCGAGCTGAGCCAGACGCTTGTTCAGATCGTCTAGTTTCGATTGGAGCTGCCCGGTGCTGGCGTTCCCATTCACTTTCCAAACGCGTTGTGCACGCATCGTCGTTCCCCTGATCGTCTCACGGCCTTGTGAGAGCGGTTCGTGGCCGGAATGGGAGTTTGTTTTGTCCGGCTTCAGACGGTGGGGAACCGTTGCAAATTCGCAACGAAGTTCCGGATTCCGCGAGCGACCCGCGGCCAGCCGCACGATGATACCCGCAGGCACGGAATTTGATTGTGTCCTATCCTGACGATGGGCGAGCCGGCCTGTGCGCGCGGTGCGGCGCTCGATAGGCTCAGGCCCGAACGCGCTCCGGGACATGAGGGAACGACCCGTGCCGAGATTTGTAACTGTCGCAGCCGGCCAGCTTGGCCCGATCGCGAGGACCGAGACCAGGGTCGAAGTGGTGGCCCGGCTGATGGCCTTGATGCGCGAGGCGAAGGCCTGCAGCTGCGACCTGATCGTCTATCCCGAGCTCGCGCTGACGACGTTTTTTCCGCGCTGGTACTTTGAGGATCAGGCCGAGATCGACGGCTTCTTCGAGCGCGAGATGCCGGGCCCGGAGACGCGAGGCCTGTTCGATCTGGCACGCGAGCTCGGGATCGGCTTCTGTCTCGGCTATGCCGAGCTGACGGTCGAGGCCGGAATTGTCAGGCGCTACAACACGTCCATCCTCGTCGACAGAAGCGGCACGATCGCCTTGAAGTATCGCAAGGTCCATCTGCCCGGCCATGCCGAGCACGAGCCGTGGCGCAAGTTTCAGCATCTGGAAAAGCGCTATTTCGAGCCCGGCAGCGGCTTCGACGTCGCCAGCGCGTTCGGCGGCGTGATGGGGATGGCGATCTGCAACGATCGCCGCTGGAGCGAGACCTATCGGGTGATGGGTCTGCAGGGCGTCGAGATGGTGATGATCGGCTACAACACGCCGGTGCACAATCCGCCCGCGCCGGAGCATGACGATCTCTCGCTGTTTCACAACCACCTGGTGATGCAGGCCGGCGCCTACCAGAACGGCACCTTCGTGGTCGGCGTCGCCAAGGCCGGTCTCGAGGAGGGTGTGGACCACATCGGCGGCAGCTGCATCATCGCGCCCTCGGGCGAGATCATCGCGCGATGCGCGACCAAGGGCGACGAAGTCGCGCTGGCGCGCTGCGATCTCGATCTCTGCAATTCCTACAAGCGCACCACCTTCAATTTCGACGTCCACCGCCAGCCCCAGACCTATGGGCTGATCGTGGAGCGCAAGGGGGTGACGACGATGGCGGATGGAATGCCGGCGCGGGCGAGGGAGTAGCGAGGGAGTAAGGCTCTCATCCGGGCTACCGCTCCAATACCGTCGCCTGTGTCGGCCTCTGTCAACCCACCTGC
>NZ_JBHLEV010000013.1:0-182203 GCF_042263385.1 Bradyrhizobium tunisiense
CAGGAAAGTCAAATGCGAACCAACATCGGTTTGCGCGCTGGACGTTTGATTGCTGTTGTCGGTGACGATCGCAGTGATCGTGACCAGTCCGGCCGGCAATGAAATCCCTTCATTGAAATCCCCCGGCGTCAGCTCGTGCACCGCGCGCAGCTCTGTCAGCGTGACGTTGCCCGCTGCATCCACAGAGACAGTGAACACCAGGTCGCCGCCACCAGCGGTCCGCCCTTCCACGACACCGCCAGCACTGACCGACAGCAGAACGTGCTGTCCCGTTGCCGAATCGATCAGACCGGAATCCACATTTGGCGAGCTCACCGACAGCGCGAAGGTCAGCGACTGCACGCCACCCGGCACGTTCAGCGTCACAGGCAACAGTCCGCTTACCGTGGTACTTGCAAGGTTAGGCGTGGTGCCATCGACGCCGTTGGTCGCGGCGGTCAGGAAGCTCTCGTCGACAATCAAGCCCGGCAGCGTGCCGAGCGCAATCGTGGGCGCTGGAGGCACCGGCGTCTGCGGGATGAAACCGGTCGGCAGCTGGATCTGGAATCCGGGCAGCTCTTCCTGGGGCGCCAGGTTGTTGCTGGGGATGGGAGGAAGGGGATCGATCGAGAACGGGCTGAAGTTCGCACCGCTGCCCTGCGCGTTATTCTGGCCGAGCGAATCGCCCGCGGCCGGCAAAACGGCCGAAGCAGCCGTCGGATCGCTGATGATCGGGAAGGCGCTGGCGAATTCGGCGACGGTGAGCACGCGGCCGGGCCCAACCTCGATCGTCAGATTGCCGAGCTGATCGTGCCGCGAATCGAAGAACGGCTCGACGGTGACCGTGGACCGGTTGTCGAAAAGAATGATCAGCTTTTCACCAACGTGGATGAGCGTGATCTTCTCGTTGGCGATGGCGGAGAAATCGACCTGGACTTTTTGATCGTATCCAAGGTTCAACACGACCGCCTGGTCTGCGAACGGTTTGGTGAGCTTGAAGATGCGGGGTGGCGAAGCGTTGTTGGAATTTCCAGCGCCAGTGACCTGCGCAACCCGAAATTGCTCGTTCATGGAAATCTCTCCGCCACAGAACGTGAAAGTAAAAAAAGCTGGCAAATTTGCCGAAAAGTCTAACTTTAGGGTATTGTTAACCCTGGAGAGGGTCAAGAAAACTCTTTGGTTAATCAATACTTTCGATCAAGATGTGGTAAAGAGAACAACATGGCGCCGCCGCGTTGCAAAAATGCTCAGATTTCCCAATTTGGCACGTCGTCCCAATCCGGCAGGCGGCGGGTGGAGCACAGGATGAGACGGCTATTGGTGGTCGCCCTGCTGGCGGGGCCTCTCGGCACGCAGGCAGCTGCGGCTCAAGATCGCGAAATGCCGGTCCAGACCGTCGAACGGACATTCAAGGCGCTGCCGAACAAGGACACGCAAATCGGACTGTACGTCAACGTCAAACCCGATTGCACCTCCGGCCCCCTGCCGACGATCCGCCTGGCCACTCCTCCGGCGTCCGGGAAGGTCGTTGTCAAGACGGGCAAAGTCAAAGCGACGAACTACAAGGCCTGCCTCGCGCTCGAAGTGCCCGCCTACATCGCATTCTATAAGTCGCCGCCGGATTTCGTAGGCAGCGATGCGCTGACCATCGAAATCAAATACTCCGAAGGCCGGACCGAAATTCAGAAGATTACAGTGAACGTTGCCGGGACGGGCACTCAGCAGAAGATCTGAGGTGCCGCTCTTCAAAAGGGCTGACGGTCCGAGCTTCGCGTCTTCGGCAGGCCCGGGACCAGTGCTCAGTTCACCCGCGTCACTTCACACTCGCTTCGCGAGGTCATCCCGACCATGCCGATATTGACGTTCCTGAACTGCTGGCTCATTTGCGCGGAGATCGCCCCGTTGGCCCACACCAAAACCGTGGTCCGGCGCTCCGGGTCATTATCCGTCCAGCACGCCAGCTCGACCGATTCGATCTTGCTATCGCTACCGTTGAACAGGACGAAACTGGCTATTCCGTAACCGTCGGAACGCCTGATCGTCTGCAATGTCTCGACTTTGATCTGGTCCGCCGGGCTGGATTGTTGACCGGGCAATTGCGGTCCTTGCGCCGCGGCTATGTCAGCCAGCGCATACAGACCCGCCGAACATGCAATCCCGATCAGCAACCGCAAAGCCACCTCGCGCACAGACGCGTCATATTTCCGCGTCTTGCGGGGAGGCGCAAGCCCCTGTCCGGCAGGCGCTGAGCAACCAGGCTTCGAAGCAGGCCGATTCTACACTGCCAGATGCGGTATTTAGTGCGAGAGCGTCTTGGCTGTCGGTCGCTGTTCTTCGCCCCCATCACAATCGCCGATCCGGTGCGCCACGACCAACTCGACCCTCGGCATCTGACCTTCGTTCACCTCGTTCTTCTCGGTATAGGCCTCCTCGCTATGCACCGTGATCACGGTACTGACGGGGCCCATGTAGTCGCAGCGATTTGCAAAGGTGTACTGGTTGTCCCGCCGTTCGGGTCTGGCGGACACGCATCTGCCAACGGAAGGAGAAGAGAACGTCGCCTTCATCGACAATGTGGGATCAACGCAAGCGGTCATTTCTCGCTCGAGGAGCCTCTGCTTGGTCTTGCGATGAGCAACCATGTCCAACGTTCGCACGAAGTGCCAAAGGCCCTTCCGAAAGGTCGGCCCTTCGAATCCATCCGCCTTGGCTTGAGCGCTGAACGGAAGGATGAGGAGCACCAAAAGAAATCCGCGAATCAAACAGATCGTCAGGGGTGAGCACCGGCCAGTCATCATTCTCAAAACCCGCTTGTCTGCCCCTTGCGGCGCGATGGCTGTCTATGGTCGAATCGATACTCGAGTTTCAGGACTGGTTGCTAAGCAAGCGTTAACCGCCCGCTTTCCTCCTGAAAACAAGCGTGAACCGCACACCCGCACTTGCCCGTGGTCGAATCACCCTGAGCCACCCGCAACGCCCGAGCGGCAAGTTGTCACGGTGACCTGAGACCGGTCAACCGCATGCCGGTACGGAAGACTACTGGGAGGGGCTGTTGGCCGGTAAAGCGGGAGCCGCATCGATGGAATTCCGGCAACCGAGGCATTTTTGTAACACTCCCGTTCAGACCATGCCGGAGCGAAAGATCCCGTCGCGGCAAGGAAGCCCGCCTCCAGCAGATCAAGGGTCGAAGCGAGGTCGCGACATCCAGAGCGCGCCCAGCTGTTTCCGAGCACGATCATGGCGACAACAACTCCCGATTGCTCGGCGGCACAATCTGACTCTTGGGCCAAAGAGCCCTGTCATGGCCGCATCCCTTTCGCGCATCTTAGAAGCAGTTCGCGGTATTGCCGCCAAGTCCGCCGCAGGCGTCGGGGTTGGACGCCCTCCATTCGATGACGGCCCGGGGACTCTTCGGCCTCGCCTCGGGCGCGGCGCTGAGCCGCGCCTCCTCCTCGGCAATCAGCGCCTTGTGCAACTTCGAAAGCTGAGCATTCCGTTCGAGCAACGACATTGTACCGGTCCGCACTTGTTCGGCGAGGGATTTGCGAAGCCCGTTTTCTCGGTCAAGCAGTTCGGGATAGGGCAGGCCAGGCCGCACCGCGCTCTCGGTGGCCTTGACGATGCACTCGGCCCGCGGCACCGCCTCTACGATCTGGTCGGGGAAGCCATTGCGGCAATGCGCCAGCGCTTCTGACAGGCTGATCGGCGCGACCACATCGGCAGTCTCTTCAAGGATGATCTGCCGAGCGGCGCCGCACCCGGCGAGAAGCGCGAGACTCGCGAGCAAGACGACGGGACGGGCCATTCCCCTCGCTACCCGGCCTGATACTCGAAGCTCACTGTCTTTGCTCGGCCGGCGGTTGGAATGGCCTGGCAGCATCAGCCCGCGAACAACCTACTTTTGACGGAACGACTGGTTGAACGACATGATCAGCGGACCGACGATATACTCGAACGCCGTGCGTTGCACCGTCGGGATCATCACGGTGGCCGGCATACCCGGATAGAGCTTGACGTTGGGCATCGCCGCAAGCTCGGCCTCGTCGATGCGAACGAACGCCGTGTAATAGGGATTGTTGGTCTTCGGGTCAGTCAGCCGGTCGGCCGAGATCTGGGTGACCTCGCCGTGAATGATCGGGATGATGCGCTGCTTGTAGGCCGTCAGGTGAACCTCGGCCGCCATGTTCGGGCGGACGTCACTGATGTCCTCGACTGCGATTTGCGCCTCGATGGTCAACCCGTCCCGCACCGGCACCACGTCGAGGATCTTCTCGCCGCGCTGAATGACGCCGCCCACAGAGAACACGGCGAGCCCGACCACGCGGCCGGCATAGGGCGAGCGGATCTCCATCCGGCCGAGCACGGCCTTGGCGTTCATGGCCTTGGGGATCACCTCGAGCAGCTTGGCCTGGGTGTCCCGCAGGTCCTTGGTGATGTCGGCCATCCGGTCGTTGTCGAGCAGCGCGATCTGCTGCTGCTGCTCGGCGATCGCCTGACGCGCCTTGGCGATATTGGCGTTGGCGTCGGCGATCTGACCGTCGAGACCGTAGGCGGTGCGCTCGAGCTGCAGGATGCGGGGCCGCGCAATCAGCCCCTTCTCGACCAGCGGCCTGATGTTCTCCGCCTCGGCTTGAACCGAGGAAATCTGATCGGTGTACGCCTTGACCTGGGCTTCGGCGCCGACGATCTGCGATCCCAGCTGGTTGATCTTCTCGCGGATGACGCTGCGCTGCCCCTCGAGCGCGGATAAAACGGCCTGCATTCTCCCGGAGAATGGCAGGAAATTTGGATTTCTCGAATAGCTGCGAGCTTGGGCTCAAGCCGCCGTAGGTCGAGAGGCTTTGCCAAATTTTCCAAGGCCGGCGCCCTGCCGAGCAGGGACCCGGATCGGATGCGGCGCGTGTCCCTGACGAGAGGGCAACCGATGCAGGATTGCAACGGACGAGATATCTCGTGCGAAGCAGTCGGCCAATCCCACTTGCGGGTTTGACGTTGCCGCCGCTTTTTGCTCTTTTGCAGGACATTATTTACCCATTTTGGAGCGGCGATGCGCAATCTATCAAGCAAGCTTATTGCGACGGTGGCTTTTGGCCTGCTTCTGGCCGCAGCATCTCGCCCGGCCGCCGCCGCCGACATGGCCCTGCGGGCGTCGCCAGCCGCGGTCGGCGGCTGCTCGGAGCTCGTCTTTACCTGTGAGAACGGCAGGCAATATCCGCTGTGCCCGATCGCGGTATCTATCGCCGGTGAGGTGGTGACGGCGTCGCTGCGGACCGGCCACTCCGGCGGCTTGCACGTCCGCATGATCCCGATGGGCGTCGGCTATCGTTATGCGGGTCGCGGCGTGTGGGTCGACGGCTTCCGGGGAAATGCCCTGCTGAATTTCGGCAAACACAGCCAGATCGCCTGCACGATCGAGAACTATTGATTGGCAGGTCGGAGCGGCGCCTTCGCAAGACGCCGCTCATTGCGTGTTAGCCCTTGGCGCGGACGACTACCGCCCTGGCACGGGGGTACATATAGGCCTTGGGGTGTACATACACGGGGCAATAGTTCTGGAATTGCTGGAGCTGCCAATTCCATTTCCAGCACCCTGACTGGATTTCCGGATCGTAGCCCCAATCGAGCCGGTATGGCTCATCCCCAAGTGGATAGACGCCGCAATGGGCGGCGCCGGAAACAAACATCAGCGAAACGGTCAGAGCGGTGGCAGCCAGCAATTTTGGCATGTTGCCCTCAAGTTGTTGTGCCTTAACGTCCAAACTCTGCCAAAGCGGGAGTTTGCAATCAAGCGTCTAGACGCGGTCTTTTTGAGGAGGTCTCCACTTGGTCTGAACTAGGGAAGCTGAGCTTGAGGTGCGAATCCTGAGACGAACTGCCAAGTTGAGTATCTAAGCATCGCTCTCCACTGCAGCTGGTCGCTTTCGCTTCCGTTGCTTCACATATTCTCTAGGCAAGCGAACTCAGCTCTGAACGTCATGCCGTTCAACGACACGCTTCGCGCCATCAGGGCTGCCGACCTTCTGTGAATTGGCACGGCCATTCGGGCTCTCGGCCTCAGCAACGGATGGTCTTCAAGCCCGAAGACGGGCGCGTCGCCCCGGTCGAGAAGCCCTCTGGTCAGCGAGCGAATATCCGTGCGCCACGAGGCCATTTCCGCTGGTCTCCGATCGGACTGGCTCCGATTTCCCAACCCGCACCCGCCCATATCGCGTCAACAACCCCAAGATCACCCCTACCATCTCGGACAAAAAAAACGTTCGGGCGAGAGTCAATCTGCAAGGCCCCGCTTTCTCCATTCCCCTGCAGCGACAACAGGCACCAGACATCCCCGAGCTTGGTCTCATTGCGCGCGTTCAGTTCTCCTATGATCTCTGTGTCACTTGCGGGGCTCCTCAATACGTAGGCTTGCAGGGATGCATCGTCCGTGCTCGCTTCCACCTTGACGGCAAACCGGCGCGCAAAAGTTGCGCCAAGCCACGAAATCTTCACTCGCGCGCCCGGCGTGATGTTCTCTTTGAAATGTTTCCCGGCAACGAATGCTTCCGTCTGCGGTATCGTGGATGTCGTTGGGGGATCGAATGGTTGGCCAGTGTTTCCGGTCAGCGAGCATTCAACCCTCACGTCCGGAACGATTGAACTCGACCGTTGCTTACCAAGCTCCCTATCGTCCGCCATCACACCAAGGCTCGACGTCGCCATAATGGTGATGAAATACGGTGTGAACCTTAGGCGGCGCATAGTGAGCGTCCTTGAATCGACTTCAAGGAAGGTAAACCGATCGTTGGGACTGTAAATCGAAGATTAGGTTTCTGGTTAAGCTTAAAGTGAATAACAAAGACGAAGAATAGATTTAGTAAATTGGGAGAAATCTCCAGCGGCCATCGACTCCGCGAGCAAGGGTTGACTAGATAAAGCCTCCTGCTCGGTGTCGGTGTGTCGAAGTCTGCGTCGAATGACATGGCTGGATGCAGTAGCGGCGTAGCTGACCGCTGCTCGCTAGCCGCGGCAAGTCCTGAACTCTGCTGAAAGTACCGACGATCACGCCTAAGACGCGCACAACCCGTGGCTGACTCTTACGTAGCCTCCAACCGTGCAATCGGTTGTTTTGTTCCTGGCGCAATCTGCAAATCTCTTCCTGGGGCAAGACCTGACTGTGAAGGCGCCCGACAGCATCTCGCTTGTGCGCGAAGAGGATCGCTCCAGCTCCACTGCACGCGCCAGGCTGGATTACTGGTGTAAGCCGGGATACGCCAGAACCAGATCGTCTCATAAACACTGTCGCCGAACCGCTCCGCATCTGCGTGTCGCGCCGGCCAAAATGCCGCGACTGCGAGAGCGACCGCGAAAACGGGCCCAATTGATACAGCTAACTTGCGCATTCATAAAATTCCAAAAAAAACGAACATGGTCGCTTCGACCAACATTCCCAAAATATCCTCGGTGTTCCTGTAGTTGAACACCCCTTTCCAGATTTGGAAATCCGGAGCTTTACGGCTTCTCGACCAGGCCCCAGAATTATCTGGACCAGCATCCGGCAGCTAGCGGGACTAATGCAGCGCGACTAGTAGACGTAGGAAATCGGTCAAAGCAGTCGCCATGATGCTGCCAGTCCGAGCTAAGGCGACGGCTCGAGGCAGCATCGGCTAGTGCGCCTGCTCATAAAAGTCGGTGCGGTGAGAGCATTTGATGTCTGTCGCACCCGAAACTGAGGTGCGGAAGAGACTTCAATTGAGGTCCGTTGCGCTATACGCAGCCTCGGCAGGCGTCCGGTGATGTGTCGGCCACTTTATGGTGAAAGAGATGATCGCCTGCTTCAAAAAGCAAAGCTGACACTATGAACTAATAAAGCAGCCGTGTAGCTCGCACGACTGCTTCCTGAATTGAGTCCGATCTAATCAATGAGGCGGATCAGTAAGCCCTGCGAAGCACCGGTCCCGTCGGCGCGCAGACGCGATCGAAGTACCAGCCGTAGGGTGTCTCCACACGGACGATCGGGCAGCGGCGCCGCGGCACATAACGTTCGGGATAGGGCTGTGCCCAGAAGGTGACGGGCATCGTCTGGCCATTGCCTGCCAGCAGCGCCGTCGCGCCGGCTATCGGGATGCCGGCGTTTGCACCACTGACCGCCGCGAAGGAAGCGACCATCGCCAAAACGCTGAGCGGCGCAACCGTTTTGAACATTCGTAAAGCTCCCTTCACTCCAAGATGACTATTCGAATCCAACCGCGCAATACGCCAATAAAGCCCCGGTGCCATCGCGTTTGGTCGATCAAGTCGGCGCCTTACGGCGCCAGCTTGACGTTGTTGCGGAAGATCAGGGCGTCGTTGGAGAGGTTCACGGCATCGCTGCCGGTCGCCATGATCACCCGCATGTAGCTCAGGAACTTGGAGACTTCGACGTTGCGCGAGTTCGAGACATAGATGATGTCGCCGTTCTTCATCATGACCTTGGTGGCCAGGAAGAAGCCGCCCGGATCGCGGAAGTTGACGTTGAAGATGACCGGGATCGTCTCGGTCGTGTACTTGCTCACGTCGATGCCGAGTTGGGCAGCAACGTCGCGCGGCTCGCGGCGATAGAGATACACGGCAGCCGGATCGGCCTGACCATCGAGGAGACCACCGGACTTGCCGACGGCTTCGCCGAGGTTGATGCGCCAGGCATCGAAGTTGAACTCGCCGCTCTGTCCGCTGGCGCCGAACGCCATGAATTTCTGCTGCTCGCGATAGACGTAGATGCTGTCGTCGGGGCGAACATAGACGTTGTTCTCGGGCGCCATCACGAGATTTTCGAACGGCACGGTGGCCCGGCGTCCACCACGCTCCAGCATGACCCAGGTCTCGAAGCCCTGGCCCTTGATGCCGCCGGCGCGCGTGATCGCATCGAGCACGCGATCCTTCGCGCCCGCCGCGCTCGCCGGATAACGCGCCGGCGAATTGACTTCGCCGAGCACGCTGATCAGCTGGGTCCGCTGCGAGGACATCGAAACCACCGCCTGCGGTTCGATCGCGCGGTTACCGATCTTCTCGATGATCGAGCGCTGGATTTGGACTGCCGTCAGACCCGCCGCCTTGATCTGGCCGGCATAGGGAACGGTGATGAAGCCGTCATTGTCGACCGTCTGATCCGGGATCGTCACATAGTTGCCCGGGCGAACGCCGGCTTCCGCCGGGATGAACAGACCGCCTGCGGCGGCTTCGAAGATGGTAACGCTGACGACGTCACCGATCCCGAACACGATGCTGGCCGGCGGCCGCTTGTCCGTGAACGCACCGGCGAGCCCCTTGGGTTCGTGGGTGTGCAGAATCTTTACGGTAGCCGGATTGAGCGGCACCAGCTCGTAAGCCGGCGCGTTTTCAGTCTGAATCTTGTTGTTAACGTCATCGGTCAGCGGACCGGAGCCGGGATTGGTTGAGCACGCTCCAAGCGCCAAAGCGACGGCCAGAAACACGGGCCTTAATACATAGGTCTTGGCAACAACAGATGACATGAATCGCGTCCGAGGCTCCTCAGCTGACGTAAATTGGTACGGCGGCGCGGGCAGTGCGACAAGCGTTCCAGAGTGGTTGGGTGGCGATCCATCAGCCGCTGTTGCCCGTAGGCCACTGTTTGGCTGTCAATTCAGCCCTTTGTGACTATTTGTTGTGTTTCGTGTGTCCAGTCGGCGCGCAAATCGCCCAAGTCAGGGCTGCGATGCGGCTAGGCGCGGCTTCGTCGTCTTCTGCTAGGGCTGGTTTGTTAAGCGGTGTCCGGCCGTCTTCTGATGTTCGGCAGGTTCCCTCCTAGCATGAAGACAGCCGACACCAGTCAGTCCGATCCGGACTTCGCCGGCTTGATTGTCCGGTGCGCGTCGAAGGCCGCGATTGATGTGCTCTGGCCTCAATCCGGGGCCTCGCCGCCGCAGAGCCATCCGAAGGTCCTGATGGCTGCGGTGCGATTGCGCGATGAGGTTCAGGCCCTTGCCGCCGGAAAATGGCAGACGACGCTTCGTTGTCTGTTGCTGACAAGAGGAGCACCGGCGAGACAAAGGAACGGTGCTCTTGAATGGGCCGCGAGAAGCCTTTCATGGCTGCTGACAATTTGCGGCCAATAAGCGCAATTTAGTCATACAACTTAAGGGTCTTTTCAGGGGGGGGGACCTAGGGTCCGGAGCACGGAGTGTTTCGGATGATCTCGCTTTTGATTTGCAGCTTTTTGGCAGGGGCCGCGCTGGGCCAACGCTTTCGCGTCCTGGTGCTGCTGCCACTGACCTTCGTCATGATGCTCGCCGCCATCCCGGTCGGCGTGATGGTCGATCTCACCGTCCTCGGTAGCCTGAAAGGCGCGGTATTCGCGGTCATCGCTCTCCAGGCCGGCTATCTCTTTGGCTCAGGCGCTCGCTTTGGCCTTGTTGCCGCCCGAGCCGCCCGCGTCTTCGGTCACCCGGTCAAGGCCACCCGCTGACGCTGATCGCGCCGGTCAACGGTGCAACGAGCCCACACGCAATCGGTCCAAGGTTTAAGTGTTGGAGAGGCAAGATCCGCTCCGCGCTGGCCAATCGCTCCCGTTGCGAACCGCTGCTGATCACGGCCTACGTGCAGACAACGCCGCAAGGCAAGTCGCTGCTGCTCGAGACCACGAAGGTGACCGACGCCAAGTTCAACGAGATCTTGCGGCGGTGCTGAATCTCAGCGGACCGATTTCGGATTGACCGGCATAAAGTCCTGATCGCGGCGCGGCTGGTCGGAACGCCCCTGGTAGACGAACATGCCCTTCTTGGTCGTGACGATATCGCCTCGTTGCAGGCTGTCGTCGCGGAGCAGACGTTCGGTCGCGACGAGGTCCGGATCCTCCGGAATCGGCTTGTAGAGCTCGGGATGCTCGCGCCGCTCGCGCGAGACTTCCTTGGCCCGGCGCCGCGCGTCATCGATCCGCTTCCGCCATTCGTCGCGCGTGACCTCTTGCTCGCTCGGTGGAAGATAGTCGTTGAGCGAGGGCGCCGGTTCGGTCTGGGCGCGACACGGGGACGGACTGGCGAGACCAAGACCGATCGCACCTGCGGCGATGATGACCGTCCGGGACAGCGCCCCGAGCCGCTGGTCAACTGCCAAATGGTCACGTCGAACGGTTCGCACGCGTATCACTTCAGGGACACATCATAGGGACGATTAACCGGTAATTCTCGTCTCCCGCACTCTATCTCCTTGCCAATTGCAAGGAAGCGAATTCGCGGGCGAGATTTCCTTAGTCGCCCTCGCCTAACGACGGCTCGATCCGCTGCCCCGGGTTGTGTTGCCGTGATAGGGCCGGGCCCGTCCATAAGTCGTCACCGGGGGCTCGATCCGGCTCGGAATATTCCGCGTGGCGTTGGGGGGCGCGGGCTGCGACGGATTGACGATGATCACGTTGCGATTGGGCGTCGAGGGATCGTTGACGCCTTGGGCCCAAGCGCCGGCGGGCGCGACAAGGGCGAATGTGATCAAGATTAATCGTTTCATGTGCGAGATCTCCCGAGCATGAACGTCAGGGAGGCGAACACTGTTCCATCACAGATGCTTGCGCTTCACCTGGGCACGGCGACCAGCTTGCCGTCCCTCCAGACGCCTTGGGCCGCCCGTCCGGTCGGCAAGCTCCCTGTCACATTCCGAACCGCGGTCGGCCGGGAGGCCGCCTGAGTGGTCTGTTTCTTCTTATCGGGTGTCGTGATGATGCTGGAGCTCGTGGTGTTGGCCTGATCCTTGGTTCCTTGCGCAGACGCCGGTTGAATCAGGAAGGCCAAAAACGTGATTGCCGTCAAAACGCCGCGCATGGTCAAACACCGGAATGAGGAGCTTGGCGAAATGTCACAGGTTTCCGTCCAAAAGCAACCCTCCGAGACGATCGCGCAGGATCATGGCAGGCCGGCGTAACCGACGGGTACGAGGTGAAAGACCTAGCGAAATAGGCTCATTCGGGCTACTTGATCGGCCTTGATGACCGACTCCGGTGACACTGCGGCCAACGCTCCCACGACGCAAGAGATCAAAGCCGGGTTTATCCGTCTCCTGTCGAGCCGAATCCGCGCCGTATCCGACGATCCCCGACAGATGCGGGAGATCGTCTATGAGCTGGCGCGCGTCAAGCTTCTGGAACAATTCACGCACGCCGACGCGCGGGAATCTCGCGAGCTTCTGCAAGTCCTCGAACTTGCCATCAAGGAGGTCGAGCGTTCCTCCGAGCGCAGCGTCGCGGTGGAAGCGCAAAAACCTGTTGCGGCAGCCGCCGCCCCGGTGCCCCCAATCCTCCACACTCCCACTCCGCCACCCGTTCCGATGTCCTCACCGGTTTCGGTTTCGCCGCTAACTCCGAAGGACACGGGAGCACCACACCGTCCAGCCGCACCGCCAGCATCGCCCGACCGCCCCAAACGGAGCGGCGCCTTAAAATCTCTGGCTCGATTGACGGCCATCCTGCTGCTCATCGGTGCGGCCGCAACCGTGGCCGTCAATTGGCCCCGGCTGAAGACACAGCTTTCCGCATTGTCGCAGATGATCCGGCCGCCGGAGCGAGCGCCGAACAGCCCGGACTCTCAGCCGACCGCCAGCGCACCTCCCGCGGTCGGCGAAACCGCTGAACCGGCGCCGGATAGCCAGAAGGAGCCGGCGCAGCCTGCACACCCCTCGATTCCCCTGCCGACGACGTTTGGCGTCTATGCCCTGAGCGAGGGCCAGCTCCATGAGCTCAAGCCGGTGCCGGGCAAGATTCCGGACCGCCGCGTCGCGATCTCGGCGCCCATCACCACGCCGAGCGCGACTACATTGTCGGACGGCGATGTCAGATTCATCGTGTTCAGGCCCGACGGGGGTGTCGATGCAAGCGGCACCGAAGTCCGGGTGATCGCCAAAGTGTCCCGCGCGATGGGCGTCGATGCTACCGGGAAAGCGGCCATCGTCAGCGCCGGTGATTCCTGGGTCATCCGCAGCATGTCCTACCCCTACAAGGTAGGCCCGATCGACGATCAGTCGAGGATGCTACTGCTTCAACCAGAGCAGGACGGCTTCACGCTCGCTCCCGGTCGCTACATCGTGGTGGTCAAGGGCATGGGCTACGACTTCACGGTGGCCGGAACGATCACCGATCCCAATCAATGCGTCGAACGCGTCAACGCGGCGAACGGCGCGTTCTACTCGCCCTGTCCGCCGCCCCGACGCTAAAGCATGATCGGGAAAAGTGCGCAGCGGTTTTCCGGAAAGATCATACTCAACAACAACCTAAAGCGTGATGACGATCCTCATCGAATCGCGCTTTAGCGCAGCCTCCATCTTGGGCCCTCTGCCTCATTTGGCTGGTTTATTGTCTTTGGGCGCGTCCGCCGGCATGTCGTCGACCTTGCCGTTGTTGGCGACGCATTTCTTGAAGTATTCGCGCTGGTCCTTGCCCGTTCCCTTTGCGCTTCCCGCCGCGGGGTTGCCGACTTGCCTGGGCGGAAAAGCCTTGGCCACCGCCGCATCGCATGCGCGCGCCACTTCGGCCGTGATGGCCGACGCCGTCGCCGTCGCGGCCAGCGTCAGAGCACCCGCCAATCCAACCAACGTCCGCAAATTCTTGACCGGCACCTCGTTGCTCCTTCAATCCGGAAATGATTGACGGGACCATAGCAAAAAGGATCGAGGCCCCAAACGGCAAAGCAACGCCGAAATTGCCACGCGAGCGCCGCTACGTGCGGCGCATCGCGAGCACTGCACTAGCTGTTGAGCTGCGGCGGCTTGAAATCGGGAAAACGCGTGAGCATTGCGGTCCTGACGAACTTCAAGTGAGCAATGCTGCTTGCCAATTCCTTGAGCCGGCGCTGGCCATTCGAGATGTCGGCCGCAAAAAGATCCTGATGATGATTGTCGAGCGGCTCCCGCTCGAGATATTCGTCGGTACCGTTTCCGAAAGTGACGGATGCACGCGCGAGGGCATCGTCGACACGCCGATTGAGGCCGGCCTGCTCCCGCTCCGCCTCCTGCAATGCTGTTTCGATGGCCGTCAGGACCGCACCGATCCGCGCGCGGTCGGTCTCCGCATCACGCTCGGCGGAGCGCGCCTTGAAGGTCTTGTCCTCGCGGCGGGAGCCGAGCAAGTTATGCGCGCGTGCTCGCAGGAACAGCTGAAACATGTGGGCCATCCCCATTTCGAGATCTAAGCCGCTACCATCGGTCAGACATAGTTAACAAAGCCTAAATCCTGCGTCCGCTGCGCCTGGCTTCGTGTGATCCACACCCGCCAGGCTCCTTCGTGCTTGGCATAGAGCTCGAGCCATCGAACGCCGTCAACCGCGGCGGCTCCCTTGGCCACGCTGGGTTCAGCCGCGATTTGCAGCGTCTGCGTCACGGCGACATCCAGCGCTTCGAACTCCGCCGTCTCATCCAGCGAAAGGCCGATCAGAACACGATGCCGTTGCGTGTCAACGAAATACCTGCGGGGCGCGTTGTGCCGTTGATCAATCATTCGGATGCCCCTCATTCATGATCCAGGGACCTGGAAGATCTTTCAGATGCCGGTCATAGGTGCAACAAACGCGATCAAAATGAGGGCGCAGATCACAGCGCCCGGCAACGCAATGAGATACGTCATCCATGCCCACCTGTGCGCCGAAAAAATCGGGACGGCCCAATGCTCGCAGTAAACTGATCCGTCTTAGGCTGCCCTTCTAAAGCGCTCAAGGACGGCGACGAGTTAACCTAACCCCACATGGCTGTTTTGACTTTGCCACGACCATCGGGTTGGAGCGGGCGGGCGATTACGATGGCCGCACCTCCGTTCATTGCAGCAAGCAGGCTTCATCTCATCACGTCGCGCGAGAACACCGTGGTTATACGGAGCGCCGCGTGCGGATTTCATCGCGGTAAGGTTGCCAGGTTAGCTTAATCCGCGTTGTTTGTTGCGAAGTCTCACCAATCGCATATCCATCTTCGCACCGGCTCCCCCAAGCCCGGCCCTACCCAAGCAGAGCCGTCGAGCGAACATGGGTCGCTTGGCGGCTTTGTCGTTGTGTCGACGAGAGGATCATTTTGGTTATGGCGCGCAAGCCCTGGTCGTTCAAGGAAGACCGCAGGCTCATGGAGCTGGCGAAATCTTCGGCTTCGCTGGAAGAGGCGGCGAAAGCTCTCGGACGCTCGCCCGATGCGATCAAGCGCATGGCCTTGCGGCTTGGTCTTTCGCTCAAGTCGAAGTCCGGCAAGAAGAGCTAGTTGCGTGTTTTCTTCTGGGAGCCCATCCCGGGGCTGGTTCCGTAATTGGGTGTCCCCGTCCCCTTGAAAGCTCCACCCATGCTGTCCGAACCGGAGTTCGTGGCGGTGCCGCTGCGCGAGGTTGGCTGACTGCCCGACGGCTGGTCTTTGGTTCCCTGCGCCCAGGCCGCGGAGCTTCCGACGACCAACGACAGGAGGAGGCTTAACGTCCTGATCATACTGCTCAACTTTCATGCTCGGGCCGCGCGACGCTCGGTCAGGCAAACCACTCGGTAGCCCTTCCGGACCGGTCTACCCGTTAAACCCTATCCTGGCCCCCGCTGGCTAGGATCAATTCCCAAGAGCTCGACGATCTCGCGCGCGCCGCAGCCATCGTGGCCGAGCTGCGCGACCATGGCTTCCGTGTCGCCATCGACGACGTCGGCGTTGGCCATAGTGGCCTGTCGCGGCTCAAAGGGCTCGGCGCCAACACGATCAAGATCGACAAGTTCTTCGTCGACACCATCACCGTGAATGCATCGACCACGACGATCGTCGAGATGTTGGTCGCGCTCGCCAAGGACTTCCGGATGACGGTCGTCGCGGAAGGAATCGAGACCGAGGAGCAGCGCCGTGCCTTGATCGCGTCCGGCGTCGAAGAAGGACAGGGCTATCTCGTCGCCGCACCGCTCCCGTTTGCGAAATTCAGCGAGCTCCTCGATTCACGCCGTCGCTCAGCATGCCCGGCTGGCGACGTCATGGTAGCCTGACCATCTCCGCCGCATCGCATCCGTCGCTCGCCGACGAAGTGGCCTCCCGAATTCCGATCGCGTCCAGGTTCCGGACAGTCCGCGCCCCGCAGGAACGACGAGGCGCTTTAACGATATTCTCGTGTTTCGAAGCGGAATGGCATCCCAGCGGCTATGGTGGGCCATGCGCCGAAACCACCTCATCGCAGCCGCAGGAATCTGCCTCGCTCTCATCGTCTATGCCACCCTGGCAAAGCTTGCGGGAAGGCCGGCGCTCATGGGGCATCACGAGGCCTACTGGATCGTGGTGATCGAGCGCTTCAGCGCCTATGGCCTGCTGGGCTTCCTGCTGGCTTTTCTGTTGCCCGGCCGGCTCGTATTGGCCTGCTCGCTCGTCGTGGCCGTCGCAATGGGGCTGGAAGTCCTGCAATCGCTGATCCCCGATCGTGACCCGGGTTTCCTCGACGTGCTGCAAAAGGCGGCGGGAGGCACCGTCGGTGTCATCCTCGCCCAGACGATCTTGGCCTTCCTGCCCCGGCCGCCAGCCTGAAGCTCACGGCGCTGGAAAACCTTCCAGCGCCACGGCACATGCCTCCTACTTCATCATCTGCCCGCGCAGCTCGCCGCCTGGGTTCGCTGCGGTATGCATGTTCGCGTAGTCAAGCCGCCCCGCGCTCGCGGAACCCGGTTGGTGCCAGGGGTTCGGCCATTTGCCTATGGGTGCTCTGGAGCGCCTCGATGGCGCCGTCGAGATCGAAATCCGCTTCGCGGATCGAAGCGAAGAACCTGGCCGTCAGCGCCAGGTCGAGCTTGACGCGCGTTGCGCCGTCGCGGCTCTTGCGGCGGTCAAGCGACAAATGGATGGCCTGCAGTCGGGCTTCTGCCGGTGTGCAGCCGCTGAGCGTCGCCAGTTCGTCGTATGTCATCCATATCTGAGGCATATTCTCGTCCGTCGTTTACTGCGGCCTCATCCTAGCTTTGCGCGACTGAACGCACCGTTGCTGAACCGCGGTCGCAGCCCGTTTCACTGCGATAGGGTCAATGCAAGACTAATCGTTCAAGCATGATCTTCCGGAAAACCGCTGCGCACTTTTCCGGATCATGCTTCAAGAGACGGACGGCCTCGGAGGTGCAGGGAAATGGCGCGGCCGTGAACGGCTGTCGAGGCCCTTGGGCAATTTGTCATTGAACTTCACGACGGCACTGCGAGCGTCCACAGCCGGCGCATCTTCCTGGCTGTAGATCAGCGTCACCTCGAACATCACGTCGGGCGCTTCCCTCGCCGTTCCGGAGCAGGTCGCCATTGCACCGTTGCACACGCCCGAGAGATTGACCTCGACCTCGTCCAGCCCGAACACCGTCGGCGGACCGTCGGCGTAGCGCCGCGTGGTCAGGACGGCCGTGAAGCGCTGCTCGTCATCGAACCGATAGGAACCGCCATAGGTGAAGAAGCTGTCGCAGCCGGAGATCCGTCCTTCCGCCAGATGCACGACGCCAGTGCCCTGGGCGCGCGGGGTCCTGAACCAGGCCGCGTACTTGCCGTCTCTCATCATGGAAACTTCCGCCGTAGAATTTCACTGGTATTTGCAACCAACTCTGGGGCGCGACAATGACCGAGCTGGCGAGCATTCCGCCACGGTTAACGCCCTGCAAAGCCAACCCGTCGAATTGCCGCCGCCGCCCGAGGCTGACCAGGAGACGGCGGTGATCCGGCCTCCTGCGACGATCGGCGAGAAGATCGGGGTCGCGAGCCGATCCAGCTCGGTGCCAAGAATTGCCGCACGACCACCTGATATCGTCCTCCGGCCAACAGCTTGACATCCCTTGTCGCCGATGGCGGGTTTGAACCACTTCCTGCTAAAGTGCACCAACACTCAAAGAGTGATTCTGGTCACACTTGCCTGGCCGCTCTGCTGCTAAGCATCGCGCCGGGACGGGGATCCAACGAAATATCGGTCGAATTGAATGAGCATACCCATGAGAAGCCTGATCGGCGCCGTTGTCGGCGCGTTCTGTATTGCGGCCCCCGCCCTGGCGGAGACGCCGGCCGCGATCGTCGAGGATGTCCAAGGCAAGGTCGACGGCGTCGAATTCATGGACTATGTCGCCCCCGGCAAGATCATCAAGCTCGGGCCCAAAGCGAGGATTACGCTCAGCTACCTCAAATCCTGTCTGCGCGAGACGATCAGCGAAGGCGTCGTGTTGGTCGGCGCCGAGCAAAGCACCGTGCAGCTCGGCGAGGTACAGCGCGCCAAGGTGCCTTGTGACACCAAGGCGGCGCAGCTCTCCGAGCGCGAGGCGAACCAGAGTGCCGCGACCACGTTCCGGACCGTGCGGTCCGACGCCAAGGGCACTCCGTCCAAGCTTCGGACGATCTACGGCGTCGCGCCGCTGGTCCAGGCCAAGAGCGGAAGCACGTTGGTGATCGAGCGCACCGACGGCAAGGAACCCACGATCAGCGTGCCGCTCAAGAACGACATCATGATCCGCGGCAAGTTTTACGATTTCGCCAAGGCCGGGAAATCGTTGACCCCCGGCGGCAGTTATCTCGCAAGCCTCGGCGCCAAGCGTTACACCTTCTTGGTCGACGCCAGCGCCACCTCGTCACCGACCCCGATCATCGGCCGCCTGCTGCGGCTCGAATAAGCAGCCTAGCGACGGGGCGATGCGGCGGATCGGGGGACGGGACATCGTTGCGGCTATCCTGATTGCGCTCCTCGCGGGCGCAATTTTCACGTCTCCGCCGCTCCAGACACTGCAAGGCCTCTCGCTCGACATCCTCACGGCACTGCGCGGCAAGCTCATTGGCGATCGCCGCGATCCCACGACATCGCCGGTCGTCGTCGTGGCCATCGACGGGGAAACCTATGAGACCCCGCCCTTCAAGGGGTCGCCGACGCAGACCTGGACGCGCGAGATCGGCCGGGTGCTCGGCAGTATCACCGAGGGCGGCGCCAAGGTGATCGGATTCGACGTCATTTTTCCGAGCTCGATCGAGCAGTCGGAGATTCCCTTCGGCGACACCTCGGTCGGCAGCCGCATGAAGGGCTTCGACCGGGATTACCTGATCGCACTGCGACAAATCTCGGACAGCGGAAAACTGGTGCTCGGCGATATCCTGAGCAACGACCATCCGGAGGTCCCCTATCGCGCACAGCAGGTCGCGGTGCGCAACAGCATTCGCGCGCTGAACGTGCATACCGACGCCGATGACGTGATCCGGCGAATGCCGCTGAGCTTCTCGATCGAGGGCAAACCGGTGCCCGCGATGGCGGTCGAACTCGCGGCGCGCGCGCTTGGCGCAAAGCCCGAGATTGCGTCGTCCGGCGCGACCGACTTGTCCGGCTATGCGATCCCGAGCGCGGTGTCGAATACAATGACGCTCAACTTTCGGGGGCTCGGCCGCGACGTGCCGGCCTACTCCTTCGCCGATCTGCGCGCCTGCGTCGAAAAAGGCGATCGCGATTTCTTCCGCCGCGCCTTTGAGGGCAAGGTCGTTCTGCTCGGCACGGTCCTGAACTTCGAGGATCGCAAGCTCACATCGATGCGCCTGTCCGGCGGGCATGACGGCATGCCGGCGGCACGATGTGCCCTGCCCGCGCCGGAGCGTGCCACGAAACGCGCCCGCAGCGATGTCGCCGGCGTGTTCGTGCACGCCACCGCGGTCCGCAACCTGATCGAGCGCGATGCCGTGACCGAGCTGGGCTTTCCCGCGCGGAGCATTCTCACGATCGCGTTCGCAGCGATCATCGCCTGCGCGGCCTGCATGCTTGCGCCGAGCGGAGCGCTGATCGCCTGGTTCGCTCTCACCGCCATTTACGCAGCCATGGCGCTCGGCGCGTTCGTCCGTGCCCTGGCGCTGCCGTTGACGGAGCCGGCACTCGCCGGCCTTGCCGCCCTCGCGATCATGATCGGCTACCGCTTTGTGCTAGCCGATCGCGACGAGCGCTTCCTGCGCAAGAGCTTTGCCCTTTATCTCGCGCCCGAAGTCATCGAGACCATGGTCTCTTCCGGCAAGATGCCGGCGCTCGGCGGCGAGCTGCGCAACATCACCATGTTCTTTTCCGACCTCAGCGGCTTCTCGTCCATTGCCGAGACCATGACGCCGGGCGAGCTGGTGACGCTGATGAACGAATACCTGTCCGCCATGACCGACATCATCGAAAGCCATGGCGGCTATGTCGACAAATATATCGGCGATTCCATCGTCGCCATGTTCGGCGCACCGGCCGACGATCCCGCACACGCACGCAACGCCGTTCGCGCCGCGCTGGAGTGCCATACGAGGCTTGCGGAGCTCAATGCCGGCAATGCCGCTTTCGCCGGGCACGGCCTGTCGCATCGCATCGGACTCAACAGCGGCGAAGCCGTGGTCGGCAATATCGGTTCTCGGCGCCGCTTCAACTATACCGTGATGAGCGACACCGTGAACGTGGCCTCTCGGCTCGAGGGCGCCAACAAATATTACGGCACCGCGATCATGGCCTCCGAAACGACGATGGCACAGACCGGCGATAGTTTCGCCTGGCGCGAGCTCGACGCGATCAGGGTGCAGGGCCGCGGCGAGGCCATCAAGGTGTTTGAGCCGCTGGCGGCCAAGGGCGCGGAGAGTGCCGATCAAACGCAGGTGACCGCGGCGTATGCGGAAGGGCTCGCATGCTGGCGCGCGCGGGATTTTGCGAAGGCGGCTGACGCGTTCGGGCGTGTCGCGCGGATTGATCCGGCATCGGCTCGCTTTTCCGACCGCGCGCGAGCGCTGATGGCCGATCCGCCACCGTCCGACTGGATACCGGTCCACGCGCTCGAAGGAAAGTAGCCAGGCGCGCTGAGTTCCTCTAGCCCCTTGTGGGGAGAGGGTGGCTCGCCGCGCAGTGGCGAGGCGCGTGAGGGGTTTGTATCCGCGCGTGCTTCGTGAATACGCGGAGAGAGACCCCTCATCCGACGCTTCGCACCACCTTCTCCTACAAGGGGAGAAGGAAAAACGCCCGCGCCAGACACGCCACCCTAAAACGGCAGTCCCACGTAATTCTCCGCGAGCAGTCGCTGCGCCGTCTCGGACGAGAGCAGGTATTCCAGCTCCGTCTGCTGCAACCGATCCTCGTATGCGGGCCGATCGGGGAAGCGGTGCAGGAGCATCGTCATCCACCAGGAGAAGCGCTGCGCCTTCCAGATCCGCGCGAGCGCTTTGGCGGAATAGCCTGCAAGTCCGGAATCATCGCCGCTCTGATAATGCGCGAGCAAGGCGTGGTAGAGATAATAGATGTCTGATGCCGCGCTGTTCAGCCCGCGCGCTCCTGTCGGCGGTACGATGTGAGCCGCATCGCCGGCGAGGAACAATCGGCCATAGCTCATCGGCTCGGCGACGAAGCTGCGCAGAGGCGCGATGCTCTTCTCGATCGACGGCCCCGTGATCAGGTTGCCGGCGACCTGGTCCGGAAGGCGGCGCTTCAGCTCGGCCCAGAACGCATCGTCGCTCCAGTCTTCGACCTTGTCGGTGAGCGGCACCTGGATGTAGTAGCGGCTAAGCACCTGCGAGCGCAGAGAACAGAGCGCAAAGCCGCGCTCGTGCTTCACATAGATCAGCTCGGGCGACACCGGTTTCGTCCGCGACAGCACCCCCAGCCAGCCGAACGGATAGACCTTTTCATATTCGCGCAGCACGTCCTTCGGGATCGATTTGCGGCTGACGCCGTGGAAACCGTCGGCGCCGACGATGTAGTCGCAATCGATGCGGATGGTCTCACCGTTCGATCGGTAGGTCACGTAGGGCCGGGCCGACGTCAGATCATGCGGCGTCACGTCTTCCGCGTTGTGCACGACCTTGCCGCCGAGGCGGTCCCGCGCCTCGTAGAGGTCGCGCGTCAGCTCGGTCTGGCCGTAGACCAGCACCGAATTGCCGCCTGAATGCCTGTGCAGGTCGATCTTGGAGAGCACCCCGTCATGGGCAATCTCGAAACCGGTGTGGATTTCGCCCTCGCGGTCCATCCGCTCGCCGCACTGCGCCTCGCGCATCAACTTGGCGAAGCCATGCTCGAGCACGCCGGCGCGGATGCGAGCGAGCACATGGTCGCGGCTGTATTTCTCCAGCACGACCGTGTCGATGCCCTTCAGGTGGAGGAGCTGGGACAACAGCAGCCCGGACGGCCCGCCGCCGATGATACAGACCTGAACTTTCATTTTTGAGTCCTCCCGTCGGCACTTTTTTGCAGATTTGGCGCCGCAGACCGATGGAGGGTTTCGCCATTGTCTTGTACAATTCGAACATGAGACGCACAGCCCCGGCGATCCGGATCTATAACCTGTTCGGCGAGTCCGGCGACTTGCCCGATGTCGTGCATTGCGAGACCATCGCGTCCCGCTCGGTATTGCACGACTGGACCTTTGCGGTGCACCGCCACGCCCGGCTGCACCAGGTGCTGCTGATCGAGCGCGGCGGCGGCGAGGCGACGCTCGACGGGCGGGTGGCGCCCCTGAGGCCGATGCAGATCGTGAACGTGCCCGTCGGCCACGTCCACGGCTTCCGCTTCGTGCCCGATACGCAAGGGTGGGTGCTGACCATCGCCGCGGAGATTCTGGACGAGGGGCTGCTCGCCGCCGAGGGCCTGCGCGGTGCGCTGTCGCGCTCGGCCGTGGTGCGCGGCACGCCGCAGATCCGTACCATCATGAAGCAGATCTTCGCCGAACACGCCGCCCGCGATTTCGGCCGGGCGCATGTGCTACGCGCGTTGTCCTCCGCCATGACCGGACTGGTGGCACGCGCGCTCACGAGCGAGAGCGGCGGCAACGGCACGGTCGAGTCCAGCCTGTTCCGCCGCTTCGAGGCGCTATTGGAACAGCATCATCTGGAACGCTGGAGCGTTGCGGACTATGCCGAGGCGCTGGCGGTGACGCCGACGCATCTCAACCGGATCACACGGGCGGCGACCGGCGATACTGCCTCGCACCTCATCCTCAACCGGCTGATCCGCGAGGCGAGGCGCAACCTCGTCTACACCAATTTGCCGGTCTCGACGATCGCCTACACGCTCGGCTTCGATGACCCCGCCTATTTCAGCCGGGTCTACACCGCAGCCACGGGCGTCTCGCCGCGCGCGTTCCGTGCGCAGCTCCATGGCGAAGAGACGTGAGGCCCTACACGTCGAAAAATACCGTCTCCTCCGGGCCCTGCAAATTGATCGTGAAGGAATACACGACCTTGCCGGCACGCTCGCCGCGCTTTGCGATCAGTGTCGAGCGCCGGGACGGCTGTTCGATCAGGTTGAGCACGGGGTCGGCGGCGTTGGCGGCCTCTTCATCCGAGAAATAGAGTCGCGTGTTGAGGCCGATGTTGATGCCGCGCGCGACGATCCAGACATTGACGTGCGGTGCGCATGTCCGGCCCGCTCTGTCGGTGATCGCACCCGGCTTGATGGTCTCGAAGGACACGAGCCCGCTCTCGAAGTCGGAGCCGGCACGGCCCCAGCCGCGAAACTCCTGCTCCAGTGCGCCGGCCGACCGATCAGCCGGATGGTTGTAGCGACCGTTCGCATTGGCCTGCCAGATTTCCAGCAGCACGTCGCGGAGCGGCGTGCCGGTGCCGTCGAGCACCTTGCCTTCCAGCGTGATGCGCTCGCCCTTGGTGTTCGGCGTCACCAGCACGTTGGAAAAGTTCTTCTCGAAAATGTCGAAACCGGCCATCGCCGGGATCAGGCCGATATGGACGTAGGGCCCGGCGGTCTGCGAGGCCGTTTCCTTGAGATAGTTGAGCGGCTGCGTCATGGCTCAGTTCCCCGCGGTGCGATTTTCGAAATAGGTGGAGCGCTGGCCGCGCAGCACGATGTCGAAGCGATAGGCGAGCGAGTCGAACGGCGCCGAGGCATTGAGGTCGAGCGGTGCGACCAGGCGGTCGAGCGCATCCTTGTCCGGTATCGTCGTCAGGATCGGACAAACTGGGATCAGGGGATCGCCCTCGAAATACATCTGCGTGATCAGCCGCTGTGCAAAGCCCGAACCGAATACGGAGAAGTGAATGTGGGCGGGACGCCAGCTGTTGACGTAGTTGCGCCAGGGATAGGGCCCCGGCTTCACGGTGCGGAAATAGTAATAGCCGGTGTCGTCCGTCAGCGCGCGGCCGCAGCCGCCGAAATTCGGATCGATCGGCGCCAGATAGGTGTCCTTCTTGTGCCGGTAGCGGCCGCCGGCATTGGCCTGCCAGAACTCGACCAGCGTGTTCGGCACGCCGCGGCCGGTTTCGTCCAGCACGCGGCCGTGGACGATGATGCGCTCGCCGACGGGATCGCCGTCCTTGGCGTAGTTGCGGATCAGATCGTTGTCGAGCGGGCCGAGATCGTTATGGCCGAACACCGGTCCCGTGATCTCGGAGAGCGAACCCTCCAGCGACAGCAGCGACTGGCGCGGCGAGCGCAGCACCGAGGATTTGTAGCCCGGCGCATGGGCGGGCGGATGGATGGAGCGGTCGCGCTGGAAGAAGCTGCCGTCACCGAGCGGCGGCGCAAGGGGCTCGGGGCGGTTGAGGCGGGGATCCCGCAAGGCTGGCGCCTGGGCGTTCATCGTGTTTCTCCCTGGGGCGCCCGGGTCCGGGGGCGCGGCTTATCGGGAGATCATGGGCCGGTCTATTCCCCGGATAAATAGATCGATTATAATATATTGCATGAAAGAAATCGATCATTTGGCCCTCGACGGCCACGCGCTCGAGCTGTTCCTCGCCGTGCTGGAGGAGGGATCGGTCACCGCGGCCGCAACCCGGCTCGGCCTGACGCAATCGGCGGTCAGTCACGCCCTGAACAAGCTGCGGCGGATCGCAGGCGATCCGCTGTTCGCGAAATCCGGGCGCGGCATCGTCGCCACCGCGCATGCGCAGGCGCTCGCCGCGAAGGCGCGGGCACTGATCGACGAGATGCGGAGCTTTGCCGGCGGCGTCACGTTCGAGCCGTCTCGCGCGCAGCTTTCGCTGACGATCGCCGCCAACGACTTCCAGCGCGACCTGCTGCTGCCGCGATTCTTCGATCACGTCGCCGGCCAGGTGAAAGGCCTGAATTTGCGCGTGATCCCCTCGCAGTCGCCCTCGCCCGCGATGCTGCGCGAAAACCGCTGCGATCTCCTGATCACGCCGCTGCCGCCATCCGGTGTCGATATCGTGCAGAAGCGCCTCTTGAGCGATCACTACGTCTGTTACTTCGATCCGAAGATGCGCACGGCGCCGACCGGCCGCGGCGCCTATCTCGCTGCGCGACACATCACTGTCGTCTACACCGACAATGAGCGGCTTGATTTCGACCGCCGGCTGGCGGCCAACGGCCTTCACCGCGACATCGCGATCTCGGTGCCGAGCTTTTCCGGGGTACCCTCCTTCCTTCGCGGCTCGCAGATGCTGGCGAGCATGCCGAGCCTGCTGGCGTCCGGGGTCATGCGCGGTTTCGCGCAAACGCGGATTCCGCTGGCGTCCCGTACGCGGACGCTGGCCGAACTGCCGATGTTCATGGTCTGGCACCAGCGCTATCAAAAAGACCCGGCCCATCGTTGGGTCAGGAGCCAATTGGAGACGGTGGCAGCGACGGCCGCCAAGGCGCGATAACGATACCGTCTTTCGGAAGACCAGCCCTCGCCAAATCCGCTGGTTGCGCGGCGGCCGCCACGCTAAAATCCCCCCATGACAGTGACCGACATTGCGAGCCGGACCTACAATCACAGCTGGCGGCTGGACCCCATCATCCGCAGCCTGCTTGATACCGACTTCTACAAGCTATTGATGTTACAAATGATTCGGGAATCTTACCCGAACCAGCAGGTGACCTTTTCGGTCATCAATCGCTCGCGCCACGTCCGGCTCGCCGAAATCATCGACGAGGGCGAGCTCCGCGCGCAGCTCGACCATGCCCGCACCATCCGCTTCACCAAGAAGGAGCTGATCTGGCTTGCCGGTAATACCTTCTACGGCAAGACCCACATGTTCTCGGCGGATTTCATCCGCTGGCTGGCTGAATTCCGCCTTCCCGAGTACGAGTTGCGCAAGGTCGAGGGCCAGTACGAACTGCATTTCCACGGGCCGTGGACCCACACCACGATGTGGGAGATTCCGGCGCTCGCAATCCTCAACGAGCTGCGCTCCCGTGCGGCGATCAAGGGCCGCGGCCGCTTCGAGCTCGACGTGCTCTATGCGCGGGCCAAGGCCAAGCTCTGGACCAAGGTGGAGCGGCTGCGCGAGCTGGAGAGTTTGCGCCTGTCCGACTTCGGCACCCGCCGCCGTCACGGCTTCCTCTGGCAGCGCTGGTGCGTGGAGGCGGTGAAGGAAGGCCTGGGCTCGTCCTTCATCGGCACCTCCAATGTGCTGCTCGCGATGGACAACGATCTCGAGGCCATCGGCACCAATGCGCATGAGCTGCCGATGGTCGCGGCCGCGCTCGCCAAGGACGACGAGGAATTGCGCTGGGCGCCCTATCGCATCCTCGACCAGTGGCGCCAGACCTATGGCGGCAACCTCCTGATCGCACTGCCCGACGCCTTCGGCACCAAGGCCTTCCTGCGCGATGCGCCGGAATGGGTCGCCGACTGGACCGGCTTCCGGCCCGACAGCGCGCCGCCGATCCAGGCCGGCGAGGAGATCATCGCCTGGTGGCAGAAGAAGGGGCGCAACCCCAAGGACAAGCTCCTCGTCTTTTCCGACGCGATGGATGTCGGCTCGATCGAGGAGACCTATCATCACTTTGCCGGCCGGGTGCGGCTCTCCTTCGGCTGGGGCACCAACCTCACCAACGATTTCGTCGGCTGCACGCCGGACGGCTCGTTCAATCTCGATCCGATCTCGCTCGTCTGCAAGGTCTCGTCGGTCGATGGCCGTCCCGCCGTCAAACTCTCCGACAATCCGGAGAAGGCGACCGGCATGCCATCGGAGATCGAGCGTTACCTGCGCGTGTTCGGCGACGCCGGCCGCGTGCGCACGCCGGTACTGGTCTAGCCGCGGAGCAACTCTCTTCATCAAGTAAACCGCGCACGACAAATCCGAGGCATTGGTTCGCCGAGACCGCGTCAACTCCGGTTTGACGGTATTTGAAGCGATATGCGCATATCCGCGTGACAGTGGCTTCACCCTGCGATGCAGTCATTCGCGCCTTTCAGGTCGAGTTAAGCAACCATCCTTTCTAATTCGCGTTTCAGCCGCAGCGCATCCGTTGGGACCGTTGCGCGATTTGGGGAACGCCGGGTGTTTCGCAGAACAGCCACGTCGAAGGGAAACAGCTCCCTTCACGTCATCAAGCTCGTCTCGCCTTTCGTGATGGTCGTCCTGCTCCAGGCGGCGATCGCGGGATTCAGCCTGGAGGTGATGTCGTCGGTTCGCGCCTATGTCGCGGGCGAAGCGATGTGGTCCCGTTCGCAGAAGAACGCCGTCTATTTCCTCAATCTCTATCTGCACTCGGGCGAGGCCAGCCAGTTCGCGCAATACCAGGCCTCGCTCGCCGTTCCCCTCGGCGACGAGTTCGCGCGCTGGGCGATGGAGCGCGATCCGGTCGACGTCGAGGCCGCGCGCATCGGCTTCCTGCAAGGCGGCAATCACCCCGATGACGTTCCTGGATTGATCTGGCTGTTTCGTTATTTCAACCGCGTCAGCTTCCTGCAGGAAGCGATTCGCGAGTGGACCGCTACCGATCCGATGCTGCTGGAGCTGAGCGTGTTCGGCGAGGTCATCCGGTCCGAGCTGGAGAACGGTCCCATTCGAGACCCAAATCGCCTGCGATTCCTGTCCTCGCGGCTCTCCGAGCTCAACGCCGAGTTCACGATGCATGCCAAGCGGTTCTCAACTGTCCTCGGCGAAGGCTCCCGCGCCATCAAGCTGACGCTGGCCGGCATCAACATCGTCACCGCCGTCACCCTGATCCTGCTCCTGATCTGGCACACCAGGCGATTGGTGCTGCAACGACAGGCATTCGAAGACGCCCTGCATGCCGAGAAGGAACGCCTGGCCTGGCAGGCTTCGCACGACTGGCTGACGGGCCTGTCCAACCGCCGCGCCTTCGAGGCGCGCCTGCAAGGCGAACTGGACGTCGCCACGGCGGGTCCGATGAGCCTGATCCTGCTCGACCTCGACCAGTTCAAGAACGTCAACGACACCTGCGGGCACCTTGCCGGCGACAGCCTGCTCTGCCAGGTCTCGCGCCTTCTGCAACAGGATCGGCGTCCGCGCGATTTGGTGGCCCGGCTCGGCGGCGACGAATTCGGACTGATCCTGCCGCAGTGCTCGCCCGCGACTGCAGTCGATATCGCCGAACGGCTCCGGCGATCGCTGGAGCTGCTCAACTTCGCCTGGGACGATCGCTGCTTTGCGGTGACCGCCAGCATCGGCGTCGCCTGCATCGCAGACGGCAACACCACGCTCGAGGACGCCATGCGGCGCGCAGATGCCGCCTGCTATCGCGCCAAGGAAAAGGGACGCAACCGCGTTCAGGCCGACGGCGGGAGACTGGACGTCATCGCCGTTGCAACCCGGCCGCGCGAAACCGTCGCAGCGCGAGGCTGACAGCTCGCTGCGCGATCTCGGCCGCGGCATCCGATTGCAGGCATCGGCCAAGGTCGTCGAGACGCCGGTTATGTGACGCCACAGCCACACGGCTCCCAAAAGGCTACGTCTTTCGCATTTGGCCATACCACCCTGCGCGCTGGCCCACGATAGTCAGGACCTCTCCCGCTAAGCATGGCACCAGCCAACGTTGTGGCCCGAATCCGATCGGGCCGCGATAGGAGTTTGCAGGTGCTTTGGATCGATTTGCTGCCCCCACCGGAAAGCCGTGGCGCGAGGACGCATCGACGGCGCGGGCTTCTCTTGAACGCCGCGGTCGGCGCTCTTGCCGTGGGTAGCGCGCTGCCGTGGTTCGCGGCGCCGGCGGAAGCAGCGTGCGTGATCAGCGGAAGCGGCACTCAGCTCGGGCTGCAATCGGACGATTCAATTACCTGTATCGGCGCGGGGAACACCACCGTTCAGACGAATCCGGCGGTCAGCGGCGTCACGGTCAATGTCGGCGACGGCACTGCGACATCGCTGGATGGAGCAGCCTCTCCCGGCATCTCATTCAACACCGTATCGAACGGCGCGATCAATGTCCGCAACGACGCAACGATCACCTCTGCCAATGCAGGCGTCCTCCTCTCCGGCGGCAGCAGCAACACGTTGACGATAGAGGCCGGGGCAACTGTTGGTCCGACGAGCCAGGGGTCGGTCGCGGTCGACCTGGAAGGCGCGAGCAACAACACCATCGTCATCCGAGGTACTGCGGGGAGCCTCTCTTCCGGCACGACGGGTCTCGCTATCGTCAACACCTCGGCCAACAATCAGGTCAACATTCTGTCGGGCGGCGTTGTCCAGGCGAGCAACAACAACGCCGTCAACCTCAACGGAGCCGGCAACGGCAACATCATCAGCAATGCCGGCACGATTTCGAGTGCTTCGAACTACGCGATCTTCGGCTCAGCCAGCCAAGACACGGTCATCAACTCCGGCACGATCAGCGGCAATTTCGCCAACAGAGCCGTGGATCTCAAGGACGGCAGCGACGTCTTCGAGCTCCGCGCCGGATCGAGCATCACGGGCTGGGTCCTCGGCGGCAACGGAACGGACACGCTGCGCTTGGGTGGCACGGCCAACAGCACGTTCGACCTCGACACGTTCGGCGCGGCCATGCAGTTCCGGGAATTCGAGGCCTTGGAAAAGACGGGAGGCTCGACCTGGACGCTGACCGGCTCGACGTCGGATGCGGGGACCATGAATGTCCAGGCCGGCAACCTCATCCTCGACGGCGCGATGGCTAACGTTGCGACGACGGTCAGCGGCGGCACCCTTGGCGGCGACGGCGCTATCGGCGCACTCGCCGTGCTGTCGGGCGGCCGGGTTGCGCCCACCAATCTCGGCGTGCTCACCAGCTATGGCAATGCCACGTTCGACGCCGGCTCGACCTACGCGGTCTCCGTCAACGCGGCCGGCCAATCCGGCAAACTTCTCGCCGTGACCGCGACGTTGAATGGCGGCACCGTCGCCGTCACCACGCTTGCGGGCGCCTATGCCCCCTCGACGCAATACACCATCCTCGGCGCAGTGAACGGCCTGACCGGGACCTTCTCCGGTATAACGATCAGCGGATACAATCCGCAATTCTTCTCCTCCGCCCTCAGCTATGACGGGTTCTCTGTCGTCCTGACACTCGACTACAACACGGCCGCTTTCTCCACTGTCGCTCAGACGCAAAACCAGAAAGCCGTGGCCGGCGCGCTCAGCGCATTCGGCCCCAACCTGCCCTTCCTCTCGTCTTTTGCGGGCCAAAGCGACACCGAGCTCCGTTACAGTCTGGACCAACTTTCGGGTGAAGCCGCGACGGGGGCCCAGCAGGGCGCTTTCCAGTTCACGGGCCAGTTCCTCGGCCTCATGCTCGATCCGTTCGTCAATGGACGAAGCGGCGGCGTCGACACCGGCGGCACGGCATTCGGCTTCAGCCCCGAGCGTGCCGCTCTTCCGGACGATATCGCCCTCGCCTACAACAAGGTGCTGGGGGCGCCGGCGACCAAAGCGCCGAGCTTTGCGGAGCGCTGGACGGCCTGGGGCGCCGCGTTCGGTGGCACCAACAGCACCGGCGGCGACCCGGTCGTGATCGGCAGCCACGACCTCCGCGCACGCACAGGCGGCGTCGCGGCCGGCGCCGACTATCATTTCAGCCGCGACGCGATCGTCGGCTTTGCGCTCTCCGGCGGCGGCACCAGATGGGATCTCGCGCAGGCGATCGGTGGCGGCAGGAGCGAGGCGTTGCAGGCCGGCGTCTACACCGCGATACGTAGAGGACCAGCCTATTTCGCCGCCTCTCTCGCCGTGGCCAATCATTGGATGTCGACGGATCGTCTTGCACCGTTCGGCAACCAGCTCACCGCGAAGTTCGACGCGCAAACCGTCGGCGGCCGCATCGAGGGCGGCTATCGCTTTGCGACGCCAGTGGGGGCCTTCACGCCATACGCGGCAGCGCAGACGCAGGCGTTTCGCACGCCGACTTATGTCGAGACTGACGGGGCCGGCAGCAGCTTCGGCCTGGCCTATCGGGGACGCACGGCCTCCGACACGCGAAGCGAGCTTGGCGCGCGCTTCGATCGTGCGATGCTGGTCTCGCCGAATGCGGTCCTGACGTTGCGCGGTCGCGCGGCCTGGGCCCATGATTGGGTGAGCGATCCGACGCTCAATGCCGCGTTCCAGGCGCTGCCCGGCGCGAGCTTCATCGTCCATGGCGCGACGCCGGCGAAAGACGCCGCGCTCGCATCTGCCGGCGCCGAGCTGAAGTTCTCGAACGGTGTTGCCCTGTCGGCCAAGTTCGACGGCGAGTTCGCGGCCCGCAGCACCACCTATTCCGGCACCGCGAGCCTGCGATACGCCTGGTAGCGGCGACGCCTCATCCAAATGGGCGCGCGCCCACCGGCAAAATGCCGAGGCCGGCGAGATGGGTGTCGACGAATTGTTCGACCTGCTGGCGCAGCATCTGCGGCGGCACGGCCACCATGCGCTCCTCAAGGCCGAGCGAGATGATTCCGTGCACGGCGGAGAACAAGGTGCGCGACAGCAGCGCAATCTTCACGTCGTCCGCATCGGGTAGTAGCTGCACCAGCGGCGGATGCATCAGCGCGAAGGCGTCCATCACCATCTGCAGGATGTCATCGGGATAAGGACGGTCGTCCTCCATCCGATGCTCGAACAGCGAGCGCAGCAGATTGGCATGCTCGGCGAAGAACTCGAGATAGGTCGCAGCCAACCCATAAAGCTGGCGAATGGGGTCCTCGGCGGGAACCCCGCCGAGCCTGGCCGTGAGGGCCTGAACGGTCTCCCGATTGACGGTCAGGATCACCCCGTCGAAGTCGCCGAACTCGTTATAGACGCTGCCGACGGAACAGCCGGCGGCTTCGGCAACGTCACGAACCTTCAATGATTTCAGCCCCTTAGTCGCGATGATGCTGCGCGCGATCTCCAGGATCTGGAGCCGGCGCCGATTTTTTTTCTGGTCCCGCAACGATTCTTCTTGAACATTGTTCATTTTCAAGCTACTCACGTGAACATTGTTCAATTTAACCCGGAGATCTGCAAAATGCAAACCCTCGCTGTTGATATCGCCTCTACCTTCGTCGATGACGCCGCCGCCCTCGTGACCGGCTTCGGCCGGGCCCTGCTGCGGTTCGCCATGGCCCCGATCGATCGCATCGCCAATGCGTGCGACATCGCCGGCGTGCTCACCGAGCGGCGCGCGACCTTCCGGATGTGGCGGGCGAGCCGCGCCCGTGCGCGTCATGAGGGCCGCCGGTTCAGCCTGCTCGGCCGTCTGTCGCCTTTTCGCCACCTCGCCCATCTCACCTGAGGCACGCAGCCGACGCGTTCCGATCGGCTCGAATGCAAGACCCGGTTGCAAGGAAGGAATTACCATCTCCCGACTTTGGCAGCCGGTCTCGCGGGGTGTGGCGATGCGGTTCAGTTTTTCCTCATCGCCCCCACGATATCCCGCCAAGCGCGGCCATTCCGCCCAAACCGGCCGCGACCAGATATTTGCGAACCTAACGAGACCAGTTGGAGACCAAGGATCGGAGGGATGGAGGGGGACAAGGCAGGCCGGCGACCGTCGCCACCCTGCAGTCGTCCGTCCCATACCCTTCCGGTCGTGACGCTTTACAGACAACGTAGCGAACCTCAGGCTGCCTTTCCAAAACAGGATTAGTCATGATCAGGGAATTGATGTCGTCACGCCGCTTTGCGCCGCTGTTCTGGGCGCAATTTTTCTCTGCGCTCAATGACAACGTGCTCAAGAACGCACTCGTCATCATCCTGCTTTACAGCGCCGCGACCGGCCACGGCGATGCGCTGGTCACGGTGGCCGGAGCCGTCTTCATCTTCCCCTATTTCATCCTGTCCGGGCTCGGCGGCCAGCTCGCCGACAAATACGTCAAATCCGTCGTCGCAAGGCGGCTCAAATTCGCCGAGATCTTCGCCGCGTGCTTTGCCGCCGCCGGGTTCTTCCTGCAGTCGGTGCCGCTGCTGTTCGCAGCGCTCGCGCTGTTCGGCACCATCGCCGCCCTGTTCGGCCCCGTGAAATATGCCATGCTGCCGGACCAGCTCGAGCTCGGCGAGCTCGCGACCGGTAACGCGCTGGTCGAAGGCGCGACGTTCATGGCCATCCTGCTCGGCACCGTCGCCGGCGGCCAGTTCGTGGCCGGCTCCGCGCATATGGGCTGGGTCGCATCCGCTGTGGTGGCGCTGGCGCTGTTGTCCTGGGCGTTCGCCGCCCGCATTCCGCAGACAACGCCTTCCGCGCCCGACCTGCCCGTCGATGCCAATCCCTGGACCTCGACGCTGAACCTGCTCAGGACGCTGCACGCCGACCACCGGCTGTGGGACGGCACCGTGATCGTGTCCTGGTTCTGGCTGGTCGGTGCCATCGTGCTGTCGCTGCTGCCGGCGCTGGTCAAGGACGTCATCGGTGGCACCGAGGGCGTGGTGACGCTGTGCCTTACGATCTTCGCGATCGGCATTGCCATCGGCTCGCTGTTCGCCGCCAGCCTGAGCCACGTTCGCCCGAATCTCGCTCTGGTGCCGATCGGCGCCATCATCATGGGCTGCGCGGGCCTCGATCTCGCTTGGGCCATCGGTGTGACCGCCAAGGGCCAGGACATCACCGCGGCCGGCTTCGCCACCTCGTTCGCCGGCCTGCGCATGCTGGCCGATTTCGTCGCCTTCGCCTTCGGCGGCGGCCTGTTCGTCGTTCCGTCCTTTGCCGCCGTGCAGGCCTGGTCGGCGCCGTCCGAGCGCGCCCGCATCATCGCCGCCGGGAACGTGCTGCAGGCTGCCTTCATGGTGGCCGGCTCGCTGTTCGTCGCGTTGCTGCAGGCGGCAGGCCTTCACATCGGCTGGATCTTCTTCGGCCTCGGCGTCGCCAGCTTCGGCGCGGTGTGGTTCGTTCTGACCAAATGGGGCAAGGAAGGCGTGCGCGATGCCGGCGGGCTGCTCTTCCGGGCGCTGTTTCGCACCGAGGTTCGGGGTCTCGAGAACCTGCCGCCTCCCGGCACCCGCATGCTGATCGCACCGAACCATGTCAGCCTGATCGACGGCCCGCTGCTGCACGCCGTGCTGCCGATCGATGCCAGCTTCGCGGTGGATACCGGCATCTCCAAGGCTTGGTGGGCCAAGCCGTTCCTGCGCGCGGTCAAGCACTACACCATGGACCCGAGCAAGCCGCTGGCTGCGCGCGACCTGATCAAGCTCGTCGCCGCGGGCGAGCCGGTCGTGATCTTCCCGGAAGGCCGCATCACCGTCTCCGGCTCGCTGATGAAAGTCTATGACGGCACCGCGATGATCGCGGACAAGGCCGACGCCGTGGTCGTGCCCGTGCGCATCGAGGGCGCGCAACGTTCGCATCTCAGCTATCTCAACAGCAGCCAGGTCAAGCGCTCGTGGTTTCCGCGCGTCACGGTGACCATCCTGCCGCCGATCAAGCTGCCGGTCGACCCGACCCTTAAAGGAAAGACGCGCCGCAATGCCGCCGGCGCCGCGCTCCAGGACGTGATGATCGATGCGATGGTCAAGAACGCCATGCTCGACCACACGCTGTTCGAAGCGCTCGGACATTCCTATCGCGACCGCGACACCGGCAAGGTCATCATCGAGGATGCGCTCGGCACCAAGCTGACCTATCGCAAGCTGATCCTCGGCGCGCAGGTCCTGAGCCGCAAGCTCGAGAGCGGCACCGCCGTCGGCGAGAATGTCGGCGTGCTGCTGCCGAATTCCGCCGGCGTCGCCGTCGTCTTCATGGCGCTGCAGAACATTGGCCGGGTGCCGGCGATGCTCAATTTCTCGGCTGGTCCGGTCAACGTCCTCGCCGCCATGAAGGCCGCGCAGGTCAAGACCGTGCTGACCTCGAAGGCGTTCATAGAGAAAGGCAAGCTCGACAAGCTGATGACGGCGATCTCGGCGGAGGCGCGTGTCGTCTATCTCGAAGACGTCCGTGCCTCGATCGGCGTGGCCGACAAGATCAAGGGCCTTCTCGCCGGCACGACGCCGCGCGTCGCCCGCGAGGCCAACGATCCGGCCGTGGTGCTGTTCACGTCCGGCTCGGAAGGCACGCCCAAGGGCGTGGTGCTGTCCCACCGCAACATCCTCGCCAACGCGGCGCAGGCGCTGGCACGGGTCGATGCCAACGCCAACGACAAGGTGTTCAACGTGCTGCCGGTGTTCCATTCGTTCGGGCTGACCGGCGGAATGATGATGCCGCTGCTCGCAGGCATTCCGATCTACATGTATCCCTCGCCGCTGCACTACCGGATCGTGCCCGAGCTGATCTACCAGACCGGCGCCACGATCCTGTTCGGCACCGATACCTTCCTCACCGGCTATGCCCGCTCGGCGCATGCCTACGACTTCCGCACCCTGCGCCTCGTGATCGCCGGCGCCGAAGCCGTCAAGGACCGGACACGGCAGGTGTTCATGGAGCGCTACGGCATCCGCATCCTCGAAGGCTATGGCGTCACCGAGACCGCGCCGGTGCTGGCGATGAACACGCCGATGGCCAACCGCCCTGGCACCGTTGGCCGCCTGTCGCCGCTGATGGAAAGCAGGCTCGATCCGGTCCCCGGCATCGAGGAAGGCGGCCGCCTCTCGGTGCGCGGACCGAACGTGATGCTCGGATATCTGCGGGCCGAAAATCCCGGCGTGCTCGAAAAGCTCGCCGAAGGCTGGCACGACACGGGCGACATCGTCGCAATCGATGCGGCCGGCTTCATCACCATCAAGGGGCGCGCCAAGCGCTTTGCCAAGATCGCAGGCGAAATGGTTTCGCTGTCGGCCGTCGAGAGCATTGCGGCGACGCTGTGGCCCCAGGCCGCATCGATCGCGGTGTCGATCCCCGACCCGCGCAAGGGCGAGCGCATCGTGCTGCTGACGACTGAGAAGAACGCCGAGCGCAGCGCCATGCAGGGCCAGGCCAAGGCGATCGGCGCGTCCGAGCTGGCGGTGCCGGCGGCGATTATGGTGGTCGACAAGGTGCCGTTGCTCGGCACCGGCAAGACCGACTATGTCACGGCAACGACGATGGCCCGCGAGCAGGCGTCGCCGCCTGAGCGCGAGGTGGCGTAAGGCTGACGACCGTCGCACCGGCGGACGCCCGGTGCGACGGTCCCCTTACCTCAGCAGGAGATACCGGACCGGGTTGTCGTCGCATTGACCCGCGCCGCACTCCAGCACGGTGGACAGCAGATTTGCGGCGACCAGCAACACGAAAATCGCGAACACAGCGTTCGACGCTTGCCCATCCATCGGCGCGTCTCCGTTCCCGTTGCCAGTCGCATCCTTCAGGACAAAGATAAGGGCGACATAGCAGACGACCCCGACCGCAGCGACGAGAGCCCATGTGTGGAAATGCAGTCCGAACAGCGTCGAACCGTAGCCGGGATCGTCAGGCGCGAGATGCAGCGACACCTGCCGCATGGCAATGAAACCGGTGACGAGGCTGGCTATGAGGATCATCGCATAGTGCGACGGACGTTCACCGAGACGCAGGTTGAACAGAAAACCCATGCCGACCGCGATGAACCCGGCCCTTTGCAGCAGGCACAGCGGGCAAGGCAACTCGCCGAGTGCAAGCTGATAGTAGAAAGCGGCAGTCAGAACCGAAGAGATCCCGAGCAGTCCCAGCATATTCAGGATCGCGCCGACCGGTTGTTGTCCGCTCATCTCCGTGGTCCCCATTTCGACGCCGTCAGAAGGAGAATTTCAGCGGATCGGTCGCGTGGTGGAGGAACCATGCGACGGTGACGGCGATCGTCACGGTCCAGAGCGCATAGCCCGCTCCCGCGCGCGCACGCCAGATGCAGACGCAGCCGGCCAGCGCCAGCAGAAAGGGCAGAAACATGTACATGAGCGCGGGCTCCTTGGGCGATTCGCAACCCCTCGTAAACGGCCCAAGGGAATACGTCAGCGCCGCGTGCCTCTCAAGAGCGAGCTTCGCTGCGCCGCTCCTGCGCGTAACGCACCAGCGCAACGAAGCGATAGATGCCGTGCACGAACTTGCCATAGGGCATGGTGATGAACAGCGCGAACACCGCGCCCAGATGCAGCGCCAGCAGCGCCCCCATCGCCGAGGTCTCGCGCAGGAGCAGAAGCGCCATGCCCGTAAGACCGGTCAGGAACAGCATGGCGATGAAGCCGACATCCATGCCGTAGCGAGACTCGTCGAGCAGCGCCGGATCACGCCGCATCCTGGCCACGAACAGGCCGATCGGTCCGACGATGAGACCGACGCCGCCGAGCGAGCCCAGCACCACGGGCAGATCCCACCACGGATACGGCGCCTCGCGCCCGAGCAGGTAGTGATAGAGCGTCGCGACCGACGTTGCGGCAAAGCACAGCAGGAAGCCGTAGAACGTCAGGTGGTGATACAGCTTGCGCCGGTCGGTCGGCTTGTCGTCTTCATTGTAGCAGCCGACGCCGCCGCCATGGAGATAGCGCAGCTCGCCGGCATCGCGGATCGCCTGGAAGATCGAGCCTCCGTCGGCGCGGCCGCCGATCGGTGGACCGATGTCGCGCCAGAACGCGCGCACGCTCAGCACGAGTGCGAGGATCGCATATAGGAACGCGGCGCTGAACAGCGCGGCCATCGCGTTGTGCGGCATCAGTCTGTAGAAGGCGCCGGGGCCAGTGTGAACGCCGAACAGCACGCTCCGGTCATTGAAGGCGACGAAGCCGAGGATGAAGGCAGCCATGCTGAGCGCAGCGACGATGCTGATGACGAGGCCGTTCCGCGCGAACGTGCCTGACAGCGCCCGCGGCCAGGCATAGGCCGCATAGGATTCGGCGCGCGCAATCGCCAGCGTCCTGGGAACGTTGACGTTGAACTCGTGCGGCGGCGAGAACTGGCAATCGACGTAGCAGGCGCCGCAGCCATGGCAGAGATTGGCGAGATAATTGAGGTCGCCGTCCGAGAAGGCGCGGCGCATCTCCATCGCCGGAAACACGGCGCACAGGCCCTCGCAATAGCGACAGGAATTGCAGACCGTCATCAGACGGTCGGCCTCGTCCAGGATCCTAGTTCCGTGCATGTTTCGCCGCTTCCCGTCCTGCGATCCGTCCGAACACGCTGCCGATGGTCATGCCCATGCCGGCGGCATAGCCCTTGCCGAGCACGTTGCCGGCCATGATCTCGCCGGCCGCGAACATGTTGGCCGAGGGCTTGCCGTCAGCCATCAGCATCCGCGCCTCCTTGTTCACCCGCGTGCCGAGATAGGTGAAGGTGATGCCGGGCCGCACCGGATAGGCGAGATAAGGCGGCGTCTCGATCTTGCGCGCCCAGTGCGTCTTGGGTGGCGTGATGCCCTCCGTGACGCAATCATCCAGAATGGTGTGATCGAACGTGCCGGGCCGCACTGCCGCGTTGAATTCGGTGATCGTCTTTTCCAGCGCGACCGGATCGAGCTCCAGCTTGCCGGCGAGCTCTGCGATCGTTTGCCCGGCTATCGGCGGGAACAGGGTCGGCATGAAGCTGGTGACGACGGTGGAATCGAAGATGATGTAGGCGATCTGGTCGGGCTGCGCCGCGACGAGCCGGCCCCAGATGGCGTAGCGCTTGGGCCAGATGTCCTCGCCTTCGTCGTAGAAGCGCTGGGCGTGCTTGTTGACGACGATGCCGAACACGACGGAGTCATGCCGGGTGATGATGCCGCCGTCGAATTTCGGCGCGCGGGCGTCGATCGCGACCGCATGGCACTGGGTGGGATCGCCGACCTCCTGCACGCCCTTGTCGAGCAGCAGCTTCAGGATCGAGCCGCGGTTATAGGGCGTGCCGCGGATCAGGAAATTGTCGGCGGCCTCGCCCCAATATTGCTTGAGCCATTCGATGTTGGCTTCGAACCCGCCGGCCGCGGCAACCAGCGAGGTGGCGCGGATCTCGGTCTCGCCCTTGATCGGCCGCTTGAGGCGCGCGGCCAGAAACATGCCGTCCTCGATTACGAGGTCGATGACTTCGGCGTCGTATTCGACATCGACGCCGAGCCGTTCGGCGGTGAGATACAGCGCATTCAGCATCGCGCGTCCGCCGCCGAGGAAAAATGAATTGGTGCGGCCGAGGCTGAGCGTGCCGCCGAGCGAGGGCTGCCAGCGCACGCCCTGCTCCACGATCCAGTTCAGGATGTCCTTGGACTCCCGGATCATGTGGCGGGCGAGCACCTCGTCGGTCTGCCCGCCGGTGACGCGCAGCAGATCCTCCCAGAACTCCTCCTCGATGTAGGGACCGGTCAGGATCTCGGTCGCGGCGTCATGGGCGCAGCGCATGTTGCGGGTGTGGCGGGTGTTGCCGCCGCGATAGAACTTTGGAGCCCCCTCGAGCACCAGCACCGAGGCGCCGCTGCGGCGCGCCGAGATCGCCGCGCATAATGCCGCGTTGCCGCCGCCGATCACCAGCACATCGTACTTGCTAATCATCATGCCTGCCCGATGGCGTCCGAATTAGAGACATCCTGTCCGTCAGTAGCCTGCCGATCGCGCCAAGTCATTGCGTACGTTTGTATACAAAGATATACATAAGGCAAGCAAGCTGCCTTCTCTGCATGGCACGATGCGTATCGAGGGACCATGGCCAGACGTTCGGCAAAGGCAGACGGATCGATCGCGCGCGGCGCCGGCGTAGCACTGGGTGAAGCCGTTTTCCGGTCGCTTTGCGAGGCGCTGCAGGCCGGCAGCTACCGGGCCGGCGACCGGCTCCGCGAGGAGGAGGTCGCGCAGCGGCTGAAGGTCAGCCGCACGCCGGTTCGCGAAGCGCTGGGGCGTCTCGCCGCGCGCGGCTTTGTCGAGCCCGCCGGCGGCCGCGGGCTGATCGTGCGCAATCTCGACATTTCCGAGGTGCTCGAGCTGTACGTCATGCGCGAGATCATGGAAGGCGCCGCCGCACGCCTCGCCGCCGAGCACGCCTCCAACACGGAGATCGACGCGCTGCACGATATCGAGCAGGCTCTTGTCGACGCCCCGGCGGCGGACGCCGCCGAAATGGCGCGCCTCAATCGCGCCTTCCACGAGGCGATCTGCCGAGCCGCGCGCAACCGCTATCTCGACAACGCCTCGCGCGAATTGCAGGACTGGATCGCTCTGCTCGGCCCGACCACCTTCACAGTGACGGGCCGTCCTTCAACCAGCCACGGCGAGCATGAGGCCATCATCGAGGCCATCGCCGCCCGCGACGGCGACAAGGCCGAACGGCTCGCCCGCGCGCATATCCGCGAAGCACTGCGCTGCCGGCTCAAGCTGCTGCAAAAGCAATAGGCCGCCTATCGCCTTGCCCTGCGCGCGGGACGCAGATCGTTCGCCGCGGCGGACAATGCATTGTCGAGCAGTTCGGTCGGACCGCCCAGCGCGCGCGTCAGGCGGATGGCGGCCTTCAGCAGCAGCGACGTCATCGCTTTGGTATTGTCCGAGGTAAAGCGTGGCTTCGGCCCCGAGAGCGATAAGGCGCCGGCACATTTGCCGTCGGGACCGAACACCGGGCAGGCAAGCCCGGCGCAATCCGGATCACGCTCGCCGAAGGACACCGCGATGCAGCCCTCTCGAATCTCGTCGTATCCCTCGCCTTTCTCACCGTCGAACGCGAGGATGACCCGGCCGGCCGCGCCGCGGTCGAGCGGCAGCAGCATGCCGGCCGCGACCCGGTCGAGCGTCGAGTGCTGGGAATCCACGCGAAAGACGCACAGCCGGCGCTTGGCATCATGCCGCACGTGGTACGAGGGACTCTCGGTGCCATCGGCCACGAGCTGCCGCAGCAGCGGCACCACCCGATCATGCAGATTATTGCTGCGCTGGTAGACCGCCCCGAGCCGGAACGGCGTCGGGCCGAGATGATAGCGACCGTCGGCGAACTGCACGAGATAGCCGAACTCCTGCAGCGACGTCATCAGCCGCAACAGCGTGCTTTTGTACATCTTGGTGCGTCGGGCCAGCTCGGCCAGCGTCATCGGCTCCGTTGCATCCTCGAAGGCCGCCAAAATGCTCAGAGCGCGGTCGACGGCTGCAACGCCGGGCGAGGGCATGAGGTCTCCTACTTGGGAAATCCCGAGGGATCGATGAGCTTTGCGATGACGGGAAAATAGGCGTCCCCCATGCCCTTGTCGATCGTCTCCTGGAAGATCGTCCGCAACAGCGCAGCGCCCCTCAGGTTCAGCCCGGCCTGCGCGCCGAGCTCCAGCGCGTAGGAGAGATCCTTCATGGCATATTCGGTCGAGAAGGCGCGCAGCGGAAATTCCTTGGCGACGATCGCCTTCATGCCGTGATTGCGCAGGGCGAAACTGTCCGCCGATCCCTTGGAGAGCGTCTCCAGCAGCAGCTTCGGCTCGACGCCGCTGTGCTTGGCGATCGCGACGGCCTCAGCCAGCGCATTGACGGTCTCGAACAGCACCATGTTGTTGAGAATCTTCGTCACTTGCCCCGCGCCGGTTCCGCCACAGAGGGTGACATCCGTGGCGAAATGCCGGATCAGCGGCTCGACGGCGGCGAACTGCTGTTCCGTCGCGCCGACCATGACGCTGAGGGTGCCGTCCTGCGCCGCCTGCCGCGTGCGGGCGATCGGCGCATCGATCCAGAGTGCGCCCTTCTCCGCGAGCTGTTCGGCGAAGGAGCGGGTTAGGCCGACGTCGGACGTACCGAGATCGATCACGGTCTGGCCGCGTTTGATTACCGGCAGGATGTCCTCGAATACCGACATCACATGCTTGGCGCTGGGCAGGCACAGGAAGATCGTCTCCGCGCCGGCGGCAATGTCGCCGATCGACGCTGCCGCCGTGGCTCCGTCAGCCACGATCCGCGCCAGCGGCTCCGCGGCAAGGTCGAACGTAAGCACCGGTCGCCCGCTCTTGCGCAACAGGTTGCGGCAGATCGGCTCGCCCATGACGCCAAGACCGATGAATCCAATCGAACCAGACATTCCTTAACTCTCCTCGAAAATCCTGCGATAGGGCGGACACGAGGCCCGCCCTATCGTTCCCGTCACTTCACCAGCGGACAGCCGCCCTCGCCCATCGGCCGGAATACTTCTTCACCCGGCTTGGAGCTGAGGACCCGATAGTAGTCATATTTGTATTTGGACTCCTCCGGCTTCTTCACCTGCACAAGATGCATGGTGTGCAGCACGCGCCCGTCGGGGCGGATGGCGACATCCTTGTTGTACATATCATTGACCTTCAGCTCATGCATCTTGGCGGCAACAGCCGTCGCATCGGTGGTCCCGGCTGCCTTCACCGCAGCGAGATAGTGATGCACGCCGCTATAGACGCCGGCCTGCACCATGCTCGCGACCTTGCCGTCCATCAGAGCGGCGTAGCGCTTCGACCAGGCCCGGGTGTGCTCGTTGAGGTCCCAGTAGAACGAGGTCGTCACCTGCAGGCCCTGGGTGACCTTCAGGCCGAGCGAATTCACGTCCGTGATGAAGACGAGCAGACCGGCGAGCTTCTGGCCACCCTCGACGATGCCGAATTCGCCCGCCTGCTTGATGGCGGTCTGCACGTCCGCGCCCGACGTCGCGAGGCCAACGACGTCGGCCTTCGAGCCCTGCGCCTGTAACAGAAAGGACGCAAAATCAGCGGTGCCGAGCGGATGAGCGGCCGAGCCGATCACCTTGCCGCCGGCGGCCTCGATGAACTTCGTGGCGTCGCGCTGGAGCGCGTGGCCGAAGGCGTAATCGGCCGTCACGAAGTACCAGGTCTTGCCGCCGGCGCGCGTGATCGCGTCGCTGGTCAGCTTCGACAGCGCATAGGTGTCGTAATTGAAATGGAAGCTGACCGGTGAGCAGGCCTTCCCGGTGAAGTCGGACGAGCCCGGACCGGAGATGACGAAGATCTTGTTCTTCTGCTTGGCGACCTCGAGGATGGCAAAGCCGGCCGAGGAGGCCGCGCCGTCGGCGATCATGTCGACGCCCTCATTGTCGAACCATTTTCGCGCAGTGGCCGAGGCGATGTCGGGCTTGTTCTGATGGTCGGCCGAGACAATCTCGATCTTCTTGCCGAGCAGCTCGTTGCCGAAATCCTCCGCTGCCAGCTTTGCGGCTGCGACCGAGCCTCGCCCGCCATTGTCGGCGAACACACCGGACTGGTCGTTGAGAACGCCAATCCTGATGACATTGTCGGCCGCGACCGCGGCACCGGTCTGTGCAGCCAGAACGGCCGCGATCATCCAACGCAACTTCATATATACGCCTCCCGTTTACAACTATTGCTTATCGAGGATGTCTCGCAGCACCGGCGCGATATAGCGGCGGAACTGATCTGGGTTTTCACTCATCGGAAAATGGCCGAGCCGCTCCATCACGGTTGCCTGCGCGCCGGGAATGCCGGCGGCGGTCCGCAGCGTGTCCTGCGTCGTGCAGGAGAAATCGTACTCCCCGGTCAGCAGATAAAGCGGACACTGGTCGACATCGATGCTGGCCGTGCGGCCGCGCAGATCGCCATCGACGCGATAGAAATAGAGATCGCCCTTGAAGATGCCGGGGCCGCCCTGCTTGTAACCCCACAACGTCTCGTCACGTGCAGCCGCGGGGCCACCGGGCGCGATCAGGCCCGAAACCAGCGCGGCGCAGACCTCGCCGCCATGAACGTCCGGCCGGTTCAGCCAGGTCGTGTCGTACCAGGGCTGCTGGAAGTCCGCGGCTTCGAGCCCGATCAGAGCGCGAAACTCGCGGGCATGCTCGATGGCGAGATTGAGCACGATACGGCCGCCGATCGAGCACCCCATCACCACCGGTCGCTCCAGCTTGAGCGCGGCGCAGAACGCGCGAATGGTCGCGGTGTAGCTCGCGGTGGTCAGCCGGTACTCGCTGCCATATTGGCTGTCCGGCGGGTTGGACTTGCCGTGCCAGGGCATATCGAAGGCGATGACGCGGAAATGCTTGGTGAACTCGTCATCGACGAGCAGATGACGCCACTGCCGGGCATCGGAGCCCGCAGTGTGCAGGCAAACCAGGGGAATGCCGCTGCCGTTTTCCTCGAAATAGATCCTGTTGATCTCGCCGTCGATATCGACATGCACGTAGCGCCCCGCGATAGGCTCGATGAAGCCGTTCATGACGCGCCTCCAAAGCCGTGCTGTCTTGGCAGCGCCAGGAGATCCTTGAAGTACTGAAGATGCGCCATGAAGGGGTGCAGATCGCCTTCGAGCGTCGCCTGCCCGCGCTTGGTCAGCGCCAGCAGATCGTGCCAGCCGGCCGGCGGGATCGGCTGCCAATAAGCGGCGAGCGCGGCAGGTGTCGCGCGGTAGGAAAAACGCCAGGAACGCATCAGCACCGGCGCCGGCGCCATCTCCACGATCCGTCCTGCGCGAATGGAAAGGTGAAATGGCTGCGTGCTCGGCCCGAGCAGGCAATCGACATCCAGCCGGCGCCCACGGGCAGTCAGGGCCTCGTCGCGGGCGAGCAGGTCGGGAATCGCCTTGAAGGCCGCGATGACAGCATCGGGTGTGAACGGCACCGGTGAATCGTCGTCTGGACGGTCGCGTTCGGCTTCCATCGTTTCGTCCCTCGTGTTTGTTCTATCTAACAGAACGTTATTCTATTTCCATTCTAGTTCTATACAGGGCTTCCGAGCGAACTCAAGTGTGCAGGGGTTACCTCCAATGCGGGGAGGCGTGGCGCCGGGGAGATGAGCTTGTCCTGCCGCGGGTCGGCTTGATCTCAAGCTTCGAAGGCGCGCGCGAGCAGCCAATAGCTGCCGAGCAGACCGATGACGGTCGACAGCGTGTAAACCAGCCTGGCCGCCCTCACCGGTTCGGACCGATCCTGAGCAATCAATCGATCGGCGAGACGGAGGATCGGCAGCGCCACCGCGACGATCGCGACCTGCCCGATCTCCACGCCGATGTTGAAAGCGGCGAGTGCCGGCACGACGGCGTTCGATGGCAGCCCGATCTCGCGCAGCACGCCGGCGAAGCCGAAGCCGTGGATCAGTCCGAACAGAAAGGCCATGCGCCAGCGCTTGTCGACATCGCGCGAGAAGAAGTTCTCCACGGCCACGAAGACGATCGAGGCCGCGATCGCGGGCTCCACGATGCGGCTGGGGATGACAAGGACATCGAGCGCCGCCAGCGACAAGGTGATCGAATGGGCGATGGTGAAGGCGGTCACGATCTTGACGACAGGAACGAGCCGCCTCGCCCACAGCACCACGGCAATCAGGAAGGCGATGTGATCGTAGCCGAGGAAAATGTGCTCGATGCCGGTGAGGAGATAGCGCTGCATCGTCGACCACAGCGGCGGCGGCGCGGTCGAGAGCGTGACCGTCGTATTGCCGGCGTCGAGCAAGGCCTGCACCTCCGACCTGCCCTGTGCAATCAGCACGACCTGGCGCGCGGCGGGATCCTTCTCGGTCAGCACGGTGGAGCGATAGACGATGTCGCCTGCGGCGTCGGCGCAGACAAAGCCCTGGCGATAAACGATGCCGTCGCCGTCGGCCAGGACCGCTGCAGCTCTGGCCAAGCAGGCCCTGCCACCTCCCGTCACAGCGAGGTGCGTGCCCATATAGGCGAGGATGGCGGTTCCGGCCGCTTCGACCGCGACAGGATCGACCGCGTCCTGTCTCGCATCATGAATCTTCGTACCGATCAGGCGATCGACATCGCTGCCCTTCAATCCGAGCTCGATGCTCACCGTGCGATCAGGGCTGAGCGCCACGCGCGCCGTGACGAGGTTGACCTGATGCGCCTCGGCCGGAAGACCGATGCCGAGCAGAACCGCAAGCCACAGCAGAAGCGGCCACCTCATGGTCTCACCCCGTTGCCGTCACGCCAGCACATCCGCCACGACCGCCTTCAAAACGTCCCGCACATCGGCCGGCCTTAGCCGCACCTGCAATCCGCGCTGGCCGCCATTGAGATAGACGAGATCATGCACGAGCGCGCTCTGCTCGATCACAGCGCCAACCTGCTTGCGCTGACCGAACGGGCTGATGCCGCCGACCTTGTAGCCGGTGACGCGCTCGGCCTCGGGCGGCTTCATCATCTGCGCCGACTTGCCGCCTGCCGCAGCGGCAAGCTTCTTCATCGAGACTTCCTGGTCGGACGGCACGACCACGCACACCGGCTTGTCGTCCACCAACGCCATCAGCGTCTTGAGGACCCGCGCCGGGTCCTCGCCGAGCGAGGCAGCCGCCTGGAGGCCGATGCTCTCGGCGTCGGGATCATAGTCGTAGGTGTGAACGGTGAAGGCAACACCGGCGGCTGTGAGCGTGCGTGTAGCGGGCGTGACTTTGGACATGAGCCACGTTTACCACCATCAGTGCGAGGAGCGAAGCGATGTGGCGCAAGCCCGCACCAGCCAATAGCTGTCGTCGCCCGGCTTGACCGGGCGATCCAGAACTCCGAGGCAGTCGCGATTGAAGCGATGGGCCGGAGCTACTCCGCCGCGTCCCGCATCTCGGCGCGCTCGGCCCTGACTGCGCAGAACTTGAACTCCGGGATCTTGCCGAACGGGTCGAGCGCCGGGTTGGTCAACAGGTTCGCCGCCGCTTCCGCGTAGCAGAACGGCATGAACACCATGTTCTCCGGCACGTCGCGGTCGGAGCGGACCTTGACCTCGACGGCACCACGCCGCGTCTCCAGCCGAATGAAATCGCCGGGTGCGAGGTGCTTCCTGCGCATGTCCTTCGGCGACATGAACGCGACAGCCTCGGGCTCGATCTGGTCGAGCACCTGGGCGCGCCGCGTCATCGAGCCGGTGTGCCAATGCTCCAGCACGCGACCGGTCGAGAGCACCATCGGGTATTCGTCGTCGGGAATCTCGTCCGGGGGGATGACGTGGGCCGGCACGATCTTGCCGCGCCCGCTCGCGGTCGGGAAGCCCGTGGTGAAGATGATCTCGTTGCCCGGCTTGTTAGGATCGTCCGCCGGATAGGTGACGGCACCTTCGCGCACCAGCCGTTCCCAGCTGATGTTCTTGAGTGACGGCATCAGCTCTGCCATCTCGGTATAGACATCTCCGGGACCGCTATAATTCCAGGGCAGGCCCATGCGCTTGCCGATCTCCTGGATGATCCAGAGATCCTGCCGCGCATCGCCAGGCGGCTTGACCACCTGGCGCGCAAGCTGCACGCGGCGGTCGGTGTTGGTGAAGGAGCCGTCCTTCTCCGCGAAGGCCGAGGCCGGCAGGATCACGTCTGCGTGGAACGCGGTCTCGGTGACGAAGAGATCCTGCACCACGAGATGATCGAGCATGGCGAGCGCCTGGCGCGCATGCTGGAGATCGGGATCGGACATCGCGGGATTTTCGCCCTCGATGTACATGCCCTTGATCTCGCCGGCATGGATCGCGTTCATGATCTCGACCACGGTCAGGCCGCGGACAGGATCGAGATCCTGCTGCCAAAGCTTTTCGAAGCTGCCGCGCAGATCGTCACGGCTGACCGGCTGGTAGTCCGGCAGGAACATCGGGATCAGGCCGGCGTCGGAGGCGCCCTGCACGTTGTTCTGGCCGCGCAGCGGATGCAGGCCGGTGCCGGGACGGCCGACCTGTCCGGTGATCAGCGCGAGCGCGATCAGGCAGCGCGCATTGTCGGTCCCGTGGACGTGCTGGCTGATGCCCATGCCCCAGAAGATGATCGAGGATTTTGCGCGGGCATAGGTGCGTGCGACCTCCCGCAAGGTCTGCGCCGGGATGCCGCAGATCGCTTCCATCTTCTCCGGCGTGAACTCCTTGATCTTCTCCTTGAGGTCCTCGAAGCCTTCGGTATAGCCGGCGATGTACTGGTCGTCGGTGAGGCCTTCGGTGATGATCGTGTGGATCATCGCGTTCAGCATGGCGACATCGGAGCCCGGCTTGAACTGCAGATGCTTGGTCGCATGGCGCGACAGCGTCTGCCGGCGCGGATCCATCACGAACAGTTTTGCGCCGTTCTGCTTGACCGCGTTCTTGATGAAGGTCGCGGCAACCGGGTGGTTCACGGTCGGGTTGGCGCCGATCACGATGATGACTTCGGCGTCCATCGCCGCGGCGAACGGTGCCGACACCGCGCCCGAGCTCAGGCCTTCGAACAGCGCCGCCACCGAGGAAGCGTGGCACAGCCGGGTGCAATGGTCGACATTGTTCGAGCCGAAACCGGTGCGAACCAGCTTCTGGAACAGATAGGCCTCTTCGTTCGAGCCCTTGGCGGAGCCGAAGCCCGCCAGCGCCTTCACGCCCTTCTCGTCACGGATCTTGACGAGGCCCTTGGCTGCGATGTCGAGCGCTTCGTCCCAGCTCGCTTCACGGAAATGGGTGAAGGGATTGGCCGGATCGACCTGGTCGTTGGAATCCTTCTTCGCATTCGGCAGCCGAACCAGCGGCTTGGTCAGGCGATGCGGGTGGTGGATGTAGTCGAAGCCGAAGCGGCCCTTGACGCAGAGACGGTTGCGATTGGCGGGGCCGTCGCGGCCCTCCGCATAGATCACCTTCTCGTCCTTGACCTCGTAAGTAACCTGGCAGCCGACGCCGCAGAAGGGGCACAACGAATCCACCTTCTTGTCGGCATAGGTGACACGGGTCTGCTTGTCGTCGAGCATCACGGCCGGCATCAGCGCGCCGGTCGGGCAGGCCTGCACGCATTCGCCGCAGGCGACGCAGGTGGACTCGCCCATGGGATCGTCGAAGTCGAACACGATCTTCGAACCATGATTGCGATAGGCCATGCCGATGACGTCGTTGACCTGGACCTCGCGGCAGGCGCGCACGCAAAGGCCGCACTGGATGCAGGCATCGAGATTGACGCGCATCGCCGGATGGCTGGCATCGGTCGCCCAGCGATCGGCGGCGGGGAAGCGGCTCTCGGTGACGCCTGTGGTCTCGGCCCAGTGCCAGAATTTCGACTCAGGATCGTGCGAGGTCTCTCGCGCCGGCTGGTCGGCGACGAGCAGCTCCATCACCATCTTCTGCGCAGCTGTCGCGCGGGCGCTCTCGGTCTTCACCTTCATGCCGACCGACGGCGTCCGCTTGCAGGATGCGGCGAGCACGCGCTCGCCCTCGATCTCGACCATGCAGGCGCGGCAATTGCCGTCGGGGCGATAGTCGGGCGCAGGCGAATAGCAGAGGTGCGGGATCTCGCGACCCTGGCGTTTTGCGACTTGCCAGATGGTCTCGCCGGCATTGGCCTCGACCTGCTTGCCGTCGAGCTCGAACGTAATCTTGGTCATTCGGCCGCTTCCTTGAACTCGTCAGGAAAATATTTGATCACGGTGGACAGCGGATTCGATGCCGCCTGTCCGAGCCCGCAGATCGAGGCATCGCGCATCGCCTGGCTCAATTCTTCCAGCAGAGCGCGGTTCCAGACCGGCTTCTGCATCAGCAGCGCCGCCTTCTGGGTCCCGACGCGGCACGGTGTGCACTGGCCGCAGCTCTCGTCCTCGAAGAATTTCATCAGGTTCAACGCGGCCGCGCGCACGCTGTCCTTTTGCGACAGGATCACGATCGCGGCCGATCCGATGAAACAGCCGTATTTCTCCAGCGTGCCGAAATCGAGCGGAATGTCGTCCATCGACGCCGGCAGGATTCCGCCGGACGCCCCGCCCGGCAGATACGCGTAGAACTGATGGCCGTCGGCCATGCCGCCGCAATATTCGTCGATCAGCTCGCGGACGGTGATGCCCGCGGGCGCCAGCTTCATGCCGGGGTTCTTGACGCGACCCGAGACCGAGAAGCTGCGCAGGCCATTGCGCTCATGACGGCCATGGCCCTTCCACCAGTCGGCGCCCTTCTCGACGATGTCGCGCACCCACCACAGCGTCTCGATGTTGTTGATCAGCGTCGGCAGGCCGAACAGGCCGACCTGGAACGGATAAGGCGGCTTGTGCCGGGGCAGGCCTCGCTTGCCCTCGATGCTTTCGAGCAGCGAGGATTCCTCGCCGCAGATATAGGCGCCGGCTCCGCGTCGCATGTGCAGCGTCGGACCACCCGGCGGCAGCTTTGCGATCTCGCGCTCCAGGATCTCGCGTGAGGCCGGATATTCGTCGCGCAAATAGATGTAAACGTCGCTGGCCTGCACCACATGCGCGCCGATCAGCATACCCTCGATGAATCGATGCGGGTCGCTTTCGAGATAGACGCGGTCCTTGAACGTGCCGGGCTCGCCCTCGTCGCCGTTGATCGCCATCAGCCGCGGACCGGGTTCGCCCAGCACCGCGCGCCATTTGCGTCCCGTCGGGAAGCCCGCGCCGCCGAGGCCACGCAACGAAGCGTCGTCGAGCCCCTTCAAGAGATCGTCCTTCGACAATGCGCCGGAGCGCACGCGGCCCAGCAGCTTGTAGCCGCCGCCGGCGACATAGGCGTCGTAGCCGACATAGTTGGGCAGATGCGCGTGGGTGTCGCCGGCCTTCGCCGCCGCCATGACATTGGCGACCGTGGCATGGTCGACGAAATTATGCCCGACCTCGGCGGCAGGCGCAGTGTCGCAGCGGCCGACGCAGGGCGCGCGCACGACGCGGATGCCGGGGCCCGACGCGCTCCGCAAATCCTCGAGCAGCTTCTCGCCGCCGAGCATCGCGCAGGTCAGCGAATCGCAGACGCGGATCGTCAGCGGCGCGATGTCGGGCTCGCCTTCCTTCACCACGTCGAAATGGGCGTAGAAGGTCGCAGTCTCGAACACCTCGGCGAAGGCGAGCTTCATCTCGTCGGCGAGCGCGGCCAGATGCGCGGCCGAGATCTGGTGATATTCATCCTGGATCAGGTGGAGATATTCGATCAGCAGATCGCGCCGCCGTGGCTTGTCGCCGAGCAGAAGCTCGATCTCGTGCGCGGCGGTCGGATCAACCTGGCGCCCTTTAGGGGTGGCCTTGGCGCGTCGGCGTCCCTCACCGGGGTGCTCGAACGGGCGGACCTTGTGCACGTCGTCGTGGATCATCGATTCGTCTCGATCTCGTCTTTTAGAACGGCTCAAGTTCTAACTTCTGGCATGCCAGATGCCAAGATAATTCTCGCGTCCGCAAAGCCGGTTAGCGACAGCTAACGGCAAATCCTTAAATCGCTGCTCGGACACGTCCAACGCGCCAACTGGTAGAACGAAGCCTGAATTGATCCGGAGATCAATAAAGGCCTCCCATGCTGCGATAGCGAAATCGCATCGCTCACCGCTCCGGAGCTCCAAGCGGCGGGAAGCGCGCCTTGACGCGCTCCCGCTCGCGAGGAACGCGCGATCAGAAGATCTTGACCGCGCTCTCCAGCGTCTTCCAGACACCCCAGGCCAGGGGAACGCCGACGAAGGCCCAGAACAGCCCCGCCTTGGCGTCGAGACCGCCGAAGCCGATACCGTAGGAACCATGCGGCCCCGCGGCTGCGGCGGTGGCACTCGCCGCCTGCAACTTGGCGACGTCGGCGTCCTTCATGTGCCATTTCGAATCGACCGGCTTGATCAGGTAGTTGCAGATCAGGCCCGCGATCAGCATCGCGCACAGGATGTACATGGTGGTGTTGTAGAGCTGATCGCGCGGCACGCCGGCCGCGAGCTGGAACTCGCGGATGTAGTTCACCACGACGGGTCCGATGATGCCCGCGGTCGACCATGCCGTCAGCAGCCGGCCGTGGATGGCCCCGACGAACTGGGTGCCGAACATGTCGGCGAGATAGGCCGGCACGGTGGCGAAGCCGCCGCCATACATCGACAGGATGATGCCGAAGCCGACCACGAACAGCAGCTTCGAGCCCATCGCCGCGAAGGTCGGCGCCAGCGCATAGAGCACGATGCCGAGGATGAAGAACGTATAGTAGGTGTTCTTGCGCCCGATCTTGTCGGACAGCGAGGCCCAGAAGAAGCGGCCGCCGATATTGAACAACGACAGCAATCCGGCGAAGCCCGCGGCGATCGCCGCGATCTGCGCCTTCTGCCCGGCATCGAGCGCGTTGAAGCCGACCTCCGGCAGACCGATCAACTTGCCGCCGAAGATCTCCTGGAGCATGGGCGAGGCCATGCCGATCACGCCGATGCCGGCCGACACGTTCAGGCACAGCACCCACCAGATCAGCCAGAACTGCGGCGTCTTGTGCGCATCGTTGAGATGGACGTTGCTCTTCGAGATCATCGCGTCGGCCTTGGACGGCGGGGTCCAGCCCTCGGGCTGCCAGCCGGGCGGCGGCAAGCGATAGCGGAATGCGCCGATCATCATGAACACGAAGTAGATGACGCCCATCGCGACGAAGGTCTCCCAGACGCCGACCGAGCTCGGGCTCTTGAAGTAGTTCATGAGGAGGTTCGCTAGGGGCGCGCCGATCATGGCGCCGCCGCCGAAGCCCATGATGGCCATGCCGGTCGCCATGCCGCGGCGATCGGGGAACCATTTGACGAGCGTCGACACCGGGGAGATGTAGCCGAGGCCGAGACCGATGCCGCCGATCACGCCCGAACCCAGCCATAACAGCCAGAGCTGATGGGTGTAGATTCCGATCGCTCCGAGGAAGAGACCGCCGCACCAGCACAGCGCCGAGACGAAGCCCGCCTTGCGCGGGCCCACGCGCTCCAGCCAGCCGCCCCAGACCGCAGCCGCGATACCGAGCAGCACGAAGAACAGGGTGTACATCCATCCCATGCTGGCGACCTTCCAGTCGCAGCTGGTCGTGAACAGCTCCTGCCACAGCGACATGTCCGGGCAGGCCTTTGGCGCGCTGATGCCGATCGCGCGCGACAGCGGCAGCCAGAACACCGAGAAGCCGTAGGCCATGCCGATGCACAGATGGATGCACAGCGCCGCCGGCGGCACCAGCCAGCGATTGAAGCCGGCCGTCGCGATCGTGCGTTCACGATCGAGAAAGCCGGAAGCACCAACTGGTGCAAGAACGGTATCAGCAGTCGTCATAAGCATTACCTCCCAAGCGCGGCCTTGCCGGCACATCGGTTTGAGACCTGTCGTGCGTGCTTGGCAGCCGCGCATGACCGGTCGGACTTCATTCATGCCGAAGTGGAATCGTGTGGTGCGCATCCCGTCGTGTGCGCCATTGCAAGCAGCTGATCGCGAGCGATGTCCCTTCACCTCGCGAGCAGCGTTGCAGTGACGGCTATCGCGCCCTCATCCCCCCTCAACACCCTGTCTTGAAGAGAGCAACGCGCGTGCCAGATGCCGCATCCTGATGAATCAACGACTTCCCGCGGCGCAATGCGCCGCTTGGGACAAAATGTCCTGAAATCCCCGGACAAAATGTCCAGTCAGGTCGCCTCGGGCAGCCACACCGTGAACGTACTTCCGGAGCCGACCCGGCTTTCGGCCGTGATCTGCCCGCCCTGGCGCTTGACCAGCGTCTGGCTGATCGAGAGCCCCAGCCCGGTGCCTTGCCGCTGCTTCGTCGTGTAAAAGGGATCGAAGATCTTTTCGATCACCTCACTGCTCATGCCGATGCCGGTGTCGGTGACCTCGATGGCAACGCCTTGATTGCCGTCGCGCTCGGCATCGAAGGACTGCAGCGTCAGGGTTCCGCCATCCGGCATCGCGTGAATCGCGTTGACGACGAGATTGACCAGCACCTGCTGCAGCTCGTTGCGGTTCATCAGCACCAGCCGGCTGGCGCGGTCGTCCCTGACGACGGCGATCTCGGTCTTGTTCAGGAGATGCTGCACCAGCGGCAGGCAGTCCGAGATGACGCTCGCGGGGGCGTGGCGCTCGACATAGCCGGCATATTCCTCCGGCCTTGCGAACTGCAACAGCTTGGTCACGATCTGGCTGATGCGGTGGATCTGCTCATCGAGCAGGCGGAACTCGACCTTCGCCTTGTCCGCATCGGTCCCGAACACGCTGCGGATGACGTCGAGATTGCCCTGCATCACCGCGATCGGATTGTTGATCTCGTGCGCGACGCCGGCGGTGATCTCGCCGATCGCAGCCAGCTTCTCCGACATGACGAGCTGCTTGGTGGTTGCCTCGAGCTTGAGATTGGCATGCTCGAGGTCCCTTGTGCGCTCCCGCACCCGGACGTTCAGTTCCTCGTTCCATTCCCTGAGCTGTCGGTCGCGTTCCTGGATCTGGTCGAGCAGGCTGTCGAGGTGGACCGCGACGCGGCCGATCTCGTCACCCGATCCCGGCATCTTCGTCCGGGCGGAGAGGTTGCCCCGCTCCACCTCGGTGATGGTCGCCGTGACGCGCTCCAGCGGCATGAAGATGGAGCTGGCCCAGCGCAGGAAGATCGGCACGGTCGCTGCCGTGATCGCGACGAACGCCGCGATGATGATCACCAGCGTCTGGTATTTGGCTTCGCTGAAAGGCTTTTCCAGAAAGCCGACATAGAGCATGCCGACGCGCTTGCCATAGCTGTCGACCAGCGGCTCGTAGGCGGAGATGTACCAGTCATTGACCACGAAGGCGCTGTCGAGCCAGGTGCGCCCCTCGCCCAGCACCGCCGAGCGCACCGCCGCCGACACCCGCGTGCCGAGCGCGCGCCGTCCCTCGAACAGGCGTACGTTGGTCGAGATCCGCACGTCCTCCAGGAACAGCGTCGCGGTGCCCTGGCTGCCCTCCGGCAGGCTCGCCGCGCGATAGACGAGGTCGTTGATCGTATCGATGAATTCGAGATTCTGGTTGAGCAGCGTGCCGCCGACCAACGCTGCGGCGCCACCGTCAGGCAGCATCGCCCGGCTGGCCGCATGCACGACCATGCCGCGCGTCTCGGTGCTGCGATCGGTCGGCACCGCATTCGGAGTCGACACGAGGTCGAGCCGTGCGCGCTCGGCCAGCATCGGCGAGATCGCGGCGAGCTCGTCATTGCCGAAAATGTCGATGCCCGTCGAGGGCACCTCACCCGACAGCGCCGAGGTGATGATCGGCCAGTCATTTCTCGGTTGACGCTGCAACGGCGGCGATGAGGCCAGGATGTCGCCGCGGCCGTTGGTCAAATACAGGAAATCGAGACCGAATTCCTTGCGGGCCTCGTCGAGCAAATCGCGCAGGGACCCGCGCGCGTCCGGCGCCAGCACCTCATGAAAGCGCGCCGACAGGCTGAGCGCCCGGATCTGGACGCCGGTCTTTTCGAGGATGCGGGCGAGATATTGGTGGGCGATGGTCAGATCGCCGTTCACCTTGGAGATCAGGGTCGCGTCGAACTTTGCGTTCCAGCGATAGATCGCAACCCCGAGCAGGAGCGGCAGGATGACCAGCATCGGCAGCAGCGCGATTGCGAGCAGCCGGAAGCGGACGGAGCGTCCCCGGACGGGTTTACCCCTGCGGTCCGGCGCATCAGACATCCCACAACGCGCATTTGCGGTCGATGGTCTTGCGCGAGACACCGAGGCGACGCGCCGCCTCCTCGCGATTGCCATTGACTTCCTTCAGCACGCCGAGAATGTGACGGCGCTCGAGCTCGGCGAGACTGTCGGCGGGCGCGGACTGGCCGTCGTCGCGGGGACCGGCGAAATCGTCGGGGAAGGCACCGAGGATCAGCGTGCGTTCGATCAGGTTGCGCAGCTCGCGCACATTGCCCGGCCAGTCATAGCTGGCGAGCGCCGCCCGCACCGAGGCGTCGATTGGAACCGGTGGCATGCCGAGCTGAACCGACAGCTTGGTCATGAAGATGGTGGCAAGCTCCTGTACGTCGTCGCCGCGATCCTTCAGGAGCGGCAGGCGGATCTGCATCACGTTGAGGCGGTAGAACAGGTCGGCCCGGAAACGGCCCTTCTCGACCTCTTTCTGAAGCTCGGCATTGGTTGCGAAGATGAAACGCAGGTCGACCGGAACTTCGCGCTCGGAGCCGACGGGACGGACGCGGCGGTCTTCGAGCACGCGGAGCAGCTTGCTCTGCATCGGCAGCGGCAGCTCCCCGATCTCGTCGAGGAACAGTGTGCCGCCATGCGCATACAGGAACAGGCCTTCGCGCCCCGAATCGGCGCCGGTAAAGGCGCCCTTGATGTGTCCGAACAGCTCGGCCTCGATCATCTCGGGCGGGATCGCCGCGCAATTCACGGGCACGAAAGGCTTGTCGGCCCGGTCGGACAGCGAGTGGATCGAGCGCGCGGCCACCTCCTTGCCGGTGCCGGATTCGCCGGTGAGGAGAATCGAGGTCGGCAGGCCCGCGACGCGCGCGATGGTCTCACGCACGCGCAGCGTCGCCGCCGACCGTCCGATCAGATTGTCGCGCAGAAAAGTGCGGTCGGACGAGGCGCGCAAGGCATAGCGCAGGACATAGTTCTCGCGCTGGAGGCGGACGCGGTCGAGGCACCGTGCCACCGCGTTGAGGATCTGGTTGGAGCGGAACGGCTTGAGCACGAAATCGGCCGCGCCGGCGCGCAGGGCCTGGATCGCGGTGTCGAGGTCGGCATAGGCGGTGATCAGGATGGCGTCGGCGAAAAAGCCGACGGCGCGCTGCTCGGCGAGCCAATCGACGCCATTCTTGCCGGGCATGATATTGTCGAGAATGACGACGTCGTAGCGGTTGGAATCGAGCTTGCGCGAGGCCTGGTCGGTGTCGGCCGCCTCGTCCACCAGCTTGCAGCGGGGCGCAAGCGTGCGCACCAGGAAATTGCGCATGCCCGGCTCGTCGTCGACGATCAGGATGGAGGCCTGCGCCAGCGCGCTGAACTCGGGACCTGCGGCCGTCTTACCGGGCTTGACGGCAGGCTCGCGGCCCGCCGCGGAACCTGCGGCTGCGCTTGCTTTCGATGTTGAGAAAGTCATGCCCGACGTCTTGGGGTTTGAGAGATCATCCAGCGCAAGAACGGCGCCCTTCGCATTGCAGCGAAGCTCCTGCCGTTTCCACCGTGGAAGCAGCATAGTCAACCGTTACGGCCGTGAACATTCGCCTTTCTACGGGCGATCGCCCTTTTCGATCAGGAACACGATACGCGCCTCATTGCGCGCGGCGACCTCGACCTTGTCGCCGGTCTCGCGGATCAGGTTCGGGATATCGATGATCGAGAGGGGATCGGTGCAATGGACTTCGAGCTGGTCCCCTGCTTTGAGCGGCTTGAGTGCCTTGCGCGTCTTGAGCGCCGGCAGCGGGCATTTCAGCCCGGTGAGATCGAGTGTCGTCCTGGTCATCGCCGCAACATGGCGGGGCGGGGCGGCCGCGTCAACGTGAGGCCTCAGATCAGGCCGGCGTAGGCCAGGAAGCCGACGCCCTGCCCGGGCTCCACGCCGGTGACGGCTTCGTCGAGCTCGACCAGGCCGTCGGTCTCGACCAACGACGACAGGAGGCCCGCGCCTTCGCGCGGAAACTTGGTTACCTCGAGCGCACCGTCCTGCCCCTTGCGCAGGAAGACGCGTACATATTCCCGCCGGCCTGCCTTCTTCTTGTAGGTGAACGCCGCACGCACAGGGATCGGCGTCAGCGGCTCCGGCAAGCCGCCCGCCAGCGCCAGCACCGTCGGCCGGACCACATGGACGAAGGTGACGAAGCTCGCGACGGGATTGCCGGGCAGCCCGATCAGCGGCGTGCCGCCGATGATGCCCATCGCCACGGGACGGCCCGGCTTGATCGCCATCCGCCACAACACCAGCGAGCCGATGCTCTCGACCGCCGCCTTGACGTGATCCTCCTCGCCGGTCGAAACGCCGCCGGTGGTGAGGATCAAATCATGGCGGCCTGCAACCTGCTTCAAGCCATTCGCGAGGGAGGTCTGGTCGTCGCGCAAAATGCCGAGATCGCTGACCTCGCAGCCGAGGCGGCGCAACATCGCCATCAGCATGAAGCGGTTGGAATCGAACAGCTGTGAGGCCGCGCGTGGCTCGCCGGGCGAAGCCAGCTCGTTACCGGTCGAGAACACCGCAACGCGAATGCGCCTGACGACGTCGAGCGTGACAAGCCCGAACGCCGCGGCGAGCGCGACGTGCTGCGGCAGCAGGCGCTGGCCGGCGCGCAACGCGATCTGGCCCTCCGCGATGTCTTCGCCTGCGGGACGGACATTGGCCCCACGCTTCAGCCCCGGCGGCAGCACGACCTTGCCGGAATCCTCGATGCGGACATCTTCCTGCATGAAGACGGTCTCCGCACCCGGCGGCATCGGCGCACCCGTGAAGATGCGCGCGGTGTGGCCGGGCTTGATTGGTGCCTGCGCTAGTCCGCCGGCCTGGATGCGACCATCGAGCGGGAACGCCTGCTCGGCGCGATCAGGAAGATCGGCGTTGCGCACGGCGTAGCCGTCGACGGCCGAATTGGTGAAGGGCGGCAAGGGCAGCGGCGCCGCCACGTCGCGCGCCAGCACGCGACCGTCCGCCTCGACGAGTGTCACCGTCTCCAGATCGGCGATCGCGTTGACGCGCGTCGTGATGAGACCAACGGCCTCGTCGACCGACATCATAGGGCCGCCGAAGGCAAAGCAATCGTCCGAAAGTTGTGCCATGGTGCCTCGTCAGCGTATCGCGGCGCTCTTCGCCACAGCTTCCTCGACCGGCATCGCCGCGCGCAGCAGCAATGCGGCAGCAGCCGCGATATCGTCGAGATGGACAGTCGGCAGCCCGGTGTCAATGGCCGTGTCGGTCGCGATCCCGGCAATCCCGGGATCGTCTGGAAACAGCAGCGGCTTGGCGTTCGCCGCGCGATGCACCTCGATCTTGCGGTGCGGCTCGCGCTTGAAGCCCTCGACCACGACGAGATCGACCGCGGACAGCTTGCTCAAGAGTTCCGGCAGGCGCGGCTCCGCGGCGCCACGCAGCTCATGCATCAGGGCCCACCGGTTTGACGACGCAACCAGCACTTCGGCCGCGCCGGCCTCGCGATGCCGCCAGGAATCCTTGCCGGGCATGTCGACGTCGAACCGGTGATGCGCATGCTTGATGACGGAGACGCGCAGGCCCTGCGCGTTGAAATGCGGGATCAGCCGCGTCAACAGCGTGGTCTTGCCCGCCCCGCTCCAGCCTGCAAGGCCGATGACTTTCATAACCGTTTGATCTCCTACGGCTCGCCAGTCGGTGGAACCAACGCTCCCTCCCCGTCATTGCGAGCGCCGCGAAGGAAATCCAGAGTGTCTCCGCGGATGTATTTCTGGATTGCTTCGCTGCGCTCGCAATGACGAGTGGAGGCATTTTTGCCCATTCGCTGCCATGCTTATATCGGCTTGACCCGAATGTCATGCTAACCTCGCGACCATGATGAAGATCGACAAAGCTCCCGTGCCCCTGATCATCCCGGACCCGGACGACCCGCGCCTGACCCAGAGCGTGACCGGGACCGACCAGACCGGCGCCAGGGTCGAGATCAAGGTGCCGATGGAGCGGCCGCTGACGCTCTACCTGAATGCCCAGGAGATCGTCACCATGATGACGATCGGCGACTACCCGGAATATCTGGCGCTCGGCTATCTGCTGAACCAGAACATGCTGAAGTATAATGACGCGGTGACCGAGGTCGAATACGACGACGACCTCCAGGTGGTCGTGGTGCGCACCACGCACCACACCAATTTCGAAGCCAAGCTGAAGAAGCGCACGCAGACCTCCGGCTGCGCGCAAGGCACCGCCTTCGGTGACCTGCTCGAGGCGGTCGAGAGCGTGGCGCTGCCGAAGGCCGAGCTGCGCACCTCCTGGCTTTATCAGATGACGCAGACCATCAACACCATGCCCTCGCTCTATCTCGAGGCCGGCGCGATCCACGGCTGTGTGCTGTGCAAGGAGGGCAGGCCACTCTGCTACACCGAGGATGTCGGCCGGCACAACGCCGTCGACAAGATCGCAGGCTGGATGTACCGCCACGGCGTCGATGCATCGGACAAGATCCTCTACACCACGGGGCGTCTCACCTCGGAGATGGTGATCAAGACGGTCCGCATGGGCATTCCGATCCTGGTGTCGCGCTCCGGCTTCACCGCCTGGGGTGTCGATCTCGCCCGCCAGGTCGGATTGACGCTGGTCGGACGCACCCGCGGCAAGCGCTTCATCGTCCTCGCGGGCGAGGAACGCATCGTCTACGACCAGGACCTCGCTTACGTCGAGGAGGAATCGGCCAAGCACAAGCGCAAGGGTGAAGGTGGTGACGACTAGGTTTCCTGCGACGCAAGGCGTGCTGCTCGCCGGCGGTCTGGCGCGGCGCATGGGCGGCGGCGACAAGCCGATGCGCACCATCGGCGGCCGCACCATTCTGGAACGCGTGATCGCGCGCCTTTCGCCCCAGTGCAGCAGACTGATTCTCAACGCCAATGGCGATCCAGCCCGCTTCGCCGCGTTCGGCCTGCAGGTCGTCCCCGACGACGTGCCCGGATTTCCCGGTCCGCTCGCGGGCATTCTCGCGGCGCTGGATTGGACTGCGGCGAACCTGCCGGAGATCGCATGGGTGCTCAGCGCCGCCGGCGACTGCCCGTTCCTGCCGCGCGATCTCGTCGCCCGCCTGCATGAGGCGCGGCAGCGTGAGAACGCGGAGCTCGCGGTCGCCGCATCAGGCGACCAGTCGCATCCGGTGATCGGCTTGTGGCGCGTCGCCTTGCGCGAGGAACTGCGCCACGCGCTGGTTGTCGAAGACCTGCGCAAGATCGACCGCTGGACCGCGCGCTATCCGCTCGCGACGGTGACCTGGCCGACCGAGCCGCTCGATCCGTTCTTCAATGCCAACACGGTCGAGGACGTCACCGAAGCCGAACGGCTGGCAGCGCTGGATGAGGCGTCCTGACGACTTACGATTTCGGAAACTCGTTGAGGAGCTGCGCCCAGATGATCGCGAATGCGATCAGGCCGCAGAGGCCGAGGGCCGTGGTGAACCGCGGCAAGCGGCCGATCGCAACCATGAGCCAGGCCGGCAGGAAGAACGCCCCGAAGACCATGCCCAGCGGAAACACCGCCAGCCATTGAAAGCCGCTGCGGTCGCCCTGCGGGACATTCGCGATGTGATAGAAGGTATAGATCCAGAATAGCGTGCCGGCCGCCGCGATGAGCGCAGCGATCTTGCGGAAATTGAGAGGCGTTGGCGCTGTCATGACTTGGCTCATAGTCCTTGGTCGCGACGGCAGCCACCCAAGTTCATGACATCTTGAACCGGACCGGGGAAGGGAGCGACCACAGCCCTGAACATTCCCCGGATGAGCCATGGCCGCCCCTCTCTTGCATACCATTTTCGACTTCGTCGATTTCGTCTTCGATCTCTCCGAGACGATCGATCGGACGAGACAGCTCAGCAAACCCGATCTCATCGAGGTGCCGCCGGATCCGAAGCCGCTGCCGCCCGCCGCACGGCGTGCGCTTGCCGAGGCCGAGGATCGTGAGCAAAGACGGGAGCGAGCCGCTCAGGCCGCCGGCGGGACCGACCGGGCGTCGTAGCCGTAGACTCCCGCAGGCGCGGCTTGAACGCCGCGTCGTCGTCTGTCGCCTATGCCGGCCGGAAGCCCGCTTGCTCGAGCGCCGCGCGCGCCACGTCCGAGCCAAGAGCGTCGAGAAAGGCCCGCACTGCCGGCCGCTCCTTGCGCGCCGTCACCAGCGCGAAGTCATAATGCTCTTCCGCGAGCGGAATGAAACCGAGGCCGACCGCACGGGCGACCGGCGCAATGGTCATGCCCCAGTCGGCGCGGTGCTGGGCCACGGCCGCTGCGACCGCATTGTGCGAGCGCGGCTGGTTCCAATAGCCTTCCGGGCGCACTCCGCCGAGCAGCCGGTCGATCAGGATGCGGGTGCCGGCGCCCTGGTTGCGGTTGACCATGATGCAGGCGGGGTCGGCGAGCGCCGCGGCGACGGCGTCCTTCGCACCAAGACCTTCGAAACGCTTGTCGCCCTTGCGGAACACGATGCCCTGCATCCGGCGCCAGCCCGGCACGAGTTCGAGCCCCTCCACGAGATAGGGCGTGTTGTAGGTCTCGCTTTGATCGTCGAACAGATGGATCGGCGCGAGATCGCATTCACCGCGCTTTGCGGCCGCAAGTCCGCCGAGGCTCCCCACCGCGATCGAGCGCACGGTGAGGCCGGCATGCGCGAGCCCAGCGGTGACGAGATCGAGCCCGGTGCAATGGCTGCCGACGATGACGAGATCAGGCACGCGCACATGCGGCGTGAACAGCGTCACCTCGGCTTCGGTCCCGGCCGGCATCTGGTCGGCGAGCGCGTCGATGCACAGGAAGCCATCGGCCTGCGCGAATGACGTGATCGCACCGGAGCCCTTGCCGGAGGGATAGGCGATCAGGCGATCTTTGCCTTCGACCAGCGAGACCATCACGAATTCGGTACGGCCGAGCTCGGAAGCGATGCGGACCGGCACGGTTGCATTCACCTTGGCATCGGAGCGCGGCGGCAGTCCGGCCATCCTGCGCAGCACCGGCACGATCATGTCATGGAAGGTGAACATCGCCGAGGTCGGAAAGCCCGGCAGGATCACCACCGGCTTGCCATCGCACACCGCAAGGCACAGCGGCTTGCCGGGCTTGAGCGCGACACCGTGCGCAATGATGCCGGGGTGGCCGAGACGGCCGATGATGCGGTGGGACAAATCGCCCGCGCCTTTCGACGTTCCGCCCGACAGCACCAGCATGTCGGCATCCGCCAGTGCAGCGCGCATGGCGGCTTCGAGCTTTGCCTCATCGTCGGGAATGGCGCCGAGGAAGACCGCCTCACCGCCATTCTCGTCGATTGCGGCCGTGACGATCGCACCATTGGTGTCGTAGATCGCGGCGGGCGCGAGCAGCTCTCCGGGCTGCACCAGTTCGTCGCCGGTGGAGATCACCGCCACGCGCGGCCTGCGCGACACACTCACCTCGGCGATGCCGCACGCGGCCAGCATGCCTATCTCGCGCGAGCCGATGAGCGTGCCGGCGCGCAGCAGCGCCTCGCCGCGCGCGATATCGGATCCGGCATAGGAGACGAACTGCCCCGGAGACGCGGCACGACGAACCTCGATCGCATCGGATCCTGCCGGCTGAGTGTGCTCGACCATGACGACGGCATCGGCGCCGCGCGGCAGCGGACCGCCGGTGGCGATCGCCGTTGCGGTTCCAGCCGCCACTTGCAGCGCCGGCGCAGTGCCGCAGTGAATGGTTTCGCCGTTGAGCCGGAGGTGAACAGGCTTGCCTTCGCCCGCCGTGACGACATCGGCCGAACGCACGGCAAAGCCGTCGACATTGGAGCGGTCGAACGGGGGAACATCGATCGGCGCCGTGACGTCTTCGGCAAGCGCCGCACCGAGCGCATCGGCGAGCTTGCGCATCTCGGCCGGAATCGGGCGCGGGAACAGCGCCGCCTCGAAGCGTGCCAGCGCTTCCTCCCGCGACAGGATCTTGAGGAACTGCTCTTGTTCGAGCGTGCTGCGCGCTTGCGATCGCGGAATCATCGTCATGCCGGAACCCATATCATTCCCGCATCAGATAGGCATCGACCGGCGTACCCGCCGCAAACCCCTCGTGGCTGGCGGGGATGAGCAGCCATGCATCGGCACGCGCAATCGCCTGGAGCGGCCATTCGCCCACGGCAAGCGGCATCCACGCATGATGTTCCAGGGACAACAGGGTCATTTCGGCGATGCCGACACTGGATGCGATCTTACGCGCAAGCGGCAGGAGCACCTGTCGCCGCGATTGCCGCGCCGAGAGGCGATCGATGAGCGGAAGCACGAGCGCAAGCCAGACCGCAAGCGCATGATCGGGCGAGCCGGGCAAGGCGATCACGAGAATCCGCCCGAGCCGACCGACCGCGGCGGTGCGTCCGGGCTGGAGCGCAAGACCATGGACCAGCACCTCGCCACGCTGGGCCAGGGCGATGACAGCAGCATCCCGGCGGCCGACACCGCTGCCGCCGACCGTCAGCAGCAGATCGCACGAGGACACATCGAGCGCATCGGCAATCGATGCCTGGTCGCGCGCGCCGGCCTCGAACGTCTTCACATCCAGTCCCGCTGCGCGCGCGAGCCCGGCGATCATCTGCGCGGTTGCCGTTGCGCCCGGCACATTGACGATCCGCAGCCGGGGCCGCCGCACACTGAGTTTCCCCAGGCCCGCGACGCGTGCCAGCAGGAGATCAGCCGTACCGACCGGACGACCCTCGACGCCGGCAGGCGTGCCTTCTGCGACGTCGCTCCCGGCGCGCCTGACGTCCTGCCCCGGCACGCCTTCCGCGAGCACCTGCGCGAGCGGCCCCGACACCTCCACGGCGTCGGCACCGAGTACACAATCGCATCCCGCCAGCATCGCCTCGCCGGCCTCGACCCATTGCGGCGTTTTCGTCAAAGGCAGCGGCGAATAGGAGGACGCGCCGACGAGATCATTGGCGCGGAGCGCAAAGCCGTCCACGGCGGCAATGTCGTGCGGCGGATGGGCCGCAAGCAGCGGCGTGCCCGCCGCGATGCAACCGGCCGCGTCGGCCAGCGGCAACTCCACCGGTGCAAGCGGCTCGAGCCCGTTCAGCGACGCGGCGAGCGCAATCTCGAGCGGCGTGAGCGAAGACGGCAGGCGCTGGGTCATGCACCAACGTGGACCATGCATCGCCCGCTTTGGCAACCGGCGGCGATGCGGGCCTAACCGCCCGACCGGTCCGAATTCGGGAAGAACAGCTGCTGCCCGCCGACCTTGTAGCCGGCGATCGCCGTCTGCCCCTCCGGCGAGGTCAGCCAGTCGATGAAGGTCTGCGCGAGATCCTTCTTCACGTTCGGAAACTTCTCGGGGTTCACCAGCATGACGCCGTACTGATTGAGAAGCCGCCGGTCGCCTTCGACGACGATGTCGAGATCGCCGCGATCCCTCAACGCGATCCAGCTGCCGCGGTCCGACAGCACATAGGCATTCGCGGCGCGCGCGGCGTCGAGGGCCGAGGTCGTGCCTTGCCCGGCCTCGCGATACCAGGCGCCCTTGGCAGCGCCGATGTCGATGCCGGCGACGATCCAGAGCGCGAGCTCCGCGGCGTGGGTGCCCGACCGGTCGCCGCGCGTCACGAACGGAGCGCCCTTGGCTTCGATCGCCTTCAGCGCGGTCGCGATGTCCTTGCCCTTCACGGCCGCGGGATCGCTCTTCGGCCCGATCAGCACATAGTCGTTGTACATCACGTCGAAACGCTTCACGCCGAATCCGTCGGCGACGAATTTCTCCTCCTGCGGCCGCGCGTGCATCAACACCACGTCGGCCTCTCCCCTCCGCGGCCCGCTCAGCACCTCATCGGCGCGCCGCGCGATCACGGTCACCTCGATGCCGGTCTTGTCGCGGAAGATCGGCAGCAGATAGTCGAGCAGGCCGGACTCCTGTGTCGCTGTGGTCGAGGCCAGCACGATCGCCCGGTCCTCCGCGGATGACGCCGCGACGCCCGCGATCAGGCCGCAGAAAAGCGCGAATGCTACGGACGGGCGGCGGACGGCCATGATCGGGTTCCCCACTGGCTAAGACGCGACCATGATGGCGAGCGATTATGCCGCACTCGTGACGCATCCGCTGCCTTGCGCTCCGCAGTCGGGATATATCGGCAAAGCGCGCACACACTTTGAGATCGTTCACCAAAGCAGAGATCGCGTGTGAGGATGTGTTGCAAAGCAGCGAGATCATCGGGCATGGTTCCCGCGGATACGAATTGAAATGCAGAATTCCAACCTGCAAAGACGTCAAAAAGAAGCAAGAATTTGCATAGGAATGCAGGATGGAATTCCTGACCACCAGCGAAGCCGCCGACTACCTTCGGCTCGGCGAGCGCAAGCTGTATGAACTGGTCACCACCGGCGCGATCCCGTGCACCAAGGTGACCGGGAAGTGGCTCTTCCCGCGGCACGAACTCGATCTCTGGGTGCTGTCGGGCCTTGCGCGTCCGGCCGGCATGCTGATCGCGGAGCCGCCGCCGGTCGTGGGCGGCAGCCAGGACGAGCTGCTGGATTGGAGCTTGCGCGAGTCCGGATCAGGCCTGGGATCGATGAGCGAGAGCAGCGTGCGCGGGCTCGAGCGCTTGCAGCGCAACGAGGTGATGGCGGCGGCGGTGCACTTCCACGGCCTGGATGCTTCCGACGATCTCGCCGGCGATGCCAGTGTCGAAGCGCTGCGCGCAGCTCCCGACCTGCATGATGCGGTGCTGGTGGCGTTCGTGCGGCGCGAGCAGGGGCTCGTGCTGCCGCAGGGCAATCCCAAGCACTTGCACGGCCTCACCGACGTGCTCGCGCTCGGCGCCAGGATGGCGGTGCGGCAACAGGGCACGGGCGCGCAGATGCTGCTCGACGTGCTGCTGAAGCGCGCGGGTGCCTCGACACGGGATTTGCGACGGGCCGAGGCGGCCTGCGTGACCGGCCCGGACCTTGCCGAACTGGTCCGCGCCGGCCAAGCCGATTGCGGCATCGCGACGCGCGCCACCGCGCGCTCGGCTGGCCTCGATTTCGTGCCGCTGGTCTGGGAGAACTTTGACCTCGCGATGCGGCAGCGCAGCTACTTCCGTCCCGCCATGCAGGCCCTGCTCCGCTTCCTGGGCGAACGGCGGCTGCGCCAGCGCGCCGAGGAGCTGACCGGCTATGACCCCTCAGGCGCAGGGCAGATCCGCTTCGCAGCCTGACATTGACGCCCGCCCCGAAATAGTTGCAAAAGAAACCAATTCAGCAGGGCCATACCCGGCAAAAAGCAACACCGGCCAACGCGCCGGATCAGGGAGGACAAGCGTGAATCCAACCAGATTTGGACTGCCGGTCGCGGCCGCCTTGACGGCGGCGCTGATGTCGGGTGCCGCACTGGCGCAGGTGTCCGACGAAATCGTCAAGATCGGCGTGCTGACCGACATGAACGGCCCGGCCTCCGCGCCGACCGGCCAGGGCTCGGTGACGGCGGCGCAGATGGCGATCGACGATTTCGGCGGCACCGTGCTCGGCAAGCCGATCAACATCGTGATCGGCGACCATCAGCTCAAGGCCGACATCGGCGGCACCATCGCGCGGCGCTGGTACGACGTCGACCAGGTCGATTTGATCGTCGACGTGCCGGTCTCGGCGGTCGGGCTCGCGGTGCAGAACGTCGCCAACGAGAAGAAGCGGCTGTTCATCACCCACTCCACCGGCACCGCGGACTTCCACGGCAAGTTCTGCTCGCCTTATGCGATCCAATGGGTGTTCGACACCCGCGCGCTCGCGGTCGGCACCGCGGACGCCGTGGTCAAGCGCGGCGGCGACAGCTGGTTCTTCATCACCGACGACTATGCCTTCGGCCATTCGCTGGAGCGTGACGCCTCCGCGGTCGTCACAGCAAACGGCGGCAAGGTGCTGGGCTCGGTGCGGCCGCCGCTGGCGACGCCGGACCTCTCCTCCTTCGTGCTGCAGGCGCAGGCCTCCAAGGCCAAGATCATCGGCATTGCCGCCGGCCCCCCCAACAACATGAACGAGATCAAGACCGGCTCGGAGTTCGGCGTGTTCAAGGGCGGCCAGCAGATGGCGGCGCTGCTGGCGCTGATCACCGACATTCACGGCCTCGGCCTGCAGGCCGCGCAGGGCCTGTTGCTGACGACCTCGTTCTACTGGGACATGGACGACAAGACCCGTGATTGGTCGAAGCGCTATTTCGCCAAGATGAACAAGATGCCGTCGATGTGGCAGGCCGGCGTCTATTCCAGCGTGATGCACTATCTCAATGCCATCAAGGAGGCCGGCACCGACGATCCGCTCAAGGTCGCCGCCAAGATGCGCGAGAAGCCGATCGAGGATTTCTTTTCCCGCAACGGCAAACTGCGCGAAGACAATCTGATGGTGCACGACCTCTGGCTGGTTCAGGTGAAGACGCCGGAGGAGAGCAAATATCCGTGGGACTACTACAAGATCCTCACCACGATCTCCGGCGACAAGGCGTTCGGGCCGCCGGACCCGGCGTGCCCGCTGGTGAAGAAGTGAGATTGGCGAGCGCGACGCCGCGCTGACGGTGCACCCTCTCCCTTTGCGGGAGAGGGTGGATTCGCGAAGCGAAGCCGGGTGAGGGGTTCTCTCCTCACGGACTGCCTCGCGAGTGGAGACATACCCCTCATCCGGCGCTTCGCGCCACCTTCTCCCGCAAGGGGAGAAGGAGAAAAGCGCCATCGCTACTTCACCACCCCGATCTCGCGAAAATACTTCATCACGCCGGGATGGATCAGCTCCGGCCTCGGCGCGGCCGCGACCGTGTTCGACGCGGTCGTTTCGCAGGCTTGTGCGAGCTTCTTGCAGAATGTCGCTTGGGCACCGTGCAGCGTCTTGGCGAGGCGATAGGCGACGTCGTCGGGCAGATCCTCCCGCGTGAGGACAAAACTCCACGATCCCAGCGAGGCGATCGGCGCGTCCTGTTTCGGATAGCTGTTCGCCGGCACCAGCAGCGGCTTCAGGAACGCATGCTTGGCGCGGATGCGCGTCATCTCTTCAACATCAGGCGCAATGAAGCGTGCGCCCGACGCGCTCGATGCGACCGCGGCGAAGCCGGGCCAGCCGATGCCGGCGCCCCACAGCGCTGAGACGCGGCCGTCCTCGACCATCGCGGGGCCGTCGCCGGCGCGGTCGAGATAGACGGCCTTGAAGTCCTCGTCCTGCTTGAGCCCGAGACCATCCAGCACGTAGCGCGCCAGGATCGGCAGGCCCGAGCCCCTGGCGCCGAACGCCACCGGCTGGCCGACGAGATCGCGGATCGTCCTGTAGGGACTGTCCGCGCGCACCACGAACATGCCGGGATTGGAATAGATCGCGGTGAGGATCTTCAGCCGCACGGGCGCGCGGCCGATGCCGGCGAAGGCTTCATAGGCCGGCTCGCCCGCGACCAGGGCGAGATCGAGCTCGCCCTTCTCGAGCAGCGGAATGTTCTCGTTGCTGCCCTTGGTGTTGCGAGGTGCGATGGACATCTGCGGATCCGCCGCGTTCATCACCTCCGCAAAAGCGTTGCCATAGAGCGGAAAGCCGCCGCCGGGCGTGGCGGTGCCAAGACTGATTGTTTGGCTGATCGTCCTGGTCGGAATGGCGTTGCCTCCGGTTTGAGCGGCGGCGGGGCCGGCGAGCAGCACCGCGGCGAGAGCGATCATTGCGAATCTCATGGTGGTCCCTGACGGACTGCGTCAACACCGACTTGCGGCGATGTAGGCAGCAGCCCGATTTTGTGAAAGCATGCCCCCAAACGACAATAGAACAATGGGAGGCGTCATGTTGCGAATTATGCGTCGGGGTGTTTTCGGGCTGGTCATTCTTGCAACGCTATTCAGCGCCACCCCTCCCGCCTCCGCCGCCTATCCCGACCGCCCCGTGCACTGGCTGATCGGCTTCTCCGCCGGCGGCCCGGTCGACATCGTGGCGCGGATCATGGCGCAGTGGCTGTCGGACCGCCTCGGCCAGCAAGTCATCGTCGAGAACCGCACCGGCTCCGGCGGCAACATCGCCGCGGCCGCCGCGATCAACTCGCCGCCGGACGGTTACACGTTGCTGTTCGTCGCGCCCAACAACGCGATCTCGACCTCGCTCTACAAGAAGCTGCCGTTCGACTTTCTGCGCGACACGGTTCCGGTGGCCAGCATCATGCAGCTCACCAACATGCTGGTCGTCTCCAACGCGTTCCCGGCGAAGACGGTCCAGGAGTTCGTCGACTATTGCAAGGCCAATCCCGGCAAGATCTCCTTTGCCTCGTCCGGCAACGGCACCTCGGTGCACATGTCGGCGGAACTGTTCAAGGTGCTGACGAAGTGCGACATGGTGCACGTGCCCTATCGGGGATCTGCGATCGCCTTCCCCGACATCATCTCCAACAAGGTGCAACTGATCTTCGACAACCTCCCCTCCGCGCTCGAGCAGGTGAAGGGCGGCAATGTCCGCGCGCTGGGCGTGACCTCGCCGCAGCGCTGGCCGAGCGTGCCCGACGTGCCCGCCATCGCCGAGACCGTGCCCGGCTTCGAATCGGTCGGCTTCTACGGCATCTCCGCACCGAAGGGCACGCCGCCCGAGGTGATCGAGACCCTCAACAAGGCCGTCGGCGAAGCGCTGAAGGACCCGAAGCTGGTTGCCAAGCTCACCGAAGTCGGCGGCCTTCCCAAGACGATGACGCCGGCCGAGTTCGGCAAGCTGGTCGCTGATGAGACCGAGAAGTGGAAGAAGGTGGTCGAGTTCGCGGGGGTCTCGGTGGACTAGCGAGGGGCTCTGCAGCGAGCTTGCGACACGTCGACAACGCATCGGAGGGGCCCGGAAGGCCCTTCTCTCGTAAAAAGTCGCAAAACAACCCCATGCACAGTAGACGGATCCAATGATTTCAAGGGGTTAGCGGACAGGAAAAAGCTCCGTTCGCGGGGCGGTTTGCGTCGTCGGGCAAAACAGTGGCATACAGGGATCATCGCCGATTTCGGTTATTTGAAAATGACCGGCGGTGCCGCCCGGGCGTTCCCGTCCGCCGGAGCCGGCATTGCACCCCCGCCTCCGTCCCTGTAAACGAACCGCGCACCGTTGCCGGCCGCACATCTGCGACCGCCTCGCGGCGGGGCCTGTAGCTCAATGGTTAGAGCCGGCCGCTCATAACGGTCTGGTTGCAGGTTCGAGTCCTGCCGGGCCCACCAAGGCAAACGTTGGACGCCATCAAAGTTTAAGACTCGTGCCAACCGGGCTGGCCTCGGCACCGCGAATATCTAGACTAGCCGGTTTCTATGCCCAGCGACACCTTCTAAGATCCGGTGAATAATCCACTCCTCTCGAAGGGACGCCTCGGCGCGTCCGCTGAGATATTACGTTGGACATCATTTCCACGACGGGGGCAGCTATGGACCGCACGTTGCGCCTCGCGCGTGACAGTCGCAGGAGGGCATGGCCTTCGATGCGGACTGAGGTATCCGTTATTGCGACAGAAAGCCGGGTCTGAGATTTATGCGTCTGTTTAAACCCCATCGCCCCCCGATTTGACACAATCGATCATGAGCCGGCGCAGCCAGACCGCGCCAGGATCGTCGTGACTTCGTTCGTGCCAGAGCAAGCGATAGCCGTAGGGCGTCACCTGCGCCGGCGGCTTCAGCATCACGAGGCCGAGCCGCGGCGCAAGCTGCCGGGCCGCCCGCGAGGGCATGGTCACCAGGTAATCCGACGCTGCCGTGATCACCGCGGCCGTTGCGAAATATGGAACACGCAGCGCGACGTGCCGCTTGTAGCCGCGCGCGGCCAATGCGGTATCGATCGGCCCGCCCTGCCCGCCGAAAATGCTGACCACGATGTGCGGCCAGGCCGTGAATAGCTTGATCGGCAGCACGTCCTTCGCCCCGCGCACCTCCTTGAGCAAAGGATGCCCTTGCCGGATCAGCGTCACGAAACTTTCGCGGAACAACTCGCGCGCCCGAAACGAGCCGGATACCGGATTATCGGCATACAGCACGAAGTCGACCTGACCGTCTGCGAGCATACGGAATACATCACGCGAGAAGCTGACGACCTCGATCGCCGCACCGGGGGCCTCGCGCGCAAAGCGGGCGGCGACATTGGGGAGGATCGCGAGCGCTCCATAATCGGTCGTCGCGATGCGGAAGATGCGGTCGGTGGCGGAAGGATCGAATTTCGGCTTGTGGAGAAATGTCTCGACACTGCCGAGCAGATTCGCCAGTGGCTCGCGCATGGCCTCGGCGCGGAGCGTCGGCATCATGCCGCTTGCCGCCTTCACCATCAGTCGGTCCCCGAACAGGCGCCGCAGCTTTGCCAGCGCACGGCTGATCGCCGGTTGACTGCTGCCGAGACGCTCAGCGGCGCGCGTGACGCTGCCGGTCTCGAGCAGCGCATGCAACACCACCAGGAGATTGAGGTCGACTCTCGCCAAATCCATCGAACGCATAACGCAAATTCTATCATGATATTTGTGGATGACGCCAGATCGACGTACACAGCCTTCCATCGCCGCTATGCCGGAGAGGCCGTCATGCCATCAGATCTCAACTTCAGTCGTCGCCTCCTGCTTGCTGGCAGCACGGCCGGAGCGATGACGCCGCTGCTGGGCATGCCGGCAGCGATCGCGCAAACGCTGTCTGCCAAGGCAAATTCCGGCCACTACAGTTTTCGGATTGGCGATATCAAGGCAACCGTCGTCAGCGACGGCACGCTGAGCGGCAATCCGCGCATCTACGCCTCTACCGCGCAGGCGGACGAACTCGGCAGGACGTTGAGCGATGCGTTCCTGCCGATCGACACCTTCAGGCTCAACCTGAACACGCTTCTGCTGGAAAACGGTGACAGGAGAATCCTGATCGAAGCGGGTGCAGCGCAAACACTCGGCCCCGATGGCGGACATCTGTTCCGCAATCTTGCGGCGATCGGCGTGCAGCCCGAACACGTCGACGCCATCGTGATCACGCATACCCATCCCGATCACGTCGGCAATCTCAGCCGCTCCGACGGATCGAGCGCTTTTCCGAAGGCGGCAGTCTATATTCCCGAAGAAGATTTTGCGTTCTTTATCCGTAATGAGCCGGACCTCTCGCGGCTGCCCATGCCGGAAGACTTCCGGCGTGCCTTCATCGCCAATATCAAGCGCAGCGTGGCGCCGGTCGCCAAGTCTGCCGTGCTGTACCGGCCGGGCAGCGAATTGTTGCCCGGCATAACGACGATCGCCGCCGGCGGCCACACGCCGGGCATGTCGGCAATCCTGGTGCATTCTGGCACGCAGCAATTGCTAATCACGTCCGATGCCGCCTATAGCCCCCTGCTCAACATCGACAATGCCTGGCGGCCCGGCCCCGATCTCGATCCTGACTCCGCCTTGCAGTCGCGCAGGCGCTTGTTCGACCGCGCCGCGACGGAGCGCATCCCGGTGCTTGGGTTTCATTTTCCGTTTCCGGGCCTCGGCAATATCAGGAAAACGGACGGCGGCTATCGCTGGGTGACGGCGAACTGGCGGTTCGACGGCTGAATCGAAGCAAACCGGCTTGCTTTAGAATCGATTCCCGCGTTGGCGCTACGATGCAGAAGCCCCAGGCGCGATGACGAATCCCTGGTCACGCTTGAGCTCGTGCCCGCCCAAACCTTATAGCTTCCGATAAGTCACATGCGCTGCCGCGCACGATGCAGGCGCGGTCATCGATCGCATAGAACCAGTCATCGAAGTTCAGCTTGAACGACTTGCCATCGCCTTGAGGCGTGTCGCGCGTGTACTTCCAATGGAAGGCACAACCGGCCTGCTCGCCGGCTGCTTCGCCTTCCAGGCGGTTTTCATGGCCGGTGTACTGACCTTCACCTAGCTTGTGAACGGTCCAGCGCAGCGTGCGCTATGACCGTCGTCGAAAGTGTAGGTTTCGGTCAGCGCGACCGTGTCGGTGTCCGCGTCCAGCTCGCCATGAGCAGTGATCGTCGCGCGCTTCAGAAGCCCGTCTGCGCACTACGGTTTCTCCGCCGGGATCCGACCATCCGGATCCATTTCAGATACTCACGGTGATCGGTGGTGAAAGCCGTGGTGCTGGGCAACGCCAGGCGTTGTCTCATAAGCCCTGTTGAGTCCAAACAAGGGAGCCGCGCCGCCAGGGCGTTCCAGGCCCATTCTGCCTGCTGGCGTCAGTTCGCAGTCATTCAACACATCCCGATCGGGATATTGCGCCTGAAACGAATCTGGATCTTGAGTCGCCCACAATGGGCACTGGGCGCTTGCAGAGCTTATCGCGCCAATCGACATAATCGATGCAATAACAAAGGTCCTGAATCCAGTCATGGTCATGCTCCTAACGGCTGTTGTTGTTGTGCGGAGCATTCGCGCTGGTTCGAATCGGCTGCTCTGTTGAGCGCGTTTCCTTCGAGTTTCTTGGATGAACATTAGGTGGGTATGCGCTCGGGAAAAACACGCTGTGAAAAATCACAGCTGCGCGAATGGCAAATCGGTATGCTCACGCTTGCGTGACGCACACCCGCATCCCCGCGTGTCTGAAGTCGCGTCACATCGGACACATTCGCCAAAGTCGCTCCAGCATCGGCTGCTGAGTGCAGACTCCATGCGATATCGAATATGATTACCAGAACCAGGTCATAATCCGTACGAGGGATGGGGTGGTTAACACCCCTCGCCGCCGACTTGGCGCCCTTCGAGCGCGGCGAGATTGGTCCCACCTATTCCGAGCCGCGCTAACCGCTTGCGGATCTCCGCGATTTCGCGGTGATCCGCCCGCGTGACGAAATCGATCGCAAGGCGTCCTGCGCTGCCGCGCCGGCCCTCGCCGTTTTTGGTCGCGACAATTCCGACAGTATCCCGACGGCTTTGAAGTCGCCGGCCAGCATTGGGGCTTCGTCTGGCTCTGCGCAAGGATAGCTTGCCAATTGCATCAACGCCATTTCGGGGTCATTTTCTTGGGAGTTTTCACGCCACTTGTCCCGTCCTCCAGCTGGGTCAACAGTCGGGACGCACGAACAAGGTCTTGCGTACCGAACCCTTCGGTGAATTCATCGAAAATCGGAGCGAGCAATCGAACCGCCTTCATCTCGCGGTCCGTCGCCGCCCAATGAGTGGCGAGGTCGGTGGCGATCCGAAGCGCGAAGGTCAACGCGCCGATGGCGCGAGCTTCAGCCAGCGCCTGTTGTAGCAGCTTCTCGGCGCGGACTGTTTCGCCGGCATGGAGAAGGATCGATGCATTGACCCGCAGGAGTTCCGAGCGGCACCAGCGCTCGCCCTGTCGTTCCTGATAGTCGATGGCTCGCCTGATGGCGTCGCGCGCTGGCGCGATCCGCCCTTGCCGCAGATATGCGCTTGCGAGGAAACCCAGATAGCTGCCGATCCGCATCAGGAAACGGCATTCGATCAGTTCGTCAATCGCGGCTCGGATATCCTGCAGCGCGTGCGGATCGCCGCGCAAGTCGCGCAGGCAGGCGGAGAAATAGCGCTCGACCGCAACCCAGCGCGAGATGCGCTCGCGTTCGAGATTGCGACGCAGCCGTTCTGTGAAGATCTCAAGCGCGCCAAGATCGCCGGTTTCGAGCGAGATAGGCAGTGCGGCGAGCCCAAATGCATTCGATTGCGACACCCAATGGCCCCCGCGGTCCGCAGCCTCAACGGCCTCGCGCGCCAGTCTGGTGGCGTAGTCGGCTTGCCCCTGCATCCACGCGACGAAGGGCAGGTTGAAGCGCACGGTGACGAAGCGGTAGACCTCGTTCGCATCCTTGCGCGAGCGGCCCTCGGCCAGCGAACGGGTTGCCGCGAGCCGATCGAGAACCGGGCGGCTCTTGCTCAATTCGCCTGCAAAGGCGCGGGCCCATGCCAGGGCCCTGTCGGCTTCGGATGTCGCCGTCGAATCGCGCGCCCGGTCGGCCAGCGAGGTGGCCTCCTCAAGATAGGTGATGGCGCGCGCGACTTCGCCGATCTGCAGCAGATAGAACGCAAAACCCACCAGCGCCCGCTGCTTATACTCGATGCTGTCGGCGCGTCTTGCGAAGGCGATCGCATCAAGCCAGGTGACCTCGTTCTCATTCGAAATCTTGCGGGCGTAGAAGAGGCTCCATCCGAGCGCACAGGCGAGCTTTGCTTTCGACAGATCGTCGCAGGCGACGCTCTTGGCCAAAGCGAGCGCGCTCTCCAGCCGCGCCTGCGCCTCCGACAAGATGAAGGTTTCCGACCACAGGGGGATCGCCGCAACCGCAAGTCTGATGCCGAGGATCGCATCGCCCTGCTCGCCGAACGACCATGACAGCGCGGTTCTCAGATCGGCTATGCGGCCGAGGTAGCGCTCGGTCCAATCGGCCGGCTCGCGCCAGTTCCACTCTTCCTCGGACTGCTCGAACAGCGCAAGCATGCGCTCTGCATGACGGCGCGGCGCCCGGCCGCACGCCGGATCGCCCTGACGCCGCTCGGCGGCATAGCGGCGTGTGCTGTCGAGCAGCCGGTAGCACAGGCTCGCCCCCCGGGCCTGCGCGCTCAACAGTGATTTGGCGACGAGGCTGCCGAGTCCGGTCACGACGTCGACTGGCGTGAGCCCGGACGCTTCCGCGACGAAGACCGCATCCTCGGCCTCGAATCCGTCACTGAATACGGACAGCAGCGCGAAAAGCCTGGCTTCCCTCTGCGACAGCAGCCGGAAGCTCCACTCAATCGTCGCCATCAGGGTCTCATGGCGCGGCGGCGCGTCGTCGGTCCCGGTGGCGCTAAAGCCGAGCTTCTGATCGAGAATGACCAACAGCTCCCGCGGCGTGAACCTGCCGATCTGAGCCGCAGCCAATTCGATGGCGAGTGGGAGTCCGTCCAACGAGTGGCAGACCGCGGCGATGGCTTGGCAATCATCGTCGACAAACTCGTAGTCAGACCATTCGGCGGCGCGGCGGACGAACAACTCCACCGCCGGGAACCTGACAGCCTGATCAACCGACAGCCCCAGCCCAGATCTCGGAGAAGCGAGAGCGCCAAGCCGCACGACATGCTCGGAGGTGTTGCCGAGCGGCTCGCGACTCGTCGCAAGCAGCCGGGACGGCGATGTGTCCGTCGTGAACTTGCTGGCGAAGATCGTGGCGGCGGGCAGCACATGCTCGCAATTGTCGAGGATGAGCAGCATCTGCCGCGGCCTCAGATAGTCGAGGACAGCAGCCAGACCAATGTCCGTATTGCCCCTGATACCGAGTGCCGTCACCAGCGCCGCGCCGAACAGAGTAGGATCTGAGATCGTAGCGAGATCGACGAAGCAGATGCCGTCGCGATACCTTGATGCAAACCCTTGGGCGACGGCCACCGCCACGGTCGTCTTCCCGATCCCTCCTGCGCCGGCCAGGGTCACGTGCCTGTCCTCAGCGAGCAGATCGGCGATTTCGACGATGTCGGCTTCGCGTCCGACGATGCCGCGCGGCAATGGCGGGTGGGAATGGGGGAGCGGATCGGCCAGCGTAGGCTCCTCCTCGATCTCGCCGATGCCGGCCTGGACATCGGCGATGAATTTGTACCCGCGCCGCGCCACGGTCGCGATGTAGATGGGCTCCATCTGGGTGTCTCCCAGCGAGCGCCGCAAGCTCCACATATTGACCTTAAGATTGCTGTCGTGGAGGAACGTGCCCGGCCAGGCTGCCGCCATCAGCTCGTTCTTGGTGACTAGCTCGCCACGGCGCTCCACCAGCAGCCGCAAGAGCTCGAACGCGCGTCCGCCCAGTTTGACGGGACGCCCGTCGAGAAGGAGCAATTGGCGGCGGGGTATCAGTCGAAATGGGCCGAAGCAGTAGGTGAGCTCCCGCCGGCCTGTGCCCCGTTGTCGTGCCTCCGTGGCAGCCCGCATTGATCATTGCCAATCGATCGAACCGATCGACCGGTATTATCATGCACTGCAATATTATTGAAGAGAACCCTTCTGAGTTCGTACGATTTGCCGCAGGGCAATGCGACCAAACGCGCGCGGGGACGGTTCGGCTATTTTTTGGGCTTGCCGAGAATGGCCATGCGCATGACTTCGACGCCGCCATCGGCAAGTTCCGGAAGCTTGGCGAACCACTCCTTCACATAAGGCATTGCATTGTGTGCATCGAAATCGGCCTGGCTGGCGAACACTTCGTAGAAGATGAAGTGTCCGGGCTTGGCGCGGTCTTCCTGAAGGAAATAGATCAAGTTCTTGGGATCGCTGCGGACCAGGTCGATCAGCGGCAAGGTGGCGGCGCGCAGCATGTCTTCCTTTCCAGGCTTGGCACGCACCTGGGCCACCACGGAATATGCACCCTCCGGGATTTCCTGATAGTGCACGCGCGGCGCTTCCTGAGCCACAGCCGGAAGCGTTGCTGGCAGCATAGAGGCGATCAGCAGGGCGGCGAGCGAGTTGCGGACGAGAGTTTGCATCGTGAAGTCCTTGACAGGTGATTGTATCGCCGGTGACCAGCGGGGGCGCCGACAGCCGCCCGCCGCACGAGCGTCTAGCGCACGATCTTCTGTTGCCGTTTTGCCAAGGCCTCGCTGAAGCGCTTCTTGACCGGACCGAGCGCCTTGACGAATTCGAGTTGCTCGCCCTCTGGTCCCTTGCAGTAGATCAGCTCCCAGCCGTTCGATGGTTCGGCGGTCACCCGGTTCGTGTTGGTGTTGCGGGGCGCGGCCTTGCGATCCGCCTCCGTCATGACGCGGATGGTGCGGTTCGCTCTCACCTGCGTCATGCCGCGGCGCGCCGATTCCGCTTCGAGATCGGCAATGAACTTGTTGAAGTCGACATCGTCGCGAACATAGAAGCAGATGTGCATCATGCGCGGGAAAGCAGGGCTCATGTGCTCCACCGGTTCGGCGAAGCTCTTCGCGCTGCCGATGGGCTGATCAGCCTCGCGATATTGCAGCAGTTCCAGCACCATGTTGTCGAACTGGATGAAGCGGACATCGAGCCGCTGTGCCCCGCTTCGCAAGTCGGGCACGCCAATGGTTCGCGGATTGACCCCGCGTGCGTTCGCCTCAATCTCCTGGTCGGCCAGCAGCGTGTTCTGCACCCCGTCGCCCTGGAAGTCGCCGTGCCGGAACACCTCGGTGCCGCCAAGAACCTCCGTGTAGAACTGGTACGCCCGTTCCATGTTCTGGACCGTCAGCCCGAAATGCTGGACTCCCTGGAGCCGCGCGCCGAGCGGCGCCTCGTCGCGCTCGGCCTCCTGTGCCGCGGCCCGTGCGTCGATTGCCGTGCCGGTGACGAGGCCCGTGACGACGGCGGCGCCGGCGGTCTGAAGCAAGGCGCGGCGACCCATGTCGGTGGGGTTGTCGGTTTCATCTGTCATGTTGCTCTCTCCTTGGTCGTTCGGTGGATTGGTCTGCCTTCTGCTGCCGGCCGGAGCAGCGCCTGGCCGAGGTGACGTGCCGCCCTCGAGCTTTCAATCAGCGGCGGGAAGCGGAGCTGCGGGGCTGACCAGCCCCTCGGAGCGGAGCTCGCGCCAGAAGTCCGCCGGGATGGCCTCCTCGAACGCCGCGCGATCCTCGGCGATGCGCCCAGGACGGCTCGCTCCGGGAATGACGGCAGCCACCACCGGGTTTGCCAGCGCGAACTGCAGGCCTGCCGCCTTCATGCTGATGCCGTAGCGGCCGGCGATCGCCTTGATCCGCGCCACCTTGTTGAGGATTTCCGCCGGCGCCGGGGCATATTCGAAGTTCGGACCGCCGACGAGCGCGCCAGAACTGTAGGGGCCGCCGACGACGATCGCGAGCTCGTGCTCGGCGACCATGGGCATCACCCGCTGCAGCGCCCTTGCATGGTCGAGCAGCGTGTAGCGGCCCGCGAGCAGGAAGCCGTCAGGGCGCGGCTCTTCGAGCGCGAGCAGCAGCTCGATCGGCTCGACCCGGTTGACGCCGAGGCCCCACGCCTTGATCACACCTTCGTCGCGCAGCCGGTCGAGCGCCTTGAACGCGCCCGTGCGCGCGCTTTCGAAGACCGAAAGCCACTCGTCGCCGTAAAAATCCTGCGCCACGTCATGCACGAAGACGATGTCGATGTGGGACGTAGCGAGCCGCTTCAGACTGTCCTCGATCGAACGCAGCGTCGCGTCCCGGGAATAGTCGTTCACGATCCTGTTCGAACGCCCGTATTTGAACACGGCCCCCTTCTCGCCGAGGTCGCGGGCGCCGATATCCTCGATCTCGTCCAGGATCAATCTTCCGACCTTGGTGCTGACGACATAATCGCTTCGCGGCCGGCCTCCGAGCGCGGCGCCCATGCGGATCTCGGCAAGACCCGCGCCATAGAAGGGCGCGGTGTCGAAATAGCGGATGCCGTCGTCCCATGCCGCATTCACGGTCGCGAGCGCTTCCTGCTCCGGGATGTCGCGAAACATGTTGCCGAGCGGCGCCGCGCCGAAACCCAGTCTTCCCGGCAGAATATCCTTGAGGCCCACGTTGCGAGTCCTTGTATGGCTGCTGAACCGATCCGAACGCCGTCCGGCCGGTCTCAGTCGGTCGCGGATGTGTCCGCACTTCTGATGAACGCCGCGACCTCGCGGGGATGCGACAGCATCACCGCGTGGCTGCTTTTCATCTCCGTCACTTTCGCGCCCGAGCGCTTGGCCATGGTGCGCTGCGCGGTCGGCGGGATCATGTGATCCTCGCTCGTGACCATGTAATAGGTCGGCTTCGTCTTCCAGGCCACGCGGTCGACCTTGGTCTGCACCGCCTGCAGTCCCCACGGCAATTGCGCGGCACCCATGAAGCGGGTCGTCGCGATGTCGACGTCGGCTGCGAAAGAGGCAGGGAATTTATCGCGGTCGACGAGGAGATAGTTGCCCTCGGCGACCAGCGGAGCCTTGTGCTCGCCGGCGGGCACCGGCGCTTCCGCCAGCGTGCTGACCGACTCTCCGGCATCGGGCGCAAACGCCGCGAGATAGACCAGGCTGCGAACCTTCGGATTGTCGCCGGCCTCCGTGATGACCATTCCACCATAGGAATGGCCGACGAGAACGACGGGATGCCGCGCCTTGGCGATCACGCGCTCGGTCTCGGCGACATCGTCGCGAAGCGAGATCGTCGGCTGCTGGACGACGAGCACTTCATAGCCGGCATTCGCGAGGACGTCGTAGGTGTCCTTCCAGCCCGAGCCATCGACGAAGGCGCCATGTACGAGGACGACGGATACGGTCTTCTCGGCCGCGATCGCGGGAAGGGCCATTGTGATCGACATTGCGGCAAGCGCAGGGACGAGCATCTTCATACCAGGCTCCGATCTTCGAGACGGCGGCATCGCCGTTGATGGATGCTTCCCTAGCGCTCGCAAGCACTGCGGTATTTCCGATTCCTGCGCGATGACCGACGCATCTTGCTCAACCGCGGCGAGACCGGCTTTTCAAAGCCGCGCGCGCCGCGCTCCAAGCCCTTGCTTTACCTGGCTTTTACCTCTTTTAACCGCGCCGCCTCTGGACTTCGCGATCGCCGCTTGTGAGAAATTCGCGATCGGCGTGGCAGCGGCCGGGGCTGCAACTCATCACCGGATGGAATGATCGCTCGATCGCGATACGGGACCGGGATTCGCCGCAACGAAGCGGAGGTCGTGATGGCGCTCGTGACGCATGGAGATCAGAAGTACAAGAACAGCGAGAAGCTCGCGGAGGCCAACGACTGGCCGGGGCTGAGCATCGAGCATCGCAAGTTCGAGGCAGGGCGCCAGGCAACGCCCGTTCCCATCTGCACCGAGCTCGTCATGCTGCTGTCGGGCGGCGGCATGGTGTGCCGCGCCGGCAACGGCACAGTCCAGAAGAGCTTCGCCCGGCCGGGCATGAGCTACCTCGTTCCGGTGGGGACGCAGGAGAGCCATCTCGAGCTTTCGGACCGGATGGAGTGTCTTCATCTCTACCTCCCGCCGGCGCTGCTGGACCAGAGCGCGCTTGCGGACTTCAATATCGATCCGGCAAAGATCGAGATCGCCTACGCCCACGGTCTGACGGACCAGGTGCTCTTCCACATCTGCTCGCCGCTTCGGGATCTGCTTCACCGTCCGCGCAAACCGACTGACGCGCTGTTCGTGGAGGGAATCCAAGTAGCGCTCGCGGCGCATCTGCTGGGCAATTATACGATCGATCGTTGGCGCGCGCCCGACAGGTCGCCGTCACTCGACCCACGGCGCCTGCAGCGCGTACAGGACTATATCGAGGCTTCTCTGGGAGACGAAATCAGACTCGAGGACCTGGCGGCTCAGGCCTGTCTCAGCCCCTATCATTTTTCGCGGCTGTTTCGCGAGGCGACCGGACTATCGCCGCACCGTTACGTGACTGATCGCCGCGTGCAGGCGGCGCGGCACGAACTTGCGTGCGACCGCCTGTCCTTGGTCGAAATTGCCCTGGAGTTCGGTTTCGGCTCGCAGGCCAACTTCACGCGTGTGTTCCGCAAGGCCGCCAGTCTCACGCCGGGGCAGTATCGCGAATTGTGCTGCGGTCAGGCCGACGTGAAGAGCGATCGTTCCGATACGGCGCTCCGCAGGGATTGCGCATGATTCCGCAGGAATCGGAAATGCGGCTCTTGGCTGCCCGGGTATTGTTCTGGCAACGACAGATTTAGCGCACCGTCCTTTATGGACTTCTCCAGGAAACGCATCATGACACAACATGTTCTGTTTATCGTCAGCAACGCAGCGGTGATCGGTCCGAAGAATCGCAAGACGGGCTTCTTCTTCGCTGAAGTCGCCCATCCGTTCGATGTTCTTGACAAGGCGGGCATCGCCGTTGAGTTCGCTTCCTTAAGAGGTGGATGGACGCCGTATGATGCTTACGACGAGAAAGATTCCGCGGAAAAGGCCTTCCTTGAAAGCAAGGCTTTTCGCCGCCTCAATCGCAGCCGCAAACTTGCAGAGGTGGATGCCGCCGATTTTGATGCCATTCTCGTGCCCGGCGGTCTGGGGCCGATGGTCGATATCCAGCGTAACCCTATCGTTCAGAATGCAGTCGTGCGCGCCTGGAGTACGGGCAAGCTTGTGTCTGCCGTTTGTCATGGTCCGTGCGCGTTTCTCGGGGTGGACCTTGGCGATGGCAAGCCGTTCGTGCAGGGCAAGAAGCTGACTTCGTTCTCGAAGAAGGAAGAGTATGATTACGCGCGCGAAGACGTTCCCTACGAACTGGAAGATGCCCTGCGGGCGGAGGGCGCCGGGTATACGTCCGCAGCAAACTGGCAACCGCACGTCGTCGTCGATGGACGCCTCATCACTGGACAGAATCCGGCCTCAGCTGGGCCCATGGCAAAAGAGCTGCTGGCAGCACTGAGAGATCTGTAAAACAGGCAGGCTAGCATCGCTGGCTGAAGTCAAGCCAGCAGTCACGCTGAAAAGGTTTGGTCGATCGCGATGCCGTCGAAGATCACTGCCATTCTGGTTGCTCACCCGGGCAAGAGCGTTGAGCTCAGCGAATTTCTGGTCGGTCTCGCGCCGCATTGCAGGGCAGAGCCCGGTAATCTGCGTTGGGACGTATGGCGCGACAATTCGAACGATCATCGCTACGTCATCGATGAGCTGTACCGAGATGTGACTGCGGTCGAAGCACATCGCGCCTCGCAACATTACCAGGCCTACCTGTCCAGGGTTCCCGAACTGGCCGAACGTACGGCAGTCATCGCGGAAGCCGTAGACGTGAAATGATCGGCGTCAGCGACATTGGCCCGTGTCACGCGCGATTCAAATTATATCTTTTGACCTCGGTGCTTGACAGTATCCCGGCGGCTTTGAAGTCGCCGGCCAGCATTGCGGCTTCGTCTCGTCCGGCCCGCAGTCGCACAATCAGGTCAGGCTGTTCCGCGATTGGACCGACAAGTTGACGCTCTTCGCCGATGGTCGCCACACTCTCAGTGCCCCCGCTTCACCAGCGGGCATTCGCTGTCGGCCAGCGGCGCATAGACGTCGCCGCTCGAGACTTTTTCGAGCACGTTGTAATATTCCCAGTTCGACTTGACATCGGAAGGCTCCTTCACCTGGACGAGGTAGAAGTCGTGCACGAGCTTTCCGTCGTCGCGCACCGTCGCTCCGCGGGCGTAGAAATCGTCGACGGGAGTCGAGCGCATCCTTTCCAGCACCGGATCGGTTGCATCGCTGCCGACGTTGGCCACGGCTTTCAGATAGTGGCTTACGCCGGAATACACCGCGGCCTGCGGCGCCGTGGGCATCGTGCCGCGGAGCTTGTAGAAGCGTGCGCCGAAGGCCCGGGTCTCGTCGTTCAAGGCCCAGTACCACGCCGTGAGCGTCGTCAGGCCCTTGGCAATCTGCGGACCCATGGCATGGACGTCGCTGATGAACATCAGTTGAGCCACCGGCTTCTGGCTCCCCGTATTCATGCCGAATTCATTCCACTGCTTCATCAGGGTCACGAGCTGCTCGCCGGCATTGGCGAAGGCGATGACCTTGGCTCCGGACGCCTTCGCCTGCAGGATGAACGAGCTGTAATCGGCGTTTCCGATCGGGTGATACACGGCGCCCAGCGGCTTGCCGCCTGCCTGTGCCAGCACGCGCTGCGATTCCGACACCATGTTCTTGCCGAAGGCGTAATCGGCGGCGATGAAGTACCAGGTGTCGTAGCCCTGCGAGACCAGCGTGCGGATCGGTCCCGATACCAGATTGTAGGAATCGTGGAGCCAGGCCAGCCCGGTGCGCGCGCATTGCTTGCCCGCAAGCTCGGTCGTCGCCACCGCCGCATAGACAGCAATCCTGTTCTTGTCGCGGGCCAGCGACTGGATCGCCAGTCCGACCGCCGAGTTCGACACGTCGGCAATCATGTCGACGCCGTCGACGTCGAACCATTTCCGGGCGATGCCGACGCCGATATCCGGCTTGTTCTGGTGGTCCGCGGCCACGATTTCGACCTTGATCGACGGGACCATCTTCTGGAAATCGTCTGCCGCCATCCTGGCGGCTGTGACGGAGCCCGGTCCCGACAGGTCGGACAGCGGTCCGGTCTGGTCATTGATGATGCCGATCCGGACGACGCCGCCGGAAATTTCGCCCGCTGTGGCGGGGACGCACGATCCGATGAAGGCCCCAAAAATCAGAAGTGTAGCGACGCGGCAGTTCATGCGAGTACCTTTCCAATGATGGCGTTGGGGCCTTCCTCCCGTTGACGCGCGAGCTTAAGCAGCCGCTCTTGATTTGAGTTTTGTAACCGCCTTCTGGACTGCTGCCGCGCGCTTGCGAAGCCAGGGCTCGGCGTCTGCGCGCATACGCGCAATCAGTTCGGGTGGCGCATTCTGCACCGTGATATCGAACGGCGGCTGCGGCTGGTACTCGAGCATCAGCTGGAGCTTCTTCGCGACATCTTCGCCGCAGAGCTCAGCAGCGACCTGAAAACCGAAATCGATTCCCGCTGTGACGCCGCCGCCGGAAATGCGGTTGCGGTCGACTACGACGCGTTCATCGACCGCAATCGCGCCGAAGGCGGCAAGCTGATCGCTCATCAACCAATGGCAGGCCGACTTGTAGCCGTCGACGAGCCCTGCGGCGCCGAGGATCAGGCAGCCGGCGCAGACCGAAGTGATGTAGCGCGCCGATCCACCCTTGTCGCGAACGAAGGCGATCACCTCATCATCGTCCATGGTGTCGACCTGCCCCGGGCCGCCGCCGATGCAGAACACGTCGAGATCCGGGCAGTCGGCGAACGTCGTGGTCGGCAAGAGCGGCAAGCCAACGTCGCTAACGACCGGCTCTATGCGCTTCCACAGCAGATGCACCCGGACGTTCGGCAGACGGGCGAAGACTTCGAAAGGCCCGGTGACATCCAGTTGAGTCATCCCGGGATAGTACAGAATTCCGATCTCGATCCGCTTGCCGGACATGCATCGCTCTCCTCTTTGAACGAACGCATGTTGACAGGCCGGCCGGTTTGCCGAAATGTCAGAACACACGCAATTCCTGCCAAGGCCTGCTGATGGCTCGTTCTGCCGCTCGCCGCGTCGTCTTCGTCCTGTTCGAGGATTGCCTGCTGCTCGACTTCGCCGGGCCGCTGCAAGCCTTTGAGCTCGCCTGCGAAACATCGGAGGCGGAGCGCGCGCCCTATGTCTGGCAGATCTGCTCGGTGAAGGGCGGCCCGGTCAAAACCTCGTCCGGCCTGGAGGTGATGACGACTGCGCTCTCGGACTGTGCCCGCAAGGATATCGACACCCTCATCGTGGGTGGCGGCCCCGGCGTCCATCGCGCCGCTGCCGAGGCCGGATTGGTCGACTGGTTTCGATCAGCCGCGCCGAACGTCCGGCGAGTCTGCTCTGTTTGCACCGGCACGTTCGTCCTGGCCGCGGCCGGCCTGCTTCACGGACGAAGCGCGGTCACCCATTGGAGCTCCTGCGACCTGTTGCGCGCCCAACATCCGGACATCTCGGTCATGGTCGACCCTGTCTTTGTCCACGACCGCGGAGTGTGGACGTCCGCCGGCGTGACGGCAGGCATCGATCTCGCGCTCACGCTGCTGGAAGACGATCTCGGACACCGCGAGGCCATGCGCATCGCACGGCGCATGGTCGTGTTTCTGAAACGGCCCGGCGGCCAGGCCCAGTTCAGCGTGCCGCTGTCGCTGCAGTCATCCGAAGACAGGGCGTTCGAGAATATCGCGACATGGATGCAGGACAATCTCGGCCGCGATCTGCGGGTCGAGAGCCTGGCCGAACGAGCGGGCATGAGCCCCCGCACCTTCGCGCGCGTTTTCCGGCAGAAGACCGGCCGCACGCCCGGCAAGGCGGTGGAAGAGCTGCGTGTCGAGGCCGCACGCCGGGCGTTGGAAGAGTCCGCATCAAGCATCAAGGAAATCGCCGCCCGCGCGGGGTTTCAAAGCGAGGAGCATCTGCGGCGTGCTTTTCGCCGCCGCCTGAATGTGCTGCCGCAGGACTATCGCGTCCGTTTCTCTCTGGGGCAGCGGCAGTAAGAACGCAGGTTACCGGGGCGGAGCTGAACTCGCTCGACACGAGGTGTTTCGCACCTCAAACGACCTGAAAAGCGCTGCCGAGGATTAGCACTTCGCTCAATGATGAGCTTTTTGCACCGTCCGCAATTCCGAGAGCTTGAATCCTCCTGCAAGCAACATGCGCCGTTGCGAACGGAATGGAGGCGTGGTTCTCGATCGCGTAGAACCAATCATCGAAGTTCAGCTTGAACGACTTTCCATTGCCTTTCCGCGATCTTGTCGCCAAGCGAAAGCTCTTCAGCCTCCATGATTTCAAACTGGCCTCGGTTATTCCGACGACATCGGTCACGCGCGATTCAAGTTTTGTTTTTTGACTTTGGGGCAGGCAAATCTCCGCCCGCGCGGTTGCCGCCGTGCCCGGCGATGAACATGGCGACGGCCGACCGGCAATAGGATTCGATTTCGTTGTCGTCCTCTGCTCTCGCCTGATCGAAGCGTGCGATCATCAGGAGATCGGATCCTTTGAAAAGCGCGGCAAACAAGCGGGCGGACCGGAGAGGATCGGGCACGTTCAGAAGCCTCTTCGCGTGCAACTGACGCAACAGGGCCTCGATTTCGGCGATGACATGGGCGGCGCCGGCTTCGAAATGGAGCTTGCTTAACGCGTTTTGACTCGTCTTGTCGGCCATGACCATGGCTTCGACACCGCGGACGTCTGATCTCAACAGCGTGCGAAGCAGCAATGATCCCACCGCCATGAGCTGATCTTCGACCGAACCGCCCTCGCCTTCAAGAAGGGGCTGTGGTGCAAACAATTGCTGGCAGCCGGCCGCCATGGCCGCGCCGAACAGTGCCTCCTTGTTCTCGAAGTGCCTGTAGATGCTGAGCTTGGATATCTTCGCTCGCTGGGCGACCTTGTCCAAGGTCGTCGCCTGAAAACCCAATTCCACAAAGAGTTCGCGCGCGGCGTCGATGATCGTTTGACCAAGCGCCTCGTTGGCGGGCCGGCCGCGCCGGCCCTGTCTGTTTTCGGTCACGACAATTCCAGTACTTGACAGTATTCTAATTCCTCTATTAAGATACCATATAGTATCTGAAATATGCAAGCCAGTGGGCAGGTTTCAACCTGTCCCCCAACGGAGCCCAGCACCATGGATGACGTCATCATCATCGGCGGCAGCTTTGCCGGTCTCGCCGGCGCCCTGCAGCTCGGCCGCGCCCGCCGCAAGGTCACTGTTCTCGATACCGGCCTGCCGCGCAACCGCTTCGCCGGCCACTCCCACGGCCTGCTCGGCCTCGATCACAAGCCGCCGCTGGACATCCTGGCCGAGGCGAGGCGGCAGCTGGCGCGCTATCCCACGATCAGGCTGATCAGCGCCCGGGCCGATAGCATCTCCGGCGCCATCGACAATTTCTCCGTCCTCACGTCCGATGGCGAAAGCTTTGGGGCGCGCCGTCTGATCCTGAGCTATGGCATCACCGACCAGATGCCTGATGTTCCGGGCTTTGCCGAAGGCTGGGGCACGTCCATCGTTCCCTGCCCCTATTGCGACGGCTTTGAAGTCGCCGGCCAGCATTGGGGCCTCGTCTGGTCCGGCCCGCAGTCGCACAATCAGGTCAGGCTGTTCCGCGATTGGACCGACAAGTTGACGCTCTTCGCCGATGGCCACGATATTCCGCCCGATATCCGGGCCGACCTGGCGCGACGCAACATACCCGTCGTCGATGGCCGGATCACTGGGATCGCCCAACGCGGGGCCCATAACGCCACCGTCAAGCTCGATAAGGGCCCCGATGTCGCGGTCGACATCCTGTTCGCGCATCCGCGCAACAAGCCGTCCGCAAGCCTGCATGAATCACTGGGCCTCGCCACGGTCAAAACACCCCTCGGCATCATCCTGAAGGTCGACGAGCGCCGCGAAACCAGCATGCCCGGCATCTACGCCGCCGGCGACCTCGCCAACCCCATCACGCCGCCATCGGTCACCCTGGCATCATCGCACGGCGCGATGGCGGGCATCTTCGTCCAGCAGTCGATGGTGGTTTGAGAGAGCCGATTCCATTTTCCGGACCGGTGTCATCGAAAACCGACTGGCCGGCTGACCCCACAGTTCACCCGGCGCCTGAGGAGATGCACCTGTCCAAAACCAGAAACACCGAAGCCAGCATCTGCATCGTCCGACCGCTGTTGGAGAAGCCCCACACATGGAGTTCGAACACGTCACCTTCGACCTGCCACACGGCACCTTTCACGCGTTGCAGGGTGGTGATCCCGATGGCCAACCGACGATCGTCTTGCACGGCTTCCCGGACCATCCGCCGACCGCGAAGCCCTTCCTTGCCGAACTCGGCCGCCGTGGACGTCACGTCGTCGCACCCTGGCTTCGCGGTTACGCGCCGTCCCCGACGGCGGGACCGTTCGACTTCGCAGCCCTCACCGGCGACGTGCTCGCGCTGATCGACCGCTGGTCTCCGGGGCGAGCCGTGGAGCTGGTTGGCCACGACTGGGGCGCCCTGATCACATATGATGCCTGCGTCACCGCGCCGGAGCGGATCGAACGCGCCGTCACGCTCGCAATCCCGCACCCACTCACCTTCATGAGCCGGCTGATGGACCCCGCTCAGCTGCGCCGGAGTTCTTACATGGGGCTCTTTCAACTGCCGGGAAGCGGCTGGATCGCCACCGCCCGCGATCTCGCCTTCATCGACCGTCTCTGGCATCAGTGGTCGCCCGGCTTCTCGCTCGATCCTGCTCTCAAGGCGGAGCTACACGAGCACCTGCGGGCGAGCATGCCCGCGCCTCTGAAGTACTACCGAGCGATGCTGCGGCCTGGCATGCTTGGGGCGACGCGCCGTATGTCTCGGCCGATCACGGTGCCCATGTTGCAGCTTCACGGTGCCAACGACGGCTGCATCCTCCCTGCGCAAGTCGATGACCGACATCGGTTCGCCGCCCGGCGCGCGGTGGAGGTCGTCCCCAACGTCGGTCACTTCCTGCACATCGAGGCACCGGAGGCGATTGCGGATCGGATCGCGGCATGGGTCGAGTAGAGGATCGCTCGTCCAGGCCGAAGTCAGGACCGTCGACAACGTCGCGAGCGGGGCTGATCACGCCACGGCCGACGCCGAGCCATCGAGATGGGGCGTCTCCCCTGTTAATCCCTGTCAGCTTGCCGGATTGCGCGCCGTGACGATCCACGCCGCGCCGACGCCGGCGGCCAGAACCGGGTTCGACGCGCCCGCGCCGCAGCCGACGTCCAGCACGCGCTCGCCCGCCGCGGGTGCTGCGGCTTCGATCGCGGCCTGGCCGAACACCCATGCGATATCCTTGTTCTGATCCGTTCTTAACTAGACTATCCGCCCGCATAGTCGTTGCCGCTGTGCGCGGCGATGAACATGGCGACGGCCGTCCGGCAATAGGATTCGATTTCGTTGTCGTCCTCTGCTTTCGCCTGATCGAAGCGTGCGATCATCAGGAGATCGGATCCTTTGAAAAGCGCGGCGAACAGGCGGGCGGACCGGAGAGGATCGGGCACGTTCAGAACCGCCTTTACGTGCAACTGACGCAACATGGCCTCGATCTGGGCGATGACATGGGCGGGGCCGGCTTCGAAATGGAGCTTGCTTAACGACTTTTGACTCGTCTTGTCGGCCATGACCATGGCTTCGACACTGCGGACGTCCGGTCTCAACGGCGTGCGAAGCAGTAATGATCCCACCGCCATGAGCTGATCTTCGACCGGACCGTCGACGCCTTCAAGAAGGATCTGTGGTGCAAACAACTGATGGCAGCCGGCCGCGATGGCCGCGCTGAACAGCGCCTCCTTGTTCTCGAAACGCCTGTAGATGCTGAGCTTGGATATCTTCGCCCGTTGGGTGAGCTTGTCCAAGGTCGTCGCCTGAAAACCCAACTCCACAAAGAGTTCGCGCGCGGCGTCGATGATCGTTTGGCCAAGCGCCTCGTTGGCGGGCCGGCCGCGCCGGCCCCGGATTTTTTCGGTCACGACAATTCCAGTACTTGACAGTATTCTAATTCTTAGATTACGATACTATAGAGTATCTAAAATGTGCAAGCCCACGGTGACTTTCCATGCAACGACGAGCCCTACTGAAGTTGGCTGCGCTTTCCACCATCGGCCTCGCGCGCGCTCAGGCCACCGCCAAGCCCAACGCGTCCCCCTCCATCCCCAACACGGAGCCCAGCACCATGGATGACGTCATCATCATCGGCGGCAGCTTTGCCGGTCTCGCCGGCGCCCTGCAGCTCGGCCGCGCCCGCCGCAAGGTCACCGTTCTCGATACCGGCCTGCCGCGCAATCGCTTCGCCGGCCACTCGCATGGACTGCTCGGCCACGATCACAAGCCGCCGCTGGACATCCTGGCCGAGGCGCGGCGGCAGCTGGCGCGTTATCCCGCGATCAAGCTGGTCAGTGCCCGGGCCGACAGCGTCTCGGGCGCCCTCGACGATTTCAAGGTTCTCACGTCCGATGGCGAAAGCCTTCGGGCGCGTCGTGTGATGCTGAGCTATGGCATCGCCGACCAGATGCCTGATGTTCCGGGCTTTGCCGAAAGCTGGGGCACGTCCATCGTGCCCTGCCCCTATTGCGACGGCTTTGAAGTCGCCGGCCAGCATTGGGGCCTCGTCTGGTCCGGCCCGCAGTCGCAAAATCAAGCCAGCCTGTTCCTCGACTGGACCGACAAGTTGACGCTCTTCGCCAATGGTCACGATATTCCGCCCGATATCCGGGCCGACCTGGCGCGCCGCAACATACCTGTCGTCGACGGCCGGATCACCGAGATCGCCCATCACAAGGGCCGTATCGCCACCGTCAATCTCGATACCGGCCGCAATGTCGCAGTCGACATCCTGTTCGCGCATCCGCGCAACAAGCCGTCCGCAACCCTGCATGAATCACTGGGCCTCGCCACGGTGGATACGCCCGTCGGCATCGCCCTCAAGGTCGACGAGCGCCGCCAAACCAGCATGCCCGGCATCTACGCCGCCGGCGACCTCACCACGCCCTTCTTGCCCTCGGTCACCCAGGCATCATCGCAGGGCGCGATGGCGGGCATCTTCGCCCAGCAGTCGATGGTGGTTTGAGAGCACAGATGCAGGATGAGCATGGCCGTCGAACGAGACAGCGCGGGTGTGCGCTTCCCTCCGCCCTTCATCTATCTGGGAGCGCTGCTGTTGGGGCTGGCGGCCGAGCGGTTCGTCCCCCTTCGCTCCTTCGGCATCGACTGGCGGTTGCTGGTCGCGGCGGGCGCGCTGCTGTTCGTTGCCGGCGGGGCAATGATGCTTGCGGCGGCGGGGCTGTTCTGGCGGCTCGGCACCAACGTTCCGCCGTCCCAGCCGACGACCCTCATCGCAACGACCGGTCCCTATCGGTGGACCCGCAATCCCATGTATCTCGGCATGGCGCTTATCTATGCCGGCCTTGCGATCAGCTTCGACGGGCCAGTCGCCTTCGCCTTGCTCCCGTTGGTGCTGATCGCGATCCAGTCGCAAGTGATCGCCCGCGAGGAGCGCTATCTCGAAGCGAAGTTTGGCGACGACTACCGCCGCTACAAGGCCGAGGTTCGCCGATGGCTCTGACTGTTGCGCCGCTGCCGTCTGCGTGGCCGCCCGTCAGCCAGCTTCCCGACAGATCGCGTCGTTACCCGGAGCAGCTTTCAGTATTTGGAAAGTATCCATCCGTGCAGAGCCGTCGGCTATCCAACAACAGGGTGCATCAATGGTCTACAGTCTCATTGTCGAAAAAGAGATCCGCAGGAGCTTCGATCATGTCAACAACCAGCGTTGGGATGATGCTGCAAAGGGCCTGACACCAAACGCGTATCACTGGGTTGCCGGAGATCATGCGTTGGGGGGTGAGCGACATGGAAAGCCATCGGTGAAGCAGTGGTTCGAGCGCATGGGCCGTGTCTTCCCGAAGCTTCACATAAATATCGAGCAGGTCGAGGTGACGGGGTGGCCATGGAATACCACGGTGTTCGTCAAGTGGCGGGCGAATGCGAGGCTACTCGACGGCCAAAGCTCGTATGTGAACAGGGGCGTCCACGTCTTCACGTTGCGATGGGGCAAGGTTCATTCGATTGAGGAATACTTCGATTCGCAGGCTGCAGAACGAGGCCTCGCTATCCAAGCTCGTGCCGGTTTGGATGAAGCTGCGGCTGGACCAATCGTGAGCTGACGCCGATCATTCGTGTGATGCCGCCATCGGCGCACAGACACGCTTCTCCGGTTGCCGCGGACGCAGTTGTCCTTCGAAGTCCGGCGCCAGGCGGCACCGATCTCGACGCAGGAGACGATCACACGCAGGTCTGGCGCCTTATCACTGGTGGAGGCGGGATCGCTGGAGACGATGCGCACTTTGGCATCGGACAGCTTCGTCAAGAGCGAACCAGAACAAGGATAGGTCATGGCAGAGCGAAATGCGGATCAGGTCATCGACTGGAAGGGCCAAAGCGGGGAGCGCTGGGTCGTCCACGAGGCCCGGCTCGATGCCAGGCTGGCGGTGTTCGGCCAGGCCGCGATCGAAGCCGCCGCGCCCGCGGCGGGCGAGCGCGTGCTGGACGTCGGCTGCGGCGCGGGCGCGTCGAGTCTGGCTCTGGCCGACCGCGTCGGCGCGGGGGGCCAAGTGCTGGGCGTGGATATCTCCGAACCGCTGATCAGCCGAGCGCGCGCCCGTGCGCCACGGGATACGCAGGTCCTGTTCCGGGTGGCCGACGCCAGCAACGCCGAGTTGCCCGAGGGCGCGTTCGACCTGCTGTTCTCGCGTTTCGGAGTGATGTTCTTCGACAATCCAACAGGGGCGTTCGCGCATATGCGCCGCGCGCTCAAACCGGGCGGCCGGCTCGCATTCGTCTGCTGGCGCGGCACGGCCGAGAACGATTGGATGCGCCTGCCGATGGGCGCGATCAAGGGCATCGTCCCGCTGACGGCGCCTCCCGATCCCGAAGCGCCCGGCCCATTCTCGTTCGGCGACCCGGGGCGGGTGGGCCGGATCCTGACGGGGGCCGGCTTCACCGATATCGCTATCGCGCCCTTCGATGCTTCCGTTTCGTTTGGCGAGGGCGCGACGCGGGACGCGGCGATCGACGACGCGGTGAAGATGACATTGGAGGTCGGCCCGCTGTCGCGCGCGCTCGCTGATCAGCCCGACAACATCCGTGCCCGCGCCTCGGCCGCGGTTCGCGCCGCCTTCGCGGACCGCCCAGGCGAGCGGTCGCTGATGATGAACAGCGCGACGTGGATCGTCACGGCGCGCAATCCGGCAAGCTGATATCGATTAGCAGGGGAGACGCAAATTGCGGTGCCAGTGCCGGATTGGTGCAGTCCAGCACTGGCACTGCAACTATCGGGTCTCACTGGAGAGGTTGCAGTCCAGCGCACCCGACAGCTTCGATCGCTTTCGAGCGTTTGGCGCTAATGAATCAAATGCAATCCTACCGTAACGGCAGCCTTTCGATCTTCTGACAGCCAGACCGAGCCCAGCACAAGCGCATGGACCCACGGCCTGCACCAGCCCATACTCCCCAGGCATCACTTTGTTCGACGAGCAAGGGAGCCGCCCGCATGTACGCCAACATTCTCTTGAGCACGGATGGATCGGACGTTGCGAGAAAAGGCGTCGAACATGGCATCGCCTTGGCGAAGGCCTTGAACGCCAGGCTGACGATCATCACCGTGACGGAAGCGCTGCCGGTCGACTATGGCAGCGGACACGCCTCGGGATGGATCCCGACGAAGGACGAGATCGACAGCTTCGACGCAGCCTGCAAGGCCCGTGCGGGCAAGGTGCTCGATGAAGCGCGCGCGATGTCGGAGCAGATCGGCACGCCCGCAGAACTTCTGCATGTACCGAATGCGCACCCGGCGACGGCAATCATCGAAACGGCAAAGTCCCGGGGATGCGACCTGATCGTCATGGCCTCTCATGGGCGTCGCGGCCTGAGGAAGCTGTTTCTGGGCAGCCAGACATCCGAGGTCCTGGTGGACGGAAGCGTGCCGGTGCTGGTGGTGCCGAAGCCTGCATGAGTGTAGGGCTTAATTCGCACCGCCCGGCTGTTCCGCCGAGCACCCGCACGAGACCGCCGTCCGGTGGCAGGAGAATTTCATGACGAGTGAAAAAGGCCCGAACATCAAGAAGAAGCAGAAATGCAAGAATTGCGAGGGCAAAGGCCTGCTCAAGAAGGGCGACAAGGTGGTGAAGTGCCAGCGCTGCAAAGGCACGGGGGTGCGGTGACGCTGCGCCGATGACCGCTCTCGCCAGGAGGAGGCACAACGCGAACCAATGTGCTATCGTCCCCGGGGAGCAACAACGGAGGAAACCCAATGCCAACCAGCGTCAAGCAGATGCTCGAAGCCGCCAACGCGGCGGTCCCCAAGATCACGTCGGAACAGGCGGCCGAGATGATCAAGAACGGCGACACGCTGGTGGTCGACGTTCGTGATGCGCCGGAGGTCGCGGCCAGCGGCAAGATCGAAGGCGCCGTGCATGTCTCGCGGGGGATGCTGGAGTTTCGCGCGGATCCGGAATCGCCCTATCACGACAAGGCGTTCGACAAGAGCAAGTCCGTCATTCTCTATTGCGCCTCCGGCGGCAGGTCGGCGCTGGCCGGCAAGGTGCTGAAGGATATGGGCTACGACAAGGTCTACAATGTCGGCGGCTTCAAGGATTGGACGGGGGCGGTGGAGAAATAGCGGTTCGGCGGATCGTTCCCCCGAGCGAGCAAGTCGCCTGATCAGTTCCTGAACAGATTGACGCAATTCTGGCGGGGCGTGTTGCCGCCGAACGCCGTCACCGGCGCTTCGGCGGTGCAGCGGCGCTTCCACGGAGGTTCTGGGCACTTCCACCGTTGGCACTTCCTGAAGACAACGCGCGTTGCCGTCCTTTCGAGGAGGCGATCAAGCTTCATCGTCGTTGCAACAATCAGCCTTCACGCGTGTTCTTCCCGATGGGGACAGAGCGAGGCGCGCCATGGACGAGGATCGCAAGGATGCCGGGAAGGCTACCGGCAAGGATACCGGATTGACACCTGACGACTTCCCGATCGAAGCCGACAAGGACAAGCTCAGGACTCACAAGGGCGAGCCGGTGGCCTCGGCCGAGACGGAGCAGATTGCGGACCAGTTGGCTGAACGGCTCAACGAGCATGCTCACCAGGAAGAGCAGGACCGCTGGTCGGCGTGACGCCCTGGAATAGGAACAGAGCAGTGTTGCCGGGCATTGGTCTGCGCCGGCATTTCACAATTCCGGCAAGAATGGCGGCCTCGGCTCGAAGTCCGCCCCCTGACCAGCGCCGAGGCCGCCTGTTCGCGTCATTCGAGAACTCGTTCTGTTGCCATATCCAGCGCCGGAGCGCCTCTGTCGTCACAGCACATCGACGCGGACGGCGGATCAAGCGGAGCGCGGCATGGCGACGGGCGGGCTGCTTCGCTCGCCCAGCAGCTTGCCGGTGGTGCTGTTGACGAAGTGCAGCGACATGCAGGCCGGGCACCTCACGGCGACGTAGCTATCCGCCGGCTCGGAACTCTCGGGCCGAGCGTCATCGATCCGATGCTGGACGTCTATGCCGGTGCGCGGGCACCTGAAGAGAATCTGGCGCTGCATATCCTGCTTCATGCGCCCAACCCGCCGCCGGCGATATTGCGGACGATTCCTTAGGGGCCTTCCCCATGTTTGCGATGGGTCAATGCGAACGGTTTGCCGGCGCCTATGCTCTGGACGGCATCGGGCGCGTTGTCGCTCCGGTGCCGAACGAAGCGGAGCCCGGACTCCTAGGCACTCCGGGCGCCGCTTCGATACAAGGCCGCGGGTCCGCATGACCCGCCGCCGGACACAGGCCACTTTCGCGCAGGCCACCTTCGCGACTCCTCGCTCAGGAGAGCAGCCATGATGCCCGCCAATTTCGATGATCTGCCCGCGCTGGTGCGCTACGCGCTCGAGACGACGCGCGCCACCACGGCCTGCCCGTTCCACGATGACGTCGTCGTCCGCGTCGGCGACGACGCCGCCGAGAGCCATGCATACGAACGCGCCAAGCGAATCCTGGGGAGCGACAGCACGGATTTCGACGGCAACGCGCTGAGGGAAGAGATCGGCCGCCAACTCGCCATCGCCGCGGACGGGCGATGCCCGAAATGCGACCGAACCGATCCGGCCGGCTAAGGCGCGTTGCGCCGGATCCGACGTTCAGGAAACCGCGCGCCTGGAGGCGTTCTTGCTTTGCTTCGACGACGCGAGGCTCCGGGGCCGCCCGATCAAATATCCCTGCATCTCATCGCAGCCTTCCTGCACCAGGAGCGACATCTGAGCGTCGGTCTCGATGCCTTCCGCAAGCACCGGCACCCCGAGCCCGTGGGCGAGGCCGATCACCGCCCGCACGATGGCCAGCGATCGCTCGCTCTGGCCGAGCGAAGCAACGAAGGATCGATCGACCTTGATCCGGTCCAGCGGAAACGCTTCGAGATATGACAAGGACGAATATCCCGTTCCGAAATCGTCGAGCGCAATCAGGATGCCGAGCGCCTTGAGCGATTGCATCGTCGTCCTGGCGCGCGCCACGTCCTCGATCAGAACGCCTTCCGTGATTTCCAGTTCGAGGCGCGCGGCCGAAAGCCCGCTGTCCCGCAACGCTCGGCGGACCTGCGCATCGAGGTCTTCCCGGCGAAACTGCGTCGCCGACACGTTGACGGCGATTCGGAGCGGCTGATCCCATGACGCCGCTTCCCTGCACGCCTCCATCAGAACCCAGTCGTCGATCTGCGCAATGGAACCGCTTTGCTCCGCGATCGGAATGAACTCTCCCGGAGTAATGACACCGCGCACCGGATGCCGCCAGCGCACCAGGGCCTCGTAGGCCATGAGCGTGCCATCCCGGTGTTGCTGCGGCTGATACTCCAGATAGAGCTCGCCTCGCGCCACGGCAGTCCGCAGATCGTGCTCCAGCGCACGGCGGTCGCGCAACTGCTGGTCCATCGCGCTCGTGAACAGGCGTATCGCTCCCCTGCCCTCGTGCTTGGCGCGATAGAGCGCGGCATCCGCGTTCGCCAGCAGCGAAACCGCGTTGTCTGCGTCTCTCGGATACAGCGCGACGCCGACGCAGAGATCGATCTTCAGCGCACGGCCGTCAACCTCGATCGGTTGCTCGAATTGAGCTCTCATCCTCGTGGCGAGCAGCTCCGCGGCTGCCGGTAGCGGCAACCGATCGATGATGGCGACGAATTCGTCACCGCCAACACGCGCCACATAGGATCCTTGCGCGGCGTCCTGCAGACGTCGCGAGGCCTCGCGGAGCACGGTGTCGCCGACGGCATGGCCAAAATGGTCGTTGATCTCCTTGAAATGGTCGAGATCGATGCAGAGCACGGCAAAGCCGCCGTCGGCGATCTCTGCCCGTTCGATCGCATCGCCGAGGTGCTGGTCCAGGGCGGCCCTGTTGGGCAGCTCGGTGAGCGCGTCGTGACAGGCGAGATAGCTCACCCTCTGCTGCGCCCGATTCCGCTCCGTCACGTCGAAGGCGACGCAGACATGAGCGGAGCGCTCCTCATAAACGAGGGGCCGGGATTCGATCACGACCTCGATCGCCTCGCCGTCGGCGGTCCTGTGCAATTCGCAGTCGCGTTCGGCGCCGTGTTGCGGCTCGCCATACGCGAGTTGAGATTCGGACATGGCGAGGAGGACTTCGCGGGAATAGCCGTAATGCCGGCACATCGCGCCGTTCACGGCAATGAGAAGGCCCGTCTTCGCGTCGACCACCCACATCGGAAGCGGGTTCTCCTCGAAGAGCAGGCGGAAGGAAGCCTCCCGGCGCTTGAGGTCGGTGATGTCGACCCGGATTCCGATGCTGCCTCCGTCGCCGGTGCGTCTTTCCTCGACGCGAACCCACCGGTCACCCGCCAGATGCTGTTCGTGCGAGTGTTGCGGCAGCGCATGGTGGGCCAGGCGCTCGGCGAGCCACTCCTCCTCCCGGCCTGCGGCGTCCGGATACTGTCCGCCGGCCAACCCGGTTCGAATAATGGTTTCGAACGGCGCGCCGACCGCAAAGGCGTCCCTGCTGGCGGTGTAGAACTCGGCATACTGACGATTCCAGAGCACCAGACGATCGTCCTTGTCGAAGACGGCAAGACCTTCGGGGACCACGTCAAGGGCTTCGGTCAGGTGGGTGTGAGCGGCGCGCGCGGCGGCTTCGGCCTGCTCGGCCGCGATCTTGGCTTCCGCAAGCGCCTTCTCGGTGCGATGGCGCTCAGTAATGTCCTCGTGGGTCGCGACCCAGCCCTTCCCCTCCATCGGGCGATGCCGGATCCGCACGATCCGCCCGTTGGTCAATTCCACGGTCGTATCCGAATTTGCGGCGGTGACCGGCGTGCTGTTGCGCCAGTCGAGATAATCCTGCTTCGACATCTTCGGCGCGCTGCCGACCGAATAGCGGAGCTCGACGATGTCGTTCAGCTGCATGCCCGGCCGGACCAGTTTCGGATCCAGATCGTAGATCTCGAGATACTGCCGGTTGCAGACGATCAAGCGCTGATCGTCGTCGAAGAAACAAAGGCCGTGGGACATGTTGTTGAGCGCCCTGTCGAAGCGCTCTGCGAACGCGGTCGCGGTCTGCTCTGCGGCCCGCGCGCGATCGCCCTCCCCGGACAGCCGTCCGTGGGTCTCGACCAGCTTCACGAAGGAGCGGAAATTGGTGTTGATCATCCGGGTGAGCAGGACGAGCAGCGCCAGCAGATTGATCCCGACCGAGACCAGCATCCCGTTGCCGGAGAGCAGCAGAACCGTCGCGATGGGTGCGCCGGCTATCAGCATCGTCAGCCGGGACGACGGCGGGAAGCTGCCGAGGCAGTAGGCCGTCCCGACGCAGCCCATGAAGAGCAGCAGGGAGACCGACACGCGTAGACCGGGATCGACCACCACGAACAGTGCCAGAATCCAGATCACGAAGCTGCCGCTGAGCGCCACCGTGGCGAGGCGAACTCTCGCGAGTTCCCGGTACGCTTCCTCGGCGGTGAAATCGGCCTTCTTCAGCCGGAGCCACTGGGCCAGCCGAAAGAGACAGGCCGCCAGGAGAGCGCCCGGCAAGGCAAATCGCAGCCATGCCGAGACCGTGTTCGGAAGGAGCAGTCCCACGCTGACGCTGTTCACCAGAAGCGCGGCGTAGAGAACTGGCACCTGCTCGCGGAGCACGCGAAACTGCTCGACGAGCAGCGAACGGCCGAGCGGATCGGTCGTATCACCGATCGCGAAAGCGTCACGAAACCGCGCGAAGAAGCCCATCAAGGTTGTCCCAGCCATCTCGGAGGCTAGGATATAGAGGCGAAGGACCCGTAAAGGCGCTTGGTGTTTTCGACGTTAACGCGGCTGCTGAGAATACGAAGACGCCAATCCCGTCAACGAGTTCCGCGCGCCGCAGCCTGCCGTCGCGGGCATGAGCCGGTTCCGGCCTGTGTCGCCCTCGTCCGCAATCCCGCTCAATCCTCCACCCGGAACAGGCGCCATCGCGCCGGCACGCCCTTGAGCTGGTGCACGCCGTGATCCCTGAAGCGGATCTCCGACTGCGCCATCAGGTCCCTGACAGCGCTCGAGACCAGGACCTCGCCGGCACGCGCTTTGGCGGCGACGCGCGTGCCGATGTGAAACGCGAGACCAACCATCTCGCCCCCGCTCACCTTGTATTCGCCCGCATGCAGCCCGACCCTGATGTCGAGCCCCAGCGTGCGCACGGCCTTTTGAATCGCGGTCGCGCACGCGATGCCCGTTGCGGCCTTCTTGAAGGTGGCCAGCACGCCGTCGCCCGTGGTCACGACTTCCTTGCCGCCGCACGTCTTCAGCTCCTTGCGCACGGCGGCGTAATAGTGGCCCATCACCTTGGTCCAACGCGCATCGCCCAGCTTTGCGGCCTTTGCCGTGGAGCCGACGATGTCGACGATCAGGATCGTGGCCAGCGCCTGCTTGGGCTCGGCACTGCGTTCCGCCGATCGGCGCTGGAGCGCGATCGATCCGGCCAGCGGTTCATAGCGATGATTGCGGCGCCGGGCGATCGCGGCCTTGGCATAGTCCTGGGCGCGCTGCACCGTGCCGCAGCGAACCGTCTTCTCCTGCGGCAGACGTGTCCAATAGACCTTTCGCTTGTCGCCGGCGCCCTGAACCTCCACGGCGCCCCACTTCAGGAAAACCGCCGAGCCAACCCGCCTGACACACCACGCCTTCGACGTGTATCCCGATACATTCGACTGATGGACCCCGATGCGAAGGAATTTGGGCATGGACGTGCGGCCGATCGAAGGAACGCCTGGACTGGCTGGGGTAAAGCGTAGTCACCCAGTCGCACGTTGGCAACAAGACAAGCCCCGGTTGGGAAGCTTGCCCTTGGCCCGCCGCCGCCCAGCCTTCATGCCCGTCACCCCTGATAGGCAAACAGCTCGATCGGATCGCTGAAGCCGCGCACCTCGTGCTTGCCGACATGCTCCAGCTCGAACTTCGGCTCCACCAGCTCGGCGAAGTCGCGTGACAGCAGCACTGTTCGTCCCAACTGCTTGGTCAGGGCTTCCAGGCGGGAGGCCATGTTGACGGCAGGACCGATCACGGTGAAGTCGAGCCGACTGCTCGATCCGATATTGCCGTACATGACGTCGCCAACGTGGACGCCGATGCCGTAGTTCAGCGGTGCGCGGCTGGTCGCTTTGTTGCGCTCGTTCAGCGCGACCATGGCTTGGCGCGCTTCGGTCACGGCATGGAGCAGGTCGGCGCAGGCATTGGGCTGGCTCAGCGGAAAGATCGCGAGCAGGCCGTCCCCGATGAATTTGAGGATCTCGCCGCCATGCCGCGCGATGGGTTCGGACATCGCGTCGAAATAATCGTTGAGCAGATCGATGACGTCGTCGCGCGGCCAGTTGTCGGAGATTTTGGTGAAATCGCGCAAGTCGCAGATCATGATCGCCGCGCGCACCGTCGTGCCGGTGCCGCGCCTGGTAGCGCCGGCGAGGATCAGCTCGCCGGCATGGGACCCGACATAGGTCTCGAGCAGCGTGCGCGCCAGGCGGTTCTTGATGCGGATCTCGCTGACCAGCGCCAGCACCGGCATCACCTTCTTCAGGCTGGCGATATCCGCCTCGGCGAACCCGCCGGGCCGGTCGGTCGCGAAAGTGACGAGGTGACGCTTGCCGAGCGTGTGCAGGAGCGGCCAGGCCAGATAGTCCGTGAGGCCCAGCGATCGCATCTCATCGTAGAGCGCGTGCTTGCGCCCGAGCGAGGAGACCTGTTCGAGCCTCTCGCGCACCTCGTCGGCGCCGTCGAGGATTTCGTTGGCGGCGCTACCGATATATTCCGACCGCTCGCGGGCGTCGTAGTCGGCAAGCGTAATCTCCGCCTCTTGCTTGCCGTCGGACCACATCATGCGGGCCCCCAGCCATTGCGGATGATGGATCATCACGTGAAGCGTCGCCCGCTTGAGCGGGATGCCCGCCTGCTGCAGGCGGATGCACATTTGCGCAAAGATGTCGTCGATGAAGCGCTCGTCGCGCGTGCCGCTGGTCAACCAGTCGACGACGCCGTCGGCTTGCGTAGGGGCGTTGTTGTCTGGCGCGTTCATATCTGCCCCTTGAGCGGCGGTTTGCATCGCAGCACATATCGTGCCCCAGCTCCGCCGCGTCAACCTAGCCAGTTGCATGGATTGTGCGCACCCGCGCGACCGGCGCAGCTGCCGCCTAGCCGGTGAGCCGGATCGACGCCAGCACGGCCAGACCGGAGACGACCGCGAGCTTAGAGGCCGTGGTGAGCTCGACCTTCAGCGTGTCTTCGTGCGAAAGTGCAAAATCCTCAAGCCCGAGACGGAGGCGGCAATCGCCGCGCGCGGCGTAAACCAGGTGCGTGCCGGCAGCAAGCTGCCGCTCGCCGGGCTCGCGAAGCGCAAGGAGATCGATCTCGGCCGCCCCGCGCCGCGCCATCAGGTTCACGACCTCGACCGGCCCTGCCTCGAGCGCGGTCACGATCTCCGTCTCGCCGGTGAAGCGCACCGTCGTAAAAGGTTCACGCTCGTCGAAATCCTGCGCGGGCGACTTCAGCACCAGCCCGCGACCATTGACGACCATCTGGAGACGATCGATGCCGGGCATATGGGAGAACGGACCCGGCGCCACGATCGGTGTCGCGGCAAACCGCCAGAGCAGGCTGTTCCAATCCCTCGCCGGCGCATCTTCGCGCCAAGCTCCCGCAAGGTCGGTGAAGATGCCACCGCCGTTCTTCCAGGGCGAGCGCGTGTAGTCTTCAGGTTTGAGCAGTGTGGTCTTCATGGAGATCCTCGATACGATGGGAGTGCGGCGGAGCGTTCGCGTATGCTTCCAGAAACGGCTCAGCGGCCTTCCGCACCGTTTCAAGATGTGTGAACAGCGACACGTGGCCGCCGTCGGGAAGCGCGAGCAGCTTCGCCTGCGGGATTGCCCGACAAATGCTCTCGGCATGCGAGAACAGCACGACGTTGTCGGACGGCGCAGGCCCGACAAGCGGCACAGCGTCCGGGTTTGCGGTCATGTCGCGACCTCCGTTTCCGGGGCACCGACCTTCAGGTGACGCAGCAACGCCGTAGCGTCGCTTGGCGGCCGACGCTCGATCCGGCGATAGTCCCGCCCATCGGCTGTGCGGACGATCAGGCCGTGATCGCACAGCGCGCGGCGGAGCAAGGCATCATCGGCGAAAGCGTGTTGGCGATTCAACAATGCCTTGACCTGCGCCTCGGCAAGACTGCAGCGCGGCGGGAAGCCGGCCCACAACACCCAAAGGCTCAATTGCTGCATGCTATGCCGAGCCGGCCAGCGAAGCAGCCGCCGTAGTCGCCGAAATGGCGCGCCGCCCGTTGCACGCGCTTCAGATCGACCGCATCGCCCTGGGATGCCGGCGCCACGCGGTCATCAACGGAACTTCCGGCCGCACGTGCACGAAAATGCTGGTAATTCCTGTGTCCCGTCGCACGCGCGAGAATGTTGAGCAGCTCGACGTGCCCCGGTGGCGACGTCCGCTCCAGGAGCTGGGCGCGCACGGATTTCGCGAGCGCGGAGATGTCGCCCGCGACAAAGGCAATGGGAGTTCTGGCCATGACCAATCCTCGATGTGCCGATCCGGGTAGGATTGTCGGAGGTCACCGGCTTACGACGCGGCACGAGGTTGGTGTCGGTTCGATTGAGCCTTGCAGGTTTAGCTTCCCTCGCGGGACGGTGACGCCTGGGTGAACTGCAGACCCAAGCCCCCTTTACAACGGACGCCCGTCAAGCTCAAGAGCCTGACGTGAGATGCGCGTAAGCCGCGATCGGAGGCGCTGGGTGCCCCGGACTCCGACGCCGCTATTTCGACGCCAGTGCCGCCACAGGCCGCCAAGCAGCGTCCGGCCCGGCCGATGCGAGCTTGCGGCAGCGGTCGCGCATCAGCTCAGCTGGACGATCGTGGCCGCGCCGTTTCAATACCGTCTCGAAATCGGCTATCGCATCGGTGAACCGGCGCGCCCGATAGCTGGCAAGGCCGCGCTCGTAATCAGCGATCCAGGACGCATCGACGCTAGCGTCGTCATTCGCCATCCCGATCAGCTCGTAGACGGAGATCCCCTCTTCCCGTCCGTAGACAGCGATGCTGTCGAGCTCGCGCGTGACGACGGCGCCGCGCGCCAGACGTTCGGTCGTCTCGCCGATCAGGATCTGCGTGCCATAGGATTTATTGGCCCCTTCGAGCCGGCTGGCGACGTTCACGGCATCGCCGATCACGGTGTAGTTCAGCCGCAGCTCCGAGCCGATATTGCCGACCAGCATGCGGCCCGAATTGATTCCGATCCGGATCTGGAGCGGCTGGCCGAGATCGTCGACCAGCCCGGACTCTTCCACGGCCCTGCGGCAGGCGAGCGCGGCGCGGCAGCAGCGCGCGGCGTGATCGTCCTGCGGCTGCGGCGCGCCCCAGAACGCCATCACGGCGTCGCCGATGAATTTGTCGATGGTGCCGCCATTGGCGACGATCATCTCCGAGGTGACGTCGAGATAGCGCGACAGCAGCGGCACGACGCGATCGCCCAGCCGTTCGGACAGCCCGGTGAAGCCGGCAATGTCGATGAACATCACGCTGAGCTCCTGGACATAGCCGCCGGGCTTCGCCTCGACGCCCTGGTGCAGCAAATCACGAACGAGATCGGCCGGGATGAATTTTCGGAATGCGGACAGCCCGGCCGCCATCTCGGCAATCGCGCCCGACAGGCTCGCAATCTCCCTTAGCCGTGACGGATGGCGACGGACCTGCTCCAGCGCAAAGGCCTCGACATGACGTAGCTCGCCGACGACGAGCGACAGCGGCGCGGCAATGACGGAGCGCGCCAGCAACGCCGAGACGAGCGCTGCGAATACGGCACCGATCGCGAGGCCGAGGATCAGACGCCGCAGCGTCGTCTCGACCGGCCCGAGAAACTCGGCCTCGGGGATCACCGTGGCGAGCGACCAGCCGGGAAACGGCAGCGGCGTCAGCGTTACCTCGTAGGCCGCGCGGCCCGATGTGAGGCGGCTGCGCCACGCCTCTTTGCGGCCGTTCTCACCGGTCTTGTCGAGCGCCAGGCGCGCGAGCGGTAGCAGCTTCAGGTCGCCGCGCGCCGGATGGAGCTCGTCGGCCTCCTTGTCCGGCGCCGCGACGAGTTCGCCGCTGCCATCGACGATGAAGGCGGTCCCAGTGCGCCCGACCTCGAGCTGCGACAGGAAACGCGCAAGCCTCGTGTATTCGATGATGACGGCCAGAACGCCTTGCCGTTCCTGATAGACGTCGATCGGCCCGGCGAAGGCGATCGACGGCCGCTGGCCGGTCGCATGGTCCAGCACCCTGAACCATTGCGGATCGTCCGCCTTCAGCCCCGCCTTGAACCAGGCCTGATCGGCGACGCGGAACGAAGTCGGCTCGAAGCGGCGATTGGCGAATTCGATGTCGCCGGGCACGACGTCGTACTCATCGACTCGGCGCTCGCCAGGATGATCCGTCAGCGAGATCTCCATCATCTCCAGGCGGCGATCACCGAGCTTGTGCGCGGCGAAGTAGGAGCCGTCGGGCCAGCCGAAGGCGACCCAGGAAATCGTCGCCTGCGACTGCAATTGCGACAGAAACACGAATTCGCGCTTGTCGGCCTCGCGGGTGTCGAGCACGTTCTGCAGGAACAGGGTGCGGATCGCGGTGTGCGCGGCGCGCGCCTCGTCGACGATGGCCAAGACCTCCTTGCGCACCGCCGCCACGATCTGCTCGTTGATGGTCGAGGCGAGTTGCCGGCTGGTCGCCTCCGCGGTGCGCCACCACAGGAGGCTGGAGAGCGCGGCCGTCAACAGGATCGCCGTCAGGACCAGCGCGGACACCGCGAGGCGGATGCTGATCGTCAGCCTTGCGATCGTATGAAGCCGTCGTTCGGGATCAACCTTCATCGCTGTCTTCGCCTGCCGGTCCACCGCGCCACTGTCATGCTCTACGCCGCAGGCCCGCGCCCGTTACCTCTGGCATGAATAAGTCGTCCGTCGCCAATGCCCGGCGGCTACCGTCTCGATACGCCTTAAGCATTGGCTTTGAACGCAAGCTTGCCCGCCAATACCGGCCCAAGCGCACGCGTTGTGCGCCCAATCCAACCGGTCACGCCTTCGTGAACAGCAGTCCGTAACGCGGGCTGCGCGGGCAGCGAAGGACACCATGCGCGCATCGCCTGCTAGGCGATGCCATCTCGAACAGGAGAATCCCGATGTCTGCCAAGCATGCCGTCACCTCGCTGGTCCTCGCCGGCGCCCTATCCACCGCGCTCGCGAGCCTCGCCGCGGCCGGCCCGCTGACCAAGGCCGAGGGCGAGGCAGCCATGGCCGCCAAGAAAGAGAAGTGCTTCGGCGTCGCGCTGAAGGGCCAGAACGACTGCGCGGCGGGACCGGGCACGACCTGCCAGGGCACCTCAACCGTCGATTTCCAAGGCAACGCCTGGAAATTCGTGCAGGGCGGCACCTGCACCAGTATCGAGCTGCCGGGCGGCAAGAAGGGTTCGCTGAAGCCGGTCTAGCGGCCCGCACGAAGTCGCCGACAAGCACGAACGGAGCAGCACGATGAGCACGGTGATCAAGTCGACCCGACCAGCAGCCATGCCGCTCCGCTTCGCAATTCCCATCGGCGGCGTAGCCGGGACGAGCTTCAAGCCCGAGCATCTGGCCGATATCCTCGAGGCAGGACCTCGGCGTGGCTTCTTCGAAGTCCACGCCGAGAACTACATGGGCCATGGAGGCCCGCCGCATCGCGCGCTGGAGGCGATCCGCCGCGATCATGCGCTCTCGCTGCACGGCGTCTGCATGTCGATCGGCGGACCCCGGCCGCTCGACAAGGCGCATCTGGCGCGCTTTTGCGGCCTCGTCGCGCGCTATCAGCCGGCGCTGGTCTCCGAGCATCTGGCATGGTCGACCCATGAGACCAGCTTCTTCAACGATCTGTTGCCCCTGCCCTATACCGAAGCGACGTTGGCTTGCGTCTGCGATCACATCGACCAGGTGCAGGAAGCGATCCGCCGTCCGCTGCTGCTGGAGAACCCGTCAACCTATGTCACGTTTCGCGAATCCTCGATGCACGAGACCGAGTTCATCCGCGCAATTGCCGAGCGCACCGGCTGCGGGCTGCTGCTCGACGTCAACAACGTGTTCGTCTCCGCGACAAACCATGGCTTCTCGGCACTCGAATATCTCGCGGACTTCCCGCTGTCGCGGGTTGGGGAGATCCATCTCGCGGGCCATGCCGAGCAGGCGGACGACGAAGGAGATCCGCTGTTGATCGACAGTCACGACGGCCCGGTCGCTGACGCGGTCTGGAAGCTCTACGAGCTCGTCATCCAGCGCCGCGGTCCGGTGCCGACGCTGATCGAATGGGACAGCAAGATTCCGGACTGGCCGGTGCTGCAAGCGGAAGCCGCTGCTGCCCAGGCGATTCTCGACCGTCATCAGTCCCCAGCATTGGCGGAAGACCGCCATGCGGCCTGAACCCGACTTGTCTTTCGCCGCTGCGTTCGCGCCGGCACTGCTGGATCCGGCACGCAGCACGCCCGAGACCGTGTCCGGCCCGAACGGCAAGGCCGCGAGCCGGCGCTACGACGTCTACCGCAACAACGTCACCGTCAGCCTGATCGACGCGCTGGCCGCGGTCTATCCGGCGGTGCAGCGCATCACCGGCGCCGAGTTCTTCCGCGCCATGGCGCGCTTCCATGTTCGCAGCACCCCGCCCACCTCGCCGCTGCTGTTCGAGTATGGCCGCGACTTCCCGGAGTTCATTGTGCGTTATGAGCATGCGCAGGCCATGCCGTGGCTCGCCGACGTCGCGCGCATCGAGCGGGCCTGGCTCGATGCCTATCACGCAGCCGACGCTGCGCCGCTGTCGCCGGCGCGGCTTTCGGCGATCGCCCCGGAACGGCTTGCTGACACCATCTTCATCCCGCATCCGGCAATGCGGATCGTGCGTTCGCCGTTCTCTGCGGTGACGATCTTCGCCGCCAACCGCGACAACGCGCCGGTCGAGCGCATCGACGCGTCCACGCCGGAGGACGCCCTGATCACACGGCCCGAACTCGACGTCGCGGTCCGACATCTTCCGGCTGGCGGCGCCGTCTTTGCCTCTTGCCTCGCATCCGGCCGGCCGCTCGGCGAAGCTGCCGCGTCGGCACTGGATGCAGCGCCCGAATTCGACATTGCCATGAACATCGCCGGCCTGATCGAGGCCGGTGCATTCACCTCGCTTGCTGCTGGAGACGCATGATGATCACGGACCAACGCATGGCGTCGGGCAGCGGGCTGCCGTCGTTCTGGCTGCTCGTCGACAGGGCCAATCGGCTGGTGCAGACGATCGCCACCCCCTCGCTGGTCCAACTCGTGCTGCGCCTCGCGCTGGCGGTGCCGTTCTGGCGCTCGGGCCTGCTCAAATGGGACGGCTTCCTCAGGCTCAACGACACCGCCGTGACGTTGTTCAGCGACGAGTTCATGCTGCATCTGCCGGGCGGGCCCTATCACTTTCCGGCCCCGACGGTGATGGCGTTCCTGTCGGGCTGCGGCGAGGTCACGTTTCCGATCCTGCTGGTGCTGGGTCTCGGCACACGATTCGCAGGGCTGGGGCTGTTGTTCATGACCGTCATCGTCGAGCTCACCGTGCCCGACGGCTGGCCGATCCACCTCACCTGGGCGGCAATGGCGCTCGGCATCATGGCTTACGGACCCGGCAACATCTCGCTCGACCACCTGCTCTGTCGCGCGCGGTCGCAGGCGCGATAGATATACGTTTGTGTCTCCACCAGGTGCGCGCCCTTGCGCGCCTCAGGATGACGTCAGTGGGTGTGGCGCCCGAACGGCGGCCTCACATCCCGCTCAAGCCGCTATCCACCGCCAGCGTCTGCGCGGTGACGTAGACGCTCTCATCCGACAGGAAGAACAGCACGGCGTAGGCAATCTCCCAGGCTGTCGCCTGACGGCCGAAGGGGACGTGGCCCTTGCCGCGCGAGGGGCGGCCCGCGCCGGCTTCGCGGCCGTTGGGGGTATCGACGAGGCCGGGATAGACCAGGTTGGCGCGGATGCCGCGGCGGGAGCCGAGATGGGCGATGTTGCGCATCAGGCCGCCGAGCGCGGCCTTTGAGGAATCATACACCGCCATCTGCGAGCCCGCTTTCAGCGCGGCAATGGAGGAGATGAAGACGATGGCGCCGCCATCGTCAAGCTTCGGCAGAGCCGCGCGGCAACACAGCATGGGGCCGCGGACGTTGACGTCGTAGATCGCATTCCACTCCTCGGCACTGACGGCATCGAGCCCGACCTTGCCGAAGGTGCCGATGTTCAGCACCATGCCGTCGAGGCCGCCCATCATGCGATTGGCTTGCTCGATCATGCCTTGGACGTCGGCCTCAGACGTAACGTCGGCAGCGATCGCAAGAGCCTCGCCACCCTCATCGGTGATGCGCTTGACGGTCTGCTCGGCAGAGCTGCGATTGAGATCGGCGACCGCGACCTTCGCACCTTCACGTGCGCATAGAATGCTCATGGCACGGCCGTTGCCGATCGGGTCGGAGGCGGCATCGAACACACGCTGCCCGCCGCCGACGATCAGGATGCGGCGGCCCTTCAGGCGCCCCCTGCCCGGCGCCTCTCCCAACGATTCCGAGCTGTGCGGACGTACGTAGCGCTCCGGCTTGCTCTCGGCTTCCGACATCTCAGCCGCCCTATTTCTTGCCGCCGTCGTAAACCTTCATGCCTGCGGCGGGATCGAGATCGGTTTCGGTCGCCTCGGTAAGGCGTGCCATCATCATGTAGAAGCCGAGCGCGACGATGGATTCGACGATCTCCTGGTCGCTGAAATGCTTTCGCGCGGCGGCAAAGGTCGCTTCGGGCACGCGGACGTTCTCGACCACCTCACGGCCGAATTTCAGCAGCGCGCGCTCGGGATCGCTTAAGCCGGCGGCATCGTAGTCAGCGCGCTCGACTGCATCGAGCTGCGCTTGCGTGCAGCCGACGCCGAGCGCGATCGGCACGTGCTGGCGCCATTCATAGGCACCCCCTTCGAGCTGGGCCGCCTGGAGGATCAGCAGTTCCCGGTTGACCGCCGAGAGCTTCTGCTTGTGCAGGATCGAGTTGCCGAGCCGCATCGCCGGGATCATGTTGGCCTCGGCATGGGCCATCATGCGGAAGATGTTGAGCTTGACCGGCATGCGGTCGAACGAGGCGCGGATGTCGCCGCTCGTCGTCTCCGGATCAATCAGGGGCAGCCTTGCCACGTTTCTCTCCCTTGGGCTTCCGTTTCTTGTTGTCGGTATCGTTGCCTGCCGCGATCAGCGACAGGAAGAAGGCGAGATAGCGGTCGATCGCCTCGATCACCTTCGCTCGCGGCGAGGGTGCCGCGCCCATCACATAGTGCTCGAGGCGGATGTAGATCAGGCCTGCCGCGAACAGCCGCGCGGTCTCGCGCGGGTCCGGCGTCGACACGAGGCCCGCCAGCGCGAAGCCGCGGAAGTAGTCCGTCATCAGGCTCTGCTCGCGCGCGTAGAAATGATCGGCGAATTTTGCGCGGATGCCGGGCACACGGTTGCGCTCGGCGGTGATGACTTTCTGGAACTGGTGTTCGCGCGGGTCGGACCATTGCTCGACGAGGTCGAGTGCGAACTGGCGGCAGAACGCGGCAGGCTGGCGCGCGAGCTGCTTGTAGCGCGGCTCTTCCAGCCGGCTCGCCGAACTCGCCGGACCGTGCTCGCTGACGATCGCCTCCAGGATCGCGGCCTTGCCGGGAAAGTGATTGTAAAGGCTGCTCTCGCGGATGCCGACGCGGCGCGCCAGCTCGCGCATCGAGGCGCCGCCATAGCCGCTCTGCGCAAACAGGCTGAGCGCCTCGGTGAGGATGCGCTCTCGTGTCGAAGGCGCAGCCGCTTCCGCCGCGTTGGAGGTGTGGACAGCCATGATCACTTGACTAGCGAACGATCGTTCGCTAGTCAACCGCACGAACGATCGTTCGTTTCACCTCGCGTTTCAACTCCGCCCGAAGAACAAGCGGAGAGCAATTTTTGGGAGAATGGTTCATGGCGCGCTTCGCCCGCCTTCGCTTGCTTCGGGCCGTAACATGGTCGTTGGTCGCAACGTTGCCCGCGATGTTGCCGGCGCACGCCGAGGATCCAGCCGCCTACCCCACGCACAAGATCAAGATGCTGCTGCCTTATGCGGCCGGCGGCGGCGGCGACGTGGTCGGCCGGCTGCTTGCCGAGAGAATGGGCAGGACGCTCGGACAGAGCATCTATATCGAGAACCACACGGGCGCGGCCGGCACGCTCGGCACGCAGATGGTCGCGACGTCGCCCAATGACGGCTACACCATCACCGTCGGCGGCATGACCACGCATGTACTGGCACCGGCGATCTATCCAAAGCTGCCCTACGATTCGATCAGGGATTTCACGACCATCGGGCGTGTCGGGACGTCCTCGATCATGCTGGTCGCGACCAAGAATTTCCCGGCCAACGACATCAAAGGTCTGATCGCGCTCGCCAGGAAGGGCGAGCCGATCCAGTACGGCAGCTGGGGCGTCGGCTCGACCGGGCAATTCTGTGCCGAAATCCTGATGCAGCAGACCGGCATCAAGATGGACCACGTGCCGTTCAACGGCATCGCGAAGCTGGCCGGCGACCTGCTCGGCGGCCACATCTCGCTGGCGACCCTCGACGTCGCGACCGCGACGCCACTGGTGAAGGAGGGATCGATCAAGGCGCTGGCCGCCTGCGGCGAGCGTTCGCCGAGCCTGCCCGACGTCGCCAGCTACAAGGAGCAGGGCGTGCCGTTCGACCGCAGCCTGTCCTGGGCGATGTATGCGCCCGCGGGGCTCGCGCCGCCCATCGCCACGAAGCTGTCGGCGGCGCTGAAGGATGCGCTCGGCGACGCCGTCGTGAAGGAGAAGCTGCTGGCGCTCGGCATCACGCCGCAATTCATCCCCGGCGAAGAGCAGCGCGACATCAACGCCCGCGACATCGCGGCCTGGAAGCAGGTTGCCAAGGACGCAGGCATTGAGGTCAAGTGATCGAGTGACGAGAGGAGCGCGAGCATGAGCCGCATCTTCGGCGCGGTGCGCCAGAACGGCTACGTCGTGCGGGACATCCAGGCTGCGATGAAGCATTGGATCGAGGTGATGCGCGTCGGCCCCTGGTACTACATGGACCGCGTCAAGACCGACTGGTTCCGTCATCGCGGCCAGGATTCAGCCGTCGAGATGAGCATTGCGCTCGCCAATTCCGGCGACCTCCAGATCGAGCTGATCCAGCAGCGCAACGATGCGCCTTCGCTGTACAAGGAGTTCCTCGACGCCGGCCACGAGGGCCTGCAGCACATGTCCTATTGGAGCCTCGACTATCAGGCGCTCTACGACAAGGCCCTCGGGCTCGGCTACAGGATCGGCCACGAGGGCCAGATCGGCGGCGACAAGGGCCGCTTTGCCTATTTCGACACCCAGGCCCATCCGGGCACGGTGATCGAGATCTCCGACATCAGCGGCACCAAGGGGCCGTTCTTCGAGCGTGTCCGTCAGGCGGCGTTGAACTGGGACGGCACGCGGCCGATCCGTGAGGTCGGGGCAAAATCGTAAGGCCCCGTCATGGACCTCGCCAATGCCCTTCGAGGGCGCGCAAGACGATGCAGGAGCCGGCCGGGTTCACGTCATTGCTGGCGCGGTAGACGGCTATCCATGGTAGGATGAGCCCCGCATTCGAACCTGCAGCGAGGCAACATGTCCGACACTGACAAGGTTTTCGCCGGCTCGATTCCGAAAATCTACGACGAGTATCTCGTCCCGATGATCTTCTCCGTCTACGCGGAGGACATCGCAAGACGCGTCGCGGCCCGCTCTCCTGCCGTGCTGCTCGAGATCGCCGCGGGCACCGGCGCCGTGACGCGCGCCGTGGCAGCGGCGCTGCCGCGCGGCATCCGCTATGTCGCGACCGACCTCAACGAGCCCATGCTCGCGGTCGCTGCGCAACGCCAGGCCGATGACGATCGGATCACCTGGCGCCAGGCCGACGCAATGGCTCTCCCCTTTGGCGACGGCGAGTTCGACGTGGTCTGCTGCCAATTCGGCGCCATGTTCTTTCCGGACCGTGTCAAGGCTTACAAAGAGGTGAAGCGCGTCCTGAAGCGCGACGGCACGTTCGTGTTCAACGTCTGGGATCGGATCGAGGACAATGTGCTGTCGCATGAAGCAACGCTGGCGCTTGCAAAGCTATTTCCCGACGACCCGCCGCGATTCATGGTTCGCACGCCGCACGGCTATTGCGACAAGACCGTCATCAGGACCGACCTCGAACGCGCAGGCTTCCGCGACATCTCGATCGAGACGCGATCCGAGATCAGCCGCGCGCCATCGCCCGAATACGTCGCGCTCGCCCTCTGTCAGGGCACGCCGCTGCGCAGCGAGATCGAGACAAGGGATGCCAGCAAGCTTCAGGCTGCGACCGACATCGTCGCCGAGACAATCCTGACGCGTCATGGAGCCGGAGCGGTGGAAGGCAAGATTCAGGCTGTGGTGATCGAAGCGCGGTCGTAGCTGCAGGCCGCCGCCCGGGGCGCCGTCCTGCCTCCTACCACCAGCTTCGCTGCATCGGCTGCGTCGACTGATAGTATTGATACTGGCCGCGCTGCCGGCGTGGAGCCGGCTGTACGTAGGGGTCACGCTGGTAGAAGAAGCCGAAGCCGTTGCCGCCATTGTCCCAGCCGTCGTCGCTGGCGATCATGTCGGGGGCGGTCGGCTTGCGGGTGATGAAGCCGCCCTGCGGCTCGTTTTTCAGCACCGCGACGAACTCCGTCCGGTAGTTGGTCTCGCTGCTCAGCGGCTCGTCCGAGATGACGATCGAGGAGCGCGGCAATGCGGTCGGCCCGATGCGATCCCAAACGTCCTGCGGGATCGTGATGCGGTCGAGGGCATTGCGAGCCTCGTCGCCGTTTTCGATCGTGACCACGCTCCAGCGCAGGCCCGTGTCGGTCTTCGCCATCGCCGTGAAGATATGCGTGCCGAGCGGCCGCTCGGGATTGCGGATCGTGACGGGGACCTCGATGCTGGTGTCGAACACCTCGCCGCCGCCGTCGGGCGCCGGCTTGTGCGTGTTTCGCCGCACATAGAGCTTCTGCGTCTCGCGGCTGATATAGACCGAGACCGGCTCGCCCGCGAGTTTCGCGTCGGTCGCGGCCTTCACCGCCTCGGCCCTTCTGGCGGCAGTGGCCTTGGCGGCGTCCTTCGTTGCAGCAACGGCATCGCGCTTCGGCTGCGCGGCCGCCCTGGCGGCGTCGAGCTGCGTCGCCGCGTCGGCGGCCTTGGCTGCCGCCTTCTGCTTCAACTCCTCAGCCTTGGCGCGGGCCTGATCGTTCTTGACGTTTGCGAGCGTCTTGTCGGCGAAAGCGAGCTCGGCATCGGCGCGGGCCTTCTGCTGTTCCAGCTTGCGCAGCGTGGCAGGGAGCGAAGCAGCTTCCTTCGCGGCAGCAGATGCAGCCTTCTTGGCCTCGTCGGCGGCCCTTGTCGCCTCTTCGGCCTCGGCGGAGAGCTTGTTCGCCCGGCCGGGGACGGCAGCGATGGCCTCCGGCTTCGGCACGAAGAGCGAGGGATGAGAGAAATCGGTCGGGACCGTGTCGTGAGGCGAGACGATCACGCGCATGCCGATATAGGTCTTGTCGAACACGTTCTCGGCAAAGCCGAACGGCATCCGCACGCAGCCGTGCGAGGCGGCATAACCGGGCAGCGGTCCGCCATGCAGGGCGATGCCGTTCCAGGTGATGCGCTGCATATGCGGCATCCAGGCATCGTCATACAGGCTCGAGCGATGCTCCCGGTTCTTCTCGAGGATGGCGAACACGCCGGCCGGCGTCTCGCGTCCCGTAGTGCCGGTCGACACCGGCGCGCGCACGATCCAACCGTCGGCGTCGTAGAAGGTGACCTGCTGGCTCTTGATCGATACGATCGCCATGATCGGATCACCCGCCTGCCGCTGCGCCACCGCCTCCGCCGGCTGGCGCGCCTGCTTGGCCGCCCCGGCCGGGGGCAGGGCGCCAAACGCGACCATCGCCGCCAGCGTCACAATTCCGGGAGGGCCCCAACGCCGCGTTGCCAGGGTGGATTGCGCCGTCGTCGGTCGGTCTCTCATGCCATGCCCCGGTCGGAATGCCAGTCCGCGCTCATGTCGATTACGTGTCAGATTGCGATCTTTGGATTAAGAAATCGCAGCCGCCATACGTTCCGTCTGTGGCGATATTCGGCCCGCTTCGGCAACAAATCTCTCATATACGACGGCTTACGCAGGCGGAAGGGTGGCTTGAGCCTGAGGCTGGTCCGAGGCTGGGTCTCTCGCTGCGGCGAAACGTCCGCCTGGAGGGTCGGATCCGCCGGTTCTTGGACCTCACCGGGAATGAACGGCGCCAGCGATCACGATCCGGATCACGCGATGCGGCAAGAACGCATATGTCCTTGGGACGGACAGCGTTTCAGGAGGTCGCCAGCACCTTCCGACCGAACCTCGGCAATCACTGCAACCGCGGTGCGGACATTCACGCCTTCAGCGGCCTGGCCGCAGGCGTGCCGCCAGCGGCGAGGCGGCTGAGGTCAAGGTTGCCTCTCCAAAGGAGACGAGTTGCAGCCGCTCCTCGTCCCATAAGGTCAGCCGCACGGTTCGCAAGCTCTGGACCAGCGTAATCCGTCCGACGGCGGCGAGCTGTGGATGGTCCCGCAACACCTCCGGCAGGCGATAGCAGGGAATTCGACTGCACAAATGATGGACGTGGTGGACGCCGATATTCGCCGTAAACCACCGCAAGACACGCGGTAATTGGTAGTGCGAGCTGCCGTGCAGTGCGGCATCGTGAAAATTCCAGGTCTCGTCATGTGACCAGTAGGTGTGCTCGAACTGGTGCTGGACGTAGAACAGCCAGACACCGATGGACGCCGCCAGAACGACGATCGGTAGGTGTACCAGCAGGAATGGCCCATAGCCGACCAGCCAAATCATCGCGGCGACCAGAATCGCGATGGCGGCGTTCGTGCCCATCGTACTCAGCCAAGGGGTCCAGCCGCCGCGCATCAACCCAATCGGCACCCGATGCTTGAAGATGAACAAATAGGTGGGACCGACACCAAACATCACGATGGGATGCCGATACAGCCGGTATAGCACCCGACGCCATCGCGGCTGGTCGCGAAACTCGCGCACGGTCAACGTATCAATGTCGCCCAAGCCCCGGTGATCGAGATTGCCGGAGTTCGCATGATGGCGGGCATGGTTATGCCGCCAATAATCATATGGTGTCAGCGTCACCACACCGATGGCTCGGCCGACCCAATCGTTCACAGCCCGGCCGCGGAAGAAAGAGCCATGTCCGCAATCATGCTGGATCATGAACAGACGGACCAGCAAGCCCGCAGCAGGGACCTCGAACAGCACGGCGAACCAATAGCCCTGGTCAAGAGCGGCCCAAATCAGCGCCCAGATGAAGCAGAGCGGAACTGCCGTGATCGCCAATTCGAGAACACCGCGTACACTGTCGGGCTCGCGATAGCGAACGAGCGACTGCACGGATGCGCGCATCTCCGGCATTCCTTGCGGCATTTCCGCCTGCTCCAAAAAAGTACTGCGATCGCCCGGACGCCTTCGGCAGCGGTTCGGAAATCGTGCCCCGCACGCGCCCATACTGGTCAGGGCTTAGATATCCTGCTGAGCAATATTGCTCACATCAGGCGCGCCGCAAACGGATCGGGGCCAGATTAGACGCGTTCGCGGCCGGCGATTCCCGCAATGTGAGCAATATTGAACAGTGGCTGACGGACGGGCGCGGCATGCTCATCGTTACGCGGCCGGCGAATCGGCTGTCATCGGCGGCGGCTTCGGGTCCGGCATACGCCGCCATATGAGGAGTAGCTTCATATGTCCGAGGTCTATAGTCGTCCAGAACCGACCTTGATCCCGATACCACGACCACACTGCCCGGCCTGCCAGAGCCGCATGATGCTGATTCAGGTCGGGGCAAGTCGCGACGGCCTCAATCTGCGCATCTTCAAATGCTCCAAGTGCGGGAACGTCCATGAATCTCTGGCCGATCCGATGAGATCAACCGAATAGCAGCTGAAGGAGCGCGCGCAAGAAAGCGGCCCTGGCACGGGGGTAGGAACCAGGACCGCCCTTCATCAGATATGATGAGTGGGCATCACATCCGGTCGTCATCACCAAGTCACCCCGACGACGTTCGTTCCAGGCATATTCTCACGACGCGGCTACCAGCGCTTGCGCCAAGCGCCGCCCCAGCTGCTTCGTCCGCGGACGAGCCCGATGATCAAGAGCAGCAGGACCGCACCCACCACAGCGTTGACAATCTGCGAGACGACACCCGAACCGGGATGAATCCCCAGCTGCGGAATGATCAAGCTCGCAATGAAGGCCCCTGTTATTCCCACGACGAGATCACCAACCAAGCCCAGGCCGGTGCCCATGACGATCTGGCACGCGAGCCAACCGGCCGCGATGCCCACAGCCAATATGACGAAAAGGCCCTCACCAGATATGTTCATTTCACATCCTCAGCATCGGACAACCGAGCAGCATTCCGCCCAACGGTTAGACCTGGGCAGGAGCGGATGATGTGCAAAACTGCTCAAATGACGGTCGTATGATCGGCGCGGGGGTTCACCATCAATTGCGAACCATTCCTTCAAAGATGAGCAATTCTGCTCTGCAGCCGGGCGACCCAACCGTTAGAGTCTCGAATGTCTCTCCCGCGACCCGGCGCGATGAGCCGCGTCGGCAAATGGCGCGGCCGGCGCCCTGCAGGCTCGACCAGGAGATCTCATCTTGACCATCAGAACAACGCGGACCATCGTATCGTTCGCCAATCCCTTCGTCCTTCAGGGGCTGGAGGGCGCTCAGCCCGCCGGCGAATATGTCATCCTCACTGACGACGAGCGGATCGAAGGATTGTCGAGAATCGCCTATCGGCGCGTGGCGACGCTGTTGCAAACGCCCGCGAGGTCTGCCTCCCAATCGCGGACCCGGTCCTGCGCGATCAGCCAGACGGAACTGGACGCCGCACTCATGAAGGATCGGCATCAGACGGTCGTAAGGCATTGAGCGCGGGCAATCCGCTTAACGAGCCCGCCCTAAGCCGCAGGCAGATTGCCTGCTCCAAATCACAGACCGGAGGCGAAGCAAGATTTGCCTAACGTGCCCGGCAAGGTCTTGCTAGACTGAAGCTCTCTCCATTAGGTTGTGCGACGTCATGCCAAAAGCGCCGAAAAGCGCGTTCGATCCAAAACTCTTTCTCGCCAAGGTCGGCGAGGGCAAAACCATATTGAAGTTCGACAAGAACCAGGTGGTGTTCTCGCAAGGCGATGCCGCGGATAACGTTTTTTACATCCAGAAGGGGAGGATCAAGGTTCTCGTCGTCTCGGAGCAGGGCAAGGAGGCGGTGGCCGGAATCATGGAGCCCGGACAATTCTTCGGTGAGGGCTGCCTGAACGGCCATCCCTTGCGGATTTCGACGACCGTGGCGATGGAGCAAAGCGTGATCACGTCCATCACGAAGCCAGCGATGCTCGTCGCACTCAAGGCCGAACCGAAGTTCTCCGAGTTGTTCATGGGTATCTGCTGAGCCGAAACAGCCGCATAGAAGAAGACCTGATCGACCAGTTGTTTAATTCGAGCGAGAAGCGGCTTGCGCGTCTTCTGCTGCTGTTGGCCAATTTCGGCAAGGACGGCGCCACTCAGCCCATCTCGGCGAAGGTTAGTCAGGAGACACTTGCGGAGATGATCGGGACAACCCGATCCCGCGTCAGCTTTTTCATGAACAAATTTCGCAAGCTCGGCTTTATCACCTACAACGGCAAGATCGAGGTTCACACTTCCCTCCTGAACGCGGTCTTGTATGACAAGCCTGAGATCGCGAGGGACGACTGAGACGGTTGGAAGCAAGCGCGCCCCAAGCCCTCTCCTGCAACGATCGAAGGCACCTCATGAAGAAGCCGACCGTGCAAGTCGAAGAGATCGAGCCGAGAACGATTCAAAGGGCCGACGTGGCACCAGCCAGTGGCTTCTCGCTAATCGTCGATGGCCACTTCAAGACCCGTTACGAAAGCGAGACGGCTGCCCGGGCAGCCGGCACCGAGTTGCTCGGCAGGTTCCCGATGCTGCAAATCCTGATCTACGATGCTGAAACGAGGGTGCGGTCGCCGCTGCAATAGATTTTCCAATTGATCGGCCTCCGCATCGGGCATCGTCGCCTGCCGCTTCGCGCGTTGTTCGTGAAAACCTCGGGAGTGCACGATCACCCTTTTTTGGAACGATCGGCCGGGGCGTCGGAGATGATTCGGCGCAGCCGTATTGCTTCCGCAAAATTGGCAGATGGCTGCCTTTGCGGTGCAGAACGGTTCTCGGGCTCGTCAAGCTCCGGCGCTTCCCCAACGGAAAGCAGCGCTTCGCTGCCGCGGTCCAGGCGCTTGTCGGAGCCCGACGCGTCGAGCATATGACCGACCAACTCGCCCGAGAGACGGTAGATGTTGTTTCCCCGAAGATCGTAAACTCTCTTGCCAGTGAGATCGAAAATCGATGCACCGTTCACGACGCCGGCGCGGACGCCCCTATTATTGAATATGTATCCGCTCACCCGCATCTCCCATCCACGCCTCTTTGAAGGTCCCGGCGCTCGCCTATCAGCTCGTGACCCGGCCTTTCGCCTCTTCGTCGGCCAAACGCTCCAGGAGCCATTGCCGCCGGACAGCGTCTTTTTCCAGATCGATGCCCCGTTTGAAGATTCTGAGGTTTTCGCGCCGGATGAACTCGTCCAGCTCGCTCAAGTCGGTGGCCGCAGGTCATGACTGTCGAGCCAGACCATCGTGGCCAACGTCATCGGATCGCTTTCGATTGCGGCGGCGGAACCTTGGTGGCACCCGGCGCACGCGAACGTTCCGATCTCCAATGCTGCCAGGCCCGGAATCCTCACCAAGCTCGTGCATTCGCCACACCAACGACATCGCGGCCCTTCGCCTGATGCAGGTGAGGGACTGTGTGCCTGGGAATACTGCAAGTACATGCGGTGCACCGCGGGGATCCGGCGAGAGCGTTACAGCATCCTCAATCACCGATAGATTGCCGATAAGGGGCGGTGATGAGGCCAGCATAGAAGGCTGGCCCCCCGGTTACTGATCAATATTGCTCGCTCGGGCGAAGGTCTTTCCTGGAACCGGGCCGCCTCCTTGCTACACCCCCAGCACGTTCCGGGTGGAGGCCCGCAAGACGCGCAACGACAGCGTCTGCACCTGGGCGACATTGAGAAGCCACGCTGCGGCGGCATAAGCGAAGCCGCCTGCAAGGCTCACGACGATCAGCGCCACGAGGCCGGTGCCGCCGACTTGCGAACGCGCAACGAGGATGGCGGCCGCCATCGCCGCGGCCGAAACCGCGACCCCGGCGAGACGGCCGAGGTCGAACGGAACCGGGTGCGCACGATGCATCAGGACGACGGCAACGAGGAATCCGATCGCCTCGGTCACAAGCGTCGCCAGCGCCGCGCCGTAGATGCCGTAACCGGCGACCAGCACGACCATCAGGACCACGCTGACCACCAGCGTGACAAAGGATTGCGCCGCCAGCATGAAGGGCCGCTCGGCGAGCTGGAAGCTGATCTGGACGTAGAACTGATTGGCAATCCCGAAGAAGCGGGCAAGCACCAGGGTCGGCAGCAGCGCCGACACGCCGGCGCGAAAGTCGATGCCGACGAGCGTCCCGGCGACCTGATCCGCGGCCAGCGCGAGCCAGACCGCAACCGGGGTCACGACGACGAGCAGCAGCTCGAGGCTCTCGGTCAGCCGCTCCCGCGTCGTCTCCCTGTTATTCTCGGACAATGACCGGAACACCAGCGGCACGGTCGCTGCGGCGACGCTGGATGCAATCATGACCATGAACTGGCGCGGCAGGTCGGCGGCGACGCCGAAGATGCCGGCGGCATCCTTGCCGAGCAGATAAGCCACGATGAGGCGGTCGCAGGCCGAGTAGATCGCGACGGACAATCCGGCCAACGTCAACGGCAGGCCGTAACGCGCAAGCTGCATGAACTGGCTGCGCTGGAAGGACGCGATCCTGGTGCGGTCGCCGACCAGATTCAGGATGATTCCGGTGAGCGAGCCCAGGCCGAACGCGGCAAGCAGCCCCAATCCACCCCAACCGAGCCAGACGGCGGCGAGGCCGAAGCCGACGCTCGCCACGCTGCGCACGATCGAGATGGCGGCAAACCGGTAGGGCCGCAATTTGGCGCGTTCGAACTCCTGACCGACATCGACGGCATTGGCCATGATCGCGACGAACATGCTGGCAAGCAGCAGCTCCACGCTGACGTCGCTGCGGAACAGGAACACCAGCGGAGTCGTGGCGCAGAGCACCGCGGCGGTGAGGGCGAAGGCGACCATCGCAGTGCCGCGAAAATCCACCTCCGACGACATCGCCTGATAGCGGGACACCGACAGCTTGATCCAGGCGAAGTAGATCGCGCCCAGAATGCCGGCGAGGCTGATACCTACGACATAAACGCCGTACTCCGCCGGGCTCAGCAGGCGCGTATAGGCCGTGACGGCGAAGAAGCCCACCGCCGCGGGCAGGATGTAGGCGACGAGATAAATCGAGAAATGGCGGTTCAGCATGCGAGCACGGGACCGGCGGCGGTCTTGCGAGTGTGGCGGCCGTTCATCAATGGGACCATGGCGGAGCGGACGAACTGCGCCGCAGCATCGCTCAAGAGTGTCACATTAGTCTGCAGATCGGGCGGCGAATGAACCTTCGAGGCCGCTTTCGCGCGTTAGCGTTAAATTTGCCCTTCTGGAACGGCAGGCCCTGACAGCAAGGCGACCATGGCCGGAACTCGTGTCTTGCAGATGGCAGAGGTTAACCCAACAAGGCAAAACCCCGGCATCGCAAGGCGCCGCTTGGTACGATGGTGCGTTGGTTCGAAAAAGGACTGCCGTGACGAGGCTCGATAGACGCGAATTTCTTCTTGGCGGCGCCGCAGCACTCGCGGCGGGCGCATCGGCATCGGCCGTGCCGGCATCGAAGCTCGCCCGGCGCCATCAGGGTTTTGGCGCGGCCGCCACGCTCTGGGACCTGCAAGCCGATCCAAGGCTCGGCGAAGCCATCAGCACCTATTGCACGCAGGTGGTGCCGGTGCTCGAACTGAAATGGCCGATGCTGCGGCCGAACGCGCACACGTTCAACTTCGAGCGCGCCGACGCCATCCTGGATTTTGCGCGGGAGAACGATCTGACGATGCGCGGCCACGCGCTCGCCTGGTATCACGACATTCCGGACTGGACCAAGCAGATCAAGTCGACCCGCGGCGTCGAGCGCGCCTATCTCGACCACATCGGCACGGTCGTCTCCTACTACAAGGACAAGCTGACGTCGTGGGACGTCGTCAACGAGCCGATCCCGGACAATCCCCGCAGTCCAAAGGACCGGCGCGACACGTTCTGGACGCAGCATCTGGGTCAAAGCTGGATTCCGCTGGCCTTCCGCACGGCGGCCGCCGCCGATCCCTTCGTCAAGCTCGCGATCAACGAATATGACATCGAATCGGCCAAGGATTCGTTCATCGCGAAGCGCGCGGCCTACCGCAACCTGATCATGGACCTGCTCGACCAGGGTGTTCCGCTCCACGCCGTGGGCCTGCAATCGCATCTGCATGCCGAGCTCGAGATCGACACCCATGGGCTCGCCGAATTCGTCACCGAGCTGCGCTCCTGGGGCCTCGAGGTGCTCGTCACCGAGCTCGACGTCGACGACCAGAAGCTGACGGGCAATCCGGCCGAACGCGACGCCATCGTCGCCAAGCGCGTGGACGATCTGCTCACGGCGATCTCGACCAGCGGCCCGGTTCGCTCGATCCTGACCTGGGGCCTCTCCGATCGCTATAGCTGGATCAACGGCACCTTTGCCCGCGCGGACAAGCAGCCGAACCGACCCCTGCCACTCGACGGCGAGTTCAAGCCGAAGCCGTTCATGGACGTGATCAGCAAGTTCACGAGGGACGCTTGAGCGCGCAAGCTTAGCTGCGCGTCCTTACCTCGAACTCGGCCGCATCTCCCATGTCTTCGGGAGACAGGCTCGGAGCCCGGCGATCACGCGAGCTGAGGCGGAATACGTCGCGGATATCCTCGACCGAGGTCGACGAATAGGACTGGATGCAGAGCGCGACCTGTTCGGGAGAGGCGTTGCGGATCAGCGCTTCGATCGACGGGCGATCGAGCGGCGTGTCGTCCCAATGCGAGACTGCGATGCTGTCTTCCGTAACCCGATGGGTCGCCAAATGCTTCGGCGAGTTCGCGACGAAATTGCCGTAAAGCAGGTATTCGGAGAATTTCTTCTTGCGGCACAAGGCCAGCGCCCAGCTCAGGCCGGTCGCCGACTTGATGGCGTCGGTCATCGCACGCGCGGTGTCCCTGTCCCAGACCAGCGCATTACCGACATAGTCGTCAGCGGGGAAGGAGCGGTCCTGGATGCCGAGAAGCTGATCAACCGTCCGCAGCCACAAACCATGCAACGGATGGTCGGCGCCGATCGCCTTGCGCGCAACGAAGAGCGGCGTCTGCTCTCCACCGGCATATTGACCGACATCGAACTCGCGGAAGAACAGATTGTCCGAATCCAGGATGCAGACGCGCTGCTCGGACGCATTGAGGACGCCGGCGATCTTCAGGATCTGCTGGATGTGCCAGCCGTGCACAGGTGACGACAGCAGCGACAGCCAGACGCGCCGCTTGCTGATGAACTGGAGCGCCGGCGGCAACGCGAACAGCCATTTCGGCAAATAGCGCGAGGCCGGAACGATGACCCGCTTGTCGGACGCAAAGCGCGCGAACAGCGGCACATCCTCATCGTTAACGAGAACATAATGCCGCGTATATCCCGTCAGCCAGGTGTCGATGCTTTCGCTGAGCAGCGAAAAGCGTTCGATATCCTTGGCATAGCTGGCAGTCAGCAGGGCAACGGAATGCATGATGCGTGCTCAAATGGCCATCGATCCTCAGTCATAGCCGTGCCGGAAGGCGTTGGATACCTGCATCCGCAATCAAGGTAAAATGAAATGAAGAATTAGCCATCCGACGGCAGCCCCCGCTCGATGCCGCGAAAGCGCAGTGGCGCCAGCGCCGACGCGCGCTGCCACCAGTCGGCGACGCGGTCGTCGAGCCCGGTGGTGCCGCGGCCCCGGCCGGGGAAGATCCGGATCTGCTGGACCGCTTCGGCTTGAAAGCCCCTGCCCTTGCGGGTGATCTTGATGACCGCGCCTTCACGGTCCCGCTGCGTCAGCGGCACCAGCAGGCGGCCGCGCGGGCGCAGCGCCTCGAGCCAGAGCGGATGCGGGTACGAGAACCCGGCGTGTATGATGATCACGTCGGCGGGCTCGCTAATCTCCTCACATCCATCGCCGTGACATACGATGACGTTGCGATAGGGGCGAAGATAGTTCGCAGCGCGGAGCGCCAGACGCTCGTCACAATCGACCGCCGTTACGCGTCCCTTCGGGCCGACCATCCTGGACAGGATCGCCGTGAAATAACCGAGCCCGCAACCGATCTGGACCACGCGGTCCTTCTCCTTGATGTCGAGCACGTCGATGAAATGCGCCCACAGGCTCGGCAGCCCGGTGTCGAGCCTGCGGCGCGCGTCGATCGCGACCAGCACATTGTCGTAGAGATGGACGGGATCGGCATCCGGCGTCAGCCGGTAGCTGCGGGCCGTCTCGCTCTTGATACGCCACCGGCCTCTGGGCAAAAAATCCTCACGCGGGACGGCAGCAAGCGCTTCGAGCAGGCGCGGTGAGGAAATCCGCTCGCGCTTCGCGATCAGCTCGACGTAACGCGCACGCGCGGCGGCCAGATCGCTCATCTCACCGCATCGGCCCATTCGCGACGAGCGCGTCTGCGCCGAGTTCGTTGACGAGCTCCATCGCCTGCTTCAGGTCCGGCGTGTCGAAACCCTCGCTGAACTTGCCGACGATCGGCACAAGCAGCAGGCTGGCATGCTCACGCTTGCCGGCGTCGAGCGTCAGCCGCGCCAGGCTGACGGCAGTGCGAAGCTCCCAGGACAGCGCGCCCTGCTTGCGCGCGACCTCCAGCGACAGGGTAAAAAGATCCACAGCCTCCTGCGTCGATGCCGGGTCGCCGTCCGACAGCGTGATCTCGCCTTGGAGGCGATAGACTTCGGCGAGATAGGAGTGATCGCCGGTGCGTCTGGCGGTCGCGAGTGCACCGTCAAGCGCGCGCAGGGCTGCCTCGCGCATCCCGACCTTGGCATAGGCTTCGGCGAGCAGACAGCGGAACCAGCAACCGGCGAGCCAGGAATCCATCGCCTCGTACTCGTCGAGGCCGAAGCGCATCTGGCTGAGACCTTCATCGGCCTCGCCGAGCTGGGCCAGCGCCCAGCCGCGCAGGATCGCGGCCTGCTGCTTCCAATGCAGGAAGCTGTGTTCGGTGGCGATGATCATGGCGCGGTTGGCGTAGTCGCGCGTACCCTCGACGTCACGCAGATGCTGGCAGAGATAGGCGCCGAACACGAGCGCGAAGGCGAGCGTGAAGGGATGGCGGATCTTCTCGGCATTCGCGATCGCCTGCTCGCTGTGCTGGCGCGCCGCGTCAGGCCGGCCGAGGAACCACAGGAGGTAGCCGAGATAGGAGAGCGAGACGACGCCGGGATCGGTGCCGTGCCGCTCCATCAGATCGGCGTGCAAATCGGGGCTATAGAGGTTGATGCAGCGGTGCAAATGATGCTGGGAAGCAGCAAAGCGTCCGCGATAGAGCATGGTCATCGCGATCGAGCGATGCGCCTCCATCAGATAGCCGGTCTGCTGGGCCGGCTGCGCCCGTTCGTTCAGCCGCTCGCGCTTGGCGAATTTCAACAGCTCGACGCTGAGATCGTGCGCGCGGGAGAGATCGGCGCGGATGAAATGGCAGACCCACAGGCCGCGGGTGGCGGCAAAGGCCTTTTCGTCGTCGTCGAGCTGCTGACCGAGCTCGAGCGCGCGGATGTAGTTCTCCTCGACCTCCTGCACCGCGTAGCCCTTGGCGGAGATCAGCGCGTTGCCGAGCGCGATGCGCAGCTCGAGCTCCATCTCGTCCGCGCCCTGCATGCGCGCATTGGCGTGCACGACGCTCAAGCCCCGGCGCAGGTGACCGATTGCCTCCAGATTGCCGCCGCTCCTTGCCGCCTGCTTGCCGGCCTTGAGCCAGAAGCTGGCCGCGCCCTCGCTCTGGCCGGACTCGGTCAGGTGATGGGCGAGCAGCTCCGGTTCGCGCTCGGTCCTCTCCGGATACATCTCGGCGAGCACCTGGGCGATCCGCGAATGCAGCTTGCGCCGCTCGCTGTGCAAGAGGCTGTCATGCGCGGCGTTCTGGATCATCACGTGCTTGAACGAATAGAGCGCGTCCGGCGGATGGCCCCGGCGCATGATCAGCCCCGCCTGCTCCAGATGATTGAGCGCGGCCTCGATCTGCTCGGCCGGCGTGTTGGCGACGGCATGCAGCGTCTCGTAGGAGAACTCACGGCCGATGGTGGCGCCGATCTGGGCGATCCGCTTGAACGGGCCCATGCGGTCCAGCCGCGCCATCAGCGAGTCGGTCAGGGTTGCCGGGATTGCAAGCTGCCGCCACGGGCCCGACAGGACGTAGCGCCCGTGCCGCTCGGTCAAGAGGTTGGATTCCAGGACGGTCTTCGTGAGCTCTTCCAGGAACAACGGCACGCCGTCGGTCTTGACGATGATCTCCTCGACGACCTCCTTGGGCATCTCTCTGCCGGCGACGCGCTCCACCAGCGTCGTGCGCAACTGCCGGCTCAGGCGGTTGAGCACCAGCGTCGTGATGTGCGAATGCGCGTTCCAGCTCGGCTGGAATTCGGACCGCGCGGTAATGATGACCAGGATCGGCCGGTTCTGCACCCGATCGACCAGAAGGTCGATCACCTCACGGGAGGTCGGATCGATCCAGTGCAGATCCTCGAATGCGATCACGAGCGGCATCTCGCGCGCAAGGCCCAGGAAGTGATTGACCAGTGCCGCGACGGTGGCGTCCTTCTGCTGCTGCGGTGACAGCTCGAGCGGCGGATAGCGGTCTGCGGTCGGTATCGACAGCAGCGCGGCAAACAGCGGCGTAATCTGCTCGATGTCGCCATGAGCGGCGGCGATCGCGGTCTCGAGGCCCGTCAGCGACAGTGCGGACGGATCATCGCGGTCGAGGCCGAGGGAGAATCTGAGCTGCTCGGCGAATGGATAGAGCGCCGTGGACGTGTAGTAGGGCGAGCACTGGAACGAGACCTGTCCGTGACGGTCGCCCGAGATCCGCTCGAAGATTTCCTGGATGATGCGCGACTTGCCGATGCCAGGTTCGCCGAACTTGACGACGACCTGGCCGTCGCCGTCCTTGGCCTGCTGCCAGCGGCCCATCAGCAGCGCGATCTCCTCCTCGCGGTTGACGAGCGGCGTCAGCCGCGTGCCCATGGCGGCCGCGAAACGTGTTTCCACCCGCGAGGCGCGCATCACGTGCCAGGCCTGGGCCTTCTCGGAGATTCCCTTCAGATCATGGACGCCGAGATTGCGGAACTCGAACTTCCCTTTCAGCAGCGAGTGGGTCGAGGCGGAGATCACCACGCCATTGGGCGGCGCCAGGCCTTGTAGGCGCGCGGCGAGGTTGACGGTCTCGCCGACCGCGGAGTCGCGCTCTTCGGTCCCCTGTCCGATGAGGTCGCCGACCACGACGAGGCCCGTCGCGATCCCGATGCGGACGGCGGGTGAGTGGCTGAGCGCGCCGCGCGGCTCGATCGCGCGTGCGGTCGACAGCACCCGCACGATCTCGAGCCCGGCACGCACCGCGCGCTCGGCATCGTCCTCATGCGCGGTCGGGTAGCCGAAATAGACCAGAATGCCGTCGCCGACGAAACGGGCGGCAAAACCCTCGTAATGCTTCACCACGCGGACGCAGGTTTCGCGGAAGCTCGCGATCATGTCGCGGACGTCTTCCGGATCGAACTGCACGGAGAGCGAGGTGGAATCCACCATGTCACAGAACATGGTGGTGAGCTGACGCCGCTCGGCGCCGACCTCTGTGCGGATTTGCGGCCGCACCGTCGCCGCGGGCGCCTGCGCCGTTTCCGCCTCGAACAGCGCCGCCATCGCCCGTTGCAGCCGCTTGCGATCGCCAAGCGGCAATCCGAGCTCGACCAGATCGGATTCGGTCAGGTCACCCATGACGTCGAGATCAAGGCGGTGCTGTGCGAAGAGATCGGAGTAATGGCCGAGGCCGATGCCCTCGAGCCAGCGCTTCAGCCCGCCTTCCGTTCCCGTGTCCGGCTCGTTCTCCAGCATGGTGATTTCTGCCCGACCCTCATTCCGTCGAAGGGCTTCAGGGCGCCTCAACCACAGATTTTGGGCCCAAAACTTCACCTCAGACTGGACGCGTTCCCCAACTTCTTGGAAGAATAGCTCAATCGCATCAAAAGGGAACGGAATTGTCGGACGTCACACTCCCGGCCCTTGAGGAATCAGGCGGCATGGCGGCCGAAACGAAGATGTTCGCCGATATCGGTGGCCTTCTCGATTTCTACGCCCGCAAGACGCCGACGGCGCCCGCCCTACTCGCCCCGGGCCGCCCGGCCCTCAACTACGGCGCGCTTGGCGCGATGACGCAGGATCTCGTCCATGCGCTGCGCCGGCTCGGCATGACCCCTGCCGACCGCATCGCGGTCGCGCTGCCGCGCGGCGCCGACAGCGCGCTGGCGCTGATCGCGGTCGCATCGAGCTGCGCCTGCGTCCCCGTCAACCCCGATCTGACGGCTGACGAATTGCAGCGCTATTTCAGTGAACTGAAGTTGTCGGCGCTCGTGACGCAGACCGACATGAGCCCTGCGAGCCGCGAGGCCGCCAAGGCGCTCGACATCGCGATCATCGATTTCGTGCCGGGGCCGCAGGACAATCTCGCCGGCTGCTCATTCGTTGGGCCGACAGTCCGGCCAGCGGCGACCGGCGGCGCCTCGCGCGGCGACGACGATGCGTTCATCCTGTTGACGTCCGGCACGGCGGCGCGGCCGAAGATGGTACCGCTGACACATGGCAATGTGTGCCTGTCCGCCGCCAATGCCGGCCGCGTGCTGTCGCTCACGTCCCACGATCGTCTGCTCAACGTCCTGCCGCTGTTTCACGCCCATGGTTTGATCTCCGGCCTGCTGACGGCGCTGGCTGCGGGCTCCAGCGTGATCTGCACCGACGGCTTCGACGCCCTTTCCTTCTTCGGCTGGATGCGGGAGCTGCAGCCGACCTGGTACACCGCCGTGCCGACCATTCATCGCGCGCTGCTGACGGCGGCGGAATCCGACCCGGACAGCGCCCGATCGTCGTCGCTGCGCGTGATCCGTTCGGCCTCGGCCTCGCTCGCGCCCACGATCCTCCAGGGGCTGGAGGCGACGTTCGGCGTTCCCGTGCTCGAAACCTACGGCATGACCGAAGCGGCCTCGCAGATCGCGGCCAATCCGTTCGAGCTGCGCAAGGTCGGATCGGTCGGTCGCGCCGCCGGCCCCGAGATCGCGATCATGGACGAGACCGGCCGCAGGCTTGCGAGCGGCGCGCATGGCGAGATCGTGCTGCGCGGACCGAACATGACCCGCGGCTACTATAATGACGAAGCGGCAACGCAGGCCGCGTTCCGCGACGGCTGGTTCCGGACTGGCGACCTCGGCTATCTCGATGGCGACGGCTATCTTTTCATCGTCGGGCGCATCAAGGACGTCATCAACCGCGGCGGGCAGAAGATCTCGCCTCTCGAAGTGGAAGAGGCCCTGCTCAGCCATCCGGCGGTGCTGGAGGCCGGCGTGTTCGCCGTCCCGCACGACAAGCTCGGCGAGAACGTTGCCGCCGTCGTGGTGCTGCGACCGGATGCCGAGGCGACCTCGGACCAGTTGCGCCAGTTCGTGCGAAGGCGGCTCGCAGCCTACAAGGTGCCTAGCCTGATCCGCAGCGTGGCAGCCCTGCCGAAGGGCGGCAGCGGCAAGGTCAAGCGTAACGCGCTCGCGGGGCTGATCGCCAAGGCGGAACACACGGACGATGCGCGGTTGCCACGCAACCCGCTGGAGACCCAGCTTGCCGCGATCTGGGCCGGTCTCCTGGAGCTGCCGCGGGTCGGCGTCGACCAGGACGTCTTCGCGCTCGGTGCGGATTCGCTCGCGGTGACGCAGATGCGCTCGCGCCTGCGCGAACGCTTCAATGTCGACTTCTCGTTCGAGGACATTTTCGATTGCGCCACCGTCGCCACGCTTGCGGCCCGGCTCGGGACGGCGGCGAGCCGTCGCGAGACGGCACTGCCGGCCTGGCGGCGAGCGACGGTCGCAGAAGCGCCGCTCTCGTTCCAGCAGCAGCGCATGTACGTGCTCTCGCGGCTCGATCCGACGCGCTACAATTACAATGTGGTCGAGGTCGCAGTGTTCAGAGGCCTGATCGACGTCGCCGCGCTTCAGGCCAGTCTTGCCGCGATCTGTGCGCGCCACGAGGCGCTGCGCTCGGTCATCGTCGAACGCCAGGGCGAGCCGTCGCAGCTCGTGCTGCAATCGGCGCCGCGGTTCGAGCGCGTCAAGCTCAAGCCCTGTGCTGCCGACAAACGGGCCGCAACGATCAGGCGCGAGGCGCTCAAGCTCGCGCAATACCCTTTCGACCTGGCGCGCGAGCCGCTGCTGAAAGTCACGCTGCTGTCATTCGACAAGACGAGCCACGCGCTGGTGGTCAACGTGCATCACCTCGTTACCGACGGCTGGTCGCAACGCCTGTTCTGGGAGGAGCTTGCCGCCCATTACGCCGCCGCACACAGGAGGAGCGTGGCGGCAGAGCCTTCGCCGGCTTTCCAGTATCGCGACTTTGCGCTCTGGCAACAGAGCTGGGCGCAGACGCCGGCCGCAAAGGACCAGCTCGACTATTGGCGGACCCAGCTCGACGGCGTCACCACGCTGCCGCTGCGGACCGACCGGCCAAGGCCTGAGGTCTGGAGCGGTCACGGCGCCCGCCACTATCTCGAATTCTCCAGGACGCAGTCGGCCGAGCTGCGCGCGTTCAGCCAGAACCAGGGCGTCACGCCTTTCATGACGCTGCTCGCCGCCTTCCAGTGCCTGCTATTCCGCCACACCGGGCATGAGGATGTCGCAACGGGATCGCTGATTGCCAACCGCAACCAGATCGAGAGCGAGCGCCTGATCGGGCTGTTCGCCAACACCCTGATCCTGCGCAACGATTTTGGCGGCGATCCGAGCTTCAGCGAATTGCTGCGGCGGGTCCGGCAAGTCACCCTCGATGCCTACCGCAACCAGGACCTTGCGATCGAGGAGGTGCTGCGCGCGCTGCAGGTCGCGCGGCGGAGCGATGGCAATCCGCTGTTCCGGATCATGTTCATCCTCCAGAACGCCTCGATCGAGGCTGCACGCTTCCCGGGCCTGTCGACGCTGCGGCTGGAAGTCGATCCCGAGGTGGCACGCTTCGACATCACGCTCGAGCTGGTCGAGGCCGACGGCCGCTTCACCGGCTTCTTCGAATACGCCACCGATCTGTTCGACGCCGCGACGATCGAGGCCATGGCGGCCCAGTTCAAGTCCGTGCTGAAGGCCGCCATCGCCAATCCGGAGCAGCGCATCTCGCGCCTGCCGCTCCTCAACGAGACCGAACGCCGGCAATTGCTGGCGGCAGGCCGCGGCGTGCCGGCCAATTTCACCACAAGCGGCAATTTGAGCGAGCGCTTCGACCGTCAGGCCAGGAAGACGCCGAACGCGATTGCGGTGTCGGACGGGCGCGCATCCCTGAGCTATCGCGAACTGGCCCGCCGCAGCCAGGCGATCGCGCGCTGGCTGGCGCGCGAAGGCGTCGGCGCTGAGAGCGTGGTGGCCTTGCTTGCGGATCGCGGGCCCGACCTGCTCGCCGCGATGATCGGCGTGCAGCGCGCGGGCGCGGCCTTCCTCAATCTCGACCCCGATCAGCCGCCAGCGCGGCTCGCGACCATTCTGGGATCGAGCTGCGCCCGCATGCTGCTGACCGGACGGGCCCGGTCCGCCATGGTCGAGACGCTGCTCGCTCCGCTGGTCGAGCGCATTCCGGTGGCCGAGCTCGAAGACACGATCGCATCGGCAGCGGCCAAGCCGGCCCGCGCCGCGCGGCGCGCGGCCTCCAGCCTTGCTTATCTCATCTATACATCGGGCTCCTCCGGCGCGCCGAAGGGCGTCATGATCGAGCAGCGCGGCCTGTCGAACCATCTGGCCTCGCTCGTCTCCGAGCTCGGCCTCTGCTCCAGGGACGTGATCGCGCAGACCGCGCCGCAGAGCTTTGTCATATCGGTCTGGCAGTTCCTGGCGGGGCCGATGGTCGGCGCGCGCGTGCATGTCTGCGACAATACGATCGTGCAGGACCCGATCCTGCTGGCGCGGGAGATCGAGCGCGAAGGCATCACCGTGCTCGAGATCGTCCCATCGCTCTTGCGCGTCGTGGTCGATCGGATGAACGAGGGACAGGTCCGGCGCGCCTTCGCCGGATTGCGGCTGCTGATTTCGACCGGCGAGCCGTTGCCCGTCGACCTCTGCCGGGCCTGGTTCGCCGAGTGCCCGAAAGTACCGCTGATCAACGCCTACGGCGCTTCGGAGTGTTCCGACGACGTCTCCCTGCATCGCCTGACCAGGGCGCCGGCGATCACGACCGGCATCGTCCCGGTCGGTGCACCGCTGCCGAACACGCAGCTCTACGTGCTCGATGCGAATCTCCAGCCGCAGCCGGTCGGCGTGACCGGCGAACTCTGCATCGGCGGCGCGGGTGTCGGCCGCGGCTATATCAACGATCCCGCGCAGAGCCGGCAGCGATTCCTGCCCGATCCGTTCTCGCGCCAGGCAGGCAGCCGGCTTTACCGCACCGGCGACCTCGCGCGCCGCCGCGCCGACGGCACGATCGAATGCCTCGGCCGCGCCGACCATCAGGTCAAGGTCCGCGGCTACCGCATCGAGCTCAAGGAGATCGAGAACGCGCTCGCCGATCATCCCAGCGTGCGGGCCGGCATCGTCGAGCCGCGCCGCGAGGCGAGCGGCGACATCCGGCTGATCGCCCATATCGTCGCAAGCCCCGACAGCCGGAGCAGCGCCAGCGAGCTGCGCGATTTCCTCAAGAGCCGGCTGCCGGGCCACGCCATCCCGTCCGCATTCCTGTTCCTGGATCACGTTCCGCTGAGCGCCCACGGCAAGATCGACCGGTCCGCGCTGCTGGCGCCGGCGCAGCAGGAATCGTCCGAACCGGATGCGACCGTGCCGGCGCGGCGCTTCACCGAAAAGGTGCTCTCCGACATCTGGATCGACCTGCTCAGGGTGGACAGCGTCGGCGTCACCGACAATTTCTTCGACCTCGGCGGCCATTCGCTGCTGGCGGGCCAGACGATGGCGCGTGTCGCGCGGGCGCTCGGGGTGTCGCTACCGATCAAGACCATCTTCGAAGCACCGACGATCGAAGGACTTGCCCGGCGGGTCGACCAGGCCATGACGGAGTTGCCGCGCAAGCCTGACGCAAGCATGTCGGGCATGGCTGATGCGAGGCCGACCGACGGCGGCGGGCCGACGCTCTCGATTGCGCAGGACCAGATGCTGCGGATCGAGCAGAGCCTCCCGGGGTTGCCGCTGTTCAACCTGCCCTTCGCCTTCCGTCTCCAGGGTCCGCTCGATGCGACCGCCCTGGCGCAGGCGATCGACGATGTGGTCAATCGCCACGAATCGCTGCGGACCGCGTTCGGCTGGAACGGCGAGGAGCCTGTCCGTCACGTCGCCGCACCCGGCACCCTCGGCCGTGTCCTGACCATCGAGACGATCGGCGATGGCCAACCCCACAATAACAAGCGGCGCAGAACCCTGGAGCAGAGGAAGGTCGATCTCCTGATCCAGCACGAGACCTATGACCCAATCGACCCCACGCGCGCGCCCCTGCTGCGTGTCAGGCTGTTGCGGATCCACGACGCCGATCATGTCCTGTTGCTGACGCTGCATCACGCCATTGTCGACGGCTGGTCGATCGGTGTGTTGTTCGAGGAGGTGTCGAGCCGCTATGCGGCGCTGTCCGGACATCCGTCGGCGCCGCTACCAAAGCCGCCTCCGGCCTTTTCGGACGTCTCTCGCTGGCAGCGCTGGTGGTGCGGCACCGACGCTGCCCGCCGCCAGGCTGCCGACTGGACGGAGAATTTGCGCGGTGCGGCCCCCGTCTTCGACGGCAAATCAACCCCAGGCGCGTCCAGCGGGCACCATCCGGTCAGCCTCGAGCCCGAGTTGATCGGGCGGCTCAAGACGTTCGCCAGCCAGCACAACGGCACGCTCTTCATGGGCCTGCTCACCGGCCTGAAGACCCTGCTGCTCGCCCGGACGGGCCGCACCGACATCGCGGTCGCCACCGCCATGGCCAATCGCGCCCAGCCGGACACCGACCGGATCGTCGGCCCGTTCGAGAACACGGTGATCATCCGCACCACAATCACGCCCGAGCTGTCGTTCGCGCAAGCGTTGACACGGGTGTGCCAGAGTGTGCTCGACGCCCATGCGCGGCAAGAGCTGCCGTTCAACCTCCTCGCCGACCATCTGGAGCGGGAAGGGATCGATCCGGCCTCGCTGCTCCAGGTCTATTTCACGCTGCAAAATCCACTGCGTCAGCCGCTCGATTTGCCGGATCTCGCGACCCAATCGATCGGCGACATCGCGCGCGAAGGCCAGCCGGTGCTGCCGATCGACCAGACCTGGCTGTCGCTTATGCTCAAGGAGCGCCCGACCGGAATCACCGGCTCGTGCAATTACAAGCGCGAATTGCTGGACGGCCATTTGGTCGGCGCGTGGATGAAGGATCTCGTCGTGCTCCTGGCGACTGCCGTCGCCCAACCCAACTTGCCGCTCGGCCGATTGCTCGCTCGCAAGGCGGCATGAGGACCGCGCGCCATGACGGCTCACTCGTCAAAGCTGTGCATGACCAAGTTGCATCTTGATTATTTGACGCCACCGCGCAAGATTATTCCTGCGTTTCCATTTGGACGATTATTTTCAACCGGGGGAGTGTTATGGGTTTCATCAAATTTACCAAAGGTACCGCGTTGAGCGACAAGGACCGCAAGGCCCTCCTGAAGCTGCTGAGTGCCGAGAAGAAGAAGCTGCAGTCCGCCCTGAAGGACGTCGATGCCAGCCTGTCGGTGCTGAGCGGCGCGAAGAAAGCCAAGAAGAAGAAGAAGTAAGATTCGTCGGCCGGGACGCCGTACGACTCTTCAGGCTTCACTTTCGGACATGGGCCGCTCGTGTATCGAGCCGGGGTCTCGCACAAGCTTGCGCCTGTAAACCGGCCTGCAAATCGACAAGAAATCGCCCGGGTGGACCGCTAGAAGCGGTCTGCTTGGATGATTCTTGCTCAGTTGTTTCTTCCGTCGGGGCCGGGGATTTTCCCTCGGCCTGACGCAATAGGCCCCAATTGATGGCGGACGACAGAATTGAACTCTTTGTCGGACTGATCGAGTCCATTGACGTGCCGGGCGCGGTCGATACGTGCCGACGGCTGCTTTCGGTGGACGAACGGGCGCGGGCCGATCGCTTCATGTTCGAGCGGCATCGACGGCAGTATATTTTCGCGCACGCCATGCTGCGCCTGGCGCTGTCGCAGGTCGCCTCCAACGTCGCTCCCTCCGACTGGTCCTTTGGAGCCGGGCGCTACGGGCGGCCGTTTGTCGCAGCGCCCGCGACCTCGACCGCGCTGCATTTCAGCCTGTCTCACGCCGACGGCTGCGTCGCCTGCGTCGTGTCGAGGCATGAGACCGTCGGCGTCGACGTCGAAACCGTGTCGCGGCGGGTGGCGCCGCTGTCCACTGCGCTTCGCTTCTTTGCGCCGGAGGAGGTCGAAACGCTGCGCGGACTGCCGGAGCCGGCCGCGATCGAGCGCTTCTTCGACTATTGGACGCTCAAGGAGGCCTATCTGAAGGCCAGGGGCTTTGGGCTCAATTTGCCGCTCGACGCCTTCGCGATGCAGGTGTCGCGCGAGGGCATCGAGATCAGCTTCAAGCCCGATATCGCCGACGATCCCGACGGCTGGCGCTTTTCGCTGTGCTCGCCGTCGCCCTCTCATCGCCTCGCGATCGCCGACGGCTCCCGCGCGAACGGCGGCCTTCCCATCAGCCGCAATGCCTGGCCGCTCCAGGAAGCGGCTGAATGACGTCGCCGCGGCTGCGCGTCTTTCCGGCGATTTCGCGCAACCGCGACCCCGGGACATATGTCGGCGAGCTGATGCGGGTCGCGCAGTTCGCCGACCGCAACGGTTTCGAGGGCGTTCTGCTGTTCGAAGGCAACGACGTGTTCGTCGAGCCCTGGGCGATGGCCCAGCACATCATGGCAGGGACGGTGCGATCTTCGCCGCTGATCGCCGTCAATCCGGTCTACATGCACCCGTTCACGGCGGCGAAATTCGTCTCGTCCCTTGCGCAGCTCCACGGCCGCAAGGTCTATCTCAACATGATCACGGGGACGGCGGTCAGCGACTTGCACGGCCTCGGCGACGACCAGTCGCATGCGGACCGCTATATCAGGCTCGGCGAATTCGTGGAGCTGATGCGCCAGTTGCTGGCAAGTCCGCGGCCGGTCAGTTTCGAGGGGCGCTTCTACCGCGCGCACCACCTGCAACTGCGACCGCGCCTGCCGCCAGAGCTGATGCCGGAATTCCTGATCGCAGGCCAATCCGAGGCAGCCCAGCGGGCGGCGGAGCAAGCGGGCTGCATCAAGATGCAGATGCTGCCGCCCGAGCTCGATCGCGAGCTCCACTCGCCCGGCATGAATTTCGGCATCTTCGCCCGCGAGGGACGCGAGGAGGCGCGGCAGGCCGCCAAGCTGCGTTTCCGCGACAACCCCGACGATCGCGAGCTGCTCGTGCTGACCATGGAGAACACTGATTCCGTGTGGAAGCGGCACCTCTATGACGGCCAGAGCGGCGAGCTCCGGGATAATGGCTACTGGCTGCTGCCATTCCTGACCTTCCAGGCCGATTGCCCCTATCTCGTCGGCAGCTACGAGGAGATCGGCGCGAGGCTGAAGGCGTTTGCGGCAAAAGGCCTGACCACGATCATGCTCGACATGGTCGCCGACGAATCCGAGATGCAGCACGTCTGCAAGGCGCTCGCGGCGAGCGGGATGTTCTAGCTATCACACTCGCCGTCATGGCCGGGCAACGCGGGGAGAGGTGAAGACCCCTCACCGCGCCTCTTCGAATCCCGCCAGCACCGAGGTCAGGTTCGCGCCCAGAATATCCGAGAGGTAGCCGCCCTCCTGCACGAACACGGTCGGCAGGCCCATCCTCGCGATGGCCTGGCCGATACGGCGGAAGCCCGGCGTGGTGACGGCCAATCCCTTGAGCGGATCGTGCTCGGAGGCGTCTAGGCCGAGCGCGATGACGAGGGCCCCGGGAGCAAAGGACTCGATTGCCTTGCGCGCAACGTCCAGCGACTGCATGTAGCCGTCGTCGCCGGTGCCGATGGCCAGCGGGATGTTGAGATTGGTGCCAAGGCCGGGTCCTTCGCCGCGTTCATGGGCATAGCCCCACACGTATGGATAATAAGCGATCGGATCGGCATGAATCGAGATCGTGTAGACGTCGGGCCGGGCGTAGAAGATGCCTTGCGTGCCGTTGCCGTGATGGACGTCGACGTCGAGGATCACGACGCGCTCGTGCTTCTGCCGCAGATGCGCTGCGGCAATCGCGCTGTTGTTGAGGAAGCAGAAGCCGCCGGCCATGTCGCGATAGGCGTGGTGACCGGGCGGACGGCAGAGCGCATAGGTCGCGTCCTCGCCATCCATCACCATCTGCGCGGCGGTGACCGCAACGTCCGTCGCGGCACAGGCCGCGGCCCAAGTGCCCGGACCGATCGGCGCCGCGGTGTCGGCGGTGTGCCAGCCGAGCTTGCCGACGATGTGGGTCGGATAGGTCCCGGCATGCCGCACCGGATGGATGTTGCCGATCATCTCCGGGCCGGAATCGCCGAGCGCGGTCCAGGCGTCCCAGGCTTCGCTCAGGAACGACAGATATTCCGGACTGTGAATGCGCGCGCGCGGCCCCTGCCCGAATTTGGTCGGCTCAACCAGTTGGTGCTTGCCGTCCTTCAATCCCTTGAGCAGGCGGTCGGCACGCTCGGGTTGCTCGGTGGTGCGCTTGACGACGCCGCGGACCAGGAAGAATTGCGGATCGTGGCTGCGGTGCAGTTCGGTATGGACGGCCTTCACTCAAACACTCCGTGCTCGCATGCTCTTAAGGGGCGCCGTAGATGTCTTGATCCCCACGGCGGCAAGATGCAAGCAAGAAGAATGCCGCATCAGCCCGCGCGGCTCTGCGCCGGAAGCAGATCGTCCTCTAGCAGCGCCCGCGCTGGAGACAGTGCTCGCGGCCCTGCTGATCGGTGCGGAAGGACTCGATGAAGCCGCCTTGACGCTGGGTGACGAAGACGGTCTTGCCGTCGCTGCCGCCGAAGGCGAGGTTGGTCGGCTCCTTGGCTTTGAGCGCGATCTCCCGCTCGACCGCGCCATTGGGCTTCACCAGCGCAACCGTCCCTTTGAGAATACGCGCGACATAGAGACGACCGGCAATGTCGGTGCGCAAGCCATCGACGGTGTCGGGCTGAAACGCCTTGACCAGCTTCGCAGCCGTCAGCTCGTTGCCGTTGATCGCATAGGACCAGATCTGGCCGCTGCTGGATTCCCCGACATAGAGCGTCTTGCCGTCCGGGCTGAGATCGATGCCGTTGGTGGTACCCATCGCGCGCGGCGCCAACATCACTTGTCCCTGCACGGTGCCGTCGGCCGCTTTCGCGATCCGCCAGATGTGGCCTTCCCTGCCCTTCCAGTTCGGGTCGCTCGCATAGATCGTGCCGTCGCGGGCGATCGTGATGTCGTTGGGCTGGTTCATCTCGTCGGAGTGAAACCAGATGCCCGGCTGGGTGGCCCCCTTTGGAATCGCGAAGATGTTGTGCTTCTTGTAGTCGGCGATGAACATGGTGCCGCTCGCATCGAAGCGGATGGCGTTGCCGACACTGCCCTCGGGAAGCTGCGTGAAGGGCTCCGACGCCGCACCGCCCGCAGGCAGCCTGCCGATGGTGCCGGCCTTGCCGAGATTGACCACGAACAGATTGCCCTCGAGGTCGGCTGCGGGTCCCTCGATGCCGAAGGTGTATTCGCCGGCGGGCGTCACCTGCACGCTTTCGAACAATCTCGTCTCCGCTTGCGCGGATCCCGCCGCAACGAGGAAGAGGACGCTACTGCACAGGCACCAGAAATTCCTGCCGAATGTAATAGCCATCGCCGTCGGTGCACTCGCCATTCAGATAGGGATCGGCCGGCCGGAAGAATCGGCTGAAGCCGGGTTTGTCTACAGCGCTCCTTTGTGTCACGACCACGACCTTTGCGGCCGGTATTTCGCCGCATTCCCTGTTGGTCTTGCCAAAGAACTTGCGCTGCGGCGGGCCGGGCCTGATCCGCATCCGCGTGCCCGGAACCATCTTCGCAACGAGCAAGTCCATCGTGTCGAGCAGGCGCGTGTAGCCGGGCTCGGTCTTCGGCAGGCTCTCCCCGCCCGGCGGCATCAGCTTCTCCGCGCCCATGCCGCGCAGGCGCGTGCGCAGCCTGCCGGCATCGGGATCGCCCGGATAGATCCAGCCGTCCTGGCTGAGCATGAAGCGGAGCACGGCCCCGTCCTTTTCTGCGTCCGACTGGCCCGGCTTCAAACCGAAATCGGAGTGGCAGCCGACGCAATGCTTCTCGACGAGGACTTTGCGCAGCGTGGTCAGCCGGCTGCTGTTCTGCGCATCCCTGGCGACGAAGGTCGCGAGCTGGTCGATCATCGCCTGGCTGCGCATGTCGCAGGGCAGCGGCGGTGGCGGATCACCCGCTGCACGATCGATGCGGATCACGGTCTGGTTCTTGTCCTCGACCAGCCAGATGGCGCCGTCCTCCGCGACCGTCATGCCGACCGGCGCGCCTTGCGGCCGCGCGCCGTTGACGCGGTGCCAGCCCGCGATCAACTCATCGAACGGCGCGGCAGCCACCTCGCCGGCAGCCGTCTGAAAGTTGCGCGTCGGCTCCGCCGCGCAACTGACGTGATAGCGCACCGGCGCGGTGACGGGCCTCGGAAAGCCGTGGTCGTCGACGTCGTAGACCAGCAGACGGCTGCCGGTCGGACGATAGCCGTGCAGGCCGACCAGCAGCTTGCCCTCCAGCTCCGGGAATTTCGTGCCGCGATAATAGAGCATCGCGAGCGGCGCCCCGTGCGGCGGCAGTAGCGAGAGCGGCGGCTTGTAGAGCGCGCTGGCCGTGCAGAGCGACTTGTAGACCCCGCTTTGCAGCACGTTTCTGAACTCGGGGCTCGGCGTCGACACATCGTAGCAATAGGGCCAGCCATAATGCCTGCCCTGCTCGATTGCGTTGATCTCCTCGTTCGGCTTGAAGATATCCGGCAAGTCGCGGCTGTTTTCGCCCTGCAGGAAGGCATAGCCGGCGTCGGGAAAACCGGGATGCAGGGCCAGGGCCATCGAGTTGCGCAAGCCGCGCGCATGGACGGTGTGCGGCGGATCGGCATCGCCTGGTTTCAGCGCCGGGAAGACGCCGCCCGCAGGCGGCACGAACAGCCAGATCGATGCCAAGGCGGACGCGCCCTCGGCCGCCGCGCAAGGCCTCGTGATCGGCGCCGGCGTGATGCAGTCGTCGCTGTGCGAGCCGACATTGACGAATAGCCGCCCGGTCCTGTCGAAGACGAACTGCTTGAGCGGATGCGCACTCTCCTCGATCCGGGTGCCGTCGGGCAGCGCGATCCGGCGCCCGGGCATGTGACGGATGATGGTCTCGACGGTGCCGCGCGGATTGTCGGCGAGCGGATCGAACCGGAAGATCGTCTCGGCGGTCGAGGCATAGAGCCTCCCGTCCGGACCGACCGCGAGGCCGAACGGATATTCGATTCCCGCGAGAAGTTCCTTGAGCCGCCCGCCCTGTGGCGCACGCGGATCGAGCAGCAGCAGCCGTCCGTCGGTGCGGCCCCAGCCCCCCATATCGGCCACCACGAACAGGTCGCGGCCCGGCACCTGGACGATCGCGCGTGGAAACTTGAGGTGATCCGCTTCGCTGGCGACGAGGCCGGCGCAAAAGCCAGCCTTCATGTCGATCTTGATCCTGGGAAATGCGAGATCACCGTTGCCGCAGGTGTCCGCGCCGATCGCATAGCCGCTCCGGAGCGGCTCCGATGACGCCACCGAGATGTGCCCAAGCAGGGCGGCGAAAGCCCACGCCGAGGCACACGCCAAGGCCTCCGCACATGCGCGCAGCCTTCGGCATTCGCGCTTGGATGTGAAATGGCTCACGGCGGCCCCCAAAACTTCCCGCGAATGGTGTTCCATGACGGGAAAACGCCGTCCAGCTCAAGATCACCCGCCTGTGATTAAACCTCTAACGACCTTGGGACCGACCAATATCCGTAAATTCCCTTACCGGGTTCGACCCGAATGTTTCGCGAAGGCCTCGGGTGGTATCGGTTTGCCACCCCAGTTGCTCCCCCAGGAGGCGGATATGGTCCAGGTCTATTTCCACTGCTCCAACACCGAGGGCACCCTGATCGACCGCTACGGCGCCGCCGTGTCCAATCTCACTGAGGCGCGCGACCGTGCCTCTCAGATCATGCGATCGATGATCCTGACGCCGAGCAGCGAAGACTGGCGCGACTGGGTGATCCATGTCAGCGACGATGATGGCGAAGAGATTTTCGATCTGCCCTTCACCGCCATGCTCGGCAAGCCCCATTGAGGTGATGCCATGCTGATCGCTTCCCTGAGCCTGCTCCGCCAGCCTCTGAACTTCGTCGCCGCCAGATGGCAGACCTTGATGAAGGTCGCAGGCAATCCGTACCGCCCCGAGCTTCACTACATGCGCGGACCTGGCCCGAAATGGCGCGCCAAGTACCAGGCCAGCCGAGTGAACCGCGCGCTCTGACGGACTGCGGCTGCGCTGCTTCCTCGTTAATCTCAGTCTCTCCTTCGTCATGGCCGGGCTTGTCCCGGCCATTCACGTTTTTGGCGCGATTCAAAGACGTGGATGCCCGGGCCTTCGCCTCGCCGAACTGGCTTCGGCTACGCAGGCGGGACAAGCCCGGGCGAGATGAGTGGGGCGAGTGTGCCGCCCCTCACCGCCCGGTAAACCTGGCCTTGCGCTTCTCGACGAAGGCATTGCGGCCTTCGATCGCATCGGCGGTCTTGCGAACCACGGCCTGCAGTTCGATCTCGCGGCGGAACTGCGCTTCGTAGGTCGCATGCTCGCTCTCATCGACGAGCAGGCGCGTTGCCACCAAAGCGCGCGTTGGGCCGTCGGCGAGGCGGCGCGCCAGGGCGAGCGCCTCCTCCATCAGCATGGCATCGTCGACCACCTGCCGCACCAGGCCGATCTCCTCGGCACGTTCGGCCGTGAGCGGCTCGTTCAGCAGCATCAGCTCGAGCGCGCGCTGCCGGCCGATCAACCGCGGCAGCAGCCAGGTCGAGCCGAGATCCGGCACCAGAGCGATGCGGCTGAACACCTGGATGAAGCTCGCCGACCGGGCCGCGACGATCATGTCGCCGGCCATCGCAAGACTGAAGCCGCCGCCGGCAGCGACGCCATTGACGGCGACGACGACGGGCACCCGGCATTCGCGCAGCGCCCTGAAGGCCGGCCAGTAGAAGCGCATGACGCCGGCCGCGATGTCTTCGCCGAGCGCCTCCGATGCTTTCAAATCTGTCCCGAGCAAAAACCGCGCCCGGCGCCGGTGAGGATCAGGGCGCGGATGCCTTCGTCCTGCGTCATCTCGCCGATGGCCGCGGCGAGTGCGCCGAGCAGGTCCGGCGTCATCGCGTTCAGGCTGGCCGGTTCGTCGAGCGTCAGGATTCCGACCGCGCCATCCCGCGCCTGTTTCACACCTGCCATGTCGCGTCTCCCTTTCGATGTTCTCGTTGGCCGCAATGTGCCATTGTCCGCGCGCTCCGCCCATGCAGAGCCCCGACGTCAACGCAGCACACAAGACGACATCATGCCTCATCAGTTCAGCCTCAACCAAATCGTCCGCAAACCCGCAGTCACGTCCAAAGGCGGCATCGTCGCCTCGCAATCGCGGCGGGCGGCCGAAGTCGGGGCGCAGGTGCTCGCCGCAGGCGGCGACTGCGTGGACGCGATCGTGGCAACGACCATGGCGCTGAACGTGCTGGAGCCCTGGAACAGCGGTATCGGCGGCGGCGGTGCGATGGTGCTCTACCGCGCCAAGGAAAATCGCACCGAGGTGATCGACTATGGCATGTGCGCGCCGCAAAGCCTCCGCTTGGCCGACTATCCGCTCAGCGGCGAAGGCGCTGCTTCCGATCTCTTCCCCTGGCCGCGGGTGAAGGATGATCGCAACATCCATGGCCCCGGCTCGATTGCCGTGCCCGGCGTCGTCGCCGGGATGGAGGAGGCACATCGCCGCTACGCCAGGATGCCGTGGAAGGATCTGGTCGCGCCGGCAGCCAGGCTCGCCGGTGAAGGCCTGCTGGTCGATTGGTGGACCACGGTGACGATCTCGGGCTCGGCCGCCGATCTCAGGCGCTACCCCGCCAGCGCGGCGGCATTCCTGAAAGACGGGCTGCCGCCGACCGCGCCATGGGGCATCAAGGCCGAGACGCGCCTGCCGCAGGACACGCTGAAAGCGACGCTGTCGCATCTTGCCGAGGCCGGGCCGCGCGATTTCTACCAGGGTGACCTCGCCAGGAGCATCGCCTCCGACATCAAGGCCGATGGCGGGTCGCTGTCGGTCGAGGACCTCGCCGCCTTCCGCGCGCATGTGCGCGAGCCGCTGGCGATCCCGTATCGCGACGGCAAGGTATATGCGACGCCCGAGCTCACGGCCGGGCCCACCATGGCGCACGCGCTGCGGCTGTTGCAGCAGAGCCTGAATCCGGCAAGCGCGCCGGACGCGGCCGCCTATGTCGAATACGCTCTTGCTCTGCAGGCCGCCTTCCGCGAGCGGCTCAAGGACATGGGCGATGCCGACGGCAAGCGCTCGCTCGGTGCCGAATATCTGGCGCCCGCCTGCACCACGCATTTCTCCGTGGTCGACCGGCACGGCAACATTGCCGCGGTGACGCAGACGCTGCTCTCGTCCTTTGGCTCGAGATATGTGACGCCGCATACCGGCGTCGCCATGAACAACGGCATCATGTGGTTCGACCCGACGCCCGGCACGACCAACTCGCTCGCGCCCGGCAAGCGCTGCCTTTGCAACTACACGCCTGTCATCGTCGAGACGAAGGATGGCAAGCGTCTCGCCGTCGGCGCATCCGGCGGACGCCGCATCCTGCCCTCCGTGATGCAGCTCGTCTCCTTCGTGATGGATTTCGGCATGGATCTCGACGCGGCCATTCACCAGCCGCGTATCGACGCCAGCGAGGGTGCGGTCGTGATCGGCGATGCTCGACTGCCGGAGGACGTGCGCAAGGCACTCGCCGCGCGCTTCGACTATGAAGAGACCCGCGTGCAGGCCTTGCCGCAGAAATTCGCCTGCCCGAGCGTGGTGATGCGCGAGGGCGATACGAATTTTGGCGCGGTCGAGATCTTTCAGCCTTGGGCTGACGCGGTCGCAGAAGGCTGAGTCCGCATCCGAGTTGTTGCCAGCGCGCGTTGAGCACTCGCGCGACTACGCATCCAGGCGAGCGTCACGACTCCTCCACATTCGCAGGGAACTTAGCTGCGCATAGTTCGTTCGCTCAACGGACAAATGCGCTCGCCCCAGTGGAGGACATGATGAAGAAACTTGCGCTCGCCGCGTCGCTGATCATTGCAGCCGGCTTTACATTGACCAGCCCTGCATTGGCCAAGGGCGGCCATGGCGGCGGTCACGGACACGGTCATGGTCACGGTCATAAGATAGGCCATCATTATCATGGCACGCCTCCCGGATGGTCGCGCGGACGCAAGGTCGGCTGGCGCGGTTACAGCTGCCCGCCGGGCCTATGGAAGCAGGGCCGCTGCTGAGGCTCTATCCGAATCGCATGCAAGGCGTCGCCCCCTGACGGGGCGGCGCCTTCTCATATGCCGAGCCGGTCGCGCACGCGGCCCGCGATCACCGCGGTCGTCACCCCGACCGGCCAGAATGCGTGCATCGGGATCGGCTTGATGCCGGTGACGGGCATATCGATCTCGGCCTTGGGGCCGCCGATCAGGCGGCGCGCGAGCTGCGCGCCCATCGCGGTCGAGAGCGCGACGCCACGGCCATTGCAGCCGAGCGAGATCAGGATGTTCTCTGCGGGCTCGTGCACGTGGGGATAATGATCCCCGGTGATGGCGAGCCGGCTGTTCCAACCATGCGTCCAGGCCACGCCCTTGAGCTGCGGCCACAGCCGCTCGGCATAGCGCATGAGATAGGCGACGTCGGACGGCGAGTTGATCCAGCGCATCGGGCCTCGGCCGCCCATCAACAGACGATTGTGCTGATCGATGCGATAATAGACCGTGATGTGGCCGCTCTCGTAGAGCACCGGACGCGTCGGCATGATCGAACGAGCCACCTCGTCCGACAACGGCGCGGTGGCGGCGATCGAGGAAAACACCGGCACGATGGTGCGGCGGAGCGCAGGCCAGAGATCGTCGGTGAAACCGTTGGTCGCGAGCAGGACCTTGTCCGCATGGACCACGGCGCGCGGCGTCTCGATGCGCCAGCGCGAGCCGTCGCGACGCAGTGACAATGCCGGTGTCTCGCCAAAGACCTTCGCGCCCGCCGAAATCGCGGCGCGCGCAAGGCCGCGGGCATAGCTGAGCGGATGCAGGTCGCCGCCGCGGGTATCCAGCATGGCACCGATGTAGCGGTCGGTGCCGGTCATCTCGCGCAGCTGCTCGCGGTTCAGGTAGGTCACCGGCATGCCGCGGCGGATGCATTGCTGCGCGGTCTGTTCGATCGCCGCGGCGCTGGCCTCGTGATAGGCCGCGCGCAGCGTGCCGTTCTGCCGTGCCTCGCACGGAATCTGGTAACGGCGGATCAGATCGTGCGTGAAGTTCGTGGTGCCATAGGAGAAGTCGATCATGCGGCGGCCGAGTTCGGTGCCGAAATCCGCCTCGATTTGATCAGGGTCGTGCTTCAGCCCGGGGTTGGTGTGGCCGCCATTGTTGCCGGACGCGCCCCAGCCGGGCTCCTGCGCCTCCAGCACCAGCGCCTCGACGCCCTGCTCTGCCAGATGCAATGCCGTGGAGAGGCCGGTGTAGCCGCCGCCGACGATCGCGACGGAGACATCCTTGTCGACGTCGAGCGGCGGCGTGGTGACCGGCGCGACGGCGGTGTCGGCATAGACGGAAGGCGGCAGAGGAAGGCGCGCAGGCATGGCAAGGACCGGTCAGAGCGGATGCAGCACACGCCGCAAAAAATCCTGCGTGCGCGGATGCTGGGGTTGATTGAGCAGCGCCTTGGCCGGCCCCTGCTCGACGATGATTCCGCCGTCGATGAACAGCACACGGTCGGCGACATCGCGGGCAAATCCCATCTCGTGGGTGACGACGACCATGGTCATGCCGTCGTCGGCGAGCTTGCGCATCACGCCAAGAACGTCGCCGACCAGTTCAGGATCGAGCGCCGAGGTCGGCTCGTCGAACAGGATGGCTTTTGGCTGCATCGCCAACGCCCGCGCGATCGCGACGCGCTGCTGCTGGCCGCCGGAGAGCTGCGGCGGATGTGCATCGGCCTTCTCTGCAAGCCCGACCTGGGCAAGCAGGGCGCGGCCGCGCTCCAGCACTTGCGTACGAGGCTCCTTCTTCACATAGAGCGGCCCTTCGACGACGTTCTCAAGGACCGTGCGATGCGGGAACAGGTTGAAGCGCTGGAACACCATCGAGACCTGGGTTCGGATGGCCACGATCGACGGCGCATCGCGGTCGACCTTCAATCCCTCGACGCTGATCTCGCCGCGGTCGTAGCTCTCGAGCCCGTTGATACAGCGCAGGATGGTGGACTTGCCGGAGCCGGAAGGACCGACGATGCAGACCACCTCGCCCTTCTCGACCTTCGCATTGATGCCCTTGAGCACCTCGACCTTGCCAAAGCTCTTGTGGATGTCCTTCAGCTCGATCATCGCTTGCCGGCCCGCTTCTCGAAGTGACGGACCAGCAGGATCAGGGGAATGCTCATGGTGAGATACATCAGCGCCACCAGCGTAAACACGCTGGTGTTCTTGAAGGTCGAGGACGCGATCAGCTTGCCCTGCAGCGCGAGCTCGGCGACCGTAATGGTGGAGGCCTGCGAGGAATCCTTCAGCATCATGATCATGACGTTGCCGTAAGGCGGCAGCACGATGCGCACCGCCTGCGGCAGCACCACGCGGCGCATGGTGAGCCACCAGCCCATGCCGATCGACTGCGCCGCCTCGATCTGCCCCTTGTCGATCGCCTCGATGCCGGCGCGGAAATTTTCGGCCTGATAGGCCGAATAGGCGATGCCAAGCCCGAGGATCGCGGCCTGCAGGGCCGACAAGGTGACGCCGAGATCGGGCATCACGAAGTAAAGGTAGAACAACAGCACGATGATGGGGATGCCGCGGATCACGTTGATCAGGCTGGCGCTGAGCATCGACAGCGCCTTGATGCCGGAGACCCGCATCATCGCCCAGACGAGGCCCAGCACCGTGGACAGCAGCAGCGAGCCGATGGTGACGACGATCGTCAGCGCGACGCCGTTCAGCAGAATCGGGAAGAACTCGGCGGCGTCGCGCCAAAAGCCTTTCATCTGATAGCCTGGCCTCTGGCGATCAACCTTGCGCCTTCAGGCCCCATTTATCGAGGATCTTGTCGATGGTGCCGTTGGCCTTCAGCTTCGCGAGCGAGGCATTGATCTTGCCGAGCAGCGCCGTCTCGCCCTTGCGCACGCCGATGCCGACCGAGCCGACGGTGACGGGCTTGTAGCCGTCGACGAGGCGCACCTCGGGGAAGCCGCCCTGCTTCAGATTGTAGGCGAGGATCGGATAATCGGCGTAGCCGGCCTTGAGACGGCCGGTGTTCACGTCGCGCAGGATGTCGGGAATGGTGTCGTAGGCCTTGACGTCCGCGAACAGGCCGGACTTCTTCAGCGCATCGACGAAGGCGGTGCCGACCTGAGCGCCGACCGTCTCGCCCTTCAAATCGTCCTGCGTGGCGTAAGCCTTGGTGTCGCCCTTGGGCACCACGAGCCCTTCGCCGTAGGTATAGATCGGATCGGAGAAGTCGACGACCTCTTTCCGCGGCGGCGTGATGAACATCGCAGCCGCGATGATGTCGATCTTGCTCGAGGTCAGCGACGGGATCAGCGCCGAGAACTGCATCGGCTCGATCTGGACGTTGAAGCCGGCGTCCTTGCCGATCTCGGTGATGAGATCGACCATGATGCCCTGGATGGTGTTGGTCTTGGTGTCCAGGAAGGTGAAGGGAATGCCTGTCGGCGTCGAGCCGACCTTCAGCGCCTGCTGCGCCGAAGCCGGCACCACCGCCAGAGCAAGCGCCGCGATCGCGGCCAGACCAAAACGCTTCATCGCATCCCCCTTTGGGTCTGGCCGGTGACGGCGTTTCGCGCATGTCGTGATCAGACATTGCGGGCCAAGCCGTTTCGGCCTATTTTCACCAATATGAAAATTTGGTCACACTTTCGCGAACGATGCAAGTAGTTTTCATGCACATGAAGGAAGCGGTTTGACGTGAGCGGTGGCAAAAGAATGCGCAAACCGGTCGCCGCAAAGCCGGCGAAGCGGGTGAGGGCCAAGGCCGTGATCAATAAGGCCGAGCCCGCGATGGACGTCGAAGTCGGCCGCCGCATCCGGGATCTCCGGCGCGCCAGGCAGTTCTCGCTGGAGACGGTCGCGGCGCGCACGGAGCTTTCGATCGGCTTCCTCAGCCAGATCGAGCGCGGCCTGTCGTCACCGTCCCTGCGGGTCCTGGCCACGCTGGCCGACGTGCTCGGCGTCGGCATCGCCGCCCTGTTCGGTGCAAGTCCGAGCGCCGATGGAGCATCCGATCAGGTCGTGACGCGGGGATCGCAACGCCCCGAGCTGAAGCTCTGGCGCACCGGCGTGTCCAAGCAGCTGCTGAGCCCGGCGAGCACCGACAACAAGCTCAACCTCTTCCTGGTGCATCTGGAGCCGGGCGGCTCCACGGGCGACGAGCTCTACACCCATGACGGCGAGGAAGCCGGGCTCGTGCTCGAGGGCGAGATGATGCTGACGGTGGACAGCGAGACCTGGTCGCTGAAGACCGGCGACAGCTTCCGGTTTGCGAGCCGCAGACCCCACCGGTTTTCAAACCCGGCCGAGGATGCGAAGGCCGTGGTGCTCTGGGTGAATTGCGTGACGGGCTGACAGCGCTCGGTAACGCTGCGCCGCAGAATAAATCCGCGACGTCTCCACACTGTCATTACGAGCGCAGCGAAGCAATCCAGATTCTCCACGGAGACACTCTGGATTGCGTCGTCGCAAGGGCACCTCGCAATGACGGTCGGATAGAGTCTTACCCGAACCGGTGCTTATACCGCTCCACCGACAGCGCACTCACGTCGATGTCCGGCTTCTTGCCGGACAGCGTATCCGCGAGCACGCGTCCCGAACCGCAGGACATGGTCCAGCCGAGCGTGCCGTGGCCGGTGTTGAGGTGGAGGTTGCCGTACTGCGTCGGACCGATCACCGGTGGGCCGTCCGGCGTCATCGGACGCAGGCCGCTCCAGAACGTCGCCTTGGAAAGATCGCCGCCGCGCGGGAACAGATCGGTCAAGGAATGGTCCAGCGTGGCACGGCGCGCATCGTAGAGCTTGTCCGAATAGCCGGAGATTTCCGCGGTGCCGCCGACGCGGATGCGATTGCCGAGGCGCGTGATCGCGACCTTGTAGCTCTCGTCCATCACGGTGGATTCCGGCGCGCCGGAGGCGTCCTTGATCGGCACCGTGATCGAATAGCCCTTCACCGGATAGACCGGCAGCGAAATGCCGAGCGGGGCCACCAGCCGCGACGACCAGCTGCCGAGCGCGAGCACATAGCTATCGGCCTGCAACGTGCCGGCACCGGTCATCACGCCGCTGACGCGCGCACCGTCGGTGACGATGCGGTCGATCGAGGTGTTGAACATGAAGCGCACGCCGAGCGCCTCGGCATGCTTGGCCAGTGCCTGCGTGAACATGTGGCAGTCGCCGGTCTCGTCCTGCGGCAGTCGAAGCCCGCCGACGAATTTTTCCTTCACGCCCGATAGCGCCGGCTCCACCGCAATGCAGCCCTCGCGGCTCAGCACTTCGAACGGAACGCCGTACTGCTTGAGCACGGCGATGTCCTCGGCCGTGCCGTCGAGCTGCGCCTGGTAGCGGAATAGCTGCAGCGTGCCTTGCGCGCGCTCGTCATATTGAATGCCGATGTCGCGTCGCAGGTCGCGCAAGGAGTCGCGGCTGTATTCCGCGATCGGGATCATCCGGCTCTTGTTGACTGCGTACCGCGCGCTGGTGCAGTTGCGCAGCATCTTGAGCAGCCAGACCCACATGACGGGGTCGAGCTTCGGCCGGATCACCAGCGGGCCGTGCTTCATCAGCAGCCACTTCACCGCCTTCACCGGCACGCCGGGGCCGGCCCAGGGCGAGGAATAGCCGGGCGACACCTCGCCGGCATTGGCGAAGGAGGTCTCGAGCGCCGGCTCCGGCTGACGGTCGACGACCGTCACCTCGTGGCCGGCACGTGCGAGGTAGTAGGCAGAGGTGACACCGATGACACCGCTGCCGAGGATCAGAACTTTCACGCTTGGTCCAACTCCCGCGGCATCACGCTCGCCGCTGCAAGGAAACAACTCGCAACGGCGAGAGCAATTATCAGGCCACCCGCTTGATGGCGTCGCCGAGAATCGAGACGATGTCGTCGATGTGGCTCTTTTCGACGATCAGCGGCGGCGACAGCGCGAAGCTATCGCCACTCATGCGGAAGTACAGTCCGCGATTGAAGCAGTCGACCATGACGTCGTAGCCGCGCGCACCGACAGCACCGTCGCGCGGCGACAGCTCGACTGCGCCCATCAGGCCGCAATTGCGGATGTCGATGACGTTCGGCAGGCCCTTGAGCGAATGCAGCGCATCGCGCCAGTATTCGGCGATCGACGCACCGCGCGTCAGCAGGCCTTCGTCCTTGTAGATGTCGAGCGTCGCGATGCCGGCGGCGCAGGCGGTCGGATGCGCGGAATAAGTGTAGCCGTGGAACAGCTCCATGACGTTCTCCGGGCCGATCATCATGGCGTCGTGCACCTTGCGGTGCGCGAAAACCGCGCCGCAGGGGATGGTGCCGTTGGTGATGCCCTTGGCGGTGGTCATCATGTCCGGCGTAACGCCGAAGAAATTGGCGGCGAACGGCGTGCCGAGACGGCCGAAGCCGGTGATGACCTCGTCGAAGATTAGGAGGATGCCGTGCTTGTCGCAGATCTCGCGCAGGCGCTGCAGGTAGCCCTTCGGCGGCGGCAGCACGGCGGTCGAGCCCGGGACCGGCTCGACGATGACGGCGGCGATGGTCTCGGCGCCATGCAAGGCCACGAGGCGTTCGAGATCGTCGGCAAGCTCGGCGCCGTGCTCGGGCTGATCCTTGGCGAAGGCGTTGCGGGTGAGATCGTGGGTGTGTCGGATGTGATCGACGCCCGGCAGCAGGGTGGCGAAGGCGCGGCGGTTGGCGACCATGCCGCCGACCGAGGTGCCGCCGAAGCCGACGCCGTGATAGCCGCGCTCGCGGCCGATCAGGCGGGTTCGGCTGGCCTGGCCGTTGGCGCGGTGATAGGCGAGGGCGATCTTCAGTGCGGTGTCGACCGACTCGGAGCCGGAGTTGGTGAAGAAGATGCGGTCGAGGCCCTTCGGCGCGATCTCGGCGAGCCGCTCGGCGAAGTCGAATGCGAGCGGATGGCCCATCTGGAACGACGGCGCAAAGTCCAGCGTCATGAGCTGACGCTCGACCGCGGCGGCGATCTGCTTGCGGCCGTGGCCGGCATTGACGCACCAGAGGCCGGCGGAGCCGTCGATCACCTTGCGGCCGTCGACGGTGGTGTAGTGCATGCCCTCGGCCGAGGAGAACAGCCGCGGCGCCTTCTTGAACTGCCGGTTGGCCGTGAACGGCATCCAGAACGAGTCGGTCTTGATAGTGTTCGGAATCTGATGAAGGGTCACGGCCGCGCTCCTTTGCTGACCTGCTAGCAGAGCCACGGCTTGGAAAGCGCAACAAGTCCTTTTCTGCCCCGCCGCAACCCATTGATTTCACTGGGGCGATTGGACCATATTTGCGCGATCCGCATCACCTGCAACACAGGACCAGGGCAAGGACCGGAACATGAGCGTCGACATCGGTGGACGGCTGCGATTCATCCGGGCGCGCCACAAGCTGTCGCAGCGCGAGCTGGCCAAGCGTGCCGGCGTCACCAATTCGACGATCTCGCTGATCGAATCCAACCAGATGAACCCCTCGGTCGGCGCGCTCAAGCGCATCCTCGACGGCATCCCGATGGGGCTCGCCGAGTTCTTCGCGCTGGAGCCGGAGTCGCGGCGCAAGATCTTCTACCGCGCGGACGAGCTGACCGAGGTCGGCAAGAAGCCGATCTCGTATCGCCAGGTCGGCGACAATCTGTTCGGCCGCAGCCTCCAGATTCTGAAGGAGCGTTACGAGCCCGGCAGCGACACCGGGCGCGTGCACCTCGTCCATGACGGCGAGGAAGGCGGCATCGTGATCTCGGGCAAGCTCGAGGTCACCGTCGAGGACGAGCGCCGCATCCTCAATCCGGGCGACGCCTATTATTTCGAGAGCCGCCGCCCGCACCGTTTCCGCTGCGTCGGCGGCAAGCCGTGCGAAGTGATCTCGGCCTGCACGCCGCCGACGTTCTAGAGCATGATCCGGAAAAGTGCGACGCGGTTTTCGGGAAAGATCATGCGCAAACAACAACCTAAAGCGCGATGATGGTTCATCCAAATCTCATCGCGCCTTAGACCTACGCAGCGGAGCGAGAAGATCTCGCCCCGCCCGCCGTCTCAACGCTGCGTCAACAACTCCTCGATTCGAATCGGAAAACGGCGCACACGCACGCCGGTCGCGTGCCAGACCGCGTTGGCGACCGCGCCGGCGCTGCCGGTGATGCCGATTTCGCCGACGCCCTTGATGCCGAGCGCATTGACGTGCGGATCGTGCTCCTCGACCGTGATGACGTCGAGCGGCGGCACGTCGGCATTCACGGGAACGTGGTACTCGCCGAGATTGGCATTCATGATGCGGCCGGTGCGCCGGTCGGTGATCGCTTCCTCGTGCAGCGCAAAGGACAGGCCCCAGATCATGCCGCCGAACAGCTGGCTTTGCACCATGCGCGGGTTGACGATGCGTCCGGCCGCGAAGGCGCCGACCATGCGGCTGACGCGGATTTGGCCGAGATCGGGATCGACCTTCACCTCAGCGAACACCGCGCCATGTGAATGCATCGCGTATTGCTCCATCGCCGCGGGATTCGGCGCACCGGTGCCGCGCGCCTCGACCTCGGCAACGTCGGCGCGCGCCAGGATCTCGGAATAGCTCTCGCTGCGGCTCTCATCGTCGCGTCGGACCAGCCTTCCCTCGCGCGCGATCACGCCGGCATTGCCGGCGCCGAACAGCGGCGAATGCTCGTCAGTGGTGGCGAGATCGGCGAGCTTGGTGATCACGGCCGCGCCCGCGCTGTGGATCGCGGCACCCGCGGTTGCCGTATGCGCGGAGCCGCCGGCAATGCCGGCATCGGGCAAATCGGACGTACCGGCCTTGAACGCGACGCGGTCGATATCGAGCCCGAGTTCGTCGGCCGCGATCTGGGCCAGCGCGGTCCAGGCGCCCTGCCCCATGTCGTGCGCACCGATCTCCATCACGCCTGAACCGTCGCGGCGGATCGCTGCGCGCGCTTCCGCCTGGAACATCAGCGCCGGAAAGGTCGCCGTGCCCATGCCCCAGCCGACCAGCAGCCCGGCATCGTCGCGCATCTGCCGCGGCTGCAGCGAACGCTTCGCCCAGCCGAAACGCGCCGCGCCCTGCTCGTAACAGGCGCGCAACGCCTTTGAGGAGAACGGCTTGCCGCTGATCGGCTCGACCTCGGCATAGTTCTTCAGGCGGAAGGCGAGCGGATCCATGCCGCAGGCCCAGGCCATCTCGTCGATCGCGCTCTCCAGCGCAATCGAGCCGGTCGCCTCGCCGGGCGCGCGCATGAACAGCGGCGTGCCGGTATTGACGCGCACGGCGTCATGCGTGGTGCGGATCGCAGGCGCCGCATAGAGTGTGTGCGAGGCGTCGGCTGCGGGCTCGTAGAAATCGTCGAACGTGCTCGACACGGTCCTCGCATGATGATCGAGCGCGGTCAAACGCCCCTCGCCATCCGCGCCGATGCGCAGGCGCTGGCGCGTCGGTGCGCGATGGCCGACCGGCCCATACATCTGCTCGCGGCGCAGCACGAGCTTGACCGGCTTGCCGACCAGCTTGGCAGCCATGACGCCGAGCACCTGCGGCCCGGCCATCAACCCCTTGGAGCCGAAACCGCCGCCGAGAAACGGGCTCCGAATGTGGATCTTGTCATGCGCGATGCCGAACAACTCGGCGATCCGCGCCAGCGACAGCATCAAGCCCTGCGTCGGCATGTCCACCGATAGCCTGTCGCCGTCCCAATGCGCCACGATCCCATGCGGCTCCATCGCGTTGTGATATTGCGGCGGCGTCTCATAGACGACGTCGATCTGCTTCTCGGCCGAAGCAAGCCCTGCCTCGATGTCCCCATGATGATGCTCGGACGGATTGCCGACGCCGACGACGGGCGGCACGAAGCCGTCGCCGGCATCGAGGCCGACCAGCGCAGGCAGCGCCTCGTAACGCGGCGCCAGCAGCGCGGCGCCTTCCGTCGCGGCCTCCAGCGTCTCCGCGATCACCACGGCGATGGGCTGGTTGGCGTAGCGCACCTCGTCGCTCTGCAACACCTCCATCCGGAAGACGAACGGATTGGTCTTGATCTCGGGATCGATCGCGAGAGCCGGTTTGTGGTCCGGCGTCATGACGTCGACCACACCGGGATGGCGCTTGGCGGCATCGACATCGAGCGAAGTCACACGACCGCGCGCGATGCTGGACACGGCGATCACCGCAAACAGCATGCCAGACGGGTGATTGTCGGCAGCGTAGGTCGCCTGCCCCTTCACCTTGAGAATGCCGTCGCGGCGGGTCAGCGGCTGGCCGATATTCGAGCCGTGGCGCAGATGGGCGGGCGCACTGGTCAGGTTGAGCTCAGGCATGGATGGCTCCAGGGATCGCGGCAAAGGGAGAAGCCGGCAGCGCCGGCAGGCGCGCGGGCGTGCCGGCCGCGGCGAGGGTCAGCGCGCGCACCACGATGCGGCGTGCGAGCTCGATCTTGAAGGCGTTGTCGCCGGACGGCTTGGCGTCGGCAAGAGCGCGCCAGGCGGCTTCCTGGAAGGCGTCGGCCGTCGGCGTAACGTTCCTGAGAACGTCCTCCGCTGCGCGGGCACGCCAGGACTTCGCGGCGACGCCGCCGAGCGCGAGCCGCGCTTCCACGATCTTGCCTTTCTCGATCCGCAATGCGGCTGCAGCCGATACGACGGCGAAAGCGTAGGAGGTGCGATCGCGGACCTTGAGGTAGCGCGCATGCGCAGCAAAGCCGCGCGCCGCAGGCGGCAGGCGCACTGCGACGATGAGATCGCCGGGCTCGAGCACGGATTCGCGATCGGGCGTGTCGCCGGGCAGGCGGTGCAGCTCGTCGAGCGCGATCTCGCGCCGGCCATTTTTGCCCTCGATCTCGACGATGGCATCGAGCGCGACCAGCGGCACGCAGAAATCAGAAGGGTGCGTCGCGATGCAGCTCTCGCTCCAGCCGAGCACGGCATGGCCGCGGTTCTCGCCGTCGCGGGCGTCGCAGCCGCTGCCGGCCTCGCGCTTGTTGCACCGGCTGGCGGTGTCGTAGAAATAGGCGCAGCGCGTCCGTTGCAGGAGATTGCCGCCGACGGTCGCGGCGTTGCGCAGCTGCGCGGACGCACCGGAGAGCAGCGCTTCGGCAACGGCCGGATAGGACCTCGCGAATTCCGCATCGTGCGCGAGATCGGCGTTGCCCACCAAGGCGCCGATGCGTATGCCGCCGTCGGCGAGGCGCTCGATGCCGTCGAGCCCTTCGAGATGGGTGACGTCGACGAGACGATCCGGACGGCTGATATTGCCCTTCATCAGATCGAGCAGATTGGTGCCGGCGGCAAGATAGACGGCGCCCGGCTGGGCCGCCGCGGCAACGGCTTCAGCAACCGTCGCGGGCCTGACATAATCGAACTGTTTCATGCCGAACGCCTCTGGTTGGTTTCGTCCATCTGTCCTTGCGCGTCGAGCACGGCATCGACGATGCCGGCATAGGCGCCGCAGCGGCAGAGATTGCCGCTCATGCATTCGCGGATGCGCTCGGGATCGTTGCCGGCCTGCGCCTCGCTCATCATGCCGATCGCGCTCATGATCTGGCCGGGCGTGCAGAAGCCGCACTGGAAGCCGTCATGGGCAATGAAGGCGGCCTGCACGGGATGAAGCTGGTCGCCGCGCGCCACGCCCTCGATGGTGAGGATGTCGGCGCCGTCATGGCTGATGGCGAGCGCGAGGCAGGAGTTGATGCGCTTGCCGTCGACCAGAATGGTGCAGGCACCGCACTGACCGCGGTCGCATCCCTTCTTGGTTCCGGTGAGATGGACGCGCTCACGCAGGAGATCGAGCAGCGTGACGCGCGGATCGTCGAGGACGAAGTCGCGCCGCGCACCGTTCACGGTGAGGCTGATGGAGTGGTTCATACAAGGCTCCGATCAGATATGGACATGAGTCATCGCGCAGCGCGCCATCGCCATGGCCGCCGTCGATTGCGTGCCGCTCCCCGACATGAAGCGGGTCGGGCACATGAACGAAAATACGGAGGCACCCTCCGTTTAACAAGGGTCGCCGAAAAATATTTGGAATTCGTCAAAAGCCCGTGCGTCACCAACGCGATGCAGCCGCTTCCGGGTTCAACGAGGGTTCAATCTAACCAATTCGTGATCTACATTGTCCGATATGGACGACCACGCCGACCAGACCCGAAAGCCCCGTGCCGACGCCGTGCGCAATCGCGAGCGCGTGCTCGAAGCGGCGAAAGCCGTGTTCAGCGCGGGCGGGCCAGAGGCGAGCCTCGAGGCTGTGGCGAAACGCGCCGGCGTCGGTATCGGCACGCTCTATCGGCACTTCCCGACGCGCGAGGATCTGTTCGAGGCGGTGTACCGGCGCGAGGTCGAGCAGCTCAGCGAGCTTGCCGAGCAGTTGAAGACTGCGAAGGACCCGGTCGATGCGCTCAGGCGCTGGCTGCGTTCGGGTGTCGAGTTCGTTGCCACCAAGAAGGGGATGATGGCTGCCCTGGCGCTCGCGGTGCAGAGTTCATCGGAGCTCGCGGCGTTCTCGATGGATCGCCTGACCAAGGCGATCGGCTCACTGCTCGACCGCGCGGTCGTGGCAGGCGAGATGCGCGGCGATGTCAGCCCGGAGGATTTGCTGCGGGCATTTTTTGGAATGTGCTACATGCACGACCAGCCCGGCTGGCAAGCGTCGGTGCTGCGCCTGCTCGATGTGTTCGTCGATGGCTTGCGCATGCAGCCTGTTAGGACAGCGAAGACGCGCACCGTCGCCAAGCCTGCGAAGCCGGCCCTGAAGCGCAAGCGATAGCGGGCGGCGGCCACAAGATCATGGCTACTGAGGGGTGATAGCGACCTAAGTGGCAAAGCCCGGCCCGGCCTTCACCGCGTTCATCCGCGAGCGGACCAAGAGCAGCACGACAATGCCGATATTGAGCGCGTTCCACGCCACTCCGTTGGCGAACGCCGCTGCATAGGAGCCGGTCGCATCGAAGATGAGGCCCGACACCCAGCCTCCGAACGACATGCCGAACACCGAGGCGAAGATCACGATGCCGACGCGGGTTGCGGCTTCGCTCGCCGGCATCGCCTCGCGCACGATGATCGCGTAGCTCGGCACGATGCCGCCCTGGAACAGGCCGAACATCGCGGAAATCAGATAGAGCGAGGTGAGGCTGTCGAAGAAAAGATAGAACACCAGCGCAAAGCCCTGCGCCAGCGATCCCACCAGCAGCGTCCAGATGCCGCCGATCTTGTCGGCGAGATAGCCGGAGCCGATGCGGCTGACGATGCCGCAGGCCATCATCAGCGAGAGCATCTCCGCGCCGCGCGCCACGCCATAGCCGAGATCGCCGCAATAGGCGACGATATGCACCTGCGGCATCGCCATGGCGACGCAGCAGGAGATGCTGGCGATCGAGAGCAGCACCGTCAGCGCATTGGTCGAGAGCTTGAGATCGACCCGCGGCGGCGGTGCATTGGCGTGATCGTGGACCTTGTCGTCGCCCATCTGCGCACGCAGGACGAGGACCAGGAGCGCCATCGTGCTGGCGCAGACGATGGCGATGCCGATGTGGGTGTAGCGCCAGCCGATCTCCTGGGTGCCCCAGCTCACGATCGGCGGCCACATCGTGCCGGCCACGTAATTGCCGCTCGCGACGATGGTCACGGCCAGTCCGCGATAGCGCTCGAACCAGTGCGAAGCTTCCGCCATCAGCGGCGCGAAGGTCGCGGACGTGCCGAGCCCGATCAGGAAATAGGCCGCCACGAACTGCCAGAGCTGGGTCGACAGCCCCGCGAGCACATTGGCGACACCGAGGAAGGCGATGCTGATCGCCATCGCCCACACGATGCCGAACCGGTCGGTGATCTTGCCGGCGATCACGCCGCCGAGCCCGAAACCGAACATCATCAGCGTGAAGGCCAGCGACACGGCGCCACGTGTGGCACCGAATTCAGCCTGCACCACGGGAATCACGACCACGACCGCCCACATGCCGACGGCGCCGATCGAGCCGATCACGAGCGCAACGAGCAGCCGCATCCAGGCCTGACGGGAATCAGGGCTGAAGGAATCAGGGCTTTGTCCTGGATGACTGGGCGCGTGCACGCGCGGAACATGTTCGCGGAACGCTCCGCGGTCAAGCAGCGTGCCGCGATATTGGGCATGCGCGGTGCGCTGCGGTAATAAGTTCTTGGCGAATGCGCGTTTTGCCATTAGTTTGCATTCAGCGTGTGCAACATTGCCGCGCGGAACGCATGTGGCGGAATGTTGCTGCGATTGACACGATCGATGCGGATCAGGGTGGGGCGGATCGTCGCCCTCGCCTACCTGTTCTGCGTGCTCGCGCCAGCGGCAAGCCTGGCCTGGGGCAGCGGCCCGGCGCCCTGCCTCGACGGGGCCCCGCAGGCATATGCCGCACCGGTCCATCATCAGATGGCGGCCGGCCATGCGCACGATGGCGCCTCGCACAACCACGCCGGGCCACACGAGCATCACCAAGCCAAGCAGGACGCGCCCGCGTCGCATCATCAGGACGGCAAGGGAACAGTCGGTCCCTGCTGCGCGATGATGTGCGTCAGCGCGTTGCCGGCCGACCTGCCGGTCGTCGCAACACCGCTCCGACCGATGTCCACCTGCTCGCCCGAGCTCGTGGCCAGCCTGCACAGCACGGCACCGCCCCAGCACTACCGCCCCCCCATCGCCTGATCTGACACGACGATTTCGGGCCGAGCGCGCTTTGCCACGCGCGCGAACCTGTAGTCTTTCAGATCAGGGATGAATCATGCTTGCGCTTTCCGGAGCGAAATCCGCCGCAGCCGTGGTGGCTGGACGACACCTTCTATTCCATTGGCCGCTTCTGGCCATCGCTGCGCTGGCGATGTCCGGCTGCATGCCGGCCACGACCACAGTCACCAGCGCCGATCCTGCCGATCCCGCGGCGAAGGTGGCGCCTGTCGGCTATCGCTCGACCATTGCGCCCTATACCAGCCTGCGGCCTGCGACACCGGCACCCTGGCGCGGCCGCAACGAGGCGGTGACGCCCCAGCCGAAGCAAGAGCGGTAGGAGCGCGCCATGACACCCCATCTTGCGCGAGGCCTGCTCGTCATCGCAGCGCTCAGCATGTCCGGTTGCGCCGCGTTCTCGCCCGACGGCGGCATGACCGACGTCTCGGATCTGACGAACCGGACCATCAACAAGGACGTCGCCTTCGTGCGCTCGGCCGAGGGCGCCGCCGCGGTCGATTCCCGCGTCCGCCAGCTGCTCTCGCGCACGCTCAGCGTTGACGCCGCCGTGCAGATCGCGCTGCTCAACAACAAGGGACTGCAGGCCGCCTACAACGAGCTGGCGCTGGCGGAGACCGAGCTGGTCGAGCAGAGCCTGCCGGCCAATCCGGTGTTCGCAGTCTCTCGCATCACCGGCAATGGCGCCAGCGAGATCGAGCGCCAGGTGGTCGGCGACATCCTCGCGCTCGCCACCCTGCCGTTCCGGTCCGAGATCGCTCGGGAACGCTTCCGCGGAGCGCAGCTGCGCGCCGCGCTGGCGACGCTGCGGCACGCCTCGGACGTGCGCCGTGCCTATGTCCGTGCGGTTGCCGCCAACGAGATGGTGGGGCTGCTGACCGACGCGAAGGCGACGGCGGAATCGACCGCACAGCTCGCGCTCAAGCTCGGCGAGACCGGCTCGCTCAACAAGCTCGATCAGGCCCGCGAGCAGGTGTTTTATGCCGAGACCACCGCCGACCTCGCCAGCGCGCGACAGGCGGCGGGAAGCGCGCGCGAAAAGCTGGCGCGCCAGATGGGGCTGTGGGACGACGGTCTCGACTTCCGCCTGCCCAATCAACTGCCGCCATTGCCGCGCCGGCCGCTGGCCCTCCCCACGATCGAGGCCGATGCGGTGGCACATCGCCTCGACCTGCAGATCGCGCAGCTTGAGCTGGCCGCGCTGGCGAAGGCGCTGAACCTCACCGAGGCGACGCGCTTCGTGACGCTGCTCGATATCGCCGGCATCTCCCGTCGCACCCAGGATCCGGAAGGGCCGCCGTTCCGCGAGCGCGGCTTCGACCTGCAGTTCCAGATTCCGATCTTCGACGGCGGTGAGGTGCGCGTGCGTCAGGCGGCGGAGACCTACAACCTCGCCTTCAACCGCCTGACCGAGCGGGCCGTGAATGTGCGGTCCGAGGCGCGCGACGCCTATCGCGTCTATCGCTCCACTTACGACATCGCCGGCCACTACCAGCGCGAGATCATCCCGTTGCGAAAGATCATCACCGAGGAGATGCAGCTGCGCTTCTCCAGCATGCAGGTCGACATCTTCGCGCTGCTCACCGAAGCGCGGCAGCGCCTCGCGGCGCTGCGCGGCGCGATCGATGCCAGGCAGAGATTCTTCCTCGCCCAGGCCGATCTGCAGACCGCCGTCAACGGCGGCGGTCTGCCCGCCGCCGTTGGCGACAATCCAACCACCGTTGCCGCGGCAGCTCCTGCCGAAGGCGGCGGCCACTGAGACGGAGGCCAAGATGTTTTCCCGCCGAGGATTTTTAGGCACCGCCGCGCTTGTCGGCGCATCCGCCATTCAAGGCCGCGTCCAGGCCGCGTCGATTCCGGAAGCACCCACCATGGACAAGGTGGTGATGCAGCCGCCGCTGCATCCAATCAGCGGGCCTGACTATCGCCCCGTGGTCACGCTGAACGGCTGGTCGCTGCCGTTCCGCATGAACGGCGACTGGAAGGAGTTCCATCTCGTCGCCGAGCCGGTGGTGCGCGAGTTCGCCGAGGGCATGACGGTGAATTTGTGGGGCTACAACGGGCAATCGCCGGGCCCGACCATCGAGGCGGTCGAGGGCGACAAGGTGCGCATCTTCGTCACCAACCGCTTACCCGAATACACCACGGTGCACTGGCACGGCATGATCATCCCGAGCGGCATGGACGGCGTTGGCGGATTGAACCAGCCGCACATCGAACCGGGCAAGACCTTCGTCTACGAATTCGAAATGAAGAAGAGCGGAACCTTCATGTACCACCCGCATTCCGACGAGATGGTGCAGATGGCGATGGGCATGATGGGCATGGTCATCGTGCACCCGCGCGACCCGAGTTTCCGCGCCGTCGACCGCGACTTCGTGTTCGTGATGAGCACCTATCGCGTCGACCCCGGCACCTATCTGCCGCACGTCAACGAGATGACGGACTTCAACATGTGGACCTGGAACGCGCGGGTCTTTCCCGGAATCGATCCGCTGCCGGTCAGGCTCAACGACAAGGTGCGCGTGCGCATCGGCAATCTCAGTATGACCAACCATCCGATTCATTTGCATGGCCACAGCTTCGCGGTGACCTGCACCGATGGCGGCTGGATTCAGGAGAGCGCGCAGATCCCGGAGACGACCACCGACGTCCCGGTCGGCGCCATCAGGGTGTTCGATGTGCTCGCCGACAATCCCGGGGACTGGGCATTCCATTGCCACAAGTCGCACCACACCATGAATTCGATGGGACACGACGTGCGCAACCTGATCGGCGTGTCGCGCAAGGACCTCGCCAAGGCCGTCGGCAAGCTCGCGCCCGACGGCATGGCCATGGGCTCGACCGGCATGGCGATGGGCAACATGGAGATGCCCGCGCCCGACAACACGCTGCCGATGATGACCGGCACCGGCCAGTTCGGGCCGATCGAGATGGGCGGCATGTTCACCGTGATGAAGATACGCGAAGACCTCGCGCGCGACGATTACCGCGATCCTGGTCCCTACAAATTCCCGCCAGGCACCGTCGCCTACGAAGTCGCCGCACCCGCCCCGGAGCCGGCGCGGCACAAACCCGGCAGTCCGCCGATGAAGCACAAGATGTGAGCGTTTCGATGAACCACCAACCGGAGACCACGATGAAGACCACGATCAAGCTCGCCCTCGCGCTGGCCGCGCTTTTGGCCGCACCCGCCTTTGCCCACGACAAGCATGGGCACGGCAAATTTTCGGCCGGCGAGCCCGGCGATCCGAAGAAGCCGGCACGGACCATCGAGATCGCCATGAGCGAGATGGATTACGCACCGTCCAGGATCGAGGTCAAACGCGGCGAGCAGGTCCGCTTCGTGCTGCGCAATGTCGGCAAGGAGGACCATGAATTCCTGCTCGCCACCACCAAAGAGAATCTCGCGCATGCCGTGGAAATGAAGAAGCATCCGCACATGGAGCATGACGAACCCAATGGTGTGCGCCTCGCGCCGAGCAAGACCGCCGAGATCCTCTGGAAGTTCAGCAAGGCCGGCACGTTCGAATTTTCCTGCCTGATCCCCGACCATCGCGACTACGGCATGGTCGGCCAGGTCACCGTCAAGTAACGATAGGGAGCCTCTCATGAACCGCATCATCCGTATCACTGCCACGCTGGCGCTGTCGTTCGGCCTTGCCACCGCGGCCCTGGCCGCCTCGATCAGCGGCGAGGTCAAGAAGATCGACGAGGGCGCCGGCAAGATCACGCTCAAGCACGGACCGGCCAAGAGCCTCGGCATGGAGGAGCCCATGACCATGGTCTATCGCGTCAAGGACCCCGCGATGCTGAAGCAGGTGAAGGTCGGCGACAAGGTGACCTTCGAGGCCGAGGAGGCGGCGTCGGGGTATACAGTGACGAAGATGGAGAAGGCGAAGTAGGACGGCCCTCCCCGACGATCGTTGCGGGCGACTCGCCCGGCCGCCTGGAAACTCCAATGCGCCTCAGCGCATTGGGAGCTCCGGCGAAGGTCCGGCCCAACCGTATGGGTACCAAGCCTGCAGCCACGCATTGGGGACTGCGGCGACTTGCCTACAACCCTAAACCTTTTCCACAACCTTAAATAATGGCACCATGACGCTCATTGGCGTCATGGAGCTCATTATGGAACAAGATCATATCGACAAGGCCATCGTTGAGAACTACCGGAAACTGCGGACACGAATGGGCGTGCTGACCGCAGCTTTCCCGGTCGTCGTGATCGTGATCGGCCTGCTCTGGGGAATTCGCCCGCAGCCCTCGCTGAGTGATTACTATTTCGCCCAAACCCCTGCGCAAGGCGTGGCAGACCTCTATCCCGTCCGGCTCTGGTTCTGCGGCCTGCTCTTCGCGGTCGGCGTGTTCCTGTACCGCTACAAGGGCTTCTCGAAGAATGAAGACCGCTGGCTCAGCCTGACTGGCGCATTTACCTTGGGCGTCGCGATTTTTCCGATGGGCATCCCCGACAAGACGAGTCCCTTCACATTGGCATCGTTCGGCTATCCAAACGTCACGCTGCACGGCATCAGCGCCGTTCTGGCGTTCGTGTGTATCGGCGTTATCATATTCTGGTACTCGGACCAGACGCTGTCGCAAATCAAGAACGATCAAACGGCACGCAAGCGGTTTAGGACGTTCTATTTCCTGATCGGCGCTTACATGCTCCTGGCGATGGGAGGCTCGGTCATTATGCATTTGCTGCATACGGATCGGGCGAACGATTCCTACATCCTGTACGTGGAATGGTCCGGCCTCTGGGCTTTTGCGGCTTATTGGTTCGTCAAGAACTGGGAGCTTCGCTTCGTAGCCGAATCGATCAGGAAAGACTCGAGCAGCCCTTTGCCGATGGGCAATGCCGATGTGGTGCAGGCGCTCTAGGGCGCGCGATCCCGAGCAGTTCGGCCCGGCCTTCCCTCGGCCGCAGCCTGGCGGCCATCGTCCGGATTCGAAATCCGGGGGCCTAGCGCCCCCGGGTTCTGACCTTCATCGCCCCCGCGTTAACCGTTTGCTAACCATACACCCGGCAAGAATTGCCGGGTGAAGTCGAGTGTCGTCGGCCGCGTAGAACGGGAGGAACCCCGTGGACGCCAGTGCGGTGCCTCACTTTCGGAACGGCGGCCCATCGGCCGCCGCGCAGACGTTCGGGGCGCGCGGACGGCAGTCGCGCGGGGAGGCAGCTACCATGGTCGACGTCACCGCGGGACAGGGCGTAGGCGCCGCAAGGCCCGGCATCCCCTCCGTCAACGAGATCGTCACCATGCTCAAGCGCGGCGATATCGCGCTGGCGCTCGGCGTCCTCACCATCCTGGTGGTGCTGATCCTGCCCCTGCCCGCGATCGTGCTGGACCTGTTCCTGGCGATCTCGATCACGCTCTCGATCCTGATCCTGATGACGTCGCTGTTCATCCAGGCCCCGCTCGAATTCTCGTCCTTTCCGACCGTCCTCCTGATCTCGACCATGCTGCGCCTGTCGCTCAACATGGCCTCGACCCGCCTGATCCTGTCGCACGGGCACGAGGGCACGGCTGCCGCCGGTCACGTCATCGAAGCCTTCGGCAACTTCGTGATGGGCGGCAATTTCGTCATCGGCATCATCGTTTTCGCCATCCTGATCATCGTCAATTTCGTCGTCATCACCAAGGGTTCGGGCCGCATCGCCGAAGTCGCCGCCCGCTTCCACCTCGACGCCATGCCCGGCAAGCAGATGGCGATCGACGCCGACCTCGGCGCCGGCTTGATCGACGAGAAGGTCGCCAAGGAGCGGCGCAAGGAGCTGGAGGACGAGAGCGGCTTCTTCGGCGCCATGGACGGTGCCTCCAAATTCGTCCGGGGCGACGCCATCGCCGGCCTTCTGGTCGTCTTCATCAACGTCGTCGGCGGCATCATCATCGGCGTGGCGCAGCAGGGCATGTCCTTCGCCGACGCCGGCCGCACCTACACGCTGCTGACCGTCGGTGACGGCCTCGTCACCCAGGTGCCGGCGCTGATCGTCTCGACCGCGGCCGGCCTGCTCGTCTCCAAGGCCGGCGTCTCCGGCGCCGCCGACAAGGCGCTGATGAAGCAGTTCTCCGGCTATCCGCAGGCGCTCGCGATGTCCTCCGCCGTGATGCTGGTGCTGGCGGCGCTGCCGGGCATTCCGACCCTTCCCTTTCTGGCCCTGGGCGGCGGCGCCGGCGCGCTGGCCTGGAATGCCCGCAACCGCAACCGGGTGACGGCCAAGGCCGAGGAAGCCGCCCACGCAGCCTCCGCTGCGGGAACGCCGGGTGCGCCGGGCGCTGCCGCGGCCGAAGAGCCGATCTCGGCCGCGCTCAAGATCGACGACCTCAAGATCGAGCTCGGCTATGCGCTGCTGCCGCTGGTCAACGGCCCCGATGGCACCGACCGCCTCACCGAGCAGATCAAGGCGCTGCGCCGCTCGCTCGCGATCGAGATGGGCTTCGTCATGCCGGCGGTGCGCATCCTCGACAACGTCCAGCTCGAGGCCAACACCTACATCATCAAGATCAAGGAGGTCGACGCCGGCACCGGCAAGATCTGGCCGAACCAGTTCATGGTCATGGACCCCGGCGGCAGCCAGGTGCAGGTGCCCGGCATCCACACCACCGAGCCGACCTTCGGCCTGCCCGCGACCTGGGTCGATGCCAGCTTCAAGGAGGAAGCCTCGCTCAAGGGCTACACCGTGGTCGACGCCGCGACCGTGCTCTCCACCCACCTCACCGAGCTGCTCAAGGCCAACATGTCGGACCTGCTCTCCTATGGCGAGGTGCAGAAGCTGCTCAAGGAGCTGCCGAAGGAGCAGAGCGAGCTGGTCAAGGACATCGTCCCCGCACAGGTCACGGTCTCCGGCATCCAGCGCGTGCTGCAGCTGCTGCTCGCCGAGCGCATCTCGATCCGCGACCTCTCCACCATCCTCGAAGGCATCGCGGATTCGCTGGCCTTCTCGCGCAATCCCGCGACCATGGTCGAGCACGTCCGGGCTCGCCTCGCGCGCCAGATCTGCGCGCAGAACACCTCCTATGCCGGCTATCTGCCGCTGATCGCGCTGTCGGCGAAATGGGAGCAGGCCTTTGCCGAATCGATCATCGGCCAGGGCGAGGAGCGGAGCCTGGCGATGCAGCCCTCGAAATTGTCGGAGTTCATGACCGGCGTGCGCGAGGCGTTCGAGCGCGCCGCGCGCGAAGGCGAGGCTCCGGTGCTGGTCACCTCCGCGGCAATTCGTCCCTTCGTGCGTTCCCTGGTGGAACGGTTCCGGGCCCAGACGACGGTGCTGTCGCAGGCCGAAATCCACCCCAGGGCGAGGTTGAAAACGGTCGGAAGCATCTGATTTGGCTTAAGAAGCCGTGTGTTTTTCGGCCACAGGCAAATGGTTTTTGAGTTCCTGGCGCCTTGTGGACCAAACGTCGAAAGTCGCCCGGCAGGCACATTACAGCTTTGAAATAATTGCCAAAATGCACGATTAGCGGTCACTTCTGATCGCGAGCTTTCACGTCCTGTCACGCTCTTGTGATCGCCCCTTGGGAACGAATCCCCCCAATACTAGGTTGTTGGGCACCGGAAGCATGAACCTGCCCAAATACGCAGGCGACTACTTCGGGTAGATGGCGGCAGGAGCCTTCCATGAACCACTCGATTTACAGCGCAGATCGCTCGACCCATTTGAAAGTCGTGGTCGTGGCCCTCGTCGCGGGGATCGCGGTGGCAGGCTTCGGCATCACGGCCCGCACGAATTCGGACGAAGGTCTGACCCAGACGGCCCGCGTCATCAAGGCCGGCAAGCCGGTCGTTATCACCAGCTCGAACGCGTCCCTCGTTCGCTAAGGAGATCTGACGAGTTTTTTGAATTCACGCGGCTCTTTACCAGCCCCCCAAAGTCGCCACGTGGATATGTAGACGACCCCAACCCCAAGTCGACTACAGAAAGCGCCCGCCCCCCACGGGCGCTTTCTCATGTCTGGGGTCTTGCTCCGGCAGATGTCGTAGGCGGGGGAGCGAAGCGAAACTCATCCTTTCAGTCACTCAGGATGATGGGTTTCTACGGGCTCATTCGTCAAGAACTCGGACTTCGATGGCTAGCTTTCCCGCGGCTAGGCTACCAGCCAGCTCATCCGCGACACTCTTTTGATCGATTAAGACTTGAACCTCACCACTTAGAACTGAACTCATCAAGCGAGCACTCATCAAGGCACGCCCTTGAGCGCTGAACGCTATCCGCCGACCGATGTATCGCGCTGTAAATTCAGCATAGTCCGCCTTCGACTGTTCACTGAGATGGATCTTTAGCGCTTGATGATTGTCGAGCGTCTTTGTGAGACTGGCGTCCTTAACTCTAAGAGATAGCTGCTGTGCTCCAGCCGAGTCATTCGAAGAGACCAGAACCAGCAAAACAACGAAGAGCGCGCGAAGAAAACGAACAATCACAAGGCTGTTCATCATTACCCGATTAACCGCTGGCCTGCCCTCGCGTCTCCGACTCGCCTCCAAACGGCGCGACGACATCGACAATCCGCCTGCTCGCCCCCGCTCTTCCACTCCGCCGGCGCCCCCCGCTCATCCCTGCATCGATCCGATTCGCGGCGTTATTTTGAATTCAGAGGTTGTTGCTTCCACGAATTGTAGAGATCGCGTGCCGCCGTTACGACCTCACGCCAACGGTGCGCTTGCTCCCGTGGAAACACGACAAAAAAAGCCAAGTCCTCGGAAACGAAATACACTCGTCCGGAGCACGGCAGGAAAACTCTGAAGCGACCAGGAACAACACAGTCCAGCAATATTTGCGGGTCAGCTCCATCCTTATTCCGGTAGCTGATCGAATAATCCGAACTCGCCTCGTCCGATGGCCAGAACCTGATTAACCCGAACGCTTCTTCCCGAAACGAAAATGGGGAGTTTGGTGGATACCTATTGCGGGCTTGATTTTGAAACGCTTGGTCGGGCGAGACGTAGCCAGGCTCATTTTTTACACTCGGTAGTACATCCCAAACCCTAACTACGAAGGCATCCAGTGAGGGCTCCGCTCGTCCAGGTTCTTTTGGCCGGAAACTCGCGTTCGAAATTGGATTGACCTCAAGATAACGTCTATCGGGCATCCAAAATTCGAACCTCAGGCTCCGCACATTATTGACACGGTGCCTAACCTCTGCATGCGGCCATGGCGACAAATAAGCCGCGGGCACTTGCAGCATCGCGGAACGCAGCTTGACAGTAACGGGTTCGTCTAACCGGAGTACGCCATCTGTCGTCGTTCGCCGTTGGGATGGGAGCGACCGGGGCGACGCGAACGGGCTCTCGGCAATCAAAGGCCCTATCGCGAGATGGTTGGCCTCGCGAGCGAGCACAATGGCAACTTTGCGCTCGAAGAGAACCAATAACGCTATAGATAAAATCCACGACGCGGAAACACGACCATAAGCCGTCATAGGAGCGAGCCCCGTTGAGCCCGCATCAATCGGAAAGCCCAGCACTGCCCAGCACTGACCAGCCCTCGCATCTCCCCCTCCGCGCTTTTTCCTCCCGGTGCCCGGCATCGGCTGCTCTTCCCGCGAGAAAGGCCGAATATTCGCGACCGAGATGCGTCGATCAGTCCTGTCGTTGCGGAATGAGTGGGAAGGATCGGCAGCGACACTCGCCGCAACGATGCTCCTGATCTATGGACAACTGCCATTCCCAACCCCTGCGAGTGACGCTAGACGAAACAACCCGGAAGCATCAAGCAATAATTTGATGGCGGAATTTTCGACGCGTGGCGCGTGTGGATTTCGTCCCCTCTCTCGTGTCCCGGACGCGCTGCAGCGTTCTTACGCTGCTGCAGAGCCGGGACCCAGGAAGCCACGGCGCGCGCTGCCACATGGGCCCCGGCTCTGCAGCGCATCGTCGAAGAGACGCTGCGCTGCGTCCGGGGCATGAGACCTTTGTTCAACGATACACACGATTGATCATCCTCGCGGCGCATCTCGCCCGAGCTTTGCTTCATCTCGTCGCCCTCTGTTGAAAGAGGGCGCAGGGAAGACCGGGTGCCGGCCGGGCACCCACGGTCCACTGTGCGAAAGGTGGCAACAAGAATCTGCACAGCGGCATACAGGTGAAGCCAAACAACCGGCCTTCCCTGCGCAGTGGTTTTACGGCTTATGGCGTGCTCTCCCCGGGGAGCGTTGCACTATTGCCCCCGTCGCCTTGCGGATGACTGATGCGCGCGCCCGGTCGGGCCGCCACATCACCACAAGCCTTGACGCACAGACCCCGGGCGTCAGGACCACACGATTTTGCCGTACGCTAGAATCACACCGGTCGTGTGCGCGAGGTGTTTCGCTCACGGTTGCCCGCCCTGCGAAATCCTTTGCGCCGATGTGACTAACGTCCACCGCCGTCCGGCCCGCGTTCGTGACGATCGCGATACGCCCCTCTTCCTTGGGCCGGGTTGTCGCGACACATACGCCCTTTCCGAATTTCGGTAAAGTGGAATATTTTTTGCGGCGTGCGTTGACCTAGGGCTCGCGTGTTTTGCCCGTCGGGCAACGCAAGGGCTGGTAGGGGAGCAGCGAGACTACCGCGCGCCATAGCTCGGCGGCGGTGCCTGCACGATCGGCGCGGCCGCCGCAAACAGCTCTTCCCTGCTCCCGGTGAGCGGCGGATAGATGCGCTTGCGGTTGATGATCTGCTTGGTCGCCTTCGCGGCCGCGCCGGTGGCGCGCACCTCGCGATCCCAGCCTTCGGTATAGAGCGCGCCCCAGCCGCCGAGATCGAGCACGGTGACGTACCAGTCGATCCGCAGCGGCAGCATCGGCAAGCCGGCGAGATCGGCGACCACGTTGTGACCGGCGAAGCGGCCCATGGGCCGCGCGAACTGGCAGGACATCACGGTCGGATGCAACCCGTCGACCACGCTCGAGGCGACATCGCCGGCCGCGAACACACCGCCGACATCCGCGACCCGCATGAACGGATCGACGAGGAGACGCCCGAGGCGATCGCGCGCCTCCGGAAAGCTCGCCGCCAGGGGGCTCGCACGCATTCCGGCGCACCAGATCACGGTTTGCGCCGGAATGAACTCGCCCGAGCTCAGGTGCATGCCCGCGGCCTCGACCGACACCACGCGCACCCCGAGCCGCGTCTCGACCTCCAGCGCGGCCAAGGCCGTCTCGATGACGGGTTGCGCATGCACTCCAATGGTGGCGCCGACCGCTGGATTGGGATCGACCAGGATGATGCGGCGGCTGCCCCTGATGCCGGCACGCGCGAGCCTCGCGGGCATCTCAGCCGCAACCTCGATGCCGGTGAAGCCGGCGCCGACCACCACCACCGTCGAACGCCCCGGCGAGGGCGCGCTGCGGCCGAGCGAAACGAGATGATCGTCGAGGCGGAGCGCCGCGGCATAGGTGTCGACGTCGAAGGCGTGCTCGGCAAGACCGGGAATGTCGGGACGCATCACCTCACTGCCGAGCGCCAGCACGAGGCGGTCGTAGTGCAGCATCTCCTCGCCGCCGGCCGTGACCAGCGAGATTTTTCGCCGGGCCGGGTCGATAGCCTCGACCTCGCCGATACCGTGGCTGATACCGATCGGATCGAGCAGTTGCGCCAGCGGCAGCGCAACCTCATCGAGATCGGCTTCATAGTTGCGGACGCGGATGTTGTGATAGGGGTTGCGGTCGACGAGACGGATCTCGATGACGCCGTTCGCGCCGATCTCGTCGCGCTTGCGCGCGGCGCCGATGGCTGCCCACAGGCCTGCAAAGCCGGCGCCGAGCACGACGATACGCGCCATGTCCGCCTACTACACTTTCCAAAGCAATCCCGCGGTCCGCCCGCGCGGACGAATATAGCTCAATAGCCCGCATCGACCAACTGCACCACCGCCGCGCCGCTGCACAACGTCGCGAGCTTACGTCTCGCGCAGTTCCGAGGGCGTCGCGCCAAAGCGCTTGCGGAAGGCGCGGTTGAAATAGGACAGATCGGAAAAGCCGGAGGAATGCGCGATGTCGCTGATCTTGCGTGTCCTGGCGCGGGGATCGCCGAGCAGCTTGCGCGCGTGCAAGAGGCGCTGCTCCAGCACGAATTCGGTAAAGGTCGTGCCGGCCTGCTCGAACAGGCGCTGCGCCTGGCGCGGGCTGAGGCCCGAGCGCGTCGCGATCTCGGACAGGCAGAGATCGTTGCGGCCGAGCGCGGCCATCACGTCGGCGCGCATGAGGTCGAGACGGGCCGCCGCATGGCCGCGTCCGCGCGCGAGGCTTGCGTGCTCGGCATCGGTGCCGAGCAGCAGGCCGACGAGATCGACCATGTGCTGCGCCGTCAGGCGCTGGCCCACCGCGTCGAGATGCGGCGCGTGATGGGCGGCGAGCGCATGGTAGCGCAAGACGGTCTCGGCGACCGCGCCGTCGACGAGCACTTGCGACAGCTTGTCCTCGGCGCGCGGATTGATGTCGAGCAGCGCGCGGCGCGGCATGCGGATGCTGGTGAAGCGGTTTTCGTCGGTGTGGCCGACGGTGCCCGTGATAGCCATGTCGACGAGCACCATCTGCGCGGGCGCAAGATCCACGGTGTGGCCGTTCTGCCCGACGCGGACGTGGCCCGCATGGGCGGCGATCAGGACGAGGTCGTCGCTGCCGTCGGCGAGGTGGCTCTGGGTGCGGGAATATTGCGCGGAGGCGCCTTCGGGAATGGCGAGTACGATGTTGTCGACCACGCTGACCTGGAGCCGGCAATCGATGCTGTCGCCATGGCTCGGCCCGATATCGAGGCCGCAGGGGCCGAAGGCCCGCTCGCGCCACTGCTCGAACGCCGGGCCGTGGGGCAGGCCGGTGTACTGGTGAATGAAGATGCCGGGAGGCTTCACTGCATCCATCTGATTCTTCTCGACCTCTTCCGGCGGCGCGGACGGTGGCGCTGCGACTTCAAATTCCGGGGATTTGACGCCGCGAAAGGCCGGGAGGTTCAAATCGGGGGCGGATTTGGCGCGACTTGTCGGGATGCGACGGCGGAATGGACCGCGGCGACAATTGGACCCCGTAGCCCGCATGAGCGAAAGCGACATGCGGGAACAGACGCCCCGGATATCGCTGTCGCTCATCCGGGCTGCGGAATTACTTTTGGGCGGGCGCCTGCGGCTGGGACGGCGGCACGGTCTCGATCAGCCTGCCGGAGAACACCGGGGACGAGGTCGGCTGGCCGCTCGGCGAGCCGCCGGCCTGCTCGACGGTGACGGCGTAGGTCGCGCCGTTGACGACCTCGGCATCATAGGAGGCGAGCAGCGGCCGCGCGGTGAAATCGCCGGAGCTGATCACGCCGAGCGAGCGCGGACGCGGCAGCTTGTCGGAGATCAGCCAGAGCTCGAAGCTCTTGCCGGGCTCCGGCGTCGCGCCGACCTTGCGCACCGTGAAATTCCGCGTCGCGCCGTCGATGGTGAGGATGAAGGCGGGGCCGCCACCCTGGCCCTGCAGCAAGGCAACATACTGCGCGGAGGGGGTGAGCGCCGGCACCGGCGTCTTCACTTCCACCGTCTGGATGCGCGGCGGCGAACGCAGTGGGCCCGGCAGCGCGTCGGGATTGAGTATCTGTAGCGACAACGTCACGAGCAGCGCAGCCGCAAGCGCGCCGACGGCGGATGCGATGTTGCGCCAGCGCTTCACTCGGCTTTCGAGACGGATCACGTTGGTGTCGTCGGCGATTGGAGCTTGCGGCGTCCGGACGACCTCGGGATCGGGTGCGTGGACCTGCGGCATGAAAACGGGCGCGATGTCAGGAATCGCATCGGACCCGGAACGTATCGGCTCGGGCTGCCCTGCTTCGGGAGGCTGCGGTTGTGGTGGCTGCTCCGACGGCGCTTCCGGCGGCGCAGTTTCGATCGGCGGAATTGGTGGCGGCGCGATGTCGGCCGGACCAGGCGGCTGCTGCGCAGGCGCCGTGCGCGCGATCTCGGACCTGATGTTCTCCCACACGATCGGACGCGGCTCCACCGAGCCGACCATCTGGTTGAGCGCGCCGAGCCGGAAGGCCCAGCCCTGCACGATGCCGGCGAACGCCTCGTCCACAGCCATCATGGTCTCGACCTGCGCGCGCTCATCGGCATCGAGGGTGCCGAGCGCATATTCCGCGGCGAGCGCGATATGGTCCTCCGAGTAAGCCATCAATTGCAGTCCAGAACCGTCCTCGTCATCAAGCCCTCACAATCCGAGGCATTCCCGGATATCCAACATGCTGCGCCGGAGCCACGTCTTCACCGTGTTGACGGGAGCTGAGAATTTCTCCGCCAATTGCTCGCGGCTCCAGCCGTTGTAATAGGCGAGAAGCACGAGCCGCTGACGGTCCGGCTCGAGCCGGCCGATGCACTCCAGGAGCCGCTTCAACTCTTCGGTCATCTCCCGGCGCGCCAGCGGATCGGGACTGTCGGCCGCCACCTCCATCGCCTGAGGCTCTTCCTCGATGGAGACCTCCGACTTCTTGCGCACGATGTCGATCGCACTGTTGCGCGCGATCGAGGCCATCCACGTGATCGGCGACGACAGGGCCGGATCGAACCGGCCCGCGCTGTTCCAGATCTTGACGTAGGTCTCCTGAATGACCTCCTCTGCGAGATCCTGTCGGCGCAAGATACGGAGCACGACGCCAAAGAGTTTCGCGCGTGTGGCGGCGTAGAGGCGCTCGAACGCGGCCTGATCGCCCTTTGCCACCGCCTCAATCAACCCGACCAGCTCTGCTGGCGTCAGCATTCAGCCCCCCGACACGCAGGCCCGTCGCATTCCGCGAAAGCCCCAGCACCGCACCACCATAGCGCGCGGCAAAGCCGACCACCAAGGGGTGCGGTGCCACGCTGTGGACAGCACATACGAAAAACCCGGACCTTGCGGTCCGGGCCTGGCAAATTCCAACGCGATTTGGCTGCTAGCGGCTCAGGCGACGGCGCCGATGCGGGCGCGCATCAGACCGATGCTGTCGAGATCGGCCTGCTCGCGGGCATTCTCCTCGGCACGTTCGCGGGCCTGGTCGCGCTCGTCTAGCAGCTCGACCTTCTTCAGCTCCTCGAAGGCCTCGGCCAGCGCAGCCTTGGCTTCGTCGAGCTGGCCCTTGAGCTCGTCGGCCGAGCGGGTCAGGTTCTCGCGGCGCTGGATCGCCGCCTTGGCATAGGTCGGATAGGCAAAGTGCGAGGGATCGTTGATCCCGGCACGTTCCTGCTCGGTCGTGATCTCGCGCTCGAGATCGGTCGACATCCGCTGGAAGTCGGCGATCATGGTCTCGATCTGGGTGACCCGGCGGCGCTTTTCGTCGACCTGAAACTTCTTCAGGCGAATGAGGGTATCTCGTGACTTCATCGACTCGTACTCCCCAGAAGTCCCCCCGCTGCACGTGGGACGATACCGGTCACCCCACGGGCCCGATGGGGGCCCAGACCGGCTCTGCTACTCTGTGGGATGGGATGATGACGGGACAAAGTTAGCGTTCCGTTTCCAAATCGCCGAGGATTTGCGCCAACTGGCGGTAGCCGTCCGCCAGTGATGCATTTTCGTCCTTGCGCTGGCGCAGGAAGGCCTCCAGCGGCTCGTGCAGGCGGATCGCCTCGTCGACTTCGGGGCTGGAGCCGGCCCGGTAGGCGCCGAGACGGATCAATTCCTCCATGTCGGCATAGGTCGCCATCACCGCCCGCGCCTTCTGGATGACGGGCCAGAATTGCGGATCGGCCGATTTCGGCATGGTACGGGAGACGGATTTGAGGATATTGATCGCGGGATAACGGCCGCGTTCGGCGATCGAGCGCTGCATCACGATGTGGCCGTCCAGGATGCCGCGGACCGCATCCGCGATCGGCTCGTTATGGTCGTCGCCGTCGACCAGAACCGTGAAGATCGCGGTGATGGCGCCCTCCCCTAAGCCCGGCCCGGCCCGCTCCAGGAGTTTCGGCAGCTCGGTGAACACGGTCGGCGTGTAGCCCTTGGCCGTCGGCGGCTCCCCGGCGGAGAGGCCGATCTCGCGCTGGGCCATCGCAAAGCGCGTCACCGAATCCATCAGGCAGAGCACGTCCTTATTCTCGTCGCGAAAATATTCGGCGACCGCGAGCGTCAGATAGGCGGCCTGGCGGCGCATCAGCGCCGGCTCGTCGGAAGTCGCGACGATCACGACCGAACGCGCCAGGCCCTCCTCGCCGAGATCGTCCTGCAGGAACTCCTGCACCTCGCGGCCGCGTTCGCCGATCAGCCCGATGACGCTGACCGCGGCATCGACGTTGCGCGCCAGCATCGAGAGCAGCACCGATTTGCCGACGCCGGAGCCTGCGAAGATGCCCATGCGCTGGCCGCGGCAGCAGGTGAGGAAGGTGTTCATCGCGCGCACGCCGAGATCGAGCGGGCTACCTACACGCTTGCGCGAATGCGCCGGCGGCGGCGTATTGCGGAACGGCATCGGCGAGGAGCCTTGCGGCAACGGCCCCTTGCCGTCGATCGGCTCGCCCAGCGCATTGATGACGCGGCCGAGCCAGGCCGCTGACGGCCGCACCTGGTTGGCGGCATTGGCGATGACGGCCTTGCAGCCGCGGCGCACGCCGTCGAGGCCGGCGAACGGCATCACGACAGCGTTGTTGCCGGAGAAGCCGATCACCTCGCAAGGAATGCTGCGGTTGGCGCCGGTCTCGATCACGAGCCGCGCGCCGACCGACATCGCGTGAATGGGACCGGCCACCTCGACCATCAGGCCGCGCACGCCGACCACGCGTCCGTAAATATTGATGCCGTCGATGTCGCCGATCTGCTCGGCCAAAGCCTTCATCGGGGGGCCCTCATTAAGGTGCGCGGCTTGGACATCCGGGACTTCACGGTGAAAACCTTAAGTTTCGCCATATTTCTGAACGGAGCTTAACTTCGTGTTTACCCGCATCATTAATCATTGCGTCACTGTCTTTGTGACTGAGCGTGACTCCCCTTCAGAAGAAGGCTGAGTCGCGGGAGTCGGTTAGGCCCGTCTCTTAAAGTGGAACTTGAACGGAGCTGGGTGACGAAAGCTGCTTCACGCGCAAGACCTTAGGGCGATTCGACAAAAATTGCACCGGGGGGACTTGCGTTCCAGAATCAGAGTTTGTTAACCATCTGTTGTCAGGATCCGAATCAGTTGTTCAAAGGCGTTTTGTTGAGTGCCGCGAATGCGGCCGACCTGACGCCCAGGAGCGGCGACTATGGGGAACTGGCATGCGCGTTTTGCTGATTGAAGATGACAGCGCCGTCGCGCAGTCGATCGAGCTGATGTTGAAGTCTGAGAGCTTCAACGTCTACACGACCGATTTGGGGGAAGAAGGCGTCGATCTCGGTAAATTATACGATTACGACATTATCCTTCTCGACCTCAACCTGCCCGACATGTCCGGCTACGACGTGCTCAAGCAGCTTCGGGTCTCCAAGATCAAGACACCGATCCTGATCCTCTCCGGCCTCGCCGGCATCGAGGACAAGGTCAAGGGTCTCGGCGTCGGCGCCGACGACTACATGACCAAGCCCTTCCACAAGGACGAGCTGGTTGCCCGCATCCACGCGATCGTGCGCCGCTCCAAGGGTCACGCCCAGTCGGTCATCCAGACCGGCGACCTCGTCGTCAACCTCGACACCAAGACGGTGGAAGTCGGCGGCCAGCGCGTGCATCTGACCGGCAAGGAATATCAGATGCTGGAGCTGCTCTCGCTCCGCAAAGGCACGACCCTCACCAAGGAAATGTTCCTCAACCACCTCTATGGCGGCATGGACGAGCCCGAGCTGAAGATCATCGACGTCTTCATCTGCAAGCTCCGCAAGAAGCTCGCCAATGCCTCCGAAGGCCGCAACTTCATCGAGACCGTGTGGGGCCGCGGCTACGTGCTGCGCGAGCCGCACGAGCACGAAGAGCGCATTCCCGCCTGATCCTGGGTTTACGTCGCGAGCCTTGTCAGGCTCGCTCCTCCCAGCCTGGACCCCGCCGCAAATGGCGGGGTTTTGTTTTTTGGGGATGTCTTCTGCCCCGAATTGTACCGCTCCATGCGACTGCCCCTGGCCAAGTGTCAGGCGCGGCGGCCGCGCTGGTGCGACTTCATCCCTCTCTAATATTTGAACCGCTATCCTTCCCCCGCCGACGAATGGTCGCTGCACGATGGGGGAACGATGATCCTGCAATCACTCGCCGGCCTGCCTGCCTTCCTGGTCTATTTCTGCACCGGGCTGATCGCGGTCGTGGCCTATTTGTTCGTCTATACCCGCATCACCGCGCATAACGAATTCCAGCTCATCCGTGACAACGAGCCGGCCGCGGCGATTGCGCTCGGGCTGAGCCTGCTCGGCTTCGTGGCCCCGCTGGTCAGCGCGATCGCCCATTCGGCCAACGTGCTGGATTGCCTGATCTGGGCGACGATCGCGCTGGTCGTGCAAGTCATCGTGTTCTTCCTGGTGCGCGTGCCGGTGCCGAACCTGTCGGCACGGATCGCCGCCGGCGAGCTTGCGCCGGCAATCTGGCTCGGCCTGTCCTCGCTCGCCGCCGGGCTGCTCAACGCCGCCAGCATGATCTACTGAGATGGCCGACAAACCGACCAAGAAGGAGTTCGGCAAGCGCCGGCTGGTGGCTGAGCCGCCGGCTTCGCGTCCGCCGGTGAAGCGATCCGGCCATGTCGCCCTGCTGGTGATGGGCACGCTCGCGGTCGGCACCACCGCCTACACCCTGATGCCGCGGCAGACTTGCGAGCCCACGCCGGGCGCACTGCCGGGGCAGACGACCACGACCTGCACGAGCAGCAGCAGCAGCAGCAGTTCGTCAGGCGGCAGCAGTTCGCGCTGGTCGTCGCGATCGAGCTTCTTCAGCAGCGATTCTTCGTCCCATTCCTCGTCGGCAACGTCGTCCGATTCCGGCCACAGCAGCGTGAGCCGCGGCGGCTTCGGCTCGTTCGGCCATGGCTTCTCGGGCGGCGGCTGACCATGCAGCGCATCACCTGCCTCGAGCGCGACGACTGGCGAGAGACCGCGGCGCAATGCGGCTTCGTCTTCCACACCATCGACGGCGAACGCTATTGGGACGAACGCGCCTATTACGGCTTCACGCTCGAGGAGATCGAGCGCGGCATCGAGACACCGACCGGCGAGATCGAGGCGATGTGCCTGGAGCTTGCCGGCCGCGTCGTCAGTGACGAGCGCCACCTGCGCCGCTTGCAGATTCCGGAAGCGTTCTGGAGCCTAATCGCCGAGAGCTGGAAGCGCGACGACCGCAGTCTCTATGGCCGGCTCGATCTCAGTTACGATGGCAAAGGTCCGGCAAAGCTGCTCGAATATAACGCGGATACGCCGACCTCGCTGTTCGAGGCGGCCGTCTTCCAATGGACCTGGCTCGAACAGGCGATCGAACGCCGCGTCATCCCCTCGCGTGCCGATCAGTTCAACTCCATCCATGAGCGGCTGATCGCGGCATGGAAGGAGGTTGCCGGCGGCCGCCCCGTCCATCTCACCGGCATCATCGGCAATCAGGAGGACGCCGGCACGCTCGCTTATCTCGAAGACACCGCGCGCCAGGCCGGGCTCTCCACCAGGCTGCTCGACATCGAACAGGTCGGCTGGCGCGATGAGCCCGGCTGTTTCGTCGATCTCGACGATGGCGACATCGCGCTCGCCTTCAAGCTCTATCCCTGGGAATGGATGTTCCACGACGCCTTCGGCGCCAAGCTCAAGGACGCGCCGACGCGCTGGATCGAGCCGCCGTGGAAGGCGGTGCTCTCCAACAAAGGCATTTTGCCGCTGCTGTGGGAGATGTTTCCGAACCATCCCCATCTGCTGCCGGCCTTCTTCGAGGACGATCCGCGCGCCGCCGAGCTCGGCACGTCCTATGTGCGCAAGCCGCTGCTGTCGCGCGAAGGCGCCAACGTCACGATCGTGTCCGGCGGCATGCCGCTCGACGAGCAGGCAGGCCCCTACGGCGCCGAAGGTTTCCTGCGGCAGGCGCTGGCACCGCTGCCGAATTTTTCGGGCTTCTATCCGGTGATTGGAAGCTGGCTGGTGAACCACGAGCCGTGCGGATTGTCGATCCGCGAGGACGAGAGCCCGATCACGGGCAACCGCTCGCGGTTTCTGCCGCATGCGATTTTGTGAGGCTTGTCATTCCGGGACGCTCGCGAAGCGAGCGAGCCCGTAATGACGGAAGCATTTCACTTGGCCGCGGCGATCTTCAAAGACGGCGGCATCAAGCCGCCCATGGGGCGGCCGGAGCGCGCGGGGTTGAGCTGGTACAGACCGCGGCGATCGGCGATGGGTCGGAACGCATCGGTGATGCCGACCACGGATTCGGCCGCGCCGAGCAGCAGCGTGCCGTCGGCCTCCAGGCCCTTCGCCATCCGCTCGAAGATCACCGCCTTGGTATCCTGGTCGAAATAGATCAGCACGTTGCGGCAGAAGATCACGTCGAAGGTGCCGAGATGGGAGAAGTCCTGCAACAGATTGAGCTGGCGGAACTGCACCATCGCGCGAATGTCGGCATTGAGCTGCCAGACTTCGCCGACCTGCGCGAAATACTTCATCAGGTGCTGGATCGGCAGGCCGCGCTGCACCTCGAACTGGCTGTAGATGCCGGCCTTCGACTTCTCCAGCACCTCCTGCGACAGGTCGGTGGCGACGATCTCGATGCGCCAGCCGGCGAGGGCCGCGCCCATCTCCTTCACGCACATCGCGATCGAATAGGGCTCCTGCCCGGTCGAGGACGCCGCCGACCAGATGCGCAAGCTCTTGCGCGCCGCGCGCGCCTTGATCAGGCCCGGCAGGATGGTGTCGCGCAAATGATCGAACGGGATCTTGTCGCGGTAGAAGAAGGTCTCGTTGGTGGTCATCGCTTCGACCACGTCGGTGGCAAGCCGGCCGTCGCCGTTCCTGATCTTCAGCACGAGATCGGGAATACCGGGAAGGCTCGCCTTGCGCGCGAGCGGCAGGAGTCGGCTTTCGACCAGATATTGCTTGTCGGGCGACAGATCGAGGCCAGAGCGCTCTTTCAGGAACTTGCGCAGATAGTCGTAGTCGGTCGGCGTCACGAGCGGTCTCCCGCGAACAGGCGGTTGACCTTGGCGCCGATCTGGTTGAGCGGCAGGATCGCCGCGCAGATACCGGCATTGGCCGCCGCGCCCGGCATGCCCCAGACCACGCTGGAGGCTTCGTCCTGCGCGATGACGCTGCCGCCGGCGGCAACGATGTCCTTGCCACCGCGCATGCCGTCCGAGCCCATGCCAGTCAGGATCACGGAGAGGATGCTGCCGTGCCAGATGTCGATCGCGGAGGTGAAGAGCGGATCGACTGCGGGCTTGCAGAAGTTGACGGCGGGGCCGTCGTCGAGCGCGATCACGGTGTCCGCGCCGCTGCGTGCGACGCGCATGTGCTTGCCGCCGGGCGCGAGATAAATCCGTCCCGGCTTCACCGGCTCGCCGTCGACGGCTTCGGCCGCGGGCTTGCGGCTCGAACGTGCCAGGTGCTCGGCGAGAATGGTCGTGAAGGTCGGCGGCATGTGCTGGGTGATCAGCACCGGGACGCGGTCGATGACCGGGCCGAGCTCGGTGACGAGCGACATCAGCGCCTGCGGACCGCCGGTCGAGGAGCCGATCAGCAGCACCTTGGGTGCCTGATTGGAGAACGGGCGCATGGTGAGCGCCCCTGACGACGCAGCAGGCACGGCCGGAGCGGGCGCGGCGGGCCGCGCGACAGGACTGCGTGGGGCCGGAGCCGGGCTCGCAGGCGCCAGCGGCGGACTTGCAACCGCGGATTTCCTGCGCAGCCGCGCGCCGAGATGGCGGATCTTCTGGATCAAATCGTGGTGGAAGATGTCCGCGGCCGACGCCTCGCGCGTCGATTCCGGCTTCGGAATATAATCGGCCGCGCCGAGCGACAGCGCCTTGAAGCTGATCTCCGCGTTGCGGCGGGTCAGCGTCGAGGCCATGATGATGATCAAATCGCGCTTCTTTGCCAGGAGCTGCGGCAGCGCCGAGATGCCGTCGAGCTCGGGCATTTCGATGTCGAGCACGGCAACGTCAGGATTGATGCGTTCGATCTGGTTGACCGCTTCGAGCCCGGTGCGCAGCGAAGCCGCCACTTCCATGTCGTGCTCGGCGCCGACCCAGCGCGAGATCAGACCGCGAATGACGACGGAATCGTCGACGATCATCACCCGCAGCGGCCCCGCCTCGCGCGAGCCGGTCGTGGTCGAATTGCCTGCGAACGCAACACTCATTACTCACCAACTCAGACTGAAAGGAAACAGTTGAAAACAGGCGCCGAAGGATTCGTTCGGCCTCCGGCCGATCGCTCAGATAAGGCCGACTTCCTGGAATTTCGCCGTCACGATGTCCTTGTCGAACGGCTTCATGATGTACTCGTTGGCGCCGGCATGCAGCGCGCGCGCGATATGCGCGACATCGTTCTCGGTGGTGCAGAACACGACCTTGGGCTGGTCACCGCCGGGCATGCGCCTGAGATGGCCGAGGAACTCGTAGCCGTCCATCACGGGCATGTTCCAGTCGAGCAACACCGCATCGGGCAAGCCGCGCTTGCAGGCTTCCAGCGCCTTCTCACCGTCCTCGGCTTCGAGGATCTGGAAGTCGAGGCCCTCCAGGATCCGGCGCGCAACCTTGCGGATGACGCTGGAATCATCAACGACGAGACAAGTTCGCATGTGAACCTCTGCTTCCTCCCCCTTGCGGGGGAACTTCCAATTGCAGGCACGTCGGCGGCGAGGCCGCCGTATCAGGCCGCCATCATCTCGGGCGCGAGCTCGAGGACGCGATCGACGTCGAGGACGACCATGAGCTGTCCGTCGAGGCGGTGGACGCCGCCGGCGAGCTTGGCCATGCGGGGATCGAGGTTGACGGGGTTCTCTTCCATGCCGGCCTCGGGCAGGCGCAGCACCTCGCCGATCTGGTCGATGAGCAGGCCGTAGGATTCGCCGCGCAGATCGACGCCGACCGCCATCGGCACCTTGCCGTCCTCGGGCTGCGGCAGGCCGAGACGGGCGCGCATGTCGACCACGGTGACGATGCGGCCGCGCAGATTGAGGACGCCGGCGATCTCGCGCGAGGACAAGGGCACGCGGGTGACGCGCTCGGGCATGAACACGTCCTGGACGCGC
>NZ_JBHLEV010000014.1:0-73335 GCF_042263385.1 Bradyrhizobium tunisiense
CGTGTCGCGAAGACCTTGACGGAACCCGCGCCGCTTGATTTTCCTCGGAGGGGCATCAGGCCTCGAGTTTCCTGGAATGCTCAGCCGCCTAAACCCATGGCTGAGCTGGTCGATGCGAGCCGCGGGCCAGAGTTGACGCGCTCATTAACGTGAGCTTGCGGATCGACGCACGTTAGCTTGCAGGTCTCGATAAGCGGGGCGATACAGGCCGAGTTTCCCGCTTCGTGATCGTGGCCGGCGAAGAGTACGTTCTTGCGATTGAGCACGATGCGTGGATGCCACGCTCGACTAGCTTGGTACCGAGCTCGATGAGGTCATCGTCCAGCGAATCGGGTAAGGACATTCCACTGGTTCAGATCCGACGGATATTGTCGGCGATCTTCACTTTGGCAGACACGCGCGCGAGCTGCTGCGCGACCTGCTTTGAGCGATACGGACCGTTGCTTACTCCTGTCCCGGCGCACGCGGCATCAGTCATCGGCGATCACGCTCTGGATTATCTTCTCCATCGAACAGCGCGCAGCTTCCAACTCCTCGCTCGCGATTAGCGCATCCCGCCCCTTGACCATATCGAGGAGCTGGCGGCGCAGATGCGTCAGCACAAGCCTCGGGTGATGGCGTCTCCCGGGACGGCGGCAATCTTCTCGTTGGCCGCATAGCCAACGGATTGCACGATTCCGCGATAGCCCTCGAGCAGCTTGAGTCCCGGGACCACTCTGCGTCCGGGAGCGCAGGTGAAGGCGATCGCCGTCGACTCGGTCTCAGTCAAGGATCGATCGACGGCGACCGCCCCCGATTTAGGCCCGCAGCCGAGAGTTCATCGAGACTTCACTGCGCACGTCTCGAGAGAAACCAGGCCTGGCTCGACACGCGACCGGCGGGCGGTCTCGAGCTTACCTTCGCGCCCAAGCACGGCTCCTGGCTCAACCTCATCGAGGGCTTGTTCAAGTTCGCCCATTCCATTCTGCACCTTATCCGGGTGACATCAATGCCAGAACTTAAATGAGGCGACCATGGCTGGCATCGACGACGTCCATCACTATCCCGTCGTCCATACCCGCTCCTAGAGACTCGCCGAGGCCGCCTGTATGATTCGAACCAAGGAAACGCTGATCTAGCTTCGTTGAGTCAAGCCAATCTCATGATCGATGCGTTTCCCTTGAGACCTGAAAAACTTGGCAGCTCCGGGCTGCGGCATGCAGCGGATGAGCACTGCCACCTCGATAAGAATCTTCACCCCTTTTTGGCAGCGCAGCTTCAAGAACCGCGAAGTTGGCCCGCGCTTTGGTGAAATGACATTCTCACCACTCCTCTCATCGCGGCAGACTTCTTCCAATTCCCATAGCTCGGGCCTTCCGAAGCGCCAATTCCGCAAGTGCCAGGTCTGCGATAGCGAAACCTCGGAAACCAAAGAAGGCCTTGCTCGAGGCAACAACACGCTGCGATGAACGACAAGCAAGATGCACAAGGTCATCCTGAAATCTTATCGAGTTAACGTAACGGTCTGAGGCATCCACCGGTGCCGAGGATTGCTCCAATGCATCTGTGACAAATATGTTGAAAGCAGTAAGTGTTTCCGGGCGCCAACTTCTTCCCCCATCTACAGCCGAAACGAAGCACGACACTGGCAGAAGTCGAGCGTCCAGAAACGATTTCAATCCCGGCGAACTTGGAACCATCGTGATCACGACATCGCTTTCACTCAACAAGGCATCAGGATCGGTGGTAATGATTGGATCGAGCTGCTTTTCAGATGCTGCAGTGGCAGCCCTCGCAGCAGAGCGGACGCTTTGGCTCAAGAGATGGATTTTGCGGAGCGACGGAAACAAATCGACAAACGCCTCAATGTGGCTAAGCGCCTGCAAACCGCAGCCGACTAAGCCAATACTTGCGGGTGTCTCAGGCGCGAGATAGGAGGCTGCGGCCGCAGATGTCGCAGCTGTCCTCATCAACGTGATGGAGTTCCCGTCGAGAACGGCGACGGGCACGCCCGTCTTGTAATCGCTCACACAGATTAAGCCGTTAACTGTCGATCTCTCGGGATTCCCGTCGACTGGAATAGCCGCAACCCATTTCGTTGTCGCCAGGCTGTTAGTCTTAGATGCCGCATTCATCGAGCTGAACCAGGAACTCGGACCGATGGTGATGGTTGATTTTGGCAAACCAATGTTACCGCCAGCCGCGTTGTCGCGAAAGCCAGCAAGGACCGCCTCTCGCGCCTCACGAGGAGAGATTTGCAGAACTTGGATATCAGCGTTCGACAGGTAGAGCAGTTCGGGGGACATTCACTCGTGCTTTCTTTGCGGTCCGCGCCGTGGTCATCGACGATAGGAAGGGAATAAGTGAACTGAAGAAGCGAGGGGGTCACAAAAACTGCTGTAAACGTACGAGTGCGTGTGTGGAAGATCTCATCATGTTCTCCTCGTCAATAAGCAAGAGCGTCGAACCGCCGCGCCAATGCTTGAATAAGTAGATGCATCCTGAGTGCCATCACGCTTTCGGCTTCCGGGCGGCCCTCACCGCTGCCGGCGAGCCATCGCTAGGATTAACGATCGGGCTGGTCTTCCGAGAATTCAAATAGTATCCGTCTTGTGAGCGAACGTAGCCGATTACCCAAGCTCCAGAAACCTACCGAAAACGATAGTTGCTAGGGACCAGACTCAATTGATCCAATAGGCCACAATGCCGGCGAGGTAGACGGCATTCAAGAAATTCCCGCCAAGTTTGTCGTAGCGAGTTGCGACACGCCTGAAATCTTTGAGCCTGCGGAAGCAGCGCTCCATGACGTTGCGGCCCTTGTAGACGCGCTTGCTGAAGCTGTGGAGGGTCACCCTGTTGGATTTGGTTGGGGTAACGGGTTTGGCGCCGCGATCGACTATTTCGGCGCGAAAGCCGTCGCCATCGTGGCCTTTGTCGCCAATGAGGGCAGACATGGGCGGCGCGAGTTCCAAGAGGGCCGGCGCCGCGGCAATATCGGCGTCCTGGCCCGGATGAGACGAAATGCAGAAGGTCTGCAATCAGGGTCGCTCAGCGCGTGGATTCTCGTGGTCCGCCCGCGGCGCGAGCGGCCAATCGCCTGTTCATGCTCCCCCTTTTGCGCCGCTCGCCGAGCGGTGTGCCTGATCGAGGCACCGTCGTCAGCACCCCAAAGACCGGACGTCGGTTCGAGACCGCTTGCCGGCCTGCTGCTCGCCATCCTTCCGGCGCTCAAATCAAGCCCGGCGACAGAACTCTGATTTGACGATATCGCAACAGCAGGAGGCTAACCACTTGATTCCATTGGGGCGTTGGAAAGCTACAGCGTGACGAGAGCTATATTTGCTTATGCTCTGCCATAGCGAGCCCCAGGGACGTGGGAATGCGCTGCGCCTTTCTACCCGAGATAAATGCCACACGTACCCAGGCTCTTACCAAAAGATCGTCTCCGCGTCCGCATTCCTGCAATAGGGTAATCGATGCCCCTCTCACCTCGTCTGGAATCGTGACCAGCTCAATCAGGTCGTCCAACACTGCCAGCTTCAAAAGTCGATTTCCATCGAACTGACAACGAAAGCAAAGCCCGGCGCATCTTCCCGTGCCTCCTTAAGGAGCTCCTGCTGATTCGTTCCGAGCAGACGCAAGTAATTTGTTCTGCCGCGTTCCATGAAACGCAAAAATTGGCGTGATAACAATCTGACCGGCATCCGTATCTTCGAGATAGACGCGGACGTACATGGCGACCGTCGCGAATTTTGCAATCGAGAGAGGCTGTCACAGGGAGAGCCACTTGTTGCACATTGGGAACTAATTGACTTGGATCGTCATTTGGCTCGCGGTGGGCCCGTCGACGTCACATGAAGAAGCGAAATTGGTAGGGGGCGGAGCCTAATCCGTCCATTCGTTTGACAACGCGCGCGAGCGTTTTTGCGTACGCCATGGTCACCGGCAGCATGTCGTACAGCGCGTCGTTGTTCCAATCCATCTTTGCGAGCGCAAGAGCCGACCGTGCGGTTTCGTCCCACGGCCCGTGCCCGGCATGACGGACCAATCGGATCGGACGAGGCGTGCTGCGGCCGCCTTGGTAGTACGGGCGCTCCGCGACGCCTTTTACGTCGCCGTGCATCCATTGCAGGCACTCGCAGTCTCCGAGCGGGATCAGGGTGCCGCGATCGACCGGATAACCCGTCGGCTTGCCTTTGCCGCTTTGGAGGTCACGATCGATGCGAACACCTCTCCAGCCGACGTCTTCCACAACCTGCACGAGATCGACCGCTTCGCACAGATGCAGCGCCTCCATGCAGCCGTCGATCTCGCCATTCTTGAACTCGGTCGTCTTGTGCACCGTCACTCTCCGAGGCGAGCGGCCCGAGTGTCTCAGAGCGGATTCAGCAGATTGCCGAGCCGGGCTGACCTGCCGACCGCCAGACCAAGCGGAACGATCAGACCAACAGAGATCACAAATCCGCTTGCTCGCTACCAGCCTGCCAGTCCGCGCCGTGGCGACGGATCATTTCGCGATGGGACCGATTGATGAAGGCGCGCTCTACGCAAAAGCCGGCGGTGACTGAAGCGGCTACTGCAAGGCAGCAGGCGACGTAGTCATCCAGTAAATTCCAAATTATGTTGCTGCCGGCGACTACGACAAAAGTGAATGCTATGGCGGTATTGCGAAATGCCTTAACCATACTTGTTCCCCCAGCCGATCGGCGAGGGACGCTAACATTGCAATCAGGACGTTTAGCGGCGTTTGACCGGCGTGATACGCCGTATTTCTGCTAGGGCGCACGCCTCGAATTAGGGTCTGTACCTAATTAACGCACTCTGATTCCCTTTAGAGGGCAACGCCAAAAAGTTGCTCGATCGCGCCGCCTGACCCCCCGTAATGCCGGAGATGTCCAATCCTTAGCGGCTTCTTCGCCGCAAGGCGGCGAGTGGCCCCAGTGATCGCGCTGAAAAAATGCATTTACTCATGGTAACAGCCGGAATAGTGCGCTCGATTCAAATAGTAATCTGCGCGTTGGCCGATCTAGCTACGACGGCAGCGAGTTGCTGCTCTCATTCTGTGATGTAACCGAGGGCGTTATGCATTTCCAATCACGACCTTGTCTCGGGAAGTCTCCTGGCACTGACTGCGGCTGGCATCGCGCTGCTTTACTCGAGCCTCCTCACCTTTGTCTTGATCTAAAGCCAACATACTGGCTGCCTTATTGCGCGCCGGAGGAAATGATTGGAGCTGGACCATGCAGCAGAACCCCAAGGGCGCAGGCAGATCATCTGGAACTGCAGGAGTTGTTCGATGGTCGCCTCACCAGTCGGTTGCTATGAAGAGATACTATTTTGATCTTCGCGATGGCAGACAATTCATCCGTGACGATGAAGGGGTAGAGCTGCCGGACATCGAGTCTGCAAGGCAGGAGGCGACCGCTGCGCTCTCGGAGATAACCCGCGGATGGGGCGGAGGCGGGCCGCAGCATCGCATGGCAGTTGAAGTTCGCGATGATCGTGGCCCAATCATGGAGGCAAGAGTTAGCTTCGAGATCGAACAGCGCGACGTGATAGGCCTTGGTTGAGATCGAAATGCAATTTCGGACGCCGATTGACAGCCGAATTCGCGGATCTATGAACGCGTTCGTGCAACCAGGACTATGGCAGAGTTTAGCTGACTAGGCGGCTGTCCACGCGTGTGGGAAGAGCCAGCGGGTGCTGGCCCGAGGTCCGGCTTGGCCCGGCTCTGTCTAGCGGATCGCAAATGCCATGTTGGCACCTGTGACGCAGAATTAATCGACCCCCAAGCGGATCAGACAGTAGAAAGATGCGGCCATATCCGCCAAGAATTCGAGCACGGCTTCGAGGGTATGACCTCAGATCCAGTCTCGCTAAATGAGCTATTGAAGGCCCGGGAGGACTTGATCGCCGAGGTATCTGGAAAGATGCCGAAGGAGCATCGGGAATTTCTGATCGGATTCAAGCTCGGGAAGCCAGATTGGGCTCTGTTGGGCGTCGATGGAGCGGCAGAGCTTCCCGCAGTCCGATGGAAGCAGATCAATCTTGATAAGCTGCGTGCCGCAGATCGCGAAAAGCTTGTGACTCAGTTGATCGCAGTGCTTAAGTGACTGCATCGTGGTGCATTCGGGCCGTAAGCAGACGGGCATGCAGTAGGGCTGTGGAGTAGGCTCGGTCGCTATAGGATAAAGCGGGAGCCCTCATCGTATGGGTCGATGGACGATCAGGGCGTGAACGAGGAGCAGATTTTATCTATGCGCTTCCATAGCAAGCCGCAGCGTCTTGGGAATGCGCTGCGCTCTTCCGCCTGCGACAAACGCCACACGCACACGCGCCATAACTAGGAGATCGCTTCCGCGCCTGCACTCCTGTAGCAAGTCAATTGACGCGCCCCTCACCTCTTGTGGGAGCGTGACGACGTCAAGGACGTCGTCCAAGACCGCCGGCTTTAGAAAATCGATTGTCATCGAACGGACGACGAAGGCAAAGCCGGGCGCATCGTTCCGAGCTTCTTCGAGCAGCGCTTGCTGATTGGTTCCGAGCAGGCGCAAGTAATTCGTTCTGCCGCGCTCCATGAACCGCAAAAAATTTGCATGATAAACAATTTGGCCGGAATCTGTATCTTCAAAATAGACCCGGACCTGCATGTGATGGCGTCCGCCGCGAATTTCGCCGTCAAGAGTGGCTGTCACGGTGCGGTTCCTCTGCTGCGCTTCCGGAACCAATGTCTTGCACAGAGGCGCTTTTCTGAGCAAGCGGCAAAAATCTTGAGCTTGGACCCTGCAGTCGGAAGCTCAGCGCCGCCACATGAATGCCGGCATGCACTGCGCGCGCCATCGATGGCGTCGCTAACCGCGGACTGCGTGCAACACCCCTAGTTCGTTCGAAACGATATGAGATTGCCGGAATGCCGGCCACCCTGTAAACGATCGTCCGGCCGCCTTTCAGCGATTGCCCGCGGCGGGGGCCTGTAGCTCAATGGTGAGAGCCGGCCGCTCATAACGGTCTGGTTGCAGGTTCGAGTCCTGCCGGGCCCACCAGCGTTACAAGGGTGTGTGCGGACACTTTGAGAACGACTCGATTTCCGCTTTAAGAACGACTCGATTTCGTTTTGAGAACGACTCGATCTTACATCCCACTGACACAACTGACGAATTTCGCCTCGATTTTCTCGCCGATTTTTGAGCGCGAAAAAAGCGAGGGGGGCAATTCGAGCTCACCAGGGTGTGTTTCGGCATGGAATAAGGGCTCTGACTCACTTTTGATGAAGTTCGAGCGCGGGCTCGCGTTGGTTTCACAAGGGAATCAACATTATGCAGCGAGCCCTACGTCCGTCGGCCCTGGTCCCTCCTGGGTTTGTCGTGGAGAGCGCGATCTATGAGGGCGCGGCAACCGTAATCACCGTGCGTCCCACGGGTGAGACAGGTCTTTGTCCCGGATGCAGAGCCAGTTCTGGGCGGATCCATAGCCGGTATCAGCGACGTCTTGCGGATTTGCCACTGGCTGGGCGACCGGTTCGGCTTATGGTCGTGGCGCGCCGCTTCCGATGCGACGCTGCTCTGTGCGCTCGACGTATTTTCACCGAGCGTTTCGATGATAGCATTTTGGCGCCGTGGGCGCGGCGAACGACACGGCTCGATTTTGTCGTTCATCACCTTGGCTTTGCTTTGGGTGGCCGGCCAGCAGCGAGTTTTGCACGCCGGCTGATGATGCCCGTGAGCAACGATACCTTGCTTCGCGTCGTTCGAAGGCGCGGATGTCCGGCCTTTGCCGCGCCGAACGTTATCGGCATCGACGATTGGGCACGGCGGCGCAATCAGCGCTACGGAACAATCATCTGTGACCTTGAGCGGCGACGACCGATCACGCTCCTACCCGACAGAGAACCGGCTACGGCGCAGGCCTGGCTGGCAGAGCAGCCGCAAATTTCTGTGGTCGCGCGCGACCGCGGTGGCGGATACGCTCTTGCCGCGACCAAGGCACTGCCGCATGCAACGCAGGTAGCTGACCGGTGGCACCTCATGGAGAATGCCAGTCACGCCTTCCTCGATGCGGTCCGCAAATCCATGCGTCAGGTCCGCACCGCGGTCGGTTCCGCTACCATAAACCCCGACCTGCTTACAGCTGCCGAGCGCATCCAATATGACGGCCATCTACGGCGTGAGGACACCAACTCGGCGATCCTAAAGCAGGCTGGGGCAGGCGTCTCCATCAAGGAGATCGTACGGCTCACAGGACATAGCCGAGGCCTCGTCCGCCGGGTGCTACGCGGTCAGCGATCCGATGTATTCAGGGTCGCGAGAGTTCGCTTGAACCCCATCTGCCTTGGCTCGACGCGCGGTGGGCTACTGGTCATCGTAACGGTGCCGACATGTGGCGGTGCCTCAAGGTGCGGGGATTTAGGGGCTCATTACGGGTCGTTGCAGAATGGGCGACGCGTCGTCGACGCGCCGAAGAGGCTGATGATAAAAGCTTACAACGCGTACCGTCCGCCAGAACCATCGCCCGGCTCATGACTACAGGCCGCGATACGCTGTCAAAGTCCGAGACCGTCACCATTGCGGCGATCGAGCATGGCGTTCCTCCGCTGGTGGAGGCTCGAGAGGTCATTACTGCCTTCCATACAATGATCCGCAAGAAGTCTCACGCAGACCTTGACCCCTGGCTGGAGCGAGCACGCGCAAGCCTCGTCGCGTCCTTCGCCAACGGCCTCACCAAGGACAAGGCCGCCGTCAACGCCGCAATCACGACGTCATTGTCCAACGGACAGACAGAGGGCCAAATTACCAAGCTCAAGCTCGTCAAGCGTCAAATGTACGGACGCGCCAAGCTCGACCTGCTTCAGGCCCGCCTCATCGGCGCTACGTGACCGCAACCGCACCAAAATTGCGTCAGAGCGCCCTTTGGATGCCGATCGGGGGTCCCAGTCCAATGCCGATTGACAGCGCAAATCAGAAACGCCTTGCCGGACCATCCGGAAGGCTCAATCGAACAACAGAATGCGCTTATGACCCTGCGCAATATCCGCTGGGTTCTCGCGCGACGCGACTTCACTCCCTAGCCGCGCAAGAAAATCCCTGCCGGTTTACACCGGCAGGGATTGGGGCGCTCATTGAGCGCCCGCGTTGCCTGCGGCTTGCTGGTCGCCGGTGACGCGGACGACGATTTCAGCCTGGCCAGAGTCGGGACCAATCAGTTCGGCGGCGTTCGGCGCAATCGCACGCGGCCTCAGGCTGGGAATTCAATTGGCGAATACCAGGTCGGTAGAAATTGGCGATCAGAATAGGTCCATCAGTGGTGAGCGACGACCGGCCGGAGTGGAGGAGATGCAGCAACTGCCCCGCGAGCAACACGCCCGCCGCGACCGAAACGAAACCAACTGACATCATGGGCTCGCCTGCGGCGAACCGGTCGAGGTCTTGCTCCGATAGCTTGCCGCATCCGGGGTTGTGCAAATAGGCCGTGGCGCTGACCGGATCGATGTTGAGTTCAGCAAAGAACCGAACTTGGTCTTCGGGCTTCATGGCGAGTGCTTGCGCGATGCGTTCGCGGACGCGATCGTTGCGCTCGATCACCGGATTGAAGCATTTGAGGCAAAGCTGGTCACCACTCATGTCATAGATGATTGCCTTGGCCGTCAGGCCGTAGGTGCTCCCTCCGATGATCAAATCGGGCCATAGATTTTGGATGGCGTGACGTGCGCTGTTGTCGTCTACGCACGAGAGCAGCAGGCGGTAGAGATATTTCCGTTCCAGCGTGTCAAGATCGGAACGGCTTGGCTCGCGGCCGCTGCGCGCTACGAAGTCTTGCCACGTCCCAGGGAAGGGAAAGGTCTCAAGACCGCGGTGATTCAGGAAACGTGCAAGCAGTGGCGCTTTGGATTGACGGTCATCTTCAAGTGTCGCGAGCGCGTAACGATTGTCGTTTGACAGATCGAGCGAATCTGGATCAGCGACTGACGCGTAGCCCCCCACATTCGGCATGCCAGCAAGAGCCAATGCTAACGCTTGTGCCACGGCACCGGCTCCTGCCAGATAGAAGGCGGGGAGCGCCAGCGAGGCCATGATTGGATCGGGGTCGAGTTGCTTCCAGGAAGCCGCGCTTCGGCAGGACCAAAGCGAGAGGAAAATCTCTCGGTCCTCGCCGAGGAGATGCCCCTTGCCTTCCTTCAACCCTCGGAGGCGCTTGAAGACTTCCCCGGCCGCGAAGCAGGCACCAAGATAAGGTCCCAACGTTAGATCGGACGTGCAGGAAGCGCCGTCGGGAAAACGGGTACCAAGAAAGAGACGCCAGCCATCGGCGAACAGCACGACTCGGACCGATCCCCGCGACGAGCTCGAAGGCTGGCCGATAAAGATTTCGATCGGGTAGGCGAATTCTGAGGAGGCATCATAAGCGCCAACATCAACATGCTGGCCGGCGACGAGGCGCACACAATTTGCCGCAGTCTCGCGTAGGGTCGATGCTTCACCGAACGCCGCCACGCGAGGAAGCATCGCGATCTCGGCGGGGATATCGTATGCGATTGCTGTCACCAGCTTGAACTGGCGACAAAGCAAATTGGTCAACATCCAAAGCGTGTCCTGGCCGGACTTAGTATGAGCCGCTGTATCGCTGATCGCGACGAGAATGCGGGCCTGCCGCGCAGAGGATGGGTCCGCAAGCATGTCGTGCGGGTCCGGCCGGAAATGGCGGTCAGCGAGATCTTCGATGTTCCGGCTCATGGCCGTAAATCGATCAGTTCGGGAGACGGTCCTGCGGTGACGGATAGTGCGGCACCGATTGAGTTCGGGCTCAAGCGTCGCCATCGGCTATCCAGGAAGGCGTGCACGCCGATTTGTTCTGGGAAGGCAACCGGCCAAAGGCGGCTGAGCCAGCTACGGAAGCGCCACATGCCGGGCGTATAGCCGTAGTTGGGAAACACGAGAGAAAGGGCGCGTCGGCTGTTCGCCATCTCGTCGTCGTAGCCCGAATGGGTAACCTCGGGACCAGGATGGGAATGAACCTGCGCAACATTTTTCCAACCTCGACCGCGCGCTGCATTGGCGATCTCAATCATGGCATCCGCTTCGACATGGTAATGGCCGCGGTGGTTTTGCTGGCGAGGGACAAGGATGGCCGAGACGGTTGCGGCACCCGCAGGTGGCCGCAAGCCAAACCAAAAGCAACATGCCTCCATGTTGCGCATGGAATAAAGCACGGCTGACGTCCTCCGGATCGTATCAGGAGAGACAATGAGCGAAGGCGATACAGTCATCATGCCGTCCGGCCCTGGTAATAAGGCTGGATGAGGATGCGTTTCACGGCGGCGATGGTCGCCAGGAATGTTTGCTTGTCGCCTTGCCAGACGAGATTTTGCTCGACGGCATGATTCACTCTGTAAAATTCGAGGGTGAGCGAGCAGCATATGAGCTGCTTTTCCGTGGAGGCATAGTTTGTGTGAAAGGCGATTTCCGGATGGCCCGGCGCGGTCGGCACCCACTTGGCATCTTCCGCCAGCTTGTATTCCAACGTCAGCGGGTTGACGAATACGGCGCTCGGCGGCCAGGTCGGATAATGGTCGAAGTAAAGACGCAGCATGTACGCGTCCTTACCATTATCCGCGCGCGTGCCGAAGAGCGGGACCAGCAGGGTGAGATCATCCGGCTGGGCCCAGCCCACATCATCAAGTGTTCGGCCTTTTAGCGCCCGCTGGAGATGGTCGGCGAAGGTATCGCGACCGCGGGCGATATCCTGGACCGGTGCCTTACCGAAGATCGACATAGGCGCCGCCCGTGGGTCCGACGATCTGGAACTTGAGTGCCTTCACGATCTTCTTGTCGATGAGCTCACGCAACGTGAGACCGAGGTACGGCGTCAGGTCAGTGCCGGAATGGCTCTGCAACCGATCCGTCGGCTTGCGGGGCTCTTCAAGGAGATTGACGGCCTCGTCCCAAGCCGACGTCAGTGTGGTGTGCCACGGCGTATGGAAGGTCGCGGTGTCGAGCGAATTAACGTCCTCGAACTCAACCAGGGGCTCCTTCTTGGCTTTGTCGATCTCCTCCTTGGCTTCCTCGATCTCGTGCTCGGCCTGCTTGAGGTCTTTCAGGCCTTTGTCGAGATCGGCCTCCGCCTTTTCCAGGTCGAGATTTTCTCCATCCGTCTGCATGTTGTTCTCCATAAGTGCGCCCGTGGGGTGGGAGCTATATATACGGAGCGGTGCTAAGTTTGTCAAGCAGTGGCTATGCGACGCTTGACAGAGCAAGCGGATCGCGGTAGATTCATTCTATGAATCAATAAGATGCGGGTAAACGTATGACAGAAAAGAGAGAGCGGTCCACACCAAAGTTAACCTTTGGAAAACATCTGGCGCGATTGAGGGAAGCGACGGGTCTTTCGCTGCGTCAAGTCGAGGAGGCCTCGGACAAGGAGGTGTCGAATGCATATTTGAGCCAGCTTGAGAATGACAAGATCGCCAAACCATCCCCGAACATTCTGCACGTCCTGTCGCGGATTTATAACACCTCCTATGAGGACCTGATGGAGCGCGCTGGCTATCTGCCGGCGGCATCGGAGGAGGCGTCGGGGCGGCGGCAAGCACGCGCCGCGACTTTTGCGGTCAAGGATTTGACACCGGAGGAAGAGAGTGCGCTGATCGAATACTTGGCCTTTATTCGGAAGCAGCATCGCGCGTGACCCGTCCTGATGACTCGTTCCTGACCCCCGAGCAGCTTGCTACCGTTCAACGGCACGCCGATCGGCTCCTCCGTGACGCCGGAGCGCTTGGCGTATTCCCCACGCCAATCAATACCATCATGGAGGCGGCAAAGCTCATCGTGGTCGACGACGAGGTCCTGAATGAGACCTTCATGCGCCGGTTCTTGAATTCGGCCAAGGCAGGAGTCGCTACTATCAAATCGGCCCTGAGCAAAGTGCTCGGATTGTTTGAAGCGAATGATCGCCTTGTTATTATTGACAGGGAAACACCGGTACCGCGCATCCCGTTCGTCAAACTACATGAGGCGGGGCACGGCACCATGCCGCATCAGAGCAAGGTCTACTCGCTGATCCATGACTGCGAGAAGACGCTCGATCCCGACATCACGGACCTATTCGAACGCGAGGCGAACGTTTTTGCTTCGGAGGCATTGTTCCAGGGCGATGTGTTTGCACAGCACGCGCATGAACACGAATTTGGTGTCAAAACCGCCATCGCACTTGCCAAGCAGTTCGGCAGTTCGAATTATGCAGCATTCCGTCGGTATGTGACAACAAATCCAAGCGCCTGTTGCTTAGTCGTGCTAGAGCCGACGTTGACGTTTGACCCTAGCGGATACCGCGCCGATGTTAGGCGCATCATTGTTTCCAAGACCTTCAACAGGATGTACGACGCCGCAGCGTTTGGATCCGCAATAACCCAGAGTCATCCTCTTAACCGATTAGTGCCGCGCGGCTCAAAACAACGGATGGTTCCAAGCTGCGACATTGTTCTCACGGATCGCAACGGCGATAGGCGTGAGTGTATGGGGCAGACTTTCAAGACTAAGCACCAAATCCTTATTCTTGTTCGAGACGAAAAGCCGGTGACGAGAATGATAGTCCTACCCGGCGAACCCGAATTCAATAAACGGATGCCGCGATCGACCTGAAATGACGTCGTAAGGACGATGCGAGGGTACCGATTAGTTTAGCGCTGCTACGAGACTTCCACTGGCTGAGCTCGTCACGGGCAACTGAGACTACATGGCTTGTCTCGCCGCCTCGGCGGCAATATGACCGGCAAAGGTGGTCACGAAGGTCTTAAGGCCGGTCAGTTCAGACAACTCGCAGTGTTCACCCGTTTCGGCGGCCGTCTTCGGCGACGCAAGCAGGGTCGCTGAGGTGTACAAGTTCTCTTTGGTCAATTTCTGACACAGAATATTGTACCGCTCGAGGATACGCGCTTCATGCAGCGGCTTGTCGGCGGTGTAGCCGACCAGATCGAGGATGAAATCAACGACTTCGCGCCGTGTGAACACGGCACCACGTTCTTCAATGCCCGCACCTGCCATCGTGGCGACGGCAGCTTCGATCGGACAGAAACCTGGGAGGGAGGCTTGGGAGCCTTTCACGGCAAAAGACATTTCTCTTGCATACCCATGATTCGGTCTTTGTTCGAGAGCTGTCTTTTCTTGCGCGCTTCCAACAGCTTACGAGCTTGATGTGGCGCGCGTTAAGGCCCAACAAGCAGGACGAGGGCAAATGGATTTAGCCCTTGCGCGCAGTCTTATACAGGCGCTTAGCCTTGCGTGTGGACGACGCCATTCGCTTTTTAGCGGATGACTTGTTGGGTAAGGGCTTACGGCCCTTCTGGTTCGTGATCCCGCGTTTGGCCGGTGCCTCTCCTTTGCGTTCGGCGCGTGCTGGGCTCGGCTCGCTTTTCCACGCGTTGAGCCCTACGCACTGGACCGTAATATGGCCAGCGGCGTTTTGCTTGATCGTTGCGGCGATACCTGAAAGCCATTTGATCAGGTCGGAAAACTCTATTCTCTTATTGTCACCGGCACGCTGCCAGCGCCGGTCGCGATGATGGGTGATGACAAGAACGCCATAGCGACGGTACTCAGGCTTGAGGTAATCTTCGGCGAGCTGGGTACGTAGGGCATCCTCAAGATCGGGTGCCGACCAGCCCTTGCCACCGTGCTTGATCTCGACTGCAACTTGATATGTGGATGCGGTCGAGGCGACAAAGATGTCCGGCTTGTCGCCGAGGGCGATTTCGCCTTCCCGAATTATATGGAAACGGCCTTTGGCGCGTGTGAGCATTTGCTCTGCCAGCCAGGGCTGTACTTCATATTCGTCCTTAGCGCGTTCGAGAAGCGCGCGTGAGTTAAAGTCACCGCTGGTTAGGTTATGCTGAATGTCTGCGAGCACACCAAGCACGATGCGCAGCAAGTCGGCGCCTGTCTTGGCTGGGACAGTGGAGTTACGTTCTAATGTCAGCACCTCGGCGGCGGTCCATGCAGGAAACTCGGCGTCTCGCTCAGCTTTTCCACGCGCCAATTCACGGAAGCGATGTGAGCGCAGGGTGAAGACTGGGTCATCCGCCAGCCGTTGCATCGCTTGGTAAGCGTCGGCTCCGGGTCTCTCTAAAAGGACTGACAGGATAACATTGCGTGCTTCCTGCGCGTTGTCCCTCGGGCCGGGTGAGTACGTTCCCTGATGGACGAGGTCGTCTTTCGGCCGGATGTGGCTATAGGCGAGGTGCAGCAACGCTTCCAGACATTTGGTGGAAGCGATGGCAAGGGCGCCGGAAGTCAGTGGGTCATGCCGGTCGAACAGCATGCCCAGGGTTTTTTCAGCTCTCGCCTCCTGATCGTCTTTGAGGATTGGCGCATTCAGCCATTGCTGCAAGACCGGCAGGGCCGCGTCAGGGTCTAGCATCAGAAGAAGCGCCAGATAGGCGAGTGCAAAATCGTCATTCTTGGCTTTGACATGCGAATGAAACCGGCCCTTCGCGGTCGTGAGCAGCTGTGCACGCAGCGTGACATCAGGATTGAGATTGCGAACGATCCTGAGCGCGGTATGGAGAATTTCGATTGTCTTGGCTTCAGTCTTCACGATCGCTGCGACAATGAGCGCCTGCACGGGTTGCTGGATCGAAGAGATGGGGACGCCGTAGCGATAGAGGAAGGTCGTCGAAGATTCAGGAGGCGCCGCCCATTCGCGTTCGATCTGCTCTTTAAGGATGGGCAGAACAGCCTTGGGCCAAGCCATGGTCAGGGTGTCGAACCAATCCGGATATCCCTCTTCGGCACGGCCGGCGTGGCGCGCCGCAATAGCAGCCTCCTTATCGGTGAGGCGAAGCGCCCAATCGGAATCCTCCGAAGCCTCGACGCCTACCCCGGCAAAGGCCAGAATGGATGCGGACTTTTTCGTGATAAGGCCGCCGGGCTTTCTGATTGGCCGGACCGGTGAGACTGCTCGCCACAGGCGCTTCATGCCATCGCGATACGCTTCAGCGACTGCTCGGTTGAATCCTTCCTCTAAAAGCCGCCATTCGACAGCGGCTCCTGGCGTGTCCGAACCTGTCCGCCTGCGAAGCCAATTCGTTACAAAGTGCAACCGAAAAATACCTGCCTTCCATGACGTAAGGTTTGACGGTTTGGAAAGCAGAGTAGGATCTTTCAGAAGGCCATTCTGAAATTTGATCCAGGATTCCTTGTCGGCCGTGCTTTGCGCCTTCGCTTTAAGATCGTTTTCCGCGTGTCTCAGGCGATGCGCGAGCATGGCAGGACTTTCGGGAGGCGGTGTAGGGGCGGCTTGGAGTGCGGCGTGGAGCACAAGTTCCGTCCCGATTGCGGCCCGTATGGTGGCAGCCTCTGAAGGCAGGCGCCCGGCATGATGAAGAATGTCCAATATGCCGCTGAGCGCGATTTGTTTGTCTTCAATGGCGATCCGCGATGTCAGATCGTTATACAGCCAGGGAAGATCCGCCTCGGAAAACCTCCAGAGCGACACATTACCGCGGAATTGTATCTGCCAATAATGCACGATTGGACCGTGCGCGGCATTCGCGCGGTGTTCAGCCACATCGGCCCAAAAGAGGGCGCGATTTACGTCTCGATTGTCGCGCACGATCTCATAGAGCTGCGGCTTGGCTTCACCGGTGACCCCCTCGCGGCCGGCGCGTTCGTCCACCATCAATAAGCGGATAAGATAAGCTGGCAGAGGATTGGTGTTTAAGCCCAATGCTTCATTGCGAGCGAGATCATGTAGATGCTTCGCGATATCGCCGAAGTTCTTTGCAATCCTATGAAAGTCATCTGTAAAAGGTTTGGTAAGGCAAAGATCAGCGAGACCACCCAGGAGCGTTGCACGCGCAGCAGCATCCGGCGCCTTTTCGTAAAGCCGCTGAAGCTGATAGCCAAAGCCATCTGCCGAATACTCGCGCGGCTTCTGCGATTTGGCAATCACCTTCAGCAAATCTCGGGTCGAGAGATGCTGCGGGTAGAGAACCATCGGGAGCGACGCCGCAAGGGTGGACTTGCGGCTTCGGGTTTCTTGACGAGCTCCTTTGCGAGGGCCATGAGTGTTGCTGTGTCGCCGCAGGCCTCAGCGGCTTGGGCTGCCACGATCCGATGAGTGTGGCCAACTCTCTTATTGAGAGCTACCGATCTTGCTAATGAGGAAGCGGCTTTAATCCTGCCTTCTCGAATCAACCGCAATAAAACGAGGCGACAGTCGTCGCGCTTATTGAGTTGCCATGCTCTCTGAACTGCCGGCGCAAGCTGTTCGTCAGCGAACATCCACAGCTCGCGTGCCTCGAGGCGCTCGTCAGAAATTTGTGCCGCCGCTTGTTTGGTGGCGTATTGAAGGAGAAGCCGTTCTCGAACATCGATCGGGAGCGAACCTGGGTCTCCGTGAGCCACAAGTGTTAACGGTTCGCGGCGAATGACTTCATCGCGAATGTCAGAATGTTTGAGTGATAGCCATGCTGTTTCTGCCCGCAGTGATGGGACAACCGTTTCGACGCCGTAGCGTTCGGCAAAGAGAAGGTGGAATATCTCGGTGCGTGGGCAGTTGTTGCGGAGACCCGCCACTCAGCGCATGCTTCTGTCTTTAGACGCTCGAAGAAACTCACGATCTTTTTCGCTTGGCTTGCTTTTCCATGAACGCCTTTGGCTCGCTGCCGATAGCGCATTGCGAACCGGGTGGACGCTGACCTTGACAGGCCGCCGCGATCAGCGGGTACGACGGTAGGGAATTCGTGACCCCGTGATTAAGAATGACTGCTTTTAGAACCAGACCGCGTTTCCGTCGCCGTGGTAGCTATCTGGTAGCTAGTGGCCGTTGCCTTCCAGCGAAGACTGGAATAAGTTATTGATTTCGCTGGTACAGTTGGGTGGGCTCGAACCACCGACCTCCTGTTCCACAGCTCTCAGCCTTGCGATCGCGGTGCCGGGAGCAGTGACTTCTCCTGTCAAGCGACCCATTACTCGCCGCCTTCGTAGAACAGCTCCAGCGGCAGTCCGACCAGCGCCTTGCCGATCCAGTCGCGCGCGATCACGTTCGACGGACCCATTGCGATCGCCGCGCGCGCGTCGCGGTAGGAGCGCTCGATCGGACCGCGATGGTAGCCATAGCCGCCGGTCACGGTCAGCGCCGTGGCCGCGACCTTGTTGGCGACCTCGGCGGCGTGCACCTTGAACTCGGTCAGCGGAATCAAGATCTCGCTTTGCGGCTTGTCGGCGCGCCACAGCGCGTCGAGCCGAGCAGCGAGTTCATTGCGCCAGGGCCGCAGCGTCTCGACCAGCACCTTGGCGGCGCCGAGTTCCTGCCGGATCGCCTGGTAGTCCGACAGGCTCTTGTTCCTGTCCTTGTGCACGAAGCTCGTGGTGTGCGCGACCGCAGCGTTCAACGCGCCTCGCGCCACTCCCTCCCAGACCGCACCGAGCCCGATCAAATAGACCGGCGATACGCCGTCATAGATGATCTCCTTGCCCTGCCCCTCGGCGCCGAGCCGGTCGCGCTGCGGCACCCGCACATTGGTGTAGCGGATCGGCCCCGAATGATTGGCCCGCACACCGAGCGCATCCCACGGCCGCGATTCGATGCCTGCCGACTTGCCGTCGACGATGAAGAACACGATGTCGGTCTGGTCTTTCGCACTTGGCGTGCGAGTCTGCACCACGTAATAGTCGGCCTGGCCCGAGCTCGTCGTGAACGACTTCTCGGCGTTGACGAGATAGTCCTCGCCGTCGCGGGAGGCTTCGGACAGATTGTACCACCAGTGCCCGCCGGTGGCGCGCTCGCTGGTCGAATAGGTGCCGAGCAGGCCGCCATTGCTTGATTTCAGCCAGCGCTCCTTCTGGTCGGTGCTGCCGAACAGGTTGATGGTCTGGGCAGCGCCGACATGCATCACATAGACGAGCCCGGTCGAGGCATCGGCCTGCCCGATGCGATAGGCGGCTTCAGCGAAATCGACGTGGTCGAGGCCGAGCCCGCCGAACTGCGGCTCGTTCAGCACGCCGGTCCAGCCGGCCTCCGATAGCGCGCGGAGATTTTCGCGCGGAAACCGGCTCTCCTTGTCGTTGCGGTCGGCGTTCACCTTCACGGTGGCGTCGATCGCAGCGTCGAGCCGGGCGTAGACGTCGTCATCGAGTTTGCGGGCGAGATTGTCGTGGACCATGGTCGTTCTCCTGTCCGGATTGATGTCAAGCGACAGCCTGCGTCGGCTGCCCGTCCGAATCGCCTTGCGACGATCCGCCGAGATAAAGTGTCTTGATATCGCCGCGCTGCCGCAGTTCGGCCGCCGCACCAGTGAGCACGCTGCGGCCGTTCTCAAGCACGACGGCGTGGTCAGCGAAGCGAAGCGCGACCGTTGCATTTTGCTCAGCGATCAGGATCGACAGGCCCTGCTCGCCGTTGAGACGCTTGAGCGCGCGGAAGATCCCTTCGACGACGAGCGGCGCGAGGCCCATCGACGGCTCATCCAGGACCAGCAGCCGCGGACGCGACATCAGGGCACGACCGATCGCCGTCATCTGCTGCTCGCCGCCGGAGGTCAGCCCGGCCAGCGAACGGCGCCGCTCCTTCAGCTGCGGAAACAGCGCATAGACGCGGTCGAGGTCATCCGCGGCTTCGGCGCGGGTCGCATCGCGGCCGATCGCCCCGGTGACGAGGTTTTCCTCCACCGTCAAGGAGGCGAAACAATGCCGCCCCTCGAGCACCGGCACGATACCCTGGCGCACCAGCGTCGCAGCCGAAGCGCCGGCAAGATCGCGGCCATCGAACACGATGCGGCCCGCAGTCATCTGCCCGCGACGGGCAGGCAGCAGCGCAGAGACGGCCTGCAGCGTGGTAGATTTTCCGGCGCCGTTGCCGCCGAGCACCGCCACGATCTCGCCCGGCCGCACCACAAGCGACACGTCGCTGACGGCGCGGATGGCATGATTGTAGGTCGCGGCCAAGCCTTCGACTGAAAGCAGGAACTCGCTCATGGTTCGGCCCGTGAGGTTGCCGGCTGCGGAGGACACGGAGCTCCCGCAGCCGGGCGAACGGTTACTGGCTCACCGGATCGTCGCCGGAGGTGCGAGGCTTGATGCCGTGCTCTTGGGCATAGGCGGCTGCGGATTTCTCGATGATCGGCCGCAGGGACGCCCAGTCCGGCGCGATCCAGTCCGAGACCACCTTCCACTTGGCGCCATCCCACTGCTGGAACGTGACGCGGCCGTCGCCCTCGTGATTGTCCCAGGTCACATTAATCGAATGGAACAGGCCCTTGGCGCCGAGTGCCTCGACGCGCGCCGGATTGAGCTGCAGATGCTCAAAGCCCCAGCGTACCTCGTCGCCGGTCAGGGTGCGCTTGCCGAACTTCGCCTGCGCGATCCTGACCGCTTCCACATTGAGGATGCCGTTCACAATGCCGAGGTTGTGATAGACGCTGCCGATCCGCTTCTTATCGTCAAGATTGCCCTTGCCGGCGCCATAGACCGTCTTGATCACCTGCTGCAGCACCGGATATTCGGCGCCGGAGGCCTGCGTGGTGATCGCGATGTAGCCCTTGGCTGCATCGCCCGCCGGGATCACGTCCTCTTCCGAGTTGGACCAGACGTTGCCGATGATGTGGTCCGCCGGGAAGCCGACCTTCTGCGCGGTCTTCAGCGCCACCGGATTCATCACGCCCCAGCCGCGCAGCACCACATAGTCGGGCTTGGCGCGGCGAATCGAGAGCCATTGCGACTGCTGCTCGTTGCCGGGATGCGGCACCTCGATCTGCTCGACGCTGAAGTGGTACTTGTCCGCAAGGAGCTTGTAGATCGGGATGGTCTCCTTGCCGTAGGGCGAGCCGTGATAGAGCACGACGATCTTTTTGTCCTTCAGCTTGTCGATGCCGCCTTCGCGGCTCGCGATGTAGTTCACGATGCCCGAGGTCTCGCTGTAGGGATTGAGCAGCAACGGGAAGACGTAGGGGAACACACGGCCATCGGTCGAATCGGTGCGGCCGTGGTTGATGGTGATCAGCGGCACCTTGTCCCTGCTGATGCGATCGATCATGGCGTAGGCGATGCCGACCGACAGCGGATTCCAGGCGGCGACGCCGGGCCGGTTCTTCAACCGCTCATAGACCTCGACGCCGCGTTCGACCTCGTACTGGGTCTCACCCTCGTCCCAGGTCAGCTTGACGCCGTTGACGCCGCCGTCGCGGATGTTGATCAGGTTGAGATAATCGATGAAGCCGCCGAAGAACCCGGTGCCGCCGGCCGCATAAGGACCGACCCGGTAGCTTTGCAGCGGGAAGAACTGCTCGTCGGCCTTCGCTCCCGACGCACCCGGCAGGCTCACGGCGCCGACCACGCCAAGAACAAACTTCAAGTGCCGTAACCTCGTCATCGTCTACTCCTTCATGTATCAGTTGCAGGAAAATTCACGTCGCTGCCGCTCCGCGCCGATGGACCGCCGCGCGAAATCGGTCCCACAGCGCCATCAGACCGCGCGGCTCGGCGATCAGGAAGGCGATGATCAGCGCGCCGATCACGATGCGCTGGCTCATCTCGAGCACGCCCGAATCGAACACTCCGCCGAGCAGTGACGCACCAAGCCGTGACAGCACCAGCGGGAACACCACGAGAAAGGCCGCGCCGAGAAACGCGCCGCGCAGCGATGCCAATCCGCCGATGATGATGATGAAGAGGATCTGGAACGAGCGGTCGAGATTGAACCCGGCCGGCTCGACCGTGCGTAGATAGGCAAACGCCCACAGCACGCCGGCGACTCCGATCAGAAACGAGGAGACGCCGAACGCCAGCAGCTTGGTCCGCAGCAGCGGCACGCCGATGACCTTCGCGGCGATCTCATGATCCCGGATGGCGATGAAGTTGCGGCCGGTCTGGGATTGCAGCAGCCGTAAGGTCAGGACTGTCGCCATCGTCACGACGGCCAGCGAGAACAGATAGCGGCCCGCGGCGCTGGTGAATGAATAGCCGGCGATGGTCAGCGCCGGCGCGTCGATCACGCCGGACGGGTTGTCGTTGGAGAACCAGCCGAACTTGGTCAGCGCCCATTGCACGAAGAACTGCGCCGCGAGCGTGGAAACTGCGAGGTAGAACCCGCGTAGCCGCAGGCTCGGCAGCCCGAACACGATGCCGATCGTCGCCGCGACGAGGCCGGCCAGCACCAGATCGAGGAGCAGCGGCAACTCGGGAATTCGGAGATGGAGATTGTAGGCGGCATAGGCGCCGACTGCGAGGAATGCCGCCGAGCCGAGTGAGACCTGCCCGGCATAACCGGTGAGAACATTGAGCCCGACCGCGGCGAGCGCCAGCGCGAGGAACGGCGTCAGCACCGCGTCCATCAGGTAATCCGAGCCGGCCAGCGGGATCACGCCGAATGCGATCACGGCGGCGGCACCGATCACGATCGTTTGGGGGACAGGCAAGCTGCGACGCGGCATTGAGGCGATGACGGCCATGTTTTAGACCCTCTCGACGAGCTTCTGCCCGAACAGCCCGGAGGGCCGCACCAGCAGGAATGCCAGCGCCACGACATAGGCGGCCCAGGCTTCGATGCCGCCGCCGAACAGCGGCCCGACATAGACCTCGGCGAGCTTTTCGATCGCGCCGATCAGGAGCCCGCCGACAATCGCACCCGCGATCGAATCGAAGCCGCCGAGCACGAGTACCGGCAGCGCCTTCAGCACCACCAGCGACAGCGAAAACTGCACGCCGAGCCGCGCCCCCCACAGCAGCCCGGCGACCAGTGCAACGATCCCGGCGACCGTCCACACGATGGCCCAGACCCGCGGCAGGCGCAGGCCGACCGCCAGCGCCGCGAACGGGTCGTCGGCGACGGCGCGGAACGACAACCCGGTGCGGGTGTAGCGGAAGAACAGCGCGAACAGCGTCACCAGGCTGCCTGCAACCGCCGCCGCGAACAGGTCGAAGCGGCTGATGAAGACGCCGGCAATATCGAGCGGCACGTCGCTGATGCCGATGTCGAGGCCGTGGACCTGGATGCCCCACAGCAACTGCGCCGCGCCCTCGATCACATAGGACAGCCCCAGCGTTGCCATGAACAAAGTGATCGGCGGCTGGTTGACCAGCGGCCGCAACACCGCGCGCTCAATCGCGACCCCGAGCGCGACCATGATCGCCAGCGTCGCCAGCAGCGCGAGCGGAAAGGCGATGCCGCGCTCGACCAGGCTGACGAAGGTCAGCGCCGCGAATAGCAGCATCGCGCCTTGCGCGAAGTTTAGCACGCCGGAGGTCTTGTAGATCACCACGAAGCCGATCGCGACCAACGAATACATCACGCCCGACAGCAGGCCGCCGACCAGCACTTCGATCAGGAATTGATAGTCGAACATCAGAGCACGAGCTCCGTTTCGTCCGGATGCGCGACGCCGAGATAGGCATCGACCACCGCCTGGTCGGACCTCACCTGGTCAGGCGTCCCGTCGGCAATCTTGCGGCCGTAGTCGAGCACCGCGACGCGATCGGACAGTCCCATGACCACGCCGATATCGTGCTCGATCAGCACGATGGTGGCGCCATAGCTGTCGCGCGCATTGCGCACATGCGCGGCCAATTCGTGCTTCTCGCCGAACGAGACACCGGCGAACGGCTCGTCGAGCAGCAGCAGCGCCGGCCGCGCCACCAGCGCGCGTGCAAGTTCGACTCGCTTCTGCAGTCCGTAGGGCAAGGTGCCGGCGGCGCGGTCACGTACCTCAGTGAGGTGAAGGAAGCCGATGACATCTTCGGCGGCGGCACGATTCTCCGCCTCGATCCGCCGCGCCAAAGGCGAGCCGGCGAGCTGGCGCAGGAAACCGGCGCGGACGCGGTGCGCGAGTCCCATCAGGACGTTGTCGAGCACCGAGAGGCCCTTGAATACTGCGAGATTCTGGAAAGTCCGCGCCACGCCGTGCTGCGCCAGCCGCGCCGTCGGCACATGGGCGAAGCAATGCTCGCCGAGCCACACCCGGCCCCGGTCGGGCCGGTAGAGCCCGCTGATGACATTGAGCAGCGAACTCTTGCCGGCTCCGTTGGGGCCGATTACCGCGCGGATCTCACCCCGCGCGACCTCGAGCGCGATGTCGTGCAGCGCGGCGACGCAACCGAACGAGAGCGAGATGTCCGCAAGCGCGAGCACCGGCCGTGCGGCGTCATCCCCTCGCGGCGCAAGCAGCCGCTCCCCGGTGCCGGCGCGTCCGGCCTTGGGGGGAGAGAACGCCGGCGCGACAAGTGCGCCATCCAGCGGAAGCACGCCCACGCTTGCTGCGATCATCGTCACGCCAATGCTTCCCGGATCACTCGGCGGCCTGGACGCGCAGCGGCGCGTCCGCTTCCAGTGCACGGACCAGCGGAATGACGCGGCGGCCGAAATACTCGACCTCCTCCTGGAAATGCAGGAAGCCGAGCAGCACGAGATCGACGCCGACCTCCTTGAGCGCGATGATGCGCTCGGCGATCTGCTCCGGCGTGCCGATCAGATTGGTCTTGAAGCCGTCATTGTACTGAACGAGATCCTCGAAGCTGGACTGCGCCCAGTTACCCTGGCCTTCCGGCGAGGCCTTGCCGGCGTTCTTGACCTCATGGCCGAAGGCATTGACGGCCTCCGGATCGGCCTTGGCGATGATCTCGTTCAGGACGGTTCGCGCTTCCGCCTCGCTGTCGCGCGCGATCGCAAAGGCGTTGACGCCGATCTTCACGGAATGATTGTTGGCCTTCGCCATGGCTTGGATGTCGTCGACCTGCTTCTTGATCTCATCGACCGAGTTGCCATTGGTGAAGTACCAGTCCGACACCCGCGCCGCCATGTCGCGCGCCGCGCGCGAGTTGCCGCCCTGGAAGATCTCGGGCAAGGGTTCGGCCGGCTTCGGCTTCAGCGTGTAATTCGTGAAGCGATAGAAATCGCCGCGGAAGCTGAAACTGTCCTGCGTCCAGATTCCGCGCAGCGCCCGGATGAACTCTTCCGAGCGCCGGTAGCGCTCGTCGTGATCGAGCCAGGGCTCGCCGATCGCGGTGAACTCGCCACGGAACCAGCCGCTGACGACGTTGACTGCGACGCGCCCCTCGGAGAGCTGGCTGATGGTTGCGATCTGCTTGGCCGCGACCGCCGGATTCCACGGTCCGGGAAGCAGCGCCGCGATCACCTTCAGCTTCGTCGTCGCCGCGAGCAGCGCGTGGCTGAAGGCGACCGGCTCATGCTGGAATTCGGCACCATAGCCCGCAGTAAAGCGGATCTGGCTCAGCGCATAATCGAACCCGGCCTGTTCCGCGATCTGCGCCAGGCGGCGGTTGTAATCGATATCCCATCCGGTTCGCTGTTCGATCTTGCTGATCACCAGGCCGCCGGAGACGTTCGGCACCCAATAGGCGAATTTGATCCTGTCATGGTTGGCAGTCATTGGAATTTCCCCCTGGGGTTTGAAGCTCGAGACGGACGTGACGCAGGCAGTACGATGCATGCACGCTGCGCCTGGTCAGCGGGTTACGACGCGGCTCGTGCGAGCCACCGCCAGATTTGAACTATGGGAAGGTTGGCGCGATCAGGGTGCTTAGGCCGCGCCCGCGCACGATCGGTGCGTCAACACGACGGCGCGCGACAGGAGGTCAGCCGCGCGACGCAGATTCGAGATCGATCTAAAAGGCCTGTGCAGGTCATTCGCATTCCCCTCGCGAGCACCAGCGGCGAGCAATCAATACTCTCAGAGAAATCATGGACGAGCGAGTCAAAGCCAAACTCTTTTTCAGCGGATCCGGGAAAGCGGTATTCTTTTGTTGAGGCAAAACGCAGCGTTTGTTGCTGCGTGACGAAATCCCTCTCGTATCGGCGAGTCCTCTTATGACGAGAGCGCGTGATCCCAAGCCGTGATCGACAACATGCTGTGAATCGGCGTGGGGTCCTGACGCCGATCGGCACAGTACGGCTTTGATTTACTTGATGTTGGAGGGGGCGCGCTTTCAGGCCAATTTACAGGTAGCCGTACGCTGCTCCTTCGCAGCCTGCTCCGCTGCCTGCTCCGTGGCATGTCGATGGGAATTGATCATCGCCTCTTTGAAGACTTGCAACGCGCTTGCCATCCGACCTATCTCGTCTGCCCGACCCAAGCCGGGCACCTCAGCATCCAAATCATGAGCAGCAAACTTGGCCATCGTCCTTGTGATTTCGGATAGTGGCCGAACCACCGGCGCCGCACGAGCAGCATCCCGCCGAGCGTAAGGGCCAACGACAAGGGCAGGAGGAGACCATATGCGATCAGAATGGTTCACCGGAGACTCGCACGCGTGCCCGCCAAAGGGAATCCCCATAGGGACTCTTATGTTAGACAGAGACCACTAGCGCGGTCGCCGATGCTCTATCGTCGCTGCACGCAATCGCATATCGGTCACGAACGCGTCAGGCGCCGTGACTCGTAGGTCTAGATCCGGGCGGGGCCGCATAAGACCAACGCAGACAAGAGCAGTTCGGCGGACTGCAGACCGGCGATGCGCTCTTGTTACCCGGCACACCGTCCGGTGGAGTTATTGAGCTTCATCGGCGATCAAGTTGCTCCGCCATCGTCGGCTGATGCAGGATTCGAGGAATTCGACCCCGCGCTGGGGATTTCATCGAAGTATTTGCTCGCTCTGCGATGGTTCTGAAGAGCAGCCGGTCTATACGGTCCGAAGCTCGTGTAATTGCGTACCGACTTCATCGCCAGCCGTTCGTAGACGGTTTCATGAAGCTGCGCGGTATCTGGGACGTCGCGGATTGCCTTGCCCCATTTGAGCATGGTCCCGCCGATACCAACCATGCATTCATCATGCATCATACCGTCGGCCGACGGGTAAAGCCTCAGCACGTCCTTGTCGACGATGATACGGCCCGCCTCGGGGATTTTCTCGGTGATGAACTCCACCATCCAGGTGAGCGTGATGTCCGATAGGCGGGATTCGTTCTCGGGGTAGCTCCCGCCGACATCGGCATGATTGCCGGCGAACCAGATCTGATCGAATTGCTCGGGTTCTCCCTCTCGATCAGGCCACTTGACGGTCCCTTTGCCTCCCCAGGGCACCCGCTTGAAGTCCTTTCGGCATTCGTCGATCGATTGAAGATGCCGAGCATACTGGACGTCCGAAGTGAAGTGCCGATCGTAAGTCCAGTCCGGGAAGAACCGCTGCCATCCGATGGCGGCCACGGCGTCCCAGATCCCAATGAAGTATGGGGAAGCGCCAGGGACGCGTTCGGCCTGCGATGCGTAGGCCGTCCGAAAGCGCTCCGCCATTTCGGTCGTCTCTGCTTCGTTTCTCGGCATCCCGAGACGGTAAATACAGGACACCGCCTCTTTTGCGACGCGTCGCAGCGATTTCGGGTCGAGGCTGATCGGCTCGCCGTTCCGTTCCTTCGTTGGGATTCCGCAAAGTTCGAGCACGTGAGCGAGACATCTGACCGTGTAAGCCCCGCGGCTGAAGCCGAACAAGTAGATGCGATCATCCGGCTCCCAGACGCCGATGAGCGCCAAATAGCAGTCGACGATCTTTTCTGTGATACCGAACCCGAACATCTGTCGGAACGTCTGCTTCCGCCTGCCCCAGCCACTGTCGTGACTGGGACCCGGGGTCCCGATGCCCGGGACATAGAGTGCCAACTGCTCCTTCGGATCGATGACCGAATCAGGTCCTGTGCGCGTCGCCCGATACAGCTTGTAGACGTTCGTGCGGCTTTCGTCCGGCAGCAGGCCGCCTTCATTTCCGGTGCCGTCCGCGAAGACGAGGATATTCTTTGCCACGTCGAAATTCCTTTTTCAGGTCACGAGCGGATCGAGTGATGCGTCGGCCACGACGATGCCGGTCGCGTCGGTGAAGATCGCCGCGAGGTCTTTCGCCTTTTGGCGATATGCGTCGTAAGCGTCCTGCCCTGCGAGTTGGATCGCCTCGGCCAGGGTTGCGATTTGCCCGGGCTTGGCCGTAGCGGCGGCGGCCTTAAACTTCAGTTCGTCCGAGCGGAGACCGGAGATGGCTGTGTTGAGATCGGAAATGTTGGTGGGCGTAACCAGCTTGCCGCTGATGTAGACGAACTGGCTGAGCCCGACGATGCCCAAGATCGTGCTCGGCACGACGAACGTCGATAGCTGGTTCATGCCCGCCGCAATCAGTCCGCCAATCACCACCAGCCCGAAGATGAAGCTCTGATATCGATAGACGTCGAACACGCCGTCTGTGGTGAAGAAGTCGCGCCAAGTTGCATTCGACGGATCCACGGCGGTCTTGGCCATCGGAATCCAATTGTGCCTCAGCAGCCATGCCCGGTTGTCCGCCGACAAGGCGTTGCGTTGGCTATCCGTACCCTTGGCTATGGTGGCGCCGATGCTGCTGATGCCCAGCAGGGTCAAAATCGATCCCGACAGATCTGCCAGAGTTCCCGTCTGCAACAGCAGCAAAGTAATCAGAGCGGCGACCGCCAACGAGAAGGCGAGGGTCTGGAAGGTCGAGAGACTGCCCTTCCCGTCCGGGCCCGCCGCGACCTGCGCGGGATTGAGCGCGCGGAGGAAGGATTCGAATGTATGATCGCGCTTGCGGAGCGCGAACGCGACCCAGAGGTAGAGAACGATGACCTCGGTGACGACCGCACCGATGCTGAACCAATACGGACTGAGACGCACGCGCACGGATGAGACCCGCCATGGCGACTGCCCGACCGGGCTATTGCAGGTGTAAAGGTACAAGTCGACCCTGCGCCAAAACCAGGCCAGATCGTCACCCATGTTGAGCGTCACGATCGTCTGGTCCGGCTCGAGCAGATGTTTCTGCACCAACGGATCGGACTCCGTCGCGCGGTGCGTAACGGCGTCCTGCCTCTTGAAGAGATAGGTCTCGTCGCCGTAGTCGATTCCCGCGAAATATCGGACGCCCTCGACGAATGGCGACCGCACGCCGAGGTCGACGCGCTGGTTTGTTGGCAAAAAATTCGTCGCGAATACTATAGGAGCGCCTACCGGATTGCGTCCGGAGCGGAGTTCGACCGCGAACTCACCGGGCTTCACGCATTGCTTCTGCGGATCGCTCGGTGTGCTTTGCGCTGGGACAGCGGCATCGGCGCCCGGCACCGGAGTTCCGGACTTTTGACTCGAAGGATCGGATCGGTTCTCACCCGACGTCGATTGCGGGACCGCAGCCTTCTGGCTATCGACTTGCGCTGGTTGTTGTTGCTGCTGCGCTCTCGCGCACGACGAAAAAAGCACCAACGCCATCGTGCATACAGCGAGATTACGAGACGAGAACATTTGTTTTTCACCGACAGATCAAGCAAACTGCCGACTATGTACCCAAGGTTGTTCCGGCCCCGCAAGCCAGCTTGCCTCATCTACCCTCGTTCTCCCCGACTATGCGAAGCCATGGATCCCATCCTCGACGAGGTGCAGCCTTATGGGCAGTCCTGACCTGGACACGCATTACGTCGTCAATCCCAAACGGCGCTGTTGAACGCTTTGCATCGCAACGAAATTAGACGTCCGCAGCCGACAGCTCGCTCGACCAACGTAAGGCACGAAGGCTCAATCGCGGGCTCTAAATCAACACAAATGCGAGAAGGCCGGAGCAGAGCAGTGCGCTCCCTGCGGAGGTTACCATCAAGAAGCACCTGTCAGGGTCGCATAGCCCCCGGGTTCGTGGCGGCCGCCCTGCGTCATTGAGCCGTCACCGACTATCATTCAAACTCGCTGCACTATTTCGGCCGTTGTAAGAAAAGGCTGCATAATTCCGGCGAGAACGTAGCTAAGTTCGCCGCTTCGCGGTAAGCGAAAAGGATACGAAGTACCGGCCCCACGAGCCAAGGCGCGCCGTCGCATTGAACGCTGCAGAGCTTGCCCCCTTTTTCTTCTCAATGCGACACCGGCAGCGAGCCGTTTCATAATTGCGATACAGCCATCTGAGTAACATTTCGGAATGCGCAGGCTCCTAATTCTCTTTGCAGTTTCCATGATCATGTTGACGGCGCGAGGTCAGCACCACGATAGTTTCGTGCCGCGCCCGACCGCGCCTATGCCGCCAGTCAATATTCCTTAGTCGTAGATCCGTCGCGACGATGAAAGCTGACTTGGATCGCAAGTTGGAAAGAGCAGGCGCTCCCTGAGTATTAGGAGGAACGGACACGGAACTGCCATAAGGAGGCCTCGCGTCATCCGCACCCAAGGTGCAGGCCAATGGAGTCAGGCTGGTTCAGTCCAAACCTTATCCCGTGCGCGGGCGGCGCGTCGCCGCCGGCGACGTTCGCGCCGGCGCCACGGCCTTTGTTCGGGGAGCCGTAGCGCCGGCACGGCCTGAGCGGGCTTCTCAGGTGCAGCCTATTTGGCAGCAGGCTCAGAAACACGCGAACGGGCCTCCATGACCTCAAGCACCGCGCGCCCCTTCTCGGTGATGCGCCAACCACCGTTTAGGCGCTCGACAAGCGCTTGCGAGAAGATATCCAGATCCGGCACGCGCGCGGCCAAGCGCTTAGTCCGCTCCGTCCAGTCGGCTCCGCTGGTCGCCAGAATTGCCATGTCGCGCTTGAGATCGGCCATTGCGGCAAATCCGTCCGGATAGCTGACCAGGATCTTGAGCACAGTGACCTGAAAGTTCACATCTCCTCGCCGCTTGCGACTATCGCCACATCGTCGGGGCATCGCAGAGCGCCGCGCGACCGATTTGCCTGAGCTGGTCGGGTGACGTGTCGCCTCGCGCGGCGGCTTCTAGAATCTTGAAAGTTACGCGAGCGCGGGCGCCTGTCTCATGATGGGGGACGTCTTCGCAGACCTCATCGATAACCGCGCGCAGAAGCGCGGCAGTGGTAGGATCGGGCATGGGGAACCCCCACGAAAACAATATGTCGTAACGCAATAGCTCTGGCGCCGAATTCAACGTTCTAAGAGATTCGTCCGAATTCTATACTCAGACTTTGAGTTGGCAACAGCCCCAAAGGATCGCAATTCTTGATCTGACTGCTCCTCGTGGACCGGATCCTGAAGCTCACACACGGGCACGCGAGTCCACCGGCTTCCTGAAAATCATCCGCTGATGGCCCATCATGTTGACGCGAGACCCTTTTGTTGGCGCAGCACGGCCACGGACCGGAATTCCATGAGCTGCGCATCAGCAAAATGGGTGGTTCCTATCCTTGCCCGGGGCTTCGCCCTGATGTTGCGCTCTGTTTCGGTGCGGAGATTGGGACGCGCACGCGGCGGCCGATTTCACCTAGATGCTCGATCCCTCGATGAACTGGGACGATGTCGCCGAGATGGCATAGATCTGGAACGGGCCGTTTCGACTCAGAGGCATCATGCCGCCCGACGACGCAAGGAAAGTGGACGAGATCGGCAGCGCACGAATCGTCCTGTCGAGCCTAAGTCCGCAGTACCCGCCGCCTTGACCGACTTCAGGTAGTGCGTGACGATTCCGAAACGCCGGCCTGGATCATGTTCGGCTTCTTGCCGGCATTCTCCTCGAAACGGGTCGAGAACGCGCGGGTGCCGTCATTCACGTGCCAGTAGCAGGATTCGGTGACCAAAGTACCGGCCGCTGCTTTCGGGCCCAAACCAGGGATCTGGTTGAGAAGCAGCGGAAGCCCGCCGATCCGCTGTCTCCGATCGGTCGCGCCGAATTCGGCGGCCTGCTTGATCGCGTTGAGCGGGTCGTCACCCGAATTGGCGAGGCCAATGATCTTGGCTCCGGATGACTGAGCCTGAAGGATGTGGAGGAGAAGTCCGGTGTGTTCAGCGGATGACGGACGTGCCCGAGCACCTTGCCGCCCGCTCGCTTGATGAATGTGGTGGCTTCGCGCTCGAGCGCATTTCCGAACGTATAGTCGGTCGTCAGGAAGAAGCAGGTGTCCGCGCCTAGCGCGACGAACGCCTTTGCCAGCGTATTCGCCAGCGCGTACGTAAGTCGTACGGCGAGCAGGCCCTGCCCGTCAGATCGGAGCTGGCCGGAGCGGAAAAGACGGTGATCCGCTGCTTCTGCTTGGTAAATTCTTGAATAGCCAGCGCCGCTCCGGACGAGCCGCCAGCGACAATTGCGGCGACACGTCGACTTCGATCCCGCGGCGGGCAATCGTGCCAGCCAGTTCGACCTTGCTGCCGTGGTCAGCACTCAGAAGCTTGATCGGCTTGCCGAGAACGAGGCCCGAAGTCGTCGATGGCCATCTGGGCCGCGATCAAGGAGCCCTTGGCGGATCTGAAATTTCCGGGCCTGACGGCGATAACGATTGCCATATCGCGTCGTTCATCTGCGCCACAAGGACGCATTGTCCAGATCGATACAAAGCCATTCCAAAGCGGCAAGTGGCGCTGAGGTCACTTGGCAATAATATGCGCCTGAGAACCTCACAGGATGCTTAAAATATGCGTTAAGCGGACTTTTTCGACGGATTTCACCACAATGATTGTGTGAAGTTGCGCCGAACGCTTGGCAGATTCGGGGTCGGACCTTCTGCATGGAAGGTTAGCGCCGGGAGCAAGGTAGAGATTGCAGCTCATCGAGCTGACATCCAACGCTTGGCCGGTCGAGCCGGCCGGCCGAAATAGTTCCTTGATTCTGCTAGCGCGGAACAGTCTAAAGATGGAGCTCCTGGATCCCATGGCGCCGAATTTGCCTGAGCTAACAAAACGGCTCGGAAAACGGCCTGAGGCGGCCCAGGAGGTAGTCAGACAATTCACGTGGGAGATCAGATCTATCAATGTGTGTCTGGACGACCTGCGTTGCTTCCAGGCGAATGCTCTCGGTGTCACCGGACCGCAAATGATGATCTTGATGGCCCTCACCGACTTGGAACGGGATGATGGTGTTCCGGTCAATGTCGTTGCCAAATTAATGAAGGTCGGCCCGCCCTTCATCACAAGAAATTCGAAGCAGCTTGAGAGCAAACGATTTCTGCGGCGCACTCCAGGCACGAAGGACGCCCGTGTCGTACATCTGTCTCTAACAGAGAATGCTCGCAAACGTCTTGCGAGCATCGCGCCCCAGCAGGAAGAGCTCGATCAGTTTGTTTTTGACTATCTCGGTATTCAGGAATTCGCGAGATTGGCTAGCTGCCTTAGGGGACTCAGGCATAGGCTGGAAAAAGCTCGCTTGCACGCTGAACTAAAATCTTGAGATGAACTGAAGCAGGATGGCAATCTCGGTCCCGAAGCAGGGCAGCGCCGAACAGGAAGATTAGACCTGTGAACAAGGAGCAGGCCGACGCCGCTGCCCATCGCTGGCGGCCTAGATGCTTGAGGCGGGACCGGGAAAGGGCCAAGTCAAGACCCAGTTTGAGGCGGAAGCATGGTTCGACGATGAATCGGGCTAGAACTGGCGAAGGTGACATGAGGGAGCGAACATCCCAGTTGGCAGAGTTTTACAAGATGGGTGTTTGTCCGGCGATCCGGGCTAACTGCGGCTGACCCAGCGCTGACATAGGACCCTTTGTTCGCCTCGCTGCTACTTCGCTTCCGTATTCAGGGAAACAGCTGCGGGTGCCATCCGCTTCTGCTTCACAGAAGCTCAAGGACGCGGTATCGCCGCCCGCCGGCAGGCACTTTGAACATGCCGGTCTCCGTGTCGTCGGCATCGACGACGGCGCGAACGCTGAGGCTTTGCAATAAAGTGCGCTGCGCAATACTCTCGGCCAGCTGCTCGATCGAGACGCCAGCCTTGATGCGGCCAACGTTGGACTGGCTCAAGACCAGCTTGTTGAAGGGGATGTCCCTGACGGACTGGGTTTGATCTTCTGAACGGCGCTTGCCATGTCGGATTCTCCGCGACGGGCGGCCGAAAGACTCTCTCTCGACCTCCAACCCGTCACGAAAATCACGGCCGTTCTCTCACTCTGCGACGCACCGCCGCAAACGCCAGCCGAGACGACCGGAGGTACATCAGGCGGCCTCCTCATTGCCCTCGCTGCCAGCGGCGATCGCGTGCGGTAGAACGGCAAGCAGGAAATCGGCGGCTTTCGATGCCGTGCTCGCCGCGCGCACGACGGCGCGGTTGTCCTCGCGCAGCACCTCCAGCCATGAGCCGATGTAGTCGGCATGGCGCACTGTCGGCACGATGCCAAGTGAGGCGCAGACGAACGCGCCGGCCATCTCCGACCAATTCCTCGCGAGCGTAGGATTTGGAGCGGAACGAGCCCGAGAGATCCCGACCGGGAAGCAGCTCCACTCCAATTCGAAGCTCTGCACGCGCTGTGAGGTGGTGGAGGAAGCGCGACCCACATCGTGCGTGAAGAGGCTGCCTGAACGCGCCGCGCCGGTGGGATACGCAGCGCTTATCGACGCCCACGGCTTAAGCGTCCCGAGAGAGCCTTAGGTCTTCGTCGTTCAGGCGCAATTTGCGCCAATCCTTTTCAGCCCGATCGGAGCTCAAGCGATTTCATAATTGCAACAAGGAGTGTGGAGTAGCTTTCTGTGATGCGCGGGCTTCTAATCGTCCTTGCTGCCTTTGTAATGATGTTGGCGGCGCGCAGCCAGCATCAGATCTGTTTTGTGCCTCGCCCAACCACGTCCATGCCGCCGGTCAATGTACCGTAGAAGAGGTTCGGCTTGCGCAGCGCGGATTGCGCTTAAAGGTGCTTTCGCGAGCCACCGACATCCACGATAGTCGCGATCTTTTCGCTGGCTAGAGCCAGTACTTCGACAAGAAATTCGGATCGGTCCGCCGTGGGTGTCCTGCCGTTCGCGTCAGGCCGGGCGCCGCCTCCCAAGTCCTTTGAGAACCTGCACGACGCGCGCAATCCATGCCTCCGTTGACGCCAGTTGCGCCGCTGCGAGCTTCTGCGACTCCGCATCATCACCAAGGAAGATTTGAGGATGCCTGTCTTTATTCCTGAGAGGTTGCTGCATTTGTTACACCTTCCGCAAGGAGCGTGGCCGAGAGATGTCCGGACCTCCCAGGCCACGCAGCCATAAGAACTCGGTCGGCGAGCAGCTTTGGCCCAGTGCAAAATCTGCCGGTTCTCGGCCAAGTTGAATTGATCCAGCGCAAAGTAATCTGCTCTGGTCAGCACCAATCGAACCAGGGGGCCTTGTTTCAATAAGACGAGCTTCTCCACGTTGAGCGAGATAGTTCTCGCCGATCGCGAACCGCCCTGCGCGAGCAGGTCGCGATCCGCCGTCAATGCGTATCCGCGTTCGTTTGTGCAGCCACCGTCGGAACGATGTGAACAATATGATAGCCGTTGTCTCGCAGGTAGCGCAGGAAGGCGGGCATCATGGCCGCCGTGTTGGCCTTGGCGTCGTGAAACAGGATAATGCCCTTGCCCGCGGCATCCAGCCGTCTGGTAATAAGTTTCAGCTCCTGCTCCGCCGTCATTTCCTCCCAGTCGTTGGCCCACAGGTCTGCCCCGAAGACAACGATCCTGCGTGACTGCAGGAGATCGAGCGTTGCGGGCGTCGAGTCGAAGTACGGGAAACGGAAGAATGGGGTCGAGGGCGTCGTCGTCGATACGCCATGCAGTGCCATTTCGTCAGCTGCAATGCCGCGATCGATGTCCTCCGTCGCCTGCTCGAAGGTGATCTTCGAGGACATCGGATGCGACCATGTGTGATGCGCGATGGTGTGGCCCTGTGCCGACGCGAGCCGTACGAGTTCGGGAAATTCGGCCGAGGACTTGCCAACAACGAAAAACGTGGCGCGCACGCATTCCTGCGCGAGCGCCGCCAGCACCTTTTGCGTGTGCGGGGGCCGCGGCCCGTCATCAAAAGTCAGCACGACCTCGTGGTCGGCGAGCGGAAGGGTCTGCGGAAAGCTCTTCAGGCCCACCCGCGGGTAGGTTTCAGCATCGATAGTGAGCACGCGGGTGGTGCCGAGCGCATCCACTCGGGGACAAGCGGCCGCGTCGGCCACAGTCATGCCGACCAGCACTACCGTCGCCGCGCTCACGAGGCGCAGCCCCCATTGGGGCAGACATCTGCGTCCAAGCCGGCGTGATTTCAGATTGGCGATGCCGTCCGCCGCTTGTCTCTGATCCGGAATTCTCGAGCCGTCGCACCAGCGCTCGGATCGCGCCATTGTCTTTCGGGCTCCAAACAATCGGCTCGTGAAATGGTTACCGTTTCTCAACGATAGCCATCTAGCGATATTGATGGATGCAAATGGCCAAGCCCTGACGCTTAAATTCCGCGTTCTAATGTCTTATTTCGACGGATTTCAATGTTGATCGTCAGAAGTGCTGACAGCGCTCCAGGCGGTCAACAAACAGCGACGTCAAAGTGGTGGCGCCGACAGCAGGTCAGGAAGCGTTCGCCCCTCCCCCTAGACGTCGGCGCTGACGCCGTCCCGCCGACCCGGGCGCGCGACAGGCGGAAGCTGCAGCGGGGCCGCGGCTCTGGAGCACTCAGGCGAAGCTTTTTCGTTCGCGGGCTCCTGATGGCCGGGGCGCGCTTCCATAAATTCCAACACGGCGCGTCCCTTTTCGGTTATGCGCCAGCCGCCGCTCATACGTTCGATCAGGCCTTGCGAGAAAATGTAGAGGTCGGGCAGGCGCGACCCCAATCTTCGGGTGCGTTCCGCCCAGTCCCGGCCGCTTGTCGCCAGGATCGCCATGTCGCGCTTCAGGTCCGCCATCACGGCAAACCCATCCGGATAGCTGACCAGGATCTTAAGAACCGTGACCTGGAAGTTCACCCTGCCCCTATTGTCGCCACATCGTCAGCGCGTTCGAGAGAGCTTCGCGGCCGACCTGCCGTAGACAGTCGGGTGAGGCCCCACCTTTGCTGGCCGCTTGCAGAAATTTGGCCGTCACGCGGACAAGGGCGCCGGTGTCATACCGGGGCACGGTCTCGCAAATCTCGTCCAAGACCGCGCGCAAAAGGGCGGTGGTGGCGGTATCGAACATGGCGATCTCCCAACGGAAAGACCCATCATAGATCAAGTTTCTCTTTACGGAAGTTCGACCTTGCGAAACCGGCCAAACCAATTTTGTGAAACAGTGCGATTGTCAGGCCGCACGCCTCCACCTTCTTCTCGCATAGGGTCATTGGGTCTTTGCACATCCTCTTGTGCGCCGTACACCCCCGTCTACCCCGGGCGCCGCCTGCCGCCGCAATCGCCGATACGCCCTTTTGAGCGCACGACGTCAACGTGGTGGAGCAGCGCCGTACACCGAGTCTGGCGCGACCGTTTGGCCGCCTCATTCACCCTGGTGAGATTGGCTGACAGGATGATCCGGCTCTGTGTCCGGTCCCGTGCCTGCTCACCGGAGTTTCCCATCAGTCGGGGCCTTCCCTCCGGTCGACTCGTTGCCTTCGCCGCCATCGATAGTACTACGCCCCGATCCGCCACCCTGCCGTGCCTGAAGAAGGGCCTCTGCTTTTCGCTCGGCCAATTCTCCCTCCGGTGACGAGCCGAAGCACATGAGAGGGTTTCTCAGGTTCCCATGATTTCTGTGCGTGTGTGATGTGGTCTCCGACCCCGACGGCCCAGAACCTGCTCGCCTTTAGCGCGGATCCCGGTGTTGCCTTCGACCTTTGAAGCAGCCTCGGCGACCGTGACGATCCCATTACGTGGCCCAATACACACCCTGCACGCTTGCTGACTACGCTTGGTCCTGCCGTTACCGGTTCGGACCCAAGACTCGCTACGGGGCGTCTGGCTAAGACCTACCCCGGCAGAACTTTCATCCGCTAGACATCATGAGCTTCTCCTGACGCACTTCAAATCGCCGACCCACATCCGATTCCTGCGATTGGTTGAGGGGGCCTATCCCGAGGTAAGCAGCTTAGCTGTTCTACGTAGGAAAAGGACCTGTTCCAATCGTTCTCGGCCGGCGCGATGCCCCGCCGCGGCTCTGTCCCGCCGGAGAAGCGAAGCCGAGGAACTTGCGCGAGCCCGGCTCGGCGACCGCAATCAATTCGTGAGGATTTCGATCAACCCAAGTTTGCGATAGCAATAGTGCAGGCCGCTATGTCGGGAGCAACGCCCAGTAATCCAAGTCAAGCAAGACATCGGGCGCATAGGATCCGTCTGCAAGACGCATCGGGAATGTCTGCGTCTGCGACTTGACCGCAATGAGCCGAAGGCGGAGCACGCCAACCGAGGGATTCGGGGTTTCCGTTCGGTCGAGAACCTCGGACCAAGCCCTGACAGTATCGCCAGCAAAGCATGGATTGGCATGTGTCCCGGCGTTCAGCGCAACAATCATCTGAGCGTTGGCGAGGCCGTTGAACGAGAGCGCACGGGCGAGCGACATGACATGTCCGCCATAGATCAGACGACGACCGTCTGGCCTTACCGTCGCGTCGAAGTGCACACGGGCCGTGTTTTGCCAGAGCCGAGTCGCCATCATGTGCTCAGCTTCCGTGAGCGTTACTGCGTCGACATGGTCAATGCGCTCGCCAACCGCATAATCGCCCCAGCGATGCCGTGAGCCGGCTTTGGCGAAATCGTATTCCGTGAATGTAAACCCCACGGGCAGAATGAGGTGTCGAGGTTCGATCGAAGGAGCTAGTCGAGGAATCTGTGCGGGTTCGTCGGCCGCACAGGGATCACGCTTCGGGATCAGCACCCAACGGACGAATTCGATCACGGCCGCGCCATGCTGATTGACGCCACTCGTCCTGACCCAGACCACGCCCGCCTTGCCGTTCGACGTTGGACGCTTGCCGATCACTTTGGATCGCGCCGTCAGTGTATCACCCACCCAAACTTGACCGAGCCAGCGGCACTGCGCATAGCCGAGGTTGGCGACAGCGTTAAGACTAATGTCGGGAACAGACTTCCCGAACACGATGTGAAAGACCGCAAGGTCCTGCAACGGGGAGGAGTGGAACCCACAGTGGCGCGCGAACTCGTCGGAAGAATAGAGAGCAAATCGCGAGGGATAGAGCGTCTGCAGGACCGCGGCGTCACCGGCCGTCACCGTTCGTGGAACAGAATGTTGGATCTCGTCTCCAATCCGAAAGTCCTCAAAGAAGCGGCCGGCGCGGGTTTTCACAACGACGCTTCCCAATCTCAAATTGTCTCGTCGAGAATTCGCATCGCGCGGCGTGCCATCGCCCCATCCACCATCTTTCCGTCAACGACAGCAACGCCGTTGGCGCTTTCGCTAATGACGGTCCGCGCCCAACAGGTTTCCTGCTCGGTCGGCGAAAAGGCATTGTTGATGGCTTCGATCTGGCCAGGATGGATAGCCGCCTTTGCCGAAAAACCAGACGCCCGAGCCGCGCGGGCTTCGTCAATTAGCGCACCCAGATCGGAAACTGAGAAAAATGGCGAGTCGATCGCGCGGATGCCGGCAAGCACTGCAGCTTCAATCATGCGGGCGCGCGCTGCCAATAGCGTCTGCCAGCTCGGATCAATGCCATGTTCGGAAGAATAATCGGCAGCGCCAAACATGAGAAGGTTTGCGCCTCCCTGTGCGATCTCCGCAGCATTTAATAACCCCCTCGCGCTCTCGATCAGGGCAACGACACCAGTTTCGGGAATCAAGTTGCGGATCTGTCCGACTTGCGTTGCGCTTTCGACCTTTGGCAGGATCACCCAGGCCGGTTTACTATCACTGGCTGCAAGGAGATCGAGAAGGCCGTATCGCGTATTCAGTGGGTTAATACGGACCGCGATGCGCTTCGTATCCGGTTGCCCATGCAGAAACCCAAAGACACTCTCGCGGGCATCATCCTTGCGAGCAAGAGCCACCGAGTCTTCGAGATCGAGAATGATGACATCGGCGGCAGAGGCGAGAGCTTTCCCAAATCTCTCCGGGCGACTGCCTGGTGTGAATAGCCAGCTGCGCGTGCGCGTCATACGTAGATCCTCGCTATCATAGCCGTATAGCCGTCTGATCTGCCGCCCAGAGTCCGCACCGTCGTCGCTTGGCCGCCCATGTAAGCGCAAAGGGCGGTTGGCAAAGAGCGGTTGCTGCGCTCGGAATGCGAAGCGCGAAACGCGTGCAGCAGGATTGAAGCCCAGGAAGAGATCCATCAGCAGTGTTGTGACGAGTGGCCATGACGAGCAGGCCGAGGCAACCCTTGACTTTCATTTGCGTAGGGCAAGTCGTAGTGGATGCAGTGACTTGGAAGGTGAGCCCCGAATACTGCATCCGTAGCCGGGATCAGGTTGAATCCGACGCTGCCAGCTCCCCTCCCGCCAGCGTTCCGCTGGCCGCCGCTCCGGCCGAGGGCCCGCGATAAACGATATGTTGCCGCTCGACGATGGCGAGCGCGTCGCCGGGTTTGATGCGGTGCTCGGCAACCACGAAGATCATTTGCCCCATTCTGCCCGTCTCGCGCTCGATTGATACAAGCTCGCTGAAGTGTACGAGTCGGGAACCCATGACAATCGACGCAATGAATTCGAGTTGGCTTGCCGCCCACATTCGGCGAAGCCCAGCAACAGCGGCGATCTCCGTAAAGACGTTTGGATGACCGTCCGGCCCGATATGTGACTGGATAGTGAGGGGCGAAAGCAAAGCCAATGGCCAAGAAACGGAAGCTCGCTCCCTCGCCAGGGTGGCTCACGATAGTCTGGTACGGCAGCAAGGGCCTCGATGCGCCACGGATCAGCCTCGTCCGTCGACACGACTGCCTGGGCCGCGCGAGTTGATAGTAATTGTGCGACATCAACAACGTTTCCACGGGTCTTGATCCGGCCCGGCGACAACACCACGGTCGTGCAAGTTGCCGATCACTTGCGAGGGAAGGCCTAGTATTTCATCCAGCGCCCAGTCCGTGTCGGCGCCAATGAGTGGCGCCGGCGAGGTCTGGTTGCGTTTCATACCATCGACTCGCGCCGCGGAGCCGGCCGCGAGGTGCTCTCCCACACCTTGGGTGAAGATACGTTCAAAGACGGGATTGGTACTGGAGAGCCGCGGGTCGGAAGAAACCAGCTGGTGAACTGTCTTATACTCGCTCCAGCATACATTGAATTGTTCGAAGATGCTGGCAATCTCGGCAAGGGATAAGGAATTACACCATATTTTGACGAGCGCCGCGATGATGTCGCGACCGGCGAATCGATCCTCTTCCCTCCGAAAATCGAGCCCGGTGGCGGCTTCTATCGCCGCTATCTTTGGTCCCATCGCGGTGGCGGCGACGAGAGACGTCCATTGGCGGATCGAAATCGCGACGATCATCACGCGACGGCCGTCTGCGGTGGCGAAGTCGCGACCAAAGGCTCCGTAGATGTCATTTCCGAGCGCTGGACGGTCACGACCGAACAGCTCAGCTTCAGCTAGGATACCCAAATGCCCCATCGTTGCGAAGGCGACATCCGATAGCGCCAGCCTGATATTTGCGCCTAAGCCTGTCTGCCTGCGCGCAATGATGGCGGCGAGCAGCGACGTCGATGCTTGGAGCGCACAGGCGATATCCCACGCTGGTAGGACGTGGTTGACCGGCCTTTCCAGCGAGCCCCCACCCGTCATGGCCGGATAGCCGGTCGCAGCGTTGACGGTGTAGTCGACGGCGGTGCTGCCGTCAAAATTGCCCTCGATCACACAGCTGATCATGTCAGGACGCAGCGCCGAAAGCCGCATATGTGGTATGGTTGTTGGGATGTTCGTGAGGAGGATGCCACCTCCTGGGCCGGACGCCGTCGCCAATGCGGCGACCAACTCCTGCCCCTCGGGCCTTCGGGTATCGATCGCTATCGACTTCTTTCCCTTATTGAGATTGGTCCAGTAAAGGCTGCGGCCCTGCGGCATAGAGGGCATGCGCGAATAGTCGATACCGCCCCCGATCAAATCAATGCGTAGCACTTGAGCGCCCAGTTGAGCGAGCGTGAGACCGGCGAGCGGAGCGGCGATGAAGGCCGAAACCTCGACCAGGCGGATTCCCGCCAAGAGGGAATAAGTCATCGTCTATCCTGTGGGCTCATACTGACAGCCTTTCTGGCAATCCTGATGTTGAGCACCTTGCTGTTCAAGGGGTTGGTCGGTATGACAGAGCGCAGACGATTCAGGTATCGCTCCGCTGGAGCCGAGCAAAGCGTCGACGACGTTGACATCTAGACAGAACTGGTAATTTTCCTCGCGGGACTAGCACAAAGGAGGCGATTCAAAACTGGAGACTTCTGTGTTTAGCCCAAGCATACATTAGGCAATCAACATCTAAATCACACGGCGTCGCGCCATAGCTTCCACGTCAGCCTCGGAAAGCCCGAGAATTGTCCTAAGAATTTCAACGTTGTCTGCCCCTAACGGACGGCCTGCATGCCGAAAGCGGGCAGGTGTCTCCGACAGACGCGGTAGGGCCGCCGGTAGCACTAGGCGCCCCACTCGCGGATCTTCCACCTCAATCAGGTTCTCGCGCGCAGCATATTGTGCGTCGTCGAAAATATCAGCGATGGAATAGACAGGGCCACAGGGAACGCCTCCGTTTGCGGTGATAGCCATCACCTCCTCACAGCTCAGACTTCCGATCCATTCCGCAACGATGGGGTTGATGGTCTCTCTGTTAGCGTCTCGGATCGGAGCCGTTGGATATTCAATTGCAAGGTCGGCGCGATCCATCGACGCGGCAAGCCGCTCCCACATCTTGTCGCTGGTGCAGGCTACTGCCACCCATTCCCCCGTTCGCGTCTGATAATGGCTGTGCGGAACGACGTTGACCGTATCGGCGCCCATGCGTTCGCGAATCTTTCCAAATTTGGCATAAGCTGGCGCGATCTCGTCCAGAAGACGAAACACGGACTCGTAGAGTCCGATATCGATGAATTGGCCCTTTCCGGTTGTTTTGAGCGCCTGTAACGCAATAAGCACGCCGATCGCACCCCACATACCGGAAATGTAGTCCGCTATCGACGTGGAACCAGGAACAACAGGAACGCGTCCCGGCTCGCCGGAAAGATAAGTGAGCCCGCCGAATGCGTGGGCGATCCGCGCGAATCCTGGCTCGTCCTTCTTCGGACCGTTCTGTCCGTAGGCACTAATACGCAGCATAATCAGTTGAGGGTTCATAGCAGATAAAGTCGCGAACCCAAGGCCCCAGCGTTCCAATGTGCCCGGTCGGAAGTTTTCCAGAACCACGTCGGATTTCGTGACCAATTGACCAAAAATGTCGGCGCCTTCAGGAGTGCGAAGATCCAACGTCATGGTCTTTTTGTTGCGCGCCTCGCTTAGCCATACGAGGGTATCACCGCACTCCGTTTCAGTTCCAAACTTGCGCAGCGCGTCGCCCGTTTGGGGCTGTTCGATTTTGATCACCTCGGCTCCGAAATCGGCGAGGATTGTGCCGCAAAACGGCGCAGCTACAAAAGTGGCAATGTCGAGCACGCGCAAACCCGCAAGCGCTGGCGCTGGTCCGACGACAGAATCTGACAATGTGTTTTGACCTTCTGACATTGCGGTCTGACTCTCGCCCGTGACCGTCGGGCGGGCCTAACGGCATTCTTCGCTAAGACGAGAACTTCGAATGCTACGTAGCAGCCATGGTGCACGGAAATAAATTCATTAAACTGTGCGATTGATGCCGCTAGCTGGACAATCCTCACAGGAGAGCTTTATATTCCAAGCGATGCATCGATGAATCCACGAAAATGGCTGGGTTATATGCTCGCGCGTAAAAATGAGGGTGCGATTGAGCTTCCTGCGCCAATCACGGACATAAACCTCAAGCTCATTCAGACCTTCATCCTAGTCGCCACCCATCTAAGTTTCCGCTATGTGGCCGATCTGACCTTCCGATCGCAGTCGGCAGTCAGCAATCAAATCAAGCAACTCGAGGAACAAGTCGGCGTGACGCTGTTCCGGCGTACGACACGCAAGGTCCGCTTGACGCCTGAAGGCCAGCAGCTTCTTGAAGGGGCTCATTTGGCAATTCGGACAATCGACGCCAGCGTCCGTGAGATCCGAGAGACGATTGACATCCGGCGAGGCCGAGTAATGATCGCGTGTTCGCCAACAATTGCCTCCGCGCGGTTGGCAAAAATTCTGAGCTTATTCGAGGACCACTATCCGTCGATCAGGGTGATCGTTCGCGAGCAAAATCCCCCGGACCTCTTCAATAGTGTGCGCGGGGGCGAAGTCGATTTTGCCATTGGCCCCGTAATCAAAGACCCCGAATTAAGCTTCCAGGTTATTCTCAAGGAACGGCTCTTCGCAATCGTTCCACGGACGCTACTACCAACAACACAGAAGGCAGTCACGGTGACGCAACTTGCGACCATGCCACTCCTGCTGCTGAACCGGGCAAGCGCATTGCGCGAGCTCCTCAATCAGGCGTTCAACAGCGTGGGGATCGAGTTGCAGACCAAATTCGAGTTCTCGCAGGCCCAAACCCTTATTTCAATGGCGAATGCCGGCCTGGGCGCTGCAATCCTCCCAAAATGCGTCGTACCGTCAGGGACAAACGCCAAGGTGCAGGTCCTAGCTATAAGGGAGCCGTCGCTGGCGCGCGATATCGCGTTGATCACGCGTAAAGGCTATGTCCTCTCGCCCGCCTCGGGCCGGCTGGCGCTCCTTAGCCAAGAAAGTATTGACCGACTGGAGTAATGCCCTTGGTCGTTCGCACGGTTGATGGGCGGCGACCTTCCGACCGAGCACCTCAATGTTGCAAATTAGTCCGGCGAATGATGCAGAAATGCAGCGATTTCTGGCGCCATTATTCAGGAGCTGGAAGTCGCCCGGAGTTTTTGAGAGTGATAAGGCGACGAGAATCAACGATCATTCTGCCAACGTCGGTCGCGCCAATCCCGATGGCTACGCTCCCGACAACCAACTGTAGAGCTCGATTGACCGAGGTCAGCATACGCGTAGACATCACCACATCACCAGCGGGACGGCAATCATTGACGATAGCGCAGCCATGCCGATCATCGACCCAACAGCCACAATTTCCGCAAATCACACCGGTCCTGGACCTCATCGTGAGCCGATCACTTACCCACGAATCGACGCTCAAGCAAATCTTGCGGCAGATGAATTCGGGATGCCGCAGCGGGATGCACGTCGCCCCCGAGGATCCAACCGCGATGGTGCTGGAGGGCACGCTTGCGCTCGTCGGCTGGCCAGACCATGCAATGGCAATTTGAGGCGGGGCCCGATCTCTGCAAAACCGGCCTTCAGGTACAATGCTGAGTTGGGGCTACGGCTCCACATCGGCTGATTAGGCGCTCCCACTTCCAGCTGGGCCCAGCCTTTTATCGTCCCCAGGCCCACCGCGGCCTCAATGAGGCGCATCGCAACCCCGGACGACCGTTGATCTGGCACCACGTAAAGCTCGGTAATGATGCCGTAGGTTCCGCGCGCAAAAAGGGCAGCACTTTCCGACAACATGATGATGCCGACCGGGCACTCCTCTGAAAAAGCGAGAAATCCTGAGACGCGCTCCTTAATAGCGAGGAGGTCTGCGACTAGCTGCTCATCCAGTGCTGGCTGCGTGTGGCCGACCCTAAGTTCGGCAAGCAGGGCAGCAACCATCCGGGTCACCGTTGTAGCGTCATCGACAGACACTTCACGCGTGGTCACCATTTCAAATTCTCCTTCACGTAATCCAGCCGCTCCGTCAGAGCAGATATGCTGCCATGTTAAACGTCAGATGACGCCTTTGTTCACACCATTGAGAGGCGAAAGGCTCTTCACTTTGCTCCTGGCTGCAACTATCGCAAGAAGATGCGAAGAAGCGGCGTGGGCGCTAGTTCGCGTTCTGCGAACGAATAGATCAACAACAGGACGCCCCATCGTAGACGCTTAGACGTACATAGCTCAGAGATAGTGCTCGTCGAAGAGGTCATTTCAGATCAGCAGCGCTCCATTCCCTCAAACACAAGCGGCTAATCATAGTCTCAAAGAAAGATCGACCGCGCGAGTCGAAGACAAGCTATATTTCGTCGCAATCGGAAAAACCGCTTTCTTAGTTGACGGCGAGCGGATCGTTTGTTGTCGCGTTAAACGATCGCCGGCGCCGACTCACTGTCTCCATCAGTTCCTCCACATTTATGGTCTGGCGCATAGGCTCTCCTTTTGCGGGCCGGCTCTTCCAGTCGTTCGAAGATCCTCTCTCGATCCCGGGATGCGAGGGAGTTATACGAGGATAGACCCTCCCCTCTCACGTCGATGCGACGCGAACACGAGCTACTCAGACAATTCAGAGAAATCCTGCGATGATCCACACCGCAATCGCCACTGTCGCACCACTCCTTCCAAATTGTCGCGGCTGGCCAAGATTGGCTGCTATCTCCACCACCTCGTCTGAACGACGCAAGAATAGGCCCGTCGCGCGAGGTGCAAGCGTAGGCGCATCCAACTACGCTTTTCAGTGAAAGCAAATAATCATACAAATAAGACATGGACGATTTAACGAAGCTGATTAATTTACCATGGGCCACTCTCCTCACCCTGGCGAGTGGCTACGCTGGATACTTCGTTGCGAATGTAGGGATACGCGAGCACCACAAAACAATCGACGTTGTTTTTTCGACTCTGGTGTTTGGGTTCTTCGCAGCGTTTGCATACAACACGAGCCAGCTTCTGCTTGGGCTTACCCTAAGCTGGGCCTCGCTCGTTGCCTTTATCTTTGCATTGGTCGTCGGCGGGTGCTGGAGCCTATTCGGGCGAAAGATCTCCGAATCGGTCTTGCGCAGACTTCGCATTAGTTATGCCGATGAACTTCCGAGCGCTTGGATCGCGCTATTCAGTCAAAAGAGGGTTGCAACCCAGCTTTCGGTCAAACTTAAAGACGGCACCTGGTTGAAATGTAACGATCTGAGCAGGTTCACGTCCAGTCCGAATGGTCCGTGCGTACTCGGCGCAAAGGGTGACGTACTTATGTACGTCACCCACGTGCGATCGTCTGTTTCTGAGGTCTTCTTTCCTCGCGATCCCCTGGCGGATGATTACTGGGGCGACGAGGTTACCTACATCCCAGCAGACCAGATAGCACGAATCGATTTTCGTCGCCGACGCGTCTAGTCCTTTCTTGGATTTGGAGGGGGCGTGGGCGTTGGTGCAGAATCTGTCGGAGGAACGTAATTGCCATCAACGCCTTTACTTGGCTGAGGCGCCTGACGCACGTAGTTCTTCTTGATCACCTCAGGACGATAGTTCTCTGTCAAATGCGGCCTGATCGGCTTTCCGGCTTCGTTAGACATAACGTCTCCATCACAAAAATATCGCCGCGGCACATTACTACGTTGCGAGCGAAGATGAAGAGTCCGCCGGCTGTCACTCAGCGGCCTCTTAGTGCCAGATTTCCCCGTCAGTAAGGATGGTGCGATCGCACATTTGACTGTTGGCAACGTGCGCAGCCGACACGCGCGCTCGCCTAGACAAATTTCTCGTCCCTTCCGCGCCGCAGGGCTAAGCTCACACCTCTTCCTACGTTCTGCGAGGAGACGCTAGGGCCGCCGGAGCTGCAGCCCGACGGTTCGCGAGCAACGCTAGCAGCCTGAGACACGATAATTTTCCTCGACCATCGCCGATTTACGTCAAGCCCGTATCGCATTCGACCCCAACTGACCGTCTTGTCGAATGTCCAGCCCTTCAACGCGATTGCCATCCATATCGCTGGAAAGCGTAGATTGGGTCTATTCCACAATAGGCATCCGTCCGCGATGCGGTCGTTACGCATTGCCATAGGTCGAGAACCGGCAGTTGCACGGATATCCCCAGATTCGCCCCAAAGGCAATAGAGATCTTGTCGAACAGGTGGCGTGCAAACGAGACGACCCCGCGAAGGGGCGATTGAACTCTCTGCGGAGCCGACGAGGACCAGAAGTGCGAGCGCAAGGATAAAGAGAGGATGCCGGCATGAGAGATCTTGCGCCGTTCAAGCTGTCCTGGACGAATTGCAGCGATTTCCATCGCTCTGCCGACACTCTACAGCGGTAATTGCTGAGCGAACGTAGCTACTCGATGTTCATTACATGTCGTCAGAGCCGCAATCCTGCAAAATATCCCGAACACCGCACAATAAACGCCGTATCATTGTAATCTGGTCTGATCCAAACCGGATGTGACTTTGTAGCCAATCATAACTGCAGCCCTCTCCATCGGAGGAGCAGCCCGGCCTCATTCACGTATCGCATCTTGCCGCGCGCACGATGTTTTGGCTGTTTTTATCTGGACGGCATCCGACCGTCCGCTGTTTCATGGAGCATGATGAATCAAGTATGGCTTGTTCGGCGACCCAAATGGTCAGGCTTCGAAAGAACCAATAACTTCGCTTGACGCGCTCTGTGCGACACTGTGAGTACTCGAACACGCCCGCCTGGCGTTAGGTTGCGAAGCCCAATTCGAGCGGGGATCGGATTTGACACTGGTTCCTTCACGATTCATCACGCGAGAGATGCAGGCGCCTCCCTTGCGCGCGCTTTTTCGACGCTACATCGCTATATTACGCGAGATTTCTGCACCGCTAATGCAGTAATCTAGCAATTGCTGAGAGTTCAGCACTCCTGGACGAGGGATGCGAGTGGCGTTTCAGTGAATGATCCATCTACGCTCAAAGTTATCCAAGGGCGAGAACTCGCCGACAATCTGAATTCCAAGGTAAATTGATGGGCTCAAGCGTCGAGCGACCGTGGCTTACGATGTTCAACTACAGTACGAGCGGCTCTGTTTCCAGAATGACGCCCACGACCGCGCAGGACAAGCATTACCTGATCTTGGCCAGACGCTGCGCACCATCGTGCCTCCTTCTGACTCTTGGACTCCTCGGTCCAGGGAGGCGCGGCAGGGGCTGATATGAGCCAGACGCGCAAGCCAGAGACGTTTGGCGGCGACGGCATCACCGCGCCGCTCCGCCATGTTACCTTTCGTCGCATCTGGCTGGCGGGCCTTCTCTCAAATGTGGGGGCTCTGATTCGCAGCGTCGGGGCTGCGTGGGCGATGACACAAATGACGTCATCGGCCGACATGGTCGCACTCGTCCAGACTGCGCTGACGCTTCCGGTTATGTTGATTGCAATGCCAGCCGGCGCGATTGCGGACATGCATGATCGCCGAATCGTGTCGCTCATCTCGCTTGGCATTGCATTCACCGGTGCCAGTGCGCTAACAGTGCTTGCATGGCTCGACATGGTCACACCGACCCTGTTGCTGGCCTTGTGCTTTGTCGTTGGCAGCGGCGTGGCGCTGATGGATCCAACGTGGCAATCTTCGATAAGTGAGCAGGTGCCGCCCGACGCACTGCCCGCTGCCGTCGCGCTGAACGGTGTCAGCTACAATATCGCGCGCAGCATCGGCCCAGCGCTCGGTGGTATCATAGTTGCGACCGCTGGCGCAGTGGCTGCATTCGCATTAAACGCTCTGCTGTATTTACCGCTAATGGTCGCTTTGTTGCTATGGAAGCGCGTAGCGCAATCTTCGCGGCTGCCGCCTGAACAGTTCAGTCGCGCGATCGTCTCCGGCGTTCGATACATTACGAATTCCCCTTCGATCAAGATCGTCTTGATCCGTTCCATGGTGACCGGCGTAATTGGCGGCGCAATCATTGCCCTGATGCCTATAGTTGCACGAGATCTCCTGCATGGCGGCGCGCAGACGTATGGCCTCCTGCTCAGCGCCTTTGGCCTCGGGGCAGTAATCGGCGCACTCTACATCCCCGAAATGCGCAAGCGCTTGAGTGGCGAGGCAGCCATTCGAGCCTGCACGCTGTCGATGGGTGGAAGCCTTGTTGCAGTGGCTCTGAGCCAGGGCCTGATCTTGACATCGGCCGCGCTGGTGCTGGCCGGCGCCGTGTGGATGATAGCATGGGTCCTGTTTAACGTGGGGGTACAGCTGTCGGCGCCCCGCTGGGTTGCCGGACGTTCGCTCGCGGCTTATCAGGCGGCGGGATCAGGCGGGGTTGCCATCGGTAGTTGGGGATGGGGCAGCCTGGCTGACGCCGCTGGCGTCGAAACTGCGCTCCTGGTGTCGGGCGCGTTGATGCTACTCTCGCCTCTGTTGGGACTCTGGTTACCCATGCCACGCATAGGCGCGCGCGGTGAAGAAGCCGAACTGCTTGATGATCCCAACGTGCAGCTGGCGTTGACCGGCCGAAGCGGGCCGTTGGTAGTCGAGATCGAATATCGAGTTGCACATGAGAATGCGCGAGCGTTCCATAATGCCATGCAGGGAGTGCAGCTGTCCCGTCAGCGTAACGGCGCTTATGGATGGTCGATAGCGCGCGACATTGCCGATCCGGAATCCTGGACCGAGCGCTATCACTGCCCGACATGGTTCGACTACCTGCGGCAGCGTAACCGTGCGACGCTATCGGAGCGCGCGCTGGAGCGAGAGGCGGAAGCCTTTCACATCGGCCCCGATCCTGTACGGGTTCGTCGAATGCTGGAGCGCCCGTTTGGATCGGTGCGCTGGAAGGACGATAACCCCAACCGATTTGAGAACGAAGTCCTGCTTGATGAGAATACCCCCGGCAGGAGCCGATAGCCGCAGCCTCGTGGGCAAGCGTTAAGCGCGACAGTTCGATGCCTTCCGGCGCCGGCACCAACGTGGCATGCCGGCAGCGACATCGCCGGCAGCGCCATCGCTGTGTATCAAGGGTGAAAAGTTGGCAGCATCAGACCGGGTGCCAATGCGAGCCAAGATCGGCCGCATCTCGCTGCACTTGGCACAGATCGAGATTGCGCTGCTTGAAGGAGACAATGCCTGGACGATTGAGGATTTCGAGATGGCTAACCGCGAGTTCCACCGTGCGCTGGTCGCTCCTTGCGCTATGCCGCGCCTGCTTTCGAGCCTCGATGGGCTACAGCTTGCCAATTCTCGATCGGTGTTCGCGATGGTGCGAAGTAGCGGGTGGCGACCGCGACCCAATCAGGATCATCGCCTGATTCTGCAGGCGCTGCGCGCACGCAACGTCAATCACGCTTGCAACCTGCTTGCGCGCCACATTCAAGCGATTGAGCGCCTTGTTCTTCCCGCGTCATGACTCGAAAGAAGATCTGGCGGGGAGGCGGTCGTTAATGTTGCAGCGGACTCGATCTGAGGATAGTTATGCCACCTTCTTGCGGCATCACCCACGGCCATCCATGATTCGTCACATCGTCTTGTTCAGCGCGAAAGATAACGCCGATGTCGATCAGATTATCGACGGTCTATCCGTCCTCACCGCAATCCCTCATGCACGGCGGCTGGAGGTGGCTCGCAATCGCAAGACCGACCAGCTCGGCAACGATATCGATGTCGTGGTCTATGGAGAGTTCGACAACGAGACTGAACTCGCGGCTTACAAAGCGCATGATCTATATCAGGAGTCGATCAGGCCGGTACGTCCACTGCGGGAGCTGCGGGTTGCGGCTGATTACACTGCATTAACGGATGCATGTTCCGGCTCAACATAAGCGGCAAGCTAGGTTCCTGGATTGCGTTATGGTCAATTGGTGGGGGATTACGCTGACACGCAATCATCGAACCTTGCGGATCGCCGACGAGGGTCGCTCTCGCGTGATGGAGATCTCGTACAAGAGCGCGCCTTACAGCACGCCAGATATAGGTAGTTAACGCCCGATGCACGTCCGCGAGCTGCAGTGGATCGAGCCCGTCGCGGCGATGCGACGTCTCTCGGGGCGAGCTCACCTTACGTTCCTCGATAGCGCGGCAAGGCATGAGCTACTTGGGCGCTACTCATATCTGACCTGCGCCCCGTTCGGCACCTATACAGTTGCGGAAGGACAGGCGAGTTGCAACGGATCGATTCTCGCGGGGGATCCATGGGAAGCTCTGCGCGCGCTGCTCGCCAACTACCCGCAGCAGCATTGTCCCGATCTTCCGCCTTTCCAGGGCGGCGTCGCCGGCTTCATTGGTTATGATCTGAACAGGACGCTTGAGCGATTGGCAGCGCCGGCAATCGCTGGGCAGCGTCTGCCTCAAGCCATCATGCATCTTTATGACGTGGTCGTCAGCTTCGACCACCGCGATGACAGATGCTGGATCGTCTCTACGGGATGGCCGGAGCAGGATTCTGCACGGAGGACAAAGCGTGCACGCCGCAGAGCCGAGGAGTTTGCAGCACTGCTTGCCAGCCCAGCCGCGCCTCAAACCGCCCTTGCCGGCGCAATCGGTTCATGGCATTCGAATTTCAGTCGCGAGGAGTACATTGCGGCGATAAAGCGCGTCATCGAATTGATTCTAGCGGGCGACATCTTTCAAGCCAATATCGCGCAACAGTTCACTGCCCGGGTCTCGGCCTCATTTGATCCGCTTGCCCTCTACTGCCGATTGCGGGTATTGAACCCCGCCCCCTTTGCGGCACTCCTGCGCTACGGCAAGTTGACCATTGCATCGAGCTCGCCCGAGCGATTTTTGAAGCTTGACGGACGGATGGTCGAAACTCGGCCTATCAAGGGCACGATTGCGCGTTCCGAAGACTCCGCAGAAGACCGGCGCCGCGCCGGAATTCTCCTTGCGTCGGAAAAGGACCGTGCCGAGAACACCATGATCGTCGACCTTCTGCGTAACGATCTGTCACGTGTTTGCACCTCGGATTCGATTGAGGTTTCAGCGCTATGCGGCCTCGAATCCTATGCCTCGGTACACCACCTCGTATCGGTTGTTACAGGCGAACTCGCCACGCCAAATGACGCGGTCACCCTGCTTCGCGCCAGCTTTCCGGGCGGCTCCATAACCGGGGCGCCAAAGATACGATCCATGGGAATTATTACTGAAATCGAGCGGGTGGCGCGAGGGGTCTATTGCGGGGCGATCGGCTTTATTGGCTTCAACGGACACATGGACACAAACATTGCAATCCGCACTGTCACGATCGATGACAATTTGGCTGTGGTTCATGCGGGCGGCGGCATAACCGCAATGTCGGAGCCCGAGGCTGAGTACCAGGAAACGCTCACCAAGGCCGAGCGGATCTTTGATGCATTTCATGAAGCAGCCGGTGCTTTTTGATTGTTATTATCGACAACTACGACTCTTTCGTTTTCAACATTGCCCGCTACTTCCGCAAGCTCGGTGAAGCAACGGATGTGATCCGGAACGACGCCATCAGTGTCAGCGATCTTGTTCGCCTTAAGCCGCTTGGGGTGGTCATATCGCCTGGTCCCGGCACTCCAACCGAGGCCGGAATATCTACCGCTGTTGTCCGCGAACTTTCGGGGCGCACCCCAATTCTCGGAATCTGCCTCGGACACCAGTGTATTGGGAGCGTTTTCGGTGGGCGCGTGGCGCGCGCACGTCGCCCAATGCACGGTCGATGCTCGTACATAACGCATAACGGCCGCGGATTGTTCAATAGGCTCGCCTCCCCACTGTCCGTTGGGCGCTACCATTCTCTAATCGTTGAGCTCGACGAAACATGCGCGCCCGATCTCATGGTGACAGCGCGTTCGGAGGAAGGTGAGATCATGGCCCTCGCCCACCGCTATGAACCAACTTTTGGTGTGCAATTTCATCCGGAATCGATCCTTACCCAACAAGGGCACTTGCTGCTCATGAACTTCTTGCAACTCGCAAGGGCTTCCGCGACGTGAGCAGTGGCAGGCAGAGTGTCGGCGTCAGCAACCACATCGAAGTCAACAAAAGAGCGTTAGGTCGCGGTCAATCTGACGCCTTGCTTGCGTTGCGGCGATGCACTCGAGCGCAGTCATTCTATCGCCGATCTCCAACTCGGCGAGCGTTCCGGGTCGAAATTGTCGATGGTCAAAGGGCGACCGAGCTCGATGCTGCAGCTATTCAAGGACGTGGTGATTTCGGGTAAAGGATTGCACACAACACGTCGGACCGGCGCTGAGCCGTCGTGGAGCTTCACTCGACAGAGCGGCCTAGCCTTCAAGAATACAGGTGATGGTTCCCGTCGCGGTCGCCGGTTCTACGAGGCGTACAACAGCGACCTAAGAGCAGGTTATCCTGATTTGTTGCTATAGTCTCGCTCGGCGCGACCAAGATGCTCATGTTCTGCGTTTGGATATGAGTTCTTCATCGTGGCGGCAACATGAAAGGCCTCCGGCGGGCATGCCGGAGGCCTTCTTGGAGGTAAAACTAGATGTGTAGAGCCGCTTCTTTTCTCCTTCCGCTGCTTTGAAAGACTTACCAGTTGCGCTGAGCGCGGAGCAGGAGCGTGAGAGCGCCCTGGTCCTTCAACTCATAGGCTGCAGCCGGTTTTGCGAGACCCGATTGCAGCGGAAGGTTCACCGTGCTTCCGCCCGCATATTTCTGGTCTAGAATGGCGTAAGCGAGATCGGCCGAGAAGGTCAGATTCTTCACCGGGGTCCAGCGAGTGATCACACCGACCACTCCGTAATCGAAGTCGGGGTTACAGCCAGCAAGGCCGCTTGAGAGAGCGAGGGTCGGCGCGACAGCACCGCAGATATAGCCCTTGGCTGTGGTGTTATATCGGACAGCGGCCCACCCACCGTAGAGAGCAGTGTTCCAGTACGGATTCCAATTGTGGGTGTAAGCACCCATGATGCCATACGTGGTGGTGAGCTGCTGACCAGAACCGGTTACGAATACAGAGTCTGAGAGACCAGCAAGGCCGACACTCTGGTAAGCACCCGTGAGGCCCGTACCGCCATACATATTAAAGGTCGTGGTCAAATAGCTGTTGAAGTTGTAACGGCTTGCACCATTCGTGTACACGCCTGACACGTTGATCGTGTCACCCGCGCCAGTCGGGATGTTCTTGATCGACAATCCCAGCTGTCCAGCCCAGCCCCACTTGTCGCCCGGATGCCCCGTCGTTTCATCGGCGCCGTAATAGCCGGCGTGATTGTCATGCGCGGCGAAGGACGCTTGGAAGAGCCCCCAAGCCTGATCAACCCGAAGCATGGCCACAAGATCAGGAGACCGCGTACCGCCAATGTTGTTCAGACCATAAGCTCCGGCTGCCAGACCCGCAGCCGTTGCGCCGCTGACGTTCCAGATGTTGGTTGTATAATTGGCGACCTGATCCTGGGCGGAGAAGGATGCCGTGATGCCTTGACCGAAGTCAGCAGTATAGGTGACTTGGTTCACGGGCTCCCAGCCGCCGCCGCCCGGCAGACCGTCGAAGTTGTTACCCGGATAATTCGTCCAGGGCGTGGAGAACTGCGAATTCGCTTTACCGAACGTGAAACCAGCGAACTGGATAAACGCATTCCAGACAGACAGGCCGCCACCCGAGATCTGATTGGTGGTCGATGAGCTGTAGGCTGTCGCGCCATTCAATGCGCTTGTGCCGGCACCGGAATATCCGCCCGAGGTCCAGGTGAAGGCCCCGTCAAAGAAGGTACGGACCATGCCATACTCGGTCGCGGTGCGCGTATCGATGTAGAGATATTCGCGGGATTTGGCGGTGTAGTAGTTGCTGAGACGGTTGTGCGCAGCACCCACACCAGCGTTGGCGGTGTCATAAAGACCGTTAGTGGCCAAGCCGACTTCGGCACGAATGTAACCACCCAGCCTGAGGCACGTATCGGTACCCGGGATGTAGTAGAAGCCTGCACCGTACAAGGAACAAACCTTCACATACTCGATCGCCTTCGCTTTCACGGGAAGATCGGCTGCCTCCGCTCCTGCTCCAGCGAGCATGGCTGCGGAGCCCAGGATGAGACTTTTTGTCAGTTTCATGGATGAACCTCCAAGTTGGAAACGTCGTTTCCGTCCTTCAAAGATCCGCCGCGGCTAGCCTCACCCCCACGGGCTGGGTTGCTTGACGGAACGACTCGAGGCGCCCCCTCGGTGTCAGTTGACATGTACTTGCTGATTTCAATTGTAGCAATTAATTACTTTTATGAAGCGATTCTTTGGATGCGCCATGTGTCAATTCTGCAACGCAGCTCCAAAGGCGAATTTCAAATGAAAAAAGCCCCCAGGGGGCACCCTAGAGGCTTTTCCTTGGAGGTTTCGCAAGGTCGGTGGCGAGAAATTCGCGGCCCGATCCGATATGATTATCTTTTTCAATTATATAAATCAATTGTATAGTTACATGGCGCCCATGCTCTTTGGGGCCTTCTTTCCCTAGCCGAAGGCAGATACCTGTTGTTTCCTTGGGTCACCGCGCGCTGTAGCGGTGAGACTAAAGGTTGGCAGAAAGACCAAAATGACCGGAAAAGAACAGCTCGACCGAGCCGTTAGCGACTTCATCTGGAACATTGTTGAGATTCACTCCCAGATCCAGGAGATACACAAGGGCTGGGCTCAACTGTTAGGAATAACCGAACCGCAGTGGTTAATTCTAATGGCGATTGTCGAACTCGATGAGGGGCGCGGAGTCTCGGGGATAGCGGTTGCGAACAAGCTCCGGACCCATCCGGCCATTGTGACCAACCAAACCAAGAGATTAGAGAGCATCCAGTTTCTAGCCCGCGTGCCTTCGCTCGACGACGCAAGATTTGTTCAGATGTCGTTGACTGAAAAGGCCCGTGCCGAAATTGCGAAACTATCAATCAAGAGAGAAGCTCTAAACTCCACTATGTTTGACGGGCTAGACGAGGCGTCTGTTGATTACCTGAACAAGCGACTAGCCGCGATCGCGAGGAGTAGCCGATTGGCATCTCAGAAATTGAACATAGGTGTGCTGTAGGAAGCCAGCTTCACGGACGCCGAGATAGGCAGCACAGTCATGGCTTTCGAGGAAGGGCGGCGCTGCGCTGCGAGAGACTTCTGCTGTCAGCTTTGTCCTGGCGGATCGCGCCGTGACAGAAGTCCTTAGGACGCCGCGGTGAGGTCGCGTTGGCAGTTCAGGCTCAAGGCGTAACACGCTACTCGCTCAGTAAGGGCCCACAGATCTAAATCATCGATCAGACTTTGCCGATAGCGGAAGCTGAGGAGAGCTTATGCTCCAACCATCCGAAGATGGAGTCGTCGGAAGTTATGAAATTTTCGATCTCGCCGCCCGAGCAACGGATAATCCGCGGAACTGCCAAGTCCAGATCAGCCCCCGCCGCGATGCAATCAGCTTGTAGTTGGATCGCCTCCGAAAGGCTGACGATGCCACGGCCGCCGGCGACCACGAGAGCAGGGCATGTTAATTGCGCGCGACACGCCGATATTGCATCGTGTTCGACTGCTCCATCTACGGCCCGAGTGATCCACCTGATGCCCGCTCGAGTCCGCACCCAATTCCAAAGACCACCGTCGCAAACAGCCGCAGCGACGCTGCGATCAGACGCAGCGAGATCAGTTGCAAGAGCGGCAGACAAACCTTCCCCAAAGACGCCAATTCGGGTTCCATCCACATCGGGTCGAGCTAACAAGTAATCCAAGCAGCAAGATAGCAAGGCCGCCGATTGACTGCTGGATTGATGTGAGATGTCGTCGTGAGAGATAACGAGAACCGACATGCCTCGACCAACCACCACGGGCAGGAGCCTTCCAAGCAAGGTCGCTCCTGTTTCGTTTTCCATACTGATGCAAATGATCGCCGGGGCAGGCGCATCGGAATCGCCAGCTGGCAAGTAGTAGGCCAAGAGTTCGGCCAGATCGCATGGCGCTATCTTTACCTGTTCTATTTGACGCAACAGGGAGGATTTCAGCCTCTGAATGCCCATAACGACTTTGGTCGAAAGGTCTGCTCTTCGTGTGTCGTCTTCGTCAACCAACCGCCGGGCAACTTCGAAGGCCGTCAGCGCACAGAGCCAGGCCTCGGTCGCTTCATCGAACGCTCCGTTTTTGATACTCGATTCCCCTAGAAGGCAGTGATGATCTCCAATCGTTGTCCATTTCGCTATCCAGTCCTGCCGGCCTATGGCTATGTAGTCCTTCTCGACAGGTAAATTGTCCAGGAACGACGCCGCATGTCGCCTTGCAGATGAAAGATCTCCCCCCACTTGAGGCCAAACAGCGTACTCCATCCGATTCGCCCCCTCATCCAAAACGTCGTCGGAGATCCGAGCTGCATCCTGCGCATCGACAAGTGTCAGCTCCCGGAATAGGTATTCTCCGTGTTACGGAAATATTACGAATTGCCTAACGCCGAAATTCCCCAATATGAGACGTCATAAGTCCGAAATTCTGCGCGTGATCGGGACGCTCGCAACTTTTTCTGCGGCGAAGTCTCTCGCGCTGATCTGGGCCCAATATTCAGGCAGGTAAAAAAGTTCTTTCGGAATACCCGCACATCGGTCTGTTCAACTTTTTCCGTGAATACCGCGAGGGTAAGGTTGCCCCTCCTCTGAGGCGGCCGATTAAGCTTGCTCAAAAGCAGGAAGCCATCTGCTACCGACGATCGATCTTTTTCAAAGCGGATCCTGCCGCCATAGTCACCGGCACGAACCGATCGGGAGCTGAACACCAGATCATTGCAAGCACCTCCGCGTGAAGCGCAACCGCTGCGTTGTAGTCGAACTTGCGAGGTGTCGATGACATTCCCTACGGCAATTCAGCTTCCGCTTCTCCGCTCCGGTAAGTGGGCGCCGACCAATGGGACTCGCCGATTGATGAGAGCAAGACAAAAGTTGGCCTTATCGTGCAACCGACCTTTACTCAAGCAGCAGGTCTTATGGCCACAGGCAGCTTCAAAAATGCAACAAAGCTGTTCGAAATTGTTGCTCTGGAAGACCGGGCTTTCGACGTAGTGAAACGAAATCTTCGCCCGTATCTTCATCAGGAGGAAAATCATGGATTTGAGCGGCGTTCCGGCGATTGTGACAGGCGGCGGCTCGGGGCTCGGTGCAGCAACTGCCCGCGCCATGGCAGGCAAGGGTGCGAAAGTGACCGTCATCGACATCAGTCGCGATAGTGTCGAACGCGTCGCGGCGGAGATTCACGGTGTGAGCGCTGTCGCAGACGTCTCGAGCGAGGAACAAGTGAAATCGGCTTTGGACAAGGGCGAGGCAGCACATGGCGTGGCCCGCGTCCTCGTCAACTGCGCCGGGATTGGCGGCGGCGGCAAGCGTACGCTTGGCAAGGACGGTCCCTACCCTCTCGACCAGTTCACGCGAGTAATAAACGTTAACCTGATCGGAACGTTCAACATGATCCGTCTTGCCGCGCAGAGACTCGCGGCCGAGCCGACGCAAGGCGAGGAACGCGGAGTCTTCATCAATACAGCCAGTATCGCCGCCTTCGATGGACAGGTGGGACAGGCCGGCTACGCGGCCTCCAAGGCTGGCATCGCTGGAATGACGCTGCCCGTCGCGCGGGATCTTTCCAAGATCAAGATCCGGGTGAATACCATCGCGCCTGGCTTGTTTCTTACTCCGATGCTGATGGGGTTAAGCGAGGAAGTGCGGGCCAGTCTCGCCAAGCAGGTGCCACACCCCGCACGGCTTGGCTGCCCGGACGAGTACGCTGCCCTCGCGATTCACATCGCGGAAAATGCGATGCTGAACGGCGAGACCATCCGGCTCGACGGCGCGATCAGGATGGCACCAAGATAAAGCCGGACAGGAAGCTGAAGAAAAGGCGCCCCACGACGTTATAGCCGACGGGGATAGCTCCTGATTGGGAGCGCGCTTGCGTGGCGCGCGCTACTTCGTTCCTAAGCAGGGTCGAAATAGTGAATCTCCAGCAGTAGGCAGCCACCCTCCGATTTAAATGGGCCGTGAAATGCGCCCGGCGGCCGGCAAGCATAGGTAAACGGAGCGAATCCCTGCCCACCCTTTCCTTGCTTGTCGTTCCCGACCGTGAGATCGCCAGAGAGTAGAAAAACTTCCTCCCAGTACTCGTGAACGAATGGAAGGGTGGTGAACGTCCCCGGATCGAACTTGAGAAGTCTGGTGCGGCTGCCGCGACGGTTCGGCTCATCAAGCGCGCCCGACAATATCTTCTGCTTGATACCTGACGGATAGCTAGGCGGGGTCTCCCATCCGGACTGCATATCCAGCGTATAAAACTCGTCATGCGATTTCTGTACGGCCACGTGAGGGCTCCTCTACTTGGTTCCACCATCAAGTCGTGCATCGTCAGCCGAGCACGGGTAATTGCTCGATTTGGTAGGCCTTCCGGATCGATCGACGCAGCCGCGGATCGGTGAGCTCAAGCTCAAATCTCTGCGCGGGACGGATTTCCCCATGCACAGCGAGCGTACCGCAAAACATCAACGTGCCCTCGCAGAGCGTTCCGGCGGCGGTATAGAGGGCAATCAGTTCCTCGGGTGGCCGCATCGCGGAAAGCGCTCCTTCCTGGTATAGTACGCGATTTCCGTCGTTCACCGCGTACGAACGGAGCATCAGGTCATCCCAGTGATCCCTGACATCGTCGTAAGCCCAAAACTCGCCCGCTATCGGCTTGTCGCACATCTGCTTTGAGAGCGTGACTCCGATGCTTTCGGCGTCGCGGTCCGTGTGGTCGGACCCGACCCCTACCCAGAGCCTTCCGCCGCTCTGGAGCAAGACGAACTCCACCTCACCACTGGATGACTTGCCGGTTACCTCGATCGCCTCGGCGGTCGAGAGGCGCGAGGCCGATACGCGGTAGAAGATCGGGACAGATCCCGGTCGCCTCACTCCGATCTTCTCGAGCTCCGCGATGTGCGCTTCGAGCGCAACTCGATCCCTTCCCGTCCACCCGGCGATCACACACCCTTTGATTGTGACGGTTCGCTCTTCCCAGCGAGCACTCCGAAGGAACCGAAGCCAGAGATCATGTGTCGCCATCTTTTTCACCGCTCATCCGAGTTCGGCCGCGCGCTTCAGGCTCGCGAGCATTGAAATTTTCATTAGATAGTTTCGGGTGAGTTCGGGGCTTGCCGCCGTCCGCGCCATTTCCGTACGGAACACCTCTTGCTCGCGGGGATCCCGCGACTCGAGATTCCGCTTGTTCTCGATCGTGTGCTTCTGAACATATTCCAGGGTCACCAGGCGGCGCTGGCGATCGTAGCGGTCGAGCTCGGACGGATCTGCTTCGCGGCGCCACACTTTCGTGAGCCGGTCGCAAAGGTTGACGACATCATGGATGCCTCCGTTCATGCCCATCCCGCCGAGAGGGTTATTGATGTGAGCGGCGTCGCCAGCGAGAAATACGCGGCCTGACCTGAATGTCGCGGCCACTCGCTGATGTACGCGGTACAGGGTGACGTGGTCTATCGGCGCAGTCGCGGCCACGGCGAAACGCCGGGCGAGCGTGTCCGCTCCATATTGGAGGGTCCCGGCTTTCTCATCCGGCACCTCTGGGGCAATCGGAAACATCGCTCGCCACATGCCGGGCACCTTGAGCAGGAAATACCATTGCTCAGGGTCCGCCACATAGCTTACCGAAGCCAAGTCGGGAAAGATCTTCAGAAAATCGAACCGAGTCGAGATAACCAGGAAACGCTCCGGCCAGGTGAACCCATCGAAGGTGATGCCGATCGATTTGCGAACGGCGCTGCGGGCGCCGTCGGCACCGATCAGCCAGAGGCCCTCGCGCTGCTCTATCGAACCATCCGGCCTGCGGACCTTTACCGACACCCCCTCCTCGCCCTGCGCTGCTTCCAGAACTTCGGCGTCGAATTCGATCCTGAGGTGCGGATCCGCCCCGTACGTCTTCGCGATGATGCGGGTCAGCTTGTACTGCTCGCATTGTAGCCGGTACGGATGACCTGTGAGATCGGAGATATCACCGAAGTCGAAGTTCGCAATAGGCCCTTCGCTGCTGCGATACTGAACTGTCGGAGCGATCAACCCTTGCGCAATAAGGTCTTTCGTAACCCCGATATCGTCTAGCATGTCGAGGGTCGGCGGATGAAAAGTCGACGCGCGCGATTCCGTGCTGAGATCAGATGCCGCTTCCAGAACGGTAACGGGAATCCCCTCCTTCGCAAGTTTGGCAGCGGCCACCATTCCTACTGGCCCCGCGCCCGCAATCAGAACCCGCTTCGCATCAGCCACGACTAACCTCACTCCTTCGAACAATTCATCGGGAAGCACCGGACGCCTCGCAAGGAGAATTCTTTCTCGCAGGTTCCGCCCACGTACCAAACTGCCCCAGAGGATCCTTGCCAATCTCCAAATTTGCACCGCTTGTTTTCAATTTTGCTCGCTTTCGTGGCGGAAGCCTCTGGCTGTAGATTTGCAGCAATTCATGACCTGCAAGGCCTCCCCATGACAGACGCTGCCCACCGTCGGCGCGATTACACCAGAACGTTCGCACTTCCACACTCGACGCTGACTGACAATCTTTTCGTCACGTCAGCGCGTTTCCCCGATGTTGCGGCTATCCATTTCCTGGGCAGCTCCATCTCCTACCGCGAGTTTCATCGAAATGTTGAGCGCCTCGCCGGCTGGCTACAGAAGCGCGGTGGCTTGAAGCGCGGCGACCGCGTCGCATTGTTGATGCAGAATTCGCCACAGTGGCTGATTGCGTGTTACGCGATCTTCCGCGCTGACCTCGTAGTTGTCCCGCTCAGCCCGATGAACCGTGAGCTCGAAGTTGCGCACTATCTCCGGGACAGCGGCGCACGCGCAATGTTTGTCGCGCAGGATCTGGCGGAAACCGCCATTGCCGCCACCAACGGCTCGGAAGTCGGCACGCTCATCGTGGCGACATATTCAGATTACCTTCCGAAGGAGACCAGGTACAAGCTCCCTGACTGGCTAGCTGCCGGACGCATGAAGGTGAGCGGCTGCAGTATTTGGGCGGACCTGATCGATGCGGGGGGCTTGCCGGAGGCGCCGTGCGCGGGACCGCTCAGCCTGTGCGCCATGCCATACACCTCTGGTTCCACCGGTAAGCCGAAAGCCTGCATGCATACCCATCGCAGCCTTGGGCACAATGCCACCGGACTGGCTTTATGGCATGGACTGCGGCCCGGGGACGTCTCTCTCGGGGCGGCGCCGATGTATCACGTATCGGGCTTCAACCATGCAGTGACTAGTCCTATCTATGCGGGCGCCTCCATCGCAATCGTACCGCGCTGGGACCGAGACCTCGCGGCGAATGTGATGGTTGATTACGGCGTCACCCATGCATCCTTGGCGCCTACGGCCGTCATCGACTTGCTGACGAACACTCGGCTCAACGAATTCGACTTGACGCGGCTGCGCCGCATCACCTCGGGCGGTGCGGCAATGCCCGAAGAGGTGTGGAAACGGCTGAACGAGAGGCTTGGGTTGCCCTTCATCGAGGCGTACGGCATGACCGAGACGGCCGCCACCACGCATCTCAATCCGATCGAAGATCCCCGACCAAAATGCCTCGGCATACCGTTCTTCAATACTACGGCGTCGATCATCGATGCGGAGAAGAGCCAGGAACTTGCTATCGGCGAAATCGGCGAGATCGCCGTGCACGGGCCACAGCTTTTCAGTGGTTACTGGAACCAGCCGGACGCGACGCGCGAAGCCTTCGTTAAGATTGACGGCCGGTCCTTCTATCGCACTGGTGACATCGGATATCGCGATGCGGACGGTTTCTTCTACATGACCGATCGCGCCAAGCGGATGATCAATGCATCCGGTCTGAAGGTCTGGCCGGCGGAAGTCGAAAACATGCTCCATCAGCACGAAAACGTGCTCGAGGTCTGCGTAATCGCCGTCAAAGACGCCTATCGCGGCGAGACAGTAAAGGCGCTGATCAGGTTGCAGGATAATGTGCGCGGCCGGGTCACGGAAAATGACATCATCGACTGGTCGCGCCAGCGCATGGCGGCCTACAAGTATCCCCGAATCGTGGAATTCGTCGACGCGCTGCCGAAATCGCCAGCAGGCAAGATTCTCTGGCGCGAGTTGCAGGATCGAGAGAATGCAAAGGAGATCGGTCTGCCATGAATGAAGCGCAACAGGTAATCGGCCCGGAGGAAGCGTATCAGCGCGCGCTCGATGCAGGCAGGTTCGTCATCCAACGCTGCGACGAGTGCGACCGCCCAGTGTTCTACCCTCGCACTGTCTGTCCTCATTGTGGTGCCAACAACCTGTCCCGGTTCTCGCCAATGGGAGACGGCCACGTTTACTCTACGACGACCGTGCGCCGGAGCCAGGAAGATGGCGGTGATTACAATGTCTGCATTGTCGAGCTGGCGGAGGGCGTGCGCTTGATGAGCAGCGTCCGGGGGATTTCACCGGAGCGTGTTATGATTGGTACTAAGGTCCGGACCAAGGTCATCAAGATCGATGGCAAAGGCCTCCTGGTTTGCGAAGTGAAATAGGCATTGATGACTCGAGACAATTTTCGCGGTGCGACCGCAATCGTCGGCGTTGGCATGGCTGGCTGCGGCGAAGCCCGCGGCTACAGCGAGATCGAAATCTTGGCGCAGGCAGCCCACGCGGCGATAAGGGACGCGGGCCTGCGCTTGCAGGATATTGACGGGCTTTGCACCGCCAATCTCAATGCTGCGATGTGGCCGCTCAATGTCGCCGAGTATCTCGGTCTTCGGCCTTCCTTCATCGAAGGCACGAACATTGGAGGATCCGCCTTCGTTGCGCACCTGCAACCAGCCATGCTCGCGCTTTCTGCGGGCCTGTGCAATGCGGTGCTGGTGTGCTACGGCAGCACACAACGGACCTCTACATTCGGGCGTAAGGCACAAGCGGCAGCGCGCAACATGCTCGATCCGGCGCCGTTCGATGCGCCGTATCAACCATTCAATCCGCCCTCGAGCTATGCTCTCATCGCAGCCCGCCACATGCACGAATATGGCACCACTCGCCAGCACCTTGCGGAAGTCGCAGTCTCGGCCAGATCCTGGGCGCAGCTCAATCCCGCCGCGTTCAGCCGCAAGCCGCTGACGATTGAAGACGTCCTCAACGCCAGAATGGTCTCCGATCCTTTTACCGTGCACGATTGCTGCCTGGTGACGGATGGCGCCGGCGCTTTCGTGCTGATGCGCGCCGACGCCGCTAGGGACCGGCCGCAAAAGCCAGCCTATTTACTTGGCATCGGCAATGCCGCCTGGCATCGTACTGTCTCCAACATGGCCGATCTCACCATAACGCCGGCGCAGGACTCCGGCCGGCGCGCCTATGCCATGGCGAGGATGCAGCCAGGTGACATCGACATGCTGCAGCTCTATGACGCCTTCACGATAAATCCGATCCTGTTCGTCGAAGATCTCGGCTTTTGCCGCAAAGGCGAAGGCGGGTCCTTCATTGCCAGCGGCTTGACGCGGCCGGGCGGAAAGTTGCCTATCAACACCAATGGCGGCGGCCTGTCATGCGTGCAGCCGAACATGTACGGCGTATTCGCCGTCATCGAGGCTGTAGAGCAACTGCGCGGCATATGCGGCGACCGCCAGGTCGCGAACACGAATGCGGTCCTGATCAACGGCAACGGCGGCAATGCCGCTTCCAGCCAGTCGACCGCCATTCTCGGAAGCTCGGTCACGCTTTGACAAGGCGCCCGCCGTCACAACAGATCCCTTCTTCGGGACGCTGCAGGCGGATTGAGAGGCGCTCCGCTGCGTCAAAGGCGCACGGAATTGTGGGATCTGTCATCCCTCGATATATTCGCCTTGCGGAGGAGCCGTTGTGTGTTCGTGAGGACGATACACTAGACGCCGATCAGCCTTCTCGATCTCGGAATCACTCGTGACTTCACGCAGATCGCTGCATTGCGAGGATCCATCATCGCTGACAGCAAGCTCGGTGTTGCGGCCATGCATTCTGCCCACAGCATAGCCTCCCCGAATGCAAATATGGCGCCGGAGGATTGCCGAAACCCAGGTAGTGCCGGGACCGGCGAGACTACCGATGAGCCCAACCTTGATGTACGTCGGCGACAGGCTCGTACTGAAAGATTATTCCCGACCGGCTCCAACTGTCCCCGGCGCCTATGGTTCAGCCCGGCCTCAGCGACTTCGCTGTCTTTTCTAGAAATTCCCTCAAACGTTCGGTGGTCTCTGGCGGCCTCACCATCGCCGTGTTCAAGTATTCCATGAACAAGCCATCATCATGCGAGAGGTCGTTCATTCGGGGAAGTACGTTGGTGATCTGCCAGTTCGTCTGCGGCGTATTTTGCGCAATCTTGGATGCCAGGCTCTTCGCTTTCTCCAGCGCCTCACCCGAACCAACGACGTACTGCACCAGTCGGACCTCTCGCGCTTCCTCTGCTGAGAGCGTTCGCCCTGTCAGCATCAGGTCAGCCATTGTCGCGTAGCCGATAATTCGCTGGATGCGTACCGAGCCGCCACCGCCAACAAAAATGCCGCGCTGCCCTTCCGGTAGGCCGAAGACGGCCGTCTCGTCGGCGACACGAATATGCGCTGCGGCCGCCAACTCAAGCCCGCCACCTATAGTTGCGCCATGCAGCGCCGCGACGAACGGTATCGTTCCTCTTGCAATTAGGTCAAAAGTCGTGTGCCAGATATAGCGCTTGCGTTTCCTGACCTTCGGTGCATCCGGACGTAAGCGTTCTGCAAGCTGCGCAAGATCGAGACCAGCGGAAAAGTTCGGCCCATGACCGAAGATCACGCCCGCATCCGCGTCTTCACCGGCCCGTATCACCGCCTCGCCGAGCGCGCCCAAGACCTCATCATTCAGCGCGTTCCGCTTGTTGGCCCGATTCAAGCCGATGATTGCGACATTACCCTCGAGCTCGTAAGTCACGAGTTCAGACGACATGATTAACCTCAAACAACATGTACACGGTAAAAAGCGGAGCAATCGGCTGCCACTTTCAGCGTAATGCAACGCTAGTTGGCAGCTCCAAGATCGGCTATACATAAAACTGAAAAGAAGCGGTTCAGATTCTGTTCGACGAGGAAGATGGCTGGCGGATTCGAAGTTGATGCGTTGCTACTGTTTTCGGAGGTCGTTCGCTCCGGAACCCTGACGCGCGCCAGCGACTCGACTGGTCTTTCCAAGGCGACGATCAGTCGGAGGCTAGCTTCTCTCGAAGAACAGGTCGGCGCGCTGCTTCTGAAGCGCAACTCCCGAGGCCTCGCCCCGACCTCAATCGGTGCGCGCCTTCTCGACTATGCGCACCGGATTGATACCGAGCTCAAGGAAGCGAGGATCGAAATCGACGAGCTACAGTCCGGCACTCGCGGCACGCTGCGGATAAGCATTCCAATGGAATTCGGCAACGCCTGGCTCGGCAAGGCAGTCGCAGAATTTGCGCTCGAGTATCCCGATATTTCCTTGGTCGTAGCGACTAACAATGGCGTGGTCGACTTAGTTCGAGAACAATTCGACATCGCCATCATTCTGGGAAAGCTACCCGATTCCAGACTCATTCACCGAAAGCTGACATCACTAAAACGTGCCGCCTATGCCTCCCCCAAATATGTCGAGAAGCATGGCATGCCCAGGACACTTGAAGAACTGTCCCAGCATCGCTGCATCGTCACCGAACTCCAACAGCGCGATGGCGTTTGGACATTCCTAAAGCGCGCACAGCGCCGGCGCGTCGAGGTGGCCGTCCACACCACGGTCGCCAACATCAGCCTTGTGCGCGAGCTTCTACTTGGCGGAGTCGGCATCGGCATCTTGAATGACGTTATGTGCGGAAACGACCTTAAGCATGCGCGATTGGTCCGCGTGTTGCCAGAGTGGGAGAGTCCTCCGCTTCACACTTCGGCCGTTACGCTGAAGCGAACCCTAGTACCCAAGCGCAATCGCCTTTTCCTCGACTTCATGGTGCGACAGTTGCGCTAACATTTCTCGGGCTTTGGGGTGAGCCCAGGAGGCGCTTTGGAGGCCGTCGGATGGCTGCTCGGCCGCTCTCCGGTAGAGACGAATGGCCGACGAGCCTAGTTCTGAATTCGGCTGACAATCGCTGCGTTGATCGTAGTATTGCCTCCATTGCTCAGATGCCGATCGCTTCGTATGCTTCGGCGATCTGTCGGATGGATGCGACATAGGCGGCGGTCCGGTAGTCGCCGAGCTGCGGCTGCTCTTCGATCAGATCTGCAATGCGTGTCCACGTGCTGCGCATAACGTCCTCAAGACCGGATCGAACGAGGTCGATCTCTGCGCCTCCTTCAAGGAATTCCTCGCGCATGTCGGCGGGAAACTCCTTGCCGGTCATCTGTTCAAGTGCTGCGGCGATCGTGTGATTTCGCCTTTCTCGACGCCGACGCTCCATCAATCCGAAGGGGATGCGCGTCAGGTTTTTCGCCCACTCGAAGTAGCTGACGACCACACCGCCGGCGTTCACATAGAGATCTGGAAGGATTGTCACCCCGCGAGAACGCAGCATCTTGTCCGCCTCGAAAGTGACAGGACCGTTGGCAGCTTCTACCACAAGATGAGCCGTTATGCGGTTTGCGTTTTCCGAATGAATTGCGTTCTCCATCGCCGCAGGAATGAGAACATCGCAGGCCAATTCAATGCCCGTCATGTCGCCAGCCATGGATGTTGCGTTAGGAAAACCGAGAATGCTGCCCGTTAGAAGCTGATGCTGCTTTAGCAGTTCAATGGAGAGGCCCTTCGGATTGGCGACATAGCCATCCCGTTCCGCAATGGCGATCACGCGGGCGCCGTCCTCCTCGGAAAGGAACTTGGCGGCGTGATAGCCGACATTGCCAAAGCCTTGGACTACAACGGAAGCGTCCTCGAGATCGCGTCGCCCATTCAAACCGGAGGTACGCAGATCGCGAAGATAGCTGTGGATCGCAAACTGCACCCCCCTGCCCGTCGCCTCAGTGCGACCGGCAATACCACCCTTCGATAAAGGCTTTCCCGTTACGCAAGCGCGCGCGTTGACAACATCAGTCGGATTTGCACGGCGGAATTCATCCATCATCCAGGCCATTTCCCGCTCGCCCGTCCCGATGTCCGGGGCCGGAACGTTGACACCGGGGCCGATCAGCCCGCGCTTGTTGAGTTCCTGGGTGAATCGGCGGGTGATGCGCTCGAGTTCCTGGGGCGTCCATTCGCGCGGGTCAATCTTGAGAGCTCCTTTCGAGCCGCCAAACGGTACATCGACGAGTGAGCATTTGAGTGTCATGAGCGCAGCAAGCGCCTCCACCTCTTCGGCATCGGCATTCGGCACGTAGCGAATACCGCCTTTTACAGGTTCTGAGTGCTCACTGTGGACTGATCGCCAGCCGATAAAGCTGTACATGCGGCCGCGCAGTCTTACGCCGAAGCGGACCGTATAAGTCGAGTTACATTGAATGATCCGCTCCGCCAAACCCTCGGGCAGATCGAGAAACGTCATGGAATGACGGAAGTGCTTGTCGACGCTCTCAAGAAAGCCAGTGGAGTTAGCCTGCATTACACATCCCTCGTTGCCATCATGGCGATTTTGCATGTACCATTCGTTGTTTCTTAACAGCTAAGGTTGTTGGAGCCTTGGCTTGTCGTCTCTCGAGTCAGGAGCGAAATTGAAACACCAAGCGCAGCGGCTCGGTTCATCAGGCTCTCCACTAGTTTAGAGCTGGAGGTGAAGTCACATGGCTACTGCCGAGAAAGAAGATGCGCGCTTATAGTCGTGGGACAAAGCTGACTCCGACTCGCGCGACTGCTCGGCGCAGAGCCTCTCAAAAACCACGCCATGTCTCGTCCGCAGGCCGTCCACCAGACTTGTCCAGCGCGCTGGGTGATACGGCGCGCCAGACATGAACGGCATCGCTCGGCCGAAATAATCGTTTCCTACCGGTGTCGCTGAGCACGCCCTGATAGAGAGCGGCACACGGTGCGTTGAGAGCGAGCACCGCCCTATGCGCCATGCGATTTCGTCTTCTCCATAGCGGCCCGCGCCAAGCAGAGCCAAGTAGGCTCTACGCTCCAGTGGTCCGCACTTGGTATGCTGGTCGCATTAAGATGTTCACTCCTGTCGCAGGTGCGCCATACGGTCCAACATTAACTCGACAATTCCAAAGAGCTCGCCACTAAGCTGCTCTCTCCGGTCGAGTGCCGTCTCTGTTACTCCACCGGGTGTAGAGCGTTCTCTTTCGGCTCGTCGCGAAGACTCGCTGCTGCCGAGCGATCGCCTCATCAGTTCTTTAAATACGATGTGTTCGAGCTCGTCTTTGAATTGACTTGGAAGCCCACTCGCCTTGAGGCTAATCTCAACCGTTCGCGAGATGGCTGACTTGAGAACCGTTAGTAGCGGGCCAGCAAGAAGCGTCGTAAGATCATAAAGGGCTTCTTCGTCGATCCATGTCACTGGCCCCAGCAACTCCAAAGCTGCCCTCGCTAAATCCAATCGGCGATCCCCCAAAGCGGATGCATCTAAAAGTCCGATAGATGCGATTTCTCCGCCGCCTTGTGGGATAGCCGGACTCAGTCGGACAACCAAAGCTTGTGCTAATGTTTCTCGGACGCGTTGAACCTGCGCGTCTATTCCCATTGCAAATATGACACCATTGAAGGTGCGCCACCGCTGGTCTGAAGACAGGTGGAGAAGAGCTCGATTTGGTATAGCAGAAAACAGAACGTCGAGCTTAGCGACCGAACCAAAGGTCACGAGCCTGTAGGCTCCGTTGGCAATTGGGGACGGCTGAGCACCGTTCCCGTACCTTCGGCTCCAAAGCGGCACATCTGAGCCCATGGATTTCAGTCGACTTGCCAGGGCCAAGCCAAGCCTCCCCGCGCCTAAAATGCCTACACGGTGAGACAATTCGTCGTCTCGGGCGTTGGCAGTAGTCATTGATCATGCCTCAAAGACGTAAAGTCAGGATCGAGGGTCTTGGCAAGTCGACGATGATGTCCAGGTTGCACCAAACGGCCTCACCGGTCAGCTAATTGTTCAACTTGGTGCTCGGCCATTGCTGTGACATCTCGCCCGCTTCGCCTAACACCGGCACTGAGCGCACCGGTGGTTATGCGACAGAGACAACATTTACTGGATGGCGCCTCAGGATATCGCACAGAGTCTGAAGTACATTAGAGAGGACTTTGAGATCCTTCGGCGCGCCAAGGCAGACCCGGATTGCGCCGGGATCGCTCTCTCCCACCGCGGAGGCAATGCGTGGGGTTACAAGTATGCCGCGAGCTCGCGCAGTGGCGGCAAATTGATCTGCGGACCACTCTTGTGGCAATGGTAACCAGCCGTAGAAGGCTGGGACCTGAAGTCTTTCGGCTTTGGGAAACACGTTTAGGAACACCTGGTAACGCTCGAACGCCTGCAGGCGCCGCTCACGCAGAAGTTCTTCCAGCTTGCCGCCCTCGATCAACCGCACCGCCGCCTCGCTCAGCATGGGAGCCACGAACCAGGCGGAGGCATGCAGGAGGAGTTCGGTTTGAGCAATGTAGGCCGTCGGCACTGTCAATGTCCCGAGCCGGAAGGCTGGCGCAAGGCATTTGGAGTAGGACGTGACGTAGAAGGTGCGGGCTGGTGCCAAAGAGGCAATCGGCACTGGGCGCTCGGTGAAGAAAAAACCGTAGACGTCATCCTCTATGACAGTGAGATCAAGCTCCTCGGCCAGTTCAGCAATACTTTGCCGCCGAGCAAGGCCCATGGTACGAGCCGTGGGGCTCTGCAAGGTCGGCATGCAATAGAGCACCCGTGCACCGGACGTGCGGCAGGCCTTTTTTAGCGCCGCTGAGTCCATCCCCTCCTCATCCATCTCCACTGGGACCAAGTTGAGGTGGCTTGCAGCGGCGATAGCTTTGAAGCCAGAATAGGTGAAAGCATCCACCAAGACACTGTCCCCGGGCTTTGCCACCAGGCGAAGGGCGATGTCGATCGCATGCTGAGCGCCGTTGCACAGGAGCAGCCGTGCCGGCTCGACCGTAAAGATGTTATCGGATAGCGAGGCTGCGATAATTTCGCGGTGCCTACGGATGCCACCGTGGGGATGGTAGCCCAACAAAGGTGCAAGATCACGCTCGCGCACCACCTCGCCAAATAACGCGGACAGGATCTGCGTTTCGCTTCCTTGGGCAGGCACGTTCAGCGCTAAATTGACCGGTTCATGCCTTGCCGTCGCCGGCTCGGCGGAACGCCGCCGCACAAAGGTGCCCTGCCCGACATGGCCGCTGACGATGCCGCGCTGTTCGGCTTCCTGATAGGCTTTGCTAACGGTGCCGACAGAAAGATTGAGCTCTCGTGCCAAGTCACGGTGGGGCGGCAGGCGGTCGCCATCGGACAGTCGGCCGTCCGCGATGTCCTGCTCCAGAGCACTGACCAGGGCAAGGTAACGCGGCCCCTCGGAGGCGAGTTTCCGTGGCCGCCACCCCGAAAATGTCCCATCCAAGCTCAAGTCCCGCGCTCCTCTTCCTTCGGTCTCATCGCCAGCTAGACATGAAGATGGCCGACATACTTTCTTACGGTGTAGGATTCTAGACCCTCAATGCCGCCTTCGCGGCCCCAGCCGCTGTCCCCTATTCCTCCGAAGGGAGTTTCGGGGATCGTCACCACCATCTGGTTGATGCCGATGACGCCTACCTCCAGCTCCCCTGCTATGCGGTTTGCAATCGCGGCGGAGCGGGTGAAGGCATATCCGGCCAGACCGTAGGGCAAGGCGTTGGCCCGTGCGATGGCCTGTTCTACGTCGTCAACAGGTTGTACCAGCGCAAGCGGGCCGAATGGCTCCTCTCTCATGGCCCTTGCCTGGTCGGGCATATCCGCCAAGATGGTGGGCCTGTACATCAGGCCTGTCCCCTTCAGTCGCTCGCCACCGACCACAAGTCGGGCCGAATGTGACAAGGCGTCGGAAATTAGGTCATCCATGGCAGCGACGCGGCGAGTGTTGGCGACAGGCCCCACCGTTGTGCCTTTTTGCAGGCCGTCGCCCACAACTTGTTTCTCCACGAATACGCGAGCGTGTTCGAGGTACTCTTCGTACACGGAGTGTTCCACGAAGAAACGTGTCGGCGAGGTGCAAACTTGGCCCGCGTTGCGCAGCTTGATGGCCATGGAGAGCTCCGCCGCGCGCTGGACGTCAGCGTCTTTTGCGACAATTACGGGCGCATGGCCGCCCAGCTCCATGGTGGCGAGTGTTAAGGTCTCTCCTGCCAACCTAGCGAGGTGACGTCCCACCGGTGTCGATCCGGTAAAGGAAATCTTGCGGATCACCGGCGAGCGAATGAGGTACTCAGAGACGTCCGCCGGTATGCCGAAGACCACGTTCAGCACGCCTTTGGGTAATCCTGCATCGGTGAGCGCCCGCGCGATCTCTAGCGTGGTGCCGGGCGCTTCCTCAGCCGGCTTGATGATGCATGTGCAACCGGCGGCAAGAGCAGGAGCGATTTTGCGCGCGGGCGTTACCGCCGGGAAGTTCCACGGCGTGAAGCAAGCGACGGGACCGACCGGCTCCTGTGTGACTGTCTGGCGCATATCGGGTAGGCGCGCCGGAATAACACGACCATAGGTGCGCCGCCCCTCTTCCGCAAACCAGTCAAAAAACTCTGCTGCGGCGGTGATCTCGCCTTTCGCCTCCGCCAAGGTCTTACCTTCCTCCAAGGTTAGCACGGTAGCGATGTGGTCCAAACGCTCGCGCATCAGGTCAGCGGCGCGGCGCAAAATCTGCCCACGTTCGTAAGGCGAGGTACGCTTCCAGCCCTCAAAGGCCCGACTTGCCGCCGCAAGTGCGCGGTCAAGCTCGGGCTTTCCGGCGTGCGGTAGCGTGCCGAGAGGCTGTTCTGTCGCAGGATTGAGAACGATCTCGTTCCCAGCACTAGTTTCCTCGATCCATTCGCCATCGATGAGGAGTGCAAGTTTGGTATACATTTTTATTCCTTGAACGAGGTAAGATTGGCTCAGACGTTAGTGGCCGAGCCCGATTGGACAGACCCTTGCATCGATGCAGGTATGAAGCGAGTCGTTGACGTTGGTGCGGCTCCCAACAGGGCA
>NZ_JBHLEV010000015.1:0-70544 GCF_042263385.1 Bradyrhizobium tunisiense
CGGCCTTCCCTGCGCCCTCTTGGTCTTGAGGGTGAGACATGAAGCAAAGCTCGGGCGAATTGCGCCGCGAGGCTGCGATGGCGTGTCTGCAACTTGAAATATGAGTTGAAGAATGACGATGTGGAGCGGCGAGCTTCAATCCATCCCCGTCACCCCCGCGCAACGGCAGAGCCGTTGTCGCTGGAGGTGCTCGCTTCTTCGACGAGCCTCGAAGGATCGACCACTAGCCCTTGCGCTGATTCAGATACCGAAGCGCCAGCTTGACGAAATTGTGCACCACCATCGACGTCTCGTCCGCTCTGAACACCAGAAACACGTCGGCCGTGGGCGGTGAGGGCCTGATCGGACGGAATACGATGTCGGCTGTCGTGAAACGCGTAATCGACTGCGGCACGAGCGCCACGCCAAAACCGGCGGCAATCAAGCTCGGGATCGACTGGGCGTCGACGACCTGTTGGGACACTTTCGGCAGGAAGCCGGCATCGACACAGCAGGTCTGCACGTACCGTGCGAAGTCGGAGCTGTTGGGATCGAGGACGACGTGATCCTCGGATGCAAGATCACCGAGGGCGATGCGCCTGCGGCGCGCCAACCGATGAGTGTGCGGCATTGCGAGAACGACCTCTTCTCGCCATGCAAGCTGGCTGGTCAGGTCGCGCTCGGCGGGAATGCCGCGAATGAGACAGATGTTGGTGGTGCGGCCGAGAAGTGCCGCGATCTGCAGAGCAGGTGCCTGCTCATGCACCGTCATCTTGACCTGTGGAGCGACCTCCCGGTACGCCGCGAGCAGCTCAGCGAGGCGGCCGCGCAGAATGGAGCCGGTCGCTCCGACATCGAGCGTTCCGATCAGGCCGGCCCCAATCGAGCGAACCTCGTCTTCCGCGACCTTGACCTGCTGCAGGATGGCGCGTCCTCGCGTGAGCATGGCTTCACCGGCCTGGGTCAACTCGACCCTGCGGCTGGTCCTGTAGAGCAGTTGGGTCCCGAGCTCTGCCTCCAGGGTCTGGATATGCTGACTGAGCGGCGGCTGCGAGATGTTCAGCCGCCGGGCGGCGAGTGTGAAGCTGCGCTCTTCGGCAACCGCGATGAAGTACCGGAGCTGGCGGAGATCCATAGCGAAAACCTATCAATCGTGTCGTTCTATATATTGGACTTGATGTCGCACCTGGTCAACGAATGGCCGATGGAGCATGCCGGCGTCCTGCCGCGACCAAAGGCTCCGTACGCGGCGACCTCGCCGCCAACAAGAATGGCGAAGGCTGCGGCCGACCAAGCCAGATGGAAGCCCGGCGAGCGAGGAAAGCCATGCCCAGGATATTCAAGTCACTCTTCTTCCAGGTCGTCCTCGCGCTCGCTGCCGGCATCGCGCTCGGCGTCGCCTATCCGGACGTCGCGTTGCAGATGAAGCCGCTGGGTGACGGCTTCATCAAGCTCATCAAGATGCTGGTGCCCGTGATCGTGTTCTGCGTCGTCGTGCACGGAATTGCAGCGGCCGGTGACCTCACGAAGGTCGGAAGGGTCGGAATTCGTTCGCTCGTCTATTTCGAGATCATCACCACCATCGCCTTGGTGTTCGGCATCGCGCTCGCCTACTATTTCCAGCCCGGTGCCGGGATGAACATCGACCCGAGCACATTGGACGCCAAGGCGATCGGCGGGTTCAGCCAGACGGCGGCTCAGGTCTCCGGCGGAGGCGTCTCCGAATTCCTGATGAAACTCATTCCCACGACGCTCGTCGGAGCTTTCAGCTCCGGCGACGTCCTGCAGGTCCTCATCGTCTCGATCATGTTCGGGTGCGCCGTTTCATTGTGCGGCGAGCGCGCGAGGCCAGTCGTCGATTTCATCGAGCGGATGAACGAGATCATCTTCAAGATGATGAACTTCGTCGTCCGGCTCGCACCGATCGGCGTATTCGGTGCGATCGCTTTCACCGTCGGGAAGTACGGCATCGGTTCGCTCAAGCAGCTCGGGGGCCTGGTTGCCCTGTTCTATATGGCGGTGATTCTGTTCGTGGTCGTCGTGCTCGGCGCGATCATGCGGCTTTCCGGCTTCAGCCTGTTCAAGTTGCTGGCCTATCTGCGCGAAGAGCTGTTGATCGTTCTCGGGACGGCCGCGGGCGATAGCGTGCTTCCTCAAACCATGCGGAAGCTCGAGCAGCTTGGGATCAAGCGATCGACCGTCGGTCTGGTGATCCCCACCGGGTACTCGTTCAATCTGGACGCGTTCTCCATCTACCTGACCCTGGCGGCCGTCTTCATTGCGCAGGCGACGAATACGCCGCTTGCCACGGGCGATCTCCTGGCTATTCTCGGCGTCGCATTATTGACCTCGAAAGGTGCTCATGGCGTGCCGGGTTCGGCCATCGTCGTCCTCGCCGCGACACTGGCGGCCATTCCGGCCATCCCGGCGATCGGACTGGTGCTCATCTTGTCGGTGGACTGGTTCATCGGCATCGCCCGCGCGCTCGGCAACTATGTTGGTAACTGCGTTGCTGCGGTCGTCGTCGCCTCCTGGGAGGGAGACCTCGATCACGCCAAGGCGCACCGCATCCTGAATGGCGAGATCAATCCTTCGGGAGAAGATCTGCGGGCCGACCCAGTCGGTGCGGACGCTCCCGTCGCGAGTCTGCAGACCCCTTGAACGTGGAGGCATTTGGACTTGGCGATGGTGACACTCTCGATCGAACCTTTGACGAAGCGGGCGTTCGCGCCGTTCGGAGACGTCGTCGAAACGGAAGGGATGACGCCCCTGTCGATCAACCAGGGATATGCCGAGCGCTACAACGGGCTCGCCAATATCGATATCGCTGCGGAAGGCGGACGGATCAATATCAGCTGGTTTGTCGCCTCAGTACGGCCCGCGCCGATCGCCATCCGCCTGATGGAGCGCCATCCGCTCGGAAGCCAGATGTTCATGCCCTTGAACGGAGCGAGCTGGCTGGCCGTCGTTTGCGCGGACCCGCTCGTGGTCTCGAGCTATCGGGTGTTCGTTGCAAATGGACGCCAGGGGGTTAACTATGCCCGGAACTGCTGGCACCATCCGCTGCTGGTTCTCGAGGACGCGAGCTCGTTCCTCGTTGTCGACCGGGCGGGGGGCGGCGATAATCTCGAAGAATACTGGCTGAGCCAGGAGATGCAGCTCGATCTCGGGTCGATCGCGTCGCACCGGTAAATTTCACGAGGCTTGATGATGTCGTCGCAAACCTATCACATCCCGCAGGGCGGCCTGCCGCCGCAGACGGACCTTCTGAGCGGTCGGGCGGTCTTTACCAACGCATATGCCGTCATCCCCAGCGGCGTGCAACGCGATATCGTCGTCAGCCATCTGCCGCACTGGGACAACACGCGCGTCTGGGTCCTGGCGCGACCGCTGTCCGGCTTTGCCGAGACGTTCTCCCATTATCTTATGGAGATCGCGCCGGCCGGCGGAAGCGAAAAGCCCGAGCCGGAGAAGGATGCCCAGGGCGCGTTGTTCGTCGTGGGCGGCAAGCTGATTCTCAATTTGCCGAACGGAGAACATGAGCTGAGGCCCGGCAGCTTCGCCTATGTGCCCGCCGGCTGCGCCTGGACCATTCGCAACCGCGGCGAGGCTCCTGCGCAGGTTCACTGGATCCGCAAACTGTACCAGCGCGTGCCTGGGTTGGCCGTGCCCGAGGCGTTCGTGACCAACGAGGACGCGATCGACCGCGTCGCGATGCCCGGCACGCAAGGAAGATGGGCAACCACACGCTTCATCGATCCAGCCGACATGCGCCACGACATGCACCTCAATATCGTGACGTTCGAGCCGGGCGCCACGATTCCCTTTGCCGAGACGCATGTCATGGAACACGGGTTGTACGTCCTCGAGGGCAAGGCGGTTTATCGCCTCAATCGGGACTGGGTGGAGGTCGAGGCCGGAGACTACATGTGGCTACGCGCGTTCTGCCCGCAGGCGTGCTATGCGGGAGGCCCCGGCCGGTTCCGCTACCTCCTTTACAAGGACGTAAACCGGCACATGAATTTGCGACAGGGACCTCCGCTGATTTAACCTCGAGCGTTGAGGCTACTCCGTCTGCTCGACCGCGGCCGGCATCTTCGCCACCGACATCAGCGATCGGGCAATCTGATTGAGGAGCTGATCCGAGTTTTCCTCTTCGGCGAGCGACTTCGATAGCAGGCTGACCACGGCGCTGTGGCGAAGCTGCTGGGCGAGATTGCGCGCCGTCGTGTAGGCGGCGATCTCGTAATGCTCGACACGTTGCGCCGCTCCAATGAGGGCGAGGTCGGCGGCCGCATCCTCCTTGTCCTCGCCTTCCGCCATGATCTCCTGACCCTCCTCGACGAGACCCATCATTCCCTTGCAGGGCTTGGCGCGTGCGGACTTGCCGAGCATCTCGAAGCACTCGTTGATGCGCTCGACCTGGGCCTCGGTCTCTGCCAGATGCTGCTCGAACAGCTCGCGCAATTGATCGAAGCGGGCAGCTTCCGCCATTTTGGGCAGCGCCTTGGTCAGTTGCTTTTCCGCATGCAGGATGTCGCGGAGCTCATCGATCAGCAGATCGCCGAGACCGGCTTCGTCCATTGGCGGCGAACTCTCGGTAACGATGGCGGTGGCGGGGCCGGGCTCGCCGGCCTGGATCGCGGGCGAGTCCGTGAAGACCCAGTCGCCTCCCTCGTTCCAGGGCCCGCGTGTATCGATCTCGCCGTGATCACCGCTGCCGGTCGAATCGTTGAAGAACTGGTCGACCAGGCCTGGAGTCGGCGCGATACGGCCGATGCTGAGCGACGGCTTGCCCATGCTCTCGAGCGCCAGCCCGAACGCCTTCATGTGCGTGATCTCGCGGGTCATCAGGAATTGCAGCGCGTCCTTGGTGCCGGCGTCGTCGCAGAAATTGATGAGCCGCTCATAGACGATCTTCGCCCGCGCCTCCGCCGCGATATTGCTGCGCAGGTCCACGTCGAGCTCGCCGGTGATCTTCAGATAGTCCGCGGTCCAGGCATTGCCCTGCGAGTTGAAGAGGTTGACCCCGCCGCCGCCCGCGATCGCGATCAGGGGATCCGCCTCGGCGGCCTGACGATCGAACTTCGACGGCTTGAGGTGCATCCGCGCGAGCGTGCCGACGACTTCCAGATGGCTGAGCTCTTCGGTGCCGATGTCCATCAGGAGGTCCTTGCGGTCGGGATCCTCGCAGTTCAGGCCTTGTATCGAATATTGCATCGCGGCTGCGAGTTCGCCGTTGGCGCCTCCGAATTGCTCCAGAAGCATGTTGCCAAAACGGGGGTCCGGCTCATCGACGCGAACGGTGAACATCAGTTTCTTGACGTGGTGATACATGGGGGCTCTCGGTGTTCGGAGGACAGTAGAAGATGTGTCCCCAATAGGCGGTGCATTCGTTTGTTCCTATCGCGGAGCCGGTGCGATCGTTGCCGTCCGTCGGTGACGTCCGACGCGCCTTCGTCGGTACGCCGCGCTGCAGGAAGGCATCGGCGGCGACCCGGCGGTCATGTGAGCTGATTGAGTTTCTTCAGCGGATTGAGCTCACTCGGCCTGTCCTGCTTGGCCTGCTCGTCCTGTTCCTGGCGGTCGCGCTGCGCTTGCGCCTTGCCGTCATCGTGCAGATCCTGGTCGCCGATGATTTCGCCGATGGCTTGTCTGGTCTTGCCGGCGATCCGCCTCTGAAGATGCTTCGTCTTGCCCATGATCTGTCTCCGCACTCATGCCGTAAGTGCCGGTGAGACTCTCGTACGGGCGGATAGTTCCTGCGGCCGTCACCGGGCCTCGAGTTCAATGATCACGCCTTCGTTGCCTCGCAGCAGGATCGATGCTTCCGGCCATGTTTCCGAGGGCCGGTCGAGATGCGTCGACGTCAGCAGGCGACCGCGACCGAGCCATTGCCATTTCCGCGGCTCGCCGGCGATATTGAGCGCGACCAGAATTTGGCTCCGGCCGTCGGTCCGCCTGTAGGCGAGAACATCGTTCTGCGATCGCAACGGTTCATGGCCACCTTCGCGCAGGCAGGCATGTTCCCGCCGCAGCCTGATCAATGCGCGGAACAGCGCAAGCACCGACCGTTCGTTGCGTTGTTGCTCGGCGACGTTGGGCGTGCCGCCGGCCTCGAGCGGCAGCCACGGATCGCCACTGGTAAATCCTCCGCCGGCGCTGGCGTCCCAGCGCATCGGCGCGCGTTCGGGATCGCGGCAAAGGCCAAATCCCGGCACGAGCTTTTCGAAGGGATCGTGGACGCGGTCGGACGGAATGGGAACGCGTTTGCGGCCAATCTCGTCGCCCATGAAGAAGAACGGCGTTCCCCGTAGCGTCATCAGCAGCATCGCCAGCACGCGCATCTGCGCCTCGCCGATCTTGCTCGCGATCCGCTGCTTGTCGTGGCCGCCGACCACCCAGACCGGCCAGGCATGTTTAGGGATGGCGTTGAAATAGGCGTCGATCGTTCCCTGCAGCGACAGGGCGTCCCACTGCGAATCGTGCAGGGCAAAATTGAGCGGCAGATGCAGCCGTGGCCGGTCGTTACCGTAGAAGTGGCCGATGCGGTCGGTCTTGCCCTGGACCTCACCGCAGAGCATTCGCCCCGGATATTCGTCGATCACCTCCCGGATGAACTCGATGCACTCCATCGTCTCCGGCCGGTCGTCGGTGAACACGGGCGTCTGACGCTGCGGCGGCGGCTTGCCCCTGGCATCGGGATTGGCAGGATTGTCGCGCAAGAGCACGTCCTTGATCAGGACCGCGCTGGCATCGACGCGGAAGCCGTCGACGCCGCGGTCGAGCCAGAAACGCATGGCGTCGGCGATCGCGGCCCTCACGTCCGGATTGCGCCAGTTGAGGTCGGGCTGCTCGACCAGGAAGGAATGATAGTAATATTGCCGCCGCGCCGCGCACCATTCCCAGCCGCTGCCGCCGAAGCGGCTCAGCCAATTGTTGGGTGGGCCGCCATTATGGGCAGGATCAGCCCAGATGTACCAATCGGCCTTGGCGCTGTTGCGCGAGCTGGAACTCTCGACGAACCACGCATGATTGTCCGCGGTGTGATTGGGGACGAGGTCGAGGACCAGATGGATATCCGAGGCGTGCAGCGCTTCGAGCAGTTGGTCGAACTCCTCCAGGCTGCCGAAGGCGGGATCGATGGAGCAATAGTCGGAGATGTCGTAGCCGAGGTCGCGGAACGGACTCTTGTAGATCGGCGTCAGCCACACGGCGTCGACGCCGAGCCATTTCAGGTAGTCGATGCGCGACATCAGGCCGGCGAGGTCGCCCCTGCCGTCGCCGTTCGAGTCCTGGAAGGAGATCAGTGCGATCTCGTAGATGACGGCGGATCGCCACCACGCAGCTTCATCACTGAACCCGCCCATTGCCGTGCTTCACCTCGCTATGCCTTGGCGTGTGCCGTGATCTGCCTTGCTGCTTTCCGGACGCTCTCGATGCCCTTGGGAAAGCCGCTGCGGTTGGGATACAGCTTGCGGCGTGCATCGCGCGGCGGGCGTCGTGGCTTGGTGTCCTGCGCGGCTCGGTAGTCGAGCATGGCTATGCCGCCGACCATCAATAGCGCCAATGCGATATTGCCCTTCTTGGGATTGTCCGACGTCAGTCCCGAGAGCAGCGCGGCGGCGTCGAGGCCGTCGCCGCCCACGCGGGCCCACAGGCCGGCGTTCTTCTCGACCGACAGCGTCATGACCCCGGCCGCGATCTCGCGGACGCCGAAGGCGCGGACCATGGTCTCGTGGCCTTCCATGCCGAGCGTTTTCGTGACGCGGCGGGGCGCGAACAACTCGACGACGCCGAGACCGATGCCGAACCAGCCGAGCGCGCGGGCGAGCTGATCCACCGGGCGCTTCAGGCTCGGGCCGCCCTCGACGATCTTCGGATCGCCCTCGGTGCGGACGATGTTGGAGAAATGAAACATGGCTTGCTCCTTCAGGGCCTGAGTACGACCTTGACGCAGGAGTCCCGCTTGTCGCGAAACACCTGGTACATCTCCGGTCCCTGCTCGAGCGGGACGGTGTGGGTGATGACGAAGGACGGGTCGATTTCGCCCTCTTCGATGCGGCGGAGCAGGTCGTCAGTCCAGCGATTGACGTGAGTCTGGCCGGTTCGCATCGTCAGGCCCTTGTTCATGAAGGCGCCCATGGGCAGCATGTCGGAGAGGCCGCTATAGACGCCCGGCACGGAGATCACGCCGCCGGGTCGGCAGACATAGATCATCTCGCGCAGCACGTGGGGCCGGTCGCTCTCCGCCATCACCATCTGCTTGGCGCGGTCGAGCAGCGTGTCGGGCAGGGAAGCCATCACGTGCGATTCCATGCCGACGCAATCGATGCACTTTTCAGGGCCCCTGCCGTCGGTGAGCTCCTTGAGCCGTTCGAGGACGCTCTCGGTCTCGAAATTGATCGTGGTGGCGCCGCCGGCTTCCGCCATGCTGAGGCGCTCGGGCAGGCAGTCGATCGCGATCACCTGGTTGGCGCCGAGCAGGATGGCGCTGCGGATCGCCATCTGTCCCACGGGACCACAGCCCCAGATCGCGACCGTGTCGGTCGGCTCGATGTCGCATTGCACGGCAGCCTGCCAGCCGGTCGGGAAGATGTCGCTGAGGAACAGCAACTGCTCGTCGGGGATGCCGGCGGGTACCTTGATGTGGGTGGCGTCGGCATAGGGCACGCGGAGGTATTCGGCCTGCCCGCCGGGATAGCCGCCGGTCAGATGGGTGTAGCCGAACAGGCCGGCGGTCGTGTGTCCGAAAGCCTTGTCCGCGAGATGGCGCTTGCGGTTGGTTGTTTCGCACACGGAAAAATTGCCGCGCTTGCACTGGTCGCATTCGCCGCAAATGATCGTGAAGGGCACGACGATGCGGTCGCCCTTCTTCAGCTTGCCGTCGACGCCCGAGCCGACCTCCACCACTTCACCCATGGTCTCGTGGCCCATGATGTCGCCGGGCATCATACCCGGGATGAAGTTGTGGAACAGGTGCAGGTCGGATCCGCAAATGGCACAGCTCGTGACCTTGATGATGGCGTCGCGCGAGTCCTGGATCTCCGGATCGGTGACGGTGTCGCACCTGATATCCTCCTTGCCGTGCCAAACCAGCGCCTTCATCATCCGTCCTCCGGGCTGAACCAGTTGGCATTCAAGTCCAGCAAGGAACGATGGTTGCTATCGTCGCGCGCAAATCTTCGCGCCGTACCGGCGCGCGCAATTTGGAACGAGAGTGCGGGGCAGCGATTGGACGTGATCGACAGTCAAGCGAGGACACGCTCATGCCCGCCAATCAACTCGCCGTCGTTACCGGCGCCTCCACCGGTATCGGCCTGGAACTCGCCAGGTGCTGTGCCCAGGCCGGTTTCAATCTCGTCATCGCGGCAGACGAGCCCGAGATCGAGAGAGTGGCGGTGGATCTGCGCAGGCTCGGCGGCAGCGTGGAGCCGGTCGAGGCCGATCTGGCCACGACCGAAGGCGTCGACAGTCTCTGCGCCGCGATCGGCGATCGGCCGATCGACGCGCTGCTTGCCAATGCCGGCGTCGGACTGGGAAAGGCCTTCCTCGATCAGGATTTTGCCAGGGTGAGGCACCTCGTCGACACCAACATCACCGGCACGCTCTATCTGATCCATCGTGTCGGCAATGAGATGCTCCGGCGCAATGCCGGGCGCATCCTGATCACGGGCTCGATCGCCGGCTTCACGCCGGGCAGCTTTCAGGCGGCCTACAATGCTTCGAAGGCCTTCCTCGATTCATTCTCGTTCGCGCTGCGCGAGGAGCTGCGTGACAGCGGCGTCACCGTCACCTGCCTGATGCCCGGCGCCACCGACACCGAGTTCTTCCGCCGCGCCGGGATGATGGACACCAAGGTCGGTAGCGAGAAGAAGGACGGCGCCTACGATGTCGCCAAGGCGGGCTTCGATGCGATGCTGCGCGGGGACTCCGATATCGTCACCGGGCTGAAGAACAAGATCCAGGCCACGGTTGCCAACGTCACCCCGAACGAGCTGCTGGCAAAGCAGCATCGCAAGATGGCGGAGCCAGGCACGGCAAAATCGTAGCGCTGGCCGCAGGCGCGATGGGCCTCAGCCCGCGAGAAACCCTCCGTCCACCGCGACGACTGTTCCGGTCGCGTATCGCGAGGCCGGCATGCAGAGGAAAGCAACCGCGCCGGCGATATCCTCCGGCTGTCCCCAACGCTTGAACGCGGTGCGGTCGGCAATGCGCTGATAGTGGGCGCGATCGGTGCGGCCCGCGGCGTTGATCGCCGTCTCGATGTAGCCGGGCGCAACGGCGTTGACGCGGATATCGTCCTCGGCCCACTTCAGGGCCAGTGCCTTGGTCAGCATCACGACGCCGCCCTTGCTGGCGCAATAGGCGGGAATTCGCGGCAATGCCAGCGTGGCATTCATCGAGGCGATGTTGACGATCGAACCCCTCGTCTGCGCGAGCAGCGGATGAAATGCCATGCAGGTGCGGAACGTGCCGGTGAGGTTGACGTCGAGGACTTTCATGAAGGTCTCGATCTCGAACTCCTTGTCGCGCGCGAGAATTCCGGCGCAATTGACAAGGGCGTCGACGCGCCTGTGTTGCCGGGCGAAGGCCGCGACGGCGTCGTCGTCGGTGACGTCAAGCGTCGCGAGCGTGAGCCCGGCGCGTGGCTTCAGCAGGGTGCGGGCCAGATCGGCGTCGTTCGCGCCTGTTGCGGTGACCGTCGCGCCGAGATCGCAAAACTGATTGCTGATTGCGGCGCCAATGTCCCCGGCGCCGCCGATCACGACAGCATGAAAGCCGGGTGCAAGGGAAAACTTCGAGTTCATTGGATGTCTCATTTCAGGGACTTCGGAGGCGGAGCCGTCGATTCGCGGACCACCAGTGAGAAATCGATCTCGCGATGCATGATGGTTTGCTCGCCGGCAAGGCTCCGCACCAGATATTCGCCGGCGCGCTGCCAGGTCTCACCGGTGGGAACGTGGATCGTGGTGAGGCTCGGGCGCAAATGGCGGCTCCAGTCGAGGTCGTCGAAGCCGACCACCGACAGATCGCGCGGCACGGAGAACCCGTCGCGTTCCGCCTCGAGCAACACGCCGTAGGCAATGACGTCGTTGCCGCACACGACGGCCGTTGGCCGGTCCTTGAGGTTGAGGAGATAGCGCGCCGCCTCGCGCGCATCGTCCAGCGTATAGGGCACCTCGACGTGCCATTGCGGCGGAAGCTCGAGGCCGTTCTCGGCAAGCGCGCGGCGAAATCCGGCGACGCGGGCGCTGGCGCGGTCGTTGTTGCGCTGGAGCGCCGAGACGATTCCGATGCGGCGGTGACCGAGCTCGATGACGTGGGCGGCGGCGCGGTGGGCTGCGGCTTCGTTATCCGTTCCGACGCAAGGGTAGGGCCTGTCGGGCTGGTAAATCCCGACGTTGATGAACGGCACTTCGTTGTCGGCAAGCAGCTTGCGCAATCCGTCGTGATGGCAATCTCCGCGCAGCACGAGGCCGTCGACGCCGCGGCTGATCAGATTGCGCGCCTGCTGCAATTCGACGTCGAGATCATATCCGCTCGTGGTGAGGAACAGCATGTATCCGACTGACGATAGATATTGCTGGAGCGAGGCGATGCCGCGCGCGAACATCGTGTTGTCAATCGTTGGCACGATCGCGCCGAGCGTGCGCGAACGACGCGACGACAGGATGCGTGCGGGCGCGTGCGGGATGTAGCCGAGCGCGTCGATGGCTTGTTCGATCCGCGCGCGCAGGGAAGGGCTCACCGCGTCCGGATTGTTGAGGGCGCGCGAGACCGAGGCGGTTGAAACGCCGGCGCGAGCCGCAACGGCGCGGATGCCCTGTTTGACGGAGTTGGCGTTGGTCAATCTCATTAATGTAACGTTACATCCTGCGGGCCGCGCCGCGTGGTTGTGACAATAGCTCCAAACTGCAGCAGATTGCACGATGTGTCCACCGACTTGACACGGCTGATCGGAGGTCTATTTTGTAACCGTTTTCAAGCTGTGCTCGAAAATGTTCAAAATGGTCCGCCGGCTTAAGGCGGCCAGCCGGGAGGAGAGTTCGATGAAGGCCAGGATGCTCGCGACCCACGTCGCGTTGCCGGTTCTCGCGATTGCCGCTGCCGGCGCGCAGGCGCATGCCGCCGATTTCGACTGGATGAAGTTCAAGGGCAAGACCGTCACCTTTCTCGCCAACAATAATCCGGTCGCGCAGGCGCTGCTGACCTACAAGGCCGATTTCGAGAAGCTGACCGGCATGACCCTGAAGGTCGACGGCTATCAGGAACAGCAGATGCGCCAGCGTCTGGTCACCGTCATGAATGCGAACAGCGACGAGGTCGACGTGTTCATGACGCTGCCATCGCGCGAGGGCGAGCAGTTCGCCGCCGCCGGCTGGTACGGCGACCTCACCGCGATGGCCAAGAACGAGGTCGCCAAAGAGTACGATCCGGCGGGGCTAAGTCAGGCGCTGCTGAAGGCCGCGACTTTCGGCGGCAAGCTCACCAGCATGCCGATGAACATCGAGGGTCCGATCTTCTATTACCGCACCGACATCTTCAAGAAGTGCGGTATCGAGGCGCCGAAGACCATCAAGGAGGTCGAGGCCGCCGCCGCCAAGATCAAGACCTGCGACAGCGCGGTGACGCCGTTCGTGTCTCGCGGCCTCAAGCCCGCGATCGCCTACACCTTCAGCAACATGCTGCACAATATCGGTGGGACGTATATCGCGAGCGGCAAGTCGAACCTTTGCTCGGCCAAGGGCAAGGAAGCGCTCGACACCTATAGCCGGTTGCTGCGCGATTTCGGTCCGCCCGGCGTCGTCAATTACAGCTTCCAGCAGATTTCCGCGCTGTACCGCAGCGGCCGCGCGGCAATGGCATTCGAATCCTCGAATGAGCTGCGCACGGTGATGGAAGGCGGCGCCCGGCTGAAGGACACCGGCCTGCTGCCGTTCCCGGCAGGCGAGGCCGGCCAGGTGCCGACCACGATCGGGTGGGGCATGGCGGTATCCTCGCACAGCAAGCAGCCGGAGGCGGCCTGGTATTTCGTGCAATGGGCGACCAGCCCCGAGGTCCAGAAGAGGATGGCACTGCAGGGCATTGCCCCGCCGCGTCCGTCCGTCGCCAAAGACCCCGAATATCGCAAGTGGATCGACGAAGAGCCGGTCCGCAAGGAATGGCAGGCCGCGCTCGACGTGCTCGCCACCAAGGGCTCGTCCGAGGTCGGCTATCCCATCGTTGCCAATCCGGAATCGCGCGAGTTCATCGGCCAGGCGGTGCAGGATTTGATCCTGAAGCAGAAGCCGATCGAGCAGGCCTGCGCGGATGCCGACAAGGCGCTTGATGCGCTGATCGCACAGAAGTAACGCCTCGAGGCCGGCAGGCTTGCTGCCTGCCGGCACCTCCTCACTCCTCAAGGAAACGCACGCATGTCTGATGCGGCTGCGACACTCGCGCAGGACCGGCAGAAGCTGGAAATGTCGGCGCTCTCCGCGCCGGCCGTGATCTTCACGGTCGCGATGATCGCGTTTCCCGTCGTCTATACGATCTGGCTCGGCTTCCAGAACTTCTCCTCGACCGGCAAGCAGTCCTTCGCCGGCCTCGCCAACTATTCGAAGCTGGTCTCCGACTACGAGTTCTGGCACGGGCTGTGGGTGACGATAGCCCTCTATGTGTTGTCGCTGGTGCTGCAGCTCGTCTTCGGCGTTTGGCTCGCGCTGGTGCTGTTTCATGCCAAGCGCCTGCCGGGGATCGTGCGCTCGCTGTTCATCTCGCCCTTCATGATGCCGCCGGTGGTGGCAGGCATGATGTGGCTGGTGATTCTCGATCCCTCGCTGGGGGCGGCCAACTACGTCCTGCAAGCGTTCGGCCTGCCGCCATCGGATTGGCTGGCGTCGCCGACATGGGTCATTCCAACGTTTGCTCTGATCGACAGCTGGCAGTGGACGCCCTACGTCGCCTTGATCGTGCTGGGCGGGTTGCAATCGCTGCCGCCGAGCGTCTACGAGGCTGCGCAGATCGACGGGGCGTCCCCGTTCAAGACGTTCCAGCGCATCACGCTGCCGCTGCTGCTGCCGACCATCGTCACCGCGGCCATTCTGCGCAGCGTCGACCTCCTGCGCTTCTTCGACATCATCTACATCACCACTCAGGGCGGTCCCGGCAACGCCTCGAACACGCTCAACATCTACGGCTTTCGGGTCGGCTTCGAGTTCTTCAACATCGGCTATGCCAGCGCCCTGATGCTGACGCTGACGGCGATCGTGTTCGGCGCGGTGCTCGCCTTCAACCGCCTGCGCGGCGCGGTGGTCTGGTGAAGCCATGACAGATGCCGCCAACACCGACCGCTGGATCCGCTGGCTCAATACGGTGCAGCTCGTGCTGGCCGGGATCATCATCATGGCGCCGACGGTCTGGATGGTGCTGTCCTCGTTCAAGCCGTCTTTCGAGGTCACCGCCTATCCGCCGACGCTGATCTTCACGCCGACATTGGAAAATTATGTCGAGTTGACCAAGACCACGCCGTTCCTGAGCTACGCGCTCAACAGCCTCATCGTCACCGTCGGCTCGACCGCGCTCGGTCTGCTATTTGGGATCCCCGCCGCCTTTGCCGTTTCCTGGACCCGGATTTCGTGGCCGGCAATTCTGACGCTGGCGGCGCGCATGGCGCCGGGCACGCTATTCCTGCTGCCATGGTACGTCATGTTCCGGCAGGTGGGCATGATCGGCTCCTACACCGCGCTGATCCTCAGTCATGCCGTGATCACGTTGCCGATCGTGATCTGGGTGCTGTTGCCGTCCTTCGACGGCATTCCGCGCAGCGTGTTCGAGGCGGCGCAGGTGGATGGATGCAGTGTTACGCGCATCCTCTGGCGCATCGCGCTGCCGCTGGTGGCATCCGGCGTCGCGGTGTCGGCGATTCTCGCCTTCGTGTTCTCGTGGAACTACTTCCTGTTTGCGCTGGTGCTCTCCAATGGCGACACCAAGACGCTGATCGCGGCGGCCTTCAACTTCATCGGCGAAGGCTCGACGCAATGGGGCGCCCTGATGGCCGCGGCGACGCTGATCGCCTTGCCGCCGCTGGTGCTGGCGGCCCTGGTTCAGCGTTGGCTCGTCTCCGGACTGACGCTCGGCGCGGTGAAAGGCTAGTTATCTGATGAATGTATCACCCCGTCCCAATTCGATCATGCAGGCCGCGGTCTTCCACGGCAATGACCGCATCACCATCGAGCGTGTGGCGATGCCCGACCTCGGCACCGGCGAGGTGCTCGTGCGGGTCTCGCGCACCGCATTGTGCGGCTCGGACTTCAAGCTCTGGCACAAGGGCGCCGAGTTCACCGCGGGCCATGAGATCTTCGGCGTGGTCGAGCAGCCCGGTCATCGCCTGCACGGCAGCCGCTGCGCGGTCTACATCCCCCTGCACTGCGACCGCTGCGCGGCCTGCAAGCGCGGCGACACCCAGATGTGCCTGGAAGTCTCCAGCCTGATCGGCTGGAACAGGCCGGGCGGCTATGCCGAATACGTCCCCGTTCCGGAAAACTGCCTGCTGCCGGTGCCTGACGATATCGAGGACAGCCTCGCGCCGTTGCTGCTCGACACCATCGGCACGTCGGGCCACGCGGTGCGCTTCGTCAGCCGCGTCGTGCCGCCGGGCGAGGCCGGTCCGGTGCTGGTCATGGGGGCAGGGCCTGTCGGCCTCGGCGTCGTGCTGGCGCTCCGCGCGCTCGGCTACGATGACGTCCACGTCGCCGATCCCAACGCCGCGCGCCTCGGGATCGCGCAATCCTTCGGTGCGAAGGCGCACCCCGTCGGCGATACGTCGAAGCGCTTCGCCCTGATCATGGAATGCTCCGGCGCGCATGCGGCCCGCAATCTCGGCATCGAGCTGGTCCTGCCGCGCGGCGCCCTGGTGCTGGTCGGGGAGAACGCCGCACCCTGGACCATCGAGGAAGGCAAGGTGTTCCGCCGCAAGGATTTCTACATGATCCGGACCTTTTACTTCCCGGTTTCCGATTTCGAGCCGAATGTCGAGCTGCTGCGCAAGTACAAGGACGAATACCGCGTCCTCGTCGACGGAGAATTCGGCCTGTCGGCGCTGCCCGAAAATTTCGCCCGCTTCGCCAAGGGCGAACTGATCAAGCCCGTGCTGGCGCTGGACTGAGCGATCATGGCCTCGATCTCGATCCGCAACCTCGTCAAGCGCTATGGCAATTTCACCGTGATCCCGGATCTCAATCTTGAGATCGCGGACCATGAATTCGTCGTCTTCGTCGGCCCGTCCGGCTGCGGCAAATCCACCTTGCTGCGCATCATCGCCGGCCTCGAGCCGATTTCTTCCGGAGAGCTCTATATCGGCGACAAGCGCGTCAACGGTGTGCAGGCCGCGCAGCGCGATATTGCAATGGTGTTCCAGGACTACGCGCTCTATCCGCACATGAAGGTCTACGACAACATGTCCTTTGCGCTGGAGCTGCGCGGCGTGTCGAAGGCCGAGATCGACGCGCGCGTGAAGCGCGCCGCGGCGCTTCTGCACATCGAGCCCTACCTCGACCGCAAGCCGAAGGAGCTGTCAGGCGGACAGCGCCAGCGGGTCGCCATGGGGCGCGCCATCGTACGCAATCCCAAGGCGTTCCTGTTCGACGAGCCGCTGTCCAATCTTGACGCAAAGCTGCGCGGGCAGGTGCGGGCCGAGATCAAGGCGCTGTCGCAGGAGCTGAAGACCACCATGGTCTTCGTCACCCACGATCAGATCGAGGCCATGACCATGGCCGACAGGATCGTCGTGCTCCAGAGCGGCACGATCCAGCAATACGACACGCCGGAGACGGTCTACGAGCGCCCGGCCAACCAGTTCGTTGCCGGCTTCATCGGCTCGCCTGCGATGAATTTCTTTCCGGTCGAATGGCGCGATGGGCGTGCGGTCCTCTCGCAGGGCGGAACGGTGGTGCCGCTGGATGGCGAGATCACAGCCCGCCTGGGCAAGGCCGGCAATGCCGTGCTGGGCATTCGTCCGGAGCATTTCGCCGTCGCCGCGGATGGAGCCGATGGCATCGCCATTAATGTCAAGCTGGTCGAGCCGCTCGGCTCGGATACGCTGATCCATTTCGATCTCGCCGGCGTCTCCGCGATCGCGCGGGTCGATCCGTCGCTGCGGCCGAAGGTCGGTGATCGCATCGGCTTGCGTCCGCAGCCGGGCAAGACGCATCTGTTCGATGCGGCCGACGGGCAGGTCTTACGATGAGCGCGCCGGCAAACATCGGCGATTTGTCGGCGCTGGCGGGCGTGGCGTCCAAAACCAGGCCCGTGCACGTGATCTGCCTGGGGCTATCCGCGCTCGACCAGGTCTGGCGCGTCGATCGTCTGTTCGCAGGGCGAAGCGAGAAGATCAAGGCGGCCGGCTACGGCACGCTTGGCGGCGGCATGGCCGCCAATGCGAGCGTCGCGATCGCAAAGCTCGGCGCGTCCGTGGCGTTCTGGGGGCGGGCAGGGAACGATGCCGCCGGCCATGAGATGAAATCGGCCTTCGCTGCCGAAGGCGTCGATGTCGAAAATTTCCGCCTGTTTCCCGATGGCCGCTCGTCCGTCTCCGGGATCATCGTCGACGGTTCCGGCGAGCGGCAGATCGTCAACTTCCGCGGACTCTATCCGGAAGCCGCGGATTGGCTGCCGCTCGAAGCCGTCGCCCGTGCATGCTCGGTGCTGGCCGATCCGCGCTGGGTCGAGGGCGCAGCGACACTGTTCCGCGAAGCGCGCGCGCGCGGCATTGCGACGGTGCTCGACGGCGACATGGCCGAGCCTGATGTCTTCGAGCGGCTGCTGCCGCTGACGGATCATGCGATCTTCTCCGAACCTGCGCTCACCGCCTTTGCCGGATCGGCCAAAGATGAATCTCTCGCAGCGCTCGCGCGTTTCGGCTGCCGTGTCATCGCCGTCACGCGCGGCGAGGGCGGCGTAAGCTGGTACGAGAACGGCGAGCTGCACCGGCAGTCGGCCTATGCCGTCGAGGTCGTCGACACCACGGGCGCCGGCGACGTCTTCCACGGCGCCTATGCGCTTGCGATCGGCGTCGGCCTCGATGTGCGCGCAGCCATGGCGTTTTCGGCGGCCACGGCTGCCATGAAATGTCGCCACCCCGGTGGCCGCAACGGAATCCCCGATATCAACGAGTGTCTAGCATTCATGAGGACGACGCCATGAGAACGATTGGAAAGAACCGCGGCCTGGCACGGCTTGCTGACGCGGATGGCCACTTTCGCATGGTCGCGCTGGACCAGCGGCCGCCGCTGTTCGACGCCATCGCGAAGGCAAAAGGCATCACGCGGGAGCAGGTCGAGTATTCCGACGTCACGGCGGCCAAGCGCCTTCTCGTCGAGAACCTCGCGCCGCATTGCAGCTCGATGCTGTTCGATCCGAATTTCGCGGTGCCGGCTGCGATCGATCTGTTGCCGCCGCGTTGCGGCCTGATCATGACTCTGGAGGAGCACCGCGTCGAGGAAACCGCGGGTGGCCGCAAGTCGCGCGCGATCACCAATTGGAGCGTGGAGAAGATCCGCGCGATGGGCGGCGACGCCGTCAAGGTGCTGGCCTGGTACCGGCCGGATGCAGATGCCGCGGTAAATGAGCATCAGAAGCGTTTCGTCCGCGAGATCGGCGAGGACTGCGCCCGCCATGATATTCCCTATGTGCTCGAGCTGCTGGTCTATCCGTTCCTCGGCAGTGCCAACCACACCGCGGACTATGTGGAATCGCCGGGCAAGCTGCCGAGCCTCGTCATCGACAGCGTGCGCGAGTTTGCCAAGCCGGAATATTGCGTCGACCTCCTCAAGCTGGAGAGCCCGCTTGCGGCGGGCGGCCTGCCGGCCCGCGACGGCAGCGCGGAGGCGAAGGCTGCGCAGAAGGAGTTCGATGCGATCGGCGACATCTGTCGCGAACGGAGCATCCCCTGGGTGCTGCTGTCGGGCGGCGCTGTCCCTGAGAAGTTCGAGCGCGTTCTCGACTACTCCTATGCCGCGGGGGCGAGCGGCTTCCTCGCTGGCCGCACCATCTGGCTCGACGCCGTTCTGAAGAACTTCCCGGACCGTGCGGCGGTGTCCGCGAGCCTGCGCAAGGACGGTCTCGGCGTGCTGGAACGGCTCAACAAGCTCACCACCGCCAAGGGCACGCCGTGGAAGGCGCGTTTCCCGGCATTCGCTGATATCAAGCAGGAAGGTGACTTCGCGCGCGCCTACTGAGATAGTGGCTCTGCGTGTTCATCCCATCGCAGGCTCGGCAACATGACTGACGGCTTCACTATCCGATCGATCGAGGCGTTCTGCTATCGCTATCCGCTGGCGACGCCGGTGGTGACATCGTTCGGCAAGATGCTCAACCGTCCCGCCGTCTTCGTTCGCGCCGTCGATGAAGACGGCGTCGAGGGATGGGGCGAAGCCTGGTCGAACTTTCCGGCGCCAGGCGCGGAGCATCGCGCCCGGCTCGTCAACGAGGTGCTGGCGCCGGGTCTTGTCGGGCGCAAGTTCGACGGTCCTGTCCAGGCCTTCGAGGTGCTGACGGGGGGAACCGAGGTGCTGGCGCTGCAGTGTGGCGAGCCCGGCCCGTTCGCGCAGGCGATTTCAGGCATCGACCTTGCGCTGTGGGATCTCGCAGCACGCCGTCAGAAGTTGCCGCTGTGGCAGCTCCTGGGCGGCCAATCGAACAAGATCAAGGTCTATGCCAGCGGCATCAATCCCGGCGGCGCCGCGCAGACGGCGGAAGCTGCGCTCAGGCGCGGCCATCGCGCGCTGAAGCTGAAGGTCGGCTTTGGCGCCGAGATCGATCTCGCCAACCTGGCCGCGCTGCGCGGCATCGTCGGCGCCGGCATGCTTGCGAGCGATGCCAATCAGGGCTGGTCGGTCGAGCAGGCCATGGAGATGCTGCCGCGGCTTGCCGAATTCGATCTGCGCTGGCTCGAGGAGCCGATCCGCGCCGATCGCCCGCGCGAGGAATGGCGCAGGCTGCACGCCCTGGCGAAGATGCCGATTGCAGCAGGCGAAAACATTTCGAACCTCGACGCATTCAACGAGGTTCTGGCCGACGACGTGCTCGGCGTGGTTCAACCCGACATCGCGAAATGGGGCGGCCTCAGCGTCTGTGCCGGGCTGGCTCGCGACATCCTGAAGGTGGGCAAGACGTTTTGCCCGCACTATCTCGGCGGCGGCATCGGTCTACTCGCGTCCGCGCACCTCCTTGCCGGCGTCGGAGGCGATGGCTGGCTGGAAGTCGATGCCAACGACAATCCGTTGCGCGATCTGCTTTGCGGCCCCATCCTCAATGTCAGGGACGGCGCGGTCGAATTGAACCACGAGCCGGGGCTCGGCATCGCGCCTGATCTGTCCAGTATCGAGCGCTATCGCGGCATCTAGCGCTGTGGAAGGCCTGTCAGCGACCGAAGATGCTGACGGCCGCAAGACGCAGAACACGCAGCTCGGTGCGATCGTCGCGCAAGCGCGGGCGGGGCGGTCGACAGCCCGGCGGTTGCTGCCTTCCTAGGCTGGATGCCGAGATGAAATGCAGAGCGCAGAACCATTAGTCGCGCTTATGTCGCGAATTTTTACTTCCAATTTTACATCGCAAGATCCCAGCCATAGCCTCACGCGCAACTGATCATATGTCGCGATCGATCAATGGCGATCGGAGCGAGCGTTCATTGTAGCCAACGAGGGTTGCCATGCTTGACAGGGACGAGGGGAAATCCACTGCCGGTCCGGCGGGGACGAGCGACAAATCGGCGAAAAAACTAAGCCGGCGCACGCTGTTGAAGGGGGCGGCCGCAATCGCGGGCGCGGCCGCAGGGTCGGACGCCATACGCGGATTTCCGACCATCTGGGCGCAGGAGATCAAGGACATCGAGCTGCGCCATGTCGGCGTGTCCTACTCGGTGGTGAAGGCGATCGGCGACCAGGCCGCCAAGGATCTCGGATTCAAGGTGACGATGCAGAACCTCGACACCTCCGCCGCGATCAACCGCTTCATAAGCCAGCCTAATACGGTCGACATCGCCGATCTCGAGGGCTGGCAGGCCAAGCTCGCCGCCAAGCGCAGCGTGATCCAGGGCATCGAAGTCAAGAAGATCAAGGAGTTCGACAACATCCTGCCGATCTTCACCAAGGGCGAGATCGACGGCCACAAGATCCCGCGCCAGGGCATCTCGCCCTATGAGGCCATGTACATCGCCAAGCCCGACTCGACCGACCTGAACGACGGCGTCACCGAATGGGCGACCTTCCTGCCGCAGGTCTACAACGCCGACTCCATCGGCTACAGGCCCGACCTCGTCGGCCATGAAGTGACCGAGTGGAAGGATCTGATCGACCCCAAGTTCAAGGGCAAGGCCGCAATCCTCGACGTGCCCGCGATCGGCATCATGGACGCTGCGCTCTGCTTCGAAAGCGCCGGGCTGATCAAGTACGGCAACAAGGGCAACATGACCAAGGAGGAGATCGACTTCACCTGCAACAAGCTGATCGAGCTGAAGAAGCAGGGCCAGTTCCGCGCGACCTGGACCACCTTCGATCAGTCGGTGCAGTTGATGGCGGCGGGCGAGGTGGTGATCCAGTCGATGTGGTCGCCGGCGGTCGCCGCGGTGCGCGTCAAGGAAATCCCCTGCGTCTACGCGCCCGTGAACGTCAAGAACGGCAAGGAAGGCTATCGCGGCTGGTGCAACGGCATGGGCCTGATGAAGCACCTCTCCGGCAAGAAGCTGGACGCGGCCTACGAATATCTCAACTGGTATCTGTCGGGTTGGCAGGGCGGCTTCGTCGGCCGCTACGGCTATTACAGCCCGGTGCCATCGACGGCGAAGAAATTCCTCACCGCGGCGGAATGGGACTTCTGGTACGACGGCAAGCCGGCGCCCGCCGTGATCAACGATCCCTACGGCGTGCCGATGGAAAAGGCCGGCACCAAGCGTGACGGCGGCTCGTTCCTCGATCGCGTCAAGAACATCTCGTGCTGGAACACGCTGATGGACGAGGCCGCCTACATGAACAAGCGCTGGAACGACTTCAAGGTGGCCTGAAATCTGCTTCCCTCACGTAGCTTAGCACCGGCGCGGCGACGCGCCGGTGCGAGAAGATCGACTTCGAGGCGTTTGCCGCTATGCAGCCAAATCCAGCTCAAACTTCGTCACGCGCCAATCTCGCCGGCTGGCTCTATGTATCGCCGCTCGTCCTGGTGCTCGTGCCGTTCTTCGTGGCGCCGATCCTGGTCGTGCTGGCTGCGAGCTTCTTCGCCACCGACGGCTTCGGTGGGCTGACACCGGGATTCACGCTGGCGAGCTATGCCGAAGTGTTGCACTCGGCGCTGACGCTGAAGCTGTATCTGGCGACCATCAAGTTCACGGTGCTGACCTGGATCTTCACGCTCGCCATCGGCTTCTTCGTTGCCTATTTCCTGGCGTTCCACGTCCGCAATCAGTTGTTTGCGATCGGCCTGTTTCTGCTCTGCACCGTGCCGTTCTGGACCTCGAACATCATCCGGATGATCTCCTGGATCCCGTTGCTCGGCAAGGAAGGTTTGATCAATCAGGTGCTGCTGGGAATGGGCGTGATCCGCCAGCCGCTCGAAGTGCTGCTGTTCTCCGACCTCGCCGTGGTCATCGCCTATGTCCACCAGCTCACGATCTTCATGATCGTGCCGATCTTCAATTCCATGGCACGGATCGACAAGAAGCTGATCGAGGCCGCAATCGACGCCGGTGCCAGCCGTTTCGACATCATGCGCTTGATCGTGGTGCCGATGTCCAAGAGCGGTATCGCGCTCGGCACCATCTTCGTGGTCTCGATCGTGATGGGCGACTTCTTCGTGGTCAAGGTGATGTCCGGCGGCGGCTCGGCCTCGGTGGTGAGCGCGTTCTATGAGGATGTCGGCGTGCTGCAATATCCGACCGCGGCTGCAAGTGCCGTGCTGCTGACGCTGGTGCTGGTCGCGCTCGTCTCGCTGATCCTGCGTACCGTCGACATCAGGCAGGAGATCGCGCGATGAGTGCCGTTCTTGCCGACACGCCAAAAACCGACGCGTCCCAGACGGTCGCGCCGGCCACCACCAAGGCGATCGCGCCGGACAAGGGCGGCCGGCCCTGGACGTTCTACGTGCTGGCGACGCTGTTTGTGCTCTACGTGCTCGCTCTCTACGGTCCAATGTTCTGCATCTACATCCTCTCGTTCCAGGATATCCGTGGCGGGCTCGTCTTTCCGATGAAGGGCCATTCGCTGCACTGGTTCGTCGATCTCTTCACCCAGGTGCGCACCGGCGACGTCAAGGGCTCGTTCGACCGCTCCATCAAGCTGGCGGTCATCGTCACCATCATCACCGTAGTGGTCTCGTTCCTCGCAGGGCTCGGCTTTCGCAGACGCTTCCGCGGTGACACGATCGTCTTTTACATGATGATCGGCAGCCTGGTTGCGCCGGGCCTCGTGCTCGGCCTCGGCACGGGCCTGCTGTTCCAGGCGCTCGGGCTGAACGCGAGCTGGTACACGTCCGCACTCGGCGCGCAGCTCTCCTGGACGTTGCCGTTCGGCGTGCTGGTGATGTTCGCGGTGATGTCGCGCTTCAATCACGTCTGGGAGGAGGCCGCCTACGATCTCGGCGCCAACCGCTGGCAGTCGATCCGGCTGGTGATGATCCCGGTGCTGGCGCCCGGCCTCGTCGCAGTCGCGCTGTTCGGTTTCACGCTGTCCTACGACGAGTTCGCCCGCAGTCTCCAGACCGCGGGCTCGCTGAATACGCTGCCGCTGGAAATCTGGAGCATGACCTTGAACGTCACCTCGCCATCGCTTTATGCGCTCGGCACGGTGACGACCGTCATCTCCTTCATCGTCATCGGTGCGAGCCTGGGCAGCATCGTGCTGATCCAGACCAAGCGCGGCGGCCAGGCAAAGGGTTGAGCTGGGGATGAAGAGAGATCGCGGCGATATCGAACTGGCAGGGGTCTGCAAGAGCTTTGACGGCGCGACCTACGTGGTCGATGGCGTCAACCTGAAGATCGCGGATGGCGCCTATTGCTGCTTCATCGGCCCCTCCGGCTGCGGCAAGACCACCATCCTGCGCATGATCGCCGGCCATGAGGATCCGACCGCGGGCGAGATCGTGATCGGTGGCCAGAATGTCGTCGGGCTGGCGCCGGTGCAGCGTCGTACCGCGATGATGTTCCAGTCCTACGCGCTGTTCCCGCACCTGACCGTGCGCGAGAACATCGCCTTTGCGCTGCGAGTGCGCGGCATGCCGAAGGCCGATCGCCTGCGTTCGGCCGACGCCATGATCGAGAAGGTGCGCCTGACGCAATTCGCCGACCGGCTGCCGGCGCAGCTCTCAGGTGGTCAGCAACAGCGCGTGGCGCTGGCGCGTGCCGCGATCACCGAGCCCCGCGTGCTCTTGCTCGACGAGCCGCTCTCTGCGCTCGACGAGCAGCTCCGGGTGCAGATGCGCCAGGAGTTGCGGCGGATGCAGCAGGAGCTCGGAATCACCTTCATCCATGTCACCCACACCCAGCTCGAGGCGATTGCCCTCGCCGATCTCGTCGTGGTGATGGAGCAGGGCAAGATCAAGCAGGCGGGGCCGGCGCGCGAGGTCTACGCGCATCCGCACGATCGCTATGTGGCCGAGTTCATGGGCGGCCAGAACGTGCTGTCGGGGCGGGTCGAGAAGGTCAACGGTGCGAGCTTTACGCTGGCGCAGGCCGCACCTGATGGCATCGAGGTGCCGCTTCAGGCGCGCTCGACCGTCAGCGTCGGCGACAAGGTCGATATCGCCGTGCGCCGCGACGACGTCGTGCTGGTCAGGTCCGGCAAGGAATTGCCGCCCGGCTGCACGACGTCGCTGCCGAGCCGCGTCCTGGCGATCGAATACCAGGGCTATTTCGTCAAGGTCATGCTCGATACCGTGCCGGACGACGGGTTCGTCGCCTATGTGCCGGAAAAGACCTTCTTCGCGGATCCCTTCACCGTCGGCGATGTCGTGATGGCCACTTGGGCCACGGGCAGCGCCCTTCCACTCGCCTAAGAGAGCCGTCGCGCACAGGAGCTTGATCGTGCAGATATCCTTCACACTCAACGGACGGCCTACCACAGTCGATGTCGAGCCGGCGACGCTCGTCACCGAGCTCCTGCGCGAGCAGCTCAACCTCACCGGTACCCATATCGGCTGTGACACCAGCCAGTGCGGCGCCTGCGTGGTCCATCTCGACGGCTTGCCTGTGAAAAGCTGCACGCTGCTGGCGCCGGCGCTCGTTGGTGCGACGTTGCTCACGATCGAAGGTCTCCAGGGCGCACCTGGCTCGAACCAGATGCATCCGATGCAGGAGGCCTTTCGCGAGCATCATGGCCTGCAATGCGGCTTCTGTACGCCCGGCATGCTGATGACGGCGGTCGCGCTCGCGGTCGGGAAGCCTGATCTGACCGAGGCCGATGTCCGTCACGGTCTCGAAGGCAACATCTGCCGATGCACCGGCTACCAGAACATCGTCGTCTCGGTGATGGCAGGCGCCGCCGCCATGAATGCCGCCAAGGGAGAGTGACCATGGGCAATGTGATTGGTATCGGCGCCGCACCGAAGCGCAAGGAAGACCAGCGCTTCCTCACCGGACGCGGAAACTACGTCTCCGACATCAAGCGCCCCGGCATGACGGCGGGCGTGTTCGTGCGCTCGCCGCATGGCCACGCGGTGCTGCGCGGCATCGACAAGAGCGCGGCGCTGGCCGCACCCGGCGTCGTCGCCGTGCTGACCGGGGAGGATGTCGCGACCGACAAGCTGGGCACGCTGCCTTGCGGCTGGGGCATCTCCGACGCCAAGGGCATTCCGATGAAGGAGCCGCCGTTCCCGATGCTTGCGCAGGACAAGGTGCGCTTTGTCGGAGACATGGTGGCCTTCGTCGTCGCGGAGACGCCGGAGCAGGCGAATGCCGCGGCCGAGCTATTGAAAGTCGACTACGGGGTGTTGCCGTCCGTGGTCGGCGTGCTCGAAGCGGTTCGGCCTGGCGCGCCGCAATTGTTCGAGGACGTGCCGAACAATATCTGCTGCGACTGGGAGCTCGGCGACAAGGCCGCGGTCGAGACGGCGTTCCGGAAGGCGGCACACGTCGCAAGGCTCAGTCTGGTCAACAATCGCCTGATCGGCAACCCTATGGAGCCGCGCGCGGCGATCGCCGAGTACGAACCCGGCACGGATCGCTTTACGCTGTGGACCACGAGCCAGTTTCCGCATGTCGTGCGGTTTCTGATGGGCGCGCTGGTCCTCAACATCCCGCAACACAAGCTGCGGGTGGTCGCCCCCGACGTTGGCGGCGGGTTCGGCGTCAAGCAGTTCCATTACGGCGAGGAATCAGTAATCACCTGGGCCGCCAAACGCGTCCATCGTCCGATCAAGTGGGTGGCAAGCCGTTCTGAAGGCTACGTCTCCGACCGCCACGGCCGCGATCACGTGACCGAAGCGGAGCTCGCACTTGACGAGACCGGAAAGTTTCTCGCATTCCGTGTCAATACGCTGGCCAATATGGGCGGCTATCTCTCGACCTTCGGGCCGAACATTCCGACCAATCTCTACGGTCCCTTGCTCGGCGGCGTCTACACCACGCCCGCCATCTACTGCAACGTGAAGGTCGTCTTCACCAACACAGTGCCTGTTGACGCCTATCGCGGCGCAGGCCGGCCCGAGGCCACCTTCGTGCTGGAGCGCATCGTCGATGTCGCAGCCAGCGAGATGGGCATTGACCGCGTCGAGATCCGCCGCCGCAACATGATCCCGAAGGAAGCCTATCCGTATCAGACGCCGGTGCTCGTGCAGTACGATTCCGGAGATCCGATGGGCTGTCTCGACGGCGCGCTGGTTGCGGCAGACGTGAAGAGTTTCGGGGTGCGCAAGGCGGCGTCGGCCAGCAAGGGAAAATTCCGCGGGCTCGGCTACTCGACTTATGTCGAGGCCTGCGGCCTTGCGCCATCGCGCTTTGCGGGCCGGTTGGGCGCGCGTGGCGGCCTCTACGAGAGCGCGACGGTGCGCGTGCATCCGACCGGCCAGGTCACGGTCATGATCGGCACCCACAACCACGGCCAGGGCCACGAGACCACGTTCGCGCAGATCGTGTCCGAGAAGCTCGGCGTGGCCTTTGAAAATGTCGACATCGTGTTCGGCGATACCGATCGCGTGCAGTTCGGCATGGGCACCTATGGCTCGCGCTCCCTGGTGGTCGGCGGCGCGGCGCTGTCGAAGGCGACGGACAAGGTGATCGCCAAGGGCAAGAAGATCGCCTCCCATCTGCTCGAGGCTGCCGAGGTCGATATCCAGTTCGAGGCGGGCAGGTTTTCCGTCACCGGCACGGACCGCATGAAGACGTTCGAGGAGATCGCGGGCGCCGCCTACGTGCCGCATGATTATCCGCTCGAAGTGCTGGAGCCGGGGCTGGAAGAGCAAGCCTATTACGATCCCGTCAACTTCACCTATCCCGGCGGCTGTCATATCGCCGAGGTCGAAGTCGATCCGGAGACCGGCACGGTGACGCTCGTCAATTACACGGCCGTCGACGATGTCGGCACGGTCATCAATCCCATGATCGTGGAGGGCCAGTTGCACGGCGGCATCGTGCAGGGCGTTGGCCAGGCGCTGTTCGAGAACGCGGTCTATGACGAGGGCTCCGGCCAATTGCTGTCGGGATCTCTGATGGACTACTGCATGCCGCGCGCCGACCACATGCCTATGATGAAGGTCGCAACCCATTCGACACTGTGCACGCACACGCCGATGGGCGTGAAGGGGTGCGGTGAGGTCGGCACCATCGGTTCGCCGGCCGCCGTCATCAATGCGGTGGTCGATGCGCTGTCGCATCTCGGCGTGACCCATGTCGACATGCCGGCGACGCCGAACCGGATCTGGCGCCTGCTGCAAAACGCGTCGCTGCCGGTCGCCGCGGAATAGGGAGAATATCAATGAGGTCATTTGCCTATCACCAGCCCCAGCAGCTTCCCGACGCCGCGAAGCTGCTGACCTCCATCGAGGACAGCAAGCTCGTCGCGGGCGGCATGACGCTGATCCCGACGCTGAAGCAGCGGCTGGCCAGTCCGCCTGCCTTGATCGACCTTTCGAAGCTCGGAAACCTGAAGGGTATCACCGACGACGGCGCCACCATCGTGGTCGGCGCGATGACACCGCATGCGGTGGTGGCAGCCTCGAAGCTGGTGCAGGCGAAGATCCCCGGTCTCGCGGCGCTCGCGTCCATGATCGGCGATCCCGCGGTGCGCAGCCGCGGCACGATCGGCGGCTCGGTCGCAAACAACGATCCGGCGGCCGACTATCCCGCCGCCGTGCTCGGTCTCGGTGCGACCATCGTCACGAGCACGCGCGAAATCGCGGCCGACAAGTTCTTCCGCGGCTTGTTCGAAACCGCGCTCGAACCCGGCGAGATCATCACGGCGCTCCGCTTCCCGGTGTCGACCAAGGCGGGGTACGCGAAGTTCAAGGCGCCGGCTTCGCGCTATGCGCTGGTCGGCGTGTTCGTCGCGAAGTTCGCTGACGAGGTTCGCGTGGCCGTGACCGGAGCGGGCTCCGGCGTGTTCCGTGTGCCACCGATGGAGGCGGCGCTCTCGGACAATTTCGACCCATCCGCGGTCGCCGCGATCAAGATCGACACCGACGGTCTCACCTCCGATATCCACGCCGAAGCCGACTACCGTGCGCATCTCGTCACGGTCATGGCCAAGCGCGCCGTCGACGCGGCGCTAAGCTAGCTCTTTAGGGTTGATGATGACTGATGGTTCCGGCCGAACGGCCTTCCCGCCGGCGCCGACTGGCCTCGGCGCGCTTTCTGCAACCGAGATAATGGCCGGCTACCGGCGCGGGGAATTCACTCCGCGTGACGTTGTTGACGACACGATTGCAGCCCTTCAGGCGGCGAACGAGACCTGCAACGCGGTGGTGACGCCGATGTACGAGCAGGCGAGGGCGGAGGCTGATCGACTTACCAGGGAGATGCGCGCGGGCGAAGTCAAAGGTCCGCTCGCAGGCGTGCCCGTCACGATCAAGGATCTGGTCTTCGTCGCGGGCGTGCCGGCCTATGCCGGCTCGCCGATGAACAAGAGCTTTGTGCCCGAGGTGGATGCCGCCGTCGTGTCGGCGCTGAAGGCATCGGATGCGATCATCACCTGCAAAACCACCACCTGCGAGTCCGGCTACAAATTAACGGCCGACAGTCCGGTCACCGGCACGACGCGCAATCCGTGGAATCCCGGTCGCACGAGCGGTGGGTCGAGCGGCGGCGCAGCGGCCGGCGTTGCCGCCGGCTGCGGCCCGATCGCGATAGGCACCGACGGCGTCGGCTCGATCCGTGTGCCTTCGTCGTTTTGCGGTGTGTTCGGGTTGAAGCCGACTTTCGGCCTCGTGCCGCGCTCGCCGGGCTTCTCGCCGCCGTCCTGGGCCTCGCTCGCGCATACCGGGCCGATCACGCGGACCGTCGCCGATGCCGCGCTGACGCTGGAGGTCATCGCGGGCTACGATCTGCGCGATGCCGCAAGCGTTCCCGTTTCCGCGCGTCGCTTCAATACGGACGCAGGGCGCTTGGAAGGGGTTCGTATCGCAGCCAGCGCCGATCTCGGCTACGCCGCCGTCAGCCCCGATGTCTGCGCGGCCTTTGGCAAGGCGCTCGGCGTTCTCGATTCCTGCGGCGCACAGGTCACCATGGACGGCCCGGGTCTCGATCCCGACATCCTGGAGCATACGTTGAAGCCGATCGCGTTCACCGAGCAGGCGGCCGCCGTCGCGACCAAGACCGCTGCCGATCTTGCAGGTTCGGAAGCCGACTATCGCGGTGTCGTCAGCGCTGGACGGAGCTACAGCGGCACGGATTATATCGAAGCGAGTTACCGCCGCGGTCAGGCGCGCAGTGCCTTCGTCAAACTGTTCGAGCGTGTGGATGCGCTGGTGACGCCCACAGTTGCCGTCACCGCGTTCGAGGCCGGGCAGATCGGCGTCGGCACGATCGACGGCCGCAAGGTCGATCCGCATCTCGGCTGGTCACCGTTTACGTGGCCGATCAATCTCGCCGGCCTTCCGGCGGCGACGCTGCCTTGCGGCTTCGATCGCGATGGCATGCCGATCGGGCTTCAGATCATCGCGCCCTGGCTCGACGAGCCCATGATTTTCCGCATCGCCGCCGCGTTCGAAGCGGCGCAGCCCTGGGCGAAGTTCTGGCCGCAGCTGGCGTTGCGCTAGGACAATTCGATCGGCCCGCGGCCGCTGAGTTCTTCGTTGAGGCGCAGATAGTGCGCGAGATAGTCGTGCAGGGCGGTGGCCGCTTTCGACGTGGCACCGCTCGATTTGTAGAGCAGCAACTCGATCTTTGGCAGCGGCGGCAGGCCCTCGTTCGGCCCGATCTCGCGCATCGCCGGCACCAGCGCGCTGCGTCCGAGCACGGTGACGGCCATACCCGCGAAGGCCGCGGCTTGTAGTCCGCCCACGCTTTCGCTGACACAGGCGATGCGCCAGCGCAAATTCCCGCGTTCCAGCGTATCGATCGCGTAGTCGCGATAGATGTTGCCCGGCGGCAAGAGCGCGAGCGGGATCGGCCGTTCCTGATGCGCGGCGGACTGCTCGCCGGTCATCCAGACCAGCTGCTCGCGCCGCACCACTTGGCCGCCGGTGAAATCGTTCATCCGGGTGACGAGCGCGATGTCGACATCGCCGCGCTTGACGAGGCCGACCAGCGGCGTCGACAGCGCGCAGTTGAGCTCGACCTGGACGCGCGGAAAGGATTTTCGGAACACGCTGAGGATCTGCGGCAGCATGAAGGCCGCGTAGAGGTCGGGCGTGCCGAGCACGACCTGTCCCTCGATCTCCTGCGACGCAAGCTGCGAAATCAGCTCGTCATGCAACCTCAGGATGGATTTGGCGTAGGTGAGGACGGTGGTGCCGTCCTCGGTCAGTGTCATCCTGCGGCCGCCCTGCAGGAAGAGCTGCTTGCCGGTCAGCACCTCCAGCCGCTGCAATTGCAGGGTGATGGCTGGTTGGGTCCGGCCGAGCCGCCGCGCCGTCTCGGTGATGCTGCCGGTCTCCACGACCGAGATCAAGGACCGAAGCATGCGGATGTCGAGACTGATAAGGTTCATTCGGCGCTCGTTTCGCCCGACTTCGATGCAATTTCCATGCTACAGTTTCGCGGGAAACGTGTTGCGCATCCGGCTCGAACCTCAGCGTCTGACGTGCCACCGACGCTTGATTAACCTGGATTTTCTCGGCTGAAGCCAGCTCAAACTTGCCCGTGACGGGTTGGAGCTTAGAGTTCAATTTTTTCAACTGGTTAGAAGGTCGCTTTGCGCAACCGGTACGCCGGGAGATCGCACGGCCGCCATTGTGAGCAGGCGTTGGGAGAAACATCTACGGCGGCACTTGCGTTCGCAGCACCGCCTCAATCTGTCGCGCTGCTCCAAGTAGCATTCGGTCTTGTCCGCGCGCGGCGATGATCTGGAGGGCGAATGGCAGTCCGCTCCGATCCGTTCCGCATGGAATCGAAATCGCCGGCAGGCGGGCATGATTGACGAAGGGCGTGAACGTCGCGTGGGCGCGCGGGCTTGCGACCTGTCCGCCGATCGTGTCCGGGCCGAGCTGCGTCAATGGCCACGCGACGCATGGAACGGTTGGCGTCAGCAGCAGGTCGAATGCGCCAAGGAACGCCGCAAATGCCCTGGCGATTGCAGCGCTTGCGACCAGCGCGCCGGCGACCTCTGCGCCCGACCACGACAGCCCCCGCTCGATCTGGTTGGCGATATCAGGATCGAACAGGCTCGGATTCCGGCGGAAGACATCGCCATAAAGCGCCGCGAGGCCGGCATGTTGAAGTGGCATGATGGCTTCTTCGGTCGCGACCGCAGGCCAGGCGGGATCACATTCGGCGATCCGTAGCCCAGCCGCGGCGAGACGCTGGACGGCCAGAGAGACGCCGTCGGCGACAGCCTGATCAACGGCGGCATCAAGTCCAAGGCGCGGCGAGAAGGCGATGCGCAAGCCCGAGAGCTCGCCGCTGTCGCGAGCGATCGTCGCGGAATCCGGATCGCGCGGATCGACGCCGGCCATCGTTTCGAACGCGAGCGCGATATCGGCAATTTCGGCTGCGATCGGTGCAATGACGGAAAGGCCGAAGAACGGCTCGGCGAAGCCGGGCCCATAGGGGATCGCGCCATAGGACGGCTTGAAGCCGGCGACGCCGACATGGGCCGGGGGCCGGCGGCTGGAGCCGCCGGCATCGGTGCCGATCGCGAGCGGCACGAGGCCGGCCGCGACGGCGACGGCGGGACCGCCCGATGAACCGCCGGGCGTCAGCGAGGGATCGAGAGGATGCCGGGTCGGGCCATATAGCGGCGAGGTCGTCACGCCCTTGCAGGCAAACTCGGACGTCGCTCCGATGCCGACGATGACGGCGCCGGCCCGGCGCAGCCGCTCGATCGCAATCGCATCCTGCGGCGCAATGAAATCGGCGAACAGGCGCGAGCCTTGCGTCACGCGCCAGCCGCCGGCCCAGATGTTGTCCTTGACCACGACGGGGACGCCGGCGAGCGCCATCGTCTCGCCGGCGCGCAGGCGCTCGTCGACAGCCGCGGCATCGGCCAGCGTGCGTGCAGGATCGGTTGCGACGACTGCGTTCAGCGCCTTGGCGGCCTCGATGCGCGCGAGCGCGGCCTTTGCGGTCTCGGCGGCGCTCGTCCGCCCGGCCGCGACATCGGCTGCGATCTCGCGGGCGCTATGTGCCGGCTTCGTCATGGCCTCCCCGGATCAGCGCCACTGTGCCGCAGAGAGCCAGGCACGCCAAGGCAAAGAAGGCCGCGCCAAGGCCGGCCACACCGTCCAGGATCGACACCAGCGCAGGCGCCGCCAGCAGGCCGGCATAGGAGGCGGTCAGCACCGCGCCCGCGGTGTCGCCGATCCGGTCCTGCGGGGCGAGGCGGGCGATCTCCGCGATGAAGACGCCGTTCCAGCCCGAGGCTGTCAGGCCGAACAGCGCTGCAACCGCAAACTGCCAGGTGCGACCGAGCGATGCGCCGTCGAGGCCGAGCAGCGCGGCGCAGAACGCCATGCCGAGCCCGATCACGACGAGGACGCCGCGTGAGGCGTCGAGCCGCATCGCGACATAGCCCCAGCCCAGACGGCCGAGGAGGCCGCCGGCTTGCGCGCAGGCGAGCGCCGTGCCGGCCTCGATATGGCTGAGCCCGAGCTCGCGGGTGCCGAGCGTGACGAACACGGTGTTCAGCGACACCTGCATCGCGCTGAACGGCATCGAGGCCAGCGCGAGCATCGCGATCCGCCGGTCCGCGGTCACCAGCGCCAGTCGCGCACGGAGGTCGAGTTTCGGCGGCGGTGCGGCCTTGGCGCCATAAGCCGGACGCAGTCGCTCGAACAGCAGGATTGCCAGCAGCGCGCACGCGCCGACCGACGCATAGCACCAGACAGGTCCCAGCGTGATGGCGATCGCGGGCAAGACCAGCGAGCCGCAGACGGCGCCGATCTGATTCCCGGTCTGGCGGACCGAGAACACGAAGGCGCGGCGCTCGGCGGTCACGAGCCGGGCCAGCAACGCCGCGCTGGCAGGGGTTTCCGGCCCGAAGGCGAGGCCCAGGCAGAGGCCGGCGGCGAGCAGCGCCGCCGTCGAACCGAGCGAGGCCAGCGCCATGCTGACGATGATGGCCGCTGCGCACAGGCTTGCCATCCGCAGCGAGCCCATGCGGGCGATGAAGCCGCCGCCCCAGAACGAAGCGGGGATGCCGACCGCGAACACTGCGCAGGAGAATAGCGAAAGCTGCCAGACCTCGATATGGGCGCGCGGCGCGATCACGCCGGGCGCGAACAGGGCAAGCGCCACCAGGGCCTGGAGCCATGTCATCGCTGCCAGGGCCGGCAGCAGCGCGGGCACTGGCCGAACGGCTGTGTTTGCGTCTACCATGGCGCTGCGTTCACGGGAGGAATTTGGTGGCAGGCGGCATTTCCATTCATGCGGTCGACGTGGCGAGCGGACGGCCCGCGCAGGGGCTGCGCGTCGAGATATGGCGGATCGATCCGGAGCAGCTGCGCCTCGCCGACGGACGGCTCGGCGGCAACGGCGCGCTCGATCATCCCATTGCGCAAGGCGAGGGCATCTCGGCAGGCGAGTACGAGGTGATGTTTCATCTCGGCGAGTTCTTCGGCGACAGCGACGGCTTCCTGACCGTGACGCCGTTTCGCTTTCGCATCAAGAACGTTGACGAGCATTTCCACCTGCCGCTGAAATTCACGCGCTGGGGCTATTCGCTGTTTCGGGGCGCCTGATCAGTTCGTCAGCCGCCGCGACAGGCCCGTCACGCGCTCCATGATCGCGACCAGCGCGACGGTCGCGATGATCAGCACGCCCGACAGCGCCGCGATGGTGACGTCGAGCTTGCCCTCGAGGTCCTGCCACATCCGGATCGGCAGCATGTCGGTTGCGGCATCGCGCAGGAACAGCGACACCGGCACGTTGTCGAAGGACGACATGAAGGCGATGAAGGCGCCTGCGATGATGCCCGGCCGGATCAGGGGCAGCACGATACGGCGGAACGTGTAGAGGCGGCTGGCGCCGAGCACTGCCGAGCTTTCGAGCAGGGTCGGCTCCAGTTGGGCGAGCGCCGCGACCGTGTTGCGTACGACATAGGGCACGCAGACCACGGTGTGGCCGATCACCAGCGTCAGCGGCGAGACCGGCAGGCCGACCAGCGAGAACAGCATCAGCGCGGCAAGGCCGAAGGCCAGCGCCGGCAGCACCAACGGCGACATGAAGAGGGAATCGAGCAGCCGTGCCGACAGCGTCCGCGACCGCGAGATCGCCAGCGCGGCCGTGACGCCGAGCACGACCGACAGGCTGGTTGCCCACAGCGCGACGATGAGGCTGTTCTTCGCCGCGAAGTGCAGCTGCCAGGCATTCCACAGCTCGACATACCATCGCAGCGAATAGCCGGGCGGGGGGAATCGCAGCGAGAATCCGCTGGTGAAGGAGACGATCAGCACCACGAGCGAGGGCGCGATGATGATGATCAGCGCGATCAGCGCGATCAGCGTCATCACGAGCTCGAAGCTGATCGCTTCCAGAGTGCGCTTGCGGCCGGCCATCACGCGCCTCCATAGCCGCGCGAGAGGCGGCCGAGCGTGGTGAAGACGGAGACGACCGCGAGCACGGCGAGCAGGAAGATGATCGAGATCGCGGACGCAAACGGCCAGTTCTGCAGTGTCGAGGCTTGCTGATACAGATACATCGGCATGAACAGCATCTGCCCGCCGCCGATCAGCGATTGCGTGATGAAGGCCGTGATGGCGGCCGCGTAGGTCAGCGTGCATCCGGCAATCACCCCGGGCAGCGACAGCGGCAGCACGACCCTGAAGAAAGTACGCCAGCTCCCGGCACCGAGCGAGCAGGAGGCGTCGTCGAGATTGGGATCGATCCGGCCGAGCGCGGTGATCAGCGGAAGCGTCATCAACGGCATCTGCACCTGCGCCAGCGCGATGACGACGCCGAACTGGGTGTAGAGCATTTTGAGCGGTGTATCGATCATGCCGAGCGACTGCAGCGTCGCATTGATGATGCCCTGGCGGCCCAGGATGACGATCCAGGCGAAGGTGCGGACCACGACGCTGGTCAGAAGCGGCAGCAGCACGATCAGGATGATGACGGTCTGGAGCTTTGGTCCGACCCGCTGGTAGAGCCACGCGACGGGAAAGCCGAGCACGAGGCACAAGGCCGTCACCTCGGCGCCGAGCAGCAGCGTCGAGCCGAGCACGCTGAGGCTGAAGGGGTCGGTGAGGAAGTGCAGGTATTGGCCGAGCCCCCAATGGAGCCCGGCCGTGTCGTTGTGCAGCGAGAGCCAGAGCAGTTGCAGCAGCGGCGCGACGAAGAACAGCAGGAAGAACAGCGCCAGCGGCGCTGCCAACCCCATTCCGTGGGATGTCACGTCGCGTGATGCCGGTGCTGCGCCCATCGCCGGATCCCCCGATATGCTAGATCTTGATCTCGCGGTTGAAGCGCTCGATCCAGGCCGAGCGCTGCTCGTTGATCTTCTTCCAGTCCTGGAACACGAATTTCTGCTTCAGCTCGGCGGTATCCTTGGCCAGCACGCGCGCGATCTCGCCGCCCATCGTCACCTTGGAATTGGTCGGCACGATCAGATAGGGCGGGTTCATCAGAATGGTCTGCACCTCCGGCGTCAGCGCAGCCTCGATCAGCTTGAAGGCAAGCTCGCGGTTCGGCGAGTTCTTGACGATGTGGATCGTGGTCTTGAAGGCGATGGCACCTTCCTTCGGCGCCACGAACTCGACCGGCACGCCGCGCGCTTTCAGGATCTGGATGGCGTTGAAGTTGCCGGGCGAGATGTCGATCTGGCCCTGCTGGAACAAGGTGGCGAGCGCACCGGGGTTGGCCGCGACCGCGGCGAGATTGGGCTTCAGCTCCTCCAGCGCCTTGAAGGCGGGATCGACATTGGCTTCCGAGCCGCCGCGCATCTTGGCGATCTCGACCAGCCAGCCGGTGCCGAGCGTGGAGTTGAGGTTGGTGATGCCGACGCGGCCCTTGAACTCGGGCTTCCAGAGATCGGCCCACGAGGTCGGTGGTGTCTTGACGGATTCCGGGTTGTAGGTGAGGCCGACCACCTGGAAGAACGGGGCGGGGCCCATCGGTTCCTGCGCCTCGGCGATCAGGTCCTTGTAATAGGTGCTCTTCTCGACCGGGTAGGGCTCGACGAGGTCCTGGCCGACCGCGACGAGGGCAGGACCCGGATCGTGCAGCATGACGTCGATCGGCGGATTGGCCTTGGCCGCGTTCACCTTCGCGATCTGGTCGACCGAAAGCATGGGGTCGAGCACCATCGCGGCATCGGCGTTGGCCTTCCGGAACGCCGGCACCAGCACGGCCTTGTGCGCTTCCTCCCAGCTCCCGGTGAAGGTCGCGAACACCAGCGGACGAGCTTGGGCAAAGCTCAGTCCGGGAAACGCCTTCATGGCGCCGAGTGTGAGTGCGGTCGTCATCAGGCTTCGGCGGTTCATGATCATGTCGAACTCCTTCTATACAAAGACTGGATTCAAAGTGTTGCAGGAAAGGCATTTGCGAGCGACGGGGCGAGCGGTGCGAGACGGACCGCAGCGCCGCTCTCCAGCGCACGCGTCTCGCCGATCCGCGCCTGGGAGACTTTTACGCCGGAGCCGTCGGCGGTGGTGACCTCGTGGACGACGGTGGCGCCGAGCGGCAGCGACATGCCGACGACGCCGGCAAAGCCGGCCTCGTCGCCGACGAATTGCAGATGTTCGGGGCGGATGCAGACGGTGACGCGGCCGCCTTCGGTGAGAGAGCCGGCCGCTGGCCGCGCGATGATCTCCGCGCCGGCGTCGAGGCGTACCTTGGCGGCGGTACGATCCGCCGACACGACGACGCCGGGCATGCGGTTGGTGGAGCCGACGAAGGTATTGACGAACAGGGTCTGTGGACGGTCGTAGACGTCGGATGGCGTGCCGAACTGCTCGAGCGTGCCGTGGCTGAGCACGGCGACGCGATCGGCCATCGACAGTGCTTCTTCCTGATCGTGCGTCACGATCAGGGTGGTGATGCCCGAGACGCGCTGCAGGCGCTTGATCTCGATCTGCATGTCGAGCCGCAGATTCTTGTCGAGCGCCGCAAACGGCTCGTCGAGCAGCAGGATCGACGGCTTGATCGCGAGCGCGCGGGCGAGCGCGACGCGCTGCTGCTGGCCGCCGGAGAGCTGCCGCGGCAGCCGCTCGGCCATCGCAGGCAATTGCACGAGCTCGAGCAGGCGCTGCGCCTCGCGCTGGCGCGTCGCCTTGTCGACGCCGCGCGCGGCGGGCCCGTAGGCGACATTCTCGATGACCGACAGATGCGGGAACAGCGCGTAGTTCTGGAATACGATGCCGACCGCGCGGCGGTTCGGTGGCAGCGTATCGACGATGTCGTCGCCGATGATGATGCGTCCCTGCGTCTGCGCGATGAAGCCGGCAATGATGCGCAGCAGCGTGGTCTTGCCGCAGCCGGACGGGCCGAGCAGGGCGATGATCTCGCCGCCCTTGATGTCGAGATTGATGTTCTCGACCGCGAGCGCGCCGCTCGGATAGCGGTGGGTGACCGCGTCCACGACGAGAGAACGTCCGCCTTGCGCTTCAGCCATGATGTTGCCTCCCGTTGCCCCAGAGGAGAAAGCAAGTCTCGTGCCCGGCGCAGTCGCTTTTTGCGGCGCGTTTTGGCATTGTAGTCCGATGACCTCGGTTCGATCGATTTGCGACCTCACCGCCACAGCCCTTGCGCGCGCCATTGCGAAGGGCGAGCTGTCCTCGCGTGACGCCGTCGAGGCGCATCTGGCGCGGATTGCACGCAAGGACGCGCAATTGGCGGCGTTCGTGACTGTTGATGCAGAAGGGGCCCGCCGTGCGGCGGACATCTGCGACGCGACGGCTGCGCCGACCGGCCCGCTGCATGGCGTGCCCGTCGCGATCAAGGACCTCACCGACACCGCGGGGCTTGCGACCACCTACGGATCGGTTCTGTTTCGCGATCACGTGCCGGCCGAGGACGATCTCGTGGTCGCGCGGCTGCGGCGCGCCGGCGCGATTATTCTCGGCAAGACCAACACGCCGGAATTCGGCTTCGGCGCGGTCTGCACCAATAAATTGTGCGGGCCGACGCGCAACCCGTTCCATCCTGTGCTGACCTCCGGCGGATCGTCCGGCGGCTCCGCCGTCGCCGTCGCAGCCGGTATGGTACCACTGGCGCATGGCACCGATTTTGGCGGCTCGGTGCGCACGCCTGCAAGCTTCTGCGACGTCGCCTCGATCCGTCCGACACCCGGCCGAATCCCGTCGCCGCGCCGTCCGCTCGGCTGGGACATGCTGGCCAGCCACGGCTTCCTCGCCCGCGATGTCGATGATCTCGAACTGGCGCTGTCGGTCTGCGCTGGTGGCGATGCGCAGGATCCGCTCTCGACTGGCGTCGCCGCGGACCATCGTCCCCTGGCTGGACGTTCCCGGATCGCAGTCACGCCTGATTTCGGTGTTGCGCCGGTTTCGCGCGACGTCCGCGCTCGTTTTGCCGATGCTTGCCAAGCGCTCGCGCGTGCTGGCGAGATCGTCTCGTCCTCGCCCGATTGCGGCGGGGCGATCGAAGCCTTCCGAACCCTTCGTGCCGCCCACATCGCCAACAGCTATGGTGAGCTGCTGAGAACGCGCCGCGGCGAGCTCACGCCCACCGTGATCTGGAATATCGAGGCGGGCGCCAAGCTCTCGGCGGAGGATTACCTCAACGCCGAGCGGCGGCGGACTGCGATCTACCGCAGCTTTCGCGAGTTGTTCGCGCGTGCCGATTTCCTGGTCGCGCCCGCGGCTTCGGTCTTCCCGTGGCCAAACGAGGTCAGCGATGTCACCGCGATCGATGGCGCGGCGCTGGAGACACCGATCGATTATCTCGCCGTCACCTTCATCGTGTCGCTGGTCGGTTTCGCGGTCCTGACCCTGCCGGTGCCGCGAGGGGAGAGCGAGCTGCCCTTCGGCATCCAGATCATCGCGCCGCCGGGGGGCGAGTCCCGCCTGTTTGCCTTCGGCCGTACCATCGAAAACGAACTGGGATTTTCGCATCGCCGGCCAAAGCTCCCCTAGCTGTCGCGATGCTCGAGCCGGGCGGCGAGCGCGCCGGCGAGTCCGATGGTGGGTTTTGCGGCGGGCCGGCGGTATGTGCCCGCCGTGGCCTTGCGCAGGCGCAAGGCCACCAACGCCTCGGCCTGCTTCACGGCGGCGACGACCTGGTCGACGATGGGAACGGGGATTCGATCGGCGACGCGTTCGGCAAGTCCCGAGAGCGGCGCCCCGGCAAAGATCAGCACGTCGGCCTCATCCTCGACGACGGCGCGCTGTGCGAGTTCGACCAGAAGGTCCTCCTTCTCCGTGCCGACCTCGGAGATCGCCTGGAACGGCGTGTCGAGCATGCGGATGCCGGCGCAGCGCTCGCGCAGCCCGTGGTCGCGGACGCATTCCTCGTACCAGGGCCCAAGCGCCTGCGCGAAAGTGACGATGGCGAAGCGCCGTCCGGCCATGCAGGCCGTCAGCATCGCGGCTTCCGCAAGGCCGATCACGGGAATGTCGAACGTCTCGCGTGCGGCGAACAGGCCGGGGTCGCCGAAGGCGGCGATGATCGCGGCATCGACCTTCCTGTGCTGCTCGGCCAGCATTTCCAGCGCGATCGCGCCCCCGATCTGCGCCTCGGTCCGCGTCGCGATATAGGGCACGCCGCGCGTCGCGGTGCAGGGGACGACCTCGGTGCCGGGCGCGGCGGCGCGCTGCCCGACATCGGTCATCAACTGGGTGACCCCCGCGCTGGTGTTGGGATTGAGCAGCAGCAGCTTCATGGTCACGCTGCCGTCAGCTTGGGTTTGGGAGCGAGCGTCTCGAGCAGCGCGGTGCCGGTCTGGCGGACATGGGCTCCGAGCAGGCGTCCTGCGGCTTCACTGTCGCGCGCTTCGAGGGCGGCGAGGATGCCGGCGTGCTCGTCGACCGAATTGCTCCAGCGCTTGTCGGCACCCAGTGCGAGATAGCGCGCGCGTTCGGCCCGGGAGATCAGCGTCTCGTGCGCTTCGCGCAGCGGCGTGTTGCGCGCCATGCGGACGATGGTGTTGTGGATCTCACCGTTGATGGCGAAGTACTCGTCGAGTTTGCCGTTGCGATGATGACCCTCCATGCGGGTCTGGAGCGTGCGCAGGCGGGCGAGGTCGCGATCGGTCGCGCGGACGGCGGCAAGCTCGGCGGCCAACCGCTCGATGCCGGCGAGGGCCTCGAACAATTCCGAGATGCTGTCAATTGCGATGTCGGCGATGCGCGGGCTGCGGTTCGGGCGGAGCTCGATCAATCCTTCGGCGGCAAGCACCTTCATCGCCTCGCGCAGCGGCGTGCGCGACACGCCGAGCTCTTTCGACAGCCTGGTCTCCTGCGTCTGCGATCCCGGCGGCAGCTCGCCGCGGATGATCATCGTCCGCATCCGCGCGGCAGCGCGCTCGTGCAGACCCATCCGCTTGAGTTTGGGCGACTTTCGACCCTTCGGGGTGTCCGACTTCTGCTGCACGCGCGCCTCGTTGCTTCGAGTTCATCCTAGCCGTTTCCGGCTCCTTGGCTTGCCGAAAATACCGACACATGTAGCTGAAAACAATGGCACAACGCGCAAATTGTATGCAGCATGCAAAAACCCTGTTGCGCCGCTGCGAAGCCCGACCGATGATCCTGCACGACGCGCGGATCTCGCGCCTTCGAAACGGAGTAAGCGATGCGGACGGGTTTGCGACTGGGCCTCGTGGTGATGGCGGCGATGTTCGGCGGAGGCGACCTGGCCATCGCGCAGACCGCGAAGATCAAGCTCGGCTTTGCCAAATGCGCGCATTGCCTGCCGATGTCGCTGATCCCGGGGCTGGCCAGGAATGTCGAGGTCGAGGCCACCGGCTTCAACTCCGGCAACGACGTGCTGACCGCCCTGGTGTCAAAGAGCATCGACGTCGCGCAGGTCACCTACCTCCATTACATCACCGCCCTCGACAAAGGCTTTGACGTCGTCGCCGTGTCCGGCCAGATCAACGGCGGCTCGGAATGCCTCTCCTCCGCGAAGCTGAACCTGCCGCCCGAAGACTGGGCCGTGTTCAAGGCGACCGCTCTCAAGGCGAAGAGCGGCGGTCAGCCGCTGAAGGTCGCGGCCTCGCGCGGCAACGCGCAGGACATCCACATGCGCGGCGCGTTCCTCAAGCAGGGCATCGACCCCAACAAGGACATCCAGTTCATCAACATTCCCAATCCCTCGGACCATCTGCCGGCCTTGCAGCGCGGTGAGGTCGACATGATCTGCTCGGTCGAGCCCTTCGCCTCGCAGATCAGGCTTGCGGGGGCCGGCAAGCACTTCGTGCTTCCTTACGATCAGGCCGCGGGAAATCTGACCAATTTGATCGTGACCCGTTCCGACGTGATCGCGAGCCAGCGCGCCGGCGTGCAGGCCGTCGTCAGCGCCGTGGTCGAGCTCGACAACAAGCTGATCGCCGACAAGGGACCGTGGATCGAGGTCATCAACAAGCTGACGGGCCTCGACAAGACGGTGGCGACGGAGGCGTTGAAAAATGCATCGCCCGATCCCGCCATCCATCGTTCGCAGACGCTCGCGATTGCCGCGATGATGCGCGATCTCAAATACATCTCGAAGGACGTCTCCGCGGAAGCCGAGAAGAACATGGACTATTCGTTCCTGGAAAAGGCCACCGCAAAGGTCAAGAATGACCTCGGTTACTGACGCCTCGCCGGCAAGGGGTGGGCTTCGGCTGACACGGGCGTTCCAGGGGCTCGAGCGCCTCGTCGTGCCTGGGTTGCTGATCGCGGGCTGGGAAGTCTTCGCGCGCAGCGGCATGCTTCCGCCCGCGCTGCTGCCGGCGCCGAGCGCGGTGCTGCATGCGCTCGGCGACTGGGTGTTCGGCTTCGACGAGACCACGCAGACCTATTCCGGCCATTGGCTGCGCGACGCGGTGGCCAGCGCCCTGCGCGTCTTCGGTGGCTTCGCACTGGCAAGCCTGCTCGGCATTCTCGCCGGTGTGGCGATCGGCTGGTCGCGCCTGTTCGAGAAGACGCTGGAGCCGACCCTGCAGATGCTGCGTCCGATCCCGCCGGTATCCTGGATCCCGCTCGCCATCATCTGGTTCGGCATCGCCGATAAACCGGCGATCTTCCTCGTTTTCCTCGGCGCCTTCTTTCCCGTGCTGATGAACAGCATCCACGGCGTCAAGACCGTGGACCACAATCTGGTTCGCGCCGGGGCGATGATGGGCGCCAACGGACGGCAGATGCTGACCGACATCGTGCTGCCGGCGGCGCTGCCCTCGATCTTCGCAGGTCTGCGCATCGCGGTCGGATCGGCCTGGATGCTGACGGTCACGGCCGAGATGGTCGCGGTGAAAAGCGGACTCGGTTACGTGCTGTGGGATTCCTATTACTTCCTGCGCTACGACATCGTGCTCGCGGCGATGATATCGATCGGGCTCCTTGGTTATCTCTCCGATCTCGGCCTCAAGGCGATCATGGCGCGCACGCTGCGCTGGCAGCAGACGACCACCGTGCAAGGCAGGGCGGGCTGATGGCGGCAATCGAGCTTCGCAACATCGTCAAGGTGTTTTCCGACAAGCGGCGCGGCCGTGACCTGCTCACGCTCGACAACATCGATCTCGACATCGAGGCCAATGATTTCGTCTGCCTGCTGGGCCCGTCCGGCTGCGGCAAGTCGACACTCCTGAACATCATCGCGGGCTTCGAGCAGGCGACCTCCGGCCGCACACTGGTCGATGGAGAGCAGGTGGAACGGCCCGGCTCGGATCGCGGCGTGGTGTTCCAGCAGCCGACCCTGATGCCGTGGCTGACGGCGATCGACAACATCGCCTTCCACCTCAAGCTCAAGGGCGTCGCCAAAGCCGAGCGCCACGAACGGGCCATGGAATTCATCGATCTCGTCGGCCTGCGCGGTTTCGAGCATCACCATCCTTCCGAGATGTCCGGAGGCATGAACCAGCGGGTCGGCATCGCCCGCGCGCTGCTGATGAACCCGAGCGTCATCCTGATGGACGAACCGTTCGCGGCGCTGGACGCCCAGACCAAGCTCGAAATGCAGGAGGAGCTTGTCGCGATCTGGCAGAAGCGCCGCTGCACCATCGTGTTCGTCACCCATAGCGTCGACGAGGCCCTGGTGCTCGGCAACAAGATCGTGGTGATGACCAAGCGGCCGGGCCGGATCCGCGAGGCCGTCAATTTCGACCTGCCGCGCCCGCGCGACATCACGAGCCCGGAATTCAACGACGCAAAGCGCCGCATCCTGTCCCTGATCCGGGAGGAGTCGACGCGCCTTGCGCAGGCGTCGTAAGGTAGAGACATGCGCAAGCGCCTCGGCATGATCACGCCGTCCTCCAACTCGGTGCTGGAGCCCGTCACCAATGCCATGCTGCATGACGTGGCCGATGTCACCGCGCATTTCTCGCGGTTTCGCGTCACGGAGATCGCGCTCGATGCTGCGGCGCTCAGTCAATTTGACGCCTTGGTGATGCTGCCGGCGGCGGATCTGCTGGCCGATGCCAGGGTCGACGCCATCGCCTGGAATGGCACCTCGGCGAGCTGGCTCGGGATCGGCCGCGACAGGAGCCTTTGCGAGGCGATCACGGCACGCACGGGCGCGCCGACGACGACGTCGACGCTCGCCTGCATCGAGGCGGCGCGCGCGCTCGGCGCCGGACGTGTCGGCCTCGTCTCACCCTATACGGATGACGTGCAGCGGCGCATCGCCGATGTCTGGGCGGAGGAGGGAATCACCCCGCATGCCGAGCGGCATCTTGGCCTGCGCGACAATTTCTCCTTCGGCGAGGTCACGCCTGCCACGATCGCGGACATGGTTCGCGCCGTGACGGCCGAGGGCGCCGACGCCGTCGTTATCCTCTGCACCAATCTCGACGGTGCTGCGCTTGCGGCCTCGCTGGAACGGGAGCTGGATATCGCCGTGCTCGACTCGGTCGCGGTCACGCTGTGGCGGACCCTCGGCCTTGCCGGCGGCGATGTCACGGCTCTTGCGCAGTGGGGCCGGATCTTCCAGACATCAGCGATCGTCAGGTAACGGAGGCTTCTGTGACGCAGCTCGATCTCGCCATTCGCGGCGGCACCATCGTGACGGCCAGCGACGAATTTCGCGCCGATATCGGCATTCGCGGCGGCCGTATCGTCGGCATCGCCGACAGCATCGAGGGCGCGGCGTGCGAGATCGACGCGACCGGCCTGCTGGCGCTGCCGGGCGGCATCGACAGCCATGTGCACATCTCCCAGCCGTCGGGTCCCGACGTGGTGATGGCGGACGATTTTGCCTCGGCGACGCGCGCGGCGGCGGCCGGCGGCAACACCATGGTGCTGCCCTTCGCGCTGCAGGAGAAAGGAACCTCGCTGCGAACCTGTGTCGAGAACTACCGCACGCTCGCCGAGGGCGAGTGCTACATCGACACGGCGTTCCATCTCATCATCTCCGATCCGACCGCGGTCGTGCTCGGGCAGGAGCTGCCGGCGCTGGTCAAGGACGGCTACACCTCGTTCAAGGTGTTCATGACCTATGACGACCTCGTGCTCAGCGACAAGCAGTTGCTCGAGGTGTTCGATGTCGCGCGCCGCGAGGAGGCGCTGGTCATGGTCCATTGCGAAGGCTACGACGCCATCCGCTTCCTCACCACCAGGCTGGAGCGTGAAGGCCATATCGCGCCCTATTATCACGGCGTGTCGCGGCCCCAGGCGGTCGAGCGCGAGGCGACGCATCGTGCCATCAGCCATGCCGAGGTGATCGGCGTTCCCATCATGATCGTCCACGTCTCCGGACGCGAGGCGATGGAGCAGGTGCGCTGGGCCCAGCAGCGCGGGTTGCCGGTGCATGCGGAGACCTGTCCGCAATACATCACGCTCACGGCCGACGACATGAAGGGCCTGAACATGGACATTTCAGGCGCGAAGTATGTCTGCTCGCCGCCGCCGCGGGATGCCGAGAGCCAGCAGGCGATCTGGGAAGGCATCACATCAGGCGTGTTCCAGACCTTCTCGTCCGACCACTGTCCGTTCCGCTACGACGACCCCAAGGGCAAGCTGACGCCGAATGCGCGCACCTCGTTCCGCTGGGTGCCGAACGGCATCCCCGGGGTCGAGACGCGGCTGCCGATCCTGTTCTCCGAGGGGGTGTCGAAGGGACGGATCAGCTTGCAGAAGTTCGTCGAGCTGACCGCGACCAACCATGCGCGGATCTATGGCCTCTATCCGCGCAAGGGCTCGATCGGAATCGGCTTCGATGCCGACATCGTGCTGTGGGATCCGAAGCTGAAGAAGCCGATCCGGCAGGCCGACCTGCACCACGGCGCGGACTATACGCCGTGGGAGGGGCTCGAGATCACGGGATGGCCGGTGACGACCATCGCCCGCGGGCGGGTCGTGTGTGACCAGGGGCGGATCGTCGGCGCGAAGGGTGCCGGCGAAGTACTCAGCCGGGGCAAGTCCAGTCTGATCTGATCTTGCGTGCGACCTGGCCGCGCGGCCAGGCCGTTGCTGTCTGCCGCTACCTGCCCGTGCTGCTCGCAACGATCGAGGAAGGCGATGTGACGAGCTTGCTCAGCCCAAGATAGACGAGGCCCGAGACCCCGATCCCGAACAGCCAGCTCAGGTCGGCGCCGCCGAGCAGGTTGATCGAGATCGGCCCCTGCAGCGCGCTGACGAGACCGTCCTGCACCAGCCATCCGGCGACGAGGCCGGCGAAGAACGCGATCATGCCGGCCCAGTTGATGTCGCCATAGGCGCTGGTCTGCGGCGAGCGGTAGAGCTCGGCGACGTCGATCCTGCCCTTGCGCTTGATGAAGAAGTCGGCGAGCACCACGCCGGCCCACGGGCTCATCCACAACAAGAGGCTGATCATCCAATGGTCGAACGCCTTCGCGAACGACGGCGCGAAGATGAAGTAGAGGGTGCCCAGATAGCCGGCGACGCCGACGATGATGGTGAGCCAGAAGCGCGAGAGTTTCAGCCCCGCACTCAGCGCCGCCAGCGTCGCCGAGTAGACGTTGAGGATGTTGGTGGCGATCGGGCCATGCAGCACCATCAGGAGAACGAGGATGCTGACGGGACCGCCGAACACCGCGCTGACCATCTTCGCGGGATCGGTGTCCAGCGTCGTCGAGGCGATGGTCGCGCCGAGAATGCCGAGCCAGACCGTCGGCACGAACATGCCGACATAGCTGTACCAGAACACGGCTTTCGACGGCGTCGAGCGCGGCACGAAGCGCGAATAGTCGGAGGCCCAGGTGACCCAGGAAATCCCCCAGCCGACGCCGATTGCAGTCATCAGCATCGTCAGCATCGCCAGATGCGCGCCGGGCGGCAGCGAGGTGGTCAGGCCCCAATTGACGACGCCGGGCCGCGTCCACGCGAGGACGCTCATCAGCACCATGATAGCGATGGTCGGCGGCACCGTGTACTTCTCGAAGGTGCGGATCGCATAGAAGCCGTAGATCCCGATCAGCACCTGCACCATCATCACCAGTGTGATGACGATCATCTCGACCAGCCAGGTGTCGGGAACACCGAACTGGCCGAGGATGCCCATCGAGACCTTGACCGGGAAGTAGGTGTTGACGCCGATCCAGCCCAGCGTCATCAGGAACATCAGGATGCTCGGCAGCCGGGCGCCGCGGACTCCGAACGCGGATCGGCTCAGCACCATCTGGTTGACGCCGGTCCTGTGCCCCATCACCGTGAATGTTGCGAAGATCGCGCAGCCGACGATGTTGCCGAGCACGATGACGGCGATGGTTTCCATCAGGCCGAGTTTCAGGATGATGCCGAGCGCGCCGAGCGCCCAGTTGACCGGCGCGATGTTGGCGCCGGCCCAGATCCACATCTGCTGCGGCCCCGTCGAGTCCCGGTCCGCATCCGGGATTGGCTCGATGCTATGAAGATCGGCGCGAAGTTCGGAATCCGTCATGACATCCCCCAATAGGAAGTACACTTCGCATTCTCGCAGCATAAATCGTGCCATTGCACGACCGGGCAGCGGTACGATGATAAATTGAGCAGTCGATCTCAAGCGGGCAGCAAGTGCCGCTCAATCGAATAGGGCAGCAGAACTGTCGCGACTCGGGTTGCCGGCCACGATGCGTTGCATCATTTCGATGAAGAGCGCCTGTTCCCGTTCGCTCAGATCACCGAGCGTGGCACGATGCGCCCGTCGTGCCGCACCTTCGATCTTGACCAGCAGGGCGGCGCCAGCCGGTGTCAATCGGCACAATCGCGCCCGCCGGTCGTCCTTGTTGACCGCACGCTCGACCAGGTGTCGCGCGGCGAGCCGCTTCAAGGCGCCGGTCGTCGTGGTGCGATCGAGGGCAATATCGGCCGCCAAAGTGGTCTGATCGGCGGTTTCGCGCACCGCCAGCGCCGATAGCAGGCTGTATTGCAGCGGCGTGACCTCGAAGGCACCGCAGGCGTCCTGAAACAGCGCGACGTGAATCTGATGCAGTCGCCGGATCAGATAGCCGGGACGTTGCGACAATGGCCAAGGGCGGTGCTTGCTCCCGCCGCGACGCTTCTGCGCTTGCCGCAATGCACGCTCTCCCAAACCAAAACTCCGTCGCGCTTAGCTCGATTCGAGTGCGCCCGCCACCGCCTGATCATGGCACGATGCTTGCTTTTGTCAAAATACGAAGCATGCTTCGCAATTTGAGCGTCGGGGTCGACCGCTCGTGCCGAATAGAGGAGAGCCGCATGTCCGTCACTGCCAGCTTTGACCTTCTGCTGCGAGGCGGCCGCGTGATCTGTCCGGCCTCGGGCGTGGACGGCATCAGGGACGTCGCCATCCGCAACGGCAAGATCGCGGCGGTCACATCCGACATCCTGCCGACCAGCTCGAAGGAGGTCGTCGACGTCAGCGGCAAGCTCGTGTTGCCCGGACTGATCGACACCCACGCGCATGTCTATCAATATGTCTCCGGCCGCTTCGGCATGAACCCCGACATGGTCGGCGTGCAGTCGGGCGTGACGACGCTGGTCGACCAGGGCGGCCCGTCCTGCATGACGTTGCCCGGCTTTCGTCACTTCAGCGCGGAGCCGTCGATCTCGCGCGTCTATGCGTTCCTTTCCGCCTATCTCGTCGGCGGCCTCGAGGGGCATTTCTATCCGCAGCTTTATAGCCCCGATGGCGTCGACATCGATGCGACCGTGAAAGCGGCGACGGCCAATCTCGACATCGTGCGCGGTATCAAGGCCCACGCCGAGATCGGCGGCTTCGCGCGCTGGGGCATTCGCGTCATCGAGATGGCGGCGGAGATCGGCAAGCGGGCGGACCTGCCGGTCTACGTGCATTTCGGCCAGCTCTGGGGCCTGCCCGAGAGCGGCGCCAATGGCGAGGATGCCGACACCATCCTCACCCGCGTGATCCCGCTGCTGCGCGAGGGCGACATCCTCGCCCATCCCTTCACGCGCCATCCCGGCGGTTTCGTCAACCGCGAAGGCGAGGTGCATCCGGTGATCCGGGCCGCGCTCGACCGCGGCCTGAAAGTCGATGTCGGCCATGGCAGCCATTTCTCCTATCGGCTTGCCAAGAAGGCGATCGCCGCCGGAATCGTTCCGACGACGCTCGGCGCCGACATCCATGGCTACAACACCCATGTGCCGGCTCCGGCCGGGACGCCCGACCAGCACGAGGACGAGGAGAACCATCCCTTCGCGGGCCAGGCCAAGTTCAGTCTGGTCCAGGCGATGAGCTCGATGATGGCGCTCGGCCTGTCGCTGGAGCAGGTGGTCCCGATGGTCACCTCCAATCCCGCCAGGATGCTCGGCCGCAGCGGGGAGATCGGCGCGCTCAAGGTCGGCATGGACGCCGACGTGTCCGTGCTCAACGAGAGGAACGGCCGCTTCGTCCTCAAGGACAACGAGAAGAACGAGGTGATCGCCGAACGTCTGCTTCAGCCGGCGTTCTGCCTGCGCGCCGGTAGCCGCTTTGACGCGGTTGCGCCGATCCTGCCACAGGCCGTCGCGGCGTAAGTCTCGCGGTGAAGGAGAAAGCCGGCGTGCGCAACGAGCGAGAATTCCCCTCTGGCAAGTTCGGGCAGGGCGTGGGGGCGCGGCTGCCGCGCAAGGAAGACGACCGCCTGATGCGCGGCCGCGGCCAGTTCGTCGCCGACATCCGCCTCGCAGGTCTTCAGGACGTCGCCTTCGTGCGCAGCCCGCTGGCGCATGCGCGAATCCGGGGCATTCGTGTGCCCGAACGCTATCGCGGCAGCGTCTTTACGGCCGCCGACCTCGTCGGCATCAAGCCGATCCGCGCCGTCTCGGGATTGCCGGGTTTCAAGATCTCCGAGCAGCCGGTGCTCGCGACCGGAAAGGTGCGCCAGGTCGGCGAGCTCGTTGCGATGTGTGTCGCTCCGACGCGCGCCGAGGCCGAGGATATCGCCGCATCGGTGATCCTCGATCTGGAAGAGCTGCCCGCCGTCTACGACATGCTGAAGGCGCGCGAGCCGGGCTCGGCCCTGGTGCACGAGCATTGGGGCGACAACGTCTTTCTGGAGACCAATTACGAGGTCGACATCTCCGCCGCGCTCGATGCGCCGATCAAGGTGACGCGCGAGATCTCGACCGCGCGACAATGCATGTCGCCGCTGGAAGGCCGCGGCGTCGTTGCGACCTTCGACCCGCGGCTCGACCAGCTCACGCTGCATTCGGCGGCGCAGATGCCGCACATCACGCGCAGCGGCCTTGCCGAATGTCTCGGCCTGGAGGAAGGGCAGATCCGCGTCATCTCGCCCGATGTCGGCGGCGGCTTTGGCCACAAGGGCATTCTGCTGCCCGAAGAGGTCTGCCTGTCCTGGCTGACGATGCAACGCGGCCATCCGGTGCGCTGGACCGAGGACCGCCGCGAACACCTCGTCGCCAGCTCCAACTGCCGCGAGCATCATTACAGGATCACGCTCTACGCCGATCGCGACGGGACGTTGCGCGGCATCGATTGCGAGGCGACCGTGGATTCCGGCGCCTACTCGTCCTATCCGTTTTCGGCGTGTCTGGAAGCTGCGCAGGTCGCAAGCATCCTGCCCGGTCCGTACAAGATGCCGGCTTATCGCTGCCGCACCTTCTCGGTCGCCACCAACAAATGCCCGATCCTGCCGTATCGCGGTGTGGCGCGCACCGGCGTCTGTTTTGCCCTGGAGTTGATGCTCGACCTCGTGGCGGCGGAGGCCGGCTTGGAGCCCGGCGAGGTGCGGCTGCGCAACCTGGTCCAGCCGGAGCAGATGCCGTTCGACAACATCACGAAAAAACATTTCGACAGCGGCGATTATCCGCAGGCGATGCGGCGTGCGCTGGCCGCGATCGACGTCGAATCCATTCGCGCGAAGCAGGCGCAGGGCGAGGCCGACGGCCGCCGGATCGGCGTCGGCGTCTCCATCTATTGCGAGCAGGCCGCGCACGGCACTTCGGTCTATTCCGGCTGGGGCATCCCGATGGTGCCCGGCCATGAACAGGCTTCCGCACGCTTGACGCCGGACGGCGGCCTCGAATTGCGCGTCGGCGTGCATTCGCACGGGCAGGGCATGGAGACGACGCTTGCCCAGGTCGCGCATGAGATGCTTGGCATCGACGTTGCAAGAATCCGCATCATTCTCGGCGATACCGCGATGACGCCCTATTCGACGGGCACCTGGGGCTCGCGCTCGATGGTGATGGCCGGCGGCGCGGTGGCGACGGCCTGCCGCGAGCTCGGCGAACGCGCCAGGCGCATCGGCGCAAAGCTGTTGCAGCACGATCCGGCCTCGGTGGTGTTGCAGAACGGCGAGGTGCGCGGCGTCAATGGCAGCGTTAGCCTGAGGGCGATCGCCCACACCTGGTATCGCCGCCCGCAGGATCTTCCTGTTGATGTCGATCCCGGTGGGCTGGAGGTGACGCAAGGCTACAAGCCCGTGCGGGACAGCGGAACCTTCAGCTATGCCGCGCATGCGGTCGTCGTCGCCGTCGACCCTGATATCGGCGAAGTCGAGATCCTCGACTATGTGATCGTCGAGGACGGCGGCGTGCTGGTCAACCCGCTCGTCGTCGACGGCCAGATCTATGGCGGTCTCGCTCAGGGCATCGGCACCGCACTGTACGAGGAAATGCCGTTCGACGCGTCGGGCCAGCCGCTGGCGACGACGCTTGCCGACTATCTGCTTCCCGGCGCGACCGAGGTTCCTGCAGCCCGCCTCGATCACATGGAGACGCCGTCGCCCTATACGCAGTTCGGCGTCAAGGGCATCGGCGAAGGCGGGGCGATCGCGCCGCCGGCCGCGATTGCCAATGCCGTCAACGATGCGCTCCGCCCGCTCGGCGTCGAGCTGATGCAGTCGCCGATCACGCCGCATCGCGTCGTCACGGCCGTGCTGGCCGCGCGCGCTGCAGAACGGAGCGCGGCATGAAACCGGCGCCCTTCGCCTACGAACGCCCACGAGATCTCGACACGGCGCTGTCGATGCTCGCCGCGACCGGCGGGGCGGCAAAAATCATCGCCGGCGGTCAGTCGCTCGGCCCGATGCTCAATCTACGGCTGGTGCAGCCGGAGCTGGTGGTCGACATCTCCGGCCTTGCCGAACTCAAGCAGGCCGAGCTCTCCGGTGGGGAGCTCGTGCTCGGGGCCCTGGTGACGCATGCCGATATCGAGGACGGCCGCACGTCCGACGTGACACGCGGCGCCATGCGCGGTGTTGCTGCGAACATCGCCTATCGCGCGGTGCGCAATCGCGGCACGGTCGGCGGCTCGCTGAGCCACGCCGATCCCGCCGCCGACTGGATTTCGGCACTGGCTGCCCTGGGCGCGCGGGTAGGGCTGCGCAGCCTTGCCGGGGCGCGCGCGATGGCCATCGAAGCGTTCGTCGTCGGTGCGTTGGAATCGGCTCTCCACACCGGCGAGATCGTCGAAGCGATCCATGTGCCGGCGCGGGCGGCCTCCGCGCATTGGGGTTATGCCAAGAGCTGCCGCAAGACCGGCGAGTTCGCCCATGCCATCGGCGCGGCGCTGGTCGATCCGGCCGCCGCCTCCGCCCGCATCGTGATCGGGGCGATCGACGCGGCGCCGATCGTCGTGACCGACGCGGCCGAGCTGTTCGGCGGGCGCATTGCCGCGGACTACAAGCAGCGTTTCGACATCCGCGTTGCCGACGCTCTTCTCGTCAAGGCCGGTATCGACGACGCCGCGCAGCGCCACATCCATCTCAGCGTGTTGAAGCGCGCCGTGCAGGAGGCCGCGGCATGACCACGATCGCGCTCAATGTCAATCGGCGCGCGGTGGAGCTGCCGGCCGAGCCGCGTACCAGCCTCGCCGATTTCGTGCGCGACAAGCTCGACCTGACCGGTACGCATCTCGGCTGCGAGCACGGCGTCTGCGGCGCCTGCACCGTGCTGCTCGACGGCGTGCCGGCGCGCTCCTGCATCACCTATGCGGTGGCCTGCGAAGGCGCCGATATCACCACGATCGAAGGACTTGACGAGGACGAGGTTACGACCGAGCTGCGCGCCGCCTTTAGCCGCGAGCATGCGCTGCAATGCGGCTATTGCACGCCGGGAATGCTGGTCTCCGCGCGCGACCTGGTACTGCGCTTGCCGGATGCCGACGAACGACGGATTCGCGTCGGCCTCAGCGGCAACCTCTGCCGCTGCACCGGCTATGTCGGCATCGTGCGGGCGGTGCAGTCCGTCATCGAAGCCCGGCGCGCGCGCAACATTGCGCCGCAGGCCGATGGGGGCCGGACCATCCTCGGTCCCGCCGGTTCCGGGCGCGCCGCGCCCAGCCGAACCGAGCCGTCGCGGCAGCCGACCCGCCAGGCGTTGGCACCGACATCGGATAATGCCGCTCGGGGCATCATTCCCGACTTCACCCCGGCGACTGTTCTTGATCAACACTTCACGCTGTCGCACGCGCCGGAAAGAGTGTTCGCGATGTTCGATGAGATCGAAGGCATCGCAGCCTGCCTTCCCGGCGTGACGTTGACGGCACGACCCACGCCGGAGCGTGCCGAAGGTGCCATCCGCGTCAGGCTCGGGCCGATCGCGGCGGCCTTCGAGGGAGCTGCGCGCGTCGAGCGCGACCCGGCGACGCTCACGGGGAGAATCGTCGGCATCGGCAGCGACCAGCGCAGCCATTCGGCGACGCAAGGCGAGATCCGTTATCGGCTGCTGCCGCTCGACGGCGGCGCGGCGACCCGCGTCGAATTGTCGATCGGCTACACGCTCACGGGACTACTGGCGCAGGTCGGCCGTCCCGGCCTGGTGAGGGATCTCGCCCGGCGCCTGGTTGCGGAGTTCGCCAACAATCTCGACCGCAACATGTCGGGCGTGCCCTCCGGGACGGCGACCCCGGCCGAACTGAGCGGCTGGTCGATCGTCTCTGACGTCCTGCGCGCCCGCATCGCGCGCCTGTTCGGTCGCAAAGCCGAGCCGGGATGACGGATCGGTGCGTCGAATACCGGCAGAGTGACGAAGTTTGGACTGCAAGGCATCAACAGCGTGGGATTTGGAGAGATAACATGACACGAGCATTCGGATTGGTTGGGACAATCGCGCTGGCGACGGCGTTGTTCGGCGGCGCCGCACAGGCGCAGACCATCAAGATCGGCGTCAACGAGCCGCTCACCGGCGCGTTCGCGGCCTCCGGCACCTATGTCGTCAACGGTGCCAGGATCGCCGCCGACGAGATCAACGCCAAGGGCGGCGTGCTCGGCAAGAAGATCGAGCTCGTGATCGAGGACAACAAGAGCAACCCGACGGAAGCCGCTGCCGTCGCCGAAAAGCTCATCACCAGCGACAAGGTGCCGGTGCTGATGGGCGCCTGGGGCTCGAGCCTCACGCTTGCGGTGATGCCGAAGCTGATGGAATACGAGACACCGATGGTGGTCGAGACCTCGTCCTCGGGCAAGATCACGACAACGGGCAATCCCTTCATCTTCCGCATCTCGCCGCCCTCTGCGGTCGAGGCCGCGGCCTTCAAGGGCATCGTCGACAAGCTCGCCCTGAAGAAGGTCGACTTCCTTGTGATCAACAACGACTGGGGCCGCGGCACGGCCGAAGACTTCAGCAAGATGGTGAAGGAGAAGGGGATCGCCGTCGGCCTTGTCGAAACCATGGATCAGGGCGCGCAGGACATGAGCGCGCAGCTCTCCAAGATCAAGAGCTCGGACTCCGAAACGGTCATCGTCACCACCGCGGTCGATCAGCTCACCCTGATCTTCAAGCAGGCTGCTGCGCTGGGCTTGAAGAAGCGCATCATCACCACAGGCGGCTCGCAGAATCCGGACCAGATCATCGCCCAGGCGGGAGCTGCAGCCAACGGGACCATGCATCTGACCACGTTCCTGCCGTGGTTCCCCGACAAGACGCCGAACCCGGAAGCGACCAATTATTTCGTCTCCGAATGGAAGAAGCGCGGTTTCGACTTCGCCGGCTGCACCGAGAGCTTTCGCGGCTATGACGGCATCCGCACCGTGGCCGCTGCGATCGAGAAGGCGGGCAAGGCCGAGCCGGCGGCGATCAAGGCAGCGTTCTGGGACATCAAGGTGAAGGGGCTCAACGGCGATATCGTGTTCCGCAAGTCCGGGCCCGAAGGCAAGGAGAGCGGGCAAAGCCAGCCGAACGTCTATCTCATCGAGATCAACGACGGCAAGATCGAGATGAAGACGCTCTAGCTTCGCTTCTTCCGGGGCGAGGGCGGCGTATCGCGGCCCTCGCCGGCATCCAGATCATTCGGGAACGGCCTTGAACGAATTTCTCCAGCATCTCGTCAACATGCTCGTGCTTGGCGGCACCTATGCGCTGCTCGGCATCGGTTTGACGCTGATCTTCGGCATCATGAACGTCGTGAACTTCACGCACGGCGTGCTGTACACGTTCGGGGCCTACGTCATGTTCATCGTGGTGCAGCAGCTCGGCCTGAACTTCTTCCTCGCATTGCCGGTGGCCGTGCTGGCCGGATGGCTGCTCGGCGCAGCGATCGAACTCACCCTGCTGCGCCCGCTGCGCGGCTCCGACATCGACACCACGATGCTGGTCATGATCGGCGCCTGGATCGCGATGCAGTCGGGCACGCTGTGGATCTGGGGCGGCGTCGCCAAGTCGGTGGCCACGCCATTCCCCGAGGCGCCCCTGGTGCTCGGGCCGGTGTCGGTGTCCTGGTTGCGCCTCTTCGTTCTCGCCGCCGCAGCGCTGTTGATCGTGGTGACCTACCTCCTCATCAACAAGACCAGCCTCGGCCGCGCGATGCGGGCGACGTTCCAGGATCACGACACGGCCTCGCTGATGGGCGTCAACGTCGATATGATCTACACATCGACGTTCGCGGTCGGCTCGAGCCTTGCCGCCGCCGCGGGCGCTCTGCTCGGGCCGGTCTATGTGATCTTCCCGCAAATGGGTGATCTCGCTGCGGTCAAGGCCTTTGCCATCGTCATCCTGGGTGGCCTCGGCAACATCACGGGCGCGGTGATCGGCGGCTTCATCCTAGCATTGGCCGAGGAGCTCGGGGCCGGATACGTTTCGTCGGGCTATCGCGACGCCATGGGCTTTCTGATCATCATCGCGGTCCTGATCTTCCGGCCGACCGGCCTGTTCGCGCGCGCGGAGCGCGTGGGATGAAGGCAGTCATCACCCTTCTTTCGGTCGCAGCGCTCGCCTCGGTGCCACTCTGGCTGCGCGACCCCTATCTCCTGAATGCGCTGATCACGACCGGTATCTTTGTCATCGGCGCGATGAGCCTCAACCTGCTGCTCGGCTTCACCGGCCAGCTCAGCCTCGGTCATATCGCGTTCTTCGGCATCGGCGCCTATGTCAGTGCGCTGACATCGCTCGGCTTCGATATCGGCCTGCCCGGCGACCTTCGTCTGGTCCACACGCCATGGCCGCCGATTGCGGGTTTCGTGCTCGCGATACTGATCGCGGGATTATGCGGCTATTTCGTCGGGCTGCTCTCGTTCCGCGTCCGCGGCGCCTATTTCGTCATCGTCACGATCTCTTTTGCCGAGGTGGTCCGGCTTGTCGCGCTGAACTGGGTCGAGCTGACGCAGGGTCCGCTGGCGCTGACCAACATTCCATCCGTCGCGCTGCCGTTACCCGGTTTCGGCGAGCTGACGCTGCGCACCAAGATGCAGAACTACTACCTCGTGCTGGTGGTGGCGCTCATCGCCTATCTCCTGATCGCGCGCCTCGTTCATTCCCATTTCGGCCGCGCCATGCGCGGGCTGATGGAGAACGAGACGCTCGCCGTCTCCGTCGGTATCGACGTCACCAGGACGCTCACGATCGCCGCGGTGATCTCGGCGGCGATCGCGGGTGCGGCCGGCAGCCTCTATGCGCACTACATCCGGATCATCGATCCTGAAGTCTTTGCCTTCATCAACACCGTCACCATGGTCATCATGGTCATCACCGGCGGCAAGGGGTCGCTGGCCGGGCCAGTTGTTGGCGGCCTGATCTTCGGCCTGCTGCCGGTCGCTTTGCGGCCGGTCATGGCGCCGGAAGCGCAATGGATCGCCTATGGCGGCGTGTTGATGGCCATCCTGTTCGTATTGCCGCGCGGCATTGTGCCCTCGCTGGCGCAGCGATTTAGCCGGAGAGGGAGCCCCCCGCCGGCGCTGGCGCCGGCGACGCTTCCCGAAACCGGCGCCAAGGAGCCGGCATGATGACGGCGCGCGGCATTGCCATGACGGTCGAGCAGGTCGCGGTCCGCTTCGGCGGGCTGGTTGCGATCTCCGACATGAGCTTCACCGTCGGCGAGGGCGAGATCGTCAGTCTGATCGGGCCGAACGGTGCTGGAAAGACCACCGCCTTCAACGTCATGACCGGCTTCCTGACGCCGAGCGCGGGCCGCGTCACCTATCAGGGAATCACGCTTGCCGGGTTGAAGCCGCACGAGATCGCCGATCTCGGCCTGATCCGCACCTTCCAGCGCACCAGCGTTTTTCCCAACGACACCGTGTACGACAATCTCCTGATCGGGCTGCATCGCCAGGGCAGGGTCCGCCTGCTCGACGCCATCCTGGGGCTGCCCGGCGCGCGCGCCTCGGAGCGCAAGCTGCGGCAGCGCGCCGGCGAGTTGATCGAGTGGGTCGGTCTCGAACGCCGCGCTCATGATGCGGCCGGCTCGCTCTCCTATGGCGAGCAGCGCCTGGTCGGCGTCGCGCTGGCTCTCGCGGCCGAGCCGTCGATGCTGCTGCTCGACGAGCCGGTCTCGGGCATGAATGCCTCGGAGACGCACCGCTTTATCGAGCTGATCCGTAGCATCCGCGACCGCGGCATTACGATCCTCTTGGTCGAGCACGACATGCCGATGGTGATGACGGTCTCCGATCGCATCGTGGTGCTGAACTACGGCCGCATCATCGCGGAGGGGACACCGGACGAAATCCGCAATAATGCGGCGGTGATCGAGGCTTATCTTGGACATGGAGCGGCGCGTGCTTGAGATCCGCGACATGGTGTGCGGCTATGGCGGCGTCACCGCGTTACGCGGGATTTCGCTGGACGTGAAGGCCGGTCAGCTCGTCGCCCTGATTGGCGCCAATGGCGCCGGCAAGAGCACGACGCTGCGCGCGATCTCCGGCCTCGTGCCGCCGCGCGCGGGACAGATGCGGTTCGAGGGCATCGACATCACGGGGGCGAAGCCTCCGCGCGTGCTGGCGAGCGGGATTGCGCATTGTCCGGAGGGGCGGCGGGTGTTCCCACACATGAGCGTCGAGGAAAATCTCGACATGGGGGCCTACCTCCGTCGTGGTTCGGGCGAGATCGCGGCCGATCGCGATCGCATCTACACGGAATTTCCGCGGCTCGCCGAGCGGCGCCGGCAGGCGGCCGGCACGCTGTCCGGCGGCGAGCAGCAGATGCTCGCGATCGGGCGGGCGCTGATGTCGCGGCCGCGACTGATCCTGTTCGACGAGCCCTCGCTCGGGCTTGCACCCAATATCGTCGAGCGCACCTTCGCGATCATTCGCGCCATTCGCGATGCCGGCACCACGGTGCTGCTGGTCGAGCAGAACGCGTTCGCAGCGCTCGAGATGTGCGATCATGCCTATCTGCTCGAGAACGGCCGCATCGTGCTGTCCGGAGCCGGCGCCGAGCTGATCGAGAACGAGCATGTGCGGAAGGCCTATCTCGGTGGATGATGCGGCTGTTCGTCCGGACGAGTCCGGTTGGATTGCCGTCTGCGATCTCGGCCGGCTGGAGGCGGAGAGCATCGTCCGCGTCGCCGGGCACGACCTGCTGGTGATCTGGAACGAAGGCGATGTCGTTGCATGCGAGCGCGCCTGTCCGCACGAACAGGCAGATCTCGGTTTAGGGCAGGTGACGGCCGGGCGGCTGTTATGCCCGCGCCATGCGGCCTCATTCGATCTACGCGATGGGACGATCACGTCGGGATGGCCGAGCCCGCCGTTGCGGCTCTATCCGGTGCGGATCAGAGGAGAGCAAGTCTGGATTGAGGCGGAGCCAAGACAACCGGGGCGATGATGCCATCATGCCCCTGTTTTGCCCGACGCGTCAAAGCCCGTCCGTCGTGAATGGCCTGCGGAAATTCGCTCGAGGAAACAAAGGCATTCTACTGTGCATGGGGTTGTTTTCGCACTTTTTAGTCCAGCAGCCGCCTCGCGGCATCGACCAGAATGCCGTCCTGGCGCCGCAATGCCTCGAGAATGGTGAAATGGTCGGCGCCTTCGACCGGAATGAGCTTGCCGTGCGCCCGTTCGGCCGCGCGCTTCTCATGGAAATGGATTGAATCGAGCACGAGCGCCGGGAGCTCGTTGCTGCCATAGGCGATATCCAGTCGCTTCGGCGTCACCGGCAGGCGCAGCGGCGAGAGCTTGGCTATTTCCTCGTCAGTGAGCTTCAGGGCGTTGTTGAGACCGGTGTCGCGGATCGGCGCGAGATCGTAGACACCGGATATCGCCAGCCCGGCGTGGACGTGCGGATGATCCAGTGCCATCGCGACGAGGTGGGCGCCTGCGGACCAGCCTGACAGCACGACAGGTCCCGCGATGCCGTAGGACGCGCCATGCGCGACGAGCCAGTCGAGTGCACGCGGGATTTCGCCGACGATGTCGGTAAGGGTGACGCCGGGGGCCAGCGAATAGCCGGGAATGGCGACCGACCAGCCATGCGCAGCAACGCCTTCGACCAGCATCGCGAACAGTTCGCGGGAATTGCGCTGCCAGTAGCCGCCGTGCAGGAACACCAGGCAGGGCGCATCGGACCTTGCCGCCGGGTAGAGGTCGATCTTGTTGTTCGCACGCTCGCCATAGGGCAGGTCGAGATGGGATTTCAGCGTGCCCCGCAGCCGGCCGGAAGCGTCGTTGCGCTCGGCGATCAGGGCCGCGCTGTTCTTGACGGCCGCGTTGTTGTCATAGGCAGCATCGCGTTCCGCCTGGGAAAGCGCGGACCATTTGGTACGGGGATCGAGGGGGCGGTTCGGCAAACGGCTGTCATCAACCATGTGGTCTCCGGCATGAGATGGTTAGACGGGCAAGAAATCGCTGTGAGCATCGGACAGCAAGAGGAATCTTCTCAGCGCTGCGAAGGATCGGCTTGCCAGTTGCTTGCATAGATTTGCTACACACCGATATGAATTGCAGCAGTTTTCGCTGCAACAACGCGCTTGACAATATAGCTGATCTCAACGACCGTATTGCGTGAGCGTAGGGCAAGCCTGCCCATTAACGCGACGAGTTCAACCATTTCCAACGCCACGCGGTTCATCGCGTGCTCAGTTGGCGGCGAAGGCGCCCTCGGCTTAACGGCCGGAGGGCGCTTTTTTGTTTTTGGATCGAGTGATGACGCGGAAGCATTATCGGATCGGCGTGATGTTCTCGACGACGGGCTCCTACAGCGTCGTCGCGCGCTCGATTCTCAATGGCGCACTGCTCGCCTTTCAGGAGGTCAACGCAGGCAGTCAGGACATCACACTCGAGCCGGTCGTGGTCAATCCGTCGGGCGACCTTGCGCGCTACCGTTCTCTCAGTCTCGAGCTTCTCGGCTCCGGCATCCGTCAGGTGGTCGGCTGCTACACCTCCTCGAGCCGCAAGGAGGTGATCCCATGCTTCGAGAAGTTCGACGGGCTGCTGTGGTATCCCTCGCATTACGAGGGCTTCGAGAGTTCCGACAACGTCATCTACACCGGTGCTGCACCGAACCAGCACGTGCTGCCGCTAGTGGACTATCTGGCGTCCCGCGTCGGCTCGCGTGCCTTCTGCGTCGGCTCCAACTACATCTGGGCCTGGGAGAACAACCGCATCTTCCGCGAGGCATTGATCGCGCGCGGCGGCACGGTGCTTGCGGAGCGCTATCTCTCCGTGGGCGACACCGAGGTCGATCAGGTCATCGCGGCCATCATCGATGCGCGACCGGACTTCGTCTTCAACAATCTGATCGGCACCAGCGCCTATGCCTTCTTCCGCGCATTCCGGGCCGCTTGCCGCGCGCGCGGCATCGATCAGGCCGCGGAAATTCCCGTCGCCAGCTGCACGCTGTCCGAACCGGAGCTGCCGGAGATCGGGCCGGATGCAATCGACGGACATCTGTCGTCGAGCGTCTATTTCTCGTCGCTGAATTCGCCGGAGAACGGCGCCTTCATCGACGCCTACAGGACGTCCTTTCCTGATGGACCGGTCTCCTCGGCCGATGCGGAGTCGTCCTACATCGCCGTCAAGCTGCTCGCGGCGGCACTGTCGCAGGCCGGCACCGACGACGCGCGCACCGTGCGCGCCGCGGTGGCGGACCAGCGGCTGCTCGCGCCGCAAGGCGAGGTCCGGATCGACCGGCAGACCTTTCACGCCTGGCTCACGCCGCGGATCGGCCGCTCGGCCGTCAACGGACAGTTCGAAGTGTTGCTGGAATCCCGCGAGCCGATCGCGCCCGATCCCTATCTCGTCCAGTCGTCGCCGCGCTTTGCCAGCGCAATGCGCTCTCCGCTTCTGAAAGTGGTGCAATCATGAGCTCTCGACTGCTACAGAACTTCAAGGGCGGCCGCGCCATCGTCGTCACCCGGCGGGGCGGATGGGAGAGCACGCTCGAAACGACGCTGGCCAAGCTCGGCGTCTCCACCGAATATCCCGAGATCATCGACGGTCGCGCGCGCATCGACGTTGCGAGCCTCCAGGCGGACCGCGACATCCTTTTCGTCGACGGCGATCTCGAAGGCGCCGTCGCGATCGAGGTCAATCCGGCCTCGCGGCTGCCGCCGGTGCCGGTGATTGGCCTCGTCGGCGTCGAGGCGCCGAGCCGGCTCAAGGCGCTCGTCAACCTCGGCGCCACCTCTTTCCTGCGCAAGCCAGTCCATGGCGGCGCGGTCTACACCTCGCTGTTCATGGGCATCAACCAGTTCCTGCTGCGCGCTGAAATGTATGAGCGCCTCCAGGGCCTCGAGGAGCGCCGCCGCGGCCGCCGTGCGGTGATCCGCGCCGTCATCCTGCTGATGCAGCAGGGCGGCCTCGACGAGGAGGGCGCCTATTCCCAGCTCCGTCGCGAAAGCATGCGCGCGCGGCAGAACATGGAACTCTATTGCGACGAGTTTCTGAGCAAGCGGGCGAAGCCGCCCGACACGTCCGGCCGCACGACCGGCATCACGCTGCAAGGCGGCAACAAGCAGGCCATCTAGGAGAAGCAAAATGACCAAGTCTGTATTGCGGGGGCTGCGCGCCGCAGCCCTCACGGGGACGCTTGTCTTCGGATCCCCGATCGGATCTCACCTGGCGCGCGCGGCGGAAAACCCGATCAAGCTCGGCGTGCTGGAGGATCAGTCCGGCGACTTCGCCGCGGCCACGATCGGCAAGGTCCACGCCATCCAGCTCGCCGCCGAGGAGATCAACAAGGCGGGTGGCATCATGGGCCGGCCGCTCGAGCTCGTCGCTTACGATACGCAGTCCGACAACACTCGCTACCAGGAGTTCATGCGCCGCGTGCTCCAGCGCGACAAGGTCGACGTGGTGTTTGCGGGCTTCTCCTCGGCCTCGCGCGAGGCGTACCGCCCGATCGTCGATCAGTTCAACGGCTTCGCCTTCTACAACAACCAGTATGAAGGCGGCGTCTGCGACGGCCACATGATCGTCACCGGCGCCGTGCCGGAGCAGCAGTTCTCGACGCTGATCCCTTACATGATGGAGAAGTACGGCAAGAACGTCTACACGCTCGCCGCCGACTACAATTTCGGTCAGATCTCGGCGGAATGGGTGCGCAAGATCGTCAAGGAGAACGGCGGCAAGATGGCCGGCGAGGAATTCATCCCGCTCGGCGTGTCGCAGTTCTCGCAGAGCATCCAGAACATCCAGAAGGCCAAGCCGGACTTCGTGGTCACGCTCTTGGTCGGCACCGCGCAGGCCTCCTACTACGAGCAGGCGGCTTCCGCCAACGTCAACCTGCCGATGGCATCCTCGGTCAACGTCGGCCAGGGTTACGAGCACAAGCGCTTCAAGCCGCCGAGCCTGAAGGACATGTACGTCACCACCAACTACATCGAGGAGATCGACTCGCCGAAGAGCAAGGAGTTCTACGCCAAGTTCAAGGCCAAGTTCCCGAGCGAGCCCTATGTGAACCAGGAGGCGGAAAACTCCTATCTCGCCGTCTATCTCTACAAGCAGATGGTCGAGCGGGCGAAGTCGACCAAGCGCGAGGATATCCGCAAGGTGATCGCACTGGGCGACGTCTGCATGGACGCGCCGGAAGGCAAGGTCTGCATCGACCCGAAGAGCCAGCACATGTCGCACACGATCTATCTCGCCAAGGTCGGCGCCGATCATTCGATCTCTTTCCCGAAGATATGGGAGGACATCAAGCCCTACTGGCTGGGTGAAGCCGGCTGCGACCTCACCAAGAAAGATCCGATGGCCCAGTACACGCCGTCGAATCCCCCGCCGAAACCCTGACCCGGCGGCTGGTTGCTCCGGCGCTTCCGGCACGCCTTGCCGGCGCGCCGGGGCGATCACGGTTATCTGCGGCGGCGACGCCGCATCCTCCCACATCCCGGTTGGTTCATGGACATTGCGACCCACGTTTTCTCGGCACTCTACCAGTTCGGCGACGCCTTCGCGTTCCTGGTGCTCTCCGCCTGCGGGCTCGCGGTGATCTTCGGCATGATGGGCGTGATCAATCTCGCCCATGGCGAGTTCATCATGTGCGGCGCCTATGTCACTGCGGCAACCGTGCATGCGGGCCTGCCGCTGCCGCTGGGAATACTGGCCGGCACCCTCGTGTCGGCGCTGGTCGGCGTCGTGGTGGAGCTCGCGGTGATCCGCCATCTCTATGACCGGCCGCTCGACACCATCGTCGCCACCTGGGGGCTGAGCCTGATTGCCACGCAGGGCACGCTGATCGCGGTCGGCTCGACCATGGCAGGCGTTGGCACGCCCTTGGGCAGCTTCCAGGTCGGCGCATACTCGTATTCGATCTATCGCATCGTGCTGTTTTGCGCTGCGCTCGGCGTGCTCGCCGCGCTCTATGCGCTCTTCAACTGGACGCGCTTCGGCGTGCTGGCGCGCGCCACCATCCAGGTGCCGCATATGGCGGCGGCCCTCGGCGTCGATACGCGCCTGATCTACAGCCTCACCTTCGCCTGCGGCGCAGGGCTGGCCGGCCTTGCCGGCGGTCTCTACGCGCCGACCATGACACTGGTGCCGACCATGGGGGCGACCTTCATCATGGAGGCCTTCGTCACCGTCGTGATCGGAGGCGCCGACGTCTTCCTCGGCACGGCGCCGGCGGGTGCCGTGCTTGGAGTGGTGAAATCGGTGATGACGTCGTGGCAGGGCCAGTTGTTCGGGCAGATCGGCCTCCTGGTCGCCGTCATCATCGTGGTCCGGGTCCTGCCAAAGGGCATTTCCGGCTTTGTGCTGCGTGAGCGCACCTGACGGAGTGATGGCGTCGTGACCGGTTTCCTCTCGTTGTTTCGCCGTCTCGAAGGCCCGCAGACCGTCGGTCGCGGTCCGGTCTTTTGGGGCCTGTTTGTCGTCGTGCTTCTGGCCGCGCTCGTGTACCCGCTGTTCAGCGACGGCTATACGGTCGGCAACACCGTCTATTTCTTTGTCTGGGTGTTCATCGCCCTCAGCCTGTGCCTGATCTGGGGCTATGGCGGCTCGCTCTCCTTCGGCCAGACCGCCTTCTTCGGGATCGCTGGCTACGGCTACGGCATCCTCACCATCAATTTCGGCTCGGCCTACGGCTTCACGCTGGTGGCACTCGTGGCTGCGGTGGCGATCGCCGCGCTGTTCGCAGTCCTGCTCGGCTATTTCATGTTCTTCGGCCGGATCGCCGGCGTCTTCCTCGGCATCGTCACGCTCGCCGTGACCCTGATGCTGGAGCGCTTCATGGCTCAGACCGCGGGGCCGGAATGGCACATCGGCAGCGCGCGGCTCAACGGCTTCAACGGCATGAGCGCAATGCCGCCGCTGACCATCCCGTGGCCGGGGCAGCCGATTGTTCTGTTCGCCGACGTCGGGCTCTACTACTTCGTGCTCGGCCTTCTGGTCCTCGTCTATCTGGCCCTGCGCATCCTGGTGAACTCGTCGTTCGGCAACGTCATCGTCGCGATCCGGGAAAACCCGGAGCGGGCGGAGATGCTCGGCTACGACGTGCGCAAGTACCAGCTCATCACCTTCGTCATCGGGGCCGCCCTGGCAGGCCTGTCCGGTGTGCTCTACACGGTGTGGGGGCAATACATCACCCCGTCGAGCATGAGCATGACGGCGGCGGCGCTGCCATTGATCTGGGTCGCCGTCGGTGGCCGCGGCGACCTGACCTCGACCGTGATCGGCACGCTGGTGGTGCTTGCCGCCTTCCAGGCACTGACGATCTACGGCAGCCAGTATGCTCTCGTCTTCATGGGCGTGCTGCTGGTGCTCACAGTCCTGATCGCGCCCAACGGCCTCGTGCTTGGCGTGATGAACTGGCTCGGCGGCCTCGCCACGCGCTTCATGCGGAGGGCGGGCTGATGTCGCTGCTGGAGCTGCGCGAGCTGAACAAGCATTTTGGCGGGCTGCATGTCACCAACGGCGTCAATCTGACGCTGCAAGCCGGTGAGATCCATTGCCTGATCGGCCCGAACGGCGCGGGCAAGAGCACGCTGTTCCGCCTGATCCTGGGTGAGCATCATCCCGGCAGCGGCGACATCTTCTTCGCGGACGAGAACATCACGGCCCTGAAATCCTTTGCCCGCATCCACCGCGGCCTGTCGGTCAAGTTTCAGGTGCCCGGTGTGTTCAAGGGACTGTCGGTGCGGCAGAACCTGGAGATTGCCCTGCAGAGCCGTCACCGCGGGCGGACGCTGCTGGAAGAGATCGACCGGCTGCTTGCCTTCCTCGGGCTCGGCGCCGAACAGGCGCAGACGGCGGGAAACCTCAGCCATGGCCAGAAGCAATGGCTGGAGATCGGCATGGCGATCAGCCTGAAGCCGCGCCTGCTGCTGCTGGACGAGCCGACCGCCGGCATGTCACCGGAGGAAACCCACATGACCGGCGAAATGGTGCAGCGGCTCAATGCCGGCGGCATGACGGTGCTGGCGATCGAGCACGACATGGCGTTCGTGCGCCAGGTCGCTCAGCGCGTCACCGTGCTGCATCTCGGTCAGGTGTTTGCACAGGGCTCGATCGACGAGATCGTGGCCGACGAGCGCGTCGCGGCGATCTATCTGGGGCAGGCTCATGCTTGACATGCCGCGCAGGGAAGTCATCCTTTCGACGCTGAGCCTGCGTGCCGGCTACGGCGGAAAGCCCGTGCTCCAGGGCCTCGAGATCGAGGTGCGGGAAGGCGAGATCGTCGCCGTCATCGGCCGCAACGGTGTCGGCAAGTCGACGCTCATGAAGAGCCTGATCGGGCTCGTGCCGGCGATGAGCGGCTCGATCGTCTATCGCGGCGAGGCCGTTGAATCCCTGCCGGCGCACAAGCGGGCACGCCTTGGCATGGGCTATGTGCCCCAGGGGCGCGACGTGTTTCCGCGCCTGACAGTCGGCGAGAACGTCGCCGTCGGAGCCGCGATCAAGGGCGGCGGCATTCCCGAGGCGGGCCGGCGCAAGATCATCGATGCGTTTCCTATTCTCGAAGAGCGCTGGCACCAGCGCGCCGGCACCATGTCCGGTGGACAGCAGCAGCAGCTCGCGATCGGACGCGTGCTGATCTCGGACCCCGCTCTGATCCTGCTCGACGAGCCCTCGGAGGGCATCCAGCCCAACATCGTCCAGGACATCGCACGCAACATGGTCGAGCTCAATCGCGGGACCGGTGTGACCATCATCCTGGTCGAGCAGAACATCGACATGATCCGCGCCATGGCACAGCGCTGCTACGTCATGGACAAGGGGCGCATCGTCGCAAGCCTCGACCGTGCCGCGCTCGGCGACGAAGCGGAGATGCGCCGCCATCTGGCGGTTTGAAAGAAACGACGCCCAACCAAGGAGAACAGCAATGGCCTGGCAAAACGATTCCATCATGGCGCGCAAAGGCATCGCCAGGGGCGAGCGCGGCAAGCAATACACGATCACGGAAGCCGAGCAGGGCAAGTACCATTACGTCTACGGCCCCTATGTGAAGCCGGTGCTGACGGTCGATCCCGGCGCGGTCGTCTCCGCCGAGACGCACGATGCGTTCGAGGGCGCAATCAAGAAGGAGACCGACAGTCCATCGAAGATCCTCAACTTTCCGTTCCTCAATCCGCAGAACGGGCCGATCCACGTCAACGGCGCCGAAAAGGGCGACGTGCTCGCGGTCTACATCGAGAGCATCGTCCCGCGCGGGCCGCAGCCGCGGGGCACGACTGTCATCATGCCTGATTTCGGCGGCTTGGTCAGCACGGGCAATACGGCGCTGCTCAATCCGGCACTGCCGGAGCGCGTCAAGAAGCTTGAGATCGACGCGAAAACCGGCACGAAGTGGAACGACAAAATCACGCTGCCCTATGAGCCCTTTATCGGCACCATCGGCACGTCGCCCGAGATCGAGGCGATTTCCTCGCTGGTTCCGGACTATTACGGCGGCAACATGGACCTGCCGGACGTCGGCGTCGGGGCCGTCATCTACCTTCCGGTCAACACCAAGGGCGCGCTGCTTTATCTTGGCGATTGCCATGCCGCGCAGGGCGACGGCGAGCTCTGCGGCGTGGCCATCGAGCATCCGACCGTAACGACGGTGCAGATCGACCTCATCAAGAACTGGACCATTTCCTGGCCACGACTCGAGACCAGCGATTTCATCATGACCATTGGCTCGGCGCGGCCGATGGAGGACGCAGCCCGCATCGCCTATCGCGAGCTCTGCCGCTGGATGGCCGCCGACTACGGCTTCGAGGAGATCGATGCCTACATGTTGCTGACCCAGGCTGGCCGCGTCCGTCTCGGCAACATGGTCGATCCCAAGTACACGCTCGGGGCCTCCATCAAGAAGTCCTATCTCGTTTGAGGCTCGCCCGTTCATGCCCAACGTTCACAAGGTCGCCGCTGTCCAGTTCGAGCCGATCATGTTCGAGAAGGCGCGCAACGTCGCGCGCCTGCTCGAGCTTTGCGAGCAGGCCGCGGCGGCCGGTGCAAGGCTCATCGTCACGCCGGAAATGGGAACGACCGGCTATTGCTGGTTCGACCGTGCCGAGGTCGCCCCCTTCGTCGAGACGATCCCGGGTCCCACCACGGACCGGTTTGCGGCGCTGGCGCACAAGCACGATTGCTACATCGTCATCGGCATGCCGGAGGTCGACGAGGATGGCATCTACTTCAACTCGGCCGTCTTGATTGGGCCCGACGGCATTGTCGGCCGCCACCGCAAGACGCACCCCTATATCTCCGAGCCGAAATGGGCCGCGGCGGGCGATTTGCACAACCAGGTGTTCGAGACGCCGATCGGGCGGATCGCTCTGCTGATCTGCATGGACATCCATTTCGTGGAAACCGCGCGGCTGATGGCGCTGGGCGGCGCGGACGTGATCTGCCACATCTCCAACTGGTTGGCAGAGCGCACGCCGGCGCCTTACTGGATCAGCCGGGCCTTCGAGAACGGCTGCTACGTCATCGAGAGCAATCGATGGGGCCTCGAACGTACGGTGCAGTTCAGCGGCGGCAGCTGCGTGATCGCACCGGACGGGCAGGTCATGGCCGTGCTCGACAAGGGCGACGGGGTGCTGTTGTCGGAGATCGATCTCGATGCCGCCCGCGCACGCCGCGTGCTCGGCGAGACCGTGTTCGCGCAGCGTCGGCCGGAGCTCTATCCCGAACTGCTGACCGATACATTCAGCTGGAATCCGTGCGACTTCTTCGGTCTCTACGGCCACGAGCCGTGGCCGGTCGGAAAGACATCGCGGGTTTGCGTCGCGCAATTTGCACCTGGTGATGATCCTGCCCAGAACTTGAAGGAGATCGAAGCTTACGCGCGCGCGGCAAGAGCGGATGGGGCGGAGCTTGTCGTCTTTCCGGAGCTGGCTGTGACGGGACTGACCGATCCCGCGACATCAGCGCAACCGATACCGGGGCCGGCAACGCTTCGCCTCGGGGAGCTTGCGGGGGAGCTTGACGTCTATCTCGTCTGCGGCCTTGCCGAGCGCGACGACGATCTGGTCTACAACAGCGCTTGCCTGGTTGCGCCCGATGGAAGCATCTCCGTCTATCGCAAAACGCATCTGGCGGCCGACGAGCGAAGCTGGGCCACGGCCGGTGACGGCTGGAGCGTCGTCGACACGCCGATCGGCCGCATCGGGCTGTTGATCGGTCACGATGCCTCCTTCCCGGAGGCGGGCCGGGTGCTGGCGCTGCGCGGCTGCGATCTCATCGCCTGTCCCGCCGCGATCAAGGGAGGCTTCAGCTCGTCCCATGCCGGCACTGAGGTGTTGCAGCCAAAATCGATTCCGACCGGCCCGGATCCGCATCACTGGCATCACTTCCGCGTTCGTGCCGGCGAGAACAACCTGTTCTTCGCCTTCGCCAATGTCGTCGATCCCGAACGCGGCTATCCGGGGTTGAGCGGTGTGTTCGGCCCCGACACGTTCGAGTTTCCGCGGCGGGAAGCGATCGCGGCCGGCGGCGCCGGCCTCGCCATCGCGCGGATCGATACCACCAATCTCGACAGCGTCTATCCGACCAACGTCGTGCGGCGAAAGGATCTGGTGGCGATGCGAATGCCGCACAGCTATCGTGGACTGGTCAGGGCGGCGCCGACCAACTACTGAACCAAGAAAAGGAATTCGGCCATGGATCTGGGACTCAAGGGAGCCAAGGTACTCGTCACGGGAAGCACCAAGGGAATCGGCCGAGCAATCGCCGAGACATTCGCCGCCGAAGGCGCCGATGTCGGGGTTTGCTCCCGCAATCTGGCCGAGGTCGAGAGCACGGTCGCTGCACTCAAGACCAAGGGCGTCGCGGCTTATGGCAGCGCCGTCGACGTTGCTGACGCGGCCGCGCTGAAGGCCTGGGTCGGGGATATGGCGGCAAAGCTCGGCGGCATCGATGTCGTCGTCGCCAATGTCAGCGCGCTTGCGATCGGGCAGGACGACGAAAGCTGGGAGAAGGAGTTTTCGACGGACATGATGGGTACGGTCCGGCTCGTGAATGCGGCCATGCCCTATCTGGAGAAGAGTGCCGCCGGTGCGATTGTCACCATTTCCAGCGTCTCGGGGCGCGAGATCGATTTCGCTGCGGGTCCCTACGGCACCTTCAAAGCGGCGATCATCCACTACACGCAGGGACTGGCCAATCAGCTCGCGGGGAAAGGCATCCGCGCCAACTCGGTCTCCCCAGGCAATACCTATTTCGACGGCGGGGTCTGGAACATGATCAAGGACAACAATCCCGAGCTCTACAAGACGGCGCTTGCGCTCAATCCGACGGGGCGGATGGGAACGCCGCAGGAAATGGCCAACGCCGTGGTGTTTCTCGCCAGCCGCGCCGCCAGCTTCATCACCGGCACAAATCTCGTCGTCGACGGTGCACTCACGCGTGGGGTGCAGTTGTAGGAACGCATCGGCGATCTGTTTCGCCACCCGTCAACCCCTTCCG
>NZ_JBHLEV010000016.1:0-46757 GCF_042263385.1 Bradyrhizobium tunisiense
CTCGAGCGCGGTGAACGTCGGCAGCCAGATCGTGTTCCACGACGACGGTCCGGCATTCACTATTGTCAATGACGGCAACGACGGCATCGTCAGCCTTTCGACCTTCAATCCGACAACGACAACCACCTACACCAGCCAGTTCGCAGACTGGGTCTACGGTGCCGACGGGTACAGCAATGTTACTGCAACGGGAGCAAACGTTCAGGTTTCTTCCTATTCCGCTTCACAAATCGTGCTCAACTTGTATGACGGAACGAATGTCGTTGCCGAACTGACGCTGAATGCCGACGGCACCGATTCCCTGGAGGTATTACACCGGGCAGGTACGACGACCTTTACCTCAGTTGCCACCAGCCAAGCACAGGCCGGAGGTCCGTCAAATTCGCTGATCGTGGATTTGGGGGCCGCCACCAATTTCAACATCCTTGTGTACGGCGATGACGGCGATGCGCCTTCGAATGATCCGGGCAATGATCTGGTCAATCCGAGCAATCAAGGCTGGGCGGTAAAAGGAAATCAGGGGCAAACCATCGACCAAGACGAATCCATACTTTTCAAGTTTGTCGACGATGGCAACAATACGACGCCGCACGGCATCGACGACTTCAGGTTCAAAGCCGACGGCTTTACAAGCAATATGGCGCAGGCGTCGATCACCATCAAAGTCTATCTCGATGCCAACCTGACGACCTACGACCAAGTCACAATCAACGCGACAGACGGCCAACTGCTTCAGATCAGTCAGCTCGACTGGTCTGCCAACGCCGGGACGGGCAATTATGACCTTGGTGATGCCATTTACGGTGTCAGCGTTCTCTCAAGTTCCACCAATACCGGCGGTTTCCGCCTGAATGGGGTTGAGGTTGGGACGCAGTCCACGACTCCGCCGCCGGATCTCGATTTCAATAACATCCAGCTGACGATTACCGATGGCGACGGCGACACCAAGGTACAAACCTTCAACATTCATCTCGATGGAGACACAGGGAATCTCCTGACGACTGAAGCTATCGCCGGGACTTCGGCCGCCGACAACTTGCTCGGCACGGCTGGCAATAATGTTCTGATTGGCGGTCCTGGAAACGATACTCTGACTGGCAATGGAGGGAACGACATCTTCATTCTGAAGAGCACCGCCGCTGCTAACGGCCACGACACGATCACCGACTTCAACGCCGGTGACAGCATCGTCGTTGACGTTGCCAGTCTGAACCTGAGTATCAGCAATGCGCAGCTTGCTACGTTCACGCAAGTGACGGACGCCGATCAGGCGGCGTCATGGAATGGGAGCGCGAACCAGTTCCTGTTCAATACTCAACACAACGAGCTCTGGTATTCCGCCAATGGAACGGCAGCGGCCGCTGTTGATCTTGCGCAGATGAGCACCGGTGTACCCGCGCCGACCGCGATCCACATAGCCTAGCGCGCAGTTTGCGTGAACGATGAACCGCCGGCGATAGTCTCGCCGGCGGTTTTGTTATGGGCTCAAAGCAACAATGGCAGGGTCCCGAGCGCGCCCGCGCCACCCGCATTCGCCGGCTCGGCGCCCACCCATTGGGATCCCGTCGCTGTCGCGGCCGGCGTGGCCGACATTTCTGCACCGTTCGGTTTCGCCTTCGCATAAGGTTTCGCGAACAGCTGCACTCCGTCGTGATTGATGGCGAACAGCGGCGTGAAGTTCAACTCGCCATTGTCTTCCCGGAGGCTTGACCATCGATTGTCGAGGATCAGCCAGCGGCCGTCGAGACGCGCTGCGAGGACCGCATGGTCCTGCCGGACCGCGCGGTCACGGACGAGGAGCACACGCATGTCGGCTTCCGGGAAGCCGGCTTCGCGAAGTGCGACATATTTGGCGATCGCATAATCCTCGCAATCGCCCTTCGCGCTTGCAAAGGTGGCCAGCGGCGTGCTCCAGCGGTCGAGCTCCCTGAATTGAATGACATCGCTCACATAGCGGATCGCGGTGTTGACGCCGAGATTGACCTCTTCGAGCTGCGCGCGTCCGGATTTCGCTTTGGTCGCGGCGACGAGCCGAAGAAATTGGGCGACATGGGCCGGGCAGGAGGCCGCCTCAGAGCGGCAGCGCTCGAGCACGATCTTCTCCTGGGCAAGGTCCGTTTCCACGCCGCGCCATTTGCGCCACAGCAGGCTCTCCGGTGCGCGAAATGCGGAAAGCCCAAACGGCTCGTTGCCAACGGACGGGCCGTCGGAGGAAGGGCCGCCGTCTGTCGCTGCGTCGGTGAGCGTCGTCTCGTGCGGCGTCAGGGTCGCCAGGCGAAGTGCTTTCGGTCCCCGGCCGCGCTCGCGATCGAGCTTCGCAAGGACCGCGTTGATGGTGAAGAATGTCGCCGGACCCTGCATGGCCTCCGGGGTGGGCAGAGTGACCTCGGCAGCGGATTCCTGCGGATTCCCGACCTCTGCGGCGAACGCAGTCTGGTCCGCGATGCCATCGAGGGAAATCAGCATGACTGCCGCAAACGCGAGCGTGCGCTGCCGTCCAAAACGCGACTTCATTGACCGTCCCCATATTCCGGGACGTCAGCCAGCGTCTTTGCGCGCTTGGTCTTTCATCCCGACCTGTTATGGACGCAGCATGCGCGGTCGGGCGCTTAAGGCGGGTTAAGCTGGGGGAAGAGGCGCAGAGAATGAGCCGGTGCGCTAAACAGCGCCTATCCGGAGAAGCTAAATCCTGGAACTGCAAATTTATGATTGATTAAGCAACCGGTCACGAGCACCGCCGGTTAATGCTCGCGCAGGGCCTCGTCCCGCAGGGTGCGGGCCGGCTTCAGGATGTAATCCAGCACGCTCTTCTTGCCCGTCAGAATTTCGACCGTCGTGACCATGCCGGGAATGATCGGAAGCGGACTTTGCTCTGTGCCGAGGTGATTGGTGTTCGTCCGTACCATGACGCGATAATACGTCTCCGGCCGCTGAGCCGCCTCGCCCTTGTCGTCGAGGATGGTGTCCGCGCTGATCCGTTCCACCTTGCCATTCAGATGGCCGTAGACGGACGAGTCGTAAGCGGAGATCTTGACGACCGCATCCTGGCCCGGCCGGATGAACGCGATGTCCTGCGGTCTTACCTTGCTTTCCACCAGGAGGGTGTCGTCGAGAGGAACGATGTCCATCAAGTTGGCCCCGGGCTGAACCACAGCGCCGATCGTCGTCACGTTCAGCTTGTTGACGATGCCGCGGACCGGGGAGCGCAGATCGGTTCTGCGTACTCTGTCCTGAGCAGACTTGATGTTTTCGTCAAGGACGGCAAGGTCGGTTCGCGACTTGGCGAGGTCCTCGTCCGCCTGAGCGCGGAAGGTCGATCCGATGTTCGCAATCTTCGATCTTGCTTCGGCCATTTGGCCCTTGGCCTCGGCTGATTGACGCTCCAGTCGAAGCATTTCGATCTCGGGAACAACTCTTTGTTCATACAGCCTGCGCGTCAGGGTCAACTCGCGCTCGAGCAACGCCGTTGTTTGGGTCAACCGGCCAATTTGCTGGTTGAGAACGTCAACGTCCTGGGCGACCTTTTGTGCGCGTGTCTTGAACACACTCCTCTCGGTGGCGGCCGACGCCGGTGCGAGTTCCTCGGTCTGATCGGGAAAAACGAGCTCCGTGCGTCCGTTGGCCTCGGCGCTCAGACGCGCCACGCGGGCGGCCACGGCGGCCCGACGCTCTCTTATCTCCCCGAACTCCGATGCAAACTTGGTATCGTCAATTCGCATCAGGGATTGACCCTGCTGCACCACTGCGCCCTCCTGGACCAGCAGGTCGCCAACAATTCCGCCCTCGAGCGACTGTACCACCTGAATCTGTCGTGACGGGACGACCTTGCCGTTCCCCCGCTTGACCTCTTCCAGCACGGCGAAATGCGCCCAGACAATGAACGTGGCAAATAGAGCGAGAAACGCCCACAACAGCATTCGCGACGTCTTGGGCGTTCTCAACCGGACGGCCGCGCGAATGTCGTTGGCGTAGGCAAAATCAGATGACATTGGATCTCTGCACAACTGGGGTGGTTTGCGCGGGCTTGGGCGCCGCGGCCGCAGGCTGGGGGGCGGGCGGCTTGCCCTGCAGCAGGCTCAGGACCTTGTCGCGCGGTCCATCTGCGACCAGACGACCATTGTCGAACAACAACAGGCGATCGACCATTCCGAGCAGCGACAGACGGTGCGTCGAAATGATGATGGTCATCCCGTCGTCGAGCGCTCTCAGCCGATCGAGAAATTCGCTTTCGCTCCGCACGTCGAAATGCGCGGTGGGTTCGTCCAGAAACAAGATCCTGGGTTTGCGGATCAGGACGCGGGCCAGTCCGATGGCTTGTTTTTGGCCGCCCGACAGGCTTCGGCCGCCTTCGGAGATCGGCATGTCGTAGCCCATCGGGTGTCCCGCGATGAAGCTCTCCACCCCGGCGAGGCGTGCTGCCGCCAGCACTTCCTCATCTGTCGCGGCCGGATAGCCCAGCGTGATGTTGTCGCGCAACTTGCCAAAGAAGAGGTCGGTGTCTTGCATGGAAAAACCGATTCCGGAACGCAAATCGGCAGGGTCGTATTGGCGCGAATCGACATCGTCGACGAGAATGCGACCTTCTTGGGCCTCATAGAAGTTGAGCAACAGGCGCCCTACAGTGGTCTTGCCTGAGCCAACCCGGCCGATGATCCCAACTCGTTCGCCGCGTCCGATCTTGAACGTGACTCGGTCGAGCGCCTTGCCGGGAGCATTGGGATAGGTGAACGAGATATTCTCGAAGCTGACGGTCCCGTTTTCTATCTTCCGCGCGACATAGGTCCGTTCCGGAGAGCGCTCTCGTTCGAGCGTCATGATCCGATCGATCGACTTTAGCGCCGTGAAGGTTTGTGTGCCGCGCATGATCACCGACGCGACGCCCGCGATTGGCGAAAGCACTCGACCAGCAAGCATATTTGCCGCGACCAATGCGCCGACCGTCAGGCTGCCGTTCATGATCAGGAAGACACCGATCACAATCAGCAGCAGACTGGTCAGCATTTGTGCCGAATTTGCTGCGGTAAGCGCCAGCGACGACCAGAAGTGAACAGCTTCGCCAGAACGGGCCGTCGCGGCCACCGAACGTTCCCACGCGGTTTGCATTCGCGCCTCGCCGCCTGTCGCCCGGACGGTTTCCAGTCCCGTGAGAGACTCGACGAGCACACCGTGCCGGGCCGCTGACTCCGCTTGCAGCCGCTTCATCGCCCGATTGAGCGGTCGTTGCAGTCCGATGCCGATCCCGATCATCACAGGCAGCATGAGCAGCGGCACCCAGGCCAGCGGACCGGCGACCACGAACAGTACGCCGATGAAGAGCACCGCAAAGAGCAAGTCGGTGGCTGAGACCACGCTTCCCGACGTGAAGAATTCGCGAACAGAGTCGAAGTCACGGAGCTGATTGGCAATGATACCGACCGATGCGGGCCTCTGCGCCATCTTCACGGCCATGACATGTTCGAAGATGTTGGCCGCAAGGACAACGTCGATGGTCTTGCCGGTCACATCGATCATCTTGCTCCTGACCATACGCAGGATCAGATCGAATAGGATTGCCAGGCCCATTCCGATGGAAAGAGCAATGAGTGAAGGGATTGCTCCATTGGGAATGACCCTGTCATAGACGCTCATCGTGAAGAGCGGCATGGCAAGCGCCAAGATATTGATGAGCAGGGCCGATAGAGCGATGTGGCCGTAGTTTCGCCAGTGAGCCCTCACGACCGACCAGAACCAGTGATGTCGGGGCAGATCACCGGCGGCAAGGGCCCGGGGGTCTGATTCCGCGGAGGCCCGAACAAGAAAGGCGTAGCCGGTATATCCGTCCCCGATGTCATCCAAAGAAATGATTTTTGGTGCATAGGGCCGATCCGATGGATCTAGCACCCTGATGCTCCGCTTGGCTTCATCGACGCCCAGCAGTATCAGCGCTGTCCCGTTCTTCATGATGAGGACGGCTGGAAGAACGAGAGGCGGAATGTCCGCTACGTCTCGTTGAACGGCCTCAGTTTCCAGGCTGGCGCGACGCGCAGCGCGTTCGAAAAGGGAGACCGTCAGGCGACCGTCCGTGATCGGCAGTCCGCCGAGCAACGCATCGCGCGTGACCGCCCGGCCATGGTGCGCCGCCAGGAAGACAAGCGAGTCCGTTAGGGGGTCGACGTCCCGCTCGCGGGCGGCGGGTTGAGCTGACGAGGTTGGTTCTTCGGGCGTATCAACAAGGCGCGCGCGATGATCAACCGGATGCTTTGTCTGGTAAAACAAGCTGTTATACCTTAATCAAATTGGCGAAACCGGCCCAGAAAAACGCAGTCATGATACGACAGTTCACCGGCTAATACATTCCAGCATTTTGACTTAGATGATTAACGATTAATACCTGTCCCGCTTCGAATGATACCCGTGAGATAACGGTGGCCAGCTGGACCTGTTTCCAAATGAAAAGCCGCCCGGAAGGGCGGCTTTCGCGACTTGATGGCTCTATGTGCTATTTCGGTTGAGGCGAAAACGCCGTCAGGAGCCAGTGTGGCTTCGTCTCTTTCGCATATGCAGTCCGCTGGTCGCCTTCCAGCACAACCGGACTACCCTTGGGCTCTCGTTGCGCCAGCCACTCTGATGCGCCGACAATCTTGGCCGCGGATGCCGTCTTGGTGGTGTCGCCCGACCAGCGTTCACTGAAAGCTTGGGACGCGGTAGCCGGCGCTGCCGCCGACAGGCGGACAGGGGCTGCGGCAGGGGGCTGGACCGGGACATGAAGGGGTTCGGATCCAGTCTGGGGAAGCGTCCAACGGAAATTCGGTGCGCTGTAGTTGGGCAGGCCAAACAGATTCAAGTCTGTGGGGGCGGCATCCACCGGGGGAGGCGCCTTGAGGTACTCAATGAGTGTTCCCATGGCCGCCAGCAATTGATAATCCGCAAAAACGACCACGGCCCGTGCCGACGTCAGCGACACCGAGGCGTTGAAGAACTGGTTCTGCGCGTTCAGCAGGTCGATTAGGGAGCGCTGCCCCAGTTCATATTCCTTCTGGAAGGCAGCAATGGTCTTCCTGTCCGCCTGCAGCTGATTGCTCAAGGCGGAAATGCGGGTCTGGGTTATGGTACGGGCGTTCCAAGCCTTGTCGATCGATTCATTGGCATCGCGCTGCAGCCGAGCATGCCGCATCGTGGCCTCGGTAAAGCGTTCTGCCTTCTCGGTTCGGTTCCACGCATCTTGGCCGCCGCGGAAGATGTCCCAAGACATCACCACTTTGCCGCTATAATCCTCATGCGTAACAGAACGCGCCCCTGGACTGCTCACGTAAGGAAATGAGTTGTCGTAGTGTGTGGCCCTTCCTTCCAGGTAGAACTTGGGGGCGAAAAGACCGTCCGTGCTCTTGAACGCATGCTTGGCCGCATCCGCGTCGGATTGGGCCGCGGTAATCGTTGAATTGAACCGCAGAGCAACGGCAAGGGACTCGTCGCGGCTTCCTGGCATGCCCCGCAAGGGCCCCGGGAATCGCAAGTTATACGGCTCAAGGCCGACGACCTTACGGTACTTTGCCCGCGCGTCCTCGAGGCTGCGGCGGAATTCCGCCAACGCGGCCCGGGCGTTTTCAACACGCTCTCTGGACTGCTCAAGATCACCTTCGCCGGCGCGGCCGCCGGAGAAGCGGGAGTTCACATTCGCGAAGATCTTGTCGTGGTTTGCAACGTTCTGCTCGCCGAGACTCACAAGGCGCATGTAGCGCACGACATCGACGTAGGCCTCGGCGGCATCGAGTGCGATGAGCTCGGTTCGTTCCTTGACGCGGGCGGCGGCGGCATTCACGCGAGCCGTCTGGCGCCAGACTTCGTGGATCGAGGTAAAACCGTCAAAAAGAAGCTGCCGAACGACCACCGATTCCTGACTGCCATTTCGCCAAGGCCCCGAACCCGTGGTGGGAACGGCTAAGTTGGGTGCGATGAAACCCGGCGATTGGTCGAACTTTTCCGGGCCGTAGCTGGCGTCAATGCGCACCTGCGGCAAAAGCGTGCTTTGCGTTTGCCGCAGCTCACTTTGGGTTGCCCGGCGATTTGCCGAGGCTTCTCCGACGCCCGGGTTTGTCTGCATTGCCTGGCGCAAGGCATCATTAATGGAAAATTGCTCCGCCAAAACGGGGGTTGTGGTCAAGAAAAGGCCTGCGAGGGCCAAATATACCGGCTTCATAATACTGCCCTACCCCAAATTACCAGAAATTCCCGGTAACGGCTGAAACTAACAAGTCCTCCCAGATTCACATATGACATTTCAGTCACAGGTTGCTGCAAACGAGCGGCCGGAAACGGTCCGACTGCGATTAGAATTGGTATTTTGATACCAGTACGAATGGCGCGTTTCGGATTGATCTAAGGCGAGGTTCAGGAGATCAGCGAGGTCCTGCTCCAGCTTCGTGCCTCACTATGCGGTGGTGTCAGATTGCCGGCCACCTTGGGGCAAGCGGGACGGAGCGGTTGGCAGGGTTGACCTTCAGCCATCGCCATGATCGAGAGAGATCAGGACCTTTCTCGAAGTGCGATCTGCATCGCGCATCGCGGATGACGTGCTCAGGAGAGCAGCAATTTTGACATGACCAAGCAGATCGCTCTCATCACGGGTGTAACCGGCCAGGATGGTGCCTATCTGGCCGAGTATCTGCTTTCGCTGGGCTATGTCGTACACGGCATCAAGCGGCGCTCGTCGTCATTTAATACGGCGCGCGTCGATCATCTCTATCAGGATCCGCATGTCGGCGAAGTCCCGTTCCTGATGCACTACGGCGACATGACGGATTCAACCAATCTGATCCGCCTGATGCAGCAGATCCGGCCGACCGAGATCTACAATCTCGCCGCCCAAAGTCACGTTGCCGTCAGTTTCGAGAGCCCGGAATACACCGCCAATGCCGACGCGATCGGCGTGCTGCGTCTGCTGGAGGCGATCCGCATTCTTGGGATGGAGAAGGAGACGCGGTTCTACCAGGCTTCCACCTCCGAGCTCTATGGCCTGGTGCAGGAGATCCCGCAGAAGGAGACGACCCCGTTCTATCCGCGCTCGCCTTATGGGGTGGCAAAGCTGTACGGCTACTGGATCACGGTAAACTACCGCGAAGCCTATGGCATGTTCGCCTCCAACGGTATTCTGTTCAACCATGAGAGCCCCATCCGTGGCGAGACCTTCGTGACCCGCAAGATCACGCGTGCCGTCGCGCGCATCGAGGTCGGCCTGGAAGAGACGCTCTATCTTGGCAATCTCGAAGCCAAGCGGGATTGGGGCCATGCCCGCGACTATGTCGAGGGCATGCACTTGATCCTGCAGGCCGATAAGCCAGATGACTTCGTGCTTGCCACCGGCGAGATGCATTCCGTGCGGGAGATGGTCGAACTGGCCTTCGCGCAGGTCGGCCGCCGCATCGAATGGCGGGGCGTGGGCGTCGAGGAAACCGGCGTCGACGCTGGAAGCGGCAAGACCGTGGTCCGAATCGATCCGACCTATTTTCGACCCACGGAGGTCGATCTTCTGGTCGGCGATGCCAGCAAGGCGCGCACCGAGCTCGGATGGAAGCCAAAGCGGAGCTTTGTCCAGCTGGTTGAGGAAATGATGGCGAGTGATCTGGCCGAAGCACAACGGGACGCTGCCAATGGCAACCGCTTCCTTTGAGCTGAAGGGCAAAAGCGTCTACGTCGCTGGTCATCGCGGCATGGTCGGCAGCGCGCTGGTGCGCCGGCTGGCGCACGAGGAGGTTGAACTGGTGACCGTGGATCGGCGCGAGGTCGATCTCTGCAATCAGGCCGCCGTATTCGATTGGTTCGCGAAGAGGCGGCCGCACGTCGTGTTCGTCGCCGCGGCCAAGGTCGGAGGAATTGCCGCCAATAATACGCTGCGCGCTGAGTTCATCTACGACAATATCACGATCGCGGCGAATGTGATCCATGCCGCGCATCTGAACGGCGCCGAGAAACTGATGTTTCTGGGGTCCTCCTGTATCTACCCGAAGCTGGCGCCACAGCCGCTGCGCGAGGACTCAATGTTGACCGGCCCGCTGGAGCCGACCAACGAGCCCTATGCCATCGCCAAGATCGCCGGCATCAAGATGGCGGAGGCCTATCGCACCCAGTATGGGAGCGACTTCATCAGCGTGATGCCGACCAATCTCTACGGCCCTGGCGACAATTATCATCCCGAGTACAGTCATGTCGTTGCCGCTCTAATCCGCCGCTTCCACGAGGCGAAGGTCGCGGGCGCAAAGGGGGTCGCGGTGTGGGGCACCGGCACGCCCCGGCGCGAGTTTCTCTATGTCGACGACATGGCGGATGCCTGCGTCCATTTGATGAAGACCTATTCAAGCGCGGAGCTTGTCAATATCGGCACGGGCGAGGACATCACCATCGCGGAGTTCGCGCGTATCGTAGCCGAGGTCGTCGGCTATCGCGGCGAGATTACCTTCGACGTCTCGCGCCCGGACGGGACACCGCAAAAGCTACTGAACGTTGCTCGTTTGACGGAAGCCGGTTGGAGCGCTCGGACGCCGCTTACGGCCGGACTGAAGCTCGCCTACGAGGACTATTTGCGCCGCCGTTAGGGGCGGGTCATGAACGAACCTTCTCCGCCTCAAGGTTTCTCGAACACGACTCCGATGAGATTGGCGCTCGACCAGACGAGGCGGCAGCTTCGGATGATGCGATCTTTCTCGAGCATCAGTTTGAATGTGAAATTCACGTACCGTTCCGACGGAAGCTCAATTGCTGCCCCTTGTTCCGACATGTTGACGACGCGACAGCGTAAGCTGGCGCCGTCGCCTGAAATGTAGGCGACCTCGTCCACATCGACGCGGTCGAACGTTCGACGTTCTATCATTCTATTGCAAGCCGCAACGAGCTCACGTGCCAGCGCCCCTTGTCTCAAGCATTCGAAAATTGTCGCGCGATCTGCGCTTCTAGGTCTGATCGTTGCTTGGCGAGACTCTCTCTTTGCTCAAGCATATCGTGACCGTCACGTTCGAGCACTTCAATCAAGATGGTTTGGTTTTCTATACAGAGTTGCTTGGCCGCAATTTCTCGTGCAGCGGTAGCTAGTTCATCGTCGCAATGTGAGGTCATGGGAAATCTCTTGGCTGCCGTTTGGCGAGTAAAGCTAAATCCTACCTGACCTTACCTGCGAAAAGGTTACCTGATCGGTGCTGCCCCTCGCACACACGGTACCGACGTAACTTTGGGGCGTCATGGTGAAGCATCATGATCGAAGGCGAGGCCGGCACCAACTACCTCCGAGACATCATGTTGACGCCTCTCACCCGTCGACCTGCCGCGACCGCATCATGCTTGCGTTCGACTTATCACGTGTGGGGTGACGGCGAATGCCGGGGCGGCGGACCGCGGCCATCTGCTCTCGGCTGCCGATAGTCCGCAGAGGCCCACGGCAGCATAAACCTGGCCTCGAACAGCACCGCCGAGCAGATAAGGCCGCAGCGCCCTTCGTCTCGTGGACGCGCTCCCTCCCTCAGGAAAACGTGCCCTGCAAGGTCAATCGGCACGTCTTTCGGGATATGGATCACGGCGGACTCCTGCAGGACCTCTGGCTCGAGCAAGCCAGCCCGCTCAAACTCCCTTATGAGCTGCTTGATCGCCTGGAGCTGTCTGCGAGCCGCTTTTACTTGCTATCACTTTGCCGTCGTTCGCCAGCGCGCCGGGGCTGACCAGCTCTACGTTCATCAGCGTGTGCGAGGTACCGGAGATCTCTTCGCGAAAAAGCCGCTCGACCATCGACGGCGATGTTGGTGGAGTAGAGGGCTTGATCTCCACACTCGAGTTTTAGGCAGTTCATTCCGGCTCGGGAGCCGAAGGCCAACCGGTCTTCAACTAGGGGCCCCCTCAAACGAAAACCGCCGCCACTGGTCTCAGCCCAGCATGTGCGGCGGTTTGGAATCGCATGGTGCGGCGGTCTGCCGACCGCCCCCGCGCTTACCGGACGTACCAATATCCCCACCAGCGCTGCGACACCGGCCGCGCCTGCGCCTTCATGGCCGCGACTTCCTCGACCGGGCGAAGCTGGGGACCATAGACCGCGGGCGGGTAAACGTCGTCCCACAGCACAAGCCCGCCCTGGGCGGCGGCTGCGCGATGGGGCGGAGCAACGGCGAGTTCGGCGGCCGGGGCGACGGACGTCGTCACGGTGAGCCCAAGGGCGGCCAGGGCAATGGATGGAATAAGGGCCCGAAAGTTCATTGGATTGAATCCCTCTGAAATGCGGTGAGAAATAATGCGACGGCTGCCGGACGGTTGCAAGAGTATGGCGCGACCGAACTGCCCGAAGTTCCTCGTCATGGCCAAGGTCTGCTCGGCCAATCTGCGGCCGGCGGCGGAGCGCGTCCTTCTCTCCCTCATATAGAGCGGCCGCCATACGGAGTATTGGTTGATCGTCGCCGATCGAGACGAGATGCGGCGGCGGCCAGCAGCGAGTGCACACTGGGAATGCAACCTTGAACAATCTTTCGGCGCCGATGAGTGATCGAGAACCATGATGTCGACACACTGCTCGCTCTTGATGTGAACAGGACTATCCAGGACGACTCCATGACTTCTGCGTTTGTTTCCGCTTCCATTTTCGGCGCTGGCCTCATCCTTGGATACGCGCTGCGCGTTTGGCGCGTCGAACGAAGAGGTGCGCACTCATCCTACGGCGCTTCGGACCAGACATCCCAACCCACCTCAACGTTCGGTCACCCGAGACGAGCCTTCTAGATGTCGTCGAATTCGCTGCCGGCATCCGGCCTCACACCGAAACGAAGGGGCACGACGACATGAGCGAGCCCAAGAAGGACGCTCCGCGACGCTACATCGTGGATGGCGCCGGGCAGCGCGTGCTCGTAGGTCTGACGATCTCGGAGACCGTCGAGTTTGAAGCGCTGGACAGGCCGGACACCGATCTGATTGGCGAAACGGCGCGCGTCCGTCAGGCCCAGCACGGCGAACGTTGGGTGGAGCTCTACATCAAGCACGAACGAGCCTGGAGCGACTGGATGGCGCAGACCCGTGCGCGGCTGGAGAAGCCGCCGTTGGTCAACTAGGGGTTGATTCTGGGCAGCAGACAACCACGCCATCCCCGGCGAAGCCTCCTCGCGCGTCAGTGGCAGGCGGTTGTCCTCACCTCACACCGCGAGCATGCGGCTGCCCTGAATGCTCATCAGCGTGAGATTGCCGGTCGCATAGGCGCCGGTGTCGATGTTGACGCGGTTTGCCAGGAATTCGGCGCTGCGGACCGGCGTATGTCCATGCACGATGTATTTGCCGAACTGCTCCTCGCTCCGCAGGAACTCTTCGCGAATCCAGAGCAGATCCCGCTCCGTCTGCTCAGCCAGCGGAACGCCCGGGCGAACGCCGGCGTGAACGAAGAAGAAGTCGCCGCAACTGAAGCTCAGCCGCAGATTGTCCAGGAATTCCAGATGTTCGGTAGGCATTGCCCGAATCAAATCGCGCAATATCGATGCCGGCTCGTCGCGCTTCAAGTCAGGCGGGGCGAGCCCGTAGGACATCAATGTCTGCGTCCCGCCGACGGCAATCCAGTCCTCGAACAGCGAAGGATCTTCGAACACCCTCACAAGAAACGCCTCGTGGTTTCCCTTGAGGAAAACCGCGTTACCCCGGCGGCTCCGTTCGACCAGGACGTCGAGAGTGGCGCGCGTATCCGGGCCGCGGTCGATGTAATCGCCCATGAAGACCTCGATCGCATAGCGCGGCCGGCTGCAAGCGACGTCGGCATCGATCACCCGCAACATCGGCTGGAGCAAATGCGCGCATCCGTGGATATCGGAGATCGCGTAGATGCGAACTCCCTCCGGCAATCGCGGTTTGGGGATGGGCGGACGTGGTCTGGCGAGAGATATCATGGCGCTCAATCGATTGGGTCGTCGAAAAGTTTCCCCAAGTCGCCGGCACCGGAGGGCTTCCATCCAACACGAACGAGGCGAGTTCGGCGAGGGAGCGTCCCTGTTCTCCGGCCCGATCACGCCAAAAGAAGGGCGGCATTTCTTGCCCACCTTGGGCAGCGCGAACAACTGGTCCGCAGGAATTGCATCGCCGAATGCGACGGTGCGGCAAAGTTGCATGCCTGCACGAAATTTCGCGACGCACGCCCAGATAGAATTCCCTCGAAATTCTCGCGAATGATCCGCCGCGCATCATCAGAAAATTGAATCGCCCGAAAGATGAGCGGCGATGCGCTCGCGCGACGAGCAGGCATTGCACGGAGCGTGGAACTTGATTCAAAATGGGGCAACTCGTTCGCTCATATGTCATCACTGTGACGACTTTTTCAGCGCATCGAATTTCGCTGCGCATTTCAACATCGCGTATCATCCGTGCGCCGCAAAAGTTTTGCGTGCGGCGCCACAATCTCGCTGCGATCAACCAACACTTTCAGTGCGGGGATTGACGAGTCTTCAGCATCACGATGAGCGTCAGACACTCTCTCGATTGACAGAGGTACGAATGGCTGTTGCAACTTATGGTTCTGAAAACACTCACGCGCTGTCGTCGATGCGCGGCAGCTCACTTCAGAGGCCGTTTCAGATCGTCGTCATGGCTGCGGACTTTCTGCTGATCCTGCTGAGCTATGCCGCGGGAGCTTCGCTGTACGGTGCGGCCGTCGCTTCGCCCACCGATGGCGCTTCGGTGGGAGCGGGGTTGTTTGTCGGCGTGGTGTTCGTTGCGGTCGCTTATTTCCGGGATGTCTATGCCACGCACCGCCTGCTCAATGTCGTATGGCAGCTTCGAAAGGCGGTCTTTATCTGGCTGACGTCTCTGACGATCCTTGCCGTTGCGGCCTTCCTGCTGAAATCGACGGACAATCTCTCCCGGGGCACCGTCATCGTGTTCGCCGTGATCGGCGGACTTGGCCTGATCAGCCTTCGCTTCGTCTGGCAGGCCGTGTTCGGCACGAGCTTTGCTAGAAGTCGGCTGGTCGATCGCAAGGTGATCCTGCTCAGCCTCAAGCCGCTCGATTTCACCTCGAGCCGCTTCAAGGATCTGCGGAGGAATGGCTTCGATGTCACGCGCCATTTCGTGCTCGGCGCCGATCGGGACGACGGCCAATGGGAGCGGCAGATTCGCGACGTGATCCGTCAATCGCGCTCGGCTGATGTCGACGAATATCTGCTTGCGATCGACTGGAACGAATTGCCGATGCTCCGCAAGCTGGGACACCATTTGCGCGCCGTCCCGCAGCCCATACGCCTGCTGCCGGATGACCCGGTCGCTGATCTGGTGGCCCGTCCCTTTCTTCCCGTCAGTGGAACCGTAGCGGTCGAAATCCAGCGGCCGCCTCTCAATATTATCGAGCGGTTGCAAAAACGCTGTCTCGACGTGGGTGTCGCCCTGTTCGCGCTTGTGATGCTGACACCGCTGCTGCTGACCGTTGCCCTGCTGATCAAGCTGGATTCCCCGGGAACCGTTATATTCCGGCAGTCGCGCCGCGGCTTCAACGGCAGGCCCTTCGAGATCTGGAAATTTCGCACGATGACCGTCAGCGAGAATGGCGAGACGGTAACGCAGGCGACAAAGAAGGATGCCCGGGTCACCAAGATCGGGCGGTTCCTTCGCATGACCAGCATCGACGAACTGCCGCAGCTCTGGAACGTGCTGCGCGGGGATATGTCACTGGTGGGGCCGCGTCCTCACGCTCTCGCCCATGACAATTATTATGACGAGCTCATCAGCAAATACGTCTACCGGCACCACATGAAGCCGGGTCTGACTGGCTGGGCGCAGGTGAACGGGTTCAGAGGGGAAACGCCGACGATCGATCTGATGGAGAAACGGGTCGAGTACGACGTGTGGTACGTCGGCAATTGGAGTATCTGGCTCGATCTGAAGATCATGGCCCGCACCGCATCCGCAGTGATGTTCCAGGAAGCCTACTAACCACTCGATGTCTCGATGATCTGGAACGGCCGGCTCTTGAGCCAATCAGGTTCCATCCCGCCTCGACCTGCTGAAGAGCCGCACGACCGCATCGCGTAACGCGAGCAACGGCGGCACCAGCACGAAGAATGCCCCCATCGCGACGGAGACGATGACATGGCGAACCGAGAAGGGTTCGTCCTGGCCGATTTCTCGTGCGCTGGGATCGATTGGCGCAGGCGAAAGCGTCGTCGCCATCGGCTGCCGACGCGGCTTGCGTGGGGGAACCACGATCAACACGAACAGGATGTTGAGCAGAACCCAAACAGTCAAAATCGTCAGGACGATCAGCATTCCGAGCCTACCGGCAAAGAACTACAAATATGCGCCGAGGTTAGCCTGAGGGAACCCAGAAAGAAAGATGCCCAAAATTTCGGCATTTGAAGCATCGAGGACCGGATCGCCTCGTCTTATCGACAGATAATTACCAATTGGCGCACTGTCGTAGCGATCACCGCCTTCGTCAATCATTGCTTTTGGCTAGAGCAATAACTGCAAGTTGTGGATTCCGGACGAATACGGAGGCCTGAGCGGTCCGGTGGGCCTGGCGCAATCTCCGGCTTCGCGCGCGAAGGGCACATTCGATCGCCTTTCAGGGACAGTTCCGCAAGACGCGAAAAAGGCCCGCTGCCAGAACGGCAGCGGGCCCGAGGTCGTTACAATTCGGCTGCGCGCGGCGCCGCCTAAAGCATGATCCGGAAAAGTGCGCAGCGGTTTTCCGAAAAGCTCATGCTTCAACGACAACCTCAAGCGCGATGGCTATTCCCAATCGCATCGCGCTTTAGGCATGCTCGACGTAGTAGCTGTTGTGGTGCTTGCCCTTGTACGCCTCGATGCGCTTGAGCATCTTCGGGTTGGCGCGGTTGAGCACCGCGCCGAGCAGCTTCTTCTGGAGGACTTCCGACCCGGAAACCGACTCCTGAAGAGCGCTTCTTGTCGTCTGTCCCCATTCGATCACGTAGACCATGGCGTCGATCAGGAGGCTGACCGCCTTCGAGTCCGCGACCGGCATCACCGGGGCAAGATCGATCACGATGTATTCGTAGTGCTCTCTCAGCACCTTGAGCAGTTCGGCCATCGCCTTCGATCCAATCACGTCGGCCGAATTGACCATGCGGGAAGCCACGACGGACGGCAGGAAATCCAGGCCCGTTTCCTTGCTTCGCTGCACATGGTAGCCGAGGCTCGCCGGGTCGGCGAGAGCCTCCACCAGTCCGCTCTTGGCATTGGGGGCGAGCTCTCGGGTCAGCGAGCGCGTGTGCAGATCGCCGTCGATCAGGACCGTGCGATGTCCGGTGAGGGCGATCAACTGTGCGAAGTTGGCCGCCACCGTCGTCTTTCCTTCCTTGGGAAGGGAAGACACGATGCCGATCACCTTGATTTCGCGGGTCAGGCGCGCAACATCGATCGACACCTTGATGTTGCGCAGCGTCTCCGCGAACCGCGAGAACGGATGATCGACGACGTAGCGGGACAGATCGGGTGAGCCTGCTTTGCCTGACGTCGAAAGCAACGCGCCGGTCGTCATCGGCGGACGAATGTCCGGCAGGACTCCGAGGCACTTGACGCCGAGCTCCTCCTCGACCTCGGCGGGGGTCCGCAAGACGTCGCTGAGCAGTTCGCGCCCAAATGCGACGCCGAAGCCGAGGCAGAGGCCGCCCACCAGGCCGCCGACAATCGCCAGGACCGTGCGCGGCGAGCTCTTGCGATCCGGCTTGGTCGCGGTGGTGATGAGGCGGGCCTCGCTGAGCGGAAAGCTCTGATTCTGTGTCGCGCTTTGCAGTTTCTCGAGGAAGTTGTTGTAGAGGTTGCGATAGGTGTCGGCGGCGCTTTCGAGGTCGCGCAGCTTGACTGCGGCCTGGCCGGTGTCGCCGGCCTGAGCGACGAGTTCCTTCACGTTCTTATCGAGGGAGGCTTCCCGGCTCTTTGCGATCTCGTAGTCGCTGCGATAGGCGTCTGCGATCCGACGCAGTTCGTCGGCGATGTTCTTGCGCAGCTCTTCCATCTTGTTGGCCAGATTGACCGCTGCAAGATGCTGCTTGCCGTAGCGTCTCGACCAGTCGGCATACTGGGCCTGGAGGTCGAGATATTGTGCGCGCAGACGGGTGATCACTGAATTGTTGAGGGCGTCCGTCACGGTTGATTGCGCAACATCCTGATCGGAAATCGTATCGATCCGGTCAAGCCGGGCCTTGGCCTCGGCGGTCGCCGCCCGCGCTTGAACCAGTTGGGTGTTCAGGTCCGACAATTGCTGCTCGGACATCAGGCCGCGGCTGGTGCCGACGATGTTGTGCTCGGCTTTGAAGGTTTGCACGGCGCGGTCGCTGGCCGATGCCTGCTCGCTCAGCTCGATGCTGCGCTGCTGAAGCCATTCGGTCGCCCGCCTGGTGGACTGATATTTGGCTTCCAGGGCACCGACGAGGTAGGCATTGGCGATGGCGTTGACGATCTTGGCGGCCTTGTCGGGGCTTCGTGAGCGATAGCTCATCGACAAGACATACGTCGTCAGAACGCGCTCCGTCCTCAGGTTCTTCTGAACCGTCCCGACCACCGCATTTTCGAGCCGCTCCTGGGACGCCGGTTCGCCGGAGCCAAACACCGACATGATCTTGCCGAGGACGATGGACAGCAGGCCTGGATTGGAGCCATTGAATTCCGGATCGTCGGTCAGCTTCAGGCGACGGACGACCGAGAGAATCAGGTCGTTCGAATTGATGACCTCCACCTGGCTGTCGACGTAGCCGGTGTCGATGAGCGCACTGTTGGCGTTGCTGTCCTTGTCCAGCACCTGCGCCTGACGCGTATCCATCATGATCCGGGCATTCGCCGTGTACATCGGTTCCGCCGTGACCAGGTAGATCATCACCAGGGCCAGCGAAGCTCCGGTGCACGCCGCGATGATCGGCCACTGCCGGCGCAGGACGTCGGCCACGCGCTCGAAGCTGAGGACTGCTCCGCCGAATTCGATGCCGAATCGGTGTCCCGACTGGAAATGTTCTCTAGGCTGATACATGTGCTAATTCGCTGCCTTTGACGATCGCTGATCAGTTCGGAAGGGGGACGGGCTTGAACGGGTTGGCCAGCTTGGTTCTCCACTCGCCTTCGAGCAGTGCTCCGCCGCGGCCCGGCTGCGGCGAGGACTTGATTTGCGATTGGACCTGGATGCCAGAGCTGTCGTCTCCTGCGCCGGAATAACCGGCCTGCACGTTGAGATCACTGATCCGCTGCACGAAATCCCTGATCTTGCGCGAGGCGTCCGGCTTGGTCGACGTGCAACGTGCTTCGGCAATGCGCAGCGCAGCGCCGATGGACGAGCGATCGGTTGAGGCCGCGGCCGAGATTAGCGTCTGCACGGAAGGCAGCACCGACGGATTTGTGGCGACATAGCGCGCGAGCCAAAACCGCAACTTCTCCTTGTCATTGCGCAACCGCTCCAGGAGCGAGGAGGGCGACTTCACGAAGGTGTCGAGTTCGAGCTGCGAGGCGCGGTCCGAGAATTCGACGCACTGCGCGCGGCAAGCACCGGCGCTCGACACGATGAGCACAGAACCAATCAAGACACTCGCTAGCCATCGCGGCTGCGCATGACGACGTGTTAGTCCGCGGCCCATCCGTGTTCCTTGCTTCTGTTGCAATAGGAGAACAGGTGAAACTTGGCAGGTAACTGTGTCATCTTTTTGTGCGATGCAAAAGCCGGTGCAGAGGTCGTCGACTTACCAACCGCCTTGCTCCTTCTCGCTGGTTGCAGAAACAAGATCTACAATGCCTGCGAGATCGGCATGTTGCGCTCATGAATGTTGCAACTTGGAAATTTATGAGCCACTCCCGCATCCGCTCGTCGCAAAACCGACACAAGTCATGACACGCGCTTGTTGTTCCCTGGGGCCGCGAGAATTTTCGTGCGGCATCTGCACGCAGACAAATCAATGTGCTGCAAACGCCCTCGATCGCAACAGCGCCGAATTTCGCGCATACTTTCCGCGCAAATACCCGCAATCATCCCACGTTGATTGGCTTGCGCGCCGAAGCAGGCGCGCGTCGGATAAAAGTGGCATGAACTTGGCGCTCGCATGTCCGAAAAATCTGCGAGCCTTGAAATTATCGTCGGGCGTCATGCATCGAATGCCAGTCAGCGATCGCAAAGATTGAACACGCGCGCGACCTGATACACACTGCTGCGATGCAACAGGCACGGAATGTTGATGTGACGGAGTTGGTTCATCGTGAGAAGGCGCATGTCCAGCCGCTCGACAGCATCCGGGGCATCGCCGCGACTTCGGTGGTGATCCACCATCTGCTGCTGATGCCGACATTTCTCGCGGTATTCCCGCACAACGCCTGGATCGACTGCTCCTTCTTCAGGAGCGCATGGTTGCTGGTCGATCTGTTCTTTGTTCTCAGCGGAATGGTCATGGCGTTGAGCTACATCGAGAGCGACTTCACGCGCTTCTCGCTGCGCAAATTCATGATACGGCGCCTGGCGCGAGTCTACCCGCTGCATATCGTCATGCTGCTCGCAAACCTCGTCTTTCGCCTGCTGCGCATCGGCCTGGTCATGGCGGGCGTCGTGGTCGCCGCCCCGACGGCCTTCGAGGTGAACAACGCCTATTCGTTCGGCCTCAATGTTCTGCTGCTGCATTCGATGGGCTTCATCGACTATCTCAGCTGGAATGCACCGAGTTGGAGCATCAGTGTCGAGTTCTACACCTATCTGGTGTTTGGCCTGATCGTTCTGCTTGCTCTGCGCATGCGCTCGCTGTCGTGGTTTTATGTCCTCTGCGGGCTGCTCGCGGTCGGAAGTCTGGTCTTCATCATCTTCGTGCTCGAAAAGAAGAGCCTCGAGCTTCAGACGGATTTCGGTCTTCTGCGCTGCTTCGTCGGCTTTTTCCTGGGCGTGTTGATGGTGAGGATCGTCGATCGCCTGCCGGCCAAACCGGCCCCAGCCGTACAGGGCGCGTTGCAATTCGTCGCCATGATCGCAAGCGTCGCCCTGGTGTCCCTGGCGGAGACCAATCCTGCGGCGACGTTCCTTGCCCCAGTCATCTTCGCGATCTTCCTCGGCAGCTTGCTGGCCTTTCCGGATGCGCTGCTGGTGCCGCGGATCCTGGGAGCCAAGCCTCTGCTCTGGCTCGGGCGCCGTTCTTACTCCATCTATATGGTGCACGCGCTCGTGGTGCTGCTGGCTGAATATTTCGTGCGGGCCGTGGGAGCGGGGCGAATCGCCGCCCTGGATTCGAGCTGGGCAGGGCTGCCGGCTACGCTGAATCTCGTCGTCTCACTGGCCGCTGTGCTGGCGGTTTCGCACTTCACCCATCGCTATGTCGAAATTCCCGGCGGCAAGCTCCTGCGAAATGTATTTGGAAGCTCCCCGGATTTTGCGCCATCCACCGCCCGGTCGGCGCGGCTGAGCAATTGAGCCGGGCATGAGCACCTTCGCGCCGCAACCCCGCCGTATCACGCTGATCAGTCTCAACATCGAGGCGATCGCGCTCGGAGCCTATCTGGTGCGGGACGCCTTCGGCGGTCTGATGCGGTACTACACCAGCATCATGCATCTGGACACGCTTTGGTTCGTGCCAGACGGCATTGCGCTTCTGTGCCTGGTACAGTTCATCGTGCATTGTATCCTGCGCAATCGCAGTATCCTGGCTGCAGTTGTCCTGGTGCAGATCATGCTGTCGCTGGTGCTCGGCTATTTCATGCTGGGAACAGCCAACGCGGCGATGTCGTCGTTCAAGATGATGCTCCCGGTGTTCGTCGGATTTTGCTTCTGCGACACCAGTTTAGGCTCTTACAAGAAGTTGCTGTCGGTCATCGCGGCGACATTCTACCTCTCGCTGATCGGCGTGCTGCTGACGAAATTCTATCTCATGCCCTGGGTCGGCTACAAATATGAGTCCTTCGGCGCCGTGCGTGAGGCGGGCCGCCTATGGTGGGCCTATGGAGGTGACGATCAGCGTCTCACGGGCTTTGCTGCCGAAAGTACCATGGCGGCCTTCTTCATACTCGTGTCCTTCGCAATTACGTCGATCCGCAAGAGCACGATGTGGTGTCTTCTGTACGGCTCTCTTGCGATCTACATCATCCGTCTGACGACCAGCAAGACGACCATGATCGTCCTCGTGATCTACTTGGTTCTGCTGCTGTTCGTGCGGATGCTGCCGGAGAAGTCGCGCTTTCCCGCGATTCGGACCATTGCGCTGTGGTCGTTTGCCGCCATCCTCGTGCCGTTCTTCATGATCGTGCTTGCCTCCGGTACCGCCGCGGTGCCGCACACAACCCTGTTCAGCATCGTCGATCGCATCAACAACAGCTGGCAACTCCCGTTCGTCTACCTGAACCAGCTCATGCCCATCGGTCTCGTAACCGGTTGCGGCGTTGGCTGCTTCAACTATCCGCAGAAGCTGTTCTCGCCGCTTGCGCATTTCTGGGTTCCGGTCGACAATTTCTACATCGGTACGTACCTGATGTTCGGTCTCCCGTTCGTCGCCTTCATGGTGATGGTGTTCCGGGCGACGTTCGCAGCGACCGACGTCTACAAGCTGACGCTGATCTTCGTCGTCAACCTGTTCACGATCACAGTTCTGAACTACGGTCCGGCGTCCGGCCTGCTCATCATCGCGTTGAGCTTCAGCGAAGTGTTCTCGCGGCGTGCGACCTTCGCGCGGGCAGGTGACGCCGTGCCAATCATCATGCGGCCACCGATGCCGCCATTGGAAGGCTTCCGCCCGGATATACCGGCGGCGAGCGGAAGCAGGTGAGAAGAACGATGCATAAACGGCTCGCATTCATCGATACGCTTCGCGGCATTGCCGTACTGGCGGTCCTGGTCCAGCACGTCTTCGAGGTCATTCTCGAAAAGCATCCGACGGGTGTCTATTACGGGCCCCTCCACGATATATTCGGCTACTACATGAACTTTGGCCGGTTCGGCGTCGTGTTGTTTTTCTTCGTGAGCGGCTTCGTCATTCCGTTCAGCTTCCCGGACAGCGCCACGCCTGTGCGCGATTTTACGATCAGCCGCTTCTTCCGGCTCTACCCGGCATATTGGACTTCGATCGTTGTCGGGCTCACGTTGGTGCAGCTGCTGGATTCGAAGAGTTTTCCGCTGGGGCAGGTCGCCGCTAACGTGACGATGTTGCAGACTTTCGTGAACGTCCCGAATCTCTGGGTGTTCTATTGGACTCTGGCGATAGAGCTCTTGTTCTACGTCGGATGCACCATTCTCTTTGCGATGGGGCTACTCAACCAGCGCCTCACAGCGGTGACGATCGTCGTTGCCGCCGCGCTGGTGGGAACCACAGCGGCACTTCTCGTTGAGAGCAGGGCAGTCTCCTCGGTGATGGAGGTCGGCTTGAACCTCTCGGCGATGTTCCTGGGCAAGATCATCCGCGACACGGTCATTGGCGGCAAGCTGCGGTGGACCCATGTGACCGTCTGCACGCTTTTGTATGCGGTCTTCGCCGCCACCCTGTCCGACCGCCGGTTCGGCGGCGTGTATCACGAGAATTTCTTCTACAGTTATTCGATCGGATCGGCGTATATCTGCGCGGCGCTTGTCTTCATCGGCTTTGCCGTGTTCGGCGAACGTATGGCCTGGCGCCCGATGGCATTCGTCGGCGTGATCAGCTATTCGGTCTACCTGATGTCGCCGTTCGTGATCGTCTTCATCCATCGCCTCGTCTGGTTCGGCGACGGGCCGCTCGGATGGTCGATTTTCCTGGTCGTGATTCTGGCACTGTCGATCCTCGTCAGCTGGATGACATTCGCGTTCATCGAGAAGCCCAGCATTGCCTTCGGGCAGAGGTTCCGCTCGGCGCGAAGAAAGCCTATTCTCGCGCCGGCCCTCGGCACCCAGGGTGCCGCGGAGTGATCAAGGCACCGCACCAGCCGGGCGCTGCCGATCACGGATCGTTCGTTCCGTCGGTCCAGGGACTTCGGGCCATCGCGGCGCTGAGCGTGCTGATGGATCACTTCTACGACATGCCTAAAGCAGGGATGTACGACATCCCGAATCCCGGCTTCCTGCCGCCGCTCTGGCCCTGGCTGCAATCGGTCATCAATGTCGGCGGACACGGTGTCGAGCTGTTCTTCATGATCAGCGGATTCCTGATTCCGGCGAGCCTGGTGCGGCACGGCTCGCTCTCGCGGTTCTTCTACGACCGCGTGCTGCGTATCATGCCGGTGTTCGTCGTCCTGCATCTGGCGTTGTTCGTGATCGGGCCGATCGTGGCCTACAAGTTCTTCCGCGGGATCGATCTGACCAGCTATCTCACGATCTTTGCGGCCAATCTGTTCTTCGTGCAGGACGCGCTCGGCTTGCCCATTGCGCAGCAGAACGCCTGGACGTTGACCTATGAATGGGCGTTCTACATCTGGTTTGCGCTGACATTCTCGATGTGGCGCGGCGGGGGCCGGCTGCTCGCGGCGCCCCTGATCCTGCTGGGTCTGGCCTGCCTGATGCGCTGGCCCATCACTGCGTTCTTCTGCATCGGCATGCTGTTCAGTGCGACGGGATTTCGTATCTCCATTCCCGGCCGCCTCGGGCTGCTCGCGGGCGTGGTCTGCGGCGCCGCCTTGTATGCGAGCCTCGTGCTGTTTCACCCCTTCGTTGGTCTCGTTCCCGGATTTCTGCTGTTCGCCATGGTGCTCGCCCCGGAATCGGGCCTCGGCAGGACTCTGAGCACGCCGGCGCTGCAATATGTCGGCAAGATCAGCTACAGCCTCTATCTCGTGCACCCCTTCGTGCTCTTTCCCCTGCAGGTGATCGGCCAGAAGCTGGTTGCTGCCGGCGTCGACCGCTGGCCGCTGTGGGCCGCCTTCATCGGGCTCGGGCTGGTGATGTCACTCGTTGCGAGCGCGATTACTTATGAATTGATCGAGGTCAGGCTGAGGCGCCTGTTGGACGGCGCGATCCGCGGCGTGTTCTTTCGACGGCAGATCGAGCAATCGGTTTGAGAGGCAGCGGGTCGCGGTCAGCTCACGGTCCGGCCGGCCAGCCTGTGATAGGACCCGAGAAGCTGCGCGGCGATGCGATCCCAGTTCAGCAGGCCGGCTGCAGTCTGCCGTGCGCCCTCGGTCAATGTCGCGGCAAGAGGTTTTGAAGTCAGCACCCGTTCGAGTGCGTCGGCCAGTGCCGTGGCATCGCCGGGAGGAACCAGCAGCCCGTTGACGCCGTCCGTCACGACGTCGGGAATGCCGCCGGTGGCGCTGGCAACGACCGGACGGGCGTTGCCGTAAGCGGATGCAAGCACGCCGCTCTGCGTTGCATCCTTATAGGGCAGGGCAACGACGGTCGCGGATTGAAACAGCCGTCCGGTCTCCGCAGGTGAGATATAGGCGTTGATCGCCTTGACCGTCGGCATCGCCTCCATCCGCGCGCCGAGCCGTGTCATCTCGGGTCCGCGGCCGGCGACGATCGCCTCATGCGCCACGCCGCGCCGGGCCAACATGTCGATCGCATCGATGAACACGTCCAGGCCCTTGTAGGCCCACATCCGTCCGAAAAACAGGATTCGCGCGGCCTCCGGCTCGGCGAGCGCCCCCTTGGCCGGCGGAACCATGAGCACGCCGTGCATGCTGGAAACGGTCTCGCCCTTGAAGCCGGGCGAGGCGCGGCGAAAATCGGCAATACAGCTCTCGCCATGCGTCGTGACGACCGATGCGGCCGCGCGCATGCGCTCGCGCCAGGCATCTTCACGCGGCGAGGTGCCGGAGCCGCCCTCCGAATGCGGAATCGCATCGTGAACCGTCAGCACCAGGGGAATGCCAAGCGGTCGGAGCAGCTGGATCAACTTGGATGTGTAGATCTCCGGAACTTCGTGACAATGAATCACGTCCGGACGAAACGATATTATGTCGAAGAAGGACGCGGGGATCCCGATCGCGCCGCCGCGGCGCAGGCTCAGGTCGCGGATTCGGGTCTCGAACGGCGCCGCCACGGCGATATCCGCCAGTTCCCATTGCTGGTTCGCGTCCTTGGCGTTGAGCACGAGGCGGACGTCGCAATGATGTGCCAGTCCCGCTGCGAGCCGGTAGGAATATTCCGCAAAATGCGGCGCGTAGATGGCCACGCGGAGGCGCTTGGCCATGTCAGCTCTTTCCGCCCCAGAGGTCGATCGGGAATGCATTCATCAAGGCACGATGGTCAAAGCTGAGGGGCGCTGCTCCACCCATCTCGCGTCCTTCTTCAATACTTGTGGCAAACTCGACGGCGAACCGGCCGGTGCCCTCATAGTAGTCACGATACTTGAACTCGGCTTCTGCGCTGCTCAGTCGCACGTATCGAGCCGGTATCCCGAATGCCTCGGCGACGATGATGCCGTGGAGCGAGCTAGCCAGAACCAGTTCAGCTTCGAGAATGGCGTCAATTCGACGGTTCCAGGATCCCAGCGGTGATACCACTGTATCGGCGGTAGGGTCGATGAGACTCAAATCGTGCAAATTCGGAACAAACACCCACGGCTTCTTGGCAGTGGGGTGAAAGCGATTCGGAAACAGCTGAGGAAGCAGCAACGCGGGGTCTCCGAACACTTCAGGTACCACGATGCCCCGACGCTGCAGAACCTCCCGTGTACGAGGGCCGCGCACCGCTCGCACGTCCAAGTTCTGCACGCGTCGGTTGAGGTCGCCCTGCCCAAGGCGCCCGTTTACGCCGCTTCCCCAGACCACATCGCCGTCTCGCGCGTAATGGAGCACGGAGCCGATCGCGAACAAGCGTGTTTGCCGCGGCACCTCGTCGGCGAGCGTATACCCGAAATGCCGCAAGAGATGGTCAACGACGACGATCGAAAGGTAGTCGCCGAAATTTATCGTTCCGTCGTCGGGACGCCAGAAGAACAAGTCCACGTGCGGATAGGGCAGTTGATGAATAAAGTCGCAGCCGACCTCGTTGATCAGTCGCCGTAGATTGCCTCGAAAATTCATGCTGCCTCGGATCGTAGCTGCTTTCTTGCCGTAGTGTCCTCGTAAACAAGGCGACTATTGGACCATTGCAGCCAATGGCTCGTCGACGAAGGTCGGCCTAACCCGAAATAGTGACAGGCTTCCAATTGCGCCACGAGATTATCAAGCCGCGCTCGATCGTTTCGGGCGTTATTTGGTCGGCACTCGATTCTGCGGTCGGGCAGGCTCTCACGCTCGCAATCTACATGATCATGGCGCGGCTGCTGTCGCCGCAGATTCTCGGCATCGTGGCAACGGGAGCGCTGGCGCTCGAGTTCTGCCGGGCAGTCCTGATCGAGAGCATCGCGATCGCCGTCCAGGCGCGCCCCGCACCGAAGGATGAGGATTACACGGCCTCGTTTTGGCTCATCGCGGGCCTCTCCCTGTTTGCAGCGCTCGCGCTGTTCGCCTCGAGCGGCGCTATCGAACGATTCTCGGGTCTTTCGGATCTTGCCATCGTTCTCAAAGGATTTTGCATCGTGGTGGCCGTGCAAGGCCTCTCACGGACGCACGAAGCCTGGTTGACGCGCAACCAGCTCTTTCGATCCCTCGCCATTCGTTCGATTTCCTCAATCTCGGTTGGCGGGGCTGTAGGGATCGCGCTGGCGATACAGGGCTACGGGGTCGTTGCGCTGGTCGGACAGCTCGTCTCGACTTCGTTGATCTCGCTGGTCAGCCTTTGGATTCTGACGCCCTGGCGCCCCGGGCTCCGGGTCAGCCGGCAGGCCGTTATCGAACTCCTGAGCTATGCGCGCTACGTGGCGCTGACAGGAATCACCAATTTCGCCAATGCCAATGCCGATCTGATCTTTGTCACTTGGTACACCGGCGCCGCCGGCGCGGGCTTCTACAGCCTCGCCAAGCGCCTGGTCAACGCCGTGAGTACGGTGATCGGAAACGCGTTGAACCGCGTGTTCTTTTCGACCATCGCTGGCCTCCAGCATGACCGGGAAGCGTCACGTTCGACGCTGGTTGACTTCGTCATGTACACCTCGCTGCTGACGGCCCCGCTTTTCGCTGGCATAGCGGTTCTGGCGCCGGATCTCATCGTCGGCTTCTTCGGAGCCAAGTGGGGCGAGGCCGCCCCTCTGCTCGCGATCATGTCGATCACCGGATTCCTGACCACGATCGGCCTCTACAATCACTCTGTGATCCTGGCATTCGGAAAACCGCACTGGCAGACGTGGCTGACGCTGATATACGCGGTTTCGAACATAGCGATCTTCATCCTCGCTGCGCCGTTTGGCCTTGTCGCGATTGCTGTCGGCTACGTTGGTCGCGCCTTGTTGCTGTATCCCCTATCCGCGGGAGCCTCGATGCGGATACTGGCGCTCGGTATCAGGTCCTATGCCGCGGCGCTGATGCCTGCACTTGCGGGCTCTGCGGTGATGGCATGCGCGGTGGTTGCTGCCTCCGTTACCATGCCGGCCACGTCGCAATGGCTGCGTCTCGCCGCGCTCGTGCTGCTTGGTTCTTCGGTCTACCTCGCCGTTGTCATGGCTGTCGCCCGGCCGGCCGTGGTGCGGATATGCCAGGAAGTCTGGGGTCGTGTGCGACGATCGTCGAGGACCTAGCCGCAAGATCTGGCAGCACGCACCACCCGCCTAGCTTGCGTTTGCCGCCTGTCTGGTCTCGGCAAGATCGAGCGGCTCGGCCTTTGGGATCCGGGCTGATCTTGCACCGCCGGGCATAAGCCGGTTGATCAGTTTTCGAGCGGGATCTTCGACGTAGCGATAGGTCACGTCGGCAACGACTGTCAGAATGATGCAGCAGACCAATGCAAACACTGGAAACATGCTTGGTTGAAGTCCGAGATAGTGCCAGGCCGGCTTGAAAAGCAGGATCAGCAGCACTTCGTGCACCATGTAGATCGCATATGACGTGTTGCCGAGGCGGCCAAGCCAGTCAGAGCCGGGAAACCGCTTGAATGCACTTTCTCCAGTGGCTGTGACGAGGATCGCGACAGAGAACAGTATGATTGCAAGGTCGGGCTTGGCAAAAAAGTTGAGCACCAGGATCGAGATGATAAACAGCGCGATTCCGGCGAATGCGACCGGCTTCTTGCGATAGTCGCTCGAGAGCCTGAACAGGACAGTCAGGAGAATCCCGTTCAGGAAGCTCGGAAGGGCCCGTAATATTCCGAAATCGTAGGTTGCCCCGTACATCTGCGAGCGTTCCTGCCAGATCGGCAGGTGAGCATGGGCGAGGATTCCATAAGAGAGCGCGACGATGATCGCGAGCATCAGCGGCGAAATCCTGCCGGCCAGCAGCATGAACAACGGGAACAAGAGATAACAGAACAGTTCGGCGCTGATGGACCAGGACGGCGAGTTGAAGCTGAGGTGATCCGTGATGCCCCACGCCTGCACGAGGAAGAGGTTGTGAATGAAATCCGTCCAGCTCGCGTGCGAGGTCGGACCGGATATGCCCATGAGGGCAAGGATCGCGAATATCAGCAAGGTGAGCAGATGCAAGGGGTAGATTCGCGCGATCCGCCTCACGAGGAAGCGCGCATAGGAGCGCAGGCCCGTCGAGCCTGAAGGATAGGAGTAGGAGATCACGAAGCCGGACAGGATGAAGAACATGTCCACGAACAGGCCATAGGACCCGTTCCAGGCCGGCGAGATGCCCGTGTCGATCAGCTTCAGGTGGAAGATGAAGACCCCGAGCGCGGCGACGAAGCGGTAGAAGTCGAGAACGACAAAACGTCTTGCTTCACTGGCTTCCATCGGGGCTCGGTATCCTTGCGCGGTCCGTCTGCTTCTAGAGACGAATTGTGACGCAAGTTCGCAAGCACGCCGGCCGACACGGCGCAATCCGGCATTCCCTCCGAATTCATAGGGCTCATCCAATTGCGGATGGCAGTCAGCCCTCTGCTCATCGATGAGGCAGACGCCCGTGGAACGATCAGGGGCCGGGACATGGTCCCGGCCCCAGCGCCATTGGCATCCGTTCGGCAGGTCTCGCCGGCTCAGACGAATACGAAGTCGTGGCTCGTCAGGCTGGAGACATAGACGTTCTTCAGCAGGATCGAGTCATTGGCCGAGAACGTGATGAGCGCGTTCGTGCCGGATTGCATGATCTGGAGGTGGCTGTAGTCCTCCGCCAGCAGTTTCGAGATCGCGATCGTGTCGTGCGTCGTCCCGCTGCCGGCCTGGAAGTTGAGAATCTGATCGTGGCCGTGGTCGTACGCGACGGTCGTCGAGCTCGGCGCCGCCGAGAACACGTCGTTGCCGGCCCCGCCCTGGATCGTCACGCCGCTGGCGACGGCCGTGACGTTGTGGGTGCCGTCGGTCTTGGTTTGATCGAGGTACTGCAGCGCTTTTGCGGTGTCGTAGTTCTCGTGCTGCGTGAGGCCGGCCTGTCCGTTGAAGTTGAACAGGAAGACGTCCCTTGAGCCGTCGGCGTGGCTGGCGATCTCCTGGGTCTTGATGCCGGCGCTGTCATAGATGTCGGTCAGCTTGCTGCCGTCATTATTGATGACCTGGGTATAGTCCAGGGTGCCGTCGGCGTGGGTCCTTGTGATCTCGACGATATTGCCCGAGGCATCGAGGTGCTGGTGCTGCGTCGTGTAGGACTGGCCGGTGACGTTGTAGTTCCAATTGTCCGACGTGCCGTCGGCATTCTTGATGTAGGCAGCGGTTTTGATACCGGCGGTGTAGATCGTGGTGGAACTGTAGCCGTCGCTCTTGGTCGTCACCTCGCTGGTGATGATTCCTTTGGCGTCATACCAGCCCGAGGTCTTGGTGCCGTCGGCGCTCTGCACAAGGGTGAATGCCAGGCTGTCGTCGGCGTGGGTCCGCACGATGCTGGTCAGGAAACCGGTGGAATCGTAGATGTCGTGCTCTGTCGTGTAGCTCTGACCGACGACGTTGAAGAGATGGACATCCCTCGAGCCGTCCGCGTGGTAATCGGTTTGTGTCTTCTTGATGCCTGAAGCGTCGTAATTGGTCACCACGCTGCCGCCGTCACTGCCGACGACCTGGGTATAGTCGAGCGTGCCGTCAGCGTGCCAGCGGGTCACCTCCGTCGTCTTGCCGGTCGCATCGAGATGCTGGTGCTGCGTGGCATAGGTCTGACCGGAGATGTTGTAGGTGTAATTGTCTTGGCTCAGGTCGGCATTGGTGGTGTAGACCGCAGTTTTCAAGCCGTTGGTATAGACCGCTGTTGAGCTGTAACCGTCGGCCTTCGTGATCACCTCGCTGGTGAGGACCCCCTTGGCATCGTACCAGTCCGTTGTCTTGGTTCCGTCCTTGCTCTGCACCAGCTTGAATGCCATGCTGCCGTCCGCGTGCTTCCGGATCAGCGTCGTGAGGAAGCCGGTTGCATCGTAGACATCGTGTTCGGTCGTGTAGTTCTGGCCGGTGATGTTGAAGAGGTAGACGTCCTTGCTGCCATCAGCGTGGTACTCGGATTGTTTCGTCCGTACTCCCGCCGAGTCATAGATGGTGACGACGCTGCTACCGTCGTTGTTGACGACCTGGGTATAGTCGAGCGTGCCATCCGCGTGCTTGCGGATGACGGACGTTACCTTGCCGGACGGATCGATGTGCTGGATCAGCGTGGTGTAGCTCTGGCCGGTGATGCCAAAGGCATAGTTGTCCAGACTACCGTCGGCGTTCTTGATATAGGCTTTCGTCTTGACGCCATTGCTGAACAGGGTCGTCGAGGTGAAGCCGTCTGCCTTTTCGACCACCTCGCTGGTGAGGCTGCCGGCGGCATTGTACCAGTTGGTCGTCTTGGTGCCGTCGGCGGTCTTCATCAGCTCGAAGGCCAGGCTGCCGTCGGCATGCAGGCGCGTCAGGGTCGTGAGGAATCCGGTCGAATCGTAGACGTCGTGCTGGGTCGTATAGTTCTGGCCCTTGATGTTGTACGTCCAGACATCCTTGCTGCGATCGGCATGGTAGGCGGTCTCGATCAATTTCACTCCAGTGGCGCTGTACAACGTGATCACGCTGCTACCGTCACTATTGTAGACCTGGGTCGAGTCCAGCGAGCCGTCGGCATGGCTGCGGATCACCGAAACGACCTTCCCCGAGGCGTCGAGATGCTGCACCTGGGTGGTGAAGCTCTTGCCCGTGATGTTGTAGGTGTAGTTGTCCTGCGAGCGGTCGGCGTTCTTGACGTAGGCGGCGGTCTTCACCCCGTTGGTGTAGAGCGTCGTGGAGTAGTAGCCGTCGGACTTCTGGACGACTTCGCTCAGCAGGGTGCCGGCCGTGTTGTAGGTGTCCGTGGTCCGCGTTGCGTCGGTTCCGACATGAACGAATTTGGTCTGCACGCCGCCGGTGTAGCTGATCACGTCCTTGGAGCCGTCGCTGTACACGACGGTGGTCGAGGTCGGCTGCCCGCTTGAATTGAGGCCGGTGTCGGATTTCGAGAGCAGCTTGCCGCTCGAATCGAAAGTCCTCGTGCTGGTCCAGGTCGCCGCCGAATTCGTCACCGAGAACGAATATCCGCCCTGGATCTTGGAGAGCGCGTTGCCGTAATGGGCGATCATGTAGTCCATGGTCGCCTTCGACGCGACCTGCAGGACGTGGGAGTCGGTCAGCGTGATCGTCTGCAGCGCCGTCGAGTCGCTCAGGTCGGACAGTTGCGGTACGATCTCCGCAGCCGTCCCGGTGACGCTGGTCCTGGTGTCCGGCGGGACAGCCGTGGTCGGCGGTGCGTCGATCTCGATGATCACGGGGTGATCGCTGACCGGAATGGTGATGGTGCTGACGTCGGTGTAGCTGGCGATCGCCGTGGTGCCCGTCAGCGTGTCATAGACTTTCACGGTATGATGGACGCCGCCGAGGTTCACCGTGACCGTCTGGGCCGTGTTAGTCAGCTCGGTGTCGGTACCGTCGTTCCAGAGCTTCGGCTCCGCCCACACGACGAGCTCGTAGGCGCCGTTGCTCTTGCCGAGCACCATGCTGTTGCCTGTCGCGGGCATATTGCTCAGGGTGTAGTTCAGCGGATCAGTCGGCTGCTGGCCGCCCTTGCCGTCATCGGCCAGAATGGTCGTGAGGTTGTGAATCGCCGTTGCGGCGAGCTTGGGCGTTCCGTCGGAGTTGAACAGGCCGAAATTAGCTTCGGGATTGGTGTTGGCTGCAGACGAATCGCGGTCGAACAGCTCGTAGAGGTAAGTCGCACTCGCGCCGGCCTTGTAGGCGACGACCAGCGTGTTCAGGATCGATTTGGCCTGCACCGTCTCGTTGACGCCGAGATATTGGGTGTTGGTCTGGGTGGTGTAGCCGGTTTCCGTGATGACGACAGGCTTGCCGGGCGCCGCGGACATGACGGCGCTCAGCGTCGCCGCAATCGAGCTGCTGTATGTCAGGCCGGTGCTGACATAAGCGTGGGCGTTGGCGTAGTCGACCGAGCCCGACATGTTGCCGAGTTGGCTGTAGCCCTGGGGATCGTTGTAGGCCAGTGACAGATTGTAGACGGGGATGCTGGCGAGCGTCGCGTTGGCATTGACGGCCTGATAGAGCACACTCTGGAATTGGGCCGCGGCAGTGAGGCTCGAGCTGCCGTTGTAGCTGAAGGGCTGGTGATTGGCCTCGTTGAGCCCTTCGATGGCGCTGATGCTGCCCGGGTGGCTCGTCACGAATTTCTGCAGCGAGGCGATGTAGTTCTGCAGCCCGACCGTCCCTGTCTGGGGGAGTGCGGACGACACCAGGAAATCGAATTTGTAGCCGGCCGCGGCGAGACCCTCGACGACCGGTTGCGCGGCCGGGCTGGTCCCCAAGGCGTCGCGGAGATGGGTAACGCCGAGATACTCGAGGTCATCGACCATCATCGCGAGATTGTTGTAGCCGGTCCACCCGAAGCCAGCGTGCGTGTTGACGCCGATGGAGTTGATGAAGCCGCTGGCGGAGAGGATGGTCTGGTCTGACATTGCTCACTCGAGTTTCTGCGCAAGCAAAATTGCTCGCAGGGATTTGCGTTCAACCTTCTCTGTCGAGTGTGAATTTCAGATAAAAATCGAAGCTACAAGTTGCGAGTGAAATGCGGTTCCTTGCGCAGGAACACGTCGACTCGAGTCGCAGCAGAATGCTGATGCGATGCCTGCGCAGGATGGCGTGACGAAGGCACTTTCAAGATTTTCTGCATTCGCGCTGCTGAATATATGCGCAGTCCGCGCGCACTCGATCGAATGCTTGCGCTTGCCACACGCAATCGCAGCGCTCGGAGACGCGGCCAAGTGAAGCGGTCGGCTCTGAGTGCAGCGCCGAGTCGTTCATCCTCATCATCGAATTGCACAAGGAGTCGGCAGAGGGTGGACGAGTAATCTATGAGATATTAACGCGACGGTTGTGTCCGTAATTTCCCGGGTAGGCCGTTCGGTCGCGTTACAAGAGCGCAACGGTTCCGTGCAGGAACTGAAACAGAGCCGTCGTCCAGCGGCTCGATATGATCCGATGATGCCGGTGCGACGAATTAGCCGCGGCGGGCCAGCATCAGGAAGTCGCCGCGCCATCCGACGATCGCCGTCGCGATCGCTGCGATCACGATCTTGCCGGCGAGCCATGTCGCTGGCTCCGTCGGCATCGCACCGAGCGATCCGATCAGGATTGCGGCCACCAATGCCTGCATGACCAGCGACCAGCGCGGGAATGCCTCGAACCGCAGGGTTGGACCGAGCGCGACCAGGATCGTTGCGAGGGTGGCGAGCGAAGCGCAGCCGACTGCCTGTCGCGGCGAAAGTCCGGCCCATACCGCGACCAGCGCGACGGCTGCGACGATCGCAAGCTGGCCGGCCGCGACCAGCACGAGCCTGGTCGCGAGCTTTTCCAGGTGTGGAACCACCGCGACGGTCGCCTGCAGATGCGTGTGCAGGAAATAGAAGGCGGCCACCGTGGGTGCCGTCGCCAGGAAGCCGTCGAGGCTCTCGCGCGGGACCAGGATACGGGCTGCATCCGGAATGAAGCCGACCAGGCCGCCGAGCAGCACGAGGGTCGTGCAGATCATGAATTCGAACATCCGTCGCGCCGATTGAACCGACTTCACGGCGGTCCCGTGTTCGAAGTCCTTGACCAGTTCGGGATAGCTCACGGTGTGGATCGCGGCGTTGAGGACCCAGAACGGACGTTGCAGCAGGTCGAGCGCGATCGAGAATCCGGCACCTGCCCCCGTCGCGCCCAGCCGGCCGATGATGATGACACGGAGCAGCACCGGCACCGACAAATGGATGACGGATGCACCCGCCGCGAGCATGCCGTAGCCGGCGAAAGTCTTCCAATCGGTCAGCATCGTCTGCAACGATGCGCGCTCCAGCGGCGTGCGGTAGGCGACGAGCCCGGCAACGAGCCCCAGCATGTGACCCGACGCAATCCCGAGCAGCGCAGCTTCGGCCGTCCCTGAAGTCGCTCCTCCCACGACGGCCCCGGCCAGAAGCGCGGTGGCACGCAGCGCAAGAAGAGAGGACGCGACGCCCAGCCGATCCGACAGACGGACCGACAGGAAGTAGAGATCCGTCAAGCCCTGAAGGACGGATATGCCCAGACCCAACGCGATGATCCCTGCCGGGAGCGCGCTGACCATGGATGCGCAACTCCCGACAACGACGAGCGCGACCGCACTTGACAGGCCTGCCGCAAACAGCGACCACCTCAGCCGGGCCGCTTCGTTCTCTCCGGCGGCCGCCAGAAAACGCAATCCGGCGAGTTGCAGCCACTCGAACATCAGGACGCAGAGCAGTTGGCTCGAGGCAAGCGCGAGGGAGAAGCTGGTGTAGTCTGCTGCCGGCAACAGATGACTGATCGCGAAGATCAGGATGATCGCCGCGGCGCTCTGATAGACGTAGCCCGCCATCGCCAAGAAGCGTGTCATCGCAGGCGTGTCATCGCGGAATGAGGCGCTCCTTGCCGACGACCGCCGGTCCCTGCGGCGCTTCGGTCGTGGCTGCACGCAGGTGCGACATCCGTTGCTCGCGCAATTGTTCATACAGGTTCTTGTACGAAGACAGCACGTCGGCAAATATCCACTTGTTGGTATCCGCGATGAGGCGCCGGCTGATCTCGTCGATCTTGTGCGGATCGGCCGCGACCGCGAGCATGCTGTTGGCCAGGGATTGCGGATCGGCTTCAGTCAGCCAGCCCGTGATGCCGTGCTCGATGACCTCGGGCATGCCGCCAAAGCGCGTCCCGAGCAGCGGCCTGCCGGCCGCCTTGGCATCGGCGACGACGAGCGGGCCGGGGTCGTGCCAGATCGACGGTGCGATCACCACGTCCACTTGCTTGTAGAAATCGTCGGGCACCACGAAGCCCATGAACTCGATCCGTGCGTCCGGCGCCAGCGCCCTGAGGCGCCGTTGCTCCTCGTCGCTGACACGGCCGGCGATCAACATGCGGATACGGTCCGGCGGCAGCAGAGCCAGCGCCCGCATCAGATTGTCGATGCCCTTTTCCTCCGTGAGGCGGCCGATGAATCCGAACGTCACTTCCGTGGTGCAGACCGGACGAGGATAGGGCGCACGCGGCGGCTCGGTGGAGGCGTTGCGGATCACGGTACGGATCGGCGTCTCCGAGAACATGCCCATGTCGGTGTGAATGGACAGGACGCGCTCGCTCACGCCGACCACCGCGCTGAGCCAATGCGTGGCACGCTTGCGATGAAACGTCAGAATTCCGCAGCTCGTGCAGGTGTGCTCGCAAGACCGCCCCTTCTCGAAGCGCGAGCAGCGCGGGCAGGTCAGATAATAGTCGTGAAGCGTATGGAGCACGGGAACGCCGAGCTGGGCGGCAACGCGCCAGATCGCGGTGGTGAGGCCCGACAAATTGTTGGAGTGCATCACGTCCGGCTTGAAAGCCCGGATTCGCTCCGCGATCAGGGGGGCCTGCATCTGCCAATCGTCGATGGCGTGCCAGATGCTGCGCAGCGCGACGTTCTTCTGCTCGGTGAAGGGCCTGTAGATGTTCTGCACCGGCGCGGAGTAGACATTGATGCCGTTGCAGGTTTCGGGCGCCTGCTCCGGCGATGGAGCGGCGCGGATCACCTCCACCTCGTCACCGCGCTGCACCAGGCCTTCGGCGAAACGCCGCGCGAAGATCTCTGCGCCGCCGACGATCTTTGGGGCCTGAGGCGTCGGATAAAGCGTGGACGTCAAAAGAACTTTCATCGCGTCAACCTCATGTCTGCAAAAAAATCACGTCTACCGCGCCGGCCTGATCTCCAGGGCGGGAACGGCACTGTCATTGGCGGCAATCAGGACCGGCGTGCTCGAGACGGGAATCCACACGCCGCTTGCGGGCTTTGCCGTCTGGTCGCACGGCATGGCAAAGCTCGCGCCTTGCTGATCGCCCTTGATCCGGACTTCGTAACGGCGGTCCGGAGTCTCGGACCAGACCGCTATTCTGCCACCGGACGCCGTCGATGCATTGATCGACACCACTCCGCTGGCGAGTTCGCGTCGCTCGGCACTCAGGCTCGTGCGAATGAAGGCCCATGCGCCCTGAGCCGCGCAGGCGACCGGCTTCGGTGAATTGTCGAAACGATAGAGTCCGAAATTGTGCTCCAGGTCCGATGGGTCCTTTCCACTGTCCTTGAGCTCGTAGAGCCACATTCCCTTGAGCCAGCGCGTCGCGGTCGATGCCCACAGGATGAGCTGCGCCGTGTTGTCGGCCTGGGCCTGTTCGCTGACCCCGCATTTGTTGGAAGCGGCCGTGGTCCAGCCGGTCTCGGTGACATAGATCGGGAAGTCGGGGTTTCCGCTCGCCTGGCCGACCAGGCGGTGAAACGCCGTCAACCTGTCGATGATCTCGGCCGAGGTGCGTTTGCTCGGGCCCATGCAGAAGTTGTAGAGATGGATCGAAGCGCCGTCCGCATATTGAAGGATGCCGGTCCGCAGCATCTTCTCCGTCCATGCCCAGCCGAGATCGTCGCCGAGCGCCCCGACCAGGAAAGGCGCGTTCGGCGCAACCCGCTTGACCGCCGGCCGCGCGACTTGCGCGAGCGCCAGATAGTTCTCCGGCGAGAACGCGGCATCCTTCTTCGCCGCCAGGTTCCATTCGTTCCAGAGCTCGAAGAGCGGATGCTGCGCCACGACCGATTGCGCTGCCGAAGCAGCATAGTCGGCAAAGCGCTGCCGCGCTTCATCGGTCGTCGGCGGCGAGGAGTTCGGCACCAGATGATGGCCGAACGCAAGGATCAGGAGGGGACGCGCGACGCCGGATCTGACTTGGGCCTCGAGCCTGCCGAGCCTGGGCGTGAAGCCCATCCGGCGTCCGCCCACTTCAAAGTCCGACCAGGGAAAATCGTCGCGAAAAGCGTTGAGGCCGAGTTGCTTGATCTGCGCGATGTTCTCCGAGGGCACGTAGCCGCGTGCGCTCACGGGACCACCCAGCCCCTGATGCGTGCCGACCCCCAGCAGGAATCGGGCATCGAGCGGTTGAGCCTGTTGTGCGCAGACGGAAACCGGCAGGAGAATGGCTGCGATGAGGCTTGCGAGGCGAAGGCTGTCGCGAGCCAAGGTGCGTGGGAGCGGCGGAGCCATCAGAAATTCTTGGAGAGGTCCGATTGCAGCGCCGCCTTCGCCTCGACCGGTGTCCGCTCGTCCTGGAGGAGCTCGGCATAGACCTGCTGCAAATGCCCATGCGTCTTCTGAACGTCATAAAACTGCTTGAAGCGGTCGTAGCCGCGTTGTCCCAACACCTTGAGATCGAAATCGAGCGCCCGCCGGAAACCGTCGACGAGAGGCTGAACGGCGACGGGCTCGCAAAGCACGCCGGTGACGCCGTCGACGACGATCTCGGGCAATGCGCCGCTGCGGAATGCCAGGATGGGTTTTGCCGCGCGCATCGCCTCCAGGGCAACGAGACCAAAGGCCTCCCATCGTGACGGGATCACGACGAGATCGGCGGCCTCGAGCTGGGTCTCGATGGTCGGGCGGTCGAGCCAGCCCAGCATGGACACGTTGGACGGGACACTCGGGCCTTCGTACTTGTTGACGACGGAGGCGCCGATCATGCGGATATCGAGCACGTCCTCGAGCGCGCGCGCGGCTTCGATCAGGAGATCGAATCCCTTCTGGCGGTCCAGGCGTCCGATGAAGAGAACCTTGACCTTCTTGGAGGTCCAGTCCGCCGCGACGGGCTGCGGCGAGCGCGTCTTCGAGATGCCGTTATGGACGATCGTGAGGCGGTCCGCCGGAATTCCCGCGCGGACCGCTTCGTCGAACTCGTCGCCGGAGATGCAGATGATTCGGTCCGACGTCCGGGCGAGAAGGTTCTCCGCCGCCTTTGTCACGACATGGCTGAGGCGGCCGGTCTGGCGTGAAAATGCCCAGCCGTGCGGGCAATAAACCACGCGCGGACCGTCCGAGCGGGCTGCAAGCGCGGGACGGAGCACGAGGCCTGCAAACGAGGAATGCAGATGCACCACGTTCGGCTTGAAGGCGTCGAGTGCCTGCATGCTCGCGCGAAACATGTGGAATAGCCCGGCGACGCCGCGGCCGGATCGTTCGAACGTCGTAATCCGGCTGTCATCGACTGCCGGAAGATCGCGGCGATGATCCGAGGGCACGACATAGTGCACGTTCTCGGCGCCGAAGCTGGCCTGTTGCTGTGGATGCAACTCGTTCAGGTAGCTCGCAATCCCGCCCCGAATGGTCTCGGCGATGTGCAGCACTTTCATCGTTTGCCTCGCATAAGGCTGCGTCGGAGAGCCGGACATCGTCTATCCCTGTTCGGTGTTCGCTAGTGCGAGATACAGTTCCTCGAATACGTAGCGATAATGGGGCAGCGATGTGGTGATGTTGCGCCAAGCTCATTGCGCGCGCGAGATCACTTCCAAAAACAAAAAACTTTCATGGAACCATGTGCCGGGCGGGGGAGTTGCGACACGTTTGCGCTGGACCTTTTGCGCGCGAAAGGCGAGTTGCGTCCTATTTCAAGCGGCGGTGGCGACGTTGGCCGGCCCTGCGAGATGATCGAGCAGGGCCTTCGCCGATTTCTTCCACGAAAAGAATGCAACGCGATCCTGCTGCCTCATGCGCTCCTGATCAGAGATGGCGCCGATTGCCAATCTTTCGAGCATGAGCTGCTTCAAAGCGTCGGCATCGCTGGCGCGAAAATACGCAGCCGCATCACCGCACGTCTCAACGACCGCATCGGCGGTCGAGGCGATGACCGGGCAGCCGAAGATCATGGCTTCGAGCGGCGGCACGCCAAAGCCTTCGTAGAGCGAGGGAAACACGAATGCCGATGCATGCGCATAGAGCGCTGCGATCTCGCCGTCCGTCAGACGCCCGGCCAGCAGCAGGCCGGCGGCGCCGTCGCCTGAATTGTCCTGGAATACCTTGCTGTTGTCGCCGCCGACGATCACCAGCGGAACGTCAGGGCGGTCGAGCAGCTGGACGGCACGAATCGCGACTGAAAGATTCTTGTTCTTCGTCCGCGAGCCCACATAGAGAAAGAATTTCCGCGGCTGAATCCCAAGTCTGCCAATGATGCCGGGATCAGGCTTCGTCTTGGCGAAATGTTCTGCGCTGTTGGGGAAGACAGGGATCGCCGTTGCCGACAGATTCAGCACTTCGGCAAGCTCTTTGCGCGAAAAGCCCGACACTGTTGCGATGCTTGCCTGTCGGGCGAGCAGCCGGCCCATCGTGCGGTGAACTGCCAGATAGCGCCAGCTGAAGAAGTCCGGCCTGCGAAAGACCTGTGCGTCGTGGATCACGACAATATGGTCGCGATGGAACACCGGGCCCGAATTGGCCAGGCTGATCAGGCGGCCGCCCGCAGCAGCGCGCGCCAGGTCGATTTGATCCCAGGCGTGCCCGCGCAGGCGGCCGACGGTACGAATCTTGATTCGCTCGAGGTGAAGGTCTTCGCTTGCATCCGCGGGCGTCAGCAACTGCCAGTCTGCGTTCCGCAGCGACGCCGGCGTTTGCTCCGACGCCAGCTCCGCGTCGATCGCCTTGACGATTTCGGCGGCATAGCGCTGAACGCCGGTGAGCTTTTGCGACAGAAAGCGGCCGTTGATGAAGAATTTCAATTGGCTACCAGAATTGTTCTTGGGGACCCGGGCCGCGTTTCCGACAAGGCTGGCGGCGGACGAACCGCAAATGAGCAACCGTTAGGTACGGAAATATGACGCTGCCCTGCAGGGCGCTGGGGCGCCGGCTGCATGGCTGGCGCCGCCTTGCTGCACGCAAGGTCGGGGTGTAGATCTCGCGCATGAGCGATGACACTTTCACTCTTCGCAGCGGCCGGCTCACCGCCACGGTCAAGGCGCACGGCGCCGAACTATGTTCGTTCAAGGACGGCGTCACCGAGTTCGCCTGGCAGGCGGGGCCGGAATGGCCGCGCCATGCGCCGTTGCTGTTTCCGATCGTCGGGCGCCTCGCCGGGGACGAATTGCGGCACCGGGGCAAGACGTATCGCATGACCCAGCACGGCTTTGCCCGCGACAACCGCTTTGCCTGGGTCGAACGCGGCGAGAGCTGCTGCACCCTGGTGCTCGAAGACAGCGAGACGACGCGTGCGCTCTATCCATTCGCGTTCCGGCTGACGACAATCTATACGCTCGATGATGCCGGCCTCGACCTGACGCTAGTGATCGCCAACACTGGCAAGGAAACGTTGCCGGCTTCGATCGGCGGTCATCCCGCGTTCAACTGGCCGCTTCAGCCGGGACTTGCCAAGGAGAGCTATGCGCTGACCTTCACCCGCGCGGAGTCCTCTCCCGTCCGCCGTCTCGAGGGCGGATTGCTGCGCGCGGCAACGGAGCCGAGCCCCGTCAAAGGCACCGTGCTCCCCTTGTCCGAATCCCTCTTCACCGAAGATGCCGTCATCTTTGACCGGATGGAGAGCGACGCGGTCCGCTATGCCGCCTCCGGTGGCCCCTGGCTCAAAATGTCCTGGCGCGGCTTTCGCGAGCTCGGCGTCTGGTCGAAACCGTCAGGCGCGCCGTTCCTCTGCATCGAGCCCTGGCGCGGCTACGCCAGTCCGGACGGATTTGACGGCGAGTTCGGTGACAAGCCGGGCCTGATGCACATTGCGCCGGACGCGGAAGAGCGGTTGTCGTTCCGGATCGAGGTCGGATCGTCCTGAGACCGAAGTCGAGCTGATCGGCCCTCAAATCTCGATCCGCGTGAGATCCTCGCCGAGCACGACGGGACCCGTATAGTCCTGCCTGACATCCGCAAGCAGCGCGTTCAGCATCGCATCGTCGGTGCGCGGTCGGTGGTGGGTCAGCGCGAGCTTCTTGACGCCGGCCTTGGCCGCGATCTTGCCGACCGTGTCGCCGCAGGCGATCGTGAATTTCGCAAGGCGGCGAAGGTGCTCGTTGTTGATCTCCGGCGTCGCGAGGAAGCAGCACTGAACCAGCAGGTCGGCTCCGTGCGCCAGCCGCTCGAGCCCGGGGCAGGGGACAGTGTCGCCGGAAATCGCAATGACCTTGCCCTCCGCTTCGAAGCGGTAGCCGAGACACATCCATCGCGCGAGGAAGGCCGGTGGCATGTCGAGGCCATCGCCATGCGACACCAATTCGGCGCTGATCTTCCAGCGCCCGGTGTCGAGGACGGGACCCGGTACGACGTCCGTTGCGAGGACGGGTTTCCAGCCGCCGAAGGTGGGTTCGCCCTTATCCCGCCAGGTGATGTCCTTGTCGTAGACCTGCGTGACCAGCGTGTGGACGAGCCGTTCGGTATCCGGCGGTCCATAGATGCGCAGCTCGTCCTTGCGCCCGTACATCCATGAATTCAGCATCACATCGTAGAGGTCGCCGATGTGGTCGAAATGATGGTGCGTGAGAAAGACCGTGTTGATGGCGCCGAGTGGAACGCCGGCCTTGCTGAGCTGGACCATGACGCCGCGGCCGGCGTCGAACAGGATATTCTCGTCGCCGAGCCTGATCAGCGTGGTCGTTGCCATGCGGCGCGGGTCCGGGCGCGGGCCGCCGGTGCCGAGCAGTATGACCTCCATAGTGCACACTCCAGCGTGAAGATACTTCACACTAGATATGAAGGCGGCAATGAAGCAAGCCGCATCGGGCCAGCAGGGACGGAGCAGCGGCGTTCAGCGCATGCCGGCTGCGGTGGCGGCAATGGTCGGCCGGAGGCTTGATCGGCCCGATCCCGCTGATGTCAGGCGATGCGCCAGGTCCTGCGCGCGCCGCTCGACCAGATGCCATGTCGCGCGCGCGACGAGATAGCTCATCGCGGCGGTGACGACATAGGCGATGAGCAGCGAGATGAGCCCATCCGCGAGCGGCCAGAGCTGACGCAGGCCCCAGATCACCGCGAAGTGCGACAGGTACATCGAATAGGAATTGCGGCCGAGCGCCTCCAGCGGCTGGAAGCGGATGGCAAGCTTGATGCACCCGACAACCAGCGCACCGAGCACGAGGTTGATCATGAGGTAGTTGAACTCATGCGAGCCGGTGGCGCGGTCGGCGGCAAAGGACAGTGCGATGAAGATGGCGTAGATCGCGGCATCGGACCTGGTGAAGCCGTCGCGCAGCGAGAAGAACAGTGCGCATCCGATCAGGAAGACCGGAAGCTGATTCAGGAAGCTGATGTGCAGCGTGGTCCAGACGAACGCCTCGTGGCCGGGGCCATAATAGGCCGAGAACAGCGCGAAGGCCCACGGCTTGAACAGGCAGACATTGACGAGATGCAGCGCGATTGCCAACGCGAGATAGAGGTGGCGGCGCGATCCGAACGCGATGATCAGAAGCGGGAAGACGAGATAGAAGGTCATCTCCGCCGCGATCGACCAGTCGCCGGGCACCACGCTGTTGACGCTGTCCGGCCAGAAGCCATGCAGGAAGGTCGCGGTCAGGATCACTTGAAACGGCCCGATGCCGTTGGGCGCGTTGTCGCTCGGTCCGGTGCCGTTGATGACGAGGTAGACCGGGATCGCGATCCAGAACAGCGGCGCGATGCGCAGGAAGCGGCGGATGTAGAATTTGCCGGTCGCATTCGTCTCGCCGCTGCGCTGCGTCCACATCAGGCACATCGTCATGGCGCTGACGAAGTAGAACACGTTGACGCCGGTCCACCCGCACATGAAAGCGAAGTCGACCGCGCGGATGTTCGACGGAAATGCCTGCGAAACGTGGATTGCCATCACCCCGACGATACCAAGGCCGCGCAGGACATCGAGCGTGTGCGAACGATTGAATGCCGTGCCTTGCTCGGTTCGACCGGCAGCCAACCGGGTCTGCCCCTGCATCACGCCTGCTCCGTGGTTTGGTATTGTGCAGGCGGGACAATAGGGGCGCAGCCGGGCTTTCCGAAGCCGAAGGCCTTTTTTACGTTAACCGCCAGTTGAGTCCGAGGCGGAATGTTAGGGAGTGGGCCTCCGCGCCCTCGGCAGCGATGATGCGCAGATTGAGAATTGTGGGGCAATTCATACTTAATAGTTGAAGACCATGAGCAATATTGTTTGCGCGTCGCAGCGCGCCTAATATTCCGGCGGCTGATTTCGGGGGCTCGAACAAGTCGTGAATGCACGTTCACATGCCGGCGCATTGCGCGACGGGCTGGATCGCCAGGTCGGGTCCCAGGCACACAGGATACCCAAGACCGTGGTTGAATCCGCACGTCAGGAAATGCGTCCCGCCGGCCGCGAGCGGCTGATCGTCGTCGAGGATGATCCGGTGACGCGGACCATGCTGGTCGGCTATTTCAGCGAGAACAATTTCGACGTGGTCGGCGCCGGCTCCTGTGCGGAATGCCGCCAGGCGCTGCGCGCGCGCACCGATCTCGTTTTCCTCGACCTGCAGCTGCCCGACGGCGACGGCTTCGAGCTCGCCAAGGAGATCCAGGCGACGAGCAATGCGGGCATCATCTTCGTGACGCGCCGCGATACCGACGTCGATCGCATTCTCGGCCTCGAGATCGCCGGCGATCACTACGTCACCAAGCCGATCAATCTGCGCGACCTGCTCGCGCGCGCACGCAGCGTGCTGCGGCGTCGCTCGCTCGATCGCAAGGCGGCGCGCAACCACAATTCGATCGCCTTCGGCGACTGGATCATCGACCTGACCCGGCGCGAATTGCTCGGCAGCGACGGCAAGCCAGTGTCGCTCACGCGCGCCGAATTCGATCTGCTCGCGGCGCTGGTCGGCGCCGACGGTCGGCCGCTCAGCCGCGACTATCTGATCGAGGTCGTCAGCAACCGCCAGGCGGAGGTCGACATCCGCACGGTCGACGCCCTGGTGGCGCGGCTGCGCCGCAAGCTCGTCGGCAGCGGTACGCCCGTGATCGCCACCGTCACCGGCGTCGGCTACAAGCTGGCGCTCAGCGAGCGGCTGTAAAGGAATTGGACCGCTGCATCGTCGTCAACGGGATGCGACGCGATTCCATCGCGCCTCGATGCGAGCCTTGATCTGGCCGACCCTCGCCTCGTGGGCGGCCCAACAGGCACGGCCGCGACCTCGGCGCCTCCGGCGCGCGGCGACTAACGCGCGCGGGCGCTCTGATCGGTGGCCGGCACTGTTGCAGGTTCAGCCAGCCGGTCGTTGATCGCATAGAGCGTGCAGGTCGGCGACCATTTCATGCAGGCGGCCAGGGAGTCACGCTGGGCCTCGTCGGTCGTGACGCGCCCCGCGCGCCAGCCATAGCCGCCGTTCGGCGATACGGCGAACGCCTTGTGCGGCAGCATGCTGGCGAGATAGCGCGCGAACTCGGCCCGCGCGGCCTCGTTGAGCTGACGCGGCGGCGGCAAGGAATCGGGCAGGCTCAGAATGTCGCGACCGAGGAGGCCGCGCTCGCGCAGGAAGGCATCGACATAGGGCGTCCATTGCGGACGGCTTGCCACCGAATAGAGGTAATGGCCGTCGTCGCCGAAGGCAGGCGCCGCGATGAATGTCGCCTTGCCGCCACCGGTGCGAAATCCGTTATGGAGACGGCGCGCGAGGTCGGGGCCGAAATACGAATCGTTGGTGGCATAGACCCAGAGCGTCGGTACGCGCGAAGTCTTGCCGAAGGTGGTGAAGGCCTGCACGAGCCCATCCGGATTGCAGACATCGTCGTCGTCGCGCGAGCCGCGGCCGCCGGCGAAGTTGATCGCGGCGACGAGTCCGGGCGGGGCCTGCGCGGTGAGCGCGATCGTTGCAAGACCGCCGGCGGAATGGCCGGCCGCGATCATGCCTGATGTCGTGACGTCATCCCGCCGCGTCATCGCATCGATCGCGGCGCGCAGGTCGGCCACCGCGACCGCGGCCGCCGGCAAATAAGCGGCTTTGGCGCAGCCGCCGACACTGTCGGCTCGCCCGCCGGGGGAGGTACCGTAGCCGCGCCGCATCACGATCAGCGCCGCGTAACCGCGCCGGGCGTATTCGAGCGCGATGCCGTAATATTTATGCGCGGACATCGTCGCGCGATCGTCGAAGCTGCGCGGCGAGCCGTGGCTGAGCAGCGCCAGCGGATAACGCTTCGCTCCCGCCGGGCGGACCAGAAAGGCCTCGAGCCCCTGCGGCCCGGCCTCGGCCATGGGGATGCGGAGGTCCTCGGTATAGAACTCCGCGGCAGGCGCCGGCGTACCGGCCACGAGAAGGCCGGCGATCAGCATAAGCAGCTTGCGCAGGAGAGCCATGGGGCGATTCGAAGGGCCTCGATGGCGGGAAGCATAGCATGATCTCCTGACTTGAACCGTGAGCTCGCCGCTATCGCCGATCACGGCAGGGCAATCGCATACGGCAGCGATCTCGCCTGTGGCCATCCTTCGAGACGCCCGCCGTTGGCGGGCCCTCAGGATGAGGACCGGGGGCGCGGCACCAGTTCTGGCGAGCACCGATGCCGCTTAGTCTCATCCTGAGGAGACCGCGAAGCGGTCGTCTCGAAGGACGAGGCGCGCGCTCAGGTCGCGCAAAGCGCCATATGCGATTGCCTTGGGGATGACGGGACGGCGCCGCCCTGTGTCGCCCCCTGTCAATCCTCTAGT
>NZ_JBHLEV010000017.1:0-20597 GCF_042263385.1 Bradyrhizobium tunisiense
TGTCGATCTGGTTCAGGATGTTGTTGTACTGAGAGACCAGGTTCGCACGCGAGGTCTGTGCAACCGTATCCTGGACGGGAGTGGAAGCCGTCGAGAAGGTCAGCGACGAGGTCAGCGTGCCGCCGATCGCACCACCTGCGGCGCTCGATCCGATGGTCGAGGACGCATAGTCGTTGGTGGTCGAGATCGTCAGCAGGCCGTTGGCGTCGATCGTCGCAGACAGGTTGTTGGCCTGCAGCTTGGTGTTGAGCTGATCGAGCGTCTTGACCGTGCCGTTGGTGCCGTCGCCGAAGGTGACGTTGACCGCCGTGCCGCCGTTGAAGGAGGAGAAGGTCAAGGTCTTGCCGCTGATACCGCCGACGCCGGAGGTGCGGGCCGCGGTGAACGCGGTCGCAGTCCCGGTGTTGCCGGCGAGGCCAAGCGCGTTCAGCGCGTTGCCGGTGCCGGTGATCGACAGGTCGGCGTTAACGCCGGTCGAGAGCTTGAGCTGACCCGAGGCGTTGATCGACGAGTTGGTCTGGCCGGAGGCAGTCGCAAGCGTCGCGGTGCCGTTGGCGTTGACCGTCGCGGTCTGCACGCCGGTGGCCAGATCGATCGCCTTCAAGACGTCGTTGACCGTGCCGCCCTGCAGATAGACCGTCGAGTTGCCGGCGCCGTCGGTGAGGACGTTGCCGTTGGCGCCAAATCCTGTCGGAACGCTCGGAGCACCGGTCGAGCCCGGGATCGGCGCGTTCTTGAAGGTGATGACGTGACCGTTGACGTTCAGCGTCGAACCGTCGGTGATCGTCGCACCGAGCGAGGCTGCGGTCGTGGTCCGGTTGACGGTCACCGTGGCGTTGCCGCCACCGACCGATGCGCTCAGGCCGAGAGACTTGAGCAGGTCGGCCTTGCCGGTGACGCTGAGATCCGCACCCGTCGAGCTTCTCAGTGTGACGGCACCGCCGCCAACGCTCGAAGCGGTCTGGTTGTTGCTCGTCGCAATCGTCGCAGCACCGGCACTGATGGAGACCGTCTTGACGCCGCTGGCGAGATCGACCGCGGTCAACAGGTCGTTGACGTTCGCAGTCGGGGTGCCGGCCGTGCCGAGATAGATGGTGGTGTTGCCGCTGCCGTCGGTGACGAGGTTGCCGCTGACGCCCGAGCCGGACGGAACGCCGCTCGAGGCCGGAGCGGAACCGCTGCGGAAGGTGATGGTCTTGCCGTTCACGGTCAGCGTGTCGCCGTCGGCGGGCTGAGCGTTGCTGGCGAGGCCGGTTGCGGTCGTGCCGTTGGTGGCGATCAGCGTGATGGTGCCGGTCAGGGCCGTGGTGCCGTCGCCGGCCGTTGCCGCGGTGCCCGCGAAGGCGCCGATGGTGGCGCCGAGCGTCGTGGTGCCGCTCGCAGCCGTCGTGCCGCCGGCAGCGCCGCTGAACACCACGTTGCTGCTCGCCGTCGCGCTGGCGAAGCTCGTCGTGCCACGCAGGTCAGCCGCCGTTGCACCGGAGATGGTGGCGGAAACGTTGGACTTGGTGGAATAGCCGACCGTGGTCTGCAGCGCCTGGTTGGCGATCGACTTGGCGCTGTCGATCAGCTTCTGAAGCGAGGTGATGCCGGTGTTGGCAGCCTGCAGCACCTGCACGCCGTTGGCGATGCCGTCGAGCAGATTGTTGATGTCGCTGGCGCGGTTGTCGAGCGACTGGGCCGTGAAGAAGTTGGTGGGATTGTCCAGGGCCGAGTTGACGCTCTTGCCGGTCGACAGACGGTTCTGCGTGGTGGCGAGGAGGTCAGCGGTGGACTGGAGGGAGAGCAGGTTCTGGCGAACCGATGCGGAGAGAACGATACCGGACATGACTCTGTTACCTTTCTGGTAAACGACGCTTACTGTTACACGTCTGCTTGGATCGAGATCGACCCAGCGACGGCGGACCGTGGCGCCGAGACCTCTAACGAAACATGAAATGAAATCCGTGCTTTTGCCGGGTGGCGTGTGATTCGGCCGTGGACGCCGCGCGCGGCGCCGCGCCCCCACACCGCCACAGCATTGGAAACACTGGGTTTTTCCGCGCAAACGCACGGGATTTAGAGCTCGTTAACTAATTCCGAGCGAGAATCACGCCCTAATAGGCCGCAACGAACGCTCGGTTACGAAAGCGTTGATGGAGAACAGGCATGGCCCTCAAGGTCGAGCTCAGACCGCACGAACGTATCATCGTCGGCAACTGCGTGATTACCAACACGGACCAGCGCGCCCGCCTCCTGATCGACGGCGACAACGTACCGATCCTGCGCGAGCGCGACATCCTCACGCCCCAGACCGCCGATACGCCGGCCAAGCTCGTCTATCTGGCGGTGCAGCTCATGTACATCTCGCCGGATCCGCAGACGCAGCACGGCACCTATTTCAACCTGGTGCGCGACATCGTCACCGCGGTGCCGAGCGCCTGGCCGATCATCGAAGCCATCAACAACAACATCCTGAACGGCGACCTCTACCGGGCACTGAAGGATGCCCGCAAGCTGATCGCCTATGAAGAGAAGCTGCGGAGCCAATTCGAGGCCGCCCATCCGAAGGCCGAAGCGGACAAGGACGACGTGAGCTCCGCCGCCTGACCGCGCTCCCTCCCGAAAACCACAACGGCCCCGGATCGCCTCCGGGGCCGTCGTCGTTTCCGGCATGCACCAGTGCTATTGCGCCGCGAGCGGCGGCGCCTCGATCTCGATCACATCGTCGCCGCAGCGCCGACTGCCGAAGTCCAGCACCGCCGCGACCAGCGCGTCGATGTCCGCCTCCTCGGTGCGGTGATTGACGATCGCGGCACGGATCGCAAACTTGCCGTCCAGCGTCGTGCTCGAGGGCGCTGCAATTCCGGACTCCTGAATGTCGGCGACGATCTCGCGATTGGCCGCATCATCGGCGCGGTAGCGGAAGCAGACGATGTTGAGGTTGACCGGCGCCAGCAACTCCAGCCGCGGCTCGGCCAGCACGCGCGTTTCAAGATACTTCGCCAGCGCGCAGCTCCGCGCAATCGTCGCACCCAGCCGGTCGGTGCCGAACGTCTTCAGCGTGAACCACGTCTTCAGCGCGCGGAAGCCGCGCGACAGATCAGGTCCGAGATCGCAGGGCCAGACGGCCCCCGCCGCAAGCCCCCTCGCCTCGCGGCGCAGATAGGCCGCCGGCTGCGCAAAGGCCTGCCGATGCTGCTCGCCGTCACGCACCAGCAGGAAGCCGGCATCGTAGGGCACCTGTCCCCATTTGTGGAAATCGAGTGCAATGGAATCGGCAAGCTCGATGCCGCCGAGCTGTGGCGCGAGCTCGGGCGAGAGAATCGCGAGCGCACCGAAAGCGCCGTCGACGTGAAACCAGATGCCTTCCTCTCGACACAGCTCCGCGATCGCCTTGAGGTCGTCCACCGCACCGATGTCGACCGTGCCGGCGGACGCGACGACCAGGAACGGCTTGAAGCCGACTTCGCGATCAACGGCGATCTGCGCGCGCAGCGCCGCGACGTCGATGCGATGATCGGCATCGACGCCGATCTTGCGCAACGCATCGGTGCCGAGCCCGGCAATATCCATCGCCCTGGAGACGCAGCCATGCGCGGCCTGCGACGTGTAGGCCGTGAGCAGCGCACCGTCATTGCCGATGCCGTACTGCCGCGCCAGCGTGCCGAGCGCAGCCGTGCGCGCCACCAGCACCGCCATCAGATTGGCCATCGACGTGCCCGTGACGAAGATGCCGCTCGCGCTCTCCGGAAAGGCGAACAGGCGCCGCATCCAGTCGACGATCTGACGCTCGACCTCGATCGGCATGTGATCCCGCCCGCCGAGATTGGCGTTGAGGCCGGCTGCGAGCATTTCCGCGAGCATGCCGACCGCGGTGCCGCCGCCATGCACCCAGCCCATGAAGCCGGGATGGACGTTGCCGGTCGCATAGGGAGCGATGTGTTCGGCGAACTCGCGATAGACTTCGGCAAGGTCGCTCGCCTCGCGCGGCACGTCGGCCTTCAATGCCGCACGCACGCCATCGGGGATCGGCTGCCAGACGGGACGCGAGCGAACGTTGGCGATGCCGTCGATCGTCTCGTCCAGCATGCGATGGGCGAGCGCGCGAAACGCGCTCCAGTCCTGCGGGTCGAGCGAGGCATGCGCAGTGGCGCTTTGCGCGTTGCGGATGATCTCGTTCATGTTGCGCGCCCCTCGCCTGCGCTTGCATGCCGCGACAGCATCGTCGAGAACGCCGCGAAGATCCTGCGCATCTGCGGCGGCTTGTAAGGAAACACGTCCGGCGAATCCATGTTGTGCACGACGGCGGTGTTGTCCGCTTCGAAGACCAGAAGCTCGCCCTGCTGGTTCTCGGCGCAATCGACGATGAAATAATCGAGGCCGACCCGCCTGCTCATTTCGTCGAGCGCGCGTCTGTGGCGTGCCGCGAAGGCGTTGTCGAACTCGCGCATGAAGACGGCTTCCTCGGCCCGCTTCTCCTCGCTGAACGCCATGTAGGCGTTGAGATACCAGATATCCCAGCGGTCGGCGATCGCCATGTGGCAGGCGTAAGGCTTGCCGTCGACCATCGCGAGACGATATTTGCGGTAAAGCCCGTCCGGGTTCACATAGTCGACGAAGCGCGCGACGAAGAAATCCTGTTCGTCCCGCCCCGAAAGATAAGCTGCGAGCGCAGCCGCATCGTCGAGCTTCGCGAGCCCGACGCCGGCATGCGAGCCGCGCGGCCGCGCGATCATCGGAAAGCGCAGCTCATCCGCAATGTCCACGCAAACGATCTGCTCTCGCGAAAGATCCGATAATTGCGCGCGCGTCGCGTGGATGGTCGCGGGAATGTCGAGGCCCGGCACGCCGGCCAGCAGCCGATATAGCTTGTCGCGATCGAGATTGCCGATGCGGTCGGGACGATTGAGCAGCGGTCGCGGCCAGTGCGGCGCGGCCTTCGCGATCAAGGCGAGCGCCTCGCGGCATTCCTCGGAATCGGAGGCGACCACGATGGCAACGTCGTGCTCGGGCAAATTCTCCGGCAGACCGACGCCCTTGATAACGTAGAGCGTCAACAGCTCGACGTCGGAGCCTTCGAGCAGAAAATCGATCGGCGTGTTGCCGCCCATATCGATGTCGGCTGCAAGCGCGAGCACGCGCAGGCCCGGTTTCGGAGCAGCGCTCGGCGTGCGAAACAATTGATGGAAGGCGAGCACCTCCGACTGGATCGCGAGCCCTTGATCCTTGTCGCCGAGAAGCTGGTTGACCAACGACAGATCCAGCGCTTCGCCCGCGAGCGCGGTCCCCGCCGCGATCCGCGCGACGAGCTGGTCGCGCAACGGATGCAGGTCGACGCCTTCGAAGGCCCGGCGCGTCAGCTCCGCAAAGCCGATGCGGTCGGCATAGTTCGCCGCAATCATGCCGATGGGCGCGGAAACCGGATGCTGCATCTCACACCTCGAACGCGGAGTTTACCGGCACGGCCGCGGCTGCGCCACGGTCAAGCAAGAGCTCGATCTTTACCAGGACATGGGCGATGCGATCGAGCACGTGCTGCACGTTGCGCCCCGCCTCCGCCGCGTCCGGCGACCAGATCTCGGTCACGAGCCGGGCGCCGACGCAAAGGCGCAGCACGGCCTGCGATGCCCAATCCTGCCGCTCCAAACGGACCGGCTGGCCGATCAGGCAGCGCTGCGCGGCGACCTGCCGGTCCGCCGCGCTGCCGCTGATCTCCTCGTTCATGTCACGTGCCATCGCCCGATGAATCGCGCTGGTCTCGGCGATCGGAACCGGTTTTCCGCCGCGCAACAGCATGAACGGAAAGATCGTGGTTTGCGCAAATTCCTCGTCATCCACGTTCGCCGTCCTGGCCGCGCCTGGAACGGAGCGAAGCGACGGCGACAACGCGATCATGCTGTCGATGCCGGCGGCGAGTTCGGCCAGCACCTTGGCGCGGAAAGCGCCCGGCACGGCGTAGTAGCTGCCGATCTCGGCAAGCGCTGCCTCCCAGCGCAGCCATTGGCCGAAGTTCGGACGGCGCTCGAAGCGCGAACGCAGCGCCGTCCAGGCCATCGGCCAATCGCAACGGCCGGCATAGTCGAAGATGCCGGGCGCTATTCCCTCGACCCGGTCGAGCGATCGCGAGAGGCCCTTGGGCACCAGCAGCGCACCGCTGAAGGCAGGCCCACCGAAAAATTTCGAGCCTGACATCAGCACCATATAGCCGCGGTCGAGATAGGAGCGCAGCCGGCGGCGGCCGAGCCGGGCCTGACAGGCGTCGACGACGATCTGGACCTTGCGCGGCCAGCGCCGCGCGATCTCATCGAGGCAGGCCGCGCTCGGTGCACGCCACCCGAGCTTCGAGGAATCCATGATCTGGAGCAGCACGGGCACACCTTGCCCGATCGTGCTCTCGATCGCATGCAGCACCGCGGCATCGGCGTCCGCGCGCATCGCGATCCCAGGTCCGAGCAACGGCAACGCGATGCTGGATCCGGCGAGCCCCGCAACCGCGCCGTCCTTGCGAACCGCAATTCCGCTCGCCGTCATGGAGCTGAAATGGTGCCCGCGGGCGGTATGGGTGGTCCCGCTTCCGGTCTGGTCGGCCCCGACCACGATCGTCACCGGCCGCGCTCCGAGCGCCGCGCCCGCCAGGAACAGGGCGTGGATCTGGGAGTCCGTGCCGGAGGGCGAGAACACGACATCGACGCGCGGCGGAAGCTGGAGATGGCCGCGCAGCTCCTCTCGCATCTCCTCGCAGCGCGCATCGAATGCGATTTCGACCTCGTCGAACAGGCATTTGTGCATCAGTTCTTCGCGCGCCAGCGCGGCGCGGTCATAGGCCGCTTGCGAGATCGTCGACGCGGTCGAGGAGGCGAAATTCCAGATCTCCGGCTCCGGCGAGGCCGCGCAGCCATAGGCGTTGGCGCGATTCCTCGGGTCGAGCGCCAGCCGAGGATCGCCGCCGGAGACGAGCAGCGTGTCGAGCGGTGTGAAGAGATCGCGCAGGTGGTAGCGCGAGCCGCCGTTAAATGCGCGTTCCGGTTCTGACGGATGGGATGCGCCGGCACTCATCCCGGCAGGCTCACGCCGCGGCATCTGCCGCCGCCGCGGGCGCCGGTGCGAATTGCGAGGCGATGTCGCCGTGGAACACCGACGGTCCGACGTGATCGAGCGAACTCTGGATGTCGGCCCAGATCTCGCCGCCGATATCGGTCCAGCGCTTGCAGAAAGCGAAGTCCTCGGAGAGGTACGTGCCGGTCGCCGGATCGATCATGCATTCGAACAGCGCGAACCGGTTCTGGCTCGCGACGAGCGTATCGTGCGAATGCTCGCGGAAGAATTGCAGGCTCGCATAATTCGGATGGCGGCACATCGCCTCCAGCACGTGGCGCCGGATCATCAGGAAACCCGTGCCGGCATAGCGCACGCGGGTAAAGCCGTTGACCACGACGATACGGTCGGGATCCTCGATCTCGAGCACGTAGTCCAGCGAAGCCGCCGGCACGTCGGCCCGGCCCGACTGGATCGCCCGCGCCGCCTTGTCCCAGTTGACCCGCTTGATCGGATAGCAGCCGGCGACGACGTCCGCGCCGCATTCGATCAGCCGGAACACCTGCTCCGGCTTGAAGCCGATATCGGCGTCGATGAACAGGAAATGGGTCGCCTTGGGATCGTCCAGGAACATCGCGGCGAGATTGGCCCGGGCGCGGGTGATCAGCGCGTCGCCGTCGCGCAGGAGCACCTTGAGCTCGAGATTGGCCATGCCGTGCACGGCACGCTGCAGCGCGAAGATCGAGCTCGCATAGATGCTCGACACCTGCCCGCCGAAGCACGGCGTTGCCACCACCAATTGCATCTTGTCCGACATCGGCAGCTCCGCCCCGCTCCAATCCTCACCAAGAGGTAAAGAGGCATGGTTAACGGCGTCTTAACGCGGCCTTACAGGAACTTGACGAGCGAGAGCTGCGCCAGGTTCGAGGTCACCTGATAGGAGGCCTGCAGCGCGTTCTGGAGCGCCAGGATCTCGCTCGCGACCTGGTCCGGCGAGGCCGATTCCGCCTGGTCGATGATGGTCTGAAGCTGCGCCTTGGCCTGAGTCTGGCGCGTGCTCGCATCCTTCATCGTGTTCTGGGCCATCGCGATATCGGTCTGGATGTCCTCAATGCGCTGTTGACCCGGCTGCTGGGTCAGCGCCTGCGTCACCCGCAGGCTCAACGCGGCGACCTGCCCGCCCGAATACTGGCCGGTCGGCGAGGTCGAGAAGGTGCCGAACACGGCGGTCGCCTGCAATTGCCGGCGGATCGCGTCCTCATTCGCCTGGGCGCCATACTTCACCGTCACGGCATCGTCGACCCGCGCCATCGCGGTCGAGCGCGCCGAGCCGGGCCCGTCATTGCCCTGGTACCATTTCACGGTGGTGGCCGAACCGTTGACCAGGGTGGTCGCCGAGCTCGCGGGCGAGGAGCCCACGCGCAGCGGCGGCTGGGTGGCGGTCACGGGCGTCGCGCCGAAACCGAGCGAACCCAGCGCTCCCGTATTCGAGCTGGTGATGTTCAGGCTGGCCGGATCGTCGGTGTTGATCGTGATCGAGCCGCCATGGATTGTCGACGGCTTCGACGTGCCCGTGATCGCGTCGATCTTGCTCATCAGCGTCTGGATGCTGTCGGTGACGTTGAGCTGGTCGCCGGTTGCGCCCGAACTGACGAAGGTGAGCGTGGTGCCGTTGACGGTGATGGTGTCGCCGGCGACGAAGCCCGGCGAAATCGAGTCCGACGGGCTTGCGCCGGACAGCGCCGTCGCGCCGCTGATCGGCGCCGGCGGCGCCGCCTGGTTGTTGACGGGCGTGCCGATCGCAGAACTGGCGGTGTTGAAGAAATTGTCGCCGGCGACGACCGCGGAGGCCGCGACCAGCGAGGTGTTGGCGAGCTTCGTGATCGCGGTGTTCAGCGCCGTGTTGAGGTTCGCGGCCGTATTGTTCGGGTCGACCGGGGTACTCGCATCGATCGCGAAGCTGCCGAGCGGCGTCGGCGTCGCCGTCGACGCCGTCAGGTCGATCTGCTCGGTCGTGCCGTCCGGCAGCGTGAACTGGACGCTGAGCTTGTCGCCGTTGTTCGGATTGACGCCGTTGAGATCGACCGAGAACGACACCGGAGATCCGCTCGGGCCGGTGATGGTCGCGCCCGTCAGCGTCGAGGAGACCGCCTTGAGCTTGAGGCCGAACGGCGAGCCCGCGACGTCCTCCGACACCTGAACCGAGCTCGGTGTCGGCTGCGTCTGGACCAGGCGGCCCATGCCGTTCGCGCCGAGATCGGCGGCCTGGCGCTCCGCCATCACCGTCTTGAATCCCGCCTGGGTGGTCGTGCCGTTGATGATGTCGCCGGCATCCGCAACCGGCTGGGTGTTGACGGCCGTTCCCGAGAACAGATAGCGGCTGCCGGTCTGCGTGTTGAGCACGCCGACCATCGAGCCGAATTGGGCTGCGGCGGTGTTCTGCGCGATGGTCTGGCCGTTGACGTTGAGATCCTGCGCGGTGTTGGCGGAGCCCGTCTGCACCGTGCTGCGGATCTTCGTCAGCGACTGCAGCGCGGTGTTGGCGAGGTTGATGCTGACATTGACGTTGGTGATCGTGTCGGTATAGGCGGCGATGTTGGAGAGCTGCGCGCGCCCGGCGATCGCAAAGCCCTCGTTGGTGCCCATGCCGGCATAATTCTGCGACAGCTTGCCGGTCGAGAGCTGCGTCGACAGGTCGGTGAGCTGCTGATTGATGTTGCGGATCTGCGAGCCGAGAACCGACGAAGAGTAGTTGATGCTGCTGATCGACATGTTTCAGAGCCCTGTTACTTGTTACCCTTGAGCCTGGAGCAACGTGTTCATCATGCTCTGCACCACCGACATCACGTGCGCGTTGGCGGCATAGGCATTCTGGAGCTGGATCAGGTTCGACATCTCGGAGTCGAGATTGACGCTGGCGGTCGAGTTGAACTTGGCCTGGAGCGTCGAGACCACGACGCTCTGGCCCTGCTGGAGCTGAGTGGCCTGGGTCGCCGCATTGGCCTGCACGCTCAGGAATTGCTGGAGATAGTTCGAGACGCTGCCGCTGAAGGGCTGGTTCGCCGAGCCGAGACCGCTCTGCGGCGAATAGGAGAACACCGCCGAAGTGAGCTGCGAATAGAGATAGTCCGACCGCGTGGTGTCGCCCGCTGGCGTCACCGGCGAAGTGCTGTAGATCGACATCCTGGTCGGGTCGTTGACCAGCTGCGTGTTCACGGCGATGCGCCCGGCAAGTCCGGTCATCTGCGAGCCCGAGCCGGTGATCGCGCCGGTGTAGAGCGCCTGTCCGCCGTCGGTGAACAGCGGCAGTTGCGGATTGCCCGAGGTCAGCGACGAGATCGTCTTGCTGGTCGAGGCCGAATTGAGCTTGGTGAGGCCGGTATTGTCGTCGGTCACCCGCAGCGTCGTGGCTGTCGCGGGCGACGGAGCGGCGGAGAAAGACAGATGCGAACCTGACAGCGCGGTGTTCAGCGCGGAGGCGATTGCGCCCATGCCGCCGGCGAAATTGATGCCGACCCGCATCGGGTTGGCATTCGTCGCGTTCTGAAGCGGCAGCGCCGCCGGATCGGTCACGTTGACCAGCGTGATCTGACGCTGGGTGTTGGTCACGGTGTCCGTGTAGGTGATGTTGACACTATTGCCCGGCATGGCACCGGCGAGGTCGAGATCGAACCCGGCCGGCGGACCGGACACCGTGTTGCCGGCCGTGGTCTTGTCGGACAGCGCGCTCGCCATCGTGGCGGCGAGCTGGTCGATCTGGTTCTGCGCCTGCACCAGCACCTCGTCGCGCAGCTTCAGGTCGGCCGCGATCTGGCCGGACGACACCACGTTGTTGGCGACGACGTCGATCTGCGAGCCGTTCGGCAGCTTGATGTTGAACGCACCGACGCCGGATTTGGCCGGGTCGATGTTGTAGAGCGAGGTCGCCGACAGCGCGCCGGCGGAGGCAAAGGAGAATTCCGAGGCGAGCCCGGCGCCGACCAGCTGGATGCCGGTGGTGGTGTAGATGTTGGCCTGGTTCGAACCGTCGGTGGTGACGCGGACGTCGACATAGTTCGACAGCGTGTTGATGGCCTGGTCGCGCTGGTCCATCAGCGTGGCGGCCGAGGGATCGTTGGCCGACAGGCCCTGGAGCTTGGTGTTGATGTCGGCGATCTGCTTCATCGCCACATTGGCGGCCTGCGCCGAATTGCCGAGATCCTGCTCGACGTTGGAGCGCAGCGACTGGATGCCCTTGGTGGTGACGTTGAGCTGCTGCGCCAGCGCCTGCGCGGCGCCGAGCGCGACGGTCTGCGCCGACGACGCCCCCGAACTGGTCGACAGCGCCTGGAGCGCGCTCGTGAAATTGTTCAGCGCGGTTTCGAGCGTACCGGAATTGCCGGGCGTGCCATAGACACTCTGAAGCTGCTTCAGGATGTTGGCCATCTGGTCGGCGTAACCGCTGCCGCCGGTCTCGGTGCGCAGCTGGTTCAGCACGTAGGTGTCGAGCTCCCGGCTGACGCCGGTCGTCATCGCAGTCGCGCCGAACTCGCCGGTGGTGACCTCGATCTGGTTCGCCCTCTGGACGACGTAACCCGGCGTCTGCGAGTTTGCGACGTTCGAGGAGACGATCGAGAGCGCGGCCTGGTTGGCACGCAGGCCGCTCATCGCACTGGCGAGGGCTGAACTCAAACCCATATCACTGACCCGCCTTTGGTTACGTTACGCGCCGATCAGCGCAACACGTTCAAGAGATCCTGCACCATCGAATTCGCGGTCGTGATCACCTTGGTGTTGGCCGAATAGGCCTGCTGGGTCACGATCAGCTTGGTGAATTCGTCGGCGATGTCGGTGTTGGATCCTTCCAGCGACGAGCCGCTGATGGTGCCCGAAGCGCCGTCGATGGCGTCGCCCGACTGCTCGGTCGCGGCATAGGCGCCGCCGTCCATCGCCTTCAGATAGTTGGTGCCGTTGAAGTGCGACAGCTGCACCTGCGCGAGGTTGAGGTTCTGGCCGTTCGAGAAGGTTCCGACCACGATGCCGTTGTTGTTGACGGCGACCGAGCGAAGCTGGCCGGCGGCGTAGCCGTTCTGGGTGATGGTGTTGATGGTCACCGCGCCGCTGGTGCTGGCATATTGCGTCAGTCCGCCCGAGGAGATGTTGAAGGCGACCGAGCCGAGCGACTGACCACTGACGCTGACATTGTTGATGGTGATGCCCGAGCCGCTTGGCGAGGTCAGCGAGCCGTCGTTGGCAAAGGTGAAAGTCTGGCCGGTATTGACCCAGCCGACGGTCGTGCCGGTCGCGTTCGGGTCGGTCTGGTAGAACAGGTTCCAGCTGTCCGAATGACCCGCGCCCAGCGAGGCGCTGTCGGTCTTGGCCCAGCGCAATTGCAGGTTCACCGGCGTGCCAGCGGCGTTGTAGGCCGTCACGGCGCCGCCGCTGATCGATTCCTTGGTGAAGGTCGCGATGTCGTTGCCGATCACGCCGCCCGTGCCGGCGGTGCCGCCGCCGTCGCGGTTCCTGGTGATGGTCGAGGTGAAGCCGAGCGCGGCGAAGGCGGCGCTGTTCGAGCTGGACACCGACAGGTTGGAGACGGTGCCGGTGTTGAGCGTGATGACGCCGCCGCTGCTGACCGACGATCCCGATGCGCCGGCCAAGGCGTCGATCTTGCCGAGCAGCGTCGTGATGTTGTCGGTGACGTTGATCTGGTTGTTGCCCACCGCACCGGCGGCCATGAAGGTCAGCGTCTGACCATCGACCGTGATGGTGTCGCCGGCGACGAAGCTGGACGAGAGCACCTGGGCGCCGCCGGCCGTCGCGCTGCCGCTCAGCACTGTCGCGCCCGAGATCGCGGGCGATGACAGCACGTTGCCGCCGCGGGTCACGCTGCTGATGCCGAGCGCGGTGGCCGCCGTGCCGCTGCCGACGGCGACGTCGGTGCCGGTGCCGCTGGAGATCACGATGTTGCCGCTGGCGGAGAGCGAGGCCGTGACGCCGGCGCCGCCGGCGGTCTGGATCCCGTTCAGGATGTCCGCCACGGTGGCCGTCGTGCCCGCGCCGAGACCGATCGTGGTGTTGTTGCCGACGGTCGAGACCGTCGTGCCGGCATTGAAGGTGATCGTGTTGCCGTTGATGGTCAGGGTCTGGCCGCTGAGCGCAGTGAGAATGCTGGAGGCCAGATGCGTGCCGACCGTGTTGTCGAGCGATGTGGTGGTCGAGGCCACCGCAGACGAATTGTTCTGGAGTGCGACCGTGCCCGTGGCCGTCGTCGACGAGTAGGCCGAACGGATGTTGCCGGTGGCGGCTGCGCCCGAGACCGTGGCGTTGGCATAGGGCGCGGGAGGTGTGCCGACCGGCAGCGGGTTGGCGGCGAAGTCGGACGGGTTCAGCCCGCCGGCCGCCAGCAGCGTGCCGGCCGCCGCGGTCGTTTTCGCCACCGTGTTCGGCTGGGTCGGAAGGTTCGCGGCGTACTCGATCGAGGTGGTCGCCTGCGCCGGAATGAAGTTGTTCTGGAATTGCAGCACGTTTGCCACGCTGCCGGTCGGGTTGCCGGTCTTCGGGTCGACCGTGACGCCCATCAAGTAATAGCCGGCGCCGTTGACCAGATTGCCGTTGGCATTGAGCTGGAAGTCGCCGCGCCTCGTGTAATAGGTGACCCCGGTGAAAACAGGCACGTTGTCGACGACGCCGCTCGCCTTCTGGATCGAGAAGAAGCCGTCGCCGGTGATCGCCATGTTGGTGGCGACGGTGGAGCCGGAGATCGTGCCCTGCGTGGTGATGGTGGCCTTCGCATTGGCCGTCACGCCGCCCGCGACCTGCTTGCTCGGCACCGAGGAGTCGGGAATGAGATCGACGAAGCTGGTGCCGATGCCCTTGTAACCGGTGGTGGATGAGTTCGCGATGTTGCCGGAAATGTTCTGCAGCGCGTAGGACTGCGCCTGCAGGCCACCCACCGAGGTGTTCATTGCATCGAAGATACCCATAACTTTGTCTCCAAATCCGATCTCGGCGGCCGGTCGACCAGGGCCGCAGTCGGGGGAGACCGTCGCAAGGCCTATGCCAATGCGGGTATCTCTAAGAAATCAATGACTTAATGAAAAAGCCCCGGCCCGGTGACCGGGGCACAATTGCCGGGACCGGCAACAATTGCCGGGACGTGAGGTCATTCCGGAGCGGCCCGCAGGACCGAATTCTGGTGCGCACCTGAGCATCTCGAGATTCCGGGTTCACCCTTCGGGCGCCCCGGAATGACGAAAGCCTAACCTAGGTCGCCGACGCCGATGCCGGGTGGAAAACCAGCCCGAAACCGTCGATGCAATAGCGCAATCCGGTCGGCTTCGGACCGTCGTCGAAGACGTGGCCAAGATGGCCGCCGCAGCGACGGCAATGTACCTCGGTGCGAACCATGCCGTAGGCCCGGTCCTCGGTCTTGCCGACATTGCCTTCGATCGGCGCATAGAAGCTCGGCCAGCCGGTGCCGCTCTCGAATTTGGTCTCGGAGGCAAACAGCGGCAGGTCGCAGCCGGCGCAGGCGAAGATGCCCTTGCGGTGCTCTTTCAGCAGCGGGCTCGAGCCGGGCCGCTCGGTGCCGTGCTTGCGCAGGATCTCATATTGCTGCGGCGTGAGCTGGGCGCGCCATTCGGCGTCCGTCTTCGTGATCTCGAATTTTGCAGCGGCTTTCTCACCAGCCTCGGCCGGTGTTCCTCTCAGCCAGCGGAAGGCCGCAAGGCCGAACAGGCCGGCGGTCGTCGTCAACAGGATGCGGCGGTCAAACATCTCATTCTCCGTGTGGGAGCGTCCACCCCTGAGATACGGGCTTCCGACGGCCGAGGTTACACGTCCGGGCGGAATTTTTCTCGTGCCTATCGCGCGACGCCGGCCTCCTGCGAGGCCGGTTCCACAGCCTGTTCTCCCTCTTGGGCCACGGGTTTCGGCGGCGGGGCCGGCCGTGGCCGGATGCCGGGCGGCGGGCGGCGCGGACCGGTGCCGGCGGCCCGGTTGGCTTCGGCGAGGCGGGCCTCGCGCTCCCCGTCCTTGACCCTGGCCCGTTCGCGGTAACGGGCGAGCGAGCCTGCGGCGGCGGAGCTCGCCCTGCTCCAGATTCCGACCAACTGGCCTGCGACGCGCCCGGTGGCACCGCCCGCCCAGACCAGTTCGAACGGCGAGAACAGCTTCCAGCGCTCGTCGCCCCGCAGGATGCTGCGCGCGATCATCTGCCCGGCCATGGCCGAGGTGTTCATGCCCTGGCGGCCGAACCCGCTCGCCACCCACAGGCCTTTGCGCAACTGGCCGATCTGCGGCATGCCGTGCACGGTCTGGCCGGTGGCGCCGCCGAACATCTCGGTGATCTCGACATCGCCGAGCGCCGGGAAGATCGAGCGGATCCGGCGCCTGACGGCGCCTGCAAAGCGCTGCGGCCGCGCAGCCCAGGTGGTCTCCGGACTCTCCCACATCAGGCGGTCGCCATCGACGATGCGGAAATGGTCGACGCCGTCGGAATCCATCACCGATCCCTTGAAGGCGATCAGCTCGTGCACGCGCTCACCAAGCGGCGCCGTGATTCCGGCATAGCGCCAGACCGGCAGCAACGTGTCCGACAGGCGCCGCAAGGGCGCGCCGAGGTGAATGTTCCCCGCGAGCACGATATGGGTTGCGCGCAGCCGCGCCGAGGGCGTGACGATGCGTTTGCGGATGCCGGAATGATCGATGCTGACGACGGGCGTGTCCTCGAAGATGCGGGCGCCTGCCCGCCGTGCCAGCGCCGCCAGGCCATGCACATATTTGCGGCCGTCGACCTGGAACGCCTTCGGATAGTACACGCCGTGGAAGTAGCGATCGGTCTTGAGCACGTCGCGAACGCGATCGACCTGCCAACCCTCGACCTCGGTGTCGAAATCCTCGTTCAGCATCTGCAACCGGCTGATCAGCCGGTCGCCTGCATCGACGTTGGAGACCTCCAGCACGCCGTCATCAGGGCCGATTCCCGGCATGCTCTCTTCCGTGGCGTTGGCCCGCACGAATTCGGCGCCCTCCTTCGACAACCTCCACAATTCGCGCGCGTCCTCGATGCCGACGCGCTCGATCAGATCGGTGAGCGGCAGCGCAAAGCCCGGCATCACGGTGCCGAGCTGGTTGCCGGAGGCGTTCCAGCCGATATGGCGGCCCTCGAGCACTGCGACACTGGCCCCGAGCCGGGCCGCCTCCAGCGCGATGGTGAGCCCGGCAAGGCCCGCACCGATGACGCAGATGTCGGCGTCGAGGTCGAATGACAGCCGCGTGCGGTCGCGAAAGCCGGCTTCTTCCTGGGACACGCTTGTGAAAGTCTCGCTCATGTCGTTTTCTTAGAGCATGATCCGGAAAACTGCGCAGCGGTTTTCCGATGAGATCATGCGGAAATAACAACCTGGTACCAAATGGGCGCCTGTCACCTTGTCCTCGACCGGCGCCTGTAGATTATTCTGGACGGATAACGATTCGGGAATGCCATGCGCCGTTTGATGCTGCTGCGTCACGCCAAGACCGAGACCGACGCGCCGAGCGGCCGTGACCAGGACCGCCGGCTCGACGATCGCGGCCACAAGGACGCCGCCCGGATCGGCGACTGGATGGCCACCCATCCGCCCTTCCCCGACACCGTGCTGGTGTCGCACGCGGTCCGGGCCCGGCAGACCTGGGACATCGCATGGGAGGCGATGAAGGACCGCGTCCCGACGCCGCAGGTCGAGATTTTGCCGGAACTCTACGGCGCCGATCCCGCGCAGATCCTGGAATCAATTCGCACCGCAACGGCGCCTGCCGACCCCAAGCAATTGCTCCTGGTCGCGCATAACCCCGGCATGCACGAAGCCGCGCTGATGCTGATGGGTGGCGGCGATCCTGATGGCGCCAGGGCGCTCGCCGACAATCTTCCCACTGCAGGGCTTGCGATCTTGGACTTTGACGTCAAGGATTGGGGTGACGTCGCCTACCGCCGCGGCAAGCTGGTGCTGTTCACCAGTCCCAGGCTGCTTCGATCGGGGTGACCGCGCGACGTGCCGACAAGACGTGCTGACTGGAAGATTTGGAGGCGCAGATGTTCAAGTCCATCCTCGTGCCCATCGACCTCGCCGACACCGATCTGGCCAAGCCGGCGATCGCGACCGCGGCAACCCTGTCGCAGACCTGGAACGGCCAGGTGCGCCTGCTCAACGTGCTGCCGATGACGCCGGTGATGCTGGCCGAATACGTGCCGGCCGATTTCGACGAGCAGCAGCGCCAGACGTCGGAAGAGGCGCTCGCCATCGTCGCGCGCGAATCCGGCATCGAGCAGGCGCGGATCTCCAGCGTGGTGCGCCAGGGCGGCATCTATCACGAAATTCTGGAGGAAGCGGTGCACATGAAGGCCGATCTGATCGTGATGACCTCACACCGGCCGGCGATGCGCACCTATTTCCTCGGCTCCAACGCCGGCCACGTCGTGCGCTACGCGAAGTGTTCCGTGCTGGTGGTGAGGCATTGAGGAAGGCGGAGGCGATACCCGAGACCACTCCTATCGCCCATCCCGGCCGTCGCTTTGCGCGTCCAGGCCACAATGTGCAAACAGTTACAATTGGCTTGGCAAAACAGGCAGGCATAGCGGCACTGGTCATTGCATTCGGCCAGTTACGTAGCCATTTGCTCTTCAGCGACAACGCAGACCGGACTGTCGCAGCGATGCCGACCTGAGTTCGAGCCAACACGACTCGACCGGCGGCCAATTCAAGTCAGCGCAGTTGGAGCCGAGGCCTAAGCATGCAGATCCGGGTCGGCTTCGAAATGGTCTACGACTTCCCGCAAGTCACGCCATTGATCGCGATGGTCGGAACGCATTTCACGCGGGCATCCGATGTTGTCGTGCCGGATCACCTCGTCACCTCGCCTTCCGTTCCGATCACGCCCTACCGCGACAGCTTCGGGAACTGGTGCAGCCGGCTGGTTGCGCCCCGCGGCCGCATGCGCCTTACTGCCGACGGAACGGTACGCGACAGCGGCTTGCCCGATGTAATCGTGCCTTCAGCCGCGCAACACGCGGTCGAGGATCTTCCATCGGACACCCTGCTCTATCTGCTCGGCAGCCGGTATTGCGAGACGGATCGGCTTTCCGACATTGCTTGGAAGTTGTTCGAGAAGACGGCGCCCGGCTGGCCTCGCGTCCAGGCGATCTGCGATTTTGTTCACCATCACATCGCGTTCGGATACGAGCACGCGCGGGCGACCATGACGGCATGGGAGGTCTTCAACGAGCGAAAGGGCGTTTGCCGCGACTATGCGCATCTCGCCATCGCGTTCTGCCGCTGCATGAACATTCCAGCGCGCTACTGCACCGGCTATCTCGGCGATATCGGCATTCCGCCGCCCCACGCCGCCGGCGACTTTGCAGGTTGGTTCGATGCCTACCTTGGCGGTCGCTGGTACACCTTCGATGCACGCAACAACACTCCGCGCATCGGCCGTGTCCTGATCGCCCAAGGCCGCGATGCGGCGGACGTTCCGATTGTTCATATTTTCGGACCAGGCGAGCTCATCAGCTTCAAGGTGTGGACCGATGAACTCGTGTGAGCCGCTCGTCGTGGTCAGTTTCGCGCAAGCCGGACGAGATTGACCTCGCTAATTGACAAGATGGGTGTTACAGGGTTGGCATCACCGCGCGCTTCCTGGCTGTTATCGGTGACTGAGAGCATCGCGCTCCCGCCTCAAACGAAAGAAGGCGGTCATATGTCCGATCTGGTCAAATTCGACATTCGTGAGTGGCTCGTTCCACCGATATTGGTGCCTGTCTTCCTGGTGCTGGTGATCGCGATCTCAGCCGTTCTTTAGCGGCAGGTCCGTTCAATTGCCCTGCGCCAACTGGCAGGCGCGGCCCCCCTGAGCCAAAGCCACGACTCAAAACCAAAACTCAAGCCAAGGCGTGAGCAGAAACAGGAGGCGGGAATGGCAAACACGGCAATCATCAGGGATGCCTACGGCGTTCCAGCGGTTTTCGTCGGTTCGAAGACGGGCCGCGACGATGCTCCCTTTGTCTTCGTGAGGGTCGGAGATGAGGAGCGCAGGATGCGCTGGTCGGAATGGGATGCTCTTCCGGCCTGGACCGGCGAGCCTGCGACTTGGGCGGGTAGAGCCAAGTAGCGATGGAGTGCTGAACATGAAGACGGCCCGAACAAGGACCGCGACGTTTCTGCTGGTATCGGCACTGGGCACCTTCACGCCGGCAGCTTTCGCCGCGGAGCCGAACTGCCGTGCGATCGAAAGCACCGGCGCGCGCCTCTCCTGTTACGATGCGGCATTTCCCCCGAAGCAAGCAAATCCGCCGAAACCGGGCGTCGACCCATCGTCAGGCTACAAGGACCCGTTTCTTGCGGAAGAAGCCCGAACCGCCGCGAAGCTGAAGAATATATGCCGCGGCTGCTGAGGTTTCACCGACCTCGGACGTGTGCCGAACGTCGCACTCCAATTCAGAAGGCCGGATGAATGACGAAAGAAACTGCGAAAGGTGGCCGAGTGGTCCGCCAACGAAAGCGTGCTCTTCATCTGGCCGGTGCGGTACTGGATGACAGGGCCGACAGTTCCGCGAGTTCCAACGACCAATCGAAGAGAAAGCAGCGCCTGCTTGATGGGCCTATGGAATTCAGAACTGTTCGCGTTGATCGTTCAAACCGCCCTTCTAGCGATGACAAGTAATCCAGCCAGCGGCGAGCCCTGGGCTGTTTTCCGATAGTTCCTGCGCGAACGGAACAAAGCCCTCGCTATTCGGGAGATAAGGGCGCATTGTCTCGTTACCGCCGAGCGGCCCTTAGCATTTATCGGTGGTGTGGACGCGAGTTGCGCTCCCGCTCAACCTCGAAGCGGAGCATCAAAATGCCGGCTCGACGATCCCCAGAACCATCATCGACATTCGAATACCGCATGGCGCAAGAGGCACTCAACCTTCGTCAGCAGGCCGAAGGGATGCCCGCTGGCATCCGCCGCACGGAGCTTTTGAGCAAAGCCCGGCAGATCGATGTGGCCGGAGAGGTCAACAAGTGGCTGACCTCACCGGGACTGTTTGCGCCGCTTTAGGGCTTCATCTCCAACAGGCTGAACTTACGGCCTCCGCGTGGAGACCAACAGGTATCGGGATTTTACTCTCACCCTCCCGAGTTGATCAGGCGCCGCCTGCGCGGTATTTCAAGCGGGCGGCGTTTGCTTGTGTAAAGCCTTTCGCCGGGACTGCATCCCGCAATCAAGAGTGAAGCTGAGTGCCTCCTAGCGCGTCGCTGAAAGAGCGGCTTTGAACATGACCGCCTTTGCGATGAGCTGAACGCTTCTCGTCGCCCCGGATTGCGCTCCTTCCACTCGGCAAAAAGTACAATCCCTTGCGTTGCCCGACGGGCAAAACACGCAAGCCCTAGGTCAACGCACGCCGCGAAAAACATTCTACTTTACCGAAATTCGGAAAGGGCGTATGTGTCGCGGCAACCTGGCCCAAGGAAGAGGGGCGTATCGCGATCGTCACGAACGCGGGCCGGGCGGCGGTGGACGCTGATTGCATCGGCGCGAAGAGCTTCGCAGGGCGGGCAACCGTGAGCGAGAGCGTCGCGCAC
>NZ_JBHLEV010000018.1:0-2483 GCF_042263385.1 Bradyrhizobium tunisiense
TATCGACAACGCTGCCACCAACAAGGTGCTGACCAACCTGAACGCCGCGTCGAGCACGCTGCGCTCGGAAGCTTCGGCCCTCGGTTCGAACCTCTCGGTGGTGCAGGTTCGTCAGGACTTCAACAAGAGCCTGATCAACGTGCTGCAGACCGGTTCGGCCAACCTGACCCTGGCCGACACCAACACCGAAGCGGCCAACAGCCAGGCGCTGTCGACCCGCCAGTCCATCGCGGTCTCCGCGCTGTCGCTGGCCAACCAGTCGCAGCAGAGCGTGCTCCAGCTGCTCCGCTAACAAGCGGACGACATCGCAAGACGATCACGGCGGCGGGGCTTCGGCCCCGCCGCTTTCTTTTTGCAACGGCATCAAGGTGCCGCTCGGCGAGGCCGGAGTGGATGCGTTCGGATGCAGCGAATTGCTCACTCTGAGTTATGGTTGATAAGTCGCAAATGCCTCGTCGCTGCACCAAAAAGCATCATCCTATCATGACGATATAGGCGTGCACGATCCGGCTCCGAACGCGCGTATGGTGAATCCGGGCAAGGACTGCCGCGACACGCTTCATGCTTTGTTAGCCGTCTGCGTTCACCGTCCCGGCATCGATTAATCCTAATCGAAGTTTGTTTGTTGCGTTGCGTACCAGAAGGGTAACACTCAATGTCCGGTATCGTCCTCTCCTCGTCGGTTCGTCAGAACCTGCTCTCCCTCCAGTCCACCGCTGACCTCCTCGCCACCACACAGAGCCGTCTGTCGACCGGCAAGAGCGTCAACTCGGCCCTGGACAATCCCACCAACTTCTTCACGGCACAGTCGCTCGACAACCGCGCCAGCGACATCAACAATTTGCTCGACGGCATCGCCAACGGCGTGCAGGTGCTGCAGGCTGCCAACACCGGCATCACCTCGCTGCAGAAGCTGATCGACAGCGCCAAGTCGATCGCCAACCAGGCGCTGCAGACCACGGTAGGCTATTCCACCAAGTCGAACGTCTCGACCACCATCTCCGGTGCGACGTCGGCCGACCTGCGCGGCACGACGAGCTTCGCCAGCGCGACGGCGAGCAGCAACGTGTTGTATAGCGGCGCTGCCGGCGGCACGACGGCTGCGAGCGGCACCACGACGCTCGGCGCCACCATCGGCGCCTTCGCGGGCACCGCGGCAACGGCCGGCGACGGCACCACGGCCCTGACCGGCACCATCACCCTGATCGCCACCAACGGCACGACCGCAACCGGTCTGGCGAGCAACGCTCAGCCCGCCGACGGCGACACGCTGACCGTGAACGGCAAGACCATCACCTTCCGCAGCGGTTCCGCTCCGGCGGCGGCCAGCGTTCCGACCGGCTCGGGCGTCAGCGGCAATCTCGTCACCGACGGCAGCGGCAACACCACCATCTATCTCGGCACGGCCGGCACCCCGACTGCGAACGTCAACGACCTGTTGACCGCGGTCGATCTCGCCAGCGGCGTCAAGACGGTCTCCATCAGCGCCGGTGCTGCGACGATTGCGACGAGCAACAACCAGACCGCTTCGAGCGTCGGCGGCGGTGCCGTCACTCTGAGGAGCTCGACGGGTGCGGATCTCAGCGTCACCGGCAAGGCCGACCTGCTCAAGTCTCTTGGCCTGAGCGCATCGGTCGGCGGCGGCAACGCCACGGTGTCCGTCAACCGGACCACGACCGCAGCCTCGCTCGGTGCGACGATCACCGACGGTTCGACGCTGAACGTCAACGGTCACGTCATCACCTTCAAGAACGCGCCGATCCCGGGCTCGACCGGTGCTCCCAGCGTTCCCACAGGTTTTGGTGCCAGCGGCAACGTCCTCACCGACGGCGCCGGCAACTCGACGGTCTATCTGCAGGGCGGCACGGTCAACGACGTGCTGAAGGCGATCGATCTGGCCACCGGCGTGCAGACCGCGACGATCGGCGCCAACGGCACCGCGACGCTTGCGACTGCCTCCGGCCAGACCAACTCGTCGATCAACGCCTCGGGCCAGCTCAAGCTCTCGACCGGCGTTAACGCCGACCTGTCGATCACCGGCACCGGCAACGCGCTGAACGCGCTTGGCCTCGCCGGCAACACCGGGACGGCGACCGCGTTCACCGCGGCCCGCACCTCTGGCGTCGGCGGTATCAGCGGCAAGACCTTGACCTTCACCTCCTTCAACGCAGGCACGGCGGTCAACGTCACCTTCGGCGACGGCACCAACGGTACGGTCAAGACGCTCGATCAGCTTAACACCAAGCTGCAGGCCAACAACCTGTCCGCGACGATCGACGCCAACGGCCTGCTGACGATCTCGACCACCAACGACTATGCGTCCTCGACCATCGGATCGAGCGCCGCAGGTGGTGCGATCGGCGGCACGCTGACCTCGGCGCTGACCTTCTCGACGGCTTCCACCCCCATCCAGGACGTCGTCGCACAGACCTCGCGTGCGAACCTGGTCTCTCAGTACAACAACATCCTGAACCAGATCGACT
>NZ_JBHLEV010000019.1:0-979 GCF_042263385.1 Bradyrhizobium tunisiense
GTTCTCGTCACTCCGTTCGGAGCCGATGGCTCCATCAATGAGTCCCGATACAAGGCGCTCATCGACGACGCTATTGCCAACGGCGCACAGGGTGTCGTGGCGGCTGGTAGCACCGGCGAATTTTATGCGCTCACCAAGGCTGAGCGCGCGCGTCTCTACAGATTGACGGTTGACCACGTGGCTGGCCGCGTGCCCGTCTTGGCAGGCGTCGCGGACCTACGTGTCGAAGATGTACTGGAAGCGTGTCAGTCGGCTGTTGCTGCGGGCTGCGCGGGCGGCATGATCCTTCCCCCTATCTACGCCATGCCAAGCCCGCGTGAGATCGTGGCTTTCTTCGAGTACATCTCTCACAACACGTCGCTGCCGCTGATGCTCTACAACAGCCCCCGCCGCGCGGGGGTCGACATCACCCCGGCTCTTGTGGAGCAGCTCTCTGCCCTGCCAACCGTAGTCGCTATCAAGGACAGCTCCGGCCTTATTACTCAGGTAAGTGAGCTTGTGCAGCGTGTGGGCGATAGAATTCGCGTTTTCGTCGGCTACGAGACCATGATTGTTCCGGCCCGCGCCGTTGGCGCCCATGGCGTCGTCGCCATGGCACACCAAATCGCCGGCCCCTTGATCCGTGACTACTGGGACAAGGCGCTCACTAGCGATAAGGCTTTGGATGCCCTTGGCCGCGACGTCTTCGCCTTCTACCGTTGCTTCCAGTCCGGGGCGTACTACGCCGCCATCAAAGAGACCATGAGCCAGCTTGGTCGCGACGCCGGTGGTCCGCGTCTGCCGTTGCTGCCCTTGGCAGCCGAGCAGAAAGCGGCCATCGCCAAGATCATTGCGGACGCCGGTCTTGCTCGCTGGGCCAACACTTAAAGAGAGGCAGCATGCGGTCCAATCCATCATTCGAGAGATCGACGGTTTTCTGGTGGAGCCGACCAGGGATAGGATGTGGAGATGACCAGCGGCTGCAAGTCAAACAATTGCA
>NZ_JBHLEV010000020.1:0-945 GCF_042263385.1 Bradyrhizobium tunisiense
AGCTTCTTCAGGTGGATCAGCGGCAACAGCTTGTTGCGCAGGCGCAGCACCGCGGTGTCCTTGATGCGCTCGATGCGGTGCTCGGAATTGGCGCGGGCCCGCACCAGCTCGACCACGGAGAGCTGGGGAATCGCAAAACGATCGCCGGCGGCTTCCACGATCAGGGCGGAGACGATCGCGAGCGTCAGCGGGATCTTGATGGTGACGGACGAGCCCTCACCGGCCACCGACTTGATGTCGATGGTGCCGCCGATCTGGTCGATATTGGTGCGCACCACGTCCATGCCGACGCCGCGGCCGGAGACCGAGGTGATGGCGGCCGCGGTCGAGAAGCCCGGCGCGAAGATGAACTTGTGGATCTGGGCTTCGCTCATCTTCTCGAGCTCGGCCTCGGTGACGAGACCCGAGGAGATCGCCTTGGCCTTGATCTTCTCGGTGTTGAGGCCTCTGCCGTTGTCGGCGATGCAGATGATGATGTGGCCGCCCTCGTGATAGGCGGACAGGCGGATGGTGCCCTGCTCGCCCTTGCCGGAAGCGAGGCGCTCGGCGGGGGTCTCCAGGCCATGATCGGCGGAGTTGCGCACCATGTGGGTGAGCGGGTCCTTGATCAGATCGAGCACCTGGCGGTCGAGCTCGGTGTCGGCGCCGTGCATCTCGAGTTCGATCTGCTTGCCGAGTTCGCTCGACAGGTCCCGGACGATGCGGGGCAGCTTCTGCCAGGCATTGCCGATCGGCTGCATGCGCGTCTTCATGACGCCTTCCTGCAGCTCGGCGGTGACGTTGGACAGGCGCTGCAGCGGCACCTTGAACTCGGTGTCCTCGTTGCGGCGGGAGATCTCCAGCAGCTGGTTGCGGGTCAGGACCAGCTCGGAGACCATGGTCATCAGATGCTCCAGCGTATCCACGTTGACGCGGATCGACTGGTTGGCGATGCTGGCGCCTTCG
>NZ_JBHLEV010000021.1:0-914 GCF_042263385.1 Bradyrhizobium tunisiense
GAGATCGGCAGGCCGAACAGCTGGCCGCCGATCATCGCGGTGACGTATTCGACCATGGCGCCTTCAGCGGACTGGGTCTTCTTGCTGGTCATGTGTGTCTCCTGATCCCTGTCCTGCTCTTACGCCGCCGCCCGGCTCAGCTCGGAGGCGCCGGCGGCGCCCGCGGTCTGCTCCTTCAGCGCCGCGATCAGACCGGGCCGGTCGAACTTGGCGACATAGTCGTGGAAGCCGGCCTGACGGCCGCGCTCGATCGCCGCCGGCGACACCAGCGCGGACAGGCCGATGATCGGCATCGAGCCCAGATTGTTGTCGGAGCGGATGGTCTCGGCGAACTCGAACCCGTTCATGTCGGGCATCTCGATGTCGGTCAGGACCACGTCGAAGCTCTGGGCGCGGAGCGCGGCGAGGCCCTCCTGCGCGGTCGGCGCGGTGCGGACGCGGTAGCCGGCCGCCTTGAGGACGGGGGCCAGCATGTTGCGGAAGAACGCGCTGTCGTCGACCAGCAGCACCGACTGCGAGTGCAGCGACGGCTTCATCTCCTTGCGGGTGAACCAGTCGGCGAAGGCCATCGGCAGGAAGTGGCCGACGTCGATCACCTCGGTGGCCTGGCCCTTGATCACGGCCGAGCCGAGAATGCCGGAGGAGGAGCCGCCGACCTCGATGTTGAGCCGTTCCTCGACGATGTCGATGATCTCGTCGACGACGAGGCCCATGGAGCGGCCATCGTCGGCGAACACCAGGATCGGCTGGGCGCCCTGGCTGGCGATGGTGACGCCCTCCATGGCGATGAGCGGCATCAGCTGCTCGCGGTACTGCACCATGTAGCGGCCGTTGGAGAACTCGATCTTGTCGGCGGGCAGCTCTTCGAGGCGCGTGACGAGGCCAAGCGGGACCGCCTTGGGCTGCGACGAGCC
>NZ_JBHLEV010000022.1:0-542 GCF_042263385.1 Bradyrhizobium tunisiense
GACGACGGTCCGGCGGTGACGGCGGTTGTGAACGCGCAGGCGCAGGTGGTGCTGGACGAAGGCAACACCAATGCGGGCTCGCCGCCGGTGAGCACGCCGGCGACGATCGCGCTGCCGGTCGGCTATACGGCGGGCGACGACCTCAATGTCGGCGGCACGGGCTACATCTCGCAGGCGTCGAGCGGTGGCGCGCTGGTGACGGTCACCCCGGCGTTCGGGGCGGACGGCGCGGCGGCCGGCGGCGGCATCGGCTATGCGTTCTCGGCGGTGGCCGGCGCATCGGGCGTGACGCTGACGGACGGCACGCAGGTCAACCTGGTGCAGATCTCCTCGACGCTGGTGCTTGGCGTGGTGGCTGGCCAGCCGACCACGGTTGCGTTCGCGATCTCGATGGACGGCACGACGGGCGCGGTCACGGTCGAGCAGTACCTGTCGCTGCGCAACCCGACCGGGGGAGCGAGCTATGACGAGACGACGAGCCTGACCAACGGCGCGCTGTCGGTGATCGTGACGGTGACGGACGGCGACAACGACACCGCCTC
>NZ_JBHLEV010000023.1:0-490 GCF_042263385.1 Bradyrhizobium tunisiense
TCATGGATGATCTGTTGCGGGAGTTTCTGACGGAGACCAGCGAGAGCCTGGACACCGTGGACAATCAGCTGGTGAAGTTCGAGCAGGAGCCGAACAACGCCAAGATCCTGGATAACATCTTCCGCCTGGTCCACACCATCAAGGGCACCTGCGGCTTCCTCGGCCTGCCGCGGCTCGAAGCGCTGGCACATGCCGGCGAGACGCTGATGGGCAAATTCCGTGACGGCATGCCGGTGACCGGGCAGGCGGTGACGGTGATCCTGTCCTCGATCGACCGCATCAAGGAGATTCTGGCGGGTCTGGAGGCAACCGAATCCGAGCCCGAGGGGAACGACCGCGACCTGATCGACAAGCTGGAAGCGATGGTCGAGCAGGGCATGGCGGCGATGTCAGGCTCGGCGCAGCCGATGCCGGCGGCGTCGGCTTCGCCGATCGCGGCAGGAGCCGCTGCTCCCGTCACCGAGGCGCCGCCGCTGGTGCCGGAAGCACC
>NZ_JBHLEV010000024.1:0-453 GCF_042263385.1 Bradyrhizobium tunisiense
CTCGCTGATGCATGGGCCCCGGCTTCTGCAGCGCATCGTCGAAAGGACGCTGCGCTGCGTCCGGGGCACGAGACCTTTGTTCAACGGCACACATGGTTGATCATCCTCGCGGCGCATTTCGCCCGAGCTTTGCTTCGTCGCTTGCCCTCAATTGAAAGAGGGCGCAGGGAAGACCGGGTGCCGGCCGGGCACCCACGGTCCACTGTGCGAAGGGTAGAGCAAGACTCTGCACAGCGGCATACAGGTGAAGCCAAACAACCGGCCTTCCCTGCGCAGTGGTTTTACGGCTTATGTCGTACTCTCCCCGGGGAGCGTTGCACTATTGCCCCCGTCGCCTTGCGGATGGCTGACGCGTACGTCCGGTTGGACGAGACACATCACCACAAGACTTGACGCACAGACCCCGGGCGTCAGGACCACACGATTTTGCCGTACGCTGATTACACCGGTCGT
>NZ_JBHLEV010000025.1:0-334 GCF_042263385.1 Bradyrhizobium tunisiense
AGCGCGGAACACCAGAAGCGAGGTGGTCTGCTCGCCCGATCCGATGTGATGCGCGCCGTTCTCGTCACCCATGTCATGGGCCGAGGAGCCGGCGGCGCCGAGCGCCTTGGCAATGCCGTTGGGGTCGATGATCATGATGACCGCGCCATCGCCCAGGATGGTGTTGCCGGAGAACATGTCGATGTGACGCAGTTTTGTGGACATCGGCTTCACGACGATCTCTTCCGTATGGAAGACACCATCGACCACGATGCCGAAAGTCTGGCTGCCGACCTGCGTGACCACGATGAAGCCGTTCTCGGGATCGGAGGCCGCGCCGTCGTCGATCTTGAGG
>NZ_JBHLEV010000026.1:0-334 GCF_042263385.1 Bradyrhizobium tunisiense
GGCGCGGAACACCAGGAGCGAGGTGGTCTGCTCGCCGCTTCCGATGTGGTGCGCGCCGTTCTCGTCGCCCATGTCATGGGCCGAGGAGCCGGCGGCGCCGAGCGCCTTGGCAATGCCGTTGGGGTCGATGATCATGATCACCGCGCCATCGCCCAGGATGGTGTTGCCGGAGAACATGTCGATGTGACGCAGTTTTGTGGACATCGGCTTCACGACGATCTCTTCCGTATGGAAGACACCATCGACCACGATGCCGAAGGTCTGGCTGCCGACCTGCGTGACCACGATGAAGCCGTTCTCGGGATCGGAGGCCGCGCCGTCGTCGATCTTGAGC